>NZ_RBKU01000001.1:3996439-5328586 GCF_003633615.1 Mucilaginibacter gracilis | reverse complement strand
TTAGTGGTTATATCCAAAACAGCAACGGGGAAGGTATAATTGGCGCTACCGTATTGGTTACAGGTACAACAATATCAGCCGCAACAAACACAAGCGGGGCTTACAAGTTACAGTTACCTGCGGGTAAATATATCTTGCGCTATTCCTATATAGGGCTTAACACCGTAAACAAAGAAATAGAAATCTCTCAGGGAGCTAACCTGAAACTTAATGTACTGTTAACCTCAGGCAGCAATCCATTACAGGGTGTGGAAATTACCGGGCGAAAGGAAAAAACCTACAAAACCAAGTCAACCTTTATAGGTAATAAAACCGAAACAGATATTAAGGATCTCCCCCAATCGGTTTCCTATGCCAGTAAAGAGCTCATGGCCGATCAGGGTGCCGTACGTGTAGGCGATGTGGTTAAAAACTTTAGTGGTGTTAACCAGTTTACTTTTTACGATGACCTCACCATAAGGGGCTTCCGCGTTAACGGCCAAAGCAATACACAACTGGTAAACGGTTTGCGTACCAGTACCGGTTTCTGGAAGCAACCGCTCACTAACTACCTTGAACGTGTTGAAGTACTCAAAGGCCCTTCGTCTGCCTTGTATGGTAATGCAAGCCCTGGCGGCGTGGTAAACCGGGTAACCAAAAAACCGCTTGATGAAACCCGGAAATCGATCAGCCTTTCTATGGGCAGTTTCGATACCTTCAGGGCACTTGCCGATTTTACGGGCCCGGCCAATAAAGATAGTTCGCTATTATACCGCTTAAACCTTGGTTATGAGGATGCCAATTCATTCCGGGATCTTCAATTTGATAAAAACGTTATCGTTGCGCCCTCGCTTTCTTTTATCGCCTCGCCTAAAACACGCATCAATTTTGATTTGGTATACAATAACTCTCACAGTAGGCTCGATCGCGGGCAGGCGGTAATTGGCAACGATCTTTATTCAACCCCTCAGTCGCTCGCGTTAAGTGCCGGCAATGATTTTTTGAATGAGCAGACCTATATTGTTACGCTATCTTTAAATCACCAGTTTAACAGCAAATTAAGCTTTAATGCGGCCTACTCTAAAACAGGCTATCAGGAAGATCTTTATGAACACCGCAGCGCTAATGCTTATGCAAAAGATAAGCTTGGTAATGATATACCTAACCTGGTTGCCATGCAGATTTTCCAGCGCAAGCGAAAACGCTACATCGACAATTTTAGCGGTTACTTTAACTACAACGAAAAAACAGGCCCAATTGAGCATAAAATAGTAGTAGGCTACGATTACGGCAGCGAGAAAATGCCTGTTGGTGCTTCGCAACTCACCGCATCTGGCTACCGGAATGCGTCTAATACCGGCACAATTGCCAATTACGTTGCCAAAGACAGCCTTAAATATTTGAGGGATACCAAAGGCAACCCGGTGCCTAATGTGGCATCGTTTAACCTGAATGATGTTTTAAACTCCCAGCGTCTGCAGGACGATAGCAAGTCCTTTTTCGCGCCAACTGCACTGTCGCCAACTTATTATTACCTCAATGCCGGTTATGTGCAAGATCAGTTAAAGCTTGGCCGCCTGCAAGCCCTGGTTGGCATACGTTATGAGTACTATACCGATTTTGTAAACTATGCTTCGCCAACACAAGAGGCAACGCATTCGAGTGCCTGGCTACCCCGGTTTGGCCTGGTTTATTCGGCATCTAAAAACATCAATATTTATAGCACTTATGTTATGGGGTACAATCCTCAAACGGCAGCAACCTTAGCCAATCCTAACGCCGGCGGGCCATTTGCCCCCGTAACCAGTAACATGATAGAGCTTGGGGCTAAAAGCAGCTGGTTGGACGACAGGCTTTCTATCACCACATCTATCTACCAGATAGAACAGAACAATACTTTGTATAATGCTAATGTAGCTGGCCAACCTGACTTGTTAAGGCCTGTAGGTAAAGAACGTTCGAGAGGTTTTGAATTTGATATTACCGGCCGGATTACCCCATACTGGAGCATACTGGCTTCTTATGCTTACAATGATGCAAAGATAACAGAAAGCGGTATCGCTACAGAAGTTGGGCAGCAAAAGCCAAACGCACCTAAAAATATGGCCAATATATGGACACGCTATAATATCACAAATGGAACGTTAAGCGGCCTGGGCCTGGGTTTAGGAGCTAATTATGTAGACAAACGGATGCTCTCCATCAATGTAACGCAAAGTATACCGTCTTACACGTTGGTTGATGCCGCCTTATTCTACAACATCGGCAAAGTGCAATTGCAGTTTAACGCCAATAACCTCACTGGCAAAAAATACTGGGTGGGCGGGTATGATTATATACGGTTGTTCCCCGGCGCGCCATCCAACTACCTGCTAACCTTAACTTACACTTTCAACTAAGGGCTATGCAATTTTGGAAACGGTTTAAAGCAGTTGCGGCCTGGCTACATTTGTGGCTGGGGCTGGCTATCGGTATAGTTATCGTAATTATTTCGGTAACAGGTTGCGTGCTTGTATTTGAAGACGAACTATTTGACTTTTTCCACCGGGACCTGGTAGAAGTTAAACAAACAGGCCGGCCAAAAGCCGTTTCTGAATTAATGACCATTGCACAGCAAACCTTAGGTAAAAGCAAGCCCATTACCGATGTGAGGATAAATGAGGATGGCCACAGTTATGTATTTTCGGCAAGTAAAATCAATAAGGCTAAAGATATTACGCTGAGTTATTTTAGCCAGTTTAAATACCGGGACGACGTATACGTAAACCCATATAACGGGAAAGTGCTGGGCGTGATAGACGTGCGTTACGAATTTTTTAACGTTACCGAGCAACTGCACAGGCAACTGCTGCTGGTTAAACCTGTTGGCAGCATAGTCATAGGTTGCTGCGTATTAATATTTTTGGTGATGCTCATTACCGGCTTCATTTTGTGGCTGCCTAAAAACTTAAAGCAACTTGTAAAAAGTATCAGCATTAAATGGGGGGCCAAATGGAAACGGGTAAACTACGATTTGCATAACAGCCTTGGCTTTTATGTGTTACCCATAGCCATTGTTATAGCGGTTACCGGGCTTACCTGGTCTTTTAAATGGTGGGAAAACGGTATCTATCAAATGCTTGGATCTAAAAAACCGGTAGTGCTTGTCCGCAAGGCACCGCCGGTTACCACGGCCGATACCACGGGGAATCACCTCGACCTGATGCTTGCCACGCTACAGCATAAACTTGAGGGTAACTACCGGGTGATAGGCCTTAATCTACCCCGTAAAAGCGAGCACACCATGATGGCTTTTGTATACCTGAAAAACCGAACAGACGGGTGGCGCAATTTAAGTTATTACTATTTTGATGCCCGAACCGGTGAGTTATTTGATGAACTGGAACATGCGAAAAAACCATTGGGCTTAAAATGGCGCAACTCTAATAAGGATATTCATACAGGAAGAATTTATGGATTACCGACTCAGTTGCTGGCATTATTGGCATCACTCGTTTGCGCGTCACTTCCTATAACAGGCTTTCTCATATGGTGGGGCAAGCGCAAAAAAACTAAAAAAGCTAATTATACCCGTTTGGTCCCTCACTAAATTGCTTAGTATGATAAAAACGTTGCCAGATATATTTTATAGACTACACCAAATAGATAAGCCTGAGATGGGCAAATTGCTTTTTTGCATTGTTTAGGTAATGCTTAAATAATTCAATTTATTTGTCACCAATACTAATTTGGCGTAAGTGCCAGGTTGAGCGTTGTATACAGCTTAAACTAAAAAATTGTGTATAAACATAGCAACGCTAAGTTGTTATGTTTATACACAATTAAGGTAAGCTAATTTAAACAACCTTAAACCGCGCCATCAGTTGCTATTTGTTGATCCATCCACCATGCATCGGTATAGTTGCAATTCCATAGCAATTTAAGCATTGTTGCCCATGGCTCGCGGCCAAACTATCTAAGCTTTATTTAGGATAGTTTTAATATCTTAAAAATGCTGGTTACCCGTGCCGTTGGTTTGATAGGCACCAATATCCTTACCCGGTAACGTATACTCCGTTACGCCATATTTGGCATCCACAGGTACTGTGCCTTTTTCAAGCCCGTAAGGCATAAAGCTGGTATACCCTTTGCCTACGTAAGGCGAAGTAAGTTTCAAATTGAAATTATAACTTCCCACCGTAACAATGTCTCGTAGTTTTGCACCGGCAGGCAGTGGTACGGGGCCATTAATAAATTGCGGGTTGTTGGCACCTATAATTGCAGGGGTAGCTGTGTAGGTATTGCCCGGCATCCAACCAGAAGGTAAAAATGTTGAAGGTAACGGAACATCTGTTGGCATAGCACTGGTGATGGCTGTACTTATGGCCTGCGATGGATAAATTTGATTAGCAACCGATGCCGAATCGGCATAGCTATAGTTATAACCGTAACGGATGTTGGCGGTATCTGCTATAGGGTATTGAACAATGCGTAAACCGAATTTACAGTTTACAATAATGTTATTATAAGCGTTACCCGCAGCACCTTGCTCAAAATTTAATGATCCGCCGCGTCCGGCAGCTATCCGGCGGTAACCGCAATTAACAATGGTGTTGTTATACATGCGGATGTTTGATCCCGGTACACCGGGAGCTGCCGATATGTTGGAGTTTTTTGGCCCATTGGTTGCTATACCGATACAAAGGTTATAAGCAAAATCGCCTATGGTTCCGGCTTTGGCATTCAATGCCTCGCCGCCGGTATATCCGCATTTTTCAAAAGTGTTACGGAAAAATTCGAGTTTGCCGCCCACGGTACGCACGGCATCATCAACGCTACCATAAATCCACGAATCTTCCATTACAACAGCGCCATTAGGGTTTTGAAAATAAAGCGGGTATGGGCTTCCCGATAAAACTTTAATATCACCGCTTGTAGCGGCCCCGGCAAATTCGATGTGGGTCCATTTTAAAATGATCTTGTTACAATCGGCAGCACCAATAATGCCTGTCCATTTGCCTATATAGGCAGAATCAACACCCGCGTTATTCCCAATTTGATCGGTTTTAACCGTTCCTAAATGGGTAAAATAAATTGGTGCTTCTTTGGTTCCTAAACTAATTAATGTACCGTGTACACCCACACCGTAGTTACCTTTAAAGTTAATGGTAACACCAGGCTGAATAACTAAGGTATCTTTTGCCCCCACAAGCACGTTGCCGCAAACGTTATAAGTTTTACCTGCAAGCATAGTTCCGTTTAATGCAACAGATGTAGCTGTGCCTATAGGCGTTAAACAGCCTACCTCGCTTATAGGCGACACTACCGGTACTACGGCAGTTGATAAATTTTTGTAATCTGCTATTTTTTTACAGGAATACAAAACAGATGTGGCCATTAACAGGGCCGTAAGTATATAAAGTGTCCTTTTCATAATGCTTAAAATTTATAGCGCATACCGAATAGGTAGCTTGTTTTAAAATTGTCTTTTTGAACTGTAATTACCTTGTTTGCATCGGTTTGCAAGGCAAGCGGCCTTCCACCTGGAGCTGCCAGGTAGTTGTTGTACGACTGGTGCAACTCTAACACATAAGGTGTATTTGTTAAGTTGTTAGCTTTTCCATAGATAGAAAAGTGTTTGCCTACTGTTTTTTCGATAGAAAAGTCGAGCTGCTCGGTTGGGGCCTGCCAATAATCAAGGCCGTAAGCCGGGTTAACAAAGGCTATACGCTGGCCTGTGTATACAAAGGCACCTTGTACATTTACGCCTAATTTTTGGTTCTTGTATATTAATGCCAGGTTGCCGATATGGTCTGATTGGCCTTGTAGGGGAGTGGTTTCGTCTTGTGATCTAACGGTAATGATACCCGCGTCGCTTCGGTAAACATAATATTTTGAAGTGGTGGTTTGCGATTTGGTATACGTGTAGTTTGCAACTACGCCAAAGGGGCCAAAATATTTAGTAAACACGGCTTCAAAACCGTAATTGGTGGCACTGGCATTATTTACCGGTGCTAAAATAGCCGAAGTACCCCCGGTGTTTTGTGCCAGCCTCGGATCGTTCGGGTTAAGTAAGGCATATTCAATTGGATTGTGAATTTTTTTGTAAAACGCACCAATCAATATTTCATCGGCGTTTTTCGGGAACAGCTCATATCTCAAGTCAATATTATCGGCCGTTGTATGGTTTAGGGTAAGTGGGTTACCCTGCTCTTTGTAAACTTCGCCAGGCTGGCCGTCGGGTATTAATTCGGCAAAGGCTGGGCGTGCCAGGGCTTTGTAGTATGATAACTTAATATCTTCGTTTTCTTTTATTTTGTAATTTAACACACCGCTCGGTAAAAAATCGGTATAGTTAATTATACCTGAGCTTGCCGGCACCGAGTTTGATAATTGCGTATCGTAGTTTTGTTTGGTGTACTCAATGCGTAAACCACCCAGTGCTTCTAACTTATCGGTAAGTTCCCATTTGCCCTGGGCATATCCGGCACCTACGTTTTCTATAAAGGTGTAATTGTTACCGTCGGGGCTAAATAATGATGCGCCTGTATTTTTAAATGTAAAGCTTGCGTTATCAATATTGGTATAAACGGCACCAACTACCGTGGGCGTTAAGCTGTATGAATTATAATAGCTGGTACGGGTTTTATTTCTTTCCATACCGCCAAATTTTAACTCAAACTTGCGGTTTAACAATTTAAAGTTATCAGTTAAATTAAAATAGGCAGAGTAGTCAACATCTCCGTTGTGCGACCAAATGCGGCTCATGCTTTGCAATTTATCTGTACTACCAGTTGAAGCAACAATTTGGTACTCATGTGAAAATTCAGCTTGATCTGGGGTGTGGTTATTAGCCTGTGAATAATCTAACGACCAATCAAACTTCAAACCATCAGAGAGTTGGTGAATACCCTGTAATGATGAATTGTAGATAGTTTGGTACTGCCACTTGCTTCTTGATAAGGCATCGATAAGTGAATTTAATGCGATAGTATCGCTTATTTTTCTGGTTTGATAATCATCAAGCCTTACAAATACATTCACTAACGATATTTTGTTTTTGTTGTTAAATTTATAGTCAAACTTATTATTCACGCCAATTCTGCGGCTTTCGGTTGAATAGGTACGTGCCTCCAAATCGGTAAAGTTGGGTACGTTATTTACGTTAGGCTGTGCGGCGGGCAAATAATAAGTAGAGTTGTTACCGGTAAAGTTATCCTGGTAGCTGGTTGAAATTATAAAACCAAGCTTTTTGTCTTTAAAAAAACGATCGCCGAAGGTAAAGCCAAAGTTAGTATTGATAGGGTTGGTTTTATTAGAAAAATGTAAATTCCGATTAGGAAAATCAGTAGGGACGGCAGCGTAGCTGTTTCCGTTAACCTCGCTTGGCGCTGCTTTGCTGATTGATGAGTGGTCAAACTGTTCGAAGTTTCGCCCTGCGAAAATTGCATTATAACCTGCGGCAGCGTTAACCTGCAGCAAGGTTTTAGAGGGCGCATCTTTCATCACAAGGTTAATGGTACCGCCAATGGCATCACCTTCCATTGAAGGTAATAGCGTTTTGCTTACTTCTAAGCGTTCTAATAACTCGGCAGGGAAAAGATCAAGTGGGATAAAGCGGCTCTTATTGTCGGGGCTGGAAATTTTGATGCCATTAACAAGTGTATTAATATACCGTTTATCCATACCGCGGATGATAGGGTAACGGCCTTCGCCCGAATTGCTTCGCTCGATAGTAACACCTGATACGCGTTGCATCACATTAGCCACCGTAATATCTGGCGATAGCTCTATGTTTCGTGCCGAAACAACGTTTACTAATTGGTTTGAATTTTTTTCTATCGTTCTGGACCGTTTATCATTAGATGACCCGTTATCTACAACTGATACCGAGTTCAACTGGTTTGTTACCGGCTCCATAACAACGTTTAACGTTGTAATTTGGGCATCAGCTACCTTTACCTGTACCTGCCTGGTTTTGTAAGAAACAAAACGAAATTCCAAATTGTATTCGCCAGGTTTAAGATTTTTAAATGTGAAATAACCGTCGAGCCTTACATATTGGCTTTTACCGGTTTCCTTTAATACCACAGT
Organism: Mucilaginibacter gracilis; assembly: GCF_003633615.1. Taxonomy (NCBI): domain Bacteria; kingdom Pseudomonadati; phylum Bacteroidota; class Sphingobacteriia; order Sphingobacteriales; family Sphingobacteriaceae; genus Mucilaginibacter; species Mucilaginibacter gracilis. The sequence continues at coordinate 5,320,534 of NZ_RBKU01000001.1, read as the reverse complement.
GGTACCCACCATGGGTTCCCTGGTTTCAGCATCAGTTACCTTGCCTTTTATGGTTTGCGCATGGGCTAAAAACGACGATGCGACCAGGAAAAAAAGCAATGTTAATTTTAAGAATGAGTAGTTGTACTTCATGTTTTAGACCTAAGTTTCCGCAAATAGACAACTCGAAATCTGAAGCAAATCTGAGTTTTTTACCGCTGTTAAAATTGGTAACTTAATAGTAACATTGGGTTTATTTTTTGCTTGGTTATTGCCGAAAACAGGCGCGTTATGTTAATTTAATGAGATGTATTATTTGCTTGAGTTAACATACAAGGAGGGTGAAAGTATCTTCCCTAAATTTAAGAATGCCTTAATCAAACAAACCACACAAGGTAAAATGGGCTTGTTTTGCTTGATTTTTTAATTGAGGTTTGGTGTATTAAACATGCACAAATTTTGCTTTACTTTTTGTTGTTTTTACGGGTGGCACCTTAGTAATTGTAACCATCAACTTAAACTATTGTGTACTTGGATGGGTAAACAAAAAAACATTATTGATTGTCTAGCACGGCTAACAGTTCTATTAAATTATCAATTACTTTATATGGATTGGCAGTTTGCAATTGTTGCGAAGTGTGTGCGCCGCTTGTAATGCCAATATTAAGCCCACAGCCAGCATTTTTCCCTTCTTCAATGTCAATAATAGAATCGCCCACTTTGGCAACAGTTTTAGCATCTGTTATGTTAAACTGTTGCATGGCATGCCATATCATATCCGGGTTTGGCCGGTTTTTGCTTACATCGGTAGCCGTAACTAATCCATCAAAATCAACTCCGGTTTGCCAACCCAATTTTGATATTAATGATAAGGCAGTTTGGCGGTTATACCCTGTATTTAACACCACCAGGATACCTCTTTTTTTTAATGCTGCAAATAGTTGGCTGGCATTAGCCTGCTCAAAAATTTCTATTTTTGCATAAGCATCGGCCAGTTGAACAATAAAGTTTTGGTAGATGCTATTGGCCAAAGCATCATCAGTATTGTTAGCATATACATTTAAAACACTTTTAATAGCCTGCAATTTTTCTTTACCTGCACCCTGCGCAAGTACCTCATCTAAAGTAAAATTAAAGCCGGCCTCGTTAATGGCTTTCCTAAGCGTTTTATAAACTACATTGTTTTCGTTAACAGTGGTTCCTGCCATGTCGAAAACAACCATTTTGATGTTATTCATTTGTTTTTATATGATTTTTGTAAAAAATATTAACTTATTTTAATGCCTGCTCTTACAACTTTACGCTCACTGGCAAACTTAAAGGCATGGTCAATTTTATCGATTGTATTTTCCTTTTCAACCAAATTACCCTGTAAATATTGTTTAGTTAAATTAAACAATGTTTACAATTGTAGTGTTTAAAGTATGTTAAATTTATGTTATTAAATAGCTACAGTCGTTTAGCTTTCAAAAAAATAAACGATAATCATGGTGGCATTGGTTGTACCGGTATTTTGTGGTTTATGCGGTATGCGGCCATCAAATAGTACAGAATTTCCTGCGCTAAAACTGTAGGTTTCGTCTTCTAATTTGGTAAAAATGCGTTGGTAGTTAAAGTCTGTAGCTTTTTCTTTGTGGAAATGTTAGCCCGTTTAACAAGTAGCAATGGTTTATGGGTGCCGTTTTTAATATCGGGATGCGTAGCAACATGAAACAAAGTTTACTATGGCATTTAGATTTTTATTTTTTGCAGCTATTTTTTGATCGCCGTTTGATATAAAACCTTGCCTTCTAAATTGATTGCTTTTACATTTAAGGTGTTCGAATCGATCGAAAAATACATAAATCCGTTTTCCGAAGCTGCAAAGCGGGTGTAAGACACACCTGCGGTTACGGGTGTTAATTCGGACCCGGCCCCCGAAATAAACTGATGCGTGTAACCCTCTGGTTTTAAATGCTGTAAAGAGTGTTCGTGGCCCGATAGGTAAACGTCTACCTTATGTTGCTCAAATATGGAAGGGAGCTTTTTCCTCATCGTTAAGGTATCGTAATTGTCTATACGCGGGCCAACGGAATGATAGGGGTGATGGCCCACTGCAATTTTCCATTTAACATCGGCCGAAGCCTGTTGAAGTGTGTTGTTTAGCCATTCAATTTGTTTGTTGGTATAATCTGCTTTTTCGTCAAAAAGCATTGGGTCTGTGTCAAGCATAACAAAAAGTACGCTGCCTTTTCCCTTTCCTAGAGAAACTTCTCTTGAATAATAACGTGCAGGCATGTTCCAGCGCCTGCTTATCTTACTGTACCTAATTTGCGCGTCGGGGTCCGAGCCATAGTCGTGGTTTCCTAATACCGGAAACCAATCTCCCTGTAAAGAATGTGCCGTGTACACGTTCTCAAAAGAATAATGCCATAACGGATCATTCTCGCTGATTACGCCTTTGGGATAAAAATTGTCGCCAACAGATATGTTAAAATCATTGGGATAGCTTGCTGCCCAAAGCCCCATTTGTTTGGCTGTTTCCAACTGGTGGTACTCGCCGTTGCGGCCCCAATCGCCTATAGCCAAAAAGTTCATCGGGAAACCATTATTAAGACTGGCCAACGGCGAAACATCCTCACTTTCCAGATGAGTTACCGGTTTGCTATCCGCGAAAGCTTCGAGCGGGCTAAGCATACTTGCACCTATTGCTGTTAATGCGGTGCCTTTTACAAAATCTCTTCTTTTCATTAGAATATTATTTTGTAGCTGCTAATGGGCTGGTTTTAATTTCGTACACGCCGGCAATAATCTCTTCTGCGAGGCCGAAAGACAGCGTCATGCCGGCACCGCCCAGGGCGTTGATAATGGTAACGCCGCTTTCCGGACTAAAAACAAACTCCGTTTGTCCGTTCGTCATTTTAGGATAAACGCCGTTCCAGTTTTGTATAATGTGTTGATTTTTAAATGCTGTGAAGGTGTCCAGGTAGTCAAGTATCATACGGTTAATAAAGTCTTTATTAAAAGGCTCGTGCGTTAGCCCGTATTCGTGCGAATCGCCAATGGTTAATTCGCCGTTATGGTTTTGTGATACCATAACGTGGATACCCCACTTTAAATATTCGGCATATTGCTGCTGGTAACGTTCTTTTAATTTTTTTAAAGAGGGCGCAGATTGAAAGCCCGTATAATGGATCATGGATAGGCCGCCGCAAAGCGACGGGCCCATGCGCCACCCATCCGGCTGCGCCTCAAAGCGCATCATTTGCAGTTTGCATTTGGTAATTTCAATTTCGGCAAAAACTTCGGGGTAAAGGGTTTCAAAATCAGCTCCGCTGCAAACGTAAATTTCATCTGCTTCCCAGTGCTGCTTTCCGGCATACACCGCCGGGTGGGTTATGTTGTTAACCACGGTGTTCCAATTAAAGGTTACCTCGTGTTTTTGTTCCAGGTATTGCGCCACCTGGGCTATGGCTTGGCGGGCTTCAACAATCATCTCGGCTGGGCTCCATAAGGCACCTTTCATGCCGTTTGTGTTAACTCCATCGGTTTTACTTAATACCTCATCCGGGTTTAGCAAATCACAATTGCGGTTTGCTTTGTTTAGAGTAACGTACTCGGCCATTACCTGCAACTCATCATCATGATAGGCTAAATGGAGCGAGCCAACCTCGTTGTGCCAAATACCTGCTTCCAGGCAAATCTCTTTCCATACGGCACGTGTGCGCACGGCTCTGTTGTACAGCTCTCCCTCTGGTTGCCCTATAGGCCATATCATTCCGAAGTTTCTGATGGATGCACCTACACTGCGTTCATTACGCTCAAAAACGGTAACCTGGTACCCTTTAATAGCCAGGGCCCTTGCTGTAGCCAAGCCCACAATGCCTGCACCTATTACTATAGCCGACGGTTTATTCATAACTTATTGCGATTGGTTTTGTATGTTTTACTTTTGCCTTTCCGGCGAAATATAGTAGTGAACAGGTTGCACTTATTGCGCCTATTAACGAAACAACCATTACTCCCTCGTTAAAAAATGCACTCCAGCTAATTCCGGGCCGGCCTAATTCTTTAATTAGTAATACGCTCACGCTACCTAAATAACCGGCAGAATCGGCTATGTACATAATGAAGCCCACGTTACCCTTCACCTGGAAAGAGGCTATCATCCGTTCAAAAAAAATGGCGTTGTAAGGGATGTAGCCCATATACAAACCAAGCCCCGCGCAAGTCATCCACACTACGGGGCCAATAAGGTGCAGGTTAAAGGCCAGTGTGGCTAAGCCCACCAATATGCAGCCGGTAATAATTAAGCCATGTATTAGGGCAAAGGCTTTAAGGTTGTTGCGTACAATAATTAACAAGCTCATTAAAAATAAAACTATAAGGGCTATTGTAGTATCAATATTGGTATAAATGGTATTGCTTTTAACACCCAGGCCTGCCCATATCTCCACTTCAAAATTATCGCGTACATCTCGCATTACAGTTAGCAGCACATAAATTATGAGGGTTAGTATAATACCTGGTAAAAAATTGATTACAAAACGCTGCCTGTCGGCAGCATTCATCACACTTCGCAAGGTGCGTAACTTAATATCTTTAACAGTGGGCGGAGGTGCAATTTCCAAACATAAAACAAATAGCAGCAGCGGCAACACAAACAAAAGCCCGGTAACAAAAGGCATCCAGTATTCACTAATGTGATACGCGGTTAAGAGCAGCCTTCCAACCGTTTTAACAAAGCCCGAAGCAAAAATAAGGCTTACTGACATAATAGCTGCCATAAACTCGGTAGATCGGCGGCCCTCTACGTAACTAAATACCAGTCCCCATATCATCCCTAACGGAAACCCGTTAACCAGCATAAAAACAATATTATAAGGTGCCGGTGTTAAAGCAAAGCACAAAAGTGCCAGCCAGGCAATGCCAATGAGGGTGATAATATAAATGGCTCTTTTAGCCGGTTTAACTTCGGCAATAAACCGGATGCCATAAAACTTACTAAATGTATAGCCAATTACCTGGGCAATAACCAGCCATACCTTATAGTCGATATGAGCGTATTGCAGACCCGCATAAGTGCCTGCAGAAAATGCTTTGCGAAACGCGTACATACTGGTATAGGCACCAAATGCCGAAATGCCTATTAATAAGCTGGTTAACCTGGCAGATAGGCGTAATGCCTTTTCGCGAAGAGTGATTATCAAGCCCATGATAAATTAATGAGCTTGCGGACGTGAATTATTTTTGAGATTATCATGTGTTTAGCAATACTAAACATGTATTATTATTTGTTAACTAAATTAATATTAAGCTTTGGTTAACAGGAAAACGGCATTAATTATTAGCCTAAAAAAAGTATACCAGCAGCACGCCGACGGTAGATTTACTGATATTACCCGGCGTGTGGAGTACCCTGCTCAATATCAAAAGCCTTTATTAAAGTAACGTAAAATTGTTATCAGCCTAACATAAGCACTATAACTTTGTGGGGTATTACCGGGCTTGCATAAACGTTCTTTATCCGGCAATAAGATCAAGTTAATAGTTAAATAAACCCGGCGTTGCAACGCCGGTTAAGTAGTTTATTAGTAGCGCGCTGGACGGCAGCAGTTGAAGGTTCGAGCCCTTCCGTTACGACTAGTTTGGCAACCTTGCCAAACCATGTTTTACACCTTTGTGTAAAGATTAGCAGCGGTAAAACGAGGAAGCGACTGTGGCGCTCATTATCTCACGGTAGTTTAATTGCTATAAACCAATAATATAAAAAATTGGGTTGTATTTCGTCCCTCACAGTTAATACTACTATCAAAAAAATATAAAATCCTGCAAATCAAATAATTGTGGGCTTTTTTATTTTCGGGAAGCAAGCAAAATATGCTTAATATTAAAACTTGTTAAAATGCTGTTAACTGTAGGTAATAACTGCAAAATAAATTTACCAATAATGGCCTTGTTTTACTTATCCAATAATCAGGCGGTAGGCAAATTTCCGTGCCGTTTTAAGGTAGCTTATTTAAGGGTTTACCAGTAAAAAAATATGGTAAATAAAGTTTAATTTAAGCATACTTTTGGTTTTTAATGAAGCTGATTTTTTTTAAATATGGTATAGTGCCGGCCTTGTTGGTTTGCATAAGCTTTGTTGCGTTTGCACAAAATGCCGGTATGGTTACTATAGCAAAAAATGGCTGGGCAAATAACTCGGTTAATGCGGTTATTTTTCGCAAAAACTCTTTAATTGCCTTTAAGGGCCAGCAGTATGCAGCTTATTATGATAGCAGCCAGTTTGTAGTGCTTGCCAAACGCAAATATGGCAGCCCGGTTTGGCAAACCTTACGTACAGCGTTTAAGGGCGATGCTACCGACGCCCATAAATCAATCAGTATTATAGTTGATGGCGATGGCTACCTGCATTTGGCCTGGGGGCAGCATAACAACCCGTTAAATTATGCCAAAAGCATAGCACCCGGCAGTTTAAACTTAACGGCTAAAATAGCCATGACGGGCAAAAAGGAAGGTAAAGTAAGCTATCCAGAATTTTATAAACTGCCCGGCGGCGATTTGTTATTCCTGTATCGCGATGGGGCATCAGGCAATGGTAACTTAATGCTTAACCATTACAGTGTAAAACAAAAAAGCTGGCTACAGGTTCAGGATGGTATGATTGATGGCGAAGGCAAGCGTAATGCGTATTGGCAAATGGCCATTGATGGGCGAGGTTACATTCACCTGTCGTGGGTATGGCGCGAAAGTCCGGACGTATCAAGTAATCACGATTTATGCTACGCCTGCTCAACAGATGGTGGTTTAACCTGGCAAAAGCTTAACGGCGAGCGTTATACCTTACCAATTACCGCTGCCACGGCCCAGTATGCCTGCAAAATACCGCAGCATAGCGAGTTGATAAACCAAACATCCATGTTTGCCGATGGTGCGGGCAATCCCTATATTGCAACCTACTGGCGCGATGCTGGGCAAACCGTTCCGCAATATCACCTGGTTTATTTTAACGGTACTGATTGGAAAGTAAACAAACTTGGTTTCCGCCACAGCCCGTTTAGTTTAAGCGGGGGAGGCACAAAAAGCATCCCAATATCAAGGCCGCAAATTATAGCCTGGCGCAACGGTAAAAAACAAGCGGCTGCATTTATTTTTAGGGATGAAGAGCGTGGCGACAAGGTTTCTATGGCGATAAATAAAGATCTGGATGCAAATACCTGGCAATTGACCGACCTTACAACGTTTTCGGTAGGTGCCTGGGAACCGAGTTATGACACTGGCCTTTGGGCCGAAAAAAAGATACTGAACCTGTTTGTACAAAAGGTGGTGCAGGTGGATGGCGAAGGCCGGGCCAATAACCCACCCGAAGATGTGCAGGTATTAGAATGGCAGCCCAAAAAACATGAACAGCATAATTAGCATGATTACGGTAAAAAAAATTATATTAACAAGTTGCTTTGTTGCAGGCTTACTGGTGTTTACCAAAACGCAAGCGCAAAAAGTTAGCTTTAGGGCTGATAAAAACCTGCTGCAAACCATTGATAAAGATTATAAAAACGCAACCGCCCAGTATAAATTATTAGCTAAACAATTGGAGTTGAAACCCAACAGGTTTCCTAAAAGTTATTATCCCGATTCGGCTAAACTTGAAACCAGCAACTCGGGCTGGTGGTGCAGTGGCTTTTACCCCGGCACACTGCTTTACCTTTATCACCAAACTAACGATACCGCCTTACTTACCGAGGCTAACCGCATTATGGCTGTTTTGGCTAAAGAGCAATACAATACCAGTACCCACGATTTGGGTTTTATGATGTATTGCAGTTTTGGGAATGCCGAAAAGTTTGAACCCCAACCGGCGTATAAACAAATATTGATTAACAGTGCAAAATCTTTAGCGTCGCGGTTTGACCCTAAAGTTGGCTGCATAAAATCCTGGGATTCTAAAAAATCGGAGTATCTGGTTATCATCGATAATATGATGAACCTCGAACTGTTGTTTTGGGCAACCCACGTAACCGGCGATAGCAGTTTTTACAAAATTGCGGTAACGCATGCCAATACAACCATGCATAACCATTTTAGGCCCGATTATAGTTCGTACCACGTTGTGGTGTACAACCCGCTTACCGGCCAGATAAAAAACCGGCGCACCGCACAAGGCTATGCCGATGAATCGGCCTGGGCGCGGGGGCAGGCCTGGGGCCTGTACGGTTACACCATGATGTATGCCCAAACCAGGGATAAAAAATACCTTGACCAGGCAAACCATATTGCTAGTTTTATACTTACTAACCCTAACCTTCCTCCAGATAAAATACCCTATTGGGATTATAATGCACCCAATATACCAGGTGCTTTGCGCGATGCTTCGGCGGCAGCAGTAATGGCGTCTGCATTTTTACAATTGTGCGGTTATAACAATGCCAAAACAGGTGGGTTATATTTCAAAACCGCCGAGACTATTATCCGCAACCTGTCGGCAAAGCCCTATATGGCGGCAGCAGGCACCAATGGTGGTTTTATATTACAACACAGTGTGGGGCACATGCCAAACAAAACCGAGGTAGACACACCGCTAACTTATGCCGACTACTATTTTATAGAGGCCCTGGAAAGATATAAAGACCTCACCAAAAAATGAAATTGACAGCGCGTACATTAATATTGGCAAGGCTTTTAATTTTGGTGGGTACGCTGTTTTCATTATCCGCCCAAAAGGCGGCTGCCCATAACTTTTAAAGGTGATAATAGGAGATAAGCTGGTTTGACAACCGGGACCTGAATGTTTTTGATAAATAAAGATGATGATGAGAATAACCACATATACGCTATTGCTGCTGCTTATTTTTACCGCGGGCATTAAAGCACAAGGTAATTTAATTACCAATATTAAAAACCGTAAAACATTAAGCCTTAATGGTAGCTGGCACTATATTGTGGACCCATACGAAACCGGTTTTTACGATTACAGGTATAAAGAGCTTAAAGAGGATAACGGCGATGCTTATTGGAACACCGGCATCCCTGCCAATAAAACCGCGAAAAAAGAACATGGTTATAACGATAAGTATACCATTGAAGTACCCGGCGACTGGAACCATCAAAAGCCTGAGTTTTTGTTTTATGAAGGCACCATATGGTATCAAAAAACATTTGATTATAAAAAGCAGCCTAACGGCAATAAATACTACGTTTACTTTGGAGCCATAAACTACCGTGCCGACGTTTACCTTAACGGGAAAAAATTAGGTATGCATAAAGGCGGCTTTACACCCTTCAATTTTGAAGTGCCTGCCGCTTTATTGAAAGATACGGGCAACTTTTTAGTAGTAAAGGTTGATAACAAACGGTATGCCGATGAGGTGCCAACTTTAAATACCGATTGGTGGAACTATGGTGGTATAACCCGCGATGTAGCGCTGGTAGAGGTGCCTACCACTTTTATCCGCGATTTCATGATTCAGCTTAAAAAGCCGCATAATGGGGTAATGCCATCAAAGGAGCCCGAAGTAGAGGGTTGGATAAAGTTAGATCATCAGCCGTTAGCGGCACAAACCGTAACCGTAAGCATACCCGAGCTTAAATTAACAAAGCAATTTACAACTACCGACTCCCTTATTCCGCTTAATTTTAAATTGCCCGCGCAGGTAAAGCTATGGAGCCCGTTGGCGCCTAAACTTTACCGGGTTATTGTAAGCACCAGTACAGATAAAACCGAAGATGAGATAGGCTTTAGAACAATTGAGGCTTTTGGGAAAAAGCTATTGTTAAATGGCAAGCCATTGTTTATGAGCGGTATATGTATACATGGCGAAATACCACAGGATGTTAGGCGCGCATATAGCCAGCAAGACGCCGCCCAATTGCTGGGCCAGGCACGCCAACTGGGGTGTAATATGGTGCGGCTGGCACATTATCCTCATGATGAAAAAATGACCCGCCTGGCCGATTCGCTGGGGATATTGGTATGGTCGGAAATACCGGTTTACTGGACGATAGATTTCGGCAACGCCGAGGTGTTAAACAAAGCCAAGTCGCAACTTGGCGAAATGATAACCCGCGATCATAACCGCGCCAGTGTAATCATCTGGTCGGTTGGCAACGAAACTCCTATAAGCACTACCCGTACTAATTTTATGCATAATTTAATTATCAAAGCCAAACAATTGGATAGTACAAGGCTGGTATCGGCAGCACTGGAAGTTAACTATGGCGCGCTTAAAAATCAAAATATGGTTGACGATCCGCTGGGTGAGTTTGTTGATCTGGTTGCGTTTAACGAATACCTGGGCTGGTATGGCGGCCTGCCCGATAAATGCCGCACCACCAATTGGGGCACGCCTTATAATAAACCCATGTTTATAAGCGAAACCGGTGCAGAAGGCAAAAGCGGTTTCCACGCCGATTCGCTTACCCGTTTTAGCGAAGAGTTTCAGGAATGGTATTTTAAAGAACAAATAGATATGCTAAAACGCATGCCCGATAATTTTGTGGGCCTGTCGCCCTGGGTACTTGCCGATTTCCGTTCGCCAAAGCGCAATAATCCCCTGTACCAGGAAGGCTGGAACCGCAAAGGGTTTTATGATGATAAAGGCAATAAAAAGAAAGCCTTTTATATTTTGCAAAAGTATTACAAACAAAAATCTGCCGAAACAGCTAAATAACCAATGTTAACAATGAAAAACCGCATTTTACTTTTTTTGGTGCTGATAGTAACCATTAGTGTTAATATTTATGGCCAGCCCTTGCAGCACAGTTTTACCATGGGCGATGAAGCCTTTATGCTTGATGGTAAACCCTTCCAGATGATATCGGGCGAAATGCACTATCCGCGCGTTCCGCGCGAGGCCTGGCGCGCCCGTATGAAAATGGCCAAAGCCATGGGCCTCAATACCATTGGCACCTATGTGTTTTGGAACCTGCACGAACCCCAAAAAGGTCATTTTGATTTTAGTGGTAATAACGACGTTGCCGAATTTGTAAAAATAGCCAAGGAAGAGGGCCTTTGGGTGATACTGCGCCCAAGCCCCTATGTTTGTGCCGAATGGGAATTTGGCGGCTACCCTTACTGGCTGCAAAATGAAAAGGGATTGGTGGTGCGCAGTATGGAAGCGCAGTATATTGCCGAATACCGTAAGTATATTAACGAGGTAGGCAAGCAGTTGGCCCCTTTGCAAATTAACCATGGCGGTAACATCCTGATGGTGCAGATTGAGAACGAATACGGATCGTATGGGAGCGATAAAGCCTATTTGGCCCTTAACCAGCAATTGTTTAAAGATGCCGGTTTTGATGGCTTATTATATTACCTGCGACCCCGGTGCCGATGTTAAAAACGGGCATCTGCCCGGTTTAATGCCCGCTATAAATGGTGTTGATGATCCCGCCAAGGTTAAAAAAATTATTAACGAGAACCACAACGGTAAGGGCCCTTATTACATAGCCGAATGGTATCCGGCCTGGTTTGACTGGTGGGGAGCAAGCCACCATACCGTTGCTGCCGAAAAGTATGTGGGCCGTTTAGATACCGTGCTTGCCGCAGGTATATCCATCAACATGTATATGTTTCATGGCGGTACAACCCGTGCTTTTATGAATGGTGCCAACTATAACGACCGCTCACCTTACGAGCCGCAAATAACCAGCTATGATTATGATGCCCCGCTTGATGAGGCCGGTAATGCTACCGATAAGTTTATGAAGTTTAGGGAAGTGATACAAAAGCATTTACCGGTAGGCCAAACACTTCCGGCTGTTCCGGCGGCTAAACCTACTATGGCTATTGCGGCAATAGGTTTTAATGAGGCCGTTTCGGTGTTGGATAATTTGCCTAAAGGCAGGTTAAGCGATAGCCCGCTAACGTTTGAAGATCTTAATCAGGATTATGGTTACGTGCTTTACCGCACAAAAATACAAGGTGGAAAAACGGGCGTACTTAAATTGAGCGACCTGCGCGATTATGCCGTTATAATGGTGAATGGTAAAACCATTGGCACACTGGATAGGCGCTTAAAGCAGGATAGCCTAACATTAACACTACCTGCCGGGCCTGTAACGCTTGATATTTTAGTGGAGAATATGGGCCGCATTAATTTTGGTAAATACTTGCTGCAAAACAAAAAAGGTATAACCAAAGCCGTGTTTTTTAATGGTACCGAAATTAACAAATGGCAAATGTTTGGTTTGCCGTTAAGCGATAGCAAGCAAATTGCATTTAAACAGGGTACTACAAGTAGCAATTTGCCAACTTTTAAAAAGGGCACGTTTAACTTGCAAAAGGTTGCCGATACTTACATTGATTTGAGTAAATGGGGCAAGGGCGTAGTTTGGGTAAACGGGCATAACCTTGGCCGCTACTGGAACGTTGGCCCCGAGCAAACGCTGTACCTACCGGCAGAATGGTTAAAAAAAGGTGCTAACGATATTGTTGTATTTGAATTGTTAAAACCTGAAATCAATAGTTTATCAGCCATTGAAAAACCAATTTTAGACATCGTTAAAAGATAGGTATGAAAATTTTAAAACACCTGTTTCTCTTCGTCGTCACGTTTGGTTTTTGTAACAGCTATGCAAACGGCCTTACCTCAAAAACCGATAGCGCGTATTTATTTGTTTATTTTACCGGTAACGGTGCCGGAGAAGAAGCCATCCATTTTGCAATAGGTACCGATGGTTATCATTACAAAGCCTTAAATAACGACGAGCCGGTGCTAAACTCGGCAGATATTAGTTTTACCGGTGGTGTAAGAGATCCGCATATATGGCGGGCGCACGATGGAAAAACGTTTTATATGGTAGCCACAGATATGAATGTATCTAAAAACGGCTGGGGCGCAAATTACGGTATGGTTATGATGAAATCGAAAGATTTGATACACTGGAGTTCAAACGTTGTAAATATCCCAAATACATTTCCCTAGTTTGCGCAGGTTAACCGGGTTTGGGCACCTCAAACAATTTACGATGAGGCGCAAAAAAAATACATGGTATATTGGTCGATGCGGTTTGGAAACGGCCCAGATAAAATATATTACGCCTATGCCAATAAAGATTTTACCGCATTAAGCAGCACGCCCAAACAACTGTTTTTTAAGGCCGATAGCGGTGCTACCATTGATGGTACTATTGCTGTTAAGGATGGTAAATACAACTTATTTTTTAAAACCGAGGGCAGTGGCTCCGGCATAAAAAAAGCAGTATCGGATAAACTGACGGAAGGGTACGTTCTGTACGATAAATATTTGCACCAAACCAAAGAAGCTGTAGAGGGTGCCGATGTGTTTAAGCTCATTAACTCCGATACCTGGATACTGATGTACGATGTATACATGAAAGGCAAATACCAGTTTTGCAAAAGTACCGATCTGGAAAATTTCCAGGTTGTCGATCAGGAAATTGCTATGGATTTCCATCCCAGGCATGGCACAATTATGCATATTTCGGCAAAAGAAGCGCAACGATTAACAGATAGATGGAACAAATAAGGTACAGGTAGAAGGTACAAAATGCTTAAAAACTAAAGTGAAGCTTGAGTTGGTAGCTGTTGGTTTTTAATAAGGTATTTATAGCTATACTAACCAGGTTAATATTGGGCTATACTTAGCCAATTTTGGAGTAGATGAGCTGGCAGGTTGGTGATACCTTTACATCGGTTTAATTGAATTGAGTAACTGATTTTCCTTATTATTTATTAAATGAGAATTGGCCCGCGTTAAGCGGGCCATCTTTGTTTAATTACAACAGCTATAAATGAAAAATAGAAAATTTCACTTTTGTGTTATACTCTTTTTAAGTATGATACCTGTGGTGGCCAGCGGGCAAAAGCAAAACACGCGCAGCCATCAAAACTTTGATGCAAACTGGAAGTTTAGCCTTGGCAATGCGGCAGACGCCAAACGCGATTTTGATTACGGCATCGGTAATATTTTTTCAAAATCGGGCGAAACGGCCGGCACTTGCATAGCTACTGATTTTAAGGATTCTACCTGGGCAAACGTAAGGTTACCTCACGATTGGGTTGTGGCGTTGCCATTTCAATATGTAAAAAATGACGATATCGATTCGCATGGTTATAAACCTGTAGGCGCGTTGTTCCCTCAAAATAGTATTGGCTGGTACCGTAAAACGTTTACGGTTAACAAAGCCGACTCGGGCAAGCGCTATGAAATTCAATTTGATGGTATTTACCGGGATAGCAAAGTTTGGTTGAACGGTTATTATATTGGCGGCCATAGTAGCGGTTATAACAGTTTTGCGTTTGATATAACCGACTTTATTAAGTTTGGAAAAAGCAATGTGATGGTTGTGCGTGCTGATGCCACACAAAGCGAAGGCTGGTTTTACGAAGGTGCAGGCATATACCGCCATGCCTGGCTCAACAGCTACAACAACGTACACTTTAAAACCGCAGGAGGGCTTTTTGCGCATGCCGAGGTGGCAGACGGAAAAGCACAGGTAAAAATAGAAGCCGATATTGAAAACAGGGGCATTAATGCTGCGGCGGCAACTTTATATAGTTACATTACCGACAGGGACGGCAAAATTATAGCCAAAGGCAAGCAAATTCCTTTTACCGAAGCTATACGCGAAAATAAATTACTGGTTGACGAGATGACCATCATCAATCCCCGCTTATGGTCGTTAGATGATGCTTATCTTTACAGGGCCGTATCGTTAATAAAGGCTAACGGGCAAACTATTGATAGTATCAACGTTAAGTTTGGCGTGCGCACTTTTAAGTTTGACAGCGAAAAGGGTTTCTTTTTAAATGGTAAACCGTTAAAGGTACAAGGCGTAAGTTGTCATCAGGATCATGCCGGGGTAGGTTCGGCATTGCCGGATGAGTTGCAGTATTACCGCATCAGGTTATTAAAAGAGATGGGCGTTAACGCCTATCGTACAACACATAACCCGCCAACGCCCGAACTGTTGGATGCTTGCGATAGCCTGGGGATGCTGGTGATGGACGAAACACGTTTGTTAACCAGCGGCCAGGAGTACGAACAACAATATCGTGATTTGATATTGCGCGATCGTAACCATGCCTCCATTTTTATGTGGTCTATTGGTAACGAAGAGTATGTTACCCAGCGCACAGATATAGGCAAGCGTATAGCACAAAACCAGATATTGTTACAACAACAGCTTGACCCTACCAGAACAAGTACCTATGCCGCCAATATGGGTAACGTTTACCGGGGCGTAAACGAGGTAATCCCGGTAAGGGGTTTTAATTATAATTTATTGGGCATTGATGCTTACCACAAAGAGCATCCTTTGCAGCCCATTATAGGTACCGAAGTAGCCAGCACAGTTACCACCCGCAGCATTTATGTTAAAGATACGGTGCGCGCTTACGTGCCCGATTATGATGTTACCTTCCCCTCGTGGGCATCAACAGCCGAAACCTGGTGGAAAATTGCTGATGCAAGGCCGTGGTTTATGGGCGGTTTTGCCTGGACCGGTTTTGATTACCGCGGCGAGCCAACACCATACCGTTGGCCCAACATCAATTCGCATTTTGGGATTATGGATATGTGCGGTTTTCCTAAAAACGTTTATTACTACTATCAATCCTGGTGGACAGATAAAGACATACTGCATATTGCACCACATTGGAACTGGAAAGGAAAAGAGGGCAAACCAATTGATGTTTGGGTAAATACCAACGCCGATGATGTGGAGCTTTACCTTAATGGCAAAAGCCTCGGGAAAAAAGAAATGCCCCGTAACAGCCATTTAGTTTGGACGGTTAATTATGAGCCCGGTAAACTTGTTGCCGTTGCACATAAAAAAGGAAAGGTAATTACCGCTAAAGTTGAAACTACCGGGGCACCTTACAGCATTGTGCTTTCGCCATCTAAAAAGATATTAACCGCCAATGGCGAAGATGCAGTGGTTATTAATGCGAGCGTGGTTGATAAAAACGGACGCGAAGTACCCGATGCCCTGAATATGCTGCATTTTGACATTAAGGGTGATGCGCAGATTATTGGCGTTGGCAATGGCGACCCGAGCAGCCATGAGGCCGATAAATGTTTACCGGGCCAATGGCAACGCAGTTTATTTGGTGGTAAGGCGCAGCTAATAGTACTATCGGGCATGCAAGCCGGTAGCTTTACTGTGGTTGCTTCGGGCGCGGGTATCAAATCTAACCAATTGCCGATAATCCAAAAATAAAAGCATTGCTGTAAATACTTTTGGTATTAACATCACTTTTGAGGTTAATTAATTTATAGGTGCCCCGTTGGGCATGCAGCGCAAACCCCAGTCAAACTGCGCACATTGTGGCGCAATATCCGGACTGGGGTTTTCATCTGTTTGTGGTGGGCACAGCAGTTATTACCTTGTTGCACCAGGTAGCAACAATATTAAAATAAGGTAACAAAAACGCATATTTGAATAGCTATTTTAAAATTTGAACATCTGTTTTTCCGCTAAAGGCTGCAACGGCGTTTACGCCGGTTAATTTTAATTGTTTAACGCCGTGGCTTTCTATGCCATGAACAAAGTAAGGCGCACGGTTTGTACCCCAGTTTACCGAACAGTTATTTATAAAAATGCCTGTAGCATTGTCCAGGTAAAAGCCTGCGGTGTTGGCTTTTACCAAGCCCTCCACGTTGCTTGGTCGCCTGTCGTTAACGCCACCTGCAAAGCCGGTAGTTTTGTTTATTTCCACATCAATATTATCCAAATAAATATGCGAGATTTTATTGGCTGTCTCGGCACTAATATAAACCCCGTTTTCGCTGCGGCACTTAATGTTGTTAAAATATATGCGCTCTACAACACCTACCTTGCCTTCTTTTTGCCCCGTTGGTAACCGCCAGCCCGCATCTTTGTTATTGGCTGTAGCGCGGCGGTAGGCAGTTACGTAAATTGGCTCGGCCTTACCCCACCAAACATCCGAGAAAAAGTGCGAATCGATGAGGATATTTGAAAACACAACATCGCTTACTGTGCCCTCGTCGCGGTTTTGAATGCCCAGCCCCCGGTTACTGTTTTTTATAATACAGTTGGTTACCACAACATGGCTTATCCGGTCCATATTTTCCGATCCTATTTTAAAGGCGCATGAACTCGATGTCATAATACAGTTGCTTACCGTAATGTTTTCACAAGCGCCAAATTCCTCATATTCGCGCCTGTTTTTCAGGCAAATACAATCATCGCCCGATTCGATATAACAATTATTTATCCTTACGTTTTTGCTATGATCTAAATCAATTCCGTCACTATTTCTAACTTTTACGCTGTTAAGTAAAGTTATGTCGGTTATCGCAACATCGTTACAGCCTACTAAATGCACCGTCCAATAAGCAGAGTTTTGTATTTTTACACCGCTTATGCGCACCTGTTTACAATTAATGAGCGTTAGTAAATGTGGTCGCGGGTCGGTTTTATCAAAGGGTTTTAATTCATAGGAGTCTTGTAGTTCCTTACCCATAAAGGCAATTCCATTGCCGTCAATTATTCCGTGGCCGCTTATACTTACCTGTTGCAGGTTTTCGCCGCCAATCCATATGGTGCCCTCGCCCTTATTGGCTCTAAATGCGCTTTCTGTATATAGTTCTTCGTTGCTGCTGGCCAATATTTTTGCACCGGGCTCCACATGTAACTCCACAAACGACCGCAGTTTGAAAGGCCCGCTAACAAATATTCCGCCAGCCGGAATAATAACCCGGCCACCACCCGCCGCCGAGCAGGCATCAATTGCTTTTTGAATAAACGGCGCGTTATTGGTTTGGTTATCATTAATAGCGCCATAAGCGGCAATATTATAGCTGTTTAGCTGGGCGTTTGCCGCAGTAAACTGGAGGAGGAACGGAATTATGATTAGATATCTCATCGTTAATTATTGTTGTGCAATTAAATGGTAACTCAAGCCTTTCTGAGCCTTAAAAGTAAGCCGGTACATAGGGCCAACCTTTACATATTTTACATTTAATATTTGTATGGCCAATTTATTTTTAGAACTAACCTGGCATAAATTAATCCGGCACATTTTATTGAGCTTTTTTGTTAACGGAATGAGATGTGACAAGCCGGAATTATAAGTTTAAACCCAGGCACCATTTTGCTTTTAAGTGTTAAATATAAAGTAAAAACCAATAGCGCAAAACAGCGCAATATAATGTTAGGGAAATCGCCTTAAAAATGTGATGTGCGCACATATGCGGTTGTGATCCTCATCACACTTCAATTAATCCTTGGTTATTTTTGCCAATCTCGCAATGATAAATATCAATTATTGCGCTGTTTATTGTCATTTCAACCGGCTTAGCGCCCGGATATATTTGTGCCATAATTAAAAAATGATAGTATGAAAAATTTAAAACTCTTTGTATTAGCGCTATGTTTATTTAGTGGCGTAACCAGCTTCGCACAAGAAAAAAATGAATGGGATATCCGCCTTAGGGCGATTGGGGTACTACCGCAGGAAAGCGCGACCATCGGCGTAATCGGCGGAGGTATTAATATCAGCAATGCTTATATACCTGAACTGGATATTACCTACTTCTTTGCCAAAAACTTTTCGGCAGAACTTATACTCGGCACCTCTAAGCATAACATAAAAACCAAGGGGTCAAACTTATCAGCCATTGGTGGCGGCACTTCTGCCGATGTTGATCTGGGTTCGGTTTGGTTGTTACCGCCAACGCTTACCTTACAGTATCACTTGCCCACAGGCACGGCATTTAAACCATACATTGGCACTGGTGTAAACTACACTATTTTCTACAATGCAAGCCAGGGCCCGGTTGTAGCCAGTGTAGCCTACAAAAACAAGTTTGCATTTGCCGCGCAGGCGGGGATAGATTATGATATCAGTGAAAAGTTTTTCCTGAATGTGGATCTTAAAAAGCTATTGTTATCCACCACCGCTACTGTTGATGCTTCCAACCTCACCCCGGCAAGCAGTCCCGATTTGGCTCCGGTGTTAAAAAGCATCAATGCAGAAACCAAGATCAACCCGTGGATAATTGGTATTGGAGTTGGTTACCGGATAAAATAATTAAATGCCCGGCTGGTTAATGTTAATTGGTTGAAACAATTGCAACGCCAAATAACAAATCCGTATTCTTTAACACTAATATTCTTACAACCTTTTTAAAAGCTGCCACCTCTTAAAATATAGGGGTGGCAGCTTTTTTTTTAAGCGGCAATTATTAACTTTAATATTGCAACTGCAATGCGCCGCTTGTATATTTGATTCGTAATTGCGGCTTCAAAATAATAACTATCCAAAAATAAACCCTTTAAAATGTTAAAGAAATACATTGTCCTTTTATCACTTTCAATATGCTGTAAAATAAGTGTAGCTCAGGTTATCAACAATAAGCAAACCTATACCATTAGTGCCAATGTTGTTAAGGCCCATGTTGAGCCTACCATGTATGGGATATTTTTTGAAGATATTAATTTGGCTGCCGATGGAGGGGTTTATGCCGAACTGATTAAAAACCGTTCGTTTTAGTTTAACATGCCGTTAGCCGCCTGGACAGAGCATAAAAAAGATGGTGTAGAGGGTAGGATAGAAGTGATAAACCGAGCTGTTGAGCGGCCCGAAAATGCGCATTTTATTAAAGCAAATATAACAACGGATGGTGGCGCGTATGGGCTATCAAACGAAGGGTTTCGTGGAATGGGCATTACCGCTAACGAGGACTACAATTTTAGTGTAATGGCCAGGCAAACTGCCGGGAGCCCAGTAAAAATGGTTATTGAACTGCATGGCGATAACGGCAATGTAATAGCCAAGACCGAGATTACACCAACCGGAAATGAATGGACAAGGTATGCAGCAAAATTTACAGCCACAGCCACGGCAAAAAAAGCACAGCTATATGTTTGGCTGAGCGGTAAAGGGGTTATAGATATAGATATGGTATCGCTTTTTCCGCAACATACCTGGAAAAACAGGCCAGGCGGCTTACGGGCAGACCTTGTGCAGAAACTGGCCGATATGAAACCGGGTTTTTTGCGTTTCCCCGGCGGTTGTATTGTGGAGGGCCGCGAATTAAATAACCGCTACCAGTGGAAAAAAAGTATAGGTGATATTGATAAGCGCGAAACTATTATTAACCGCTGGAACACGGAGTTTAAGCACCGCCTTACGCCCGATTATTACCAATCGTTTGGGTTGGGCTTTATGGAGTATTTTTTAACTGCCGAAGATATTGGCGCCTCGCCGCTGCCCATTTTAAATTGCGGTATGGCCTGCGAATTTAATACGGGAGAATTGGTGCCTTTAAACAGTCTGGATCCTTATGTTCAGGATGCGTTGGATTTGATAGAATTTGCCAATGGCGATAGCAACACCAAATGGGGTAAACTGCGTGCCGATTTGGGGCACCCGGCTCCGTTTAATTTAAAAATGATTGGGGTTGGCAACGAGCAATGGGGCGAGCAATATATTGATAGGTGGAAGGTTTTTACCAAGGCCATCAAAAGTAAATATCCTGCTATAAAAATCGTTTCGGCATTGGGGCCCGATCCGGGTGGCGAAAAATTTGATCTGCTTAACAAAACATTCCGAAGTTTAGGAGCCGATATTTTAGATGAGCATTACTACGCGGTGCCTAAATGGTTTAGAGATAATGCTACACGTTATGATAATTACGACCGCAAGGGGCCCAAGATATTTGCAGGCGAATATGCCGCCCAAAGCATATCAACCGGTAACCCCGACAATAAAAACACCTGGGAGTGCGCGCTTGCCGAAGCTGCCTTTATGACGGGCCTGGAGCGTAATGCCGATGTGGTTAACATGGCTTCGTATGCGCCGTTATTTGCCAGTGTTGATGGCTGGCAATGGACACCCGACCTGATTTGGTTTGATAATTTACGCTCATACGCCACGCCCGATTATTATGTGCAACAGCTGTACTCGTTAAACAAAGGTAACGATGTTGTGCCACTGCAATTAAACAAACAGCCTGTTACCGGCCAAAACGGAACCTTTGCAACGGCGGTAATTGATAGCCAAACCAAAGAATTGATTATAAAATTTGTTAATACCACACCAAAGCCATTAAACAGCGATTTTTTAATAAACGGCCAAAAGATAAAAAAGCAGGAGGGTGTTTTAACAACCCTGCAAAGTGATGATATTCAACAGGTTAATTCGCTGGATAACCCAGCTGCGTTAAGCCCTGTGCAACAGCAATTGCCAATTTTAGGTAATAACATAAGCCTGCTTATTAAGCCCTACTCGTTTACCATATTACGCATAAAAATGGCCAATTAACGTATTGAATAATAGGGTTTTTGATATTGAATTTGTTGAATTTGCCGGGCTGCTTTAGTTTGATATAGCTATTGTAGCTATGTTAAAGGTTGTTTTGCGTTATAAAATAACTTTAACTTTTGGGCCGTATTGAGAAAGCTTATTCGGCTATTTTTCTTTCAGCAAAATATAAATGTCGGCAATAACTCTTTTTATCTGGCCGGTATCTGTGGCGGTGTATATACCGCGGATGCGGCTCTTTTTGTCTATCAACAACATCGATTCGGTATGCAAAAAAGCACTATTATCTTTACCTAAGCCTGCTTTTTTTTCCGAAAAGTACGATCGGCGGCCCAGGTTGTATATTTGGTTTTGGTTGCCGGTTAGCAGGTACCACTGGTTGTTGTTTATATGATGTATGGAGGCATAGTCATGCAATTGCTTCACATCATCGCGCCAGGGCATCACGCTAAACGATACTAATTTCACTTCGGGGTTATCGGCAAACTGGTGCGATACCTGCTGTAGGTTACTCATCATTACAGGGCAAATACTGGGGCAGGTACTAAAAAAAAAATTAGCAACATACACATGCCCGGTAAGCGAATCTTTATTAATACCGTGGCCCAACTGGTTTTGGAGCGCAAAATTATCAATGGTATGTATGTTGGCGTATGCGGGGTCGCTTTTGCTTATCCATTCGGCTGTAAAGTCGGCCGTATTATAAAATGGCAGGGTATCGGTATTACTACGGCATCCGCATAAAAGCAGTAAAAACAATGCTGCAATTGGCGGCATATTAATGCCCCGTTGGTAAACAGCTTTTAACTTTAATAATTCCATATAGTGTACCGTTTTTTATGGTATAGTTTGATAATAGCGACCCATTGGCTGCCCACTGGCGTTGTATACCCTCTTCTTTACCATCTAAAAAATTACTTTCCTGCCTATGTTTCCCGTTTGGGTAAAAAACCATTTGCCGGCCATCCATTTTATCGCCTTTGTAATTAAATAAGTAGTGCAGGTTACCGTTGGGCCACCATTGCTCAAAAGAGCCCTCCTTTTTTCCGTCTTTAAAGTTTCGCAGCATCAGCTTTTCGCCGGTATTAAAGCGGCCAAATGCCTGGCCCTGCTCTTTGCCCTCAATAATAGGTAATTTGTATAGTATTGAGTTGTCGCGGTCAACCTCAATCATATAGCCGTTAAAGGCTTTGCCCTTGTAAAACCAGCCGCTATCGGTATGCAGCAGGTTGGGGTCAAAGTTTTTAACCAAAAGTTGGGGCGGCTTGTTGCCTGCCGGCGGTTTACAAGCGGCAAGCAACAAAATGCCCGCTATTAATAAAACAACAAAACGCGGCATTAAGGAGTTACTAAAAACTGGCCCATTAGCCCGGCATCCTCATGGTTTGGAAAATGGCAGTGGTACATATAAGGGTTAGTTCCATCGGCAAAATCATTAAATTTAGCAACTACCGAAACCGTTTCGCCGAGGTGCAAAAAGAACGAATCTTTCCAGCCCTGCTCGTAAGGTTGTATGGTGCCCGAACTTCTCGAAACAATTTTAAATTGTATATCATGAATATGGATGGAGTGCCCAAAAACATTGCTGTTAACAAAAGTCCATTTTACAACCGTATTTAAGGGTATGGTATGGTTAATGGTTATATAATTGTAATTATTATTATCAAACGCAAACTCCGAGCTGCCCTGGCCGGCAGTTATATTGGTTACAATGGTACTGGTTGCATCGCTTGCGGCCAGGTAGGTATTGGTGGTGAGTTTGGTTGGGATGGCAGTAACTGCACCGCTTGTGGCTGCGGCCACGTTGATGTTCAATACCTCGAAAGTGGTATTGTTAAGCAAACTGCCCAAAGCACCCGAGGTTGACGGCTCGCCACCCGGAAAACCAAAGGTTTGCCCGCTGTTATACGATTTAAACGAAACGTTTGAACCAACAGCATCGTTACTCAAATCAACCAATACTTCCGCTCTTTCGCCTACGCCCAACACCAGCCGGGTAACAGGTGCGGGAGCATCAAGCAGGCCACCATCGTTGCTTATCACATAAAAGGTGCGGTTATCGCCAAAGCCTAAATTATAAGCGCGTTCAATTTCGGCATTCAATATCCTAAACCGTACAAATTGCTTGGGTAAAGTAGCCTGCGGGTTAAGGGTGCCATTAGCCAGCAGGTAGTCGCCATAATCATTTACATTGGTATTAAAGGAGTTATCGGCGTTAAACCTGCGGCTGGTTAATACCAGTGGTATATCGTCTACACCGTAATTACGGGGCAGGTTCAACGCCGTTTCTATAGGGTCTCTCACTATAATTAAGCCACCTGCACCCATGGTTAACTGCTGGTAGGTTTTTTCGTGCAGGTGCGGGTGAAACCAATAGGTTGATGCACTATTCATCACCACAAAGTGCGGCGACCAGGTGGTGCCAGGTGCAATTTTTTGATGCGGGCCGCCATCCATTATCGGCGGGATATGGAACCCATGCCAGTGAACGGTAGTTGTATCTGTTAAGTTATTGGTAACGTTAAGTGTAATGTTATCGCCTTTGTTAAATATTAATGTTGGCCCCCAAAACGGTAACCCATTATAGCTGTAGGTTGGCGTATCTGCGCCTGTAGCGAAAAATTGTTTGCTTGATTTAGCTAACGAGATATTAAACGATGTGCCTGTTAATGTTGGCGGAATATATAACGCATTGTAAGTTGTGCTTGTGGTGTTTGTAGTGCCACCCGTTGAACCCGAGCCGCCGGAAGATTTATTACAGCTATATATAATAACGGCACCAAGCAGCACAATAGCAAACAATAGCTTTTTCATTTTAATTAGGTTTGGGTTGTAGAAAATTAAATTGGATAATACTTTTTTAGACGACAGCAAAACAAAAAACCTTCGCCCGGTAAGCTGTTTATTTTGAAATAATTTCGCCGGGTATTATAAGCGTGTTATCGGCAGTAAATTGCGCCAATTTGTAATAGGCTATTGGTGTACATTGATATGGCTATGTAAAAGAGCTTTATGTTAAAAAAGATGATTTTGTCACAATGTTTGGCTTGTTGCCTGTAGCAGGTAATCAAATAAATTTACATGCGATGGCAGGTCCAGCTTTTTGCGAAGCCTGTAACGGCTAACCTCAACCGCGCCCAGGGTAACGCTCATCAACTGGGCAATCTCTTTCGAACTTAAATTCATTTTCAAATAGGCACATATTTTAAGGTCGGTGCCACTTAAAGCCGGGAACTTGTTTTTTAAGGTTGCCAAAAAATCCGAGTGTACCTGGTCAAAGTGTACCGCAAAATGATCCCAGTCCGAATCATTTTTTTCTGCCTCGTTAATGAGCTTTAAAACTTTAACAAGTTCTGCGCTTTTAGCACCTTCGGGCGCATCCTGAATCCCCATTAAACCCTCTTTAATTTTCGACATCAATTTTCCCCGCTGTACCAGGTGCATTGTAGTAGTGGCAAGCTCCTTGTTTTTAAAGTTTACTTCGTTTTTGAGTTTTTCATTTTTTAGCGAAACAATCTCTTTTTCATTATGTTCCAGCTCAAGCTGGTGGATGTATTTTAAATTGAGCTCGGCTTTTTTATGCTTTTTTTGTTGGATGATAACAATAAGGTAAACCGAGCCCAAAAGCATCAGCGTATAAATAGCATAGCTTAATGGGGTTTGGTACCATGCCGGTTGGATAATGAAGGTATAGCATACCGAATTAGATTCGTTACCCAAGTTATTGCGGCTTTTTACCATGAAGGTATACGTGCCATAAGGTAAATTTGTGTACTCTTTTTCGCTTTTTGACGACCATGACGACCATTTTGTATCGTAGCCCGCCAATTGATAACTGAACTGGATGTTATTTTGTTGCTCAAACAAGGTTGACGAATATTCGAAATGGAAGGAATTAAAGCGCGAAGCCAAAGTTACTATTGCCCTCTTATCCTGCGCGGCCAGTATGTTGCCGCCGTGGTTAAAATATCCTCCAAATATTACGCTGTCTTTTTCGCCAATTATTTTTACCAGGCCCAGTAAAATATTGGGTTTTTGCAGGTTTGCTAAATATTTTTGATAATTGATATGGATTACGCCGCGGTTTGAGCCTATAAAAATGTTTTGCTTGTTGTAAGGATAAATGTTTTCGAAACCGGGTAGCACTTTATCCGTTAGTTCGGGAAAGTAATAAATTGAAAACGGCTTGCCTGGCACGGCTTTACTAAAATCAACCACACCTACTTTTTTGTTGCCTATAAACCAGATATTACCATCGTCATCTTCGTTAAGATATTGAATTTCGCTGTTTTTAAACATCGGGAAAAAATATGGGGCCAAGCCAAATTTATTTGTAGCTGCGTTATACTGGTAAATACCTTTTTCGGTAGAAACTATATCGCGCCCTTTTATTTTGAATACATAGTTATGGAGCGACGAAGGCAAACCGTATTTTTGATTATACAGTATACTGTTTGTTATTTGCTGGTGATTGGCCGATAAGCTTATTTTATAAACACCCCGATAAGGGTGCGAGGCCCATACCGTATTGTGCTCATAATCTACCGTTAAAAAACGTAACGACTCTTCAAGCCCATCGAGTATGCCTTTATCCAGGAAGCGATTGTTTTGATATTTTAATAAACGAAGCCCGTTGTAAGTTCCGGATATTACATCCGATGTATTGTTGTTTAACGACAGTGGCTTAAATAACCAGGTACCCGGAAAGGGGTAAATTTGTTGAACATCGCCCTGGTTTATAGTATAGGCGCCATCTTCGTTCCCTAATAGTAATTGTTTATTCACCAGGTTGAGGTTCCATACCTGCCCTTCGGTTTTTGGTATTTCGTTAAAAACACCGTTTGCATAACTTAAATCTTTTGTCGAATCGTTCACCGGTAATTTATAAACCGCGTCTGAAGTGCCGATAAACAAATTTTTATTGAACATTTTAACCGCGTAGGTAGAAGATTGCTTATTGGCGTCGGGGAAAATTTGTTTGATAGAACTGTTATAGGCAATAAAACTAATTCCATCGTCAAGCCCCAGCCATATATTTTTATCATGGTCGAGGTATAAACTGCGCACGTTGTTTTTTTGGAGCGTCTGCTTGTCCGAAAACACCTGTACCAGATTTCCAGAATGATCTATAATATAACAGCCTCCAAAAGCCGATCCGATGGCAAACCTTTGCGCGTCAATATACAGCGCGCTGTTGATACGGACGGCCGAGAACTGCTTGTCCATTGGGGTATTTAATTTTTTTAGCTGATGGCCATCAAGCAAAAAAAGCCCGTTTCTGAGTGTGGCTATGAGTAACTTATCTTTTTCGTAATGCACAATAGCGGTAATTAGTGCCTGGCCGGGTAACCTGCAAACCAAGTTCCATTTATCATTTGCAAATTCCATTAACTGATTGGTTCTTTCCTGCGCAAATAACCGGTTTTGGCACTTGCCCAAAAACAACCAGCCCGGGTTAGAATTGTAAGTGCTAATGGTTTTTTGATTCAATTTGAATATTTTTTCGTTGGTTCTGAAAAATATTTGATTGTTAAATTCAACAATGTTCCACACATCACTAAACGAGCTTTCCTTTTTAGGGATAAGATGTTTTAGGGAAAAATATTTAAGAATGCCTAACTGGTCTGGATAAAAATAGCCTATATCATCTTGCGCACCAATATAAATTTTCCCCTTGTTGTCGATGTGTACTGATCGCACCACGGTTTTACTCGGAATGCTGTATAGTTTCCAGTTTTGGCCGTTATAGGTTAACAACCCTTCGTTGTTGGCAAAATAAACAATACCGTTACCATCTTGCTGAATGTCCCAGTTTTGATTGCCACCCCTATAACTTGCACTCGGGAAATTAATAATTTGAGGCATTCCGATGGGGTTTTGCGCCTGAGCAAAAAACAAACTAAACAGCAAAAAGCTAAAAACGGAAAGGTGTTTCATACAAAAGGCGTACAATTAAGTATTAATAAAATTTATTAATCTGTTTAGCAGATATTATAATTGGTTTATAAATATATCAATGTTTTAAGCAAAGCCAGCAAAAATTTCGCAAACGCTCATACCTATAAAGGCAGTAATCCGGCTCATTTTTGCAATCCTAAATTGGGCTTTATCAGGTTTTAAAACAGCAGCTTTTCACGGTTTCGCCAAATAGGCATAACAACTTGCCGGGCCTTGTTTAACACAGGCTAATTTACCCATTAAAAACTGTTTGTTATAATGTGTATGGGTGTAGTGTGGTTTAAAATAAGCATTAGGGTACTTTTTATAGGCTTATGTATGGTTTATGTTGGGGTTTAAGTTTGATGGTTTGTATAATTAATTGCTCATGTTTGTGTCGTTCAATATCGCCGTTCTGGAAATTTGAACACCAAACCAATTAAAACATAATCGTATGAACTTTTTCATTAAAGCCTATGGGTAGCCCGTAGTACCCACTCTTCACAGTCAGCAAGCAGCGGATGTATAATTGCTCCGCCTATCATTAAACCAATTAAAAAATAAGTATCAATGAGAAGAAAAATTACTTTTATTATTTTGCTTTTACTGTTTTCAGTGTCTGCCGTTTTTGCACAAAGCGTAAAAATATCAGGCAAGGTTACAGATCAGTCGGGCCTTGGCTTGCCAGGAGTTACCGTGAGGGTAAAAGGCACTTCCAACGCGGTTTCAACTAATGCAGATGGTGTATATTCTATAACAGCCGCCGCTAATGCAACCCTGTCATTTTCGTTTATAGGCTATGTCGTTCAAGATAAACCGATAGGCAATCAAAACATTATCAACATTGTTTTATTGGAAGATTCTAAAGTATTAAACGATGTTGTGGTTGTGGGCTACGGTACACAAAAGGCCTCCAATGTTTCGGGCGCGGTATCGGTTATTAAAAGTGCCGATATTGAAAAGGTTAATGCGGTGCGGGTTGAAGATGCCATACAAGGCAGGGCATCGGGCGTTAACGTAATTCAAAGCGGCTCGCCGGGCACTACGCCTACTGTATTAATCAGGGGAATCCCTTCATACGCCGGCTCAGATCCGCTTGTTGTTATTGATGGTGTTCAGCAATCGCTTACCGATTTTAATTCGATAAGCCCTGCCGATGTTGAATCAATAACTGTTTTAAAAGATGCCGCCACAACGGCCATTTACGGTGTTAAAGGTGGTAACGGCGTTATTGTTATTACAACCAAGGGTGGTAAAAACAATCAAAAAACGCAGTTTAGCATAAGCAGCAACTACGGTGTGCAGCAGGTTGTTAAAACCATTGATGTGCTCAATGGATCGGAGTATGCGGCCATGATTAACGAAGGTAGCACACTATCGGGCGGCAGGGTGGTTTTCCCTAACCTGAGTACCATTGGTGTGGGAACCAACTGGCAGGATCAGATATTTAAGAACGCGCCATTGCAATCTCATTCAGTTTCGGCAACTGGCGGTTCCGACAAGGTAACTTATTTTTTATCTGCCGGTTACGTAGATCAGGCTGGTATTGTGGGCGGTATTGATAAATCAAACTACGTACGCGGAAATTTTAGGGCTAACCTTAGTTTTCAACTCACACCCAAACTTAAGTTTATTGTTAATACAAACGCTGTATTACTAAACTCTAAAGGGGTTAAAGAAAACGCCTTTAACAGCATTATTGGCGACGCTTTAAACTTTGACCCAACTGTGCCTCTACAAAATACGGTAGCCAATACAGTTGGCCAGTATGGTTATAGCAATTTGTTGCTGCAAGAAGTACATAACCCTTTAACAGATTTGGCCAACACCTATAACAAAGACGCTGGCAATAAATTAGACGGTAAGTTTGAGTTTCAATACGATGTTGTTAAAAACTTAAAACTCACTAGCCGTTTTGGTTATACCGATTATAATGATAATTCCAAATCATTCAATCCTTTAGCTTTTTACGGCCCCTTAAACGTTGATAATACCATGAACGCCGACGGCAGTACTGTTACCGGCGATCATAATTCGGTAACGTCGGTAAAAAGCAGCAATTTCAATTGGAGGTGGGAGTCGTTTGCTAATTATAACTTCAATATTAAAAAAGATAACCATTTTGAAACGGTGCTGGGTATAACCTTGTTAGAAAACACAGGCAACCAAGCCGGTGTATCGCGCCAGGATGTTCCCTTCAACTCGTGGACATTTGCCGATTATACTGCCGCTACCGGTGTTAATACAGCCACAAATACCAACGCCCAAACCGGTTACTATTACGAATATACTGCCAAAAATATATCGTACTTCGGCCGCCTTAATTACGACTATAAAGAGCGGTACTTATTATCGGGCAGTTTGCGCCGTGATGGTTCGTACGCTTTTGGCGCCGACAAGAAATTTGGTACCTTTTATGCAGGCTCTGCCGGCTGGATAATTTCTAACGAAGATTTTTTTCATTCTAAATTTGTTAACTTTTTAAAAATCCGGATCAGCTACGGCAGCACCGGTAACGATGGTAACACCAGCCCTCAAACCACGGCAATTGTTACCGGCGGCCCCTATAACAATATTGGCAATAGCAACGGGTATAACTTTGGTAACGTGTTTACGCCCGGCTCAACTGTAGGTTCGCAGGCTAACCCTAATTTGGCTTGGGAAGTGCAAAAGCAATTTGACGCCGGTTTTGATGTTAATTTCTTTAAAAACAAGTTCTCGTTAACGGCAGATTATTTTCAAAAAAACGTTAACGGTTTGCTGTTTACCCCATCGCAATCGTTATATCTGGGTACAGTACCTGCGCCGTTGGCTAATATTGGCTCAACAAGCAGTAAAGGCATTGATGCTACTTTTGGTTATAAAGATAACCTGAGCAAAAATTTAAGAATTAATACTTCGGCTACTTTTACTACCTCTAAAAACAAGGTGGTATCAACCAATTCTGATAATACTGCGCGCATTATTGGCGGATCCTATTTTAACGGCCAATCGCAATCGGTAACTGTTTTTGAAGCCGGCCAAACACCGGGTTACTTTTACGGCTATAAAACGGATGGCTTGTTTCAAACCGCCGCTCAAATAGCGGCATCGCCCACACAAGCGGGTGCGCAACCTGGCGATATTAAATACAAGGATATTAATGGCGACGGCGTAATTGACAGTAAAGATCAAACTAAAATTGGTGATCCTTTCCCTAAGTTTACCCTCGGCTGGAACCTTAACCTAACCTACAAAAATTTCGATTTCTCGGCATTTGTTTATGCTTCAATAGGTAATGATATTTACATAGCTTACCTGCGCAATGGTAATTATACCAACAATGTGCGTGCCGTTTTAGGCAGATGGACGGGCCCCGGCACCACCAATGATGCCCGTTACCCCCGTTACAGCTTTACCGATGCCAACAACAATGCCCGCGTATCCGACAGGTATGTAGAGGATGGTTCATTCGCCAAAGTTAAAAACCTGCAATTAGGGTATACCTTCCCTCAGTCTATCACAGGCAAGGTGTTTAATACTGTGCGTGTTTATGGCCAGGTAAAAAATGCCTATACGTTAACCAAGTACACAGGTTACGATCCGGAAATTTCGGGTGGTATTTTAAACTCCGGTGTTGATTATGGTGCTTACCCGCAAGCCCGAACTTTTTCTTTTGGACTTGATCTTAAATTTTAATCATCATTAAATCGAAAATAGAAAATGAAAAAATATTTAAAAATGGTGAGTGTTTTTAGTTTGATAACTATTACAACAGCCTGCCAAAAATTTGTAGACTACAATCCGCACGATTCATATCAGGTTACCGCTCTGGATTATTTGCAAACCGAATCTGACTATCGTACCATGGAAGTTAGCGCTTACACCCCGCTGCAATGGATCAATCAGGTAGTTCCTATTGGCGATATCGCGTCAGACAATGCAGTAACCGGTGGCGAAAGCGCATCGGATGTGCTTGATTTACAACAGATAGATGATTATACTACCAACCCCGTTAATGGCACATTGGCCGGCATTTGGCAATATGCCTACGAAGGTATTAACCGCGCCAATTATTTAACACAATACAAAGCCACCAATCCGGCTGGTACAGCGGTTAATTTTGCAGGTAAGGATGCCATGTATGGCGAGGTTTATTTTTTACGCGCCTATTACTACTTTACCCTGGTAAAAATGTTTGGTGATGTGCCGTTGTTTATCGATAAAAGGCTCGACCCATCCAGCTCAGGTAAATTAACCAGAGCCGCCAAATCTGCAGTTTACGCGCAAATTGAGGCAGACCTTAATAACGCCATTTCTGTTTTGCCTACCGTGCAGTTGCAACAGGGCCGCATAACCAAGTACGCCGCGCAAGCGTTATTAGGTAAAATTTACCTGTACGAAAAAAAATACGACCAGGCAGCAACCATGTTGCAAAATGTAATTAATGCCAATGCGTTTGTATTGGTAAGCGATTTTGCATCGATATTTTTGGCTACCGGCGAAAACGGGCCCGAATCGGTTTTCGAAATACAATACACCAATACATCGCCTTATTATCAATGGTCAAACGTGTTGCAGGGCCAGGGCAATTACGCTGTACAGCAATGCGGGGTGCGCAACATCAACGGCAATTCGCCAATGCCGTATGCTGCGGGGTGGAGTACTAACTTGCCAACGCAAAACCTTGCCGCGGCCTACAGCGCCGGCGATCAGCGTAAAGCAGTCACCGTGTTAGATATTGAAGCTTACAAAGCTGCCAACCCATCATATAACATCAGTTACCAGCTTGCGCCGTATAAAAACACGGGTTTATATAACCAAAAATACCTGCCACGCAAAGGCGAAACCAGTGGCCAGCAGGAGCTAAACTATTTAAACAATTTCAGGACAATACGCTATGCCGATGTGTTGCTGATGGCCGCCGAAGCCTATAATAAAAGCTCGTCGCCAAATGATACCAAAGCACAGCAATACTTAAACCAGGTTAGGCGCAGGGCTTTCCAGGTATCAGATGCTTCGCACGATGTAACATCAACCGGAACAACGCTATACGCGGCTATTTTAATTGAGCGCAGGTTAGAGTTGGCAATGGAAGGCGAACGCTTTTTTGATTTGGTACGAACCGGGCAGGCAGCTACAGTTTTAGCAGGCACTTTTAAGGCCGGTAAAAACGAAGTATTCCCTATTCCGCAGCAAGAAATTGCAATATCGGGCCTTACACAAAATCCAGGTTATTAATCTCAAATTAAATAAAGTATTATGAAACTTTTTAAACGGCTATTACTCCTTATCCTGCCGCTTTGTATGGCCCTGGGGTGTAAAAAAGACAATCAATTTACCGATACTTCATTTGTATCGGGTGCTGCTAGTGCCAGCAATCTTTCGGTAATGTTTAACATCACGCATGATAATACAGGGTTGGTAACCATTACGCCAAATGGCAGCGCGGCAGTTACTTATGATGTTTATTTTGGCGATGCTACAGCCAACCCAAGCAGTATAGCATCGGGCAAAAGTATCGATCATACTTATGCCGAGGGTAACTATCAGGTTAAAATTGTTGCCCACGATATTAAAGGGGGCGTGGCAACTATAACCCAGCCGCTTGTGGTATCGTTTGCTGCACCGCAAAATATGGCAGTGAGCCTCAGTAAAACCAATTTAACGGTAAGCCTTTCGGCAACAGCCAAATACGCTACCTTTTTTAAGGTTTACTACGGCGATTCTACTACATTTAAGCCGGTGCCTTTTACTTCGGTATTACCTGGTACAACAATAAACCACACGTATTTAAATGCCGGCACTTACGTAATTACCGTTATTGCGCTCAGCGGCGGATCTAAAACTACCCAGATATTAGATACCGTTAAGGTTGGTAAACAAATTAGCCTCCCTGTAACTTTTGACGATGCATCGGTAGATTATACAACTGTTGATTTTGGTGGCAATGTGTCGTCATTAAGTGTCGATCCTGTTAATAGCAGTAACCATGTAATGAAAGCCATTAAAACCGCAGGTGCTCAAACCTATGCAGGTACAACGCTGGGTAACGGCTTTGCATTGCCGGTGCCGTTAACACCAAACTCGTTAAAAATGACGGTTATGGTTTATTCGCCTGCGGCCGGGCTTGATGTAAAGTTAAAGCTGGATAACCATACCAACCCAAACACCGGTTTATCTGTAGAAACTGATGTGAAAACAACATTAAGCAGGCAATGGGAAACCCTTACGTTTGATTTTAGCAAACAGGCAACCGGAACACCGGCATACAGTTCGGCAAATACTTACGATTTGGCATCTATCTTTTTCGATTTCGGTAATAACGGAACAGGATCAACCTTCTACTTCGATAATTTGATGATGATGCCCGTTGCCCTTACACAAATTAACCTGCCGGTTAGTTTTGAATCGACCACGACAGACTATACCATGACCGATTTTGGCGGTAACGTTTCCTCGTTTGCAACCGACCCAGCCAACAGCAGCAATCACGTTATGAAGGCTGTAAAAACAACAGGTGCGCAGGTATGGGCGGGTACAACCGTTGGTACAGCAACGGGCTTCTCGCAAGTAATACCACTAACAGCCTCATCGCTTAAAATGACGGTAATGGTTTATTCGCCTGCGGCGGGTTTAGATGTTAAGTTAAAAGTTGAAGACCATAACGATGGTACAAAATCTGTTGAAACGGATGTGAAAACCACCCTTGCAAACCAATGGGAAACTTTAACATTCGATTTGAGCCAGCCAGCTTCGGGCACATCGGCATGGAGTGCGGCAAATAAATACGATAAGGCATCCCTGTTTTTTGATTTTGGAAATGCAGGTACCGGCTCGACATTTTATTTCGACAACCTAAAAATGGCAGCCGCCGGATTGGCCCAGGTTAGCGTACCCGTAACTTTTGACGACCCCACAGTTGACTACACCGTAACCGATTTTGGCGGCAACAGCTCGGCACTGGTTGTTGATCCTGCAAATAGCAGCAACCATGTTATAAAAACCATCAAAACATCGGGCGCACAAACATGGGCAGGTACCACGGTTGGCAACGGGTTAGGTTTTTCATCATTATTGCCTTTTAGTGCAGGGCATACCAGCATGAGTGTTAAGGTTTACTCGCCAGCCGCAGGCCTACACATCAGGCTGAAGGTGGAAGACCATACCGACAATACCAAATCGGTAGAAACCGAAGCTTTAACAACCGTTGCGGGCCAATGGGAAACCTTAACCTTTAACTTTAGTAACCAGGCCAACGGCACTGCTACGCTTAATATGGGTTATCATTACGATATGGCATCCATATTTTTCGATTTTAACAACAGTGGCACCGGGGCAGTTTTCTATTGGGATAACATGATGTTTTTATAGACCGATAAATATTTAAGACATGAAAAAACAAATTAATTACCTTTTATTGCTGTTAGCGATTGCAGCCTTTATTGCCGCCTGTAAAAAAACCGACTATTCTTTCGGGAAAATTATTACGCCGGATAATATTGCCCTTACTGCTACCATACAGGGAGCCACAGCGGCTACACCAACCGGCGATGGATCGGGAAATATTACCATAAAGGCAAGTGCCAACAATGCCCTGAGTTATAAAATATATTTCGGCACCGGCGATTCGGTACTTGCCCCAACCGGTACTTGTACCTATAAGTATACCAAACTGGATACCAATACCTATACAATTACAGTAAATGCTATTGGTACGGGCGGCTCGGTTTCAACGTTAAGCAAGCAAATTAAAATTTTGTATAAGTACCAAATACCGGCAAACATTGTAAGCTTGTTAACCAATGGTTCGTCAAAAAACTGGGCTGTTGCTAAAGATACCTTAGGGCATTTTGGTGTTGGCCCGGCAGCCACCTTTAGCCCCGACTATTACAAAGCTGCCCCTAACGAAAAATCGGCTACTGCTTGTGCCTACGCCGGTACCATTACATTTACCCAGGCCAGCGCCAACTCTATCACCATGAACGACAATAATTTGGGTTCGTCATTTATTATTGGTGCAGCAACTGGTTTTTATGGCCAGGCAGGCGGCGATGGTTGTTATGCAATTAATATTGGCGGAGCTAAAACCCTTGGTTTCTCGGCAGCTAACAGCGGTTCCAGCGCAAGCAATTCAACCGGGGTGCAATTTGCGGTACCTGGTTTTGGCCTTGTAAATTTTGGAACAGGCGGCACTACTTACGAAATTATTTCGCTTAGTGCTACCGTTATGGTGCTGCGTAGTATTGGTATCGACGGAAATGCATGGTACCAAATTTTAAGAGCCAAATAATAATAACACTTAACCCGGCGGTAAACTTTATTTATTGCCGGGTTTGCATACCTAATACAAACTTAACCATGAAAATATTTTTGAACGGATGTATCATCCTCAGTTTTTTTTTAATAGCCTGTAGCAAAGGCGGCCAAAGCGCCGGCAGTACCGATTTGCCTCCAACAAACCTTACGGTAAGTGCTACCGCCGTGCCCGATAGCAGCGGCAATGTTAACATTACCGCCAGCGCAAGCAATGCCGTTACTTACGATATTGATTTGGGCAACGGGGTTATACAAACTTCGGCAACGGGCTTGCTTACTTATAAATATTCGGCAACGGGTAATTATACTATTAATGTGGTAGCCAAAAGTTCGTCGGGGCAAACTGCTTCTGCCAATACCACCATAGCCGTTGGCATTAAACGGAATTTGATCTGGTCGGACGAATTTAATACCGATGGCGCACCCGATCCCAATAAATGGGGTTATGACTTAGGCGGTGGCGGCTGGGGCAACTCCGAACAGGAATATTATACAAACCGTAGCCAAAACGCTGTTGTACAAAACGGAGTACTTAAAATTACGGTTTTAAAAGAAAGTTATAACGGCAGCTCCTATACTTCGGCCAGGCTGCTTTCAAAAAATAAATTCGCGTTCACGTATGGTCATGTTGATATTCGTGCGCAGTTACCATCGGGCCAGGGCCCTTGGCCGGCATTATGGATGCTTGGCAGTAATGTTGATACCATGATCTGGCCTGCCTGTGGCGAAATAGACATTATGGAGCAAAACGGCAGCAATTCCAATAAAATTTATGGCACTCTTCATTATCCCGGCCACTCGGGTGCTAACGGTAACGGTAATACAACCATAATTGCCAATGCAACCACCAGTTTCCATATTTACTCGCTCGATTGGTCGCCTTCGGCAATAAAAATTTATGTTGATGGTAATTTGTTTCAAACAGTTGCCAACTCAAGCAGCATTCCCTTCAATCACGATTTCTTTGTTATTTTAAACGTGGCTATGGGTGGCACTTTTGGCGGCTCTGTTGACCCTGCCATAACCAGCGCCACCATGCAGGTTGACTATATTAGAGTTTACCAATAAATCTATCTTTTTTTAACTGACCCCTTTTTTTCCTGCTCCGGCTTTTGCGCCGGGGCAGGTTTTTAAACAAATTACGATGCTGCTATTTCGTTCCAATTATCGCAAATGTTTCCTGCTGCTTATTTTACTTGCTTATGTAACCGGCTTAAACGCTCAAACATTTAAATCCGAGGCTAAAATTGCTATTCAACAAAAAGTTAACAAACTTTTAGCTAAAATGACGTTGGAAGAGAAAATTGGGCAGTTAAACCAATATGCCAGTTATAAAAATGCCACCGGGCCCATTAGCAGCACCGGTAACATGATTGACGAAATTAAACAAGGCAGAGTAGGCTCTATTTTGAAGGTAAACGGCGTTGCCGATACCCGTATTTATCAACAAGCCGCCATGCAGTCGCGCTTAAAAATACCGCTGCTATTTGGCGAAGATGTAATTCACGGCTACCGGATTACTTTTCCTATACCACTGGCCGAAGCCGCGAGCTGGGATATGGATGCAATAGGCTTCTCGGCAAGGCTTGCAGCTACCGAAGCAGCAGCATCCGGAATACAATGGGCGTTTGCACCAATGGTAGACATTAGCCGCGACCCCCGCTGGGGCAGGGTAATGGAAGGCGCAGGCGAAGACCCATACTTAGGGTCGCGAATAGCTATTGCGCGGGTTAAAGGTTTTCAGGGTAACGGCCTGGGCAGCCTTGATGCCGTTATGGCTTGTGCAAAACACTTTGCAGCTTATGGTGCAGCCATAGCTGGCCGCGATTACAATGCGGTTGATATGAGCGACAGAACACTTTGGGAAGTTTACCTGCCACCGTTTAAGGCGGCAGTTGACGCCGGGGCTGCAACTTTTATGAATAGTTTTAACGAGCTGAACGGCATACCGGCCACAGGTAATTCATACCTGCAGCGCAATATATTGAAGGGAAAGTGGGGTT
The DNA here is from genome assembly GCF_003633615.1 of Mucilaginibacter gracilis. NCBI lineage: Bacteria > Pseudomonadati > Bacteroidota > Sphingobacteriia > Sphingobacteriales > Sphingobacteriaceae > Mucilaginibacter > Mucilaginibacter gracilis. The sequence goes on along the minus strand of NZ_RBKU01000001.1, from coordinate 5,283,082 downwards.
TTGGCGGTTTTGTGGTGAGCGATTGGGGCTCGATACCCGAAATGGTAAACCATGGCTTTGTTAAAAATAACAGCGAAGCTGCACGGGTTGCTTTAAACGCCGGCAGCGATATGGATATGGAGGGCCGCAGTTATATCAACAATCTGCCAATACTGGTTAAAAGCGGCAGGGTATCAATAGCAACGGTAAACGATGCGGTGAAACGAATTTTAACTAAAAAGTTTGAGTTGGGTTTGTTTGCCGATCCTTTTCGTTTTTGTAACCAACAACGGGAAGCGGCTATAGTTAATTCGCCGTCTATCCGCAATGCGGCCAGGGCAGTTGCGCAAAAAAGTATGGTATTGTTAAAAAACGAAGGTAGCTTATTGCCGCTTGCAAAAAACTTAAAAACTATAGCTTTAATTGGTCCGCTGGTAAAAGCAAAAAAAGATATGAACGGCTTTTGGGCACTACCCTGGGGAGTTGCCCATGAAACCGAACCGGTTTCGCTTTTTGAGGGTGTACAAAATAAACTTGGCGGCCAAACTAAATTGCTATTTGCAAAAGGCTGCAATATTAACGATACATCGAAGGTTGATTTTGCTGAAGCCATAGCCACCGCTAAAAATGCCGATGTGGTTATTATGGCCATCGGCGAAAGCTATGATATGAGCGGAGAGGCCAAGAGCCGGTCAAACATTCATATACCCGGCGTGCAGGAAGAACTGGTTAAAGCCATACAAGCTACCGGCAAACCTGTTGTGGTATTGGTAATGGGAGGTAGGCCGCTGATATTTAACCAAACTGCCGATTGTGTGCCCGCTATACTATATACCTGGTGGCTGGGCGTTGAAGCAGGTAACGCTATGGCCGATGTTTTATTTGGTGACTATAACCCTTCTGGCAAATTGCCGATAACTTTCCCACAGTCTGAAGGGCAGATCCCGATTTATTACGCCACTAAAAATACAGGCCGACCATTGATAAACGATAATGACCGTGCTTACAAATCGGCTTATTTGGATGTATCAAACACGCCGAAATTTGCTTTCGGCTACGGCTTGAGTTACACAACCTTTAAATACAGTAACTTAAAATTAAGTGCAAAGGCTATCAATAATTTGCAATCAATAATTGCGTCGTTTACGGTAACCAATACCGGTAATTATGCAGGAGAAGAAGTTGCGCAGCTATACCTTCGTAACCGGGTAGCCAGTGTAACAAGGCCCGTTAAGGAGCTAAAAGACTTTTGTAAAATTAAACTCATGCCTTCGGAAAGTAAAACAATAACTTTTGTTATCAACAAGCAAAAGCTATCACTCTACAACCAACAAATGCAATGGGTTACCGAGCCCGGTATGTTTGGCGTGATGATAGGCAGTGCGTCGGACGATATCAGGTTGGTTGATGAATTTGAACTATTGAAAAGGTAAAGCAGCTTAGGCTTCACAGGCAACAATTTAAAAACGGGGTACCTCCTGGCCGCTAAAAGGTTTATCCAATGCTTTTTTTATCCTTAATAACCAAAAGCGGGCATTTTTATCGTCGGGGTTTTGTTTAAGCAGGTCAATATGCTGTTTAGCGTAGCGGGGTAATTCGTACTGTTTGGTGGCACGGTCTACCCTTAACATTTCGGGGAGGGTGGCATTTTCAAAATAAGCAATCAGTTCGGTATCAGTCATGCAGCAAAAGTAAAAAATAGTGGCTTTACCACCCTTGTTTATCCTATATCATTTATCAACGTTGGCGGGGGCGGGTAATTGCCAGGCGTAAAAGGTTTGGTTTTTACGTAAGCCCCGGTGCCAACTTTTAGTCTTCAAATAAATAGCTGCTGTAGGCCAGCCCTTTGGCTACGCTTTTGAAATTATCGCCCGAATTGAGGCTCACATGCGGAAACCTGTTTTTAAATAGTTTTTGAATGCTACCTACCATAGATGTGCCGCCTGTTAAAAAAAGGCTATCTATGTTTTTGGCATCAATGTTGTTTTGCAGCATAAAATCATCTAAATAGTTGGCAATGCGGTCAACGTCTTTAGCAATAATTTGCTCGTAAACATCAAGGGGTATTTCTTCCTCAATTTCAACCCCCATGTTATGGTAGCTAAAATTGGCAGTAACTGCGTTTGATAGTGTTATTTTAGCTTTTTCGATAGATTGAAAAACCGAATAGCCCAGGTTATTTTCGATAAGCGTAATGAGGTTTTTAAAGAGCCTGTTATTGCCCGAAAAATAATAGTAATCTTCAATATCTTTCTGGATGCGCAGCCCGTTAAAAAAATTCATTTGTTCCCACGAACAAATGTTGGCAAAAAGCGATTTGGGTACCGTAAGCACCTTGCCGGGAGTTGCTTCATACTGGGTGTGTTTGCCAAAATAGGGTGTTCCTTTTTCCCACATAAAAGCCGAGTCAAAACTATCTCCACCTATATAAATGCCGCCATTGGCCATCATATCATTTTTACGGTCTTTACTACCTACTTTTTCCGGGTCTAACACCAGGTAAGTAAAATCTGTTGTGCCTCCGCCCAAATCGGCTACCAATACGTTTTCTTTTTTAGCCAGGCTTTTTTCGTAGGCAAAGGCCGCGCCAATAGGCTCAAACTGGAAGCGCACGTTTTCGAAACCCGCAATAGCCGCCGCTTTATTAAGGCGGGTTTGTGCCAGGGTATCTTTTTGCACATTGTCGTCATCAAAAAAAACCGGGCGGCCAATAACTGCTTTGCGGCAGTCTTCACCCGTTAATATATCTGCCCGCTCTTTCAGTTCTTTTAAAATGAGGGCCACCAGGTCTGCAGCGTTGTAGCGCTTGTTGTGTATACGGGTTTCGGTAAAGCTGGTGCGCGATAATATTTGTTTTATTGATTTGATAAAGCGGCCTTTCATACCATCGTTAAGGTATGCCGCAATGGCCTCTTCGCCTACAACATAATTTTTTTCGCTTTTGGCGTCAAATTGGTGGAAGAAATAGATAAGCGAAGGGATGATGATGGTGCTGTGAATCTCTTTAGTTTCCTCGTCAAAAATAGCGAGGGCCGAGTTAGTTGTTCCAAAATCAATACCGTATAAAAACCTGTTATTAGCCATTGTGCGCAAACGTTAAATTTGAGGGGCGGCGAAAGTAAAAAAAAATAGCCTCAAAACGAAATTTTACTTGATTAGAACCAGCACAAAACGCATTTTATCATTGAGTACCATTTATATAACAGGCAAAAAAACTATCCTGTTGGATGGTTTTTTTGGTTGAAAAGAAAAAGCTGAAAAAATATTTTAAATAAAAACTATAAAGTCTACCTATTTTATAGAATATATATTATATTTGTAACATCATGTTTAAGCGAATAACAAATACAATTTATAAATCACCCGGAAACGGGGGATATATGTGTTGCTGTTGAGTTTCACCCGTCGCTTGTTTTCTGTTTCACTAACAAAAAGTTACATGTACCCATTTTATAAATTTCTAACAAACTATCCGTATTGGCAAAGTGAATATTACAAAGTAGTATTACGGCTAGCTGTATGTGGTGCTTAATTCTAATATCGCTATTAATCAATTATTGTAAATTTTTAATTATCCAAAATGTCATCTAAAACTAAATACCCATATTTTGATTCGCTCGAAATTTTGCTCGAAAACGATTTCGTATTTAAACCCTTTAAACCGCTTGTACCGGTAAAAGCAGGTAATATTGTTCCCGATTTTGCATTTTCAAAAGATTTTGGCCGGTGGCATCAATTTACCAACGGGGCAGATTCGCACGCGCTCATCCCTTTTGCTAAACTTAAAACTAAACCTGTTGTTATTGCCTTTTACTCGCAGCATTGGGGGCAACTGGCCATCGAGCAGCTTTTACGCCTAAACGAATTAAATAACGAAGTAAAAGCAATTGGCGGTAACCTGGTTGTTATTAGTCCTCAAAAAGAATCGCTTTTAAATAAATTGGCCTGGGAGCATAACCTGTCGTTAACGTTTTACTTTGACCCCAAAAATGAGATTGCCCAACACTTTAGGGTGTATAATGAGGATAGCCCTGTGTGGACTTTATTTTCGGGTGTTGACGAAAACGTGCCTTTATTGGCCACTTACGTAATTAACCCGTTAAAGCAAGTGGTTTACCATCACCTTGATCTTGATCTGGTAGAGAGTTTTTCAACAAATGATGTTTTAACATCTGTTTACGAGGCCGCAAATTACAGTAACGATCGTAAATCGGCTTAGGTTTACGGTATTGTTGAGATGGCACCACTTTACCATTGGTAATTTGAGTATTGTTTTTTTAATGGTCACATGGCCGAGCGGTTAGGCAAAGGTCTGCAAAACCTTCTACGGCGGTTCAAATCCGCCTGTGACCTCTGTGGCATTCTTTTTACGTTATCAGCAATTGTTACTTTACCCGTTAAAAGTAAAGTTTTAAAACACAATTTTAAACGAGTGCATAGCGTTTTGAAACGAATAGCTGATGGCCCAATGGTTTGAGCTGCAAATATTTTGCACAATGGTTAAGCCTAAACCGGTACCTTCGGAGTGTTTGCCTTTTTGAAAACGTAGAAATACATTTTCGGCATCAAGCGCTTGCAAACCACTATTCCTGAAAATTAGATACGTATCTGATAGATGAATATTAATTTCGCCATGATTAGCACTATGGCGTATGCTGTTACTAAACAAATTATTTAAAAGCATATCTATTAAATACTTGCTGGCCCTTATTTCTTTCCTTTTCAGGTCGGTTACAATGGTGAGTTGTTTTGAGGATATAAGTTCTTGAAATTGCCGCCCTTTTTCAATAAGTAGTTTTTCTAAATTAATAAGTTCTACATCATCTAGCAGGTTGTTTTCAATTTTAACTATCAGCAGCAACGATTGGTTTAAGCGGGATAGCTTATTGGTGGCTGCGTAAATATCGTTAATTTGTTTGTAGTGGGATGGTCTAAGGGTTTCGTCCTGGATGAGGGTATCGAGCTTAGAGGTAATAACGGCAAGGGGCGTCAGCATTTCGTGCGACGCGTTTTCGGTAAAATTTTTAAGATGCTGAAAGTCGGTTTTTACCCTGGATGCCATAATTTGAATGGCGTTATTAAGTTCGTTAAACTCATCAACATTGCTGTTTATCAGTTTAATATCAGTTGTTTCGGATACCTTAAACAGTTTGATTTGGTTGAGTAAAATATAAAATGGTTTCCATAAACCATTCAGCACAAATCGGTTTGTTAAAAACAAAATGATGAGCAGCACCGTCATTAACCCGAGGGTAATTGCGGCAATTATTTGTATTAAGTACTCTGTACTTTCTCTGGATATGGTTATGGTAACCTTGTAATACTCCTCATTTAACTTAATTAAGGCAGCAATAGTGCGCCCTGCCTCGTTTCGGTTCTCTTTTGGGTTTTTATAAACCGAATCGTAAAATTGGGTTTTGAAGCTTTTTTGTGTTGTTTTAAAAAAAAACGTTTGGTCTTCATCAAAGTCAACAGATTTAGGAAGTTGATGGTGCGCGTTTACATAGTCAATAACCTCTTCAAGTTCTTCAGATAAATCCTGGTCTATTTGGTTTTTAGAGATATAGCTTATTGCAAAAAAATACACTATTGCACCAAAAATTAAAACGGTAACTGTAGCAATTATACTGGCTTTGTTATAATGAGCAGAGAGTTTCATTCGGCACTAAATTTATAGCCAATACCATATACCGATTTCATGTAGTCTTTAGCGTTGGCCTCCAGTAACTTTTTCCGCAGGTTTTTTATGTGTGTGTAAATAAAATCGAAGTTATCGTGCATATCCATTTCATCGCCCCAAAGATGTTCGGCAATGGCTGTTTTAGAAATCACTTTACCTTTGTTGGCGATAAAATAAATTAACATATCGTATTCTTTTCGGGTAACATTTACCGGCATTTTATTAACTTCAATAACCCTGCCTAACAAATCAATTGATATTTCGTTGAATATTAAATGATTGCTTACCGCCAGGTTTTTTCTCCTAAAAATTGCCATTACCCTGGCTTTGAGTTCGGCTAAATGGAAAGGTTTGGTTAAATAATCGTCTGCGCCAATGTTAAGGCCCCTAATTTTGTCGTCTACCGAGTTTCTGGCCGATATAATTAGTACAGATTCTTCCTTTTTGTGAAGCTTTAAAAAATCTAACACAGCAAAGCCTTCACCGTCTGGCAGGCCAATATCCAGTAATATACAGTCATAATTATATAAGTGTAATTTGGCAATGGCATCTTTCAGGTTACTGCAGCTTTCACAAATATTTCCGTCTCCGCTAAAATACGAAGCGATATTTTCGTTAAGTGCTTTTTCGTCTTCTATGATTAGTATTTTCAATTTTTTTTAACAAATATATTATTCTAATTTGAAGTAATTCTGAAGCAGTTAATTGTTGCTTTTAGTTAAAAAAAACAAAACTTCAACATTGCTTCAACTTTGGTGTTTAGCTTAGTAACTAAAAGTTAAAATAAAAACCCTCACATAAAATTATGACCCTTATAGAACCTGTAAAACATGAAGATGCTGGTTATACCAAAGCAAAAAGTTATTCGGCCACTCTACGTTTATGGCACTGGGCCAATTTAATTGTCATAAGCGGCTCGTTAATTACAGTTTTAATAAATTCTACATTAACTAACAAGCATGCCAATGCTAAATTAATAAAAGCAGAATTTGCCCAATCGGGCGTAACGGTTAGCGATGGGCAGGCCCGCTCGGTTGCTCACGCCTTGGGTGATAAAACGTGGGAAATACATACCTATTTTGGCTATGGTTTAGCAGCTCTTTTTTTATTCCGTTTAATACTCGAGTTTTTTCAGGTTGCCGATCAAAAACTAATCAGAAAGCTAAAAATGGCCTACGCACAATTTAATACAATCAAAAAAAACAGGGAGCTGGCCAGGCACGATATTACCGTAAAATTTATTTATCTGCTTTTTTATGGGGTGCTTGCCGTTATGGTTATAACGGGGTTGTTTTTAGCGTTTGAAGACTTACTTGCACCTTATAAAGCCATAAGACATTCGGTTAAAGAGGTTCACGGCTTTTGTATGTACCTGGTGTTAGCCTTTATAGCAGTACATTTAATAGGTGTTTTTTTAGCAGAACGGAAAGAAGGAAAGGGAATAGTATCGGATATGATTAACGGAGGAGCCGTAAACCAATAAGTAAAAGCAAAGTGCTTTTACTTATTGGTTTAGCAGCATACTACAGTATTTTCGTTTTGTAAATTATCCTTATTTCCCGTTAATTAATTTGGCCATCATAAAGGCTGCTCCGGCGGCCAGGGCACCTATAATTACTACTTTAAATGCACCGCTAAAAGCAGGCTGCCCTGTCATTTTACTTTTAAAATAGCCGAATATAAAAAGGCATATCAGGGTGATACCGCACGAATAGTATAATGCAATTTGCGAATTGCTTTCTATTAAATAAGGCGATAATGGAATTATGCCGCCAATAATATAAGATAAGCCTATGGTAATTGCACTTTTGGTTGCGCGGTTAGCGTGAGGCTCTTCTAAGCCAAGTTCGTACCTCATCATAAAATCAACCCACTTTTTTTTATCCTTGCTCATCTCGTCGGCAATTTGCTGTTGCAAGGGTGCTGATAATCCAAAGTCGGCAAATACTTCCATCACCTCAATTTTTTCTTGTTCGGGTACTCTCTCAACCTCATCATATTCGCGTTTTAATTCCGATTGATAATGGTCTACCTCCGTTCTGCCGGCTAAAAAGCCGCCTAAACCCATGGCTATTGAGCCTGCCACTATTTCGGCAATGCCCGCCGTAACAACGATGCCCGACGAACTGATGGCTCCGCTTAAACCGGCAGCCAATGCAAATGGCACGGTTAGCCCATCGGACATGCCTATTACAATATCTCTAATAGTTTCTGAACTGGTAACGTGCTGCTCGTTGTGCATAGGTATTTAGGGAATGATTATTTAATAATTAGGCTTAATCTATTCTTTGTTATCAATATATGTATTTCCAAAATGCAAATTAAAAATCGAAAGTACCTCCCAAATCTAAAGTAAATCTGAAGATTATGGTATCTGATTTGGTAATAAAACAGATAGCTGTTTACCTCAATTTACTATTTTAAATTGGAGTGATAAGTTTTGATTACAAAGGTTTATAATTGATAGCCATCCAAAAGGTTATTGATGATAAGATAGCTTGGGATGTATTAAAACACGGCTGTGCTATATCGAAATATTTGTCCGGTATCGAACACTTTTTTAAAAGTTAAAAATCTTAACTGTCTTATTTTTAAGTAAATAACTCTGGTACGGCCATTGTAATTACTTGTTCAAAAAAACATCAATGGACAAGGAACTTTCGGCAGATATTGTAGCGAAAAGAAAGCATAAAAACATATTCATTATACTTACCTGCGGTGCCGTTGTGGTACTTGGCGTGTTGCTGTTACGCAGTTATTTAAAATCGACGGTAACCAAGGCCGAGATTATTACCGCCACGGTTGAAACAGGTAATATAGAAAACACCATTAATGCATCGGGCGAGGTATTGCCCGAGTTTGAAGAAATATTAACCAGCCCCATCAACGCGTCTATTAAAAGTGCCCTGATGGATGCCGGCAACAAAGTAAACTCAGGCCAGTCCATCCTTACGCTCGATAAATCGGTAAGCCAGGCCGAGTTTGAAAAGCTCAGGTTTCAGCTCGAATCCAAACAGAACGAGATCAGCAAATCAAAGCTCGATCTTAATAAAAGCTTCTTCGATATTAAATCCAATAATGATATTAAGCAACTGCACATCAGCAACCTTACCGATGCCGTTGAAAATGCCAAGCGCTTATTTAAAGCAGGCGGCGGCACCCGCGAAGGCATAGAGCAGGCTGAGTTAAACCTTAAAGTAGCGCAACTGGAAAAAAAGCAGCTCGAAAACGAAATAAAAAGTAAGCAGCAAACCATGCAAATTGAGATAAAGGAGGCCGAGATAGCAGCGGATATTCAACGCAACGATTTAAAGGCCCTGCAACGCAAGCTCAATTTGGCCAACATTGTGGCAACACGCAACGGAGTAATTACTTACGTTAATAAAAATATAGGTGCAAATATTAAAGAAGGCGAAACGCTGGCCCGCATTGCCGATTTAAGCAGCTTTAAAGTGGCCGGCAGTGTTGCCGATAACGCTATAGATGAACTACATGCCGGTACGCCCATTATTGTACGTATAAACGATGCGCAGTTGCGCGGCCATGTTACCAATGTATCGCCATCGGTGCAAAACGGTATTGTTTCTTTTGATATTCAGTTGGACGATCGTAATAACAAATTATTGCGCCCCAACATGAAGGTTGATGTTTACCTGGTTACCGCAACCCGTACAAAAATAATGCGGGTAGCTAACGGAGCCGCATTTAAGGGCCCCAGCGTACAGGATATTTTTGTGGTACACAATAACAAAGCCGAGAGGCGCACCGTACACATTGGCCTTGCCAATTTTGATTATGTTGAACTGCTTGACGGCGTTAAACCCGGCGATGTGGTAATCACGTCGGACATGAGCGCGTATAAGAACTCCCCCGAACTCACTATCGATAATTGATATGCAACCACTATACAAACGCTATATTTTTATTTTTTTACAGGTATTGTTGTTATGCGTAGGCGCAAAAGCCGCCCCGCTTACCGATACCGTGCGCCTCACCCTGCAACAAGTGGTTGAACTGGCAAAGCGGAATGCCATTGCCGCCAAGCAGGCCACCACCGTTCGCGAAACCAAATATTGGGAATGGCGTACTTTTAAATCAAACTATCAGCCGCAGTTGGCACTAAGCGGCACATTGCCGGGTTACAATAAAACCTACACCCAAATTGTGCAGCCCAACGGCAGCATCCTTTTTCAGCCGGTACATAACGATAACTCGTCGTTGGCACTAAACTTCAGCCAAAGCTTAACGGCAACCGGCGGCACCATTTACGGCACCACGCAATTGCAGCGTTTTGACGATTTTGACCGTAACAGCGTGCTTTACAATGGCGTGCCCTACGGCATTGGCTTTAGCCAGCCCTTGTTTCAGTTTAACAGTTTAAAGTGGGATAAAAAAATAGAACCCTTAAAGTACAACGAAAGCAAGCAGGCCTATATTGAGGCGCAGGAGCAAATATCCATCACGGTAACGGGTTATTTTTTCGATTTGCTGCTGGCGCAGGTAAACCAGCACCTTGCCGAGTTAAATTTAAACAATACCAATAACATATTACGTGTAGCCAATTTAAAGTTTGAATTGGGCAAAATATCTAAAAACGAGATACTACAGTTACAGTTAGAGCAGCTTAACGCTAAAAAGGCCGTAGGCACCGCTTTGCGCGATATGGAAATAGCCGCCCTAAACCTGCGCAGCTACACCGGCCAGGAAGGTACCGAAAAAATAGCGTTAGACGTGCCATCAACCTTTAGCGACATTAATGTATCGGCCGATAAGGTATTGGCCGAAGCTTTCGAAAACCGGTCGGACGCTATTGCTTTTGTTAGGCGTTTGGCCGAGGCCAGGCGCGATGTGGCCAAAGCCAAGGGCCAGAGCGGTTTAATAGCTACCCTATCGGCAAACATTGGCTTCTCAAACAGCGCAGCAACTATACCCGATTTGTACCGCTCGCCGCAAGACCAGCAGGTGGTACAGCTACAGTTTTCGGTGCCTATACTGGATTGGGGGCGGTCAAAATCTCGTACTAAAACTGCCGAGGCCATCGAGCAATTTACAACCTATGCCGTTGAGCAGGATAAGCAAACCTTTAAGCAGCAAATTATAACACAAGTTACCCTGTTTAACATGATGAAAGAACAGCTAACCTTAACTGCAAAAGCCGATAGCATTGCCAGCGAAAAATACCAGATAGCCCGCGAACGCTATGTGTTGGGCGATTTAAGTATTACCGACCTAAGCATTGCCTTTAAAGAGAACGACCAGGCCAAGCGCGATTATGTGGCATCCCTGCGCGATTTTTGGGGTGCTTATTACCAATTGCGCTACCTTTCGCTTTACGATTTTGAAAAACAACAAAAAATAACTTATAAATAAACTAAAACCGATGATACAATTAAAAAACATTGAAAAGGTGTACCGCACCAGCACCATAGAAACCCTGGCACTCAACAGCATTAGTATGGATATTGCCAAAGGCGAATTTTTATCTATTATGGGCCCTTCGGGCTGTGGTAAAAGCACGCTGCTTAATATTATGGGGCTGCTGGATGCGCCATCAAAAGGCGAGGTTAAAATTGCCGAGCAAACCATAGAGAGTTTTGGCGATAAGCAACTGGCGCAGTTTCGTAACACCAAGCTGGGTTTTATTTTTCAAAGCTACCATTTAATTAACGATTTGCATGTGCTTGATAATGTGGAACTACCCTTGTTATACCGCTCGTTATCAGCCTCCGAGCGGCGCCAACTGGCCAAAGAGGCATTGGAGAAAGTTGGCCTCAGCAACCGCATGAAACACTTCCCTACACAATTATCGGGTGGGCAAAAACAGCGTGTAGCTATAGCCCGCGCCATTGTGGGTAAACCCGAAATTATACTGGCCGACGAGCCAACCGGTAACCTGGATAGCGCAATGGGAAACGAGATTATGGAGATACTGATTAACCTAAACCGTAACGAAGGCACCACCATTGTAATGGTAACGCACGACGAAAATATGGCTAAAAAAACACACCGTTTGGTACGCTTATTTGATGGTTCACAAGTTCAATAATTAAAATTATGCTTAAAAATTATTTCAAAATAGCCATTGCGGTATTAAGGCGAAGAAAGTTTTTCACCTTTATTAGCCTGTTTGGCATCAGCTTTACGCTAACCATATTAATGGTTGCCACCGCTTTTATAAACAACCTGGTTAGCCCCGGCTACCCCGATACCAAGAGAGACCGCTCATTGTATATTACCCTTATCGAATTTACTTCAAATAAAGGCTGGCTTAACCGTAGCGGATCATCTTATTACTTTCTTACCCATTATGCAGGCACCCTAAAAACTGCCGAGAAGATTGGCATTGCATCGAGGGCGCATTCGTCAAACGCGTATGTGAACAATAAAAAGCTGGTGATAGATATTAAATACACCAACCAGGCCTATTGGGACATTGCCGAATTTCAATTTACAGAAGGCAAGCCCTACAACCAGGCTCAAATTAACCAGGCCCAGCGTGTAGCCGTAATTAGCGAGCGTACCAAGCTTGATTATTTTGGCGATGTACCCACCGTTGTGGGTAAATACATTGAGGCCGATAATATTCAGTACCGCGTAATAGGCGTGGTAAAAAGCGTGCCGGTAAGTTCGGAGGTGTTTTATGGCAACATGTATTTGCCCTATACAGTATCAAAGTCCGACTATCGCGATCATGGATATCAAGGCCCTTACTCGGCAATTTTGCTGGCGCCTACCGTTGCCGATGTACCCAAAATGCGCAACGAATACCAACAAATGGTACCTAAAATACCCATACCCGATAAAGATTTTGACCACATATACAGCAACGCCGATACCTATTTTGGCGGCCAGGTGAGGCAGTTAGCCGGGTCGGGCAGTAAATCTGGAATGGGTGTATTTATTGCCGGTGCCGGTTTGCTAACACTGCTGTTTTTGCTGTTGCCCACCATTAACCTGGTAAACATTAACATTACCCGCATTATGGAGCGCTCCAGCGAAATTGGGGTACGTAAAGCCTTTGGTGCATCGTCAAAAACGTTAGTGTACCAGTTTATTGTCGAAAACATTATCCTAACCGCTATTGGCGGGCTAATAGGCGTAATTTTATCAATACTGGTACTCCATTTTATAAACAGCCTTGCATTAATAAAAGACCTCACCCTTAGCCTTAACCTCACCGTTTTGTTTTACAGTTTGTTGGCATGCTTGTTTTTTGGTTTGCTATCCGGCGTTTACCCGGCCTGGCGCATGTCGCGCTTAAATGTGGTTACAGCTTTAAAGGCACAATAAAAATTATTCATTTTTTTAAAATCAACAAGCCATGTTTAAACACTTATTTAAACTAATCTGGAATAAAAAGAAACAAAACTCGCTACTCATAACCGAGATGCTTATCTCGTTTATGGTAATGTTTGCCGTGTTTACATTAATTGTAAACTATTACAGAAACTATAACACCCCGATGGGCTTTACATACAACCATGTATGGGCCGTAAATTATGACGATCACCAGCAATTTAAAAATACAGATTCGCTAACCCTTTATTACGAAACGCTGCGCAAAACCATCAAATCAATGCCACAAATAGTTGAGGTTAGTTTTGCCGGGGGTAACATACCTTTTTCCGATAACACCAATAGCACCGGTTTTACCTACAAGGGCCATCAAATTAGCCGCATTAATAACTACAAGGTAGGGGCAGGCTATAAGGATGTATTTGATATGAATGTATTGGAGGGCAGGTGGTTTAACAGCGGCGACAAGGCTGCCGCCCACCGCCCAGTTGTAATAAACGAAACCTTAAAAAACGAATTGTTTGGCAACGGCAGGGCCCTGGGCCAAATTATTGGCGATAGGGATAAAGAGAAAGGCAAATTGCAAATAATTGGCGTGGTGCAGGATATGAAAGACAAAGGCGATTACTATAAAGCGGGCCGGGCCATATTTAACCCAATTGATACCGGGGCTTTCCGCTATATCGGTCAAATGGTTATTAAAGTAACCCCTAATGCCGATGCCGCCTTTGAGAGCCGCCTGTATAAAACCTTAACCAATTACATGAAAACTGCGTCGGTAGAAATTGTACACCTGCCTTCCATGCGCCAGGATGTCAACAAATCCACCGTAATACCTATGGTTATTTTATTAACGGTGGCCGGTTTCCTCATCATTAACGTGGCATTAGGCTTGTTTGGCGTGCTTTGGTATAACATCAATAAACGCAAAGGCGAAATTGGCCTTCGCCGCGCAATAGGCGCCAGCGGCAATGCGGTATCGGGGCAAATAGTGGCCGAATCATTGGTGCTGGCTTCGCTATCCTTAATAGTAGGCGCATTTTTTGCTGTGCAGTTTCCGCTACTGCATGTGTTTGATTTGGCCGCCGGGGTATATATTACCGCTATAATACTGGCCATTGTATTTATTTATTTGCTGGTGCTGGTTTGCTCGCTTTATCCGGGTAGGCAGGCTGCGGCAATTTATCCGGCTGTTGCCTTGCACGAGGAATAATTTTACGATCTTGAGCCGAAATTTATGATACTGATAATTGACGATGATATAGCGGTACGCACCTCGCTGGTGCTGTTGTTTGAAAGCAACGGTTACGGTGTTTGCGTAGCAAGTGGCCCCGCCGAAGCTTTAAAAATTGTTAACCGGCAAACCGTTGAACTTATCATTCTCGACCTCAATTACTCGGCTGATACATCTGGTAAAGAGGGGATGGCACTGCTGTTTAAGCTTAAACAACAGTATGCCGCCATCCCTGTTATATTGATAACCGGCTGGGGCAGTATTGAACTGGCCGTGCAGGGCATGAAAGCCGGAGCCAATGATTTTATTAATAAACCCTGGAACAACGAGCATTTGTTGCAATCGGTAAAAACATTGCTGGATCTGCAAGATAAAAAAGCGGAGCACCGCACCCGTCGCGAACTGGATAAAACCTATAATTTTAAACATATTGTTGGCCAAGATGCGCAAATATTGAATATACTGGAAACTATTGGCCGTGTGGCCGATACCGGCGCATCCATTTTGATAATGGGCGAAAGTGGCACCGGTAAAGAGTTAATTGCCGAAGCTATTCATCAAAACAGTGCGCGCCGTAATAAACCCTTTGTTAAAGTTAACCTTGGCGGTATATCAACCTCCCTGTTTGAAAGTGAGATGTTTGGGCACATGCGCGGCGCATTTACCGACGCCCGTTTTGATAGGGTTGGTCGTTTTGAAATGGCTAACAAAGGAACTATTTTTTTAGATGAGATAGGCGACCTGGATGCCAGCAGCCAGGTTAAACTATTACGTGTTTTGCAAGACAGAACTTACGAAGTATTGGGAAGCAGCCGCACCAAAGCTGTAGATATACGCGTGGTTTGCGCCACCAATAAAAACCTTGACGAAATGGTAAACCGCGGCACATTTAGGGAAGACCTTTTATACCGCATTAACCTCATCACCATTAATTTGCCGCCCCTGCGTAAACGGCCCGCAGATATACCTTTGCTGGTAAGCTTTTTTGTAGATAATTTAAAAGAAATTTACAACCGCCCTTTACTTAGTGTTAACCGTAATGCCATCAAATGGTTGCAGCAATTACCTTTACCGGGTAATATACGCCAGTTAAAAAACCTGGTTGAACGCACCATTTTGATAAGTAAAAAAGATGAGTTGAATATTGAGGATTTTCAAACACAACTGGAAAGCTCACCGGTAAAAAGAGGAGATACACAGTTGCCCGGCGTTGGCACATTAACTTTAGAAGAAGTTGAGGTAGCAATGATAAAGCGCGCTATGGAATATCATAAAAATAAAATATCGCGGGCGGCGGCATCATTGGGCATAACCCGCAGTGCGTTATACCGCCGATTGGATAAATACCAAATTCCTTATGATGAAACTGAGGACTAAGTATATTTTGTTTGTTGCTATTTTGCACTTAGTTACCCTGGTACTTACTTGGTTTATTTTTACCGAAAAAAAGATATACTTTATCGCATCGGAAGCACTTATCATTGTTTCTTTGGTGATTGCTACCCAACTTTACAGCCAACTCATTAAACCGCTTAAATACCTGATGCAAGGCATCGAAGCCATTAAAGACCGCGACTTTAATGTTAAGTTTTTAACTACCGGGAAACACGAGGTAGACCAACTGATAACAGTATACAACCAAATGATAGATGAGTTGCGGGTTGAGCGCACGCGGCAGGAGCAACAGCATTTTTTTTTAGAAAAGCTTATCTATACATCGCCAACGGGTATTATAATTTTAAACCATGACCACGGGATTGAACATCTTAACCCAAAAGCTTTAGAAATATTAGGTGCCGATGCTGCTCAATTACAGGGTTTTTTAATTGACCAATTGCCCCAGCCCTTGTTTAAAAATATCCGGAATTTGCCTGTAGGCGAAGCCCGGGTTGTAAAGCCGGATGGCATGAGCACCTTTAAATTGCAAAAAGCACATTTTATTGACCGGGGTTTTTCGAGGCAATTTATAATGATAGAAGAACTAACGGCGGAGATTTTGGCTGCCGAAAAAAATGTGTATGGCAAAGTAATACGGATGATGGCTCACGAAGTAAATAATACCATTGGGCCGGTAAATTCTATCATGCAATCGGCGCTTATTACGCACCAGCTTTGGGCAAATCATCAGTTTAATTCGATTAAGGATGCCTTGCAGGTTGCTGTCGATCGTAACCAAAACCTCAATTTATTTATGCGCAATTTTGCCGAACTGGTTAAACTGCCATTGCCCAATAAACAACGCATTAATTTAAATACACTTTTAAGTAACGTAGTTAATTTAATGAGTTTGCAGGCAGGGGCCAAAAATATTGAGTTGATATTTAACCTGCCCGCCCAACCCATTTACATTATGGCCGACGAACAGCTATTGGAGCAGGCCATTATAAACATTGTTAAAAACAGTATTGAAGCAATTGATGAGATTGGAACTATTGAGCTTAGTGTAAATGAAGTTGAAAAAACCGTAACGATAACAGATACAGGCAGCGGTATATTTGATGATGATGTTGCCAATTTGTTTTCGCCTTTTTACAGTACCAAAAAAGACGGACAAGGCATAGGCCTTACCCTGGTTAGGGAAATTTTGTTAAGCCATGGCTGGCAGTTTTCGCTCAAAACCGTTGGTTTCCGGCAAACGGTATTTTCTATCAGTTATTAACCAAAGCCTTTTTTAATACAGAGTTTGTAAACAGGCAACCTTAATGGCCGGATTGGTATTTAAAATAGCACTTTGGTTGCCAGGTGCTATTTTTTGGCTCGCTCAATAGCGTAAAGTTTTAACAATTTGTTTGCATAAATAACAAAGCACCTTCTGGTTAACAGATAGGTGCTTTGTTACATGTTTAACTTTTTACGGGTTAACCTTATTACGGGTTTATCATTTTAATGGTACCGTTGGCGTTGTGGTATAATTGTGTAACCTTAACATTCCTGAGGTGTGTTTTTCCGGATAGTTGGGTATCGTGGTAAAAAATGTACCATTTGCCCTTAAATTTAATAATAGAGTGGTGGGTTGTCCAGCCTTGTACGGGTTGCATAAAGTGGCCGGCATATACAAACGGACCCATTGGCGTTTTACCTATGGCGTAGGCCAGGTAATGCGTGTCGCCGGTTGAATAGGTTAAGTAATATTTGCCATTAAATTTATGCATCCACGAGCCTTCAAAAAAGCGGCGGTCGTGATCTTTTCCGGTAAGTTGTTTGCCTGCGCTATCAACAATTAAAGCATTTTTTACAGTGCCGCTAAACTCAAGCATATTGCCATTTAATTTAGCTACCTGGCAGCTAATTGCCGGTGCATCATCTTTCTGCCAATCGGTTTTAGATCCGTTAGCATCATATTTTCCATTTTTCCATCGCTGTAACTGGCCGCCCCATATACCACCAAAATACATGTATGTGCTGCCATCATCGTCAACAAATACAGCCGGATCAATACTAAAGCTGCCTGCAATGGGTTTTGGCTGTGCCTTAAACGGCCCGGCCGGATTTTTTGAAGTGGCTACACCAATATGAAAAACGTCGCTTTTATCTTTAACCGGGAAGTATAAAAAATAGGTTCCGTTTTTATAAGCTGCATCTGGCGCCCAAAGTTGCCTGCCTGCCCAGGGTATGTTTTTAATATCCAGTGCCACGCCATGGTCGGTCACCGGGCCGCCAATACGGTCTAACGATAAAATGTGGTAATCGCGCATGTTAAAATGGTCGCCGTTATCGTTCTCCGGTATGCCCGATTCAATATCGTGCGATGGATAAATGTAAATTTTTCCATTAAAAACGTGGGCAGATGGATCGGCCGTGTAAATGGTTGAAATGAGCGGTTGGGCAAGGTACTTTGGTTTTTGCTGTGCCGAAACAGATACACTCGCAAGCAGCGAGGTACACAACAATAGTGCTGATGTAGTTTTAAACATGAGTTTACTTATTGGTTTATAAATATGGATTTAGTTTTTAATGTTGTTGCTTATCAAAAGTTAAAGTTCATCGGTACTAAAGGGCGAAGCGGGCAAACCTTCGTTGTTATACAGGTTGGCACCTTCGGGGTTGTCGGCCCAGGCATAGCGCACGTAAGCAGGGGAGGGTACTTGCTCGCTCCAAACCATAACTTTATCGCCCTGTATTTTAGCTTTGGCCCATACAAACCTTTTATCTGCACCGGCAATGGCAAATTGCGAAAGCTCGCCGCCACCGTTAACTGCAAGGCCGCTGCCCACGTTGGTAAAACTGATAACTATGGCAGAACCTTCCTTTTTTGAAGATTGATACAATGGCCCGCCCGAAACCAGGCTGGCATCGCCATAAGCTAATTTTTGAGCCAATAGTGCAAGCCTGTCGCCAACTACTTTTTTATTGAGGGGGTGTATGTCGTTCCATTCGCCGCCATCAATTGTTACAGCCATTGCGGTATTGGGTACATCAAGCGTTTGCCTTTGGGCCTCCCGTAATTGCGCCCATTGGCTCTCTGACGGGGAGTACTGCACTTCCATAAAGTTGGGTAGTTGGGCGTATAAAAACGGCGAGTTTGGTACGCCCCATTTTTCGCGCCAATTGGCTATTAAAGCAGGTAGTAACTGTTTGTACTCTTTTGGGTTTGATGTGTTTGCTTCGCCCTGGTACCACACAAAGCCCTTTATGGCGTAGTTTATAGCCGGAGCAACCATGGTGTTGTATAGGCCAGAAGGCTCGTTTTGTGCCGAAAAAGGTGGCGGCTGCATAGTGCCGGGTACCGGTGGCGGGTAAACAAGGCCAACCTGGTATTTCCAATCGCCACGTAAATCAATGTTTGTTTCGCCGCAGCTAAGTTGGTAGGTTTTATCGGGTACAAAACCGCCTTTTCCGCTTGTATTTATTAAGCGCACCACAATAATGTTTTTTCCTGGTTTTAATATCCCTTCGGCAACGGTGTAGCGGCGGGGCGGGTATTGGTAAGTAATATTGCCAACTTTTATACCGTTAACGTAAGTTTCGTCGGCATCAACTATACGGCCCAAAAATAGTTTAGCGGCCTTGCCTGCCAGGTTTGCGGGTAAATCAATTTCTTTTCTAAACCATACCACGCCATTTAACCCTTTTACACCCTCATCTGCCCAGTAGCCTGGCAGCCAAAAGTTATGCCAGCCCTTAGGTTGGTAAGCGGTATCAAACCATTTAATTGGCCCGGTTAAGCCTTGGTCGGTAAGGGTAGGTTGCGGTGCGCCGCTATAAGTTTTATTTGGCGGATGTATGAGGTTGTTTAAAAATGCGGTGTCTTTTAGCTGTTTGAGCCTGCCAGCGTAGGGCTGGATGTTTTTTATCCCTTCGGCACTTATCCATGCCTGAATAGGTGTACCCCCAACACTCGAATTGATAATACCTATTGGCACATGATATTTTAGATACAGTTGTTTAGCAAAAAAATAAGACGCGGCACCAAAAGCAAGCACATTTTGCGGGTCGGCCTTCATCCATTTTCCAGGAGGTAAATCGGCGTGTATATTGCTTACGTCTGACAAGGTAGGAACGAAAAAGTTGCGGATATCTGGAAAGTTAGCCGTCGCTATCTCGTCAGGGTATTTTTCTTTTACCCGCTCCATAGGCACCGCCATGTTTGATTGGCCCGAACAAAACCAAACATCGCCAACCATAACATCGCTAAGCTGTATATGGTTTGTGCCCTGTATATCTAACATATAAGGGCCACCGGCTTTTAGTGCAGGCAATTTAATAGTCCATGTACCACTTAGGGCTGTTGTTGTGTGGTAGGTTTTATTTAACAATTTTATTGTTACTTTTTCGCCGGCATTTGCCCATCCCCATAGGGTAATTTCGCGGTCGCGCTGTAGCACCATACCGTTGGCAACAAGCTGCGGTAAGCGAATTTGGCATTCACTTTTAAAACCAGCGCATAGTAAAAAGGCTATTAAAAGTAATTTAGGATGATTTTTCATGTTGTAATCGGTTGCATAAATATAATACAAATTGATGATTGTTCATAATAGTGCATTTTTTTTAAGCTTTTAAACAATAATGGAGGTAATGAAGAGGTGCGTTTTTTGCTTTAAATTTCTGCAATCGATTACTAGAAGTGCATGTTTTTAGCATTCAAAAAGGAGTGTTTTTATAATGAGACAAGAGGTTTCGTTTCTAAGTTTTAAATAACAAAAAATGGATGGTAAAATAATAAAACATGCAGTTAAACGCATGCTGTTATATTTAACTGCACAGTTAACAAGTTAAGCTGCTAAGCCATCAAAATTAGCCCTTGTCACAGTTAACTGGTAAAAGCTCAATCAAAGCGTTTTGATATTCTAAACAGCTTTTTAAAGCAGATAGTCAATCCAAAATATTATATTTAGAACAAATTCCCCTATTAATTTAAAACAATCGATATTGATACGTAAAAATATTGTAATAGCGCCGTGCGGTAATAAAACGCCTGTTTTTAAAGATTATTGGTTAAGTGGCGGCCACGAACGCAATTTTGATTTGTGTTTGTTGTTCTATCATGCTGATATTGATGAACCTGACCTGTATGCTGAGGCTGATTATTTTTTTCATTTAAAAAACTTTAAGTTTAAAATGATCCACGAGCTACTAACGGTTATCAAACCGGAGTGGCTGGGCCAATACGAATATTTTTATTTTATTGACGATGATATTGCTATCGACACCCTGAGCATTAACAAAATGTTTGATACCGCCCGGGCGTTAGATTTATGGATAGCACAGGCATCGTTAACAAGTGACTCGCATTGTAGCTGGCCCATTTTAATGCACAACCCCGATTGCTATTTGCGTTTTATGGGTCAGGTTGAAGTTATGGCACCTTTATTTAACCGTTTTGCTCTTGAAAAATGTATGCCGTCGTTCATTGTAAATGAATCGTCGTGGGGTTTAGATTCTGTTTGGAGTAAAATGTTAGATTACCCAACCAACAAATTAGCCGTTATAGATGCCATACAAATGAAACATCTAAACCCGGTGGGTGGCGGTGAGCTTTATAAAAAAATAAATGAAGACCCGCACGAATCATGGGATGCTGTTGTAGAAGAGTTTGGTGCCACAAAAAACTCGTTTACGGAACACGGTAGATTTTTGATAGTTGACCGGAAAAGAAACCGTGTTTTAAGAATGTTTAATAAAATGAGCGAAAAAATAGATAAAACAAAGCAAGCCTACCTGGATTACGGTCTATCATACAGAATAAAGAACAGGTTAGGGATAAAAATATAACCTGGTAGCCGCGTTATGCAAGTTTTGCATTGATGCAACCGTTAATATATACGCCGTTAGCCGGATTTGCCTGGTTATCTGATTGATTTTGAAACGGATAACCTCGATAGATTCTTTTTGGCGCGAAACGATAACGTACATATAACCATTGCTGATGATGGTATGCGGATAACCATACTGGCCGCCTTTCCATAAACCGGGCTGTTTAAGCTGGTATAATTGGTTTGCTATAATATAATGGTGGTTAAATAGTTTTCCATCATCGGCAATGCTCAAAACCAATGGGTTACGGTTGTAATGGTGCAGGGTATCTGGTATGCCTACGTAATACTTACGGCCATCGGGCAGGGTGCCGAAATGAAATTTGCTATCATTATCGCTAAAGGCTGTTTCTATGGGTTTGCTCCAGGTTTGGGCATTGTCGGTACTTTCGGTTAGCCATAAGCGGCCTTTCCAGCCTTTGCCTGTTACGCGGAGTAGCATGTGTATCACGTTATCGCTTGTTTGATAAAAAGAACCTTCGCATAATGGCGGGTATCCATTTTTAACCGAGGGTGCGTAAAACGCCGATGAGTTATCCTGAGTATAAAGCGAATCGGCATAAAAGCTGCTTAATTTCCATCCGGAAATGCCGCGTGGGTCGTCGGTGTATGGAAATAAAAAGTTACCGCTGATGAGCAGCCTTCCACTTTTTAAAGCCTGCGGACCGTGGTTGGGTATCAGGGGAACATGCAAATCAATGGGCTCGCTCCAGTGTTCGCCATCGGTGGTGGTTTTGGCCCATAGTTTTGTGTTTTTACGATGTTTCGTGTATTCGCCAAAGTAGGCCACTAAAGTACCTTTGTACTGGTATAAACCTGCTGCGGTAAGCACGTTTAAAGTATCGTTAGTTTTGGCTGGATTTGCCAATACTTTAATGGGCGACCAATGCACAAAATCGGCACTAACGGCATATACTACTCTTTGCCCCGGCGAATCCTCGTCTTTTATTCCGTTTGACCATAAAGCGTAATACTTATGATTAAAATAACTGATAGCGGGGTGGTGATTATACAACCAGCTATTACCCGGCGTGTAAATCATACTACGCTCAATTTGCAACTGCGGCAAACCTGCATCACTAATATAATTATTACGTATAGCGCCTTGCTGTGCAAAAGCAGTTAAACTTTGCAAGCCTGCAAAAATACAGAAAGCTAATTTGGCGGCCTTTATCATAATCTTTTATTGTTGAGTAGTTATGCCTATTTCGGCGGCGGTTATGCCATTGCCGCTAACAACATGCAGAGCCTTAAAAGCAAAATACCGTGCGTTAACGGGTTGTGCTAACTTAACCTGCTGCTCAATAGGGTTCGATTTGATATTGGCAAATTCGCCACCGGCAACTTGTTGCCAGGTTGCACCATCAGTGCTAACCAAAAACACAAACTGATCGACCACGCCAGCCGATTTTTTATCCTGCCTTGGTAAATAACTGAAGGCTGCAATATTTTGTGCCGTGCCCATATCAACGCGTAATTCTGCAGGTACAAAACTGCTAACGCTGTCGGTAGGTAATGTACTCCATAACGAATTATTATTTTCGTCGATGGCGTTTTTCGGGTTGTTGCCCGTAGTGCCGGGTAGCACAGTCCAGTTTTGTTTGCTTACACCAAATTGCGCCATTGCCTGTTCGCTGGTTTGTTTGCCATCAATAGCTATTGCCTTAATTAAACCACCATTAGCCAAAACTATAGGCGCGTTATATATTGGCGATTTAATGGTAACATCGCTACCATCTACGGTGTAGCGAATGGCCTCAACAGGTGCATCGGTAGCAATGGTAACCTGACCGGCTTTATTGCGCGTAATTATTGGTACGGTTACGTGTGTTGGTTCCTTATATAAAGCAAAATCGCTTAAAGCAATGCAAACCGGCGATTTTGTAATGCGCAACCTCACTTTGCCGGTAGTTATATTTTGAGGCAGCCTAATCAATCTGTTTGCGCCTATACTGGTAACCGAAGCAATTTTTACCCATTCGCCCGCTAAAAATGCATCTACTTCGGCGGCTTCTATGCGCTGGCCCAGTTTAATATTTTCGCGTAAGCGTATCACATTAAAGCTTTTTAAGGTGCCTAAGTTTAAAGTTAATACGGGCGTTGTTACCTTATCATCGGTGGCCCAATAGGTGTAACGGTTATTATCCAGCAAAAACTCGGGGCCATATTTTGCTGCGTTGTTTCCGCGAATGTTGCTTGCTGTGAGTTTGGCACTTTTAGCCAAATCAACCGCAAACGTTTGATTTAAAATTTTGCCGAATTGTTTAAGTGATGCTACGTCTTCGGTATCAAGCAACCCGTTGCGGTTAGGGGAGAGGCCCAGATCGAGATTGGCACCACGGCCAACACTTTTATAATACAGGTTAAGTAATGTATATGGCGATTTTACCTGGTTATTTTGACTGGCGTGATAAAACCAACCCGGCCTTAACGATACATCGCACTCGGCAGGCATCCAATGTGTACCGTGCAGAGTACCCTCGGTACCTTCTTCATCTTTAACGTAGCCGTTTGCCGGAATTTTGCCTGCATCGGGGGCTTGCGGGTTGTAGGTTGCCCAGCAGGTTTCTCCGGCATGGCCCTCTTCGTTACCAACCCAACGCACATCGGGGCCAACATCCCCAAAAATAACTGCCGAAGGCTGCATTTTACGGGTAATGGCCCAGGTGTTTGGCCAATCGTAATAAGTGGAGCGGTCTATGGTGCGGATCTCTCTCGCGCCACCATAAAAGCCGTCGCCGCCGTTGGCACCATCGTGCCACGATACAAACAGCGTACCGTAATTTTGGTAAAGTTCCCTAAGCTGATTTTGGTAAATGGCTAAATATCCGGGTTTGCCATAATTGGGATTGTTTCTGTCCCACGGTGAGCAATAAACACCCATTTGCATGTTAAGTTTAAGGCAGGCTAACTGATACTCTTTAACCATATCGCCCTTGCCGTTTTTCCAGGCTGTGTTTGATATGTTGTGTTCCGTGGTTTTGCTTGGCCACAGGCATAAACCATCGTGGTGTTTGGCTACAATTACTACGCCTTTAAAACCTCCGGCTTTAGCTGCACCAACAATTTGTGCCGCATTAAATTTTACCGGATTTAATATTTTAAGATCTTCATCGCCAAAGCCCCATTCCTTATCTGTATAGGTATCTACCCCAAAATGGATGATGCAATACATTTCCATTTGGTGCCAGTTAAGCTGCGCCTTTGATGGCAGCGCGCCAAAGGGCTTTGGTGCAGGTTGCGTAAAACCCAATGTTGCCTTTACAAGAAATAAAATAAGGATAAACTTTTTCATATTCAATGTTTTAACCATGCGGCAGGAATATCCTGCGGTGCCGAACCATTTTTACTGTATTTTAATTTAAGTGTATAGCCACCGCCGCCTTCAATAAAGTTGAGCGCAATGGGTTGTAAACCTTGTTGCAAAGCAACCTGGCCGTCTTTCTCAATTGCCGAATGCAGGCCATCGTTATCAACCACCAAACGGTTGGCTATATTTAAAATTCCCCCATCATCGCAGGTGAGGTAAAAGGTGTAAATGCCTGTTTCGGGAATATCTAAATAGCCGGTGTACCGTAAACCAAATTGCGGTGCTGCAGCCTCAGCAGGTACCACAACGGTGTTTACAATGTATTGTCCGGTTGGTTTTTCGGTGGGTATCAGGGCGGTTTTTTTATAAAACGCTCCGTAGTAATCGCATGTTAAACCAGGTTGTGTATTGGCCTTTATTATTGGCTCGGCCAGGTTTTGCTGTTTGTAGTTAATGTTGTAAACATCGCTATGTAGCCCGTTAGGCATAAAGGCTGTAAGTTTAATTGTTGCCGACTGTGTTATTTTTAGCGGCCCGCTTAATACCGTTGATTTTAGATTGGGCACCGAACCATCCGTTGTATAACGCATTACCATTTGCGGTAGCGGTGCGGTAATGTTTAATGTGGCTTGGTTTGTAAATACATTGTTTTGGGCAACATTTTGCAAATCGGGCAAACGGTAATGCACATTTAAAGCATCCAGGCGCGGGTAGTTTTGCTGTAACCGTGCAAGGTAGCCCTGATAATCATTCTTTCCGGTCCACAAAACTTCGGCAAGGGCCGTTAATCGTGGGAATATCATATAATCGCCTCGGTTTTCGGTAGGTATGCGCTCAGTCCAAACGTTGGCTTGTGCGCCAATTATATTTTTAGCTTCGGTGGCGTTTAGTTTTTCGGGAACGGGGTTAAAATGGTACACATTGTAAACCGAGTTTTTATCGGGCTCGTTATCAAAGTAAAGCGGGCTGCCGGGCGTCATGATGACCTTATTGCCGTTTTTAGCTGCGGTAACCGGGGCGTTTGGTTTCCAGCTTCGCCAATACATTACAATGGCTGTGGGGCTAATGCCGCCTTCCAAAACATCGTCCCATCCAATTAACTTGCGGCCATTTTTGTTAAAAAACTTTTCCATCCGGTTAATAAAATAGCTTTGCAGTTGGGCTGCGGTGGTAATGCCTTCTTTAACCATCAAAGCCTTACAGGCACCAGACTTTGCCCAGCCCGAACCGTCAACCTCGTCTCCGCCAATGTGGATATATTTACTTGGGAATATCTCAAATATCTCTTTATAAACGTTTTCGGCAAAGGTAAATGTACTCTCGTTACAGGGGCATATCGGGGTGGTAAATACCTCGCCCCACTTGCTGCCGCCATCGCACGATAGATACGGATAGTTATTAATGGCCGCCATCATGTGGCCGGGCATATCAACTTCGGGGATAATATCAATATGGCGTTGAGCCGCGTAGGCAACTATACCCTTCATTTGCTGCTGCGTGTAAAAGCCGCCGTAAAGGGTTTTACCATTGCGGGTAATGATGTGTTTAGGATCGATAGCAAAATCGGGATTGGTTTTAGCTTTTTCCATACAAACCGAATCCTGGTTGTTAAAGGTGCGCCACGCGCCTTGTTCGGTAAGTTTGGGATATTTTTTGATCTCGATACGCCAACCCTGGTCGTCGGTTAAATGCAAATGCAACGTGTTGAATTTGTAAAGTGCCAACAGATCGATGTATTTTTTGATGTATGCGATAGAAAAGAAATGCCTCGAAACATCAAGATGCATACCGCGCCAGGTGTAGGTTGAATAATCTTCAATATTTACCGACGGAAGTACCAGTTGTTTGAGTTTAGTACCGTTTGCCAATTCAACATTATCCGGCATTAATTGCCTAATGGTTTCGATACCGCGCACCATACCCGCACCGCTTTTAGCCGACAGGATAATTTTTTTTGGCGTGATACTTAATATATAACCTTCGTTGGCAGTTACAGAAGCATCGGTAACCAACTTAATTACGTTAGTACCTGCACCTGTACCATATTTTAAGTAAGTGCCTAAGCCGTTAGCTACCATGTTGTTTAACAGGGTGGCTTCCTGATGGGATTGCTGGCCTGACGGAAGTGCGATAACTGTTTGCCTGTTGATGTTAAACGACCCACTTGCCATTGTTACTTTTTGCGGATAGGGAATTAACGGCAATGATTGATTTTGCGCCTGACCCCGCCAGGGTAATACCATACCGGCGGTTAATAGTATTACGGTGGCTGTTTTTTTAACGGTATTTATCATTGAGCTGCGGCAGTTATTTGGTTATCTAAAATGGATTGAGCAAGGGTGCTGATGCTGGTATGACCGTTTTTTAATTCATCGAAAACTACGATTTGATTTTTGCCTTTATTTAACCAAACTGCGGGTATGTAAATGGTTTGCTGCGGGCCAATGTTCCAATATTTACCCAGGTTGTGGCCGTTTAAATAAACAAAGCCTTTGCCAAAAGGGCGCATATCTAAATAGGTATCGCCAACGTGGGTTAACTCAAAAGTGCCTTTGTACAATGCAGGTGCATCGCCGGTAATGGCTTCATTTGAAAACTGGAAGCCGTTTAAGCTGGCAAACGGCAGTTTATACATTTGCCAGTCGAAAAGTTTAGTGCCTTGTAAGGTTACCTGCCTGGTAATACCCTGGCGGTTATCGGTTAAAAAGGGGCCGTAGTTTATGCGGCCATTGTTCTCTACCAAAATATCTAAAACGGCATCTTTTGCTACGTTTTGCAGCACTACCGAATCTTGTTTTAAACGCCTGTCTAACGTGGTTATTTTAACTCCGTTTAGGTAAACAATGGCAAAGTCGCGCATTTCGGATATTTTTAACAAGCCGCTGTTTGAAATTTTGGTACGATATAAAACAAAGCCATAACCCTGATCCAGATCCTCAAAACACAACGGTATTTTTAATAAAACAGGCTGTGGCAGATTTTTAAATACATTGGAATACGACGTTAACCGAATATTGCTAATGGCAATTGTTGGTTTTTTTGCAGGCACCGCAGGTAACTTTACGTTAGCAGGTAAATGCTTTTCAATAACTTCCCTTAGTTTAAAAAACTTATCGGTAGGGTTTCCGGCTTCGTCAAGCGGGGCATCGTAATCATAGCTTGATACCTGGGGCGAGTAGGGTTCTTTCCGGCTCATGTTGGCTCCGTTCATAAAATCGCGCGTGGTACCACCATGAAACATGTACATATTTACCGAAATACCTGCGGCTAAAATTTTGTCCAGTTTATCAGCCGCGTCTTTCACGTCGGTTTTTGCGTGTGTGCCGCCCCAGTTATCAAACCAGCCGGGGTACCATTCGGCAATGTAATACGGTCCCTTACCATCATGGTATTTGTTAATCAGTTTTTTTACCTCAACCGGGTTTTCAAGGCCATTAACTGCGGGTAAATAGCCCGGCAAATAACCTCTGGGCATTTGGGTTTCGCCATCGCAGGTAAACAACACGCCATCAAAACCGGCTTCCCTAAATATTTTACGGTTCATATCCAGGTAACTCTTATCGTTGCTGTACGAACCATATTCGTTTTCAAACTGTACCATTAATACATTGCCGCCGTGCGTAACCTGTAGGGGCACCAGTTGCTTTGCCAACTGGGTAATGTATTTTTTATAGGCACCAATAAATTTAGGGTCGAGGCTGCGCACTTTCATGGTGCTATCTTTAAGCAGCCACCAGGGGTAACCGCCAAACTCCCATTCGGCGCAGGCATAAGGGCTTGGCCGTAAAACTACCCAAAGGCCCTCTTGTTGTGCTGTTTTTATAAATTCGGCAATGTTATTATTGCCGCTAAAATCATATTTACCTTGTACGGCTTCGTGGGCGTTCCAAAAAACATAGGTGCCTATGGTGTTGAGGCCCATTGCTTTTGCCATTTTCATGCGGTCGCGCCAATACTCTTTAGGTATGCGAGCGCAGTGCATCTCGCCCGATATCATTTGCAGCGGTTTACCGTCTAACAAAAAAGTGGTATCGCCCAGGGCAAAGGTGTGCTTGCTTTGCGCTTGCAGGTGCCCGGTTAGCAAACAAAATACAGAAGCAGTTAACAGGATTAAATAGGATAGCGTTTTTTTCATGATAGGATGATCAGGCATTTAACAGATAGGGTTTTTCTTGATAAACCTTCCATAAAAACTCGCCGAAAATGGTGTTTGCCCAGGCAAACCAGCTACGGGTGTATAACGATGGGTTATCTTTATTAAAGGATTCGTGCATAAAGCCTTTACCTGCGTGGGTGTTTTTTAACATGCTGATGCATAGCTTAATTTCATCGTCGCTCTGGCTGGTTAAACCACGACTGATAATGCTCAGGGGCCATATCATATCGGCTTTGCCAACATGTGGGCCGCCAACACCTGCTGCGGCCTTGCCCTTGTAATAAAACGGATTACTATCCGACAGTACAAATTTGCGCGTATTTTGATAAACGGCATCGTTAACTGCTACCGAGCCTAAGTAGGGCAGCGAAAGCAAACCAGGGACGTTGGCATCGTCCATCATGTTGATGTTGCCGAAACCATCAATTTCAAAGGCATAAATTTTGCCAAATTTGGGGTGGTTAACAATGGCGTTATCCTTTAACGCTTTATCAACTTCGGCGGCAAGGGCATTTAAGTTGTCGGCAAGGGGCTGGTCGTGATGAATGGCTTTTACCATTTCGGCAGCTTGTTTGAGGCTTACTAATGCAAAAAAGTTAGATGGTATTAAAAACGAATACGTAGTAGCATCATCGCTGGGGCGGAAGCTGGAGCAAATGAGCCCCGTTGGTTTTACGGGGAAGCCATAACCATCCATAGGTAAGGTATCGGTAGGCTTTGAAGTTTCGCGCTGAAAGTGGTAGCTGCCGTTATTGCTTTTACGCTGTTGCTCGGTAAACGTTTTTAAGGTTAGCTCAATGGCACTTTTCCAGTTAGCATCAAAAGGGGAGGTGTCGCCGGTTTTTTTCCAATAGTTATAAGCCAGCCTGATAGGGTAACATAACGAGTCAATTTCCCATTTCCGCTCATGGATGCCGGGTTTCATATCCGTGTTATCGCTTTTCCATTCGCTAACCTTGGTGGCATCTTTATAAAAGGCGTTAGCAAATGGGTCTTTCAATACGCAATTTGCCTGCCTGTGGATAAGACCGGCAACCATTTTTTTTAATTTTTCGTCCTTCTGTAAAAACGTAAGATAAGGCCAAACCTGCGCCGAACTATCGCGCAGCCACATGGCATCAATATCGCCTGTAATTACATAAGTATCGGGTTTGCCGTTATCTTCGGTATAAAAAACCGTTGTATCGAGCGTGTTAGGGAAGCAGTTTTCGAAAAGCCAGGCCAACTCTTTGTCGTTTACTTTGGCCTTAAATTGCTCAATGGCGGCATCAACGCTGCTACTGCTAAAATTACGTTTGCCAGGTGCAGGCCTTAAACTATTAAACTCCACACCCGACGCAAATAAATTTTGGCGAAACAATAATCCAGCAGACAGTAAACCTGCCTTTTGCAGAAAAACACTTCTTTTCATACTCTATATTGGTTTGCGGTTATAAATTACACCGCTAATTTAATCTATTTTATAGCGTACAAAAGCTTCCATCGCTTCATATTCGGCTAAACCTAAACGGTCGTAGGCGCAGGCTGTTTCGCGGGTACGGTCTTCGGCTCTAACCCAAAACTCTCGCGCATCATCACCGGGGAATACGGGCAAATCTTTTTGCGACTGGTGTTTAAAAATGGCCAAACGTTTACGCAGCACTTCTTGTGGCGATAATGGTACGGCCATTTCAATTTCGTGTGTTTCAAACTCTTGCCATGCTCCCCGGTATAACCATATCCAGCAGTCTTTTGTCCATGCCTCATGCTGCAACCTTTTAAAGGCATTGATGATAATGTCAAAACAAACTTTATGGGTGCCGTTTGGGTCGGCAAAATCGCCCGCTGTAAATATCTGGTGAGGTTTTATCTCGTTAAGCAATTGCATGGTTTGCACAATATCATCCTCAAAATCCACATTTTTACTCACTTTTAAGCGATCGTAAAAAGGAAGATCCTGTAAATGTATCTGGTTATCGGGTAAACCGGCAAAACGTGCCCCGGCTATTGCCTCGCCCTTGCGGATGAGCCCCTTTACGGTTTTAATTTCCGGCGTGTCGGCCTGATTAGGCTGTTTGGCAGTTAAAAACTGCCTCATACTCTGATACAAGGTTTTTAGTTTTGTGTTATCCTGGCCCTGGCTCTCGGCAAAATCAATGGCAAACTCCACGTACCGCAAAGCATCATCATCCCAAACGGCGGTATTGCCCGATGTTTGGTAGGCTACATGTACCTCATGACCTTGGTCTACCAGGCGGATAAATGTTCCGCCCATCGAGATCACATCGTCATCAGGGTGTGGCGAAAAAATAACCGACCGCTTTTTGGCGGGATTAGCGCGCTCTGGCCGTTGGCTGTCGTCGGCATCGGGTTTGCCACCGGGCCAGCCGGTAATGGTATGTTGTACTTTGTTGAAAATGTTGATGTTAATGTTGTAAACCGGCCCTTTTTCGGTGGCAAGCTGGGCCATGCCGTGGTTGTTGTAATCTTCTTCGGTTAGTTTAAGCACGGGTTTGTTAAGTGCCGTAGCGAGCCATATTACCGCTTTTTTAATCAGCAAATCCTTCCACACGCAATCTTTTACCAGCCATGGTGTATCAAACCTGGTTAGGGATGATGCTGCACCCTCGTCTAATATAAATTCTACATTATCTGATAGTTGCAGGTATGTAGCAGGCACATCCGAAGATATTTCGCCTTCTACCGCTTTTTTGATGATGGAGGCCTTTTTTTGGCTCCAGGCCATCAATATAATTTCTTTGGCCTTAAATATGGTGCCAATACCCATTGTAATGGCCTTTACAGGTACGTTTTCTTTACCACCAAAATCGTGCGATGCATCACGGCGCGTTAAGTCGTCAAGCGTAACTAAACGGGTGCCCGAATTTGGTGCCGAGCCTGGTTCGTTAAAACCGATGTGCCCGGTGCGACCAATGCCGAGTATTTGCAAATCAAGGCCGCCAAGGCGGGTTATTTTTTGTTCGTATTCGTAGCAGTAAGCTTGCAGGTAATCCGCGTCAAGCGTTCCGTCGGGTATATTGATGTTTTTCCATTCAATATCAACATGGTCAAATAAATTCTCCTTCATAAAAGCCACATAGCTTTGGGCGGCTAAGGGTTTCATGGGGTAATACTCGTCCAGGTTAAAGGTTATTACGTTTTTAAAACTCAAACCTTCTTCGCGGTGTAAACGCACCAGTTCGGCATATACTTTTACCGGTGTTGCCCCGGTTGCTAAACCTAAAACGGTTTTTTCACCGTCGCTTTTAGATTTAATGATATCCGCAATTCGTCTCGCTACACTTATCGACGCTGAATTTGCCGTCGGGAATACGGTTACAGGCAGCTTTTCGTAACGCGTTTCTTCTAATAAATTTAACCTTGCCATAGTTTTGTTGTTGCTCTGGGGTGTTTATATGTTATTTGATATTGAATGTTTTTTCGTTAAAGTTCCAGCCGCTTATGCTCACCAACGGCAGGTTTTTGTATTTTCTCGCGTCATAATCCATCATAATTACCTGGTTTGCGCCGGGTAAAACCGAGATGTAATTATCACTATAAAACACGGGTAGCAGGCGGTTATTGGTTTGCGCATCAACCAACGATAAGCGGTTGAAAAACGCAACCGGAGCATTGGTCGGGTTGGTTAAAGTAACCTGTATTTTACCCGCCGATACTTGCGTGGCTTTTACATTAAGCTGTGAAGGTGCCATTTTTTGCAAACCCGAGTAAACACCGGCAGCATTGGGTAGCCAATAAAGGTTATTGCTTACCACCTTTTGCTGTACATTTAATAGCTGTAGCGATAAAAATGTGCCTTCGTTTTGTGCAATATCTGCAATGGCTTTTTTTATAGGCGCGTAACCTTTGGCCGATGATGGTTGTATTTCTTCAAAAACCTGTGTTATTACGTTCTCTTTTCCGTTTATGTCAATGGTTTTTATCACCAGCATTAAATCGCGTTTGGTTTCAAACGTGTTGTTAACTATGGTAACCATGCCGTTTAAAGGGTTGTACATTACATGCAAAGGTTCTGCACCGTTTTTTAAGCCGTAAAGGCAGGCATTAGGGTCCAGGTAGTAATCATACATTTGGCCGCGCATGGCAGTCCATGGGTTTTGTGTTTTCCATATTATAAAACCGGTGTACCAATCCCACATGTGGTTGCTAAAGCCTTCGGCAAGGGCACGGTACTGGTTGTAGTTTACCAAC
Source organism: Mucilaginibacter gracilis (assembly GCF_003633615.1). NCBI lineage: Bacteria > Pseudomonadati > Bacteroidota > Sphingobacteriia > Sphingobacteriales > Sphingobacteriaceae > Mucilaginibacter > Mucilaginibacter gracilis. The sequence goes on along the minus strand of NZ_RBKU01000001.1, from coordinate 5,249,983 downwards.
TGCGCTTTGGCAGCAAAATCTTTAGTATCGGTTGGTTTGCCGTAGGCATCAACCGAGGCATCGTAACCAATATACTTGTGGTAATCCCAAACAGAATCAATTTGTGTTGTTTTGCTCGCCGCAGAAAAATTTGGCATCACCAGGTTTTGAGCCGGAATAAACCGTTTTAAGGATTCGTAATCGTTAAGGCCAACCGAACCAATTTCGGAGTTGAAAGGGTAGGTGCGCACTTTCCAGAAAGACGAATCGGCTTGAATGGTATAAGGGCCGTCGCCGTTACCACCCATGGTATTTAACGACATCTTATCCGAATTAGAGTACTCAACAAACCATCGCGTGTTATCCAGTTTGGGTAGGATAGAATCGCGAACGGCCAATAAAATATCTTCGGGAGGGGTTATCTCGTTTCCGCCGCACCAAATAGCCAACGATGGGTGGTTACGCACCAGCTTTACCTGGTCTGCAACCGAAGCAATATACAGTTGATGGTCGTCGGGGTATTTTCTACGGGTCCACTGGTCGTCTTTTTTCATGGGGTCAACCCATCTCCCGTTGGCATCGCCCGAGATCCAGAAATCCTGAAAAACCAGCATTCCGTATTTATCACAGGTATCATAAAACTCAGGGCGCTCCACTAATGCGCCACCCCAAACCCGTATGGTATTGAGGTTCATATCGCGGTGAAAGCGTATCTCGGCATCGTAACGGGCATCGCTAAAGCGCAGCATCGCATCCGAGATAATCCAGTTGCCGCCTTTAATAAATATTTTTTGACCGTTAACCTCAATTTGTCTGCTTTGCGTTTGGCTGTTCCAACTGGTTTGCAGTTCGCGCACGCCAATATCAATAACTTTCATGTCGGAAACCCGGCTCGCGCCTGTTAAAAACCTAATTGTGCTTTTATACAAATAAGTTGTGCCATAGCCATTTGGCCACCAAAGTTTAGGGTTGTTTAAAATAAAATCGTTCAGTTTAACATCTAACGCTGTGTGTGGTTTTACAGCTACGTTTTGCGATACGGTTTGGCCGTTTAAAGTATATTGCAAAACACCCTGCACCATTTTATTGGTAGGGTTTGTTACCGTGGTGGTTACCTTTATAATTGCGGGTGCTTGCTTGCCCTCAACCTGCCGCACACCCGGAACCAATGTAACCACATGCGTGTCCGAAATTTTTATGGCTCCTGTATTGTCGATATTAACTTTATCCCAAATACCCGTATTTCGGTCGCGCATGGGTTGTATCCAGTCCCACCCGGCGGTATATTGCAGACCCACGTTTTTGGCAATTTGCCCGTCGCCGCCCTGGCCGCCATTGGGGTCGCCAACGGGGTTTGGCGGATAAACTAATACAGCTAAACGGTTTTTACCCGTTTTGTTAATGAAAGCCGTAATGTTATAGCATTGGCGCAAAAACATGCCATAATGCGTTTTATTATTTAACTTTTTACCGTTTAAATAAACCTCGCAGCTGTAATTTACACCTCGCAAATTAAGGTATACCTGCTCATCGCCGGTAGGTAAATTGTGGTTAAAATCGTTTACAAACCAGTAGGTGTAATAATCGCGGCCGGTATTGAAAATATCTTTAATGTGGGCGTTGTTCATGCCCCAAAAAGGGTCGGCAATTTGTTGGTTATCCAGTAAGGTAGTTAAAACTGTTCCGGGTACGGTGGCTTTTATCCATGAATTAACGAGGAAATCAATTTTCGATATTTGGTTTCCGTCGGCAGTAACGTTGCCTTTCTTTTCGCATTTCCAACCGTTGTTTAGTTCGTGGCTATTTTGGGCAAAGCCCTCGCTAATGGCTGCGACTAAAAGCACAGTTAGTATAATGGATAAGAACCTTTTTTTGAATAGTTTTATTTTAGTCATTACCGATATTTAATTCTTTTTTTTGATAGTTAATTAAAGTTTCTCATTTTAATATGAACTCTCTAAGGCTGTTTGCTGATTATGAATTGCCGTAAGCTTACTTTGAAAAAGCTTGCCCAGGCTTTCAACCACCAGGGCTGCGCTGCCAATTAACTGGGCCTTTGAGTTGAGGTTTGAAATAAGCAGCGCGGTTTGATCTGTAAGTTTGGGTATGCAGTGCTCGTTAATGGCTTGTTGTATTGGTGCCATCCATAATTTGCCAACAATGCTGCCTTTCCCGCTCAAAACTATAGCCGCAGGGTTCATTAAATGGATAAGGATTGCCAGGCCCTGCCCTACCAGGTAGGCAGCTTCGGATAATAACTTTACCGAAAAAATGTCGCCCTTAATGGCTTCCTTTATAATTGCATCGGCATCAATAACATCGTAACCCGCCAAACTGCTTGCAAAACCTTGCTTAATACCCTCGGTTGCTTTTGCTGCAACTGCTATAAACGAAGCTTCGGTTTCTAAACAGCCGTGTTTGCCGCAGGTACACAATTTGCCATTCTTAAACAAGGGGATATGGCTAAACTCGCCCGCTAAACCGTTATGGCCCCTAAAAATTTCGCCATTTAAAATCATACCGAGGCCAATTCCCCAGCCCAGGTTAATAACCATTACATTTTTTTTATCGGCAGCAATGCCAAATTTTTGCTCGGCCAGGGCAATTGCAGTGCTATCGTTATCAATAAAAACGGGCAGCAGCGTGCTTTTTTCCAGATGGCTTACTAAAGTATCGTCGGTTAAGCGCAGGTAACTGTGGTTGATGCCTTTTTCAACATCAATGAAGCCCGGCATAGAAATACCCAAGCCAAGTATTTTATTGCGGGCTATGCCCGAGTTTTCAATAAATTTATTAATATAATTGGTTAGGGTATCAATACCTTCGGTTTGGCGGTATAGGTCAAACTTATAATAACCTACCGGGGTTACAAACGTGTTGTTAATATCAACAATAACCATTTGCGTAGCAAACTGATCCATGGCTACCGATAAAATAAATAACTCGTTGGGTATTAACGAGTAGGTGAGGGGCTTGCGCCCACCGCTTGAAATGCCTAAACCATTCTCTTTAACATAGCCGTCCTTAATCAGTTCGTTTAAAACTTTTAAGGTATTGGGAATGCTTTTGTGGATATACGAACTAATATCTGTGTTAGAGGCAACTTTGTTATAATATAAATACTTTACTATTTCGCTGTAATTTACCAGCGTAGTAATATCATCCTTCACCATTATCAATTAAATTATAGTACATATTTAGCAATTAAAAACAAGAATTTAAAAAACTTTATAAATTTTTTAAAAAGTTTTTAATAGTTTAGCTCATACAAATAGAAGCAATTGGTTGTTTTGAAACTATTATCAGCATTTAATTAAATTATAAGCATGGCACCCATCCATTACCCAATTAAAACTAAAATAATTTTAAGGTTAATAACATACAGTGCCCTGCTGCTGTTAACGGTTAATGCGCATGCGCAAAATTCCGAAAGCTACAAAGATGCCGGGCAACCTATAGAAAGCAGGATTAAAAATTTAATAAGCCAGCTAACCCTGGCCGAAAAGGTATCGCTTTTAGGTTACCGCGCGGAAGCGGTTCCACGGCTGGGCATACCTGCCTATAACTGGTGGAACGAGGGTTTGCATGGTGTAGCGCGCGCCGGGCAGGCAACTATTTTTCCGCAGGCTATTGGCATGGCTGCTACCTTTAACCCGGCGTTATTGCAGCAGGTAGCTACAGCCATATCCACCGAAGCGAGGGCTAAGTATAACCTCACATCACAACAAAACAAGCATTTGCAGTATATGGGCCTCACATTTTGGTCGCCCAATATTAATATTTTCCGCGACCCGCGCTGGGGCCGTGGCCAGGAAACCTACGGCGAAGACCCTTTTTTAACGGCTAATATGGGCGTAGCCTATGTTAAAGGTATGCAGGGCAATGATGTTAACCATTTAAAAACATCGGCCACAGCCAAACATTTTGTAGCCCATAGCGGCCCCGAAGCTGTGCGCGATTCGTTTGATGCCATTGTGGATGAAAAAGACCTGCGCGAAACCTATCTGCCAGCATTTAAGGCATTGGTTGATAACGGAGTTGAATCCGTAATGACGGCCTATAACCGCGTAAACAACGAACCAAATTCTGTAAGTACATCGTACCTTAAAAATATACTGATGAACGAGTGGGGTTTTAAAGGACACGTAGTTACCGATTGTGGTGCGCTTGATGATGTTTTTTTAACCCACAAGGTTATGCCATCGGGCGTGGAGGTAGCTGCTGCCGCCATTAAGGCTGGCGTGAGTTTAGATTGTTCGAGCATTCTTCAGAATGATTTGTTACAGGCCGTAAAACAAAACCTGGTTACCGAGGCGGAAATTAATGCGGCGCTTACCCGTTTGTTGCGCACGCAGTTTAAACTTGGTTTTTTTGATGATGCCGCAAAAAGCCCCTACGCCACCTATGGTGCCGATAGCATTAGTAACGCAGCCCATGTTGCATTATCGCGCAGGGCGGCGCAGCAAAGCATGGTATTGCTAAAAAACAGCAATAATATTTTACCCTTAAAAAAAGGCAATTACAGTAGTATTACTGTATTGGGCAGCAACGCCACATCTATGGATGCCATGGTTGGTAGCTACCACGGTGTTAACAGCCAAATGGTTGATTTTGTTGAAGGTGTAACGGCTGCCGTTGGTTTAGGTACCCGCGTTGAGTACGATTTAGGTTGCAGCTATACCGATACCACACATTTTGGTGGGATATGGGCCGCAGGTAATAGCGATGTTGCTATAGCCGTTATTGGCCTAACGCCTGTTATGGAAGGCGAGGCCGGTGATGCCTTTTTATCGCCAACGGTGGGCGATAAGGCTAGCTTGAGTTTGCCCGCCGGTAATATTGCCTTTATGAAGGCACTGCGCAAAGGTGTACCCAATAAGCCTATTATTGCAGTAGTTACCGCAGGCAGCGCGGTTGATATTGCTGCTATTGAACCTTATGCCGATGCTATTATATTGGCCTGGTACCCCGGCCAGCAAGCAGGTAACGCATTTGCCGATTTGCTATTTGGGGAGGTTTCGCCGTCGGGCCATTTGCCGCTTACGTTTTATAAATCGGTTAACGACCTGCCCGATTTTAAAAGCTATGCCATGAAAAACCGCACCTACCGGTACTTTAACGGTGCTGTAGAATACCCCTTTGGCTTTGGCTTGAGTTATACTCAATTTGCTTACAACTGGATTGAAAAACCCGCAGCCACCTACAGCTTAAACGATGTAATAAACTTGCAACTTAACGTAAAAAACGTAGGTAATTTGGATGCCGACGAAGTGGTGCAGGCCTACATTGAATACCCCAATGCCGAGCGGATGCCATTAAAAGAATTAAAGGCATTTAAGCGGGTAAGCATATTAAAAGGTTCGCAATCGGCAGTTAATTTAAGGGTGGCTTTAAAGGACCTGCAAAAGTGGGACTTGAAAAAGCATAGCTGGAAACTTTACCCCGGAACCTATCAGGTTTTTGTTGGTAGCAGTTCTACCGATAAAAAGTTAACGGCTGCTTTTACCGTAAATTGATTGATGGTTGCTTAACTTTTTATTCAAGTATTAGTTGTTTTAAGATAAACCACCAACGAGGATTTATCAATCAATGTAGTTTAGTTAAGCTATTTAAGAATGCACCATCGGTGCAAAAGGTCGGTAGTCAATTAATAAATGCATGTTTGCATGCCTTAGGTATGCCACTTATACAGGTGTTGTACCTACGGCACAAATTTTTATTTAATTCGTTTTGCTACCGACCTGTGACCCCGATGGGGTCGTCCCTTAACTAAACAATATTGAATACTAATAAGATACTCATTATGCTGTGTGTTTGTTAAACATCATGATGTTTTTTGTGAGTGATAAGAAAGGGGCACGCCTAACCAGCGTTGCCCCTTTTTTTTATTTGGCGAACCCGGGATGAAAAATGGTTATTGCCCGGCTACTTTAAATTCGGTACGGCGGTTTAGTTGATGCTCGGCCTCGGTGCATTGGGCCGGTATGGCGCAATTATTTACCAAATGTGTTTTGCCGTAAGCGCTTGTTTTTATGCGGTTTGCTAAAATGCCATGTTGCGAAAGGTAGTATAAGGCGGCTTTGGCACGCCGCTCGGAGAGGGCCTGGTTGTAGCTGTATGAGGCGCGCGAATCGGTATACGATGCCAGCTCAATTTTGATGTTGGGGTGTTGCGTTAAAATAGCAACAAGCTGATTGAGCTTCATAGCGGCATCCGGCCTTATGGTTGCCTTATCCAAATCATAATAAATGGTTTGCAGTACAAAGCCCTCCTGTGGAGGCGCAGGTGCTATTGGCGGTGGTGTAACCGCCAGTATTGGCTTTGCAGGCAGCGTATCTGCTATAGCGGTAAAGCTGTAAATATCGTCGTTACCCTGGCCACCCTCGCGGTTTGATGAAAGGTATCCACTTAAACCATCACGGGTTATACAGTAAAAATCATCACTGGTGGAGTTGATGGGGTACTTTAAATTTTGCGGAGTGCTCCACTGGTTTTTTGCGCCTGTAGCACTGTAAATATCATAACCGCCCATGCCCGGCAAGCCTTTGCTGGCATAATAAAGCGTTCCGTTGGCTGCAACAAACGGAAAATTGTCTTCCTCGTTTGTATTGATGGTTTTACCGCAATTGGTTGGTGTGCCCCACGATCCGTCGCGCTGTTTCTCGCAATACCAAATGTCGGTTTTTCCCTGGCCGCCCGGCATATCCGAGGCAAAGTAAAGCACTTTACCATCTGAAGATAAGCAGGCATTACCAACAGAATATAGTTGGATTTTGTTGTATTTAAAGCTGTTAAATACCGTCCACTTGCCTTTGTTTTTAGCTGCCGCCAATAACTGCAAACGGCGCGTAACAACCCGCTGGCCCTTCTGGGCAGATGGGTCGATAGGTAATTTGCGGAGATCCTCTTCCGTAGTAACTGTAATATACGCCGTATCTGCACTGCTGTTTAGTGCTATTGGGCCTAAATGGTACGAGTTTGCTAATTCGTATCCATACATATCGGTAAATGCCATCTGTTTGGCCTGGCCGTTCCCCGTAGCACTTTGGTACAACTTGAAAAAGTTATTGCCGGTGCGATTATCGGTTTCGGGGTACTGCGCGTCCCTGTCGGAAGTAAAAATTAGCGCGGTGTTGCCTGCGTAAGTTGCTCCCCAATCGGAAGCGGCACTGTTTAACCCTTTTACGGCGTTTACCGCGTAACGTGTTGTTTGTTTCATCCAAAGTGCAGCCGAATCGCAGTTACCCAATTTAAGGTTTAGTGTTGCTGTGTCGCTTGGCAAAGCAAGTCGGTACTGTTGTTTGGCCAGCTCAAACTTTTGGTTGCGAAGTAAAACATCCGCGTAATGGCAATGTGCGGTTTTGGATGCTCTGGGTTTTGCTACAACTTTGGCGTACCACTCTTCGGCATCGTTATAGCGGTTTATGTTGAGGTAGCAATCGGCAATGCGCTCCAATAACTTAACATCGTTTTTATTACCGGAGGCCAGTTTTAGGTAATAGCTCAGGCTTTTAAAATACTCAAACCGGTTATACAGTATATCGGCCTGTTGCTTTACGCTGAGTTGTTCCTGCGCGTTGGCGTAGCCAATAATTAAGGTGATGAGTATAACGGTTAAACTGGCTTTTTTCATGCTGCTAAAAATATCGTGGACTAACAACCCGTTGTTTTTTACCGGGGAAACCAATGCTCAACGAAAGCTCGTGCGAGCCTGATTGATAGCTGGCAAGTTTGCTCGTAGTAAAATCGAACGAATATCCTATCCGGAAATGGTCGTTCACGTTAATTTGTAAAATGGCGGCAACGGCATCATCGGTACTCAGGCCGCTTTGCAAATCGCTGTTGCTCCATACCGGAACGCTGGTGCGGTATGACGAGCCAAGCCAAACCGTTTTATTAAAAACAAGGTAGGCACCAACATCTAAATTACCTGGCCCCTTAAAATCCGACTTTAGCATGGCCGATGGTTTGATGTCGATATAATCCGACAAAGGTAGCATAGCACCCGCTGTAAAATAGGCTGTGCGCACCTGCCTAATCAATTGCATATTATCAACCAGGTTAGTATTTAATCCCGAAAGAACGTTAAAAAGAGATGCCCCTGCATAAATATGCGGCGAATAGTAATACACACCCAGGCGAAAATCGGGAGTTAAATTGCTTTGAGTTCCGGCGGGTATGTTAGCGTCGCCGGCATCGGTAGCACTAAATACATCGCCGTTTAAGCGGTATTGAATTACGCCCAGGCCAATGCCAAAACAAAGGCGTTTGGTATCTAAAGCATCTAACCTTAAACGATAGGCATAGTTGGCGTAAACAGACGAGGTTGTTTCGGGCCCTAACTGGTCGAAAGTGGCAATAAGGCCCAGGCCTACATTTTTATCGGTAGTATTAAGCAAACCATCTATTGATGCCGTTCCGGTTTTTGGCGCGCCGGGGAAGCCTACCCATTGTATGCGGCTGCTTAGGTTTAGCGTTAAATAATCTTTATAACCAGCGTATGCGGGGTTAAGTGCCAGCCCGTTAAATACATACTGGCTAAACTGTATGGTTTGCTGCGCCTGCGCGTGCCGGGCCAGCAACGCTATAGATACAATTAGGATGTAGTGTTTTACGTGCCTCATTATTTATTGCGTTTTAAAAACACCCATCCCTTTAGGGGAGTAATTTGACCATCGCGATCGCGGCGATTTAAAATGTAAAAATAGGTTGCTTCGGCCAGGCCGCTGCCGTCCCAATTGTTGCGGTAATCGTCGGCGCGGTAAACTTCGCTGCCCCAGCGGTTAAAAATAATTAATTGCGTGCCCGGATAAGCTTCTAAACCGCGTATCCTGAAAACATCGTTTTTCCCGTCGTTATTGGGTGTGATGATGTTAGGTATTTCGAGGTCGGCGCGTATTACCTTTAACGTCACCGAATCGGCACAACCGTTGCTGTTGGTATAAGTAAAATGGTAAAGGCCCAAATAATCAAGTCCGGTTATTGTGGTTGTGTTGCTCAATTTATTGGTAATGGTTACCTGGTTAGCATCCGTTGCCAATTGCGCCCATGTACCGGTGCCTATAGCGGCCATTGTTGCGGGCAGGTATTGAAAAATGGTTTGATCGGGCCCGGCATTGGGGGCGGCGGCTATAACCGTGGTATTAACAATAACATTATTACAACCCGTGCCCGATGGTGGCGAATTACATTCGTTTACCGCATCGGTTGGGGCTGCGGCATCGGGGTTTGTGGCATCAGGGTCGGTAACATCGGCGGGGCGCAAAACCGAAGCTGTTACCCCTAAACCGCCGCTTGCAGTTAAGGCAACTTTTCCGCTTATGGTAAAAGTACGTATCGCGCCATTGGCCATATCAATACCGGTTGTATAATTACCGGCGGTAAATACTTCGGAATTAGTTGACGACGTGCCGCTTGTTGATACACTGCTAACCGTTAGGCCGGTAATATCAGCCGGGTAACCGAAACTAAATTTTGCCCCCGCCACATCGCCCGGCCCTTTATTGCTTACGGTTACGGTGTAAACAATAGGCTGGCCCGCGCAATTGGCTACCACGGCAACATTATCAACAGCCATATCGGCCTCGCGCAGTTGCAAACTAACCGAACTGTAAACAGGTTTGCTGGCTATATAACCCCAGGTATCAATGCTTTTGTTATTGCCAAAATCGGCATCGTTGTTAGGGTCGGTAGTGGTGGTGCCCCATTTGTGGCCGTTGATGGTGCTGCTTATACCCGTTAAGTTTTTTAAAGGATTTGATGGTGTACCCACTTTGGTAATGGGAGTATCATCCCAATACAAAGTATCATCGGGTGCATAAATGCCGTTAATACGGGATAACAAAAGGCCGTTTACATTACGTTCCACATCAAAAAACGGAAAATGGACCTCGCCCGCCACCGTGGTAATGCCTACACTAACGTTAAAGTTTGTGGTACCGCCTGCGCTTACCTTGTTGCCCAAGCCATCTAAGCCGTCCCAATGCACCTGGTTAATGCCCGAATTTGCTGTTCCGGTTATTTTACGGTCAATGGCATCGGTATAACTTCCGTTTTGGTTCACATCAATAACAATTAAATAACTGCCGTTGCCACTGGTAGTAAAGGCAAAGTTGCCGCCCAAAGGGCCGGTACCGGCTTTGCCGGGTGTGCCCTCGGTGCCGGTAAAGGTAACGTTGCTAACGGTTGGCAAAACCGGGGCAGTTAAAAGCCATGTTGTGCCGCCGCCAGGCGTGTTTGCGGTAGCAGGTAAATCGGCAGCGGGTGGGTTAAAAAATATTTTTTGGGTAATATCTGTAGGTGTATCGGCGGCGCGCGGGTCTTGCACGTTAACGTTGGCGCTGGCACCATCAACACTTTGGTAAGATGGTAAGCCTGCTGCATTTCTAAACCCCTTGTTGTTTACAAAAAAGCCAAAACCATTGCCTGCCTGGCCGTTATTGTTGAGGGTGTACTGATAGCCGTCTTTAGTAAGAATATTAAATATGCCGTTAAAGCCCACATCAAATGTGCCTAAAATGCCCGAGAATACGTTTGTAAACACGCGCCCGTTAATAAATTGTGTATTGGCGGTATTACGTACAGATACATCAAAGGCGGTTATGTACTGTGCGATGGGCTGCGTCCAGTTGGCGTTGGCAGCTACTGCGGGCGGATTGCCAGTTAGTGTTGCACCATTATTTTCGGGAATAAAATCAACCTCCCATACGCCCTCTTGCGCGGCGGTTACTTTGATGATAAAAGGTGTATAGCCATTTGCATTGGGCAGCGGGCCCGCTGCTTCCTGCGCCCGGTTTTTGATTAAGCCAATGTTAGCATCGTTGCCGCTGGTGTAGCTGGTGCCATCCGGAGCGCGGAAATTCATGGTGCCCGTGCTTATTCCCTGTGCGCTGGAACCGGCGTAAATGCTTTCGCCCGCTTTTACGTAAACCTTCATGGTGCCCAAGGTGGGGAAGGGCGACGAAGCAGTGGCAACCGTTGTAGAAAGCAGATAAGCCCGGTTACCGCCGTTTGAGGTTATCTCTTTACTGCCTTCGGCATATGCTGCCACCGAAAGAAAAGAAAATAGCAACCATAAGTAAACGGAAAAAAATACTGATTTAGGCTCCATAAATTATAAGGCTCAATTTATGAAATATAATTTACCTGCTAACCGGCCGGGTTATAAATTTTGTTTTTTTGCTGATATTACTGTTAAGTTAATAGTACTACGTCTTGAATCAAAAGTTTGATGTCTTTTTTTTTACTTAAATCTTGTGGCTGAAGACTATCCGCCATTACACAATTAAAATAATACTCTTCCTTTTTGGGGGACTGATGCTGCTTTTTTGTTTGCCTTATTGTTTATAAGCGGTTTAATATCACGCTTCAAAATGTTGCCGCAGTTTCTCTTCCTCTAAATCCAATAGGTCCATTTGTTGCTTTACCAGTTCGTCGCTAATGTTTTCTTTTTTGTTTAGGGTTTGCAACAGGGCGCGCTGCTCTTTAATTAGCCGGGCCATAATCATGCGGTAATCTTTATAAAAGTCATCGGCGCGGGCCTCATTGCCGTCTTTGTTCCAATCTTTTAATAAATCCATATCGGCGGTGTAGCGTAGTTTGAGGGCTTTTACCATGTCGTTGTTTTCGGTCTGCTCTTTATAATTACCATCTAAAATGGATAGCGAGAGGTGCGATAACTTTTTGCGCACCAGTTGCCGCTGTTGTTCCATGGTAATGGTTAAGTCGGGATCGGGCATGTTAACCCATTTAACCAGTGCGGGCAGGGTTAGGCCCTGTAATACTAAGGTAACCATGATAACCGCGAATGTAATAAAGAGAATAAGCTCCCGATTAGGGAATGCCTTGCCCGAACTTAAAGTTACAGGTATGCTTAACGCTGCCGCCAGCGAAACCACGCCCCGCATACCCGTCCAACCCAATAAAACGGGAGCTTTCCAGCCCGGGTTTGGATCTACTACGGTAATAACTTTGCTCATCACCATGGTGATAGCCGTGGCACCAAAAGTGCTGGCAAAACGCGTTAATATTAATACGCCGGTTATAATAAGGCTATATGTAACGGCTGGCCAAACGTTGGTGCCCAGGTTTTTAACAATAACCGGAAACTCTAACCCGATAAGAATAAAAACAAAACCGTTTAATACAAAGGCTACGGCTTCCCAAACGTTTACACCCTGCAAGCGGCTTCGGTGTGTTAAAAACTGGTGCCGCCTTGCGGAGAGGAAAAGGCCGCCACTTACAACCGCCAGCACGCCCGAAAAATGAAATTCTTCCGCAAGCATGTACATGGCGTAGGGTGTAACAAAGGTAAGCACTACATCAATATTAGTTGAGGTTGGCAGCCAACGGTGAAGGGTATAAAATATAAGCGCAACAGCAAGGCCAATAACAATGCCCATTGCAATTACCAATACAAAATCGGTAGCGGCTTGTGTAAAAACAAAAGTGCCCGTTAATACCGCCGCCAGTGCAAAACGGAACACAACCAAACTGGATGCATCATTGGCAAGGCTTTCGCCCTCTACAATAGTAATAAAGCGTTGGGGTACTTTAATGTTTTTTAAAATGGCGCTGGCCGAAACAGCATCGGGCGGCGAAACAATGCCTCCCAATAAAAAACCTGTTGCCAAAGTAAAGCCGGGTATTAACGCCGATGACACAAAGGCCACTACGCACGAGGTTAAAATTACCACCGGGAAGGCAAAACTGCTAATAACTCGTCGCCATTTCCAAAAGTCTTTCCAGGATGTGTTCCATGCGGCTTCGTATAGCAGGGGTGGCAAAAAAATCACAAAAATGAGTTCGGGTTGTATCTCAATTCCATGTAAAAAGGGCACAAAGCCCAATGGTAGCCCAACCAATACCAATAAAATAGGGTAAGCAACCTTTATTTTTTGTGCCAGCATCACCACAAATAAAATAACGATAAGCAGGCAGGCGTATTGAACAACGGTTTGATGCATAGGCTAATACAATAATTAAATTACACTATTAAAGCGGGGGCGGTGCTGCCCAACTTAGCCGGCGCAATACCCTGTATAATTGTTTAAATGCTAACGCCATTTACATCGGCACTTAGTACCTCGCTCATGTAATTTAAAAAGGGTCGCATTTCGCGGAAGGTTTGGCAGGCGGTATCAAAAAAAGGTTGGCTCAAAACTTCTTCATCGGTAAAACGCCGTATAACCAAAAATTGTTTGTAACGCAGTAAATCTATAGCATTATGAGTAACATCGTACCCTTTAGGGCTGGTTTTTAAGGTTTCGCCCTGCAAGGTGCCAAAATTTTTGACGAATGATGGTGAGTTTAAAATGTTGCGCAAAGGCTCGGCACTAAAGGCAATATCATCACGAATTAACTTTAAATCCTGCGCGTTTGGGCTCCAAAAACCAGCTAATAAAAAGTTGTTTCCGGGTTCAAAATGGTAGTAATAACCGCCGCGCCTATATTTAGTGGCGCGGCGAAAGCCGCCCGTCCAGTTGGCTTTAAAAGGTGTTTTATCTTTAGAAAAACGCACGTCGCGGTAAATACGGTGAAGGCTTTTTTTGCCGCTTGGCGTTTCAATAACATCGTGCGTGTTAAGGTTTTGCAGCATAGCGTGGGCAAAGCCTTCAACCAGGGCTAACTCCTTTTGGTAAGCCTCTTTGTTTTGGGCAAACCACTCGCGGTTATTGTTAAGTTTGAGCTGCCTCATCAAATTAAAAGACGAGGCGGGGAGTACAGGGCTAATCATGCCTGCAATTTAGTTATTTGCGCCTTAACGTAATAACGGCAACCTCCGGCCAAATGCCAACACGGCCCTTTAAGCCTAAAAAGCCAAAGCCCCGGTTAACATACAGGTAGCGGTTTTTTTTATGATACAAACCCGCCCATTGCTTGTAAACGTATTTAATAGGGCTCCATTTAAAGCCAAATAACTCAATACCAAACTGCATCCCGTGCGTGTGGCCTGCAAGGGTAAGATCGATCCGTTTTTCGTGGAGCAGGGTTTTGGCCTCCCAGTGGGAAGGATCGTGCGACATGAGTATCTTAAATTGGTCGTCGTTAACGGTTTCGGTGGCTTTAAGCAGGTCGCCATATTTATGGAAACCGCCTTTGCCCCAATTTTCTACACCAATTAAGGTGATAGATGCGCCGTCTTTCTCAATGCGCACGGCTTCGTTTAATAACAATTTAAAGCCTATTTGGCTATGTACTTGTTTGAGCTGGTTAAGGTTGGCTTGTTGATGTTCGGGGCTTTCCCATCGGATATAATCGCCATAATCATGGTTGCCTAATACCGAATATTTGCCGAAAGGCGCAGTTAATTTTGAAAATGCAGGTATCCACGCATCCATTTCCGAAGCCTTATCGTTAACCAAATCGCCTGTAAACAATATCAGGTTGCTGTTTTGGGCGTTTGCCAAATCAATGCCTTTGTTTACGCCTTTTTCGCTGGTAAAGCTGCCTGCGTGAATATCAGAAAGCTGGGTTAAGGTAAAGCCATCAAAAGCCTCCGGCAAATCGGTAAAATAGAGCGTTTCGCGGTGTACCCTGTAGTGGTGCCTGCCACGTGTTAGGCCAAACAGCAAACCAAAAAACGGTATGGCGGCAACAACAATGGTTAACTGGCTCACCCATGCGCTACGTTGCGGAAAGCTGCGAAACAAACGGGTTATATCTTCTAGCAACAATACAGGGATACCAATAAGTTTAGGAATAAATGACAACAGCATCAACGCCATTAACCACGAAATAAGCTTAGGTGAATGCTTGACACCCAAACTTATAACGGCAAACAGAATGCCGGCGGCAATTAAAACATCGGCCAGCCAGTAAGCTAAAAATACGTTGCTGTTGTTGGTGAGGGTATGGATGGCATTAAAAAAATACAGATCGGTAAAGAGCCAGAGTAAGATAATGATGGGAATGCGTTGTTTCATGTAATGGGTAAACGATTGAAAGCCAAAAATACTTTAAAGCTAAGGGCCGTTAAATTTTATATAACGGCTTTTTGGCAAAACAGTTGGGATAAAACTACACAATTGTTGCCCTAAGTTATTTTATTTATTTGCATTGGCCCTGATGTTTGTATTTTAGTAGCAGCCGTGTATGGTTAAAGGTAAAACAGCGTTATAGTTATGGAAAACGACATAGAAAAAGATCAAAATATTATTAAACTTGCTAATAACTTTACTATTACCGGAGTGATAGGAGGTATAAAACCCTTTGGTTCGGGACATATTAATGATACTTACCGCATTTGTAATGCTGATAAAAACGAGCCCGATTTTTTGTTGCAACGCATTAATCATCATATTTTTAAAGATGTTGGGGCTTTAACGGATAATATTTTATACGTAACCAATCACATCAAAAACAAGCTCAGGCTTATACCTGGCGCCGATATTGATAAACAGGTACTCACGCTAATAAAAACCGGTAACAATTTATTTTACCACAAGGATGAAAACGGCAATTACTGGCGCATGTACCGTTTTATGCAAAATACAAAAAGTTACGATGTGGTAACCACCACCAGGCAAGCCTACCAGGGTGGTTTGGCCTTTGGTAACTTCCAAACCATGCTTGAGGATGTTGATGCATCAAAACTGACTGAGATTATTCCGGATTTTCATAATATTTTGTTCAGGCTTAAACAGTTTGAGCAAGCCATGAGCGAGGATAAATTTAACAGGGTAAAAGATGTAAAGCCCGAAATTTTATTCATCAACCAACATGCAGATGGCATGGCCGAGATTGAGCGCATGGGCAAAGCAGGCCAATTACCGCTGAGGGTAACGCATAACGATACCAAGTTTAACAATGTTTTATTAGACGAAAATGATGTTGCCCAATGTGTGATAGACCTTGATACCATTATGCCCGGTTACACTGCTTTTGATTTTGGCGATGCCGTTAGAACCATCATCAATAGGGCACCCGAGGATGAAGCCGACCTTGAAAAAATACAATTGAATATGCCGCTTTTTAAGGCATTTGCCGAAGGCTTTTTGAGCCAAACCGTGCAATACATGGGTGCTGCCGAAATCCGCTCGTTGGTAAAGGGTGTGCTGTTGCTTCCTTACATGATTGGTGTACGTTTTTTAACCGACTATTTAAATGGCGATGTTTATTATAAAGTAAAGTTTGCCGGGCACAACCTTCAGCGTGCGCGGGCGCAGTTTCAACTGGTAAAAAAACTGGAAGAAAACTATGCGGAGTTATATGCCATTGTAATGCAAACCGTAAACGATAATAAAAGCAGTAACGGAACCGAAGATTTAACAAGTTAAAATAACGGTGCAGGCATAATGGCGGGTATTTATTTGCAGCGGCGTTTGTTATTTAATGTTGGTGATAAAAGTCAGTATTAATTGTGACAACCGTCATGTAGTTTGGTGGGCAAAGTGCCGAGATTTACATTGTAAATTAAACAGTATCAGCCATGTCAACAATAACAAAATCAACAGCTATTCCATCAGTAAAATCAATGATGGAAGATTTTTGGAGCCCGGATAGATTTTTTGATAAGCATATCCGCGAGCGCGAATTATTACCTGCCGTAAACGTGCGCGAAACAAAAAACCATTACCAGGTAGAACTTGCTGTGCCGGGTTTTAAAAAGAACGATTTTAAAATAATAACCGAAAACGGCTTTTTAACCATTGCCGCCGAAAGCGACGAAGAGAAAACCGAACATAAAGAAAACTATACCCGCAAGGAGTTTTCGTACTCGGCCTTTACACGCACTTTTAATTTACCCGACGATGTGATAGAGGATAATATTAATGCCAGTTACCATAACGGCGTTTTGAGCCTTGAAATAAAAAAATCGGGCAAACAGCTAACGGCAAAAAAACAAATTAAAGTTGATTGAGAATACCCAAGCAAATTATTTAGGGTTTTGTTTGAAGATTTTATAAACACCAATAGATACCTTAAAGTGCCTATTGGTGTTAACAAATTTAGAGCTAACCTTAGGGGTTTAAAAGCTATTTTTCTACATCAAAAATAAAGGTTTTGCTGCCTGTATAGCCATCGGCGGTAATTCCTTGTACAATACCAATATAACGACCGGGTTCATCTGATGTATAAAACGACATTTGGGTATTGCCCTTTAAATCGGTAATTACGCCTGGCGACCAGTAAAGCAAATTCCTAAAATCGGGAATACGGCTTTTTACCTTGTCATCAGTATCATACACGGGCGAGTAAAACTCCCTTTGCAATTGCATGCCTTCATAATCAAGCACAACAGCATGAGGGTTAATTTCAAAACCAGCCATATCGCCTTTGTAGGTAGTAAAGTTTAATATACCTTCAAACGTTGATGGGCCTAAATAAAAGCGGCGGTCAATATCTTCCAGTTTTCGTACTTTAAGTGGGTCAATGGCCATAACCCTATCCATATTAAATATGGGCACACCGTCAAGCATCACCAAAGGGTCGTCGCTTAA
Source organism: Mucilaginibacter gracilis (assembly GCF_003633615.1). Lineage (NCBI taxonomy): Bacteria > Pseudomonadati > Bacteroidota > Sphingobacteriia > Sphingobacteriales > Sphingobacteriaceae > Mucilaginibacter > Mucilaginibacter gracilis. The sequence continues at coordinate 5,232,563 of NZ_RBKU01000001.1, read as the reverse complement.
AAACACACCCTGGTCGCTTTTTACTTTAATATGAAAGCGTTTTTGAGTTTTTACCACGTTTAATTCGGCCACGTATTCGCGTAGTACCTCTTCCATTGTTGTAAAGCGGGTAAAATCATCAAGCAGGTAGGTTTTGCCTTTGCCATAAAAAGCCATACTATCAACACCGGGGCTGTAGTACTGTTTTAGTTTGGCACCCGAGTACAGGTTTTGCGTCTGCATGTTGATACTGTTATTTTCGAGCGAACGTTTCAGGCTGGCGTTCAGGCTGAAATTAGACAAGGTATCGGTTGAGTATTGCTCGGAGAAGGGGCTTAAAATATCCAGGTGGTAAACACTATCTTTTTCGATACCCAATTGTAAAACCAATTCGTTTGGCCCGTAAAAGTCTTTGGTGTTAAATAGCAGCCTGCCCGTACTGTCAGATACGGCACTGTACAATTGTACCTTTTTACCTGTAGCTGCCAGGTAGGCAATCATGCTCGGCACAGGCTTATCAGTACCGGCCTCAGTTAGTTTAGCAGTTACTAAATGACCATTGTATTCGGGCGAAAATTTGAAAGCGGGTGCGGGGCCGCTAAGTACATCGTTCCATTTAAATCTGCTCCAGCCCTGGGTCATCATCAAATTATCCAAAGCTTCGTCGCCTTCTGCATTGTTGTTTTTTAAATAATAATCTGCATTTTCAATATTGCCTTTCAATTCGGCCTTTAGCCACAAGTAACTTGATATTTGAGCCGGTTCATCCGTTTGTAACGAATCGAGCTTGTAAACCGATACCGATAAGTTTGCCGGTAATGGTTTTTCAGCGTCATTTTTGGTATTTACATCCACGCTAACTTTTTTACGCATATGGTAGGTTACCCTATCGGCGCTGGCACTTACCACTAATTGTTTGGGCCTTTTAAAGTATAAACGTTCGCAAAGCGGTGTTTTTTGGCTATTAAATAGAGTAATGTGCGATACACCATCGCCCAGTTTGCTTTTATCTATCATCAATTTAGCACTTCCGTTGCTTAACATAGCCGTTTCGGCAACCTTAACAAACTGGCCACTATTGGCCAAAACATAAATGGGTTCGTTTTCTTTACCGCTCAGTTTAGCATTAATGGTAACCGCCAACTGGTCGGTTCCGGCGTCGGTTAATTGCATTACATAGCCTTGTTTATTAATTTCGGGCAGGTCTTTAATTAATGCGTTGGTTTGGCCTATGCGTATTACCGCTTTGTAGCTGTTATTGGCCAGTGGTGTAAAAGTAAAACGGCCCATGCCGTATTTAAAGGTGTTAAACTTTGCTACGGTATCGTTACGCTGGTTTATCACCACGCCGCTTATATCAATACCTTTGCCATTAGGGCCAACAGCTTTAAAGGCAACCCTGCTTTTTAAGCCGTTAACCAAATACCCGCCTTCGGGAAAAAACCTGATGTCGTTATCGGCAACACTTTGCCGTACTGTTGCAACCGGCGGCGTTAGCGGATTAACGATAGTAATAGCCTGCTCAAAATAGAGGTTGGCATTAAAGTTTTTCATTAAGTTGGTATAGGCCCGCAATTTATAGTTGCCGTTTGTTGCCGTTATGGGTATGTAAAACGAGCCGGTGCCAATGCCGTTAATTAAATTTATTTTGGCCTGCAATAAAGGTGCGTTTTTATTATCAAGCACTTCAACATAGGCAATTTTGCTAATATTAACCGGCTTGTTTAAAGTTGCGCTAACGGTATAAACCTTAAACCACAATATTTCGCCGGTTAAAAAAAAGGATTTATTAACGTGTACAAAAACTTTCTCCTGCAAAACCTGGCTGTGGTATTGGTTAAAGCTGCTGGTTATCCCATCTACTATTTGGGCGCTTACCGCTAACGGGAGTGTTAAAAGCAACGCTAACACTGTTTTTTTAATTGTATATCTAATATATTTCATAGTGTTATTTCCAAAATGCAGGTTGTTTATTTACCCCTCTTAATGTGCAATCGCCACACAATCTGCTGGTTCGCGAATAACCCTTAATTTGTGTTCCACCCAAAACAGCATCAATTGCGATATATAGTGGCGGAATTACTTCCAGAGCTGCTTTAACATCATTGGAGCCACTCTTTGGGTTAGAAAAATAAAGCGTGTCTATTGTACTGCATTGTGTTGTACCCGCCACAAGCCAACTGGAGGGCAAGCTACTTTTACTTATAAACACTCTTTTGCTTTGAACCGTACCAACACTAAGGTATCCAATTACAGGTTCGGTGGCATCTGCAGTATTGTGGATGTTTCCTTGAATAGCACTTGGCTGCGAGTCAAAAATACTGCCTAAGTCTTCGGTATTTTTCTTTAGCATGGTCCAAAAGTTATAAGCGTCGGTGGTAAGTGCATATTGTTTTAAAATGATGCTGTATTTTATACCTATTTTTTCGGAGTTTGAAGGGATTGCTATTATTGCATTTTGATAAATTACATCTTGCGATAATTTGGCTGTTGAGCCTAATAATATGGTACTTGAGGAATTGCTTGCCCAGCACGTAAATATCTGCTGATCGGCAGTGCGCGGAACCATGGTTATACTGGTTGGAGTTGATTGTTGCGGCATGTAATTAGATACGTAATTAGCCTGAAACTGCCACGTTTCCTGGTAACTCCAACGGTAATAGCGGGTGTTGTTAGTGGCATCATGGGCGTTATTATACACAGTTATGCCATCGCTATTCATGGTATAGCCAATGCTATCAATAGGCGGTGCGTTTTTTACCTCAACATAATCAGATAAGTAAGTTTTGCCGTTTGTTGTTTTTATGCTTAGGCGATACTTTCTCGAGTTATCCAAATTTAAACCTATAGCCACATAATTACCGTTTGTTGTTTCTGTTAGGTTATAAGTATTGTTTTGATCGCTTTGCACGGTAACTATTGCCTTTAATTCGGGCTTGGTTGTTGTTTTTGCGGCAAGGGTTACGGTGCGGCTCAGTTTTATTATCGTTGAATCGGCACCCGAGTTAATTGCGCCGTCTACAACTAAATAATTATAGTTGGTAGTAGTGGCGTCGGGCAAATAAGGCTTTTTACACCTTAAAGCTATAAGCGATATTATTGTTAGTAAAACGTATATATATGTTCTCTTCATTACCTTAAAACCTAATGTTGTAATTAATAAACGGAATAGCCGAAGCAAATATGGATAGCTGGTACCCATTAATTACGCCGCCTTGCGAGCTAAAATAGGTAGAATATGCATTTTGCCGCCCTGTAACGTTGTATATACCAATGGTCCAGTCGCTATGGGTTAATTGTTTTATGTTGTGGTTACCATCAATATTGATAGAAAAATCTGTTCTAAAGTAGTCGGGAATACGGTAGGCATTCCGGTCCGAATAAATTACCCTGTCCGATCCGGCATAGTTAAACTTAGCTATGGGCAATGTAATTGGCCTGCCCGTGCTGTATGTGGTGTTGAGCGAAAAACTTACGCGGTGTGTAAACCTGTAATTACCCGTAAAGTTAAAATCGTGTGGTTTATCATAATTGGCCGGATAGTAGTCGCCGTTGTTTATCAGTTCGCCGGCAGTTGGGTCGTCTTGTTTTAAGAAAGTGCGCGAGTAGGTGTAGCTTAATAAACCGTTTAATTTACCGCTTTTTTTACGGATCAAAAACTCAATGCCATAAGCTTTACCTTGTGTGTTAATTACATCGGTTTCTATGTGGTGGTTAAGCAGCAAATTGGCGCCGCTTTTATAATCCAGATAGTCCTTAATGTGTTTATAATAAACCTCTACCGAAGTTTCGATCGTATTTGATCTCAAATTTTTATAAATCCCAAACGAAAGCTGATCGCCGTATTGGGGTTTGATATTAGGATCGCTCAACTGCCAAACATCGGTTGGAGATATGGAGGTTGTATTGGTAAGCAAATGAATATATTGCCTTAATGTGTTGTAGGAAGCTTTTAGCGAAAAATCGCTGCTAACGCTGTAGCGTATGGCAGCCCGTATTTCGGGACCATGGTAGGTGTTAATAATCTGGTTCTTTTTATAAGTTACGCTATCTACCAGGTTTGCACTTGTGCGGGGCAGGTTAGGCGCATAGTAATTAACCGTTCGCGGCCCTAAAAAGTTATATAACGAATACCTCAAGCCTAAATTAAGCGATAGCTTATCGGTTATGTCAAATTTATCTCCGGCGTATATAGCACTTTCTAAAGCTTGTTCGGCAGGTAGCACATCAGGTTTTTCCAGCGATGCTGTACCTACCGGCTGTAAATTGCCTTGTTGTAAGTTGTAATAAATAGAGCTAACACCAAAATCAATAGTATGCTTGGCACTGGCGTAATAATTAAAGTCGGCCTTAAAATTCGATTGGTTGATTTTGAAATCTAAATTATAAGCATTGATAGGCACGGCAGCACTGTTAATGCTATATTGGTAGCCCTGGTAAGCCCCCGTTACAACACTGTATAACTTATTGTTAAAAGTATGCTTCCACTTTAAGGCAAGGTTTTTATTGCTGTAACTGTATGATGTATCGCCATTAAGCTTAAAGCTATCGCTACTGATGTAGCCATACAGGTACAAGTTGTTTTTCTCGTTTATTTGATGGCTAATATCAAGGTTTATATCATAAAATGATGCTTTACTGTGTTTATAGGTTTCGGGTAAAAATTGAAGCAGCCAGTTAGAGTAGGTGGTACGCGCGCCAAATAAAAACGATGTTTTATCTTTCACAATAGGTCCTTCAAAACTTATGCGGCTGGTTAGTAATCCTAAACCTGCCGTGCCTGTAAATTTCTTTTTATTGCCTTCGCGGTCGTTCACATCTAAAACCGAAGCTAAACGGCCACCAAATTTTTCGGGAATGGTACTTTTGTAGAGTTGTACATCCTTAATAATATCGGGGTTAAATGCCGAAAAGAAACCGAAAAAGTGGGCCGGATTATACACTACGGCATCGTTCAATAAAATCAGGTTTTGATCTGCCGAGCCGCCGCGCACATTAAAGCCGGTAGTGGCCTCGCCAACAGTTTGCACGCCGGGTAATATTAAAACAGCCCTTAACACATCGGCTTCGCCAAAAATTGCGGGTATTTCTTTAATACTTTTAATATCCAAACGGTTAACACCCATTTCCAGGCTCCGTACATTCGCAATTTTTTCGGCAGAAATCTTTACTTCTTTGAGCGTTAAAATTTGTTCCTGCAATTCAATATTCAGTTTACCATCCGAGTATAAAATAACCTGCCGACGGGTATCGCGGGTAACCATTGAGCGGATTGAGAGTATATGTTTACCCTTAGGCATGGTTAGTGAGTAAAACCCAAACTGATCTGTAGCTACCGCCGATTTACTGTCGGCCACGTAAATGGTGGCCCCAATAATAGGTTCGCCGGTTTTAACATCGCGTACATAGCCGGCAATGGTGGCGTTGCCGCTTTTAATGTCGTTTGTTTTTATACCAATCTCGTAGGTTTTGTTTTCGGTAGTGGCTTCGGGTATTTTTTTCTCTTTTTCGTCGGTAATAAAATCAAGCGACTGTGTACCGTTTAATTGAGGCGTTTTTGCACGGTGCCCAAAAAAACCATCGGCAAGTTCTGTTTTTATTTCGTGCCCTTTGCTTAACAAAACACGTTGGCCAGGTACAATAGCATAATAATAGTTTGTGTTTTGAAAAGCAAGGTTAAGCACCGTGGCTAGCGGTTTTTGATTAACCTGTAGGGTTATTTTAAGGCTATCAAACAATTTGGGCTCAAAATAAAAATGATAACCTGTTTTAGTTTCCAAATCATTAACAAACTGCTGTATATCTGCATTTTGTAAACTTACACTAATGGGCTGCTGCTCATTTACCTGGGCGCGTACCAATTGGCATAAAAAAAACGAAAAAATTATTGTTAGGTAAATATGCCGCATATTAATTTGTTAAGCTGTCGTAAAAAGCAGCTAATAATTTGGCGCTGCCGGCAGGGTCTTTTTTAAACTTAATGTTATTGGTATCAATGTATTGCTTCAATTCTTTCTTTTTGTCTTTTAAAACACTTATCAAGGCTCCCTCGCTATTTATGCTATAATAGGTATTACCTTTTTTTAAAAAAAAGGAAGCGTTTTTACTATAGTATTTTTCAACATGCTGCTCAACCGATGTTATTTGGATAATTTTTTCGGTTTTTTTAAGTACCCTCAGCTTTTGGTTATAAAGCTCGTCGTAAAAGCCGGTTTTTAGGTTGGTGGTATCGCCGGTAATGCGCACGTAATGGTGGTTATCCATGTTAAAATAATTAACAAACTCGTTTACCAGGTTATATTGCGATACCTTATTGGGCAATAACGATAACAAAACACCCTTATAAATATCGTATACCAAGGGCACGTTTTTATACACTATACCGCCGTAGTTAACCTGGCTGTTTACAAACCGCAGTGTATCCTGCAAATAAACGTTTCCCTTAACTGTTGGGTCGTAAGGTATGGGTTCAAAACCAACATACAATGGCGATTGCTCCCCAATTATTTTATAAAAGCTGGCCACCGAAGCATAATATTGCAAACTATCGCTTTTTGCAGCCTGGCCATAACCCATGTTAATGGCCGTTACGCTTAAAAAGCTTAGTAATGCAATTTTTTTAATTGTTTTATTCATTTTTTAGAATAGATGATTGCAAAAACATGTTTTATTTAAAAATATGATATTTATATCTTAAAAAAACATACAGATTTTAAAGGTAACAAATACTATGCAACATAAAAATTTATATCTGTTTGTAACATTAGTTTTATACAAAAAATCTTAAAGAGGCGTGTTTTGACAAATTATTTGCAATTAAATAAGTATTCTACAGTCTTTTTTATCTGAAAAATTGAATTAAGCGAAATTTTGGAAATTGAACAATTCGGGCTTGTGAAAACCAATAAACACGCCTAAGCCACCAAAGTGGAAGTTAAAATGCTGAGCTATGTTTTGTAATGATGATTATGATATCGGCATATCAATACCCTAAATAGCGGGTTTGGTTTTAAGCTTAAGATAATTATCTTTGCGGGCGTTTACAAAACAGCAGTTGGCAGTAAGTTGCGAAAAGGCTGTAGTAAACAAAAAAAAGCAACACGTAAGGTACTGTAACAGGATATTTGAAATTGGACGCAAATCCATTTTTAGTTTAAACTAGCAAGCAAAATCCTGCCCCTCAGCGGGATTTGTTTTTTGAATTACGTGTTATCCGGAGAGGTGTCAGAGTGATCGAATGTGCCTGATTCGAAATCAGGTGTACTGTTAAAGGTACCGGGGGTTTGAATCCCTAGCTCTCCGCAAATAACCCTGTCAAAAACAGCTAAAAGCCTGCAAATCAAATGATTGCAGGCTTTTCTTTTGGTGCCAAAACTCCATTTTATGCACCAATTAGCAACAAAAAAGTGCGTATTTCGGTGCGTCAATTTCCAGTTATACCCTACGCACCGAATTTGATATATTTATTTGATTATCAGCATGTTCAATCATTGAACATCTTGACAAAAGTTAATTGCAGACTTAGTTTTGTTTCACTTTTAATGTTATTATTATGAAAACTAAATTCAGTTTGTTATTTTACATCAGAAAGCCAAAAAACTACGTAAGCGGCCCCATGCCGGTATGGGTACGTATCACCGTGAACGGCAAACGTTCCGAAACCCCGTCAGGTCGGGATTGTGAACTGGCGCAATGGAACAGTGCCGCAGGCCGCCAAAAAGGCACAAAGGAAGAAGTAAAATCCTTTAACGCATATTTAGACGACCTGCAAAGTAAAGTTTATGAGGCCCACCGTCAGTTGACCGAAACGGATGTGCTTATTACTGCTGAAACCATCCGTAATAAATTCATGGGCAAGACCGAAAAGCCCCGCTCCCTGATTGCTATTTTTAAGGAGCATAATCAAAAGATGGAAGCCCTGTTAGGTAAGGAATACACCAGAGGTACATTGTGTCGCTATAAAACCTCTTTAAAGCATACGCAGGACTTTTTAAAGTGGAAGTATAACCTGACCGATATTGACATTAAGCAAGTTGACCACGCCTTTATTACGGAGTATGAGTTTTATTTGCGTTCCGAAAGAAAATGTGCAAATAATTCCGCTGTTAAGTACATTAAAAATTTTGGCAAGATCATCCGTATTTGCCTGGCTAACCGCTGGCTGACCTACAATCCATTTTTAAGCTATAAGAACAAGATCAAAACCGTTGACCGGGTTTATTTAACAACCGAAGAATTACAGGAAATGGCGGCTAAGGATATGGCTACCGACCGTTTGACACAGGTGCGTGATATTTTCCTTTTCTGCTGTTTCACAGGTTTGGCTTATGCGGATGTAAAAAAGTTGCGCAGGTGGGAAATTGTAACCGGTGTGGATGGTGAAAAATGGCTTTCAATCAACAGGCTAAAAACCGATGTACCATCCCGCATCCCGCTATTGCCAACAGCTATGACTTTGATACAACGTTATGCCGATCATCCTCATTGCGAGAACAGCGGGCGCGTTTTACCGGTATTGAGCAATCAGAAAATGAATAGCTATTTAAAAGAGATAGCGGACGTATGCGGCATTAATAAACCCATCACCTTCCACATTGCCCGCCACACATTTGCCACTACGGTAACGCTGTTAAACGGCGTGCCGATTGAAAGCGTATCCAAGATGTTAGGCCATACCAACATTCAGACTACGCAGCACTATGCTAAAATATTGGATATTAAGGTTGGTGCCGATATGGCTTTGCTAAGGCAAAAATATTCAGCGGTGTAACAGGCTTCTTTTTCTATTTTGTCTAACAAGGGCGGTCATTGATATGGCCGCCCTTGTTGCTTTTCTGTTATTTATAATAAAGCTTTATTTTTGAATAAATCTATCTACTTATGAGCGTCACCTATTTTAAACCGCGTGATCGTTTTGGTTTTTCAAAGGATACGCTGGACATCGGTAATCCCTTGCAATGGGATCGTAAACATTTTTTGAAGCACCTTTTTAAAAGGGTGTTTGCGATCAGTGAAGATCGCATTGAAGAATTTTACCAACGCCACCTGGCTCATTACTTGGCAAAACATACCGATGGCAGTGAAGAGATTTTCTTTAAATATTTATGGGGTTTGATCGAAAGGCAATTAAAAGTATTGATGGGAAAAAACATTTACGATAAAGACCACATCGAAAACGAGCGGCAGATCAGGCAGCTTAACCTATTTACCGACATGCTGATCTCTGTTGACCGCTGGAATATTCACAAATCCAACGATACGGTCGTTGTACGGCAAGAGTTTGAAATCATTGCGCTTAAAACACAGGTGGCAGACTTAACAGCGGAACTGAAAGAGGCCCGCCAGTGGGACGGTTATATTATCGTCAGAGATGGTCAGGGGTTGGCTGTACTTGACCTCTGCATACAAATGCAGGAACTGAAATCTACGGATGGTAGAGAATTATTGATCACCCCTGCACAGAACACCTGGGCAAAGATGATCAGCAAGTACTTTAGGGAGATTGATGAAGAAAACACAGGTCAACTAAAAGAAATTAAAGTAGACAAATTAAGGTATTATTTGCGAGGCCTTGATCCTAAAGATTTGCTAAAACGGGAGAATGAAATACCCGCAAAACACAAACTTTACACGATCATACCAAAAAAAAAAGGCAAATAGTCCTTTATGTTGCTTGTTGGCATATCCAAAAGCAATAGTTCTATATCAAATTGATATAGAGTATTTTAATTGTCTGTTTTAGGTATAGCCAAACCCCTTCAAATTTACCACGCAGTCGTCGTGGTAACAAAAAGACAGTTCCATAGCATTCTTTTGTTCCAAAACAAAGGCTATGGAAATTATCAACGAACAAGCCCTTAGCCAGTGCGTCAAGGATGCAGTAAGGGCAGAACTACAACAACATTTTAAAACAGCGGGCAGCCCAGGCCGGGCAGCCGAAGAACGGCTATTGTCCAAACAGGAACTTGCCGCCGATTTAGGCGTGTCGCTCGTGACATTGACCGATTGGATGAAAAAGGGCCTGCCCTTTTTGCGGCTGCATAAACGGGTTTATTTCAAAAAGAGCGAGGTGCTGGAAATCATGCAGCAAAACAGTAAGGTTAAGAAAGGAGGTAAACCATCATTGTAAACCAGGCGCTTACATACAAAATTAGGGGACACCCCATACAAGTTACCAAGCAATAAAAAATGACTTGTACAAATTTGCACAAGGATTATTCATCATCAACATATATCAGCTATGACAGCAATTGAAATCGTGACCAGGGAAGATTTAAAACAATTTAAAAGTGAATTATTAACGGAGATCAAACAGCTTGTTAAACCGGAACAAGGGCAAGCTAAACAATGGCTTAAAAGCGCAGAAGTACGTAAGCTACTGAATATCTAACCGGGCACCCTGCAAAATTTAAGGATTAACGGAACGCTCCGTTATACCAAGATCGGCGGGATGATCTATTACAAATTGGAGGACATTACCAAGCTATTAGAGGGAGGCCAACCATGATACCAGCAGCAATCCAACAGGAAGCAGCCGACTATAGCCGATGGGTTAGGCGCATGAGCGTAGACAGCAGAATACTGGCTACTCATGTAAGCCTGTTTGCGGGCCTGTTCGTTTGCTGGCAGCGGAGCGGATTTGAAGATCCGTTTCCCGTTAACCGGAAAACGCTAATGGCTTACAGCCGTATCGCATCAATAGCGACCTATCACAAGTGCATCCGGGAACTGGACGAGTTTGGGTACATCCGTTACATGCCATCCTACCATCCGATAAAGGGAAGTTTAGTTTACTGGCCGGATTGGTCGGGCTAAGATTCGCTAAGCCCAGATGCAGCACCAAAGGTGCTTGCATCTGAAAGAACAACGGTCAGATCAGCAATACCGCAGGCGGTATGCTGAAAGCCTGGCACCCGTAAGCGGGTGTACAAACAGCTCCGGCGGCAAGCCGCCGAATACAACGGGCGGCACCTTTGGTGCCACCGTTTAAACAGCCCGATAATCGCTTGCGATTATCGGAGAACCGCGAAAGCGGCAGGCCGCTTTTGGCGGGGCAGCACCTTTAGTGCTGCATCTACATCCTCTATATATATGGCGATAGCCATATATATAGATAGCGGAACAGGCCCTTGGCCTGTAAGCGGAGCCAGCTATGTTTCGGCCATGCCGAAACTTGCTGGCCCCCGCTCATGCTATCGCATTCGGGGGGGGGGTAAGGATTTTTTAACGAATTGAAGCTTATGGAAAGTGTAGTTAAAAAGATAACAAACATCAAAGACCCGGCCCCGTTGGGCCGGATTAATAAAGGCGGCCGCCCGAGCGTACCGCATAAGCGGCGCAGTAGTGTGAGCGTCATGTGCACGCTCATCGAGAAAAAGATCATTGAGGCCAACGCGAAACGCGTAGGCATGAATCCGTCAGTTTTCCTGCGGAACCTGGGGTTGAATACACGTATAGAAGTCAGGGTCAAGACGCTGCCCAAACCGGTTATGGAAATGCGCGGCACGCTCAATCACATTGCCGCCAACCTCAATCAAATCGCAAGGCGTCGCAATCGGGGCGATGATCTGAATGCGATGGAAAGGGCTTTGCTCGATCAGGATGTGCGAAGCCTGCGGGGCTTGGTGAAGAACATTAACGCCTATGTATCATGATCGGGAAAGTTGGCACAGGTAAAAGTTTTCGGGGTGTGTTGCATTACCTTTTTGAGGGCAGGCGGCAGGAAAGTAAAGAGTTGCAAATGCAGGAATTGGAAAAGAAGCTGGTAGAGGTCATTGCTTATAACCAATGCTTCGGCACTCGGCTGGAACTGGTACGGGAGATGATTGAGGTTTCCAAACTGAACCCTGAACAATCCAAGCCAGTGTTTCATTTTTCATTGAGCTTCGCTCACAGCGATGCGGGGAAGTTAGGCTTGCAGAATAAGATCGACATCGTGGAAAAACTGGCCGAAAAATTTGATTTTAAAGACCATCAATATGTAGTCGTAGCACACAGAGATACCGATCATGAGCATTTGCATATTGTCGCTAACCGTATCGGCTTTGATGGCAAAACCGCCAGCGATAGTAATAGCTATAAGCATGCGGCCGAGTTCGCCCGGAAAATGGAATTGGAATACAAATTAGAGCGGGTATTAAGCCCGAATAAGTTTTTGAAGCCTGAGCAAAGGGTTGCACAAAGCCAGCGTATTGATAACCGTAAGGAAGCCTTGAAAAAGCACCTGCAAGCAGCCATCAAGCAAAGTAAAGATGTGCAGCAGGTGAAAAAATACATGGAGCAACGGGGCTACGCAGTGGAGTTAGGCCGGGGTATCGCTTTTACCGATGCGCAGTACGTTCGTTTCAAAGGCAGTCAGGTCGGCTACGCCTTGATGGATATTGAGAAAAAGCTCAAACAGGAACATCTTTTACAGCAGCAGCAGGAACAAAACAGGCAGGCGCAGTTACTAAGACAACAGCAGGAGGAATTAAAGAAACAGCAACAGCAGGAAAAGGAACAACAGCAACAACAAGTACATCAGCATACCCCAAGCATAGGCCGGTGAGCGATACTTATTTACAGTGAACAGATTTATTACTATTTAATGATAACATCATGAAACCAAATGAAGAAACCCCAATAGATGAGATCACCTTAACATCTGTGTTAAACGAGCATGCCACAGACTTAAAGGAGATCAAAAATTTCATAAAAGAACAACAGCAGCAGATCGATCAAAAGAATGCGCTTATTGCGGAAAAGGATAATCATACCCAAAAACTGATTAGCAACTTTGAACAAAAATATCAAAAGATCGAGGTAACGGTACCCGCACCGAGTACTTCAACCATTTCCAAAATTGCTAGTGACGGTATGGAAAATACCAAAACGTCTGTTATGCAGGTATTGAATGCGGCCTTTTCCAAGAACAGGATCTTGGTATTGCCGGAGGATGCTGGCAAGGGTTTTATAAAGACTATGGCAAAGCGCAGTATGTACTTAACTGCCATAGCTATTGTGGTTGGCCTTGTTAGTTGGTTCGGCTTCCATAATTGGTATAAGGACAGCCAGAACAGCCGTTTCCGCAAAGCCTGGTACTGGAATTATTTGATTGCAGATACCACTAAAAGGCAGAAATTACAGAACCAACTGGATAGCCTGAATATATCGACTATCAATGAATACCGGACGGATAGTATACAACGGTATCTGAAAGTACAGGCAACGGAATTGAGGATTAAGCAATTAGAAAGGGAGGCAGACAGTTTGAGGAAAATAAAGGGGCAAGCCCTGAAATAATAAACTTCTTTAAAGTTAGATGAAAAAAAATTAATTTTATCGGAGTTTTATATAGTAGGCACCAATTTATTTGATCAAATTGAATGATTACGTTATTGAAAAAACACAAACTTGGTTTAACTAATAGTTACAGAAGTGGTGCGATTTTTAGCTGGTTGCAAGATCGGCTTTCCGGTAGCCCGATGGACTTATAGGTAGTAATTACCCTCTGCGATTATGGCGCCAGGTTCTATGATCCTGTGATGGCACGTTCTACCACAGTTGACCTGAATATTAAAGATGGGCGGAAAGCACATCGCCTTATGATTATGTCTTTGATAGTTCCTGTAAAACTAACTAATCCTGATGGTAGAGTACCTACTGATAATTATAATTAACGTGTTGTGCGATTGCAATTAAGAATAAAAACGGATAAAAAGTTTCTTGTTTTCAACCGCACAGCACGATATGAGTTAAACGCCTATTTCAAATCCTTTTTATTGTTTTTATTAATAGAGCAAATGGTTGTTTAGAAATACCCATGATCAGATATAGATTGCAAACTCCCCTTGTATTATTCCATCCAAATAAATACTTTTAGGCAATATTAAAAAAGAAATGGTTATTGATACGCCCATTCATCAAAGAAAACTTAAAGCTTATACCTTAACAGAAATATTAGTGGTGCTTTGCATTATTGGAATTCTGACTTTATTAGCACTACCCGTACTTATGCCCTTAATAACCAAAGCTAAAAGTACCGAAGCCAAACTCCAGTTAGAACACTTGAATGGTTTAGAAAAAAGTTACTTCTATGAGCATTCCAGATACAGCACGGATTTAAAAGAGCTTGGTTTTGTTCAGGAGAAATTAAGTACAGACAGCAAAGACGGAAGAGCTAATTACCGTATCGAAGTTGTGAGCGCCACCAACAATACCTTTGTGGCCAGGGCAACCGCAGTGGTTGATTTTAATGGCAATGGCACTTTCAATGTATGGGAAGTGGATCAGGATAAAAATATTCGCGAAGTAACACCCGATTAAGTGCCGGTTATACAAATTTCTACCATCCTGGTATTGCTTGCGATTTTCAAACAGGATATGCGGAGCAGGGCTGTTTACTGGTATTGGTTCCCTATATTAACCATATTGTTTTTAGTACAGGGCATCAAACAAAAACCGTTTCCCGAAATATTAGCGACATCGGCCATGAACATTGGGTTTGTGCTACTTCAACTTTTGCTGATCTCCGTTTACTTTTCAATTAAAAACAAAAGAGCTGTAAATATTACCCATAGCCTTTTGGGTTGGGGCGATATTCTGTTTCTGCTCTGCATCGCAACTTATCTTTCTACTATCAATTATATCCTGTTTTATATTTTAAGTTTAGTGATCGTTATCATCATGACGGGCATTTACTTACTGTTTCATAAAAAAGCCGAACAAATTCCGTTAGCAGGCTTGCAGGCAATGATATTTATTGTATGTTTAATACTTGATTGGTTGAGTCCCCGAATCGATCTGATCCATGATGATTGGCTAACGCCTTACTTGTTATAAATGAACACTACCGAGGACATTATATTACTTACTGATAATATTCACCTGCTTACTAAGGATCAGGCCTGGCATTATCGCGTCCTGCCCAAACAAAAAAGCAACGGCACTTTTACGCTATACTGCGAAGACGGTGCTAATCAGAACGAAATCATTTCGGAACTCGAAATTTTGCTGGGATTAACCGTTAACCTGGACGCAATCCCACCGGTACAGATAGCCCGGTTGCTTTCTAAATATTATATTAAAGATAATGCTGCGCAGGGAGCTATTCAATTACAACTGCATAACAATGCCGATGATTTTTTGCTGAACCTGATTAGCGAGGCCAAAAATCTCAAAAGCAGTGATATTCATATCGAAAGCTATGAAAACAAATGCCGGGTACGCATACGTATAGACGGGATGATGGTAGAACGCTACCTGTTAAAACGGGACGACTATCCGGCCCTGATTAATAAGATCAAGATATTATCTAACCTTGATATTTCAGAAAAACGTCTGCCGCAGGATGGCCGGATTAATTTTAAACACAAAGACCAGCAATTCGACATTCGTGTTTCGATATTGCCGACTTTGCATGGTGAAAAAGTGGTGCTGCGTTTATTAAATAACGATGCTACCGAGATAGACCTAAATAGCCTTGGTTTTTCGGCTTTCGACCTGGATAATTACCTGCAAGGAGTTAAACGACCTAACGGCATCTTGTTAATCAGCGGCCCGACAGGATCCGGCAAGACGACAACACTTTACGCTACTCTAAAACTACTCAATAAAGAAACCCGCAATATTTTAACGGTAGAAGACCCCGTTGAATATACCTTAGAGGGTATTAATCAGGTACAACTCAAGGAGTCTATAGGCTTGGGTTTCGCCGCTGCGCTCAGGACTTTTTTAAGACAGGACCCGGATGTAATTATGGTGGGTGAGATACGCGATACCGAAACCGCGAATATGGCCATAAGGGCTGCGCTCACAGGCCATTTGGTGCTATCAACCATCCACACCAATTCCGCCTGGGGAACGGTGTCGAGGCTCATTGATATGGGTATACCATCTTTTCTGGTAGCAAACACCTTGAACACAACGGTGGCGCAGCGGCTAATCAGGCTGCTTTGCCCGCATTGTAAAAAGGAACAGGATTTTAAAAGCGACATGTACCCCAAGCAATTCAAACCCTATTCCGAAGTAACAAAGCACTATGTACCGAACGGCTGCGAAGTTTGTTATTACACGGGCTATAAAGGGCGTAAAGCGGTTTATGAAGTTATCCCGGTAGATCAGGATCTGGCCCTTGAGATCAAGAACGGGAATATGTATATTCAGGAACTTTTAAAAGAGCGTGGAATACAAACACTGGCGGAAAACGCCTTTTATATTTTTAGTGAAGGAACGACAAGTCTGGAGGAGATTTATCCTCTGTTATTTAATTATTAATGCGTACGAATCAAAAGTTTACTTTTTTTATTTCCTTTTTTCTACTTTTTACGGTGCAGCTTTTTGCGCAGCAGCCCGACCGTATCCAGGCTATTCAGGATAAACTGGAACAACTGTCGTCAACAGTTCCCGGCCTTCATGATAAAGTCCAGCTATCTTTCAACAGCGTATCCATACAAGACTTTTTAGGTGCCTTATCCAAATCAAACGGATTGAGCATCAATGTTGACACAAAACTGAGCATCAGGATCACCAATAACTTTACTAACGTAACGGCACTCAACATTCTTGTTTTCCTGGTTAAAAACTACAATCTCGACCTTTCCTTTACCGGCTCAATTATAACCGTTACACCATACCAGGATCCTAACCAAAACTTTCGCCCGGTTAAGCAAATAAAAGCCAGTTACAGGCCAGGCGATAACACCTTATCATTTGAACTGGATAACGATAGCCTGTATACCGCAGCCAGGAAAATAACGCAGGTTTCGGGCAAAAACATTGTGGTTACACCTTCGCTGATGGGTAAACGGGTGAGCTCGTTTATCTCTAACGCGCCCTTTGACAACGCGCTGGAAAAACTTGCCTTTGCCAATGATATTAAAATGGTCAAAACCAGTGATAACTTCTACCTGTTCCAATCCTTAACCGATGGGGAGGAATTGTATGTTAACGGCGATAAAAACACCAGCGTACGTAAAGCTTACAAACCGGTCAATAATACAGGCGGCGGCAACGTGGGCTTATCCAGCCGTACGGTGCTGGGGCAAAAGCTTATTTCCTGCGATGCTGTTAATGCTTCCATACTCGACCTCGTTAAGGCCGCATCCCAGGAAATGGGCAAAAGCTATTTCCTGTATTCGGATATCAAAGGAACGATCACCTCACATGTAACAGATATAAGTTATGATAATTTCCTGGGTTCTCTTTTTAAGGGTACCGATTATACGTTCAGGGTAGAGAACGGTATTTACCTTTTGGGCGACCGTAAACTGGAAGGCCTTCGAACGAGCCGGATCATCGCTTTACAAAACCGCTCGATAGATACCGTACAGGCGATGATACCCGCAGAATGGAAAAAAGGCGTGGAGATCAAAGAATTTAGAGAACAAAACACCCTGCTGCTATCAGGCTCCGGTCCTCAGATTGCCGAACTGGTTGACTACATTAAACAGCTTGACCAATTGGTGCCTATGGTGATGATCGAGGTCACTTTGGTGGATATCAATAAAAGCAAAACCAATTCATCGGGCATAGCCCTGGGCGTTGCCGACAGCGTAAAAACCGGCGGAACGCTTTTACCGGGTGTTAACTTTACATTCGGCGCATCGTCTATCAACGGCTTGCTGGATAGGCTTGGCGGTTCGTACCTTAACCTCGGTCATGTGGTGCCCAATTTTTACGCCACCATCAGCGCGCTGGAATCTCATGACAATGTTGAGGTTCATTCCGTACCCAAACTTACCACGTTGAACGGCCACACAGCATCACTCACCGTGGGCAGTTCGCGCTTTTACCTGGTGCAAACCCAGAATGTAATCCAGTCCATATCATCGCCAACCATCAACTTCACGCAGCAATATAATAAGATAGATGCCAATATGGTTATCAATATCAAACCCATTGTATCGGGCGACGACCAGGTAACACTTGGCATTAAGATAGACATTACCGATTTTATAGGAACCCCGCCGGCAAACGCCCCTGCACCTACCTCGACCAGTAAATTTGAATCGATGATAAGGGCGCATAACGAAGATATGATTGTGCTGGGCGGACTGGAAAGAACGCAGGAAAGCGAAGGTTCATCAGGCACGCCCATCCTCTCCCGGATACCCTTGTTAAAATACATTTTCAGCACCCGAACCAAAACGGTCTCCAAGATCGTAACGCTGATGTTTATCAAACCAACTATCATCCGCTAACTATCAAGAATAAACAAACCATCGAGTACAAACAACAAAGTAGATATGCTTAAACAGTATTTTGGGATAAACACGGCAATTGGCATACAGCTCAACATCCTGAGCGATGGTGCGGTAACCGTGAGTGCCTGCCAAATACTGAAACAAGGTAAGCAACTTGATTTTGAACACAAGATAACGGGTTTAAATTCGCTTAAAGAGACCAGCAAAACGCTAAGTATTAAAGTACCTGTGGCTTTTAATATCTGCGGGAAGGGCGTGCTTATCAGGCAAACCGAAAAGCTGGCCGAATTAACATCGCTTAATTTTGGGCAGGTATTGCCGAACGCAAATTTCGATGATTTTTATATCCAGAACTTTGTTTCCGGTGAAAGGTCATTTATAGCCGTCATCCGCAAAAGCGAAGCCGATAAATGGATAACGCAACTGGAAGAGATTGGCTACCGCGTTGTTATGTTAAGCCTCGGGCCGTTTGTGCTTGACCATATTTTGCCGCAGCTTAATTTTTATGACGGCGAGGTGGTTTTTGACGGACACACAGTTCAAAGAGACGAGCAGAAACATTGGAAATTATACCGTTTTGAAGAAACAACTGCTGCACCATTCCCACTTAAAATAGAATCTGAAAAGATCGACGAGAAACTGGTACTTGCTTATGCATCCGCCTTTCAGTTGATTATGGCGGCTCAACTGGAACCCATACAGGCCCATCATAACACTGTTGAACAAAATTATAAGGATGCGCTGACAACAAAATGGATCAAAGCTTTTGGTTCGATAGTTATTGTCCTAATCTTCATCCTGCTGCTGATTAATTTCGTCATCTTTTCCTGGCTTGGCAGCGAGAATACGAAATTAGCTTATCAGGTAAGCAGATCGGCACAAAGCACGAGCGATATGAAGGGAATAGAGGAGCAGGTTAAACTGAAAGAACACAAACTAAAAATACTGGGCTGGTATGGCGGCATCAATAAAGCACACCTGGTGGATGAACTTGCGGCAATTTTGCCGAATGAGATTATCTGGAAAAATATAGAGATCAACCCTATAGATGCACAAGGTAGTCGCGATCAAAAAACACTGGTGTTTAAGGATCGAAAAATAAGGGTGACGGGCTTATCACAACAGGTTATCCCCGTAAACGAATGGATGGCACGGATTAAAACTAAAAGCTGGGTAAAAACAGTGGAGTTAGAGATCTATAGCCCTAACCAGGAGTTAAATACAGGAGAATTTACTATTATAATTACCTATTGATTTGATATGCTAAAAAACCTGTCCATTAACAAACGGTATCTCGCTATAGCAGCATCGGTTCTCCTGCTGATTATCTGCTACCAATTAGCATTTAAAAGCACTATAGCCGCCTGGCAAACCAACCGCGAACTCTGTTCAAAACTAACCGCGGTATCAGACCTGTCTTACCAGCCCGGACTATTAGAGCGAAAAAGTAAAAATCTGGATTTGATCCTGAACCGCTACCGCTCTGATTCATCAGCCTTCCGTGGTAACACCATTACCGCCATTTCTCGCATCGCCGAAAAGCAAAACGTAAAACTATCCGGCATCCCGGTAGACGACCCTAACCTGCACACCGATCAATTTGTGATCGAGCGGCTGAATTTCGAAGGCGATTTTGTTTCGTTGGTTAAAGTGTTAAATGATTTAGAATCGGCGAATAAGTTAGGGATGCCGAGATCAATCGCCATAAAACCTTTGAAGAAAGGGATTGCGTTTGATGTGAAAAACCTTTCGATGGAAGTATGGATGGAAATTGGGAAGTAGTTATATTACCATTCATGTGCCATCATGATTGTTTGTCCATGCCGTTGCGTGAACATGCTCATCTTTAAAATACTTTCACTCAAAATATCCGGGGGATTTCGCGCTGGAATTCGTATTATCATAGCATTCAGATAAATGATTGGTTTATTTAATATTCCCTTGTGAAAATACTTTAACTGTTAGTTACAGGAAATCATAAGTTGATCATTATTAAAAAATAATGCAATTAAACCTTAAAAATATTTTTTTATTCATTGATAATTGCTAATATTTACCTAATAAATTATTGATGTTAAAACTATGCTTTTCCCCGAAGCGGTTGTTTTAATATTTGCAATTAATACATATAAAATCGGTGTTTTATCCGATTGCTTTTGACGTTTAAGGCAAATCAAATTTGCTCTAACCCCATTTTCAATAACATCAGTTTGAAACATATTAAACAGCTATCATGAAGAAAATATTTCTCTGTGCGTCTTGAGCACAAGAACGCCATAGTTCCGTCACTGCAATCAACCTACTACCTAAAAATCATTATCCTCTTTATGTCAAAGAAAGGAATACTCCTATATTTCGCGTTGTTTATTGGCGTGTTATGCGCCAGGGCCCAGGATGGGTCTATAAGCACGCCATTGCTAACCACTGTTTTGCCACCCGCGCCAAACGCCTATGAGATCACCAAATACAGCGCGCTCCCGGTAAACCTCTCGACAGGATCGGTCTCGGCGAATATCCCGCTCGGCCAGGTCAGTTCGGGAAAGGTACGGGTTCCCATTTCGCTCGCCTACAACTCCGGAAGCGGGGTGAAAGTTAACCAGATCGCATCCCGCGCGGGTATGAGCTGGGTTTTAAAAGCCGGTGGAGTAATTACCCGTTCCATGTACGATAAGCCAGATGAGAGTTACACTTTTGTTCATACTCCAGCTTTGGTTCCAAATTTTGACTCATGGGATTATTACAACTTTGTCACTGGTGTAGTTGGAGAACTCGTCGATTCTCAATCAGACATCTTTAATTTCGATTTCAACGGCTACTCCGGCAGATTTATCCTGAATCCGGACAACAAAACGCAGGCGATGATGATATCAGCAAGCCCCTTGAAGATAGAAACCAATTTTCATGGCGAGTTCACCGGCGATTGGACGTTCAGGGTGACCGACCCCTCCGGAACGAGATATATGTTCGGTGGAACTGGAGCTACCGAACAATCCAAGACCGTTCCCGGTGGCAACTGTGGCAAGACATTCGCAAGTTACGTCCCTAATGCCTGGTATTTAAAAAGCATACAACATTATACCGGCGAATACATCTGGCTCACTTATGCATCGTGCACCTTCGATTATCTTGCCGATGTATCTGAAAGCATCGTCCGCACACCTTTATCTACCTACTTCAAGAGTAAAGACTGCGTTAGCATGTGCGACGAAAGAACCGAAACGCAGATTTGTCCAAATGATCTGCGAAGTAACGGAGTCGTCCTAAAATCCATTAATTCCCGGTTCCAGAGTGTGAAGTTCAATTACGCCTCCAGGCTGGATGTTATCGGCGATTCACTCCTAACCAGTGTGGATTTTTACAGCAGAGACCTTATAGATACCGTTCAAATCACACTTAAAAGCAGTTTTGGTTTAAATTATATATACGCCTATAACTCTACTTATTACAACCCGCTTGGTACTTCTACACCATTAATGTACAGGCCATTTCTAATGCAGGTGCAGCGGACTGGCACAAATTTGCAGACCGAAAACCACAAAATGTCGTATTATAACATGAATGGACTTCCTTCCAGACTTTCATTTGCTCAAGACTACTGGGGGTACGCCAATGGCGTCAGCAATACCCACCTCGTTCCCAAAGACTCCGATCCCGACGAGGCGCTTAAGTTTCCAAGCGATATGGCCAATCGTGAACCGAACTCTGGATATGCCCGTTTTGGCTTATTGAGTAAGATCAGTTACCCAACGGCAGGGACAGACAGCATTAGTTACGAGCCACACACCGTATATGATAGCCGTTTCGTATACCCCAATCCCACTAATGTTGAACGGGCGGTAACGGGTACAGGGATACACGATGAAGTTACGGATATCTATGGGTTTTCCATTGGTCCTTCTCAAATCGTTAACATCCATGGGTGGTGCACCTATAGTGGAACTGGGGCTAATGACAATATTCACCAGCATATGTTCATTGAAGTATTCGCCAGCAGTGATACCTATCTCTCGACGCCACTCTGGAGTGATGAACTTAATATAGACAGTTCATACTACAAATCTATGCCCTTGTTGTCGGGAAACTATATCCTTCGTTTAAGAGCCGATGGCGCGGCGGCTGTGGCACATGGCACGATGACCTGGATCGCCCAAGGAACCAGCGTTACCGACAATTTTGAAACAGGCGGTTTTAGGGTCTCAAAAATTATGACCACGCCTCTCACCGGTAGTGTAATGACCAAGAAATACGTTTATGGTGAATTAGAAACGCAAGGCAGATCTTCTGGCTTGCTTAAGGCTAGGCCTGATCCTTCGGATTACTATTCTTACATTTACAGTTCACATAGATGCATTGGCAACGGGGATGCCGCACAAAAGGTTTGCCCTTATTATAATGGTAGCACAACTCCCTCAAAGGCCTATGAATATACCGACGGCGGGCATATTTATTATACGCATGTTATCGAACTTAAAAGCGAAAACTGGGAAAGTGGGGGCACAGAACACCGCTATATTCCCACCCAAGAAATACCTCCTTCGGTGATTATGCACAACCCGATTGCCGGGGCTCCTTCCAGTAATACCGGCTTCCCGCGGGGGCTGGAAGATAGAAGCAGGACATTTTTTACCACCGGTGGAGCGTCTGGAGCGTTTGGGTTTAAAGTGGTGAACTGCACTACTACGCACTATAAATCCGATCCTGCTTTTTACAAAGATTTTCCAAATGCTGTCGTCAAACAAAATTGGACAAATTGGATTCTTGGGGGGGATACACCAGGTGCGAGCGTTATGAGTGCTTATGATGAGGTTATGTACTCTATCATATGTCAATGGGTATACGCCGACACCACAGTGACGACCAACTACGATCTTGCGGGTAACAATCCTATCGTTACAAGCCAGTATGATACCTATGCGGACCTGACTCACCAGCAACTGACCCAGCGCAAAACGATCGGCAGTGATGGATCGGTCAAAACCGTATTGTACAAATACCCGCACGATATGGTGTTGGGCGGTACCACGGTACCTTATCAGGCCATGATCGACAATAACCTGATCACCCCGGTCATTGAGCAATTATATTATAAAGACGGCATACTCAAACAGGGCGTCAAAACGAATTACGGCAGTTTTGGGAACCATATCTACGAACCAGACAGTATCGAAACCAAAACAGGAACGGGAAGTTACGAGTCACGCATCCGCTTATATAATTACAATACAAACGGCGGCTTGCTTGCTCAATCCAAAACGTTTGGTTCAAAAACGAGTTACCTTTGGGGATACGGCAATTTGTTACCGGTTGCCGAAGTCAAAACTGCAAATGAGAATGAAATATTTTACGAGGGCTTTGAATATACTTCGGGAGCAAGCACCGCTTACAGCCATACCGGCAGCAGGAGCAATCATAGCGCATTAACCATCAATTTCAGCCCGCCAACAGGTAAAGCCTACGAGATCAGCTGGTTCCAGAAGAACGGCAGCGTGTGGGATTACCACAAGGAACATTATAACGGAAGTAAGGATTTTTCCGCGTCAGATTACATCGATGATATCTGCGTTTATCCGGAAAGGGCGCAAATGTCGGTTTACGCATACGACCCTTATATTGGTCAAACGGCCGGGATAGATGCCAGGGGCTCCACAACCTCTTATGAATACGACAACTATCAAAGGCTGACCAATGTACGGGATCTAACCGGTAATATTTTAAAAAGCTACCAGTACCATTTTAACAGCAGTCCGCCGGCAACGGTTTATTATAATACAGCGCAAACCCAATCCTACCACAAAAATTGCACCAGCGGTGTTGGCGGTTCACTAAGCTATACTGTATTTGCGGGCACGTATAGTTCCACCATCAGCCAGGCTGATGCAGATGCCCAGGCAATAGCCGAGATGAATATTAACGGACAAGCAAATGCCAATAATAACGGCCAATGTTTTACCGGTAACCGGCATTTTACGTACGAGAACGATTGTAATATAGCCAGCGGTACAAGCACGCCGTCGGGTGGTATCACTTCCCTGAAATTTAAGGATGCTTCGGGCACTGTGCTTTACACTTTTACCGAAAGCCAACTGGCGGCGGGTATAGACGTGCCGGTAGGCATTTACAACCTGGAACTGCAAACTTACGGTTCGACATATAACCTGACCACTCACCTGGGCTGGTCAATACTATCCGTTAATGATTTTATCGTTAACAATACCAATGCGGCCGGAAATATATACACCATCAGCAATGCCGATTTAACAACGGCAGGTTCATGGGCAATAACAGTAGGTAGCGCACTTTAAAAACGGGAAAATGAAAAGGAAACAGCCGGATAATAAAACACATCAATTACCCTTACCAGGGACAATAAACCGCTATCATATGAAAAAGATATTCACGATACTAAGCCTCATTCTGTTGATTTCAGTAAGAGGTTACAGCCAGCAGCGCGATACAACCAAACATAAAGAAAGCGAGCATCACCGGATGACGCGGTTCATCCGCCAGCGCCTGAACGTGGACTCGGTTAAAGCGGCGCAGATTGCGGCGATCCAGGACAGCTATAAAGCGGGTATGAAACAGGTGATTAATAACGGAAGCCTGAATGAGACGCAGAAACATCGGGCGATAGATTCCTTGGTGATAAAAAAGAACAACAGCCTTTCGGCGATCCTGACCCTGGAACAGCAGGAGAAGATCATTCCTTCTACCGAGCGTCAAAAAAAAGGATTGCAAGGCAATCAGAAACCCTAAGCACCCAGTTACAAAACCTTCACAATAACAATCTTGATGAAAAGGATTATTACACTAACGGCCTTCGTGTTATTAGGTATGCGTGCGCTTACGGCCTCGGCGCAGGACGGTTTACATATTTCTACTGCCCTCGATGCAGGCACTTTCGGCTGCGGTTCGGGAAGCTTCTCGGATGTGAACAACACAAATTATGCGGTTGAAAGCTATAACAATGCTTACAACGTGATCTGGCATAAGTTTACGCTCACACAAACGGCCAATGTGGCTGTATCGTTATGCGGATCGGGCTGGGATACCTATTTGTACCTTTTGGACCAGAATGGAAACTATGTTGACGCCAACGATGACAACAGTAGCGTCTGCATGGGTGTTTCCTCGTATGTGAGCGAGACAAGCCTGTCAGCCGGAACCTATTACATCGCAACCGGCGGTTACGGATCCAATACGGGTAATGTTTCCCTGGAACTGGATGTAACAGGCACAGTCAGCGTGATCCCGGGTGCGGGAACAGCCAATGCTATCCCAGCCGGTACTTTTACTTCCGCGGGGGGCACTTATACCGATACGAGAAGTAATGACAATACCTGCCTGGGCAATTATGTCGGGCAGTTGAGCAATGATATTTTTTACCAGTTCACGCTAAGCAGCGCGGCAACAGTTAATATCAATACCTGCGGCAGCGGTATAGATACCTATCTGCACCTGATAAACGCCGCTACGAATACCGAGATCGCAGCGGACGATGACGGCGGTTGCGGTAATACCTCGGCGATCTCGGCACCGCTTGCGGCGGGTACCTATTATGTGGTGAGCGAGGGCTATGGTACTGCCCAGGGTTCAATTACCACGACAATCACGGTGGGTGCAGGTTTACAAGCCCCTTGCATCACTTATACCACGCCCGAAACCTTTTATACCGGGACAGCCATCACGGCACTGATACCGGCTAATGCCTGCGGGGCGGTAAGCATTGGTGGTACTTCTACTTTTTCCACCGGCTATAGCCAGCCACTGGGGGCAGCAGTAGACGCTACGGGGAATGTTTATGTGGCTGATGCAGGCAATCACCAGATCTATAAAATTACACCTGCGGGCACAAAAACGCTGCTGGCGGGAGGCGGTTATACAGGCTTTACTAACGGCAATGGCAGCAGCGCTTTGTTCTACCACCCGGTAGGCATGGCCGTTGATGCCTCGGGGAACGTGTATGTGGCGGATGAAGACAACCATGCGATCCGCAAGATCGACCCGTCGGGAAATGTGACTACTTTTGCGGGAACAGGTTCCCAGGGCAGTACCAACGGCTACCGTACCTATTCAAGCTTTTACTACCCCTGCGGTGTTGCTGTAGACGCTTCGGGAAATGTTTATGTAGCGGATACCTATAACAACCTCATCCGTAAGATAGACGCTGTTTCGGGCAACGTAACCACACTGGCAGGTACGGGCACGGCGGGATGGCTGGACGGCAGCGGAAGTACCGCTAAATTCAACCAGCCATTCAGTATCGTGGTTGATGCATCAGGTAACCTTTTTGTAACCGACAGGAGTAACCATCGGATCCGGAAGATTACGCCCACGGGTGTGGTGAGTACCGTAGCAGGCAGCGGCACGGCAACTTTCGCCGACGGCAGCGGAACGGCGGCAAGCTTCAGCGCCCCTACGGGCCTGACCCTCGACCAGGCAGGTAACCTGTATGTGACTGACGAGAACAACCAACGGGTGCGTAAGATCGATGCATCAGGCAATGTAAGCACCTTTGCAGGCAGCGGCAGTATCGGATCGGCCAACGGCGCGGCTAACGCATCCAGCTTTTACAACCCCTTCGGTATAGCGGCAGATAAGACTGCCGGATATTTATACGTTGATGATGATAGCAATGCACAGGTGCGTAAGCTCAATTATCTCGGTTATACCATTACGCCTGCCTTACCGGCGGGGCTGAACTTTGATAGCACGACCGGAACAATCAGCGGAACACCAACCGCAGCATCCACCGCAACTACCTATACCATCACCGCTAATAACAACATCGGCAGCAGCACGACCACCCTGAGCATAACGGTATCAGCCACCGGCTGCTCCTCCATGGCAGCAGTGCCCAGCAGCGATCAGAATTATGTTGCGACCTATACGCCACGAAAAGAACTCATTAATGTAACGGACCTGTCGGTTAATGCATGCGACGTGATGCAAACCGTGCAGTACTTTGACGGCCTGGGCAGGCCGGTACAAACCGTGCAGGTGAAAGGCAGCCCCGGCCGGAACGATATGGTTCAGCCCAGCGCCTATGACCGGTTCGGCAGGGAAGTAACCAAATACCTGCCTTATACCACAACATCTGGCATGCCGGGCAGTTACAAAGCAGATGCGCTGCCCGGTGCCCAGAATAATTTTTACCAGTCTCACGCAGGGCAGGACTTTAGCCCGATCAGTGTACCATCGGCGGGTACGGCATTTGAGCCGTCGCCATTGAACAGGGTATTGGAGCAGGGCGCGCCGGGTACCGACTGGCAGCTTGGCGCGCATACCAATAAAATAGACTATGGCACGAATGATGCCACTTCCCTAACCACCGGTACGGGGTATTGGGCAAAACTATTCCGCGTGAGTATTGACGCGGTAACGGGAGCCAGAACGCTTACAGACCAGGGAGTTTACGGAACAAACCAACTCCACGTAACCGTGACCAAAGATGAGAACTGGACAAGCGGAAAAGATCATACCACTGAAGAATACAAAGATAAGGACGGGCATGTTGTTTTGAAGCGCACTTTTAATACACAGAATAATACGGCGGAAATATTAAGTACCTACTATGTTTATGACGACTTCAATAATCTTTGCTTTGTACTGCCACCAAAAGCCGAAGCTGATAACATCAACGCAAGCAACCCGATCAGCCAGACTACCCTGGATAACCTTTGTTACCAATATCAATTTGACGAAAGGAACAGGCAGGTTGCCAAGAAGATACCGGGATCGGGCTGGCAATATACGGTTTACAATATTCTTGACCAGGTGGTTGCTACCCAGGATGCTAATCAACGCGCACAAAACCAATGGATCATCACCAAATATGATGAATTGGGACGAGCTGTAATCATCGGGATATGGAACAATGGCAATACGGCCATTAGCCCTGCCGGTTTAAAAACACAGGTATATGCACAAACCATGCAATGGGAAGTTAGGGCTATCGAGGATATCAATGGGTACACTTTAACAAACACGTATCCCAATAGCCTGAATACCATATTATCGGTGAACTATTATGATGACTATAACATCATGGGGATGCCGTACGACCATCATACCGAAAACAGCACCATGACCAATGGATTGCAAACAGCCACTAAAGTGAATGTATTGGGCACGGGCGACATGTTATGGACGGTGAATTATTATGATGATAAAGGAAGGGTAACCCATGCTTATGCCCAGCATTATTTGGGCGGTAGTGCAAACTTAAGCATTAACAATTACGATCATATTAGTAATACTTATGATTTCTCCAACGAGGTTATTAGTACGACGAGGCAGCATTATAAAGACAACAGCGGAACGGCGAGCCTTGCCGTAACGGTAATAGATAGCATGGTTTACGATCATATGGGGCGTAAGCTGCAAAGCTGGTCTAAGATCAATAATGGCGCGAATATATTACTGAGCCAAACAGATTATAACGAACTCGGCCAGTCTAAAACCAAGCATCTGCACAGTGAGAATAGCGGGTCAAGTTATCTGCAAAATATAGCCTATACCTATAATGAACACGGTTGGTTAACCAACGCAAACAGCACGAAGTTTACGTTGAACCTGGCTTATAACACCAACATCAGCACAGGAGCGGCGCCGCAGTTTAACGGCAATATCGCCGAGATGTATACCACATCCGACAATACGGCTGCCAATAGCAAGATGAAGTACAGCTACGATGCCTTAAACCGCTTGATCGCAGCGGATCATTCGAATGGCCTGCTGACAGAGAACGGCATTACGTACGATAAGATGGGCAATATCATGACCCTCAACCGTATGGGGGCAAGTTTAGCGGCATTAAGTTATAATTATAACGGCAATCAACTAACCACCGTTTGGAAAGGCGGAGCCACGTTTAGAACTTATACTTACGATGGCAACGGTAATGCGACCACCGACGGAGGTACCAAGAGCATCAATTACAATATGCTCAACTTACCTGCGACTGTAGCGCAGGGCGGTAGCACTTTAGCCACTTACACCTACGAAGCATCAGGCACCAAGGTCAGGAACACAGGCAGCGATGGCACATGGGATTATGTAAGCGGGATTGTTTATAAAACTCCTTTGGGCGGAACATCTCCTGCTATAGCCTTCATACAAACGGAAGAAGGAAGGGCGATACCCAACGGCAATGATTACAGCTATCAATACAACTTAAAAGATCATTTAGGTAATAACCGGGTAAGTTTGGATAAGAACGGTGTTTTGCAGGAAGATGAATATTATGCATTCGGCTTGCGGAATCCAAAGTATGATAACTCCAACAACAATCGTTATCTTTACAATGGAAAGGAGATACAGACAGATTTAGTTAGCCAATACGATTACGGTGCCAGGTTTTACGATCCGGTAATTGCAAGGTGGACAAGTGTCGATCCGCTGGCGGAGAAGTATCAACTTTTATCACCATACACTTACGTTGCGAATAATCCATTAAGGTTCATTGATGAAGATGGGCGCGAAATTGTTATCCCAACGATGAAAGGCGATTTGACTTACAGAAATGGTCAGTTGTATCAAGAAAATGGTAAAGTATACAAAGGAAAAGATGCGTTTGTTACAAAAACATTAAGTGCATTACAGACATTAAGCAAGTTGAAAGATCCGACAGTGAAGTCGGTCTTAAAGACGCTTGAAACAAGTAAAGAGAAGGTTTCCCTTGAAGCGGGGTATGATGGGGGTATAACGTATCCCGAAGATCCTTCAGCTGTAAACGAAGGTAAAAGCACAGGGTCAATTATTTCTTTAGATTATACTGTTAAAGGAGAAGATGGAAAGACTGTAGAATCCGAAATTCTTGTAGGCCACGAGTTGTCTCATGCATATGATAATTTAAAGGGAAATAATAAAGGTGAGGCAAATACAAAGTCTTCCGCTTCAAAAAAAGGAGAAATACGAGCCGTTAAATTTGAAAATAAGATAAGGAAGGAAGAGGGTAAAAAAGAAAGAACCACTTATGGCGGAGTGCCAATAAAAAACAAATAAAATGAAATCTTTACTTCTATTTTCATGGCTTATATGCAATGTTTACATTCAAACCCCTTCAAAGGAAAGTTTCGTTAAAGCATTGTACACTAATCCTAAGGCTCGATTTTATGTAATAATACCCACTCAAAAAAATCAAGATCCTTACGATTATTACTTAACTACCAATAATGAACTGTATCGATATTACTTAAAAAATAAAAATGCTTTAAGCTATCGGGATTTTATTTATAAGCTAATTGAAAACAAAATATCACATAGTAATTTGACTTCAAAAGATTATAGCTCTTTTATTAAGGGAAACGTACTCGTAATGAAAGAATATCAAAAATATGGACTTAGTCACATTAAGCGGAAATACCTAAAGCGAATAGGCAACGAATGGAGAAATACCACATCTGACCCAAGTGTGAATAATACTGTGATTAAAATAATGGTTAACAACTATTACATAGCTTATTATTCAGGATACTCCGGATTCTATTCCTTTAAAGAACAAATTGAGTAGATTCTTAGTATCTCCTCCCGGCTAAGCGTTCCGCTTGGCCGAAATAAGGGAATTACTGTAGAAAGCAAAGCCTGGCCATGCGCCGGGCTTTGTTATTTATAGTGTTGCTACATTATTATTAAAGAAGTCCTTAAACTTCTTTTTGGTAAGCATGGTATCAATGATCTTAAAAACCACGGTGCGATCTTCCTCGTCTAATTGGTTAATCAAGTTGATCTGCTCGAAATTAGGCTTGTCCTGAATGCTCACATCAACCGGCTGAACATCAAAATGTACTACCTGGTCAATGGTCATCCCGAAATATCCGGCAAAGCGTTCCAGTTCATCAATAGCAATATCACGTGTATTGTTCTCTACCTTGTTATAGCTGGTATAGGGTATGTTCACTTCAGCAGCTAATTGCTTTTGCAGCAATCCTTTTTGCTCCCTGATCTTCTTAATGTTATCGCCTAAGCTCATTACGTTTGTTTTTCTTCCAAAAATATCCATAAAAGCTATTTTAATCAACATGTTGCGTTTTTGTAAATTATTAAGTTGCTAAAATAGGTATTAATAAATATTTTTGCCATATCGAAAATCGCAATAAATAGTTTCAATGAATAAAAGCGGCAAACTAATAACGGAAAATGCAGAACTACTCATCTACCTGGACGGCAAATTGCATATCACCATCTTAGGCGGTATCAAGCTAACGGGCTTAGACCGTATGAAAGTAACGCTGAAACTAACCAGTACAGACCATAAGCAAAACGCATTCCGCCATAACTTAGACCTGTACAACAGCATCCAAACGGAGCAGTTGATAGAGAAATCAGCTGAAGCCCTGGACATCAGTACCAATGAGATCAGCACGGCCATCAGCCAGTTAACGACTGCCTTAGAAAATTACCGGTCGGAACGCCTGGAAGCGATAAAGCCCAAACAGGTCGAAAAAAAGCAGCTAACCGAGCAGGAGCGCAAAGCGGCTATAACCTATCTCAAATCCCCCGACTTGTTAACCAGGACAAAACAGGCGATCGCGCAAAGCGGCCTGGTGGGCGAAGAAACGAACAGCCTGATCGCCTACTTAACCTATACAAGCAGAAAACGGCATACCCCGCTGCACCTGATGTGCCTGGGTGCCAGCGGTACGGGCAAGACCTGGTTACAAGAAAGAGTAAGCGAACTAATGCCGGAAGAAGATAAAATAGAGATCACTACGCTAAGCATGAATGCTTTCTATTACTTCGGCAAAGAAGAACTGAAACATAAACTGCTGCTGATTGAAGACATGGACGGCGCAGAAGCGGTATTGTACCCGCTAAGGGAACTGCAAAGCAAACGCAAAATATCCAAAACGGTAACGCTTAAAGACAGCAAAGGCAATCTCAAAACAGTAACCCTGAATGTTGAGGGCCCGGTTTGTATATCAGGCTGCACCACCAGGGAGCAGCTTTATGAAGACAATGCGAACCGCTGCATCTTGCTCTACATGGACAACAGCCCGGAGCAGGACAAAAAGATCATGGACTACCAAAGAAAGCTAAGTGCAGGGCTGATCAACCAGTACGAAGAAAGAAAGGTCAGGGAGCAGGTAAAAAATGTACAGCGCATCCTAAAACCTATCAGCGTTAGAAATCCTTATGCCACCTATCTACACCTGCCGGAAGCTGTTTTCAAGCCACGCCGCACCATGCTGCTGCTGTTAATGTTCACCGAAACGATCACTTATTACCACCAGTACCAAAGGGAACTAAAAACGGACGAAGACACCGGCGAACAATATATTGAAAGCACGATAGCCGACATTGAAGCCGCTTTTACGCTACTGGAAACTACACTATTGAAAAAGAGCGACGAGTTAAACGATGCCTGCCGGAACTTTTTTGAGCGGATGAAAACCTACTTGAAAGAACAGGACACCGAGGCTTTTTATAGCAAAGAGGTAAGGTCAGCCATGCGGTTAAGCCCGAGCAGTTTAGGCCGTTACCTGTACGAACTGGAACGGATGGGCTATATAAAAATAACCAGGGGCAACCGCTATAAAGGCTTTGAGTATAAAATACAGAACTGGAACGACCTGGAAACATTGACCAATGATGCGCAGAACATGGTAAAAACCATCCTCGAAAACATCAAAGCAGTAACCCGCAACCCAGTAGTAACCCAGAGCACTGATGGGTTACTTAAAGTACAGAGAGCCAGTAAGAAAAAGGCAGTAACCCAAGAACAATAAAAAATGCAAGGCACCCTTAAAAATCCGTTATATATCCGCCTACAGGCAGGCTTTTCGGAATGGCTGCGCATATTGAACTTTG
Source organism: Mucilaginibacter gracilis (assembly GCF_003633615.1). Classification (NCBI taxonomy): domain Bacteria; kingdom Pseudomonadati; phylum Bacteroidota; class Sphingobacteriia; order Sphingobacteriales; family Sphingobacteriaceae; genus Mucilaginibacter; species Mucilaginibacter gracilis. The sequence goes on along the minus strand of NZ_RBKU01000001.1, from coordinate 5,199,594 downwards.
AACCGACGAGCCAACGGGATATGCCTAAAATGTTGGCCGAGCTTCTGGAATACCTGGAGAACCAAAATTGTAACCACCCGCACGAGATACAGGAAGCGCACTTAAAAAGCTACCTGAACCATCTGCACGAGCGGCCATGTAAAACAAAGGCCGGAGCGATCAGCCTGAACTATATCCGTAAGCATCTACAGGTCATTAAAAAGTTTAGCCGGTACCTGACAGAAAGCGGACAGGAAAGCTTCACAGTCAAGCTTCGCATTAAGGGCAAGGCCAGTAATGTTAAAAGCATATTGACCACTAACGAGGTTAATAAATTGTATGATGCCACCAAAGAGGATGCTTTAGGAATGCGGGATAAAGCTATGCTGGCTTTATATTACGGCTGTGGCTTGCGTAAAAACGAGGGTGTAAAAGTTGATCTGCGGGACATACTGATCGAAAAAGACCTGGTATATGTGCGCAAAGGAAAAGGCCACAGGGAGCGTTATGTGCCATTGGCCAAAAGCAACAAAGCTGACCTCGAAAACTATATCCAGTATGCCCGGCCTTACCTGGTTAGCGGTAAAAAAGATGATGCCTTATTGCTCAATATTAACGGTAAAAGATTGAGCGGTGCCACCGCTTACGAACGTTTGCAAAAGCTACGAGCCGAAGCCAGGCTAAAGAAAGCCGTAGGGCTGCATACGCTTCGCCACAGCATTGCCAGCCACCTGCTGCATTCAGGAATGAAGTTAGAACAGATCCAACGCTTTTTAGGCCATAGCAGCTTAGAAAGCACGCAGATCTATACCCACTTAAAGCATGAGCAAGTTTGAGGAATACTTACAGGGAACGGGCTTTAAGCCGCAAACCGTTTATCAGCACCGTAAATATGCCAGCTACTTTTTAGCATGGATGGCTGAACAAAGCCTGGCTATAGAGCAAATTACCTACACCGAAATACTGGACTTTGCAGACCACTTAAAAAAGGATAATAAAAATATCAACCTGATCAATAGAATGATGTTAGCGGTCAGGTATTACTTCACTTACCTGCAAAATGAAAGGCAGATCAGTTACAACCCGGCAGCAGGTATCAGCCTGAAAGGAACAATCAGAACTGTGCCCCATGACCTGTTAGAAAAAGCAGACCTGGAAGCACTTTATCATAGCTACGAGATCAAAGACGAACGAACCCATCGTAATAAAGTAATTATAGGCATGTTGGTTTACCAGGCATTGACCAGGGAGGAACTGGAAACTATCCGGCCGGAGCATTTGAGATTGAGAGAGGGTAAAATCAATGTACCAAAAACAGGTAAGCAGAACGACAGGATATTACCACTACAACCCCATCAGATCTTAGACCTGCAGGAATATATCTTACTGATACGGCCAAAACTGCAAAGCAAATCAGAACGTTTGTTTACCGGCAGGTATGATATTGAAAACCTACAAAACACCTTGCTGCACCTGGGCTATGCATTGAAAAGGATCAATCCTAAATACAAACATGCGGTACAGGTCAGGCAAAGTGTGATCACTGAATGGCTAAAAGAAAAAGACCTGCGGACAGTTCAGTACATGGCCGGCCATCGATACGTCAGCAGTACCGAACGTTACCGGGAAAGTAACCTGGAAGAACTGAAAGAAGCCTTGCTAAAACATCACCCTCAAAAATAAAAAGTGCCCTAACGGTATCAAAAACGCAGATCGAAAGTCGGAGTTTGAATTGTTGCATATAAGATAAATCCATTAGAAAGGAAGACAGCACCCTGCCGGGACTGTCAAATGATGGTTTATACAACCTGTAATAGCAAGCTTAATCCCCCCGCACATGGAGGCCTTTTGTTTAATTTGGGGCTATCTCCCAAAGCCCCCAAACCCCCGTTGGATCGTTTACGTGCCGGATGCAAGCCGCACATATCCACCCACAACCCACGCTTACATCCAGCCCGAAAACGTCTGCCTTTTTTACGCTTAATAAATTGCCTTTTCCAAATTAGCAAGATGTACGTTTGTGCCACAAACAGATCTTGCGGCCATGCCGAAAAAATGCGTTTTGGCATTTAGCAAGATAAACGATTGTCCGACAATCGATCTTGCCCCGACTGCTCCGAAGTCGCCGGGGGAACTGCTGAAAGACCTTTGTAATTATATATCTCACACCATAAAAATAAGAGCATAGGGGTTCAGGTGATCTTCTGTTAAGCAACCAAAAGCGGGAGAAGCGGGAGCTGTCAAGGGAACGTGGAATAAATGGCCTGGTGCGTGAAAGGCTTGTGGGTTTATGCCGCGAAAGTCCCTTTACTGCTTCCGGTTCGGAGGCTACCTTTGCGGTAACAGATGGTCAGCTTAACCAGGTCAACAACCACCAACCCACCAAAAAAACCAACGCACCCACGGCCTTGCAAAAGCAAAACTAACGCTTATCTTTACCCTTACAAACGTTCTTTATAGCACCCAAAAAGTGCAAACCGAAAACCTGGAAAACAGTAAAAAAAGTGTGGTAGCCAGTACGATTACGGTGCCAGGTTTTACGATCCGGTAATTGCAAGGTGGACAAGTGTCGATCCGCTGGCGGAGAAGTATCAACTTTTATCACCATACACTTACGTTGCGAATAATCCATTAAGGTTCATTGATGAAGATGGGCGCGAAATTGTTATCCCAACGATGAAAGGCGATTTGACTTACAGAAATGGTCAGTTGTATCAAGAAAATGGTAAAGTATACAAAGGAAAAGATGCGTTTGTTACAAAAACATTAAGTGCATTACAGACATTAAGCAAGTTGAAAGATCCGACAGTGAAGTCGGTCTTAAAGACGCTTGAAACAAGTAAAGAGAAGGTTTCCCTTGAAGCGGGGTATGATGGGGGTATAACGTATCCCGAAGATCCTTCAGCTGTAAACGAAGGTAAAAGCACAGGGTCAATTATTTCTTTAGATTATACTGTTAAAGGAGAAGATGGAAAGACTGTAGAATCCGAAATTCTTGTAGGCCACGAGTTGTCTCATGCATATGATAATTTAAAGGGAAATAATAAAGGTGAGGCAAATACAAAGTCTTCCGCTTCAAAAAAAGGAGAAATACGAGCCGTTAAATTTGAAAATAAGATAAGGAAGGAAGAGGGTAAAAAAGAAAGAACCACTTATGGCGGAGTGCCAATAAAAAACAAATAAAATGAAATCTTTACTTCTATTTTCATGGCTTATATGCAATGTTTACATTCAAACCCCTTCAAAGGAAAGTTTCGTTAAAGCATTGTACACTAATCCTAAGGCTCGATTTTATGTAATAATACCCACTCAAAAAAATCAAGATCCTTACGATTATTACTTAACTACCAATAATGAACTGTATCGATATTACTTAAAAAATAAAAATGCTTTAAGCTATCGGGATTTTATTTATAAGCTAATTGAAAACAAAATATCACATAGTAATTTGACTTCAAAAGATTATAGCTCTTTTATTAAGGGAAACGTACTCGTAATGAAAGAATATCAAAAATATGGACTTAGTCACATTAAGCGGAAATACCTAAAGCGAATAGGCAACGAATGGAGAAATACCACATCTGACCCAAGTGTGAATAATACTGTGATTAAAATAATGGTTAACAACTATTACATAGCTTATTATTCAGGATACTCCGGATTCTATTCCTTTAAAGAACAAATTGAGTAGATTCTTAGTATCTCCTCCCGGCTAAGCGTTCCGCTTGGCCGAAATAAGGGAATTACTGTAGAAAGCAAAGCCTGGCCATGCGCCGGGCTTTGTTATTTATAGTGTTGCTACATTATTATTAAAGAAGTCCTTAAACTTCTTTTTGGTAAGCATGGTATCAATGATCTTAAAAACCACGGTGCGATCTTCCTCGTCTAATTGGTTAATCAAGTTGATCTGCTCGAAATTAGGCTTGTCCTGAATGCTCACATCAACCGGCTGAACATCAAAATGTACTACCTGGTCAATGGTCATCCCGAAATATCCGGCAAAGCGTTCCAGTTCATCAATAGCAATATCACGTGTATTGTTCTCTACCTTGTTATAGCTGGTATAGGGTATGTTCACTTCAGCAGCTAATTGCTTTTGCAGCAATCCTTTTTGCTCCCTGATCTTCTTAATGTTATCGCCTAAGCTCATTACGTTTGTTTTTCTTCCAAAAATATCCATAAAAGCTATTTTAATCAACATGTTGCGTTTTTGTAAATTATTAAGTTGCTAAAATAGGTATTAATAAATATTTTTGCCATATCGAAAATCGCAATAAATAGTTTCAATGAATAAAAGCGGCAAACTAATAACGGAAAATGCAGAACTACTCATCTACCTGGACGGCAAATTGCATATCACCATCTTAGGCGGTATCAAGCTAACGGGCTTAGACCGTATGAAAGTAACGCTGAAACTAACCAGTACAGACCATAAGCAAAACGCATTCCGCCATAACTTAGACCTGTACAACAGCATCCAAACGGAGCAGTTGATAGAGAAATCAGCTGAAGCCCTGGACATCAGTACCAATGAGATCAGCACGGCCATCAGCCAGTTAACGACTGCCTTAGAAAATTACCGGTCGGAACGCCTGGAAGCGATAAAGCCCAAACAGGTCGAAAAAAAGCAGCTAACCGAGCAGGAGCGCAAAGCGGCTATAACCTATCTCAAATCCCCCGACTTGTTAACCAGGACAAAACAGGCGATCGCGCAAAGCGGCCTGGTGGGCGAAGAAACGAACAGCCTGATCGCCTACTTAACCTATACAAGCAGAAAACGGCATACCCCGCTGCACCTGATGTGCCTGGGTGCCAGCGGTACGGGCAAGACCTGGTTACAAGAAAGAGTAAGCGAACTAATGCCGGAAGAAGATAAAATAGAGATCACTACGCTAAGCATGAATGCTTTCTATTACTTCGGCAAAGAAGAACTGAAACATAAACTGCTGCTGATTGAAGACATGGACGGCGCAGAAGCGGTATTGTACCCGCTAAGGGAACTGCAAAGCAAACGCAAAATATCCAAAACGGTAACGCTTAAAGACAGCAAAGGCAATCTCAAAACAGTAACCCTGAATGTTGAGGGCCCGGTTTGTATATCAGGCTGCACCACCAGGGAGCAGCTTTATGAAGACAATGCGAACCGCTGCATCTTGCTCTACATGGACAACAGCCCGGAGCAGGACAAAAAGATCATGGACTACCAAAGAAAGCTAAGTGCAGGGCTGATCAACCAGTACGAAGAAAGAAAGGTCAGGGAGCAGGTAAAAAATGTACAGCGCATCCTAAAACCTATCAGCGTTAGAAATCCTTATGCCACCTATCTACACCTGCCGGAAGCTGTTTTCAAGCCACGCCGCACCATGCTGCTGCTGTTAATGTTCACCGAAACGATCACTTATTACCACCAGTACCAAAGGGAACTAAAAACGGACGAAGACACCGGCGAACAATATATTGAAAGCACGATAGCCGACATTGAAGCCGCTTTTACGCTACTGGAAACTACACTATTGAAAAAGAGCGACGAGTTAAACGATGCCTGCCGGAACTTTTTTGAGCGGATGAAAACCTACTTGAAAGAACAGGACACCGAGGCTTTTTATAGCAAAGAGGTAAGGTCAGCCATGCGGTTAAGCCCGAGCAGTTTAGGCCGTTACCTGTACGAACTGGAACGGATGGGCTATATAAAAATAACCAGGGGCAACCGCTATAAAGGCTTTGAGTATAAAATACAGAACTGGAACGACCTGGAAACATTGACCAATGATGCGCAGAACATGGTAAAAACCATCCTCGAAAACATCAAAGCAGTAACCCGCAACCCAGTAGTAACCCAGAGCACTGATGGGTTACTTAAAGTACAGAGAGCCAGTAAGAAAAAGGCAGTAACCCAAGAACAATAAAAAATGCAAGGCACCCTTAAAAATCCGTTATATATCCGCCTACAGGCAGGCTTTTCGGAATGGCTGCGCATATTGAACTTTGAACCGACGAGCCAACGGGATATGCCTAAAATGTTGGCCGAGCTTCTGGAATACCTGGAGAACCAAAATTGTAACCACCCGCACGAGATACAGGAAGCGCACTTAAAAAGCTACCTGAACCATCTGCACGAGCGGCCATGTAAAACAAAGGCCGGAGCGATCAGCCTGAACTATATCCGTAAGCATCTACAGGTCATTAAAAAGTTTAGCCGGTACCTGACAGAAAGCGGACAGGAAAGCTTCACAGTCAAGCTTCGCATTAAGGGCAAGGCCAGTAATGTTAAAAGCATATTGACCACTAACGAGGTTAATAAATTGTATGATGCCACCAAAGAGGATGCTTTAGGAATGCGGGATAAAGCTATGCTGGCTTTATATTACGGCTGTGGCTTGCGTAAAAACGAGGGTGTAAAAGTTGATCTGCGGGACATACTGATCGAAAAAGACCTGGTATATGTGCGCAAAGGAAAAGGCCACAGGGAGCGTTATGTGCCATTGGCCAAAAGCAACAAAGCTGACCTCGAAAACTATATCCAGTATGCCCGGCCTTACCTGGTTAGCGGTAAAAAAGATGATGCCTTATTGCTCAATATTAACGGTAAAAGATTGAGCGGTGCCACCGCTTACGAACGTTTGCAAAAGCTACGAGCCGAAGCCAGGCTAAAGAAAGCCGTAGGGCTGCATACGCTTCGCCACAGCATTGCCAGCCACCTGCTGCATTCAGGAATGAAGTTAGAACAGATCCAACGCTTTTTAGGCCATAGCAGCTTAGAAAGCACGCAGATCTATACCCACTTAAAGCATGAGCAAGTTTGAGGAATACTTACAGGGAACGGGCTTTAAGCCGCAAACCGTTTATCAGCACCGTAAATATGCCAGCTACTTTTTAGCATGGATGGCTGAACAAAGCCTGGCTATAGAGCAAATTACCTACACCGAAATACTGGACTTTGCAGACCACTTAAAAAAGGATAATAAAAATATCAACCTGATCAATAGAATGATGTTAGCGGTCAGGTATTACTTCACTTACCTGCAAAATGAAAGGCAGATCAGTTACAACCCGGCAGCAGGTATCAGCCTGAAAGGAACAATCAGAACTGTGCCCCATGACCTGTTAGAAAAAGCAGACCTGGAAGCACTTTATCATAGCTACGAGATCAAAGACGAACGAACCCATCGTAATAAAGTAATTATAGGCATGTTGGTTTACCAGGCATTGACCAGGGAGGAACTGGAAACTATCCGGCCGGAGCATTTGAGATTGAGAGAGGGTAAAATCAATGTACCAAAAACAGGTAAGCAGAACGACAGGATATTACCACTACAACCCCATCAGATCTTAGACCTGCAGGAATATATCTTACTGATACGGCCAAAACTGCAAAGCAAATCAGAACGTTTGTTTACCGGCAGGTATGATATTGAAAACCTACAAAACACCTTGCTGCACCTGGGCTATGCATTGAAAAGGATCAATCCTAAATACAAACATGCGGTACAGGTCAGGCAAAGTGTGATCACTGAATGGCTAAAAGAAAAAGACCTGCGGACAGTTCAGTACATGGCCGGCCATCGATACGTCAGCAGTACCGAACGTTACCGGGAAAGTAACCTGGAAGAACTGAAAGAAGCCTTGCTAAAACATCACCCTCAAAAATAAAAAGTGCCCTAACGGTATCAAAAACGCAGATCGAAAGTCGGAGTTTGAATTGTTGCATATAAGATAAATCCATTAGAAAGGAAGACAGCACCCTGCCGGGACTGTCAAATGATGGTTTATACAACCTGTAATAGCAAGCTTAATCCCCCCGCACATGGAGGCCTTTTGTTTAATTTGGGGCTATCTCCCAAAGCCCCCAAACCCCCGTTGGATCGTTTACGTGCCGGATGCAAGCCGCACATATCCACCCACAACCCACGCTTACATCCAGCCCGAAAACGTCTGCCTTTTTTACGCTTAATAAATTGCCTTTTCCAAATTAGCAAGATGTACGTTTGTGCCACAAACAGATCTTGCGGCCATGCCGAAAAAATGCGTTTTGGCATTTAGCAAGATAAACGATTGTCCGACAATCGATCTTGCCCCGACTGCTCCGAAGTCGCCGGGGGAACTGCTGAAAGACCTTTGTAATTATATATCTCACACCATAAAAATAAGAGCATAGGGGTTCAGGTGATCTTCTGTTAAGCAACCAAAAGCGGGAGAAGCGGGAGCTGTCAAGGGAACGTGGAATAAATGGCCTGGTGCGTGAAAGGCTTGTGGGTTTATGCCGCGAAAGTCCCTTTACTGCTTCCGGTTCGGAGGCTACCTTTGCGGTAACAGATGGTCAGCTTAACCAGGTCAACAACCACCAACCCACCAAAAAAACCAACGCACCCACGGCCTTGCAAAAGCAAAACTAACGCTTATCTTTACCCTTACAAACGTTCTTTATAGCACCCAAAAAGTGCAAACCGAAAACCTGGAAAACAGTAAAAAAAGTGTGGTAGCCAGTACGATTACGGTGCACGTTTCTACGACCCTGTAATTGGGCGTAATACATCAATTGATCCTAAAGCAGAATTAAATCGAAGGTGGTCACCTTACTCTTATGGTTTAAATAATCCGATTAGATTTATTGATCCAGATGGTATGGTTCCAAGTGACTTTACGGATGAGGATGGAAATAAAAGACACGTAGAAGATGGTTCAACAGCTCAATATCAGGAGGTAGGAAGTGATGTAAACAGGCATTACGAGTTTACAGGTTTCGATCAATCTAAAGCCAATCCTGGTGTTCCATTTGCACCTGAATCTAATACGGTAAATTTAACAACAGCTATTCAAGAACAACAGAACTTAAATGCGTCTAATACAGCTTTAAATCCAATTCCAGGTGGAGCTACTTTTTGCAATTATGCAACCCAAAATATCTTCAGTACGGTGGCTTCTGCAACGAATAATTCATCTGGTTTACCTATAACTGGTATGGCTAATAGCATGGTTGACCAAATGAATTGTAATACTACTTTTATCAAAACGGATCAAAGCAATGCTCAGGCAGTTGCAGATAAAGGCGGATTAGGAATTGTGGGGTTAAAAGAAGCAGGTCATGGCCATGTTGTAACTTTCTCAGTTGGAGCTAATGAAGATAAAGGGCAAATGGCAAACATTGGGCGTAATAACGGGTTCTTGAATATAAACAATCAGGGCGATGGCACAACGCCTGTTTTTGGCTCTAAAAATATGGCTAATACTCAATACTTTATATTAAATCCAGCGATTACCCCGAAATCACTTCCGGCTCCAAAACCAACAACAAATCCATTAACAGGCTTTTAATCATGAAAAGAATAATAATATTAATTATAGTCATACAATCCATTGGTAGTCAATTATATGCCCAAAGTGATTTGCCTATAAGCAAACAAAACCTTACAGGTGTTTGGCAAATAAACAGTCCACGTGTTGGAAATGGTTATGCAGAATGCTTTAGCTTTTTTGGAGATGGTACTTTTGTTTTTCAATACGATCCTTCAGATGATACAAGAGGCATCATTAAACTAAAAGGTAAATATCGATTAGATAAAGGTGGTTTATATTTGACGATTTTATCCCGAGTTGAAAGAGTTGGCGGAAAAATACTAACAGGTGCTGGGGGGACTGACGAATACTTATTTGTTTTTGATAATGATAAAATAAAGCAGGTCAATGAAATAGCACCAAAGGAATTAGATCCCCTAATTATATCAAAGGTTAATATGGCTAATAACAAAATTGACCTTCTTATCAACAATAGACACTATTATAAAATATCAAAAGACCCCAATACAGTTAAAAATCAGTAATAATATGAAAGCCCCTTTTAAGGCACGAATGGTCGGAAGAAATTCCGGCCATTTTTTTATGTTTTAAAAAAGAGTCCGGGATCACCTCCACATTGAACGACAATAAGTGCGATAGCCAGGTCTCTGACCTCCATTGTAAAACGTCTTTTAGCGGTTTTGTAACCGATGCCGTTGCCCTTTTTATAGATCAACAGCAGCATGCTGGTGATCAGTGTCATATATAGCATTACCTGTAAGCCGTTATTATTAAGTGAAACCAGATGGCTTACATTGAGTTCCTGTTTGAGGAACCGAAAAAAGACCTCGATATCCCAGCGCCTGCGATAGGCCTGTGCGATATCTTTGGCTAATAAGTCGAACTCATTGGTTAACAGCCAGTATTCTTTACCCTCATCAGATTTACTTTTTACAATGACCAGGCGAAAAGGACGATCGACCAGTATCTCTATGTAATGTTTGTTTCCGCGTTTATTGATTACAGGCATCCCTGTATAAAGCCGGACAATGCTGTCTTTTAGTAAAATGGATTCCCCCATATCCATGTCCTGCCCTTCGACAATCAGCGATTCTACAGGCTCGAACTTCCTGTTCTCCTTTGCCCGGCAGATGAAGGTTATCTCGCTTTCACTGAAAGCTTTCATTGTCCGGGTAGATTGAAGTCCCCTGTCTAATACATAGATATTCTGATGTCCCGGCTCTTTTTTAACATGCGAGATGACTACTTCCGGTAAGGCATTGTCTTCGTTGCCATAGTTTGGGCTGGTGAATACTTGAGCCAGACCGGGCAGTATACCATCAAAAGCAAGGCTGTATTTGACCGCTTTCTTACTGCTGCCGGAAAGGGCGATGCCTTCGGTTAACTTTCCGGCGGTTTCACTAACTATTGTACTGTCTACACGGATCAGGTTATATTGCTTTCTTTCTGTTAAAGTGTAAGCCGCGGAAAACTGCTCATAGATAAATTCGTAGATCTGCCTGAAATAATCCGGGTCAACTTTAGATAATCTTTCCGAGATAGAACTCCGGCGCACCTTTTCATCTTCATCAAGGTTAAAAAGCAACTTGAACATGGAATCGTTAAAGGTATCCTCAAGACTTCTCTGGCTAAGCCTGTCATTTTCCAAAATTCCGTACAGCAGCAAATAAAACAACTTATTGCCATGCAAAACCTTTGCGTAATGATCGATCTTGGTTGTGAGTGACAAATTTGCTATCAATGCTTCAGGAATGAAGCCTAAGAGCTGTTTTACGGTGACGCTATGATCTTTAAAAATGGCCATATCTTATTGATTTACAGCATTTAATATACCTAAAATCATTAAGAAAAACAAACAAATAATTGATAATCAGATAGTTAAATAAAAAACAAAACCTCTCTGAAAACAAAAAAGTCGGAAGAGTTAATCTTCCGACCATTCGTGCTTTTAAGGGGCTTTTTTCATTTACTTTACATATTCCTGTATGTGCCTTTTAGTTAGAAAGGCATCGATAAAAACCTTTACAATATGCTTATCTTCAGCATTCAATAACTCTACTTCTTTAAACTGTTTAAGCAGTTCCCGGTCGGTCAATTGTGCCGTTATTGCCGGATCACTCACATCATCATTAACCAGGTAGTCAGCAGTTGTATCCAATGCTTTGGCCAACTTAGAAAGCATATCGGCTGCTGGTTTAGCCTTTCCTATCTCATAACGGCCAATCTGCACATACGTCAAGCCGACGATTGCGCCAAGCTCCGCCTGTTTTAGTCTTTTTTGGGTACGTAGCTCCCTGATCCGGCTTCCTAAACTCATTCTTCCTTTAATCCTTTAACCTCAAAAATACTAAGAATGATACATAAAATGCGTGGTAAAATACAAATGGGTATCATTTGCTTTTATGAGCATAGCATCATTATTATTGCTGCACTAAAAAGCATTATAACATCTAATTAGATATGAATGTAGTACCTAAGTTAATTATAGATAATCCAGAGTTATTACTTTACATGGATGGTAAACTGCATATAACCGTCCTGGGCGGTATCAAACTGACCGGCTTTGACCGCTTAAAAGTAACATTGAAGATGGTCTGTGGTGGCAACACAAACAAAGCCTTTCGCCACAACCTCGACCTGTACAACAGTGTTCAGGCAGAACACCTGATTGAAAAGTCAGCCGAGGCATTAGATGTGGCTGCCGCTGAACTGGCGAAAGTCATCAGCCGCCTGACTACTGCCCTGGAAGATTACCGATCCGAACGGCTGGAAGCCATGAAGCCTAAACAGGCAGAAAAGAAACAGCTTACCGAGGCCGAACGTAAGATTGCCCTGCAATACCTTAAAGCGCCAGGCCTGCTCGGACGGACCCGGCAGGCCATCTCTGCCAGCGGCATAGTTGGCGAGGAAGTGAACAGCCTGATCGCCTACCTGATCTATACCTCCAGAAAGCGGAATACACCGCTGCACCTGATGTGCCTGGGGCCTTCCGGAACCGGTAAGACCTGGTTACAGGAAAGGGTCAGCGAGCTGATCCCGGAAGAAGACAAGCTGGAGATCACCATGCTGTCCATGAACGCTTTTTACTACTTCGGTAAGGATGAGCTTAAAAATAAGTTGCTGCTAATCGAGGATATGGACGGCGCGGATAACGTGCTGTACCCGCTCCGGGAACTGCAAAGCAAGCGACGGATCAGTAAAACGGTGACCCTGAAAGACAGCAAGGGTAACCTGAAAACAGTTACGCTTAATGTCGAAGGCCCCGTGTGTGTCAGCGGGTGTACCACCCGCGAACAGCTTTACGAAGATAACGCCAACCGCTGTATCCTGCTCTACACGGATGATAGCCCAGAGCAGGATAAAAAGATCATGGACTACCAGCGCAGGCAAAGCGCCGGGCTGCTTGATCACCAGGCCGAGCGCAACGTTCGTGAACAGCTGAAGAATGTCCAGCGCCTGCTGCAGCCGGTCGGCGTTAAAAACCCTTTTGCTACTTACCTGCAACTGCCGGAGGCTATCTTTAAGCCCAGGCGCACCATGCTGCTGCTCTTGTTGTTTACCGAAACGATAACGTTCTACCACCAGTATCAGCGGGAACTGCAAACTGATACCACTACCGGTGAGCAGTATGTGGAAACCACGATTGAAGATATTGAGGTTGCCTTTTCGCTGCTGGAAACCACCCTCCTTAAAAAGAGTGACGAGCTAAACGATGCCTGCCGTTCATTCTTTGAAAAGCTGAAAGCCTGGCTTCGGCAAAACGACAGCGAAACCTTTTACAGCAAGGAAGTACGTCCCGTCTTTCGGCTCAGCCCAAGCAGTTTGAGCCGTTACCTGTATGAACTGGAACGCATGGGTTATATCAAGATCGCGCGCGGCAGCCGCTATAAAGGCTTTGAATACAAGGTACAAAGCTGGGATGATCTGGAAACCCTGACCAATGATGCCCATGAAATGATGGAAAATATCCTTATTGAGATACGTAAGGTAAATCATAGTAGCCCAGGTGTAGCCCAAAGCCCCGATGGGTTACATAACACGCAGAAAACCAGCAAGAAAACCGCAGTAGCCCAACAACAATAGAAAATGCAAGGCACCCTAAAAAATCCGCTGTATATCCGGCTGCATGCCGGGTTCACTCAATGGCTGCGGATACTCAACTTTGAACCTACCAGTCCCCGCGATATGCCCAAAATGCTGGCCGAGTTCCTTCTTTACTTAGAAGCCCAAAACTGCGACCATCCACACGATATTCAGCCAGATCACCTTAAAAAATACCTGGAATATCTGCATGAAAGGCCAAGCCAGACCGCTGCCGGTGCGATCAGCCTGAACTATATCCGGAAACACTTACAGGTGATCCGCAAGTTCAGCCGTTACCTGATGGAGAGCGGCCAGCCCAGCTTTACCGTGAAATTGCGTATCAAAGGCAAAAGCACCAATATCAAAAGTATATTGACCCTGGCCGAGATCAGCAAGCTTTATTGTGTGGTTAAAGATGATATATACGGGCTAAGGGACAGGGCGATGCTTGCCCTGTATTATGGCTGCGGGTTACGAAAGAATGAAGCTATAAACGTCAATGTTAGGGACATTCTGCCCGATAAGGAACTGGTTTACGTCCGCAAAGGGAAAGGTTATAAAGAGCGTTATGTGCCACTGGCGGGTACTGCTAAAACCGATCTGGAGAACTACATTCTGTATGCCCGTCCGCACTTCGCCGGTGATAAAAAAGAGGATGCTTTACTGCTCAATGTTAGTGGCAAAAGGCTCACTGGTCAAACCTGCTATGACCGTTTACAAACACTGAAAAAAGCGGCGACTATCCAAAAACCTGTGGGCCTGCATACCCTGCGGCACAGTATTGCCAGCCACCTGCTTCATTCCGGCATGCAACTGGAACAGATACAGCGCTTTTTAGGGCATGGCAGCATGGAAAGTACGCAGATCTACACCCATCTTCAGCATGAACAAAAAATATGAGTTCGCCCCGGCTACGCTGGCCGCTTTAGAACCTTTCCGGGAATATCTGAAACAAGAGCAGTTCAGCCACAGCTACATCCATCAAACCATCAACTATACAGCTACATTCCACGAATGGTTAACCGGCCAAAGCCTGGAGTTAGCGCAGCTTACCCATGCCGATGTGATGGAGTTTGCCGACCAGCTCAGGCAGAAAGGCTTTAGCATCAAGCTAATCAACCAGATCATGCGGACTTTGCGATATTACTTCTCGCACCTGCAACAGGAACAGGAGATTGGCATCAATCCGGCAGCGGGAATCATACTCAAAGGTACGGTCAGAAACCTCCCGCACGACCTGTTAACCATGCCTGAAATGGAGGCGCTATATGAAAGTTACCAGGTCACTGACAATCGTACATACCGCAATAAAGTGATCATTGGCTTGCTTGTTTATCAGGGTGTTACGCGGGATGAACTGAGCCATCTGCGCCCTGAACATCTGAAACTAAGAGAGGGCAAAATCCATATCCCCGCAACTGGCAGACAACTGGGCCGGTTACTTCCATTACAGCCTCACCAAATCCTCGAACTGCATGAATACCTGTTGGTGATCCGTCCGAAAATACTGGCCGAGCGCCTGGCCGAACGACCAGGGCGAAAGCCGAATCATTACAAAGATGAACAGGAAATTGAGCGTTTGTTTATCAGCATAAATGCCCAGGAAGACATCAAAAACAGCCTTTTACACCTTAACTACGCGCTTCGAAGACTCAACCCTAAATACAAACACGCAAAACAGATCAGGCAGAGTGTCATCACGGAATGGCTGAAAGAAAAGAACCTGCGTACTGTTCAATATATGGCCGGGCACCGCTATGTAAGTTCAACTGAAAGGTATAAAACCACCAATCTGGAAGACCTAAAAGAGGCGCTTAACAAGCATCATCCACTAACTTTATCTTAAAAAAAACGCCGCCCTTACCCAACAGAATCTTTAAAAAATAACCAACCCGGCAGGCCTGTGTGGTAAAAATCAACCAACAACCTGGGCTTGTAAGAAAAAAAATATCTGTTAACTTTACGAGCCTAAACGTTCTTTATAGCACCGAAAACGTGCAAGCTGAAAAACCAGGGAAAATCTTAAAAGTTACAAGGGGCTATACGATTATGGCGCGCGCTTTTATGATCCGGTAATTGGAAGAATGACAACTATTGACCCTCATGCAGAAAAGTACGCAGGCCTGTCATCTTACGCTTATGTTGGCGACAATCCAATGAGCTTTATTGATCCGACAGGGAAAGATTTAATTAGAATCCCGGTGCCCAATGGAAATGGAGGAACAAAATATGCTGTTGTTGATTCCAAAATAGCAAAGCAAGCCTATGATTTTGCATGGAAAATGTATGATACATATGGAGCGGTAGTGACTGAAAGTTACAGGACAGATGATCAACAAAGAAATGTTTCCGGCTCAGGGGGGCTTAAGGCTAAAGTTGGTAAAAGTAGGCATCAACAAGGATTTGCTTTAGATTTTGGAGTTAAAAAAGCCTATTACGAAGATAAAGATTCGCAAAAAAGTGAATCTTTGAACGCCTATAAGACTGAAGTAGGCCAATATGGGGAGGGTGTAAGTAATTTTGATTGGCGGTATGGATTAAAAGATTATCCTCACTTTGAACAAGATGCCCGAGATTATGGTTATGGTTCTTTTCAAGATGCATATAACACTAATAAAAATGATTATGCGAATAAAGGAGGGGTTAATGGGTTACCCATATATGATCCCAGTAAAGAAACTGACGTAACGTTAACAGTTAATGTTAACGGAACGGATGTCACAGTTCATGGAACCAGGTTGTCCGACAGCGAAGTTCAAGCAGTAAAAGATTATCTTAAAACAATACAGGATAAAAAGAAAAAGGATGATAAGTAGTAAAAAAATAGGAATTATATTAGGGCTTTTTGTACTTTATAGTGCAGTAGCTCAGGGCGATAAATTGAGTAATGGGGTTTTAAAATCAAATTCTCGCCTGTACTTGTCGAGTGTATCTGATTTTCTGAAAAATAAAGATACTTCGACTTTTAATCTTACAAATTATGGTGGAACAAAAGTGCTTGATTTCGATGATAATAACACAATCAATATAATTTCAAAAGGAATAAAACTAATTGTAAAAGAAGAATCGGAAGACTCTTATACTTTATTGGTTAACATAAAAGGTAAATTAATACTGTCGAAAAAACACATTAAAGGAATAAGTAAAGTGTTCATTGATAAAGATTACCTGCTGTTTTCAATATTTACATATGTCGATGAAGATGGCAATAATGAAGGTAACGGATATATTCTTAACTTAAATAACAACTCGGTTAAAGCTTTTTCAAGACAACTGAAAAATACTTGCAATCCATTGATTATGAATAGCTATGTCTACTTTATTGATGGTCTAAGCTTAATTAAAACGGATTTGGACTTTAAAAGTCAAAAAAGTTTTAGAATTACATATTTAAGTACAAGCAAAAAGAAAAGCCTCACTTACTTGGACAAGTACCTGATCTGTAGGCTATCAAAGCAGGATAGCACTAAGCTTGTAATTGATTTTGCACCCGATAAATCGTTGAGTAAATGTAAATCTTATTGTGGTAATGTAGATGCTTCTTCAAAAGTTATATTATTGAAATAGGCTGATAAATAAACAAACAAAGTCCCGAATCGGGGCTTTGTTTGTTTATGCTAAGTTGAGCGCGTTAGAAAGCGATTCCTTTAACCTTTTTTTAGATACCAGGGCATCCAATATTGTAAAAAAGGCTGACTTCTCTTTTTCTTCTAACTGATCGATCAAAGCCATTTTCTCAATGATCGATTTATCATAAGAGTTCACTTCCAGAATATCTTCTTCAACATTCACCAGTTCAGCAAGGCCAACACCTAAGGCCTGGGCCACTTTCTCAATGGTAGAGAAAGCAGGATCTGTTTTGCCGTTCTCAATTCGTGAAAATTGTGCCTGATCCATATCCAAAGATAAAGCCACCTCTTTCTGTGAGAGATTCTTAGCCGTTCTTATCTTTTTTATCTGGTCGCCAATGTTCATGTAAATGCTTAATAGCACATCTAATTTCGCTATTGATGATTGATTATTCAAATTGTTCCATTGGGTAAGTAAATGAAAATTGACTAATATATCAAATATAAGAACTATCGGTCTTAATCGATAAGTCAAGGCCGATATTCGTGTATAAGATCGCCAAATCAACCCTTTTAATATGACAGAGCAAATAACACACGTAAAATATATTATGTGATCCTATTGCCACTTTTGATAAATTATTCAAACGTAAATTGAAATACGTATCATATTTGATTAATTAATCAAATATGATAGCTTTGGTGTTTGATTAATAAGCTATAAACTTTATTCATGGCTAAAACGCAACTGATCACAGACAACCCGGAACTGCTATTGTACTTAGACGGCAAGCTGCACATCACCGTATTGGGCGGCATCAAGCTGACCGGGTTTGACCGTCTGAAAGTAACGCTTAAACTGGTGAATACGGATGATAAGCAAAACGTCTTTCGTCATAGCTTAGACCTTTACAACAGCATTCAAACCGAGCAGCTGATCGAGAAGTCAGCCGATGCACTCGACACCGGCACCCGCGAGATCAGCACGGCCATAACCGGGCTGACCACTGCCTTAGAGCAGTACCGATCAGAGCGATTGGAGGCGATGAAGCCCAAGCAGCCGGAAAAGAAACAGCTTACCGATGCCGAGCGCAAAGCCGCCATAGCTTACTTAAAAAGCCCTGACCTGTTAGGCCGGACAAAGCAGGCCATCGGCCAGAGCGGTATCGTGGGCGAAGAAACCAACGCCTTGATCGCTTATCTCATTTATACCTCGCGTACCCGTGAAACGCCGTTACACTTGTTATGCCTGGGTGCCAGCGGCACCGGCAAGACCTGGTTACAGGAAAAAGTTGGCGAACTGATACCCGAAGAAGATAGACTGGAAATCACTACGCTCAGCGTAAACGCCTTTTACTACTTCGGCAAGGATGAATTGAAATACAAGCTGCTGTTGCTTGAAGATATGGACGGCGCAGAAGATGTGCTGTACCCGATCAGGGAACTGCAAAGCAAGCGTAAGATCAGCAAAACGGTAACGCTGAAAGACAGCAAGGGCAACCCAAAAACCATCACCCTGCAAGTAGAGGGGCCTGTTTGTATCAGCGGCTGCACCACCAGGGAGCAGATGTATGAGGACAATGCGAACCGCTGCATCCTGCTTTACATGGATAACAGCCCGGAGCAGGACGTGAAGATCATGGACTACCAGCGTAAAATGAGCGCAGGCCTGATCGATCAGCACGCAGAAAAGAAAGTACGCGAGCAGCTTAAAAACGCACAGCGCCTTTTAAAACCTGTCAGCGTTAAAAATCCTTACGCCCCATACCTGCAACTGCCGGAGGCTGTTTTTAAGCCACGGCGCACCATGCTATTGCTTTTGCTGTTTACCGAAACGATCACCTACTACCACCAGTACCAAAGGGAACTGAAAACGGACGAGGACACCGGGGAGCAGTATATTGAAACCACGATTGAGGACATACAGGCCGCTTTTAGCTTACTGGAAACCACTTTGCTTAAAAAGAGCGACGAGTTAAACGATGCCTGCCGGGGCTTCTTTGAAAAGCTTAAAATCTACCTGAAAGAAAAGGACACCGATACTTTTTACAGCAAGGAAGTACGTGCCGCATACCGGTTAAGCCCGAGCAGTATAGGGCGTTACCTGTATGAACTGGAACGGATGGGCTATATCAAGATCGCCCGTGGCAGCCGCTACAAAGGCTTTGAGTATAAAATACAAAGCTGGAACGACCTCGAAAACTTAGCCAGCGATGCGCAAAGCATGGTCAGATCAATCCTGGAAAACATTCAGTTAGTAACCCGTATCCCACCGGTAACCCAAAGCCTTAGTGGGTTACATAAAATGCAGAAAATCAGTGGCGAACAACCAGTAACCCACGACTAACAGAAAATGCAAGCCACCCTATATAATCCGCTCTATATTCGCCTGCATGCAGGCTTTACCCAATGGCTGCGCATCCTCAACTTTGAACCCACCAGTCCGCGCGATATGCCTAAGATACTGACCGAGTTCCTGATCTACCTGCAAGATAATAACTGCCATCGCCCGCATGACATCCAGCAGGAGCATTTGAAAAAATACCTGGAACGCCTGCACGAGCGGCCAAGCAAAACCGCCGCCGGTGCAATCAGCCTGAACTACATCCGTAAGCACTTACAGGTGATCCGCAAGTTCAGCCGCTACCTGACCGAAAGCGGGCAGGAAAGCTTTACGGTAAAGCTGCGCATCAAAGGCAAAAGCTCCAACGTGAAATCCATCCTTAGCCTGGCCGAGATCAGCAGCTTATACGAAGCTGTCAAAGATGAAACGCCCCTGGGCTTGCGGGATAAAGCTATCCTGGCCTTGTACTACGGCTGCGGCCTGCGTAAAAACGAGGGGGCCAATATCAATGTTAAAGACATCCTGTTAGATAAGGCACTGGTTTACGTGCGTAAAGGCAAAGGCTATAAAGAGCGTTACGTGCCGCTGGCCGGAACGGCCAAAGCCGATCTGGAGAACTATATCGTGTATGGCCGCCCACTTTTGGCCACGGATAAAAAGGAGGATGCTTTGTTATTGAATGTAAACGGCAAAAGGTTAAGCGGTCACATGGCCTACGAACGCCTGCAAAAGTTAAAGGACATCGCAAAGATCAAGAAGCCAGCAGGCTTGCATACGCTACGCCACAGCATTGCCAGTCATTTACTGCATTCAGGTATGGCTTTAGAGCAGATCCAGCGCTTTTTAGGGCATAGCAGCATGGAAAGTACGCAGATCTACACCCATCTGAAGCATGAACAAAAGATATGAGTTCACCCCGGCCATACAGGCGGCTTTGGACAGTTACCAAACCTATTTACAGGAAGAACATTACGCCAAAAACTATATCCGGCAGAACAGCAACTATGCGGGCATCTTCCTGGAATGGATAGAGAAAGAAAGCCTGGCCGCCACACAGGTTACCCATGCAGATGTATTGGAGTTTGCCGATCAGCTTAAACAGGACGGCTATACGATCAGGCTCATTAACAGGGTAATGCTGGCCGTCAGGTATTACTACACGTGGCTGCAACATGCCGGGCAGGCCACACATAACCCCGCAGCGGGTATTATCCTAAGAGGCACGATCAGGCACGTTCCCCACGATCTGTTAACCCAACCGGAGTTAGAAGCACTTTACGAAAGTTACCCGATAACCGACGAGCGAACCCACCGTAATAAGGTCATTGTAGGCTTGTTTGTTTACCAGGCATTAACGCGGGAAGAACTGGAAACGTTGCGCCCTGAACACCTGAAACTACGGGACGGTAAAATACACATCCCTCAAACGGGTAAGCTGAATAGCCGCGTACTTAGCCTTGAACCTCACCAAATCTTAGACCTACAGGAATATATACTGATCGTTCGGCCTAAGATACTGGCTGAACGTATGACCGAACGCTCCGGCAGGAAGCCGGACAAGTATAAAGCGGTGGAAGATGTACAGCGGCTTTTTGTTACGATGAATGGGCAGGAAACCCTTAAAAATAGCCTGTTGCACCTTAACTATGCTTTGCGAAAGATCAACCCGAAGTATAAACACGGGATGCAGATCAGGCAAAGCGTGATCACGGAATGGCTGAAAGCAAAGAACCTGCGCACGGTTCAATACATGGCGGGGCACCGCTATATCAGCAGCACCGAGCGTTACCAGACCAGCAACCTGGAAGACCTGAAAGATGCGCTTAATAAGTTTCACCCCTTAAACCTCACCTGATCATCAGGTGATCTTCTGTTAAGCAACCAAAAGCGGGAGAAGGCGGGGCAGTCAAGGGAACGTGGAATAAATGGCCTGTGGGTGAATGCCTTGCGGGTTTATGCCGCGAAAGTCCCTTTACTGCACTGGCTTCGGAGGCTACCTTTGCTGCGACAGATGATCAACCAACCCGGTCAATCCCGGCCACAAAAACCATCAACCAACGACCTTGCAAATGAAAAACTTACGCTTATCTTTACTGTTACAAACGTTCTTTATGGCACTGAAAAAGTGCAAAATGGAAAATATACACAAACGTAAAAACTTTGTGGCAGCCAATACGATTACGGTGCACGTTTCTACGACCCTGTAATTGGAAGGATGACATCGATTGATCCAAAAGCTGAACTGAATAGAAAGTTCTCTCCTTTTGTTTACGGCAATGATAATCCTATTAGGTTTATTGATCCTGATGGAATGTTTTCAACAGATGTTACCCAAAATAGTGACGGTACTTATAAGGTTGTTGCTGCTAAAGCTGATGGTGATAAAAAGGTCTATGTGCAAAATTCAGATGGACAGCGAACTGGTCAAGTGATTGGTCAAACGGTTACAGATCATTCGTTTTTAGGTGATAATGGTAAAGCTGTAGTTGGAGCGACCATTAATCTTTCAGATAAGTCAGGTCAGAACTTCCTAAATAATCTTATGGGAGATAAAAAATTGGGTCTTTTCAGTTATATGAATAACGCTAAAGGAGGTCAGAAATATGATTTTAAAACAAATGGCCCCAACGGAGAAGCAAACTGGATGAAAGGTAATGTTGCAAAGGGTGACCAAGCTGCTTATAGTTACCGGGGCGGTACTGTTGATGGAGTTCCAGGTTTAAGTGGTGGTGGCGGACTTCCAACAATTGCGTCTGCTCGTGACATAGGAAATATAGGGGCCGGATTTGTGGCTGGAAGTAACGGAATGAGTTGGAGCGATGCAAGATTAGGCTTTGATGCATTGCAAAGCAAGCAACAAGGACAAATTGCAACAGAGGGCCAAACCACACAAATGGCAGAAAGAGTAGGATACGGCTTAGGGGTAAATATGTTTAATACACAGCATCCCTTTAAGTCTTTATTCAAGATAGAGCCTGGTTTACCAGTTCATTAACATAGAAACAAATGAAAAAAATACTTTTGTTCTTTTTGGGATTAGTAATCTGTATATCAGTATGGTATGGAGAATCAAGAAAGTTTGTTCCTTTTCCAAACGGTAAAAATGTTACCGTTTGGAAAACCTATAACAATAAATGTTACATTATTGCAGGTAAGTATTATGGTTTGTTTAAGCCGTCTTTGGATCACGCTTATATAGAAACAACCAATACTTCATCTGGAGTAGATTTGATCTGGAAAGAAAGTTCCGATACGATACTTGCCCAAGTGGATAGTGGTAGTATGCTTCATAGTAATCCTTCAGTTAAAGTTCATATTACAGACTATAATCTTAACAAAATGCATAATGATAGTTTATATACTTACTTCGACACTAAATTGAAAGTAAAGCGTTATAAAAAAAATATCAATATCGTTTCTGTCTCTATTAATGAAATGGGTGCTTTATGACCTATTGAATTAACAACTGAAGCTTAAGATAGTATCCGCTGGCAAACCTCTAAAGTCGAAGAAAAAACAAGATAATTGTAACTAACAAAGCCCCAATTTGGGGCTTTGTTAGTTTTTATAACTTCTTACTTAACATATTCCTGAATATGCCTTTTGGTGATAAAGGCATCAATAAAAGTCTTCACCAAATGCTTGTCCTCCGGACTAAATAACTCCACTTCCTTAAACTGTCTAAGCAGCTCCCGATCAGTTAATTGGGCTGCTACGGATGCATCATTTACATCATCATTCACCAGGTAATCGGTAGTAGTATCCAGCGCTTTGGCCAGCTTGGAAAGCATATCTGCTGCGGGTTTGGCCTTGCCTATCTCATAGCGGCCAATCTGCACATAGGAGTTCAGGCCGACGATCTCAGCCAGCTCTGACTGCTTCAATCTTTTTTGGGTACGTAACTCTTTGATCCGGGTTCCTAAACTCATTATTCCTTTAATCCTATTCCATCAAAAATACTAAGAATGATACATATAGTGCGTGGTAAAATACAAATGAGTATCACTTGCTAATCTGCAATCACCATAGTTATCATTGCAGAATTAAAACGCATTATATAATCAATCCTGCAATGAATATAGTACCTAAGCTTATTACGGAGAATCCAGAACTACTGTTATACATCGATGGCAAGCTACATATAACCGTCCTGGGTGGCATTAAACTGACCGGCTTTGACCGCTTAAAAGTAACATTGAAGATGGTCTGCGGTGGCAACACCAACAAGGCCTTTCGCCACAACCTCGACCTGTACAACAGCGTTCAGGCAGAACACCTGATTGAAAAGTCAGCTGAGGCGTTAGACGTGGCTGCCGCTGAACTGGGAAAAGTCATCAGCCGCCTGACTACTGCCCTGGAAGATTACCGATCCGAACGGCTGGAAGCCATGAAGCCTAAACAGGCAGAAAAGAAACAGCTTACCGAGGCCGAACGTAAGATTGCCATGCAATACCTCAAAGCACCCGGCCTGCTCGGACGGACCCGGCAGGCGATCTCGGCCAGCGGTATTGTTGGCGAAGAAGTAAACAGCCTGATCGCTTACCTGATCTATACTTCAAGAAAGCGCAATACACCGCTGCACCTGATGTGCCTGGGGCCATCCGGCACCGGCAAGACCTGGTTACAGGAAAGGGTCAGCGAACTGATCCCGGAAGAAGATAAGCTGGAGATCACCATGCTATCGATGAACGCTTTTTACTACTTCGGTAAGGATGAGCTTAAAAATAAGTTGCTGCTGATTGAGGATATGGACGGCGCGGATAACGTGCTGTACCCGCTCCGGGAACTGCAAAGCAAGCGACGGATCAGTAAGACCGTCACCCTAAAGGACAGTAAGGGTAACCTGAAAACGGTTACCCTGAATGTCGAAGGCCCTGTTTGTGTCAGCGGGTGTACCACCCGCGAACAGCTTTACGAAGATAACGCCAACCGCTGTATCCTGCTCTACACAGACGATAGCCCTGAGCAGGATAAAAAGATCATGGATTACCAGCGCAGGCAAAGCGCCGGGCTGCTTGATCACCAGGCCGAGCGCAACGTGCGTGAACAGCTTAAGAACGTGCAACGGCTTCTGCAGCCGGTGGGCGTTAAAAATCCTTTTGCTACCTACCTGCAACTGCCGGAGGCCATCTTCAAACCCAGGCGCACCATGCTGCTGCTGCTCTTATTCACCGAAACTATTACGTTCTACCATCAATACCAGCGGGAACTGCAAACCGATACCACCACCGGTGAGCAGTACGTGGAAACCACGATTGAAGATATTGAGGTCGCCTTTTCGCTGCTCGAAACGACCCTGCTTAAAAAGAGCGATGAGTTGAACGATGCCTGCCGTTCATTCTTTGAAAAGCTGAAAGCCTGGCTTCGGCAAAACGACAGCGAAACCTTTTACAGCAAAGAAGTGCGCCCGGTCTTTCGGCTCAGCCCAAGTAGCTTGGCTCGTTACCTGTATGAACTGGAACGGATGGGTTATATCAAGATTGCGCGCGGTAGCCGCTATAAAGGTTTTGAATACAAGGTACAAAGCTGGGATGATCTGGAAACCCTGACCAATGATGCCCACGAAATGATGGAGAATATCCTTACCGAGATACGTAAGGTAAATCATAGTAGCCCAGGTGTATCCCACAGCCCCGATGGGTTACATAACACGCAGAAAACCAGCAAGAAAACCGCAGTAGCCCAACAACAATAGAAAATGCAAGGCACCTTAAAAAATCCGCTGTATATCCGGCTGCATGCCGGGTTCACTCAATGGCTCAGGATACTAAACTTTGAACCTACCAGTCCCCGCGATATGCCTAAAATGCTGGCCGAGTTCCTGCTTTACTTAGAAGCCCAGGGCTGCGACCATCCGCATGATATACAGCCTGAACACCTTAAAAAATACCTGGAATATCTGCACGAAAGGCCAAGCCAAACCGCTGCCGGTGCGATCAGCCTCAACTATATCCGGAAACACTTACAGGTGATCCGTAAGTTCAGCCGTTACCTGATGGAGAGCGGCCAGCCCAGCTTTACGGTAAAACTCCGCATCAAAGGCAAAAGCACCAATATCAAAAGCATACTCACCCTGGCTGAGATCAGCAAGCTGTATGATCTGGTTAAAGATGATATATATGGGCTGAGGGACAGAGCGATGCTTGCCTTATATTACGGCTGCGGGTTGCGAAAAAATGAAGCTATAAATGTCAACGTCCGGGACATTCTGCCCGACAAAGAATTGGTTTACGTCCGCAAAGGGAAAGGCTATAAAGAGCGTTATGTACCACTGGCCGGTACTGCTAAAACCGATCTGGAGAACTATATCCTGTATGCCCGTCCGCACTTCGCCGGTGATAAAAAAGAGGATGCTTTACTGCTTAACGTCAGTGGCAAAAGGCTCACCGGCCAAACCTGTTATGATCGTTTACAGACCTTAAAAAAGGCTGCGGCCATTCTTAAACCCGTTGGTCTGCATACCCTGCGGCACAGTATTGCCAGCCACCTGCTGCATTCAGGTATGCAGCTGGAACAGATACAACGCTTTTTAGGGCATGGCAGCATGGAAAGTACGCAGATCTACACCCATCTTCAGCATGAACAAAAAATATGAGTTCGCTCCGGCTACGCTGGCAGCTTTAGAACCTTTCCGGGCTTACCTGAAACAAGAGCAGTTCAGCCATAGCTATATCCACCAAACCATCAACTATACAGCCACATTCCACGAATGGTTAACCGGCCAAAGCCTCGACTTAGCGCAGCTTACCCATGCCGATGTGATGGAGTTTGCCGACCAGCTCAGGCAGAAAGGCTTCAGTATAAAGCTGATCAATCAGATCATGCGGACCTTACGGTATTACTTCTCCCACCTGCAACAGGAACAGGAAATAGGCATCAATCCGGCAGCGGGAATCATACTCAAAGGCACGGTCAGAAACCTCCCACACGACCTGTTAACCATGCCTGAAATGGAGGCGCTATATGAAAGTTACCAGGTCACCGACAATCGTACCTACCGCAATAAAGTGATCATTGGCTTGCTTGTTTATCAGGGTGTTACGCGGGATGAACTGAGCCATCTGCGCCCTGAACATCTGAAACTAAGAGAGGGTAAAATCCATATCCCTGCAACCGGCAGGCAGCTGGGCCGGTTACTTCCATTGCAGCCCCACCAAATCCTCGAACTGCACGAATACCTGTTAGTGATCCGTCCGAAAATACTGGCTGAGCGCCTGGCCGAACGACCAGGGCGAAAGCCGAATCATTACAAAGATGAACAGGAAATTGAGCGTTTGTTTATCAGCATTAACGCCCAGGAAGACATCAAAAACAGCCTTTTACACCTTAACTACGCGCTCCGGAAACTCAACCCCAAATACAAACACGCAAAACAGATCAGGCAGAGTGTGATCACGGAATGGCTGAAAGAAAAGAACCTGCGTACTGTTCAATATATGGCCGGGCACCGCTATGTAAGTTCAACTGAAAGATATAAAACCACCAATCTGGAAGACCTGAAAGAGGCACTTAATAAGCATCACCCACTAACTTTATCTTAAAAAAAACGCCGCCCTTACCCAACAGAATCTTCAAAAAATAACCAACCCGGCAGGCCTGTGTGGTAAAAATCAACCAACAACTTGGGCTTGTAAGAAAAAAAATATCTGTTAACTTTACGAGCCTAAACGTTCTTTATAGCACCGAAAACGTGCAAGCTGAAAAACCAGGAAAAATCTTAAAAGTTACAAGGGGCTATACGATTACGGTGCACGGTTTTACGATCCGGTAATTGCAAGGTGGACAAGTGTGGATCCACACGCAATAAGTT
Source organism: Mucilaginibacter gracilis (assembly GCF_003633615.1). NCBI lineage: Bacteria > Pseudomonadati > Bacteroidota > Sphingobacteriia > Sphingobacteriales > Sphingobacteriaceae > Mucilaginibacter > Mucilaginibacter gracilis. The sequence continues at coordinate 5,172,515 of NZ_RBKU01000001.1, read as the reverse complement.
ACAAAGCTATCACGCCTTATGGTTATGTGGATAATAATCCGATAAAATCAATAGATCCTGATGGTAGAGATTTGATAGTGCTTAGTGCCCCTACTCATGTTCACGACTTAGGGCACGCCGCAGTGCTGATCGGTAATTCAAAGAAAGGTTATAATTTCTACTCGAAAAATGGCACTACAGAAAAGGGCGGAGCGTTAGGGCCATCTAATAAAAATCCGGTCATTGGTCGACACTATGACACGTTAGATGAATTTTTAAAAAGTGACGACAATAAAGATAAAGATGGGGCCTACCAAACTGCTTATGAATTAAAAACAGATGACGCGACAGATCATAAAATGGAATTGGCGGCAGAACAAACAATATTGGAGCCATACAACGTATTAGCCAATAGCTGTATTGACGTAGCTTCAAATTCATTAACAGCCGCAGGGCGCAACCCAGGATATCAATCGAATCATGCGCCACCGCCATATGGTGGTTCACAACAATATTTATCCCCAATACCTAATGCAAGATTTTTAGCTATTATAAAAGATAATCCCGGAGGTAGAATAATACATTTTGTCTACACATCATCAACTCCCGAAAAGAAAACAAACATCACTGTAGGAAAGTTATCAGACCCCAAAGTTTTACCAAACCAATAAAATATGAACTTAATAAAGCATAGTAAACACCTTTTCATTCTCCTGCTATTCATTTCAATATATTCCTGTCATGAAAATGCAATTAACGGTATGTTATCTGCGAGCAGTGATATCAAGGACTCAAAGAAAAGGGGTGTGTTCGTAAAGGAATACATTGGCCAAACAAACCCGATTAAGATTAATGATTCTTTATCAATCACGATCAAGTCCGCATGGTTGGAACAAATGTGGCGTGGTGATGGCCCGAGTAACGAAAAAGCAAAAGTTCAAGATCATGGTTACCAGTTATTAGTAGTAACAGATAAAGAATGTCTAAAGAATTATAGGGATACATGGATGATAGGACTAAACGCAGATGGCTATTTCCGAAGGGCATCGGAAGACGCAATTATAGTGGATTTTAAAACACTCCCTAAAGCTTCAATATTAGAGTGGCAAGTGCAGAATGGTTATAGTCTTTCAAGGAATGATAAGAAAACGATAATCGGCAAGTTTGCTTTAATAGCCAAAAAGTAACCAATATATCATTAACTCTCCGGCTGTATAGGAGCGAAGATAAAGCCAGGCTATCAGCTTGGCTTTACTTACTTCTTATAAGCCATCCTTGTTTTAGCATGTTGGATAAGGCCATCAATGGAGTACATGATGTGTTCTTTATCTTCATCAGGGAGTTGTTGGATGCTTAATACCTTGTTTAGAATGGCTTGATCTATTTGCTGCTCTGCCTTGCCTACCAAGTAATCCAATGATACGCCTAACGCATCAGCTATCTTGCTTGCAACGTCGACTGATGGTATAGCTTCCTCTCTTTCATATCTACCTATAAGGTTAGCATGAACACCAGCCTTTATGGCTAATTCACGCTGTGAAACCTTACGATCCTTTCTAATGGCGGTTAAGCTGCTTCCAAAACTCATATCAATATAGTGCTTCTACCTTATGCGGTAGCGTTATCGTAAATATAAGTAACTTCTTTGTTAGTTAAAATACCTTATAGGGTTTGCATTGGTTTACCCTATTCAGTACCTTTACATCGTAAAGGTTAAATGCACTACAGCGATGCACAAACCCACTCTCATCACCAACAATCCCGAACTACTGCATTACAAAGCAGAGAAGCTACACATTACAGTATTAGGTGGCATCAAGCTAACAGGCTTGGACAGGATGAAAGTAACGTTGAAGATGGTATGCAGTGACAATATGCAAACTGTGTTCAGGCACAACCTTGACCTATACAACAGCATCCAAAGCAGTCAATTGATAGAAAGGTCAGCAGAAGCACTAGGCGTTGATACAAGCAAGGTAAGCGAGGCCATGAGTGAACTAACATCCCTACTGGAAACCTACAGGGTAGAGCAATTGGAAGCGTTAAAACCAAAGCCACAGGAGCAAATCAAACTCACCGAAGCAGAACGCAAAGCAGCATTCACCTATCTTAAAGCACCCCACCTGATAGAGCGTACCAAGCAAAGCATCACACAAAGCGGCATTATAGGTGAGGAAACCAACTCACTCATAGCTTACCTCATTTACACATCAAGGAAACGCAGTGCACCATTACACCTGATATGTTTGGGTGCAAGCGGGGTTGGCAAAACATGGCTACAGGAAAGCGTTGGTGCATTGATACCTGATGAAGATAAATTGGAAGTCACCACGCTAAGTAACAACGCATTCTACTACTTTGGTAAGGATGAACTCAAACACAAACTCTTACTCATTGAAGATTTAGATGGAGCAGATAACGTCCTATATCCCCTACGTGAACTCCAAACCAAACGCAGAATATCAAAGACAGTCACCTTAAAGGATAACAAAGGCAACCTCAAAACCATTACGCTCAATGTTGAAGGACCGGTATGCGTGAGTGGTTGCACCACCAAAGAGCAGCTATATGAAGACAATGCCAATAGGTGCATATTACTTTACATGGATAACAGCAATGAGCAAGACCACCGCATTATGGAGTACCAACGCCAACTAAGCGCGGGACATATTGACCAGGCAGAACAGCGAACCATCAAAGAGCAACTCAAAAATGTGCAACGCATGTTACAGCCAGTGGTAGTACGCAACCCATTTGCCACATACTTAAAATCCCAGTTCTCCGTAGTGTGTTGTCCGAATGTCTCAGACTTCGGACAGCTATGTTTACGAGCGTAAAGTGTATGTAATATCGCCTAGGATTATGTAAGCGGGATAGTTTACCAAAATAATGCGGTCAGTTTTATCCAGACGGAAGAAGGGAGAGCCGTTTCGGTATTCGATTGTGAAAGGCGCACAAATCGACGGCGATTTGCTGGATCAATATCTTTCAGCATCCTATACCATTATGCAGGAAGCTATAACGAATGATTGGCAATTTTCAAAATGTTACCCTGCTGGCGCAAGTATGTCGGGTGGACAGGAGGGCAAAAGCTACTTATGCCGAACTATGGAGCTTAATACTTTCATGGTTTTAAATTGTTTAACCAGTTCCCAAAGAGGAGCGCTTTATACGACCACCTGATTTCTTTTTCTCAATTTAATCCCCAATAAATATTTTTTCTCCCGGTTTATTTTTTAATTTTAATGCTGCATGAAATCAAAACATATTTATTGGTTTTTATTGGGATTGACGGCTATCGCGGTCACATCCTGCAAAGAGATTTTTGAACCTAACATCAGTAACAGAAACGTAACGCTGGAGGCACCGGGCAATAATTACCAAAGCACTAAATATGCCGTCAGCTTTTGGTGGGATAAGGTTGATGATGCATCGGGATACCGCTTGCAGGTGGTTACGCCCAGCCTGGATACCATTGGCGCACTGGTGGTAGATACGCTGGTTAAGGGCAACACGTTTACCATGTCGCTCGATCCGGGCAGGTACCAGTGGCATGTACGGGCGGAGAACGGAAGCAGTAAAACGGCGTATTCTACCGGGCGAAGCTTTACAGTTTTGCCTTCAACAATTACCACGCAAAGCGTGTTGCTAACATCACCCGCCAATAATGCCCTCACCAACCAGTCGGCAATTAATTTCCAGTGGGGCAGTATGTATGGTGCTACAAAATACCGCCTCGAAATTGATACAAACAACTTTGTGAACGAAGCGGCTGTAATTTACAACCAGGTTACGCCGGCTCAATTGATAGCCTATACATTCCCTAAAGATCAAACCTACCAGTGGCGGGTAAGGGCGGAGAACGACACGGCGCAATCTAAATGGTCGGCCATTAATTTAATTGTATATAACCATACGCCGCCGGGCATCGTCACGTTAACTGCCCCGGCCAATAACCAGACTGTACCTTTGCCTGTATCATTGCAATGGAACAGCACGAGCAAGGCCGTAAAATATAAGCTGTATGTTTTAAAAAGCGATTCTACTACGTGGTATAACCAAACGTTTCCGCTTACTTTAACTACAACCAGCTATAGCTTTAACCTGGGCGTATCATTTGATAAAGTGTATTGGAAGGTAACGGCCATAGATGCGGCAGGGAACGAAGGGCAGCCCAGTGTGTTGCGCCATTTTGTGATTCAGTAAACAGCGGTAGATGAAAAACAAAAAGCTGACCTACTTTTTAGGCTTCCTGGTGGTAACGATATGGGGGCTCATCATCGTCAAGCTATTTAAAGCCATCAACGGCGACGATGAACCTTTAGCCATTGCAACGCGCCCGGCCATGAAAACATCGCTGGCAGATTATGCCATCCCTAAAGATACCACGCACTTACTGCTCAACTACCGCGACCCGTTTAGCGAAAAAAAAGCCGAACCGGTGGAAAAAGCTACCGACGAACCAAGCCATAAAATAATTGTACCGCAAAAGCCTGCTATCAACTGGAATAACATCCGCTATTCGGGATATATCCATAACGCAGGCTCAAAAAAATTAATCGCCATGGTGAACGTTAACGGAAAAGAACTGATGCTGAGTGAAGGCGAAACGGCAGAACAGGTTAAGCTCATTAAAAATATGAAGGATTCCATCAAAATACTATACCAGGGTACAAAGAAGTTTATTCCCTTGAATAATAAATCGCTATGAAGAGATCGTTTATTGTATTGTTGCTTATTTTTTCGGTTAAGGTATTTGCACAAAAAATGCCCGATATGGGGCTATATAAAGTCCGCATCAGCACCAGCGATAAAAACATCACAGCCGAGATCAAACCCGTAAAATCGGAACCGTCGTTACAGTCCGACCGTTTTTATAACTGGTATTGTTCCAACCAGATCAAACAAACACAGGGTGCTTACAGCGGAGCTCTGCTAAACGGACAGTATAACGAGTTTTATCCCAACAAAAACCTCAAAGAACAAGGTGTTTTTAACAAAGGATTAAAAAATGGCATCTGGAAAAGCTGGACTGAAGATGGCGTACTGGTGCAAAGGATAACCTGGAATAACGGAATTAAACAAGGTGAATATGATTGGTACGATGAAAAAGGTAACCTGAAACAAAAAGGCACCTACCACCATGATTTGCTTAATGGCAAACAGTACAATTATGATGGCAAAGGCAAAGTGGAAGTTTCGACTTATAAAGACGGAAACTTAGTACCCAAAGAAACAAAAAAGGCGTCTTTCTGGTCAAAGCTTAATCCATTCAAAAAGAAACATTGACCGGCTATCGTAATAAATAATTCAAAAAAATAATTGTAACCAGAATACATGATCCGGGCCTCCGCTTTATATATCGTGATCGTTATTGCGTTGGTTATCGCGGTACTTTGCTCGTCTCTTATTGTAGCCGCTTATTATTATAAGCTGCAATACCAAAAGAAATTCAGGTATGATGAACTGACCAGCAACTTAAATTCCGGGATCAATATTTTACTGGCGTCCGATTCCATCGCCTATAAAAGCGAAAAGAAATTTGGATTATATGGCACTGATGCCGATACGGTAATCTTAAAAAAAACAAACTGGGGTGTTTTTGAGGTTGGCTTTTGTAAGGCTTTTATCCAAACGGACACGCTAAAGAAAACTTTGATGATTGCCAATAAAATCGATTCACTCAAATGGGCTGCTGTGTACCTCATTGATGAAGATAGGCCCTTATCGGTAAGCGGAAAGACGATGATACGCGGCGATGCCTTTGTACCCAAGGCGGGTGTGAAAGAAGCTTACGTGGACGGAAAAGCATACCAGGGAGACAAGCGACTGGTGATTGGTAATAAGCATGACAGCGAACGAACGCTGCCCGAATTACAGTCCGCTAAGTTAGCACAGATCAAAGGCTTAAAAAGCTATGCATACACCGATACCTCCTTTTATCACCGGGACACCATCAGTAATTCTTTCTTCAATCCCACGCTTATCATTAATTTTAAGAAGCGGGTTGAGACCATCCATGATATTAAACTGAGTGGAAATATAATCGTGCTATCAGACACTACCTTAATTATCGAAAAGACGGCAATGCTCAACAACGTGATCGTTTACGCCAAGGGCATCAGCGTTCAGGAAGGTTTTAACGGGAAGTGCCAGTTGTTTGCATCGGATTCTATCGGGGTACAGAGGGACTGTGTGTTTGCTTACCCATCCTGCCTGTGCGTATTGCGCTTTAAAAGCAATAAAGCTGTTCAGGCCAGAATTAACCTCGGCGAAAACACGATCATAAACGGCGCAGTATTTACCTATGAGAAAGAAAAGAGCCAGCTACAAACCTTAATTGATATTGGTAAAAATGTTAAAATAGCCGGGCAGGTATACGCCCAGGGATTGGTACGTTTTAACAATGGAGGCGACATAGCCGGAAGCGTGTTTACCAACCGTTTCCTTTATCAATCCACCTACACTACTTTCGAGAATTATCTCATCAATACCCGGCTTGATGTTAAAGGTTTATCGCCTTATTACCTCAGCAGTTCCTTGTTCCCGGTATCGGGCAAAAAGCAGAAGATATTACAATGGCTGGAATCCAATTAAAGATCACCATGAACCCGAAAGGACGGGTACGGGCTTCCAGCATCCTGGAGGTGATTATTTCGATGGTGGTCATCGTGATCGTATTCAGTATTGCTATGGCGATCTTTGCCAATGTGCAACGGCTTTCACTATCGGCAAAAAAAATACGTGCCGAAGCTGTTTTGAAAGAAGAGCTCATTAAAATAGCAGAAGCACCGCAACTATCCAAGCAATCCAGTACGGTTGATGGTTTAAGCATAGAAGAGGAAACCACAAGTTATAACAACAATGACAACCTGTTCCAGGTTAACTTAACGGCATACGACGCCAATAAGGAGAAAGTAGCGGAGCTAAAGGAGGTGATTTATGATGCCAGGTAAGCCGAATACAGTTAAAGCATTTACGCTATTGGAAATGACGATTGCCATGCTCGTCGCTGCTGTGGTAATCGGCATAACTTATACCTCTTATCAGATCATTAGCCGGAGTTATCTCGACTTTAAATTAAGGAACGAGCGCATGGTCACCCTCGCCAGCCTTGACCAATTATTGAGGCGTGATTTCGATCAGGCGGAAATTATCAGCGGCAGCAATAAGCACATCCGCATCGACAAAGAAAATAAACCCGCCGTGGAGTATGAATTTGCTGATCGTTACATCATCAGGAAAGCGATTATTATAGATACCTTTAAAGTGACTAATGATAGCTGCCGGATGTTTTTCGAAAAACAACAAATAATAAATGATGAAACTACAGAGACAGCAAATACAGAAGACAACCGTATAGACGAGCTTCTATTTAATGTGAGCTACAATAATGAAACGATACCATACCATTATAATAAAGATTACAGTTCCGAGAACCTGATAAAAAGAAACCCGAATGCCGTCAATTGATTTAAGCAGGTACGAAAACAAAAAAGCCGCTAAGAAAACAGCGCAACAACCCGGTTTTAGTTTAACCGAATTGTTGAATAAGGATATTTCTTTCGGAAGCAGGGAACTCAGCGATAAAAAGAAAGAATATCTGTACTTGGAACTAAGTTCGTTGTTGCAGGCCGGTATCGATCTGAAAAGCAGCTTTGAATTGATTACTGCCGACCAGGAAAAAGAAAAGGACAAAGCCCTGTTTGTTACCATTCAGCAATCCGTATTAGGAGGAACCACGTTCTCGCAGGCCTTGCAGCAAACCGGCAGGTTTTCATTATACGAAGTGTTCAGCTTACAGATCGGTGAGGAGACTGGTAAACTGATCGAAGTATTACGCGACTTGGCTAAATTTTACCAGAGCAAGATCAAACAACAGCGCAAAATCGTATCGGCATTGACCTATCCCTGTATCGTACTAAGCACTTCGCTTGGCGCGGTGTTCTTCATGCTCAAATTTGTGGTACCGATGTTTGGCGACGTGTTCAAGCGCTTTGGCGGCAAACTGCCCTGGATCACCGAAAAGATCATCGGGATATCGGAAGTATTACAGAATAATTTTAGTAAAGTGGTTTTGCTGTGCCTGGTTATTGCCGTGTTTATTTTTACATTCCGCAAAACGGAAAAATTCAGGAAAATATTTTCTAATACGATACTTCGACTCCCGCTGGTAGGTAACCTGGTACAAAAAATATACCTGGCCCGGTTTTGTAATTCCATGCGTTTGCTCATCAATGCCAGGCTGCCGCTGTTACGCGCCATTGCCTTAATCAGGCAGATGATCCGCTATTACCCGATAGAAGCTTCACTAACCATTATCGAAGAAGACATCATGAAAGGCAAAACACTGTATCAAAGCCTGCAACAATTCAAAGTCTATCCCCCTAAAATGGTACAACTGGTTAAAGTAGGCGAAGAAACCAACCAACTCGATTATTTTTTCGGCATCATATCCGAACAATACATAGACGAAGTTGAATACAAAACCTCCACCATCAGCAGCTTGATGGAACCGCTTATCATTATCTTCCTGGGTCTGATTGTCGGGGTTATTTTAATATCGATGTATTTGCCTTTGTTTCAAATGAGTAATAGTTTTTAGGTGAAAGGCATTTCATCTGGTGATTTCCCAGTTAATAAGTTGGCAGTCGCTTGGCACGATGCCAATTTGGTCATCTCCTTAAATCACTCGAGGCTGGAAAAAAGCTACTCGACAAAAATCTTTTGCAAGGCCAGCCGGAATTTTATCATCACCCGTGATGCTGTCGATAAAATGAGAAGACCAAAACTAAATGTCCGGTTGCGGCCAGCGGCTACAGGCCTCCCGCGATAGAGCGGGTTACCTGCCACCGCCCGCCTCACCTCGCGCGGCAAGACGGAAATTCGCTACGCTCATAACCGACTGGCTTTTTTTCCGTTGCTGGTGAAAAAAGAAAAAACAACCAATTATAACCACCATCGCAAAGATAGCCACCGCCGGGATGAAACGTAAAGGTTATATAAACAGGCGGTTGTTGTTTGTTTTTTTATTAGCCCGCCCTTGACATTTCGCCCGGCTATCCGCTTTTGTTGCTTAAGTGGTGAAAAGAGTTGGTGGGTGTAATTACTTCCAGTCGGAATGTTCGCTTTTACAGCCTTTCAGGCGGTGAAGTTTGGCGGTGGGTTCATCATGGTCTATATTTACCGTTATGGTCGTTTATTTTGGTAGCCACACAATCAAAGGATATATTACAAAAGCTGAAACTGTTTCACAGATTACTAACCTTACCGGAATGCACATTCGGTAATCTGTATAACATTTGTATTCTTAGAACCTTAGAACCAGTCAAAACCTACTAAACTAATTTGAAGTTTCAAACCCGAATTGCTGCTTGCGAAGCATAAAATTTGATAGATATTGTATTAATTCGTATCTTTATATCATAAAGATTTGCAATTAATCTGTAGCAAAAAAGTGGTGCGTAATTCGGTGCGTAAGCTTTTATCCCACTCATAAGACATTGGTTATCAATCCCGTTTAGAGGTGTTACAAAACCCTAGCTCTCCGCCAGGTGAAATATTAATAAGGTTGCGTCATTCATGGCGTTGCTAAGTTAAAAATCACTAAAAGATGCGCTGGAAGCGATAAAACAGATTAGGTTCTGTTCCCTCTCTCTCCGCAAATTACATTATCAAAAGAGTAAAAAGCCTGCAAATACTGAGTTTGCGGGTTTTTTATTTTGTGGCAAATTGCCAGATTTCATAAAATTTCCCGCAATTCATTAGCGTCTTTCGTAGCGTCTTTTATTTTGAAAAAAGACGCAAGGATTTTTAAATAAAAGACGTTCAATTGTTGATTTAACTAATTGTAAATCAACATATTCATGAGATTAACATCTTGTTTCATCTTAACTGCATTCCGAAATTTGTTTAACTTTTAAATGTTTCGTTATGTTGGAAAAAAGCTTCGGGTTGTTCTTCTTCTTAAAACAACCCAAAAATCAGAAAAGTGATGTGCGGTATGTTTATCTTCGGATAACAGTTGATGGGACATCAAAGGAATTATCTACTAAAAGAGTTTGGGGTGACTTAATATAAAATATTGAAAAAATATATTGCGCAACTAAAAAGTTGCATGTATATTTGCAACCTGAGGGTTGCTCAATTAATAACCAAGAATGAAACAAGATATATTCCAGGCCATAGCCGACCCTACACGCAGGGCTATTTTAACTTTAATAGCCATACAGGCATTAACACCAAATGCTATGGCCGAAAAATTTGATATGACCCGCCAGGCGGTATCAAAACATATTAAAGTATTGCACGACTGCGAATTGATTACACCTAAGCATAGCGGCAGGGAGATTTATTATCACTTTAATGCGAAAAAAATGCAAGAGTTTGACCATTGGTTAGCCCAATTTAGGCAAAACTGGGAAACTCAATTTAACCAACTTGACCAATTGTTAACAACTATTAAAGACCAGACCACGAAGTAGCATTGATGCCAAAGAAAAACAATTAATTAACTAATCAATAAATAATGAACAACGATTTGCTATTTGATTTTAACGTTGACAAGGCAGCGAAAACGGTTTATATAACCAGGGAGTTTAATGCCAGCCAATTTTTAGTATGGGATGCCTTTACCAAAGCCGAATTACTTGACCAATGGGGCGCACCTGCGCCCATGCGCGCCAAAACCAAGTACATGAATTTTGAAGTAGGGGGGAGGCGATTTTACGCCATGATAAGCCCCGATGGGCAGGAGCGTTGGGCGGTGCAGGAATTTACATCAATCACCCCGAAAACCAATTTTAAGATGTACAACGCCTTTGCAGATAAAGACGAAAACCGTGAACTGCCAGGTTCTGAATGGGATTACAATTTTAGCGAGCAAAATGGCATAACTAAAGTACACATTATCATTTTTAATGAATCGTTTGAACGATTAGAAAAGTTATTGGAGGGCTTTAAAATAGGCTTCACCATGACCTTGAAAAACCTGGAAGAACTGCTGGTTACCTTATCGTAAAAAACATAAAAAGAAAATTTACAATCACTTTTAAATATTAAATTATGAGAACAATTAATCCCTGGATCAACTTCAACGGAAATGCCGAAGAAGCGTTTACGTTTTACAAATCGGTTTTTGGTGGAGAATTCACTAAGATTATCCGTTTTGGCGACTTAGCGAGCGATGAATTTCAGATACCAGAAAATGAAGCCAACAAAATAATGCACATTGCGTTACCGCTTGGCAAACACAATGTTTTGATTGCCAATGACGTTCCCGAATTTATGGGACGGGTAAACGAAGCCGAAAACAGATCTAAAATATTAATTAATGCCGAAAGCCGTGAAGAGGCAGACCAAATATTTAACGGCCTATCGGCAGGTGGAGATATTGAAGGGCCTATTGGCGACAGTCCTTGGGCTACCTACGCCGGAATGTTTAGAGACAAATATGGTATAGAATGGATTGTGGAATTTGACCCCAATTATAATGGGTGAATTTAACCGCAGAAAAAGCTACCCCATACATGGCACTCCATGCAACGTAATAAAGTTAAGTCAACCATTTGCTGTTAAAGATTAAATTTAGGGTAATAACACACTTAAATTAACAAGTTTTGATAAATGTGATTTTAAAATTTAAAGTCTCCCAAAAGGTTAAAAATGATATAGGGTGTTCGGTAAGTAAATCCCTTCCCACTCCGCGAAAGATAAAAATATACGCAAAAAAATTCTGATCATAAGCGCCTTAGATATTTTGTCTAAATCGCTTATGATTTGTTGAGGTAACGGCGTCAGTACAAATCACTATGCTTCGGCATACAGAAAACCCAATATTTATTTATCAAGGCTAAATAATTAATATTATCTCCTACTTTTGCAGTATAATGCTTTTAAGAAAAATTACATTGTACTATTTTACCTGCTTATTTTTAATAAGCAGTACAATGCTACCGTTAGGTGATTTTACTTTAATGAGCGATTTGCCGCGGATGTACCATAATTATGAAAAATTAACCAAGCCGGAAGAAGCAGGTTTGATTGATTTTATTGGTGATTACTTGTTTGCCGGCAAAATATTATTAGGACATAATAAACAAGACAAGCCCGAAACTCCGTCAACATCTGTACAGTTTCAACATAGTCCTTCTGCTTTTAATTTTTTATACAGCAGGCTTGAAGTACCTTTTATCTCAATAAAGGTTTTAAAAGTTAGCCATACGTTGCTCAGGATCCCCATTAGTATTACAGATTTTCATCCCGAATTATTTCGTCCGCCGTTAGCTTAACCAACTTAGTGTTAATTAATGCTTAGCATTCTTTTTGGGGTGCTGCTAACTGCTTATTGCCTTCGGCAACAATTTAATTTCATGAAAAAACTTTTTACAACAATGCTAATATTGGCTGGAAACGCCATATATGCTCAAAATATATTTAAGGCTTTCGTTAAAGATGGCGACACCAACAAACCCTTAACAGGCGCTACAGCAACAATCACCACATTAAAAAAGGGCACAACTGCTGATACAGCCGGCCGAGTGGTTATAACCAATATACCGGATGGCAAGATAGAAATCACATTTAGCTTTGTCGGGTACATACCCAAAGACATAACCATTGTTTACCCTGAAAAAAAACCCGCAGTGCCATTAGAGATTTATCTTGAGCCATTGGCGGGGGAGCTGGCCGAAGTTATTGTACAAACCACCAGAACAAACCAAAGTATCAAAGATATACCAACCCGCATTGAGGCTCTGCCATTGGAGGAATTGGACGAAAAGGGTACCATGCGTCCCGGTGATATTAAAATGCTATTGGGCGAAATTACAGGTATACAGGTTCAACAAACATCTGCTGTAAGCAGTACGGCAAACTTTAGGATAGAGGGGCTGGATAGCAGATACACACAATTGCTAAAGGATGGTATGCCACTTTATCAGGGCTTTTCAGGCGGTTTGAGTCTATTGCAGGTTTCGCCATTAGATTTAAATCAGGTGGAATTTATAAAAGGTTCTGCATCTACTTTGTACGGTGGTGGTGCAATTGCCGGATTGGTGAACCTGATTAGCAAAACCCCACGGGATAAACCGGAGTTGACATTTTTACTAAACGGTACCAGTGCCGGGGGCGCCGATGCTGATGGCTATTATTCTCAAAAATGGCAACATATTGGCACTACTGTATTTGGCTCATATAATTATAACGGTGCGTACGCTCCGGCTGGAAATACCTTTACCGCAATACCTAAAACCGACAGGTTTACCTTAAACCCCAAAGTTTTTTTTTATATTAATGATAAAGATTCGGGTTGGATAGGCTTGAACGGCACTTATGAAAACAGGTTGGGCGGCGATATACAAGTTGTAGAAAGTAAACCCGATAATCTGCACCAATATTTTGAGAAAAATATAACTTATCGCTTTTCTACACAATTATCGTTTACGCATAAGATAGATACTGCCAGTCAAATTAATTTTAAAAATACTATTGGCTATTTCAACCGCAATTTAACAGCACCGGGGTATGAGTTTGGCGGCAAACAAACCTCATCGTACAGTGAAGTAAATTATGTGTATCATAATCACAAATTTAGTTGGGTTATGGGTGGCAACCTGCTTACCGATAAACTGGACGTGCCTTATCCTCTTAATTATTTTAGCTATAACTATACAACTTTAGGCGTATTTGTTCAAAGCACTTACAAGTTAACAAACTGGTTTTCTTTAGAAACAGGTTTAAGGCTTGACTACAATACCCCGGCGCCTGTTAATAAAGCTAATGGTGTTTTTGTTTTACCCCGCGTAAACGGTTTATTTAAAGTAGATGAGCATTTAACCAGCAGAATAGGGGGCGGATTAGGTTATAAAATGCCAACCATATTTAGCGACCAAACAGAAGAACAGGAATACAGGTACATTGAGCCTGTGGTTGTTTCAAATTTAAAAGCCGAACAATCATACGGTTTTAATGGGGATGTTAATTACCGAAATGCTATTGGCGACGCTGTTATCAATATCAATCAATTGTTTTTTTATACAAAGGTTAATCAGCCTCTCCTCTTGATAAACAATGTGTACGGCAATTCGCCGGGTGAACTAAAAACATCGGGAGCCGAAACAAATATTAAATTGTTTGCAGATAATTTAGGCATCTATTTGGGATATACATATACAAACACCAAACAACAGTTTAGCAGTGTTAGCACTACGCAACCTCTAACGCCAAAGAACAGGATAAGCGCAGATGTAACTTATGAAGTTGAGAACAGTTTTCGGGCAGGGATAGAAGGGTTTTACAACAGCGAACAGTTATTGGGTGACGGAACAACAGGTAGGGGTTTTTGGACTTTTGGCTTACTGGTTCAAAAAATGTGGAAACACTTTAACATATTTATAAATGCTGAAAACCTGACCGACCAAAGGCAAACACGCTGGGGAAGCATTTATACAGGAACAATTACCAACCCGGTTTTTAAAGATATATATGCCCCTTTGGATGGCGTTATTGTTAACGCTGGTATAAAAATTAAGGTGTTGTAATTTACATAGCCCAATAATTTACGCCTTAAAACAGTAAGTTTGCTTACCAATTATAGCACCCATATGAATACTTTGTTTATTAAGCAAAACTTTCAACACCGATGGTTAATTATGTTTTTGCTCTTTGTTTTAATAAACAATGTAGTGATAGCCCAGGCTTTACCCAAGGTTGCCTGCGGCTCGGTTAAGCGGGTAGAAAACTTTTCGTCGCGGTATGTGATGCCTCGTAACGTGGACGTTTGGTTGCCCGAAGGTTACACAAAATCGAAAAAATACGCCGTGCTTTATATGCACGATGGCCAAATGCTTTTTGACAGCACCACCACCTGGAACCACCAGGAATGGGGTGCTGACGAAGCGATGTGTAAGTTAATAGCATCTAACCAAATAAAAAACTGCATTGTTGTTGCCATATGGAATACCACACAGCGGCACCCGGAATACTTTCCGCAAAAACCATTTTACAGTATGACCAACGCCGATCAGCAGCGGATGCTTGATATTGGTAAGGAAAAAGGTACTCCACTCATGGGTAAAGGGCCCGTATCAGATAATTACCTTAAATTTTTGGTGCTTGAGCTTAAACCTTATATCGATAGTCATTTCAGTACCAGAACAGATCGGCAAAATACTTTTATTGCGGGTTCCAGTATGGGCGGCCTCATTTCTATGTATGCCATTTGCGAATATCCTGATGTTTTTGGCGGCGCAGCCTGCTTGTCAACCCACTGGACCGGCATTTTTACCAATCAAAATAATCCCATTCCTTCGGCTTTTTTGCATTATTTAGATGCACACCTGCCATCGCCTAAAAACCATAAAATTTATTTTGATTATGGCAGCAAAACGCTGGATAGTTTGTATAAACCCTACCAACTACAGGCCGACGGCATTATGAAAGCAAAAGGATATACCCCAAAGAACTGGATAAGCCTCGAATTCCCCGGCGAGGATCATTCCGAAAAGTCGTGGCGTAAACGGTTGGATATACCTCTTCTTTTTTTATTGAAAAAATAGCTTTAAATTATCTTAGGCAGTATTTTTAATACACAAAGGAGAGGTTACAATGCAGAAATTAAGGAATTGCAAACCACATTAAATTACAAACTTAATTTGCTAAAAAACTTGCGGAAAATTAAGCGTTGCATATCGCACTAAAAACATTGCAGTGCAAAACCTGGAATGTTTTTAATTGATATTGCTCTTACCTGCCATTTTATCAAAATTTATCATATCCCGTGTGTTTTTTTGAACCGCTATGGCCGAAAACAACGTTAGTAAAAACGACATGGCGTAAAAGCCTTTTTCGCTCAAGGTTAGCGTGGCGTTCCACAAACCTACAGTAAGCAATAATATTGCAATTAGGGTGCAAAGTCCAGCTTAAACCCAGGGCTGACGCATAAGAATAGTTAAAAGTTGATATGGTTATGAACAAAGTGTTGGAAACGTAGGTATAACTTTTGTGGTTTCGGGAGGATTAGAGTCGGGTTAGCGTTTTTTCTTTGTAAAAGCATATGACGACTTCACTTCACAATCATTTTAGATGGATACCTGATCCTCGTACAGGTAATAATAAGAAACACAATTTACTGGAAGTTATCATTTTGTCGGTATTGGCCGTTCTATGTGGTGCAGAAAGCTGGTACGAGATGGAAGAATTCGGGAAGGAGAAAGAAGATTTTTTAAAGCAGTTGCTGCCTCTTGAAAACGGCATACCCAGTCATGACACGATCAACCGGGTTTTTATGCTGATCGATTCGGCGCTTTTTGAACAGTGTTTTCGTGCCTGGACAGCGGAACTTAGCCGGGGTCTTGAGGAGTCGGGCCTGTCTGGCGAAAAGGAGTTGATCGCTATCGATGGAAAGAGCATCTGTAACAGCGCCTGCAAACACCAGGGGTTGGGGGCCTTGCATTTGGTAAGCGCCTGGTCGGGTCGTAACCAGTTGGTACTGGGGCAACAAAAAGTGGATGACAAGAGCAATGAGATTACGGCGATCCCAGCATTGTTATCGCTATTGAACATCAAAGGGGCGGTAGTAAGCATCGACGCAATGGGTACACAGAAAGCGATTGCTGAACAGATTGTCGAAAGCCAGGGCGATTATATCCTTGCTTTGAAACAGAACCAGGAAACACTTTATGAACAGGTAATCAATCAGTTCAACTTTAAAGAAGACAGTTACAGCCAGCACCTGGATAAGGGCCACGGGCGGGCGGAGATCAGAGACTGCAAAGTCATTCATGAACTTAACTGGGTTGACGAAAAGGAAAATTGGAAGGGAATAAAGACCATCATCAAAATAACCTCGGAAAGGATAATAGGTGACAGCCACTCCATACAAGACCGCTACTATATCTCCAGCCTCCGTGCTGATGCTGCCTATTTTAACCAAGCCATCCGCGCACATTGGGGCATTGAGAACCAATTGCACTGGCAGTTGGATGTCGGATTTGGCGAAGATTACAATACCACACGGAACAAACAGACCGCCCAAAACCTTGCCGTAGTCAGAAAGATAGCCCTAAATATCCTAAAAGCCGACAAAACCAGTAAGGCCAGCCTGAAAGCAAAAAGAAAAATGGCCGGGTGGAACCATAAATTTCTTCTTTCATTACAATTAATCGCTAAAACAAATTCCTAATGCGTCGGCCCTGAGCTTAAACCGCAATAAATGTTGGTTTACCGGGATATTTTCTAATTTATCGCGCACACTTTTTTGTACAGATACGGCGGCAAACAAACCAAAAAGTAATACAGTAAAATAATATTCTTTTTCGTTAAGTAACATTGTACCGTTCCATAAGCCAACATTATAGCTAATAAAACCTATAATTAGTGCCGCCCACGATGCTCCAATAAAAGCGTTTGATGGTTTTTGATCTATACAATTGTAATAATTTATGATAAAGATAACAGAAGGTACCGGAAAATCAATCACAGCGGCCTAAATTATTGGCTGTTTAGTGCTGCAATGCTTTAATATTGAGCAGCAAAATTAAAGTTGAATTACGTGTGGTAAGTGTTTAAATCCAATTGCATGTAGGTGTTTATAAATTGCTTAGCCCCATTTATTTGCTATTAACTTCGGTATTAAATAAGTTTAATATAACTTGAAAGTTAACATACTATTTGTTTGTTAACATAATGATAATATCAAATTAACAACAAGGTAATCTATCTTTGCTGTTAATCGCTTCTATAAATATGAAAAATACTAAACGAAAATCACTAATTAAGTCTGCCAGAAAAACGGCTAAAAAAAATATTCTCGTAAGTTTAATAGCCGAACTAAAAAAGGTTTCGGCTAATATAGGCGCCGGGTCTCAAAAACTTGAGAAGGTAATTGAAAAGGGCTCCGGCAAACTTGCAAAAAAAGTTGCTAAAGAAATTATGTTAGATGAGGTGGCCATTGTTGCCGCCGGCGAAGTTGAAAAAACAGCAGAGATCCCGGTAACTAAAAAAGGTAAAGTAAAAGCTGCTCCGGCTGATAAAGCGGATGCGGTAAAAGAGGAGCCGGTAGCTTTAAAAAATCCTGATAAAAAAGCTTCTAAAAAGAAAGCTAAAACCACAGAAGTGGTAACGGCATCGTAATTTAATAACTGACTTTATATTTTACCTGGCATCCTGTTTTAGGGTGCCATTTTTGTTAAAAAAAATATGAAGGTGTGGTTTTAAAATAATTACCTAAATTGGTTGCTGTGGTTTATTAAAAAAACCAGACCGAAATCGATGCATAAATTACACGTTTATAAAAATATAGTTTTATTTGCTTTAGCGGCGTCGGCCTTTAACGGCATGGCGCAAACTAAATATCCCGGTGGATTGGTGCAATATGTTAAGCCAATTGTTGGTACACAGCGCATGGGGCACACTTATCCGGGAGCTACGGTGCCTTTTGGGATGGTGCAATTAAGCCCCGAAACCGATACCGTGGGTTATATTAAAGACGGTAAATACGACCCCGACGTTTATAAGTATTGCGCCGGTTACCAGTATGACGATAAAAGTATTGTAGGCTTTAGCCATACCCATTTTAGCGGTACGGGCCACTCGGACCTTGGCGATTTTTTGATTATGCCTACCGTTGGTAAACTGATGCTTAACCCGGGTGTGGCCGATAAGCCACGGAGTGGTTACCGGTCGGCATTTTCGCATCAAAACGAGGTAGCACAAGCTAACTATTACAAAGTTAAGCTCGACGACTATAACATAACAGCCGAATTAACCACCAGTACCCGCGTTGGTTTTCATCAATACACCTTCCCCAAAAGTGAACACGCCCATATTATTTTAGACCTTATGGCCGGTATTTATAACTATGAGGATAAAAACGTGTGGACTTATATGCACGTTGTTAATGATACACTCATTACCGGCTACAGGCAAACCAGCGGGTGGGCAAAAAACCGCACCCTGTATTTTGCCATGCGGCTATCAAAACCTTTTAGCAGCTATGGCAACGTTAACAACTCAAAAAAGGAAAAGTATGGTGGTTTTTGGGGCAAATTCAACCAATCGCGAAACTTCCCCGAAGTAGCTGGAAGGCAGATCAGGGCTTATTTTGATTTCGCGACAAGCGAAGGGGAGAAGATCAAAATTAAATTCGCCATTTCGCCTGTAAGTATGGATGGTGCTCTAAAAAACATGCAGGCCGAAATACCCGGCTGGGATTTTGACAAAGTAAAAGCCGCCGGCACGCAGCAGTGGGAGCAAGAATTGCATAAAATTGTGATTAACGGCAGCACCGATGATAAAGAAAATTTTTATACATCAATGTATCATGCCATGATAAACCCCACCATTTATATGGATGTGGATAGGCAATATAAAGGGTTAGATCAAAATGTGCATACGGCCGATGGATTTAGCAATTACACCACGTTTTCGTTATGGGATACGCATAGGGCACTGCACCCTTTGTTTAACATTATAGAGCCGGAGCGTAATGCCGATATGATAAAATCTATGCTCGTGCACTTTGATCAAAGCCCGGAACATATGTTGCCGGTGTGGTCAAATTCGGCAAACGAAAACTGGTGCATGAGCGGTTACCACAGTGTATCGGTAATAGCCGACGCCATTATAAAAGGAAACGTATCGTTTGATGTAAACAAGGCGCTTGATGCCTGCGTTACTACCGCACGCCGTCGTAGTTTTGAGGGCATTGGCTATTATATTGATAAGGGTTATATACCCGATGAAAAGAATGGCAATTCGGTTTCGTCAACATTAGAATATGCTTACGATGATTGGTGCATAGCGCAAATTGCCAAAAAGCTAAACCGCGATGATATTTACCAGGAGTTTAGTAAACGCGCGCAAAACTATAAAAACGTGTACGATCCATCGGTTGGCTTTATGCGGCCCAAGTTAGATAATGGAGCTTTCCGCCCAGGTTTTGATGCCCTTACCACACTTGGGCAAGGTTTTATTGAAGGCAACTCGTGGAACTATACCTTGTATGTTCCGCACGATCCGGCTGGTTTGATTAAACTGATGGGCGGTAACAAACGCGTGGTGCGATACCTCGATTCGTTATTTACAATGGAACTGCCCGATAAATTTTTCGCCGAAACCGAAGATATTACCCGCGACGGTATTATTGGTAACTATGTGCATGGCAACGAACCATCGCACCATGTAGCTTATTTGTACAACTGGACCGATAAACCCTGGAAAACCCAGGAGCGCATACGCATGATACTGAAAAAAATGTACAAAGCAACTCCCGATGGTTTGGGTGGTAATGACGATACCGGGCAAATGAGTGCCTGGTATATTTTTAGCACGCTCGGCTTTTATCCGGTAGCTCCCGGTTCGGATGTGTATGCCATTGGTAGCCCCGCAATACAAAATGCTGTTATCAAGGTTGCCGATAATAAAACCTTTACAATTAATGTTAAGGAGCAGAGCGATAAAAATGTGTATATTAAAAAGATATTACTTAACGGTAAACCGTTAAACAGTCTGTTCTTGTCGCATGCCGACATTATGAATGGTGGCGAAATAACCTTTTACATGGGTTCGCAACATCATTAGTAGCCATGCTTAGTGCTGCCGATATTGCGTTGTACCTCCAACTATTTAAGGGTTTGGATGTGGCCGATATTTTAGAGCCATCGTTAATATCTAGTCACGTTATTGGGTATTACGCCGGTATCATTGAGCCGTATCCGCAAAAGAATTTCGACTGCGCGCAAGCGTTAATTAACCTTTGTTAATCTTTACGCGGTAATGTTACCTTAGTTTTGCATTGTTAAAATAACAATAGCTATGGAAAACGTTGTTCATCTGTTTCTAAAAATATTTACCATCTCGGCTACCCGGTATTTTGTTATTGCAGGTATTGCTTTTTTGCTATGCTATAAAATACTATCTAACTGGTTAACAAAGGCAAAAATACAAAGCCGTACCGCAGCCAATGCCGATTTTTACCGCGAGATATTACATTCGGTGCAAACTACAGCCATACTGGCTGTTATAGCATGTTTGGTACTCAACACGCCGTTAAGAAATTATACATGGGTTTATAGTAACCTGGCTGACTATCCAACATGGTGGATAATAGTGAGTTTGGTTTTATGCCTCATTATTCACGATACCTATTTTTATTGGATGCACCGTTTGCTTCATCATCCTAAATTATTCAGGCATACGCATTTGCTGCATCATAAATCAACCAATCCATCACCTTGGACTTCTTATTCCTTCCATTTTTTTGAGGCCTGGACGGAAGGCGGCGTATTGTTGGTGATAGTTTTTGTGTTGCCGGTGCATACGCTTACCATAGCCTTATTCACCTTTACCGGTTTTATAATTAATGTTTACGGCCATTTGGGTTACGAAATAGTACCAAAGCGTTTCCGTAAATCGCCCTTGTTTGGCTTGTTTAATACTTCGGTTCATCACAACCTTCACCACAAAAAGTTTAATGGCAACTACGGCCTCTACTTTAGGGTATGGGACAGGCTAATGCGAACCGAACACACGGACTATGTAAAGGAATTTGACCGGGTTCAGCAAAACCGATTTGGAACTCAAATTAGTGATACCAACGAACCATTGGCAACTTATCAGGCGGTTAAATAACACAAACACTTCGATATTTTATTGGTGGAGCTCACAGAGTCACAAAAAATGAGCATCGCGTTAGCCATGCTGCTATAAAAGGTTATTGAGTATACCGATGAAGGGGGGAAATAAGGTGATTTTTTTTAAGGAAAGTGCCTTTAAAAGCAAAAAAGAGCGATGGGCAACCATCGCTCTTTTTTGCTGATATGTTTTGCAGCTTACTGCGGCGGAATCACGAATGCAGTTCCGTTAAATATAAATGTTGTTGAAACAGTTGTACTGCTACCCGGATAAGTTACGTAAGTTATTTTATACGGAACGCCAACCGTTGCTGTAGGGAACTTATGTAACAGTATAGCAGCTAAAGCACGTGTTATCTCGTCAGCTTGCCATACTGCTGCATTTGATGTACGAAGTTCAAAATCTCCATACCTTGCTGTACCCGCTCTTGCCGCGTCGGTACCAATAGTTGTTGTTTGAAGATAAAGATAATCCGGATTATTGGCAGCAGCCGGTTCGTTTACATACACAGTAGGGTCGGGTACCCAGGTGCCGTTAAGTTTTAAGAAAGCAAATGTAGCTTGGTCTGCCCATTTTGTTCCGTCAAACATTAAAGCCAATACGTTTTGGCTGGTGCCGTTGTATTTGTAGCTCACGTATTTAACATCGCCAACTTTAGGAGTTGGAATCATAGGGTCGTCTAACAATAACGAGCTTAATACGCCCGGTATGTTTGGCAGGTCGTTAGTAACAAAGTAAAGGTTTGTACCACGGCCCGCTGCTGTATATTGCGCGGCCGATAGGGTATAAATTTTTGTCCAAATGCCACTTAAAAACATATACGAATCGGTAGTTATAACGCCGGTACTTGGCGTAACACCACTTTCAAGATAGTTATATGTTAATACAACCAGTTGGTTGGCAACAGGTGTTGGATATTTGGCAGTTAAAAATGTAACTGCCTGCGCCGTAGTGAAAGATGTACCGCTATAATCGGCAGCAACGGCGGTATAGCCCACGTGCGACAGTAAAAAATCGGGCGCGGTTGGTATAACTACCGTAGTTGAGTACGGGAAGGTTATAGAAGCCGTTGAGCCTTCGGCTAAATTGCCATATTTTGTGTTTAACAAAGCCGATAAACCTGTTTTAGCGGCATCGCCTGATGCATAGGTTGTAGTTGTGCTAAAAGTAAGAGTGCTGGCCGCAGGTTTTGCGTCAATATCCTTATAAGTTTGGCTCAACGGATCGCACGAGGCAAACCCTACAGCAATTAAGGCCAGTAAATAATATAATTTTTTCATTTTACTTAATTTTTATATGTTAACAAATCACCGGTATGATGATTTCATAGTAATCTTATTTAAATTAAAATTTTATCCTTAAAGTGGTAGTATATGTTCTGCCAGTACCATAGTATACGCCAATGGTTGATGCCGTATTGTTTAAACCGCTGCTGTCAAGAGCGTCAGATATATAGGCGGTGTTAAATAGGTTACGGCAGTTGCCAATAAATGAAGCATCCAGGCCGGCAAATTTAAATCTGAATACTATGTTTAGGTCATATAAAGTATAGTTTGGTATTTTATAGGGTACGTAATTAGCCCCGGTTATATTATCAGCATAAAAATTAGCAGTATAGTTAGCATAGTAGTTTACCACAGGGTTAATTTTCACCTTAGGTAAAATATACCAATCGGCACCAAACGAGCCTGTTGTTTGTGCAGCATCACCTACATTAAGTCCTTTTACGTGCAGTGAAGGTAAAGTATTTGGAAAGCCGTTGTCACTTATTACCTGGATTGGGCCTGTATCAGATAGATACGTCCATTTACCTACCGAGAACATACCCCTAAAAGAAATAGCCCGGTTTGGTTTATAATTCAGGTTAAATTCTACCCCTTGGTGAAGTTCATTTAATCCCGAAAGGTTAACTGATGAAACCGAACCGTCGGTATTAACCTCGGTAACAGGAGCCACAGATTTGTCGTGATAGGTTGATCTGTAAAGGTTAACGTTTCCTGTTAACTCTGCACTTCTAAAACCGTAACCTAACTCATAGCTCATTAGTTTTTCGGGTACAGCGTCAGTGTTAATGCTATTATTGTTATTAACAAATACATTGGCAACTAATGGTGCGCGTTGTAAAAAACCAATATTGAAAAATACGTTATTATTGTTGTCAAGGTTATAGTTGGCACCGCCTTTAGCTTGCAAGCCTAAAAAGTAAATATATTTACTCTCACGGTTAGGGTCGGCGTTTAAATAGTTAAAATAATCTATCCTTTTATTACCTGTATTAGAGATAGCACCCGATGCAAATACCGTAAGGGCTTTCTTGGTGTACTCAACCTGCGAAAATAAACCTATCGAACCTACATCAAACTGGTAATTTCTGTTAAACCTATCGCCCACTACTACTTTGTGATAAGGGTTATTAATATCGCCCGAGCCTGCGTTTACACCACTTGAATTACTGGTTGTACGCGGATCGTAAACATACTGGCCACCCAGTAAATCTTGCATTTGGTAGTAATGTTGGCCTTCGTAGTATCTTAGGTCGGCTCCCAGCATCAAATCAAGATTGTCGCTAAAATTCTTTTTATAAGTGGATAGCACATTGTATTGCTGATGACTATTGGCAACATTTTGAAAATAATTTAATGAAGAACCATCGCCGTTAGCCATATTATTTTTAACTAATGCGTCAAAGTCAACAGGCGAGTAGGCGTCCCCTGTTCTTGGATATTCGCCAGATTTATTTGGCAATAGTGTTTTATAAGGCGACGCGCTTGCATTGGTAACATATCTTGATGCGCCTGTCCCAAACGAAGCCTGTGCCACAGTAGATAATGACGAACTTGAATTAATTGTCCAAATGTGGTTAAGTGCAATTGCTGGTTTGTTATAATAGTTTATTTCGGCGCTTTGTACCTGTCCATTATAATAACCCCAATCAGAGTTATATTGTGGGCCCTGTGTAGCATTTTTATAAGTTGTTATTAGGTTTTTGTTGTAACGCTGCCCATGTAATTGCGCTGCCCCCATTATGTTTAACGATAGTGTTTGGCTTTTTGTAAGTAATTTACTCACGTTGGCAAAGTAGCTATATCCGTTAAAATATAGACCCTGTGCAATACCATCGCCGTTGGTACGTGATAGTAGGAAAGATGTTGCCCATCCTTTATCACTTAAGCCAGACGATACCGATACACCCTCTTTATTAGCATTAAAACTACCCGCGCTACCAATTAGGGTACCGCCGGGCTGCGCGTCAAGGCTTCGGGTTGTAATAGCAATTGTACCACCTAATGATGGTGCTGCAACCTTAGATGCTCCAATACCGCGCTGTACCTGTATTGATGATGTAATATCAGTTAAACCTGCCCAATCGCTCCAGTAAACACGGCCGTTTTCAACATCGTTAACGGGTATACCGTTAATTAGCACGGCCACGTTGTTGGCACTAAAGCCACGGATACTGATGCGCGAATCGCCATAACCACCGCCGTTTTCGGTAACCATAACACCCGGAGTTTCTTTTAGTAATTGAGGAAAATCAACACCCGAACCTTTTTCTTCTATAAATTCGGCATTTACGGTTGAAACAGCTATAGGAGTTTTACGGTCAATAGCCGGAGCGTTAATTACAACCTCGTTTAACGACGACGAATTAGCAACCAGCAAAACCGATCCGAGATTTTTACTTTCTGAAACCGGAATTTCTTTTGATATATAACCAATATAGCTAAATACCAACACGCCGCTGCCGGGGGCAGGGAGGGTGATTTTAAAGGAACCGTCTAATGATGCCGAAGCGGCAACGGTGCTTCCTTTAACTACAACAGTTGCTCCAATTAGTGCTTCTTGAGTTTTTGAATCGAAAATTTTGCCGGTTATACGGCTTTGCGCAAATAGCTGTGCCCCGGATAACATCAGAGCTAAGAAAAAAAGTAAAATTAATCTCATAAGAGTTTTTTTGTATGAAAATTGAAGATTCGAAATTAGAGTAAGTTTTCGTTTAAGTTATTATGTTATGATTAGTTGTTTTTTAATTAATTGTTAAATATCCGGTAAGTATAAAAAAAAAATCGCATAGGTTGAGTATTTTTTGTTTATTTTGGGTAATTTATAACGAATAATGCATAAATTTTACTTTTTTAAAAGAAAATCGCACAATTGCCTGTTATTCTTTGATTTTTTTTGTTAATTAGTGGTTTATTTAAAAGTTTTAACGTTCAGTTAACATCTTAACTATTTATTTGTAAAACATTTTATTTTCGATAGATGAAATTTAGACACTTACTAATTTTTGCCCTCTTTGCTACCTTTATCGTGTCCTGTTCTAAAAACAAGGGCGATAATTTTTCTTTCATCCCCGATGCTGCCGACACCTCCGGTACAGGCTCGGCAACAACCCCGGTTACTATTCCGGTAGGTAACGATGCTCCACCCACTTCGGGGGAAGACAGCAATAATTTTCTGGGCAACCCTACACCTGCAAGCACAGATGTTGTTGTTAATAAAGACGATTATTTAATAAATCAAGGTTATTACGTAGAAAGCTATAGCTCAACCAGAGAAACGCCAAACTGGGTTTGCTGGCATTTGGATAAAACTTCTATTGGCGGTACCAAACGCAGCGATGCATTTGCAGCCTATGCAGGCTTGCCTTCCGCATTTTTTGCTGTACAAAGCGATAGCTATAATTATGCTACCTACGGTTTCGACAGAGGGCATGATTGCCCTTCGGCAGATCGTACAAGTTCGTTAACTGCAAACAAGGCTACTTTTTTAATGACTAACATGATACCTCAGGCTCCGCAAAATAATCAGCAAACCTGGGGCAACCTTGAAGACTATATACGTACCCAAGTTAACAGCAACGGTATGGAAGCATATATTATAATGGGTAGTTATGGTACAGGCGGCACCGGTTTGTATGGTACCTTCAGCACAATAAAATATAGCAAGTATACAAACGAAGCCGTTAACGTGCCAAGCTATGTTTGGAAGGTTGCGATATTGATACCATCCTCAACCGGCGATTTGAGCCGAATTACAGCTTCGAGCAAAATTATTGCGGTTAATACACCTAATATCAACTCTATTAATGCCGACTGGACACAATACATTACTACTGTTAACGCAATAGAAGCCGCCAGTAACGCCTCGACAGGTGCAACAGCCGGCCAAAAAATCAATCTGTTTGGCGCACTACCGGCCGATGTAAAAGCCGCCTTGAAAGCCAAAACAGGTGATGGTAAATAGCATTTTTATAAAATGCCTATTGGATATTCAATATCTCAATTAGCTTAACACGAGGCTGTTAAATAGCCTCTTAACACTCCTTGGCAGGAGATTTAATTAAGTAAATAACGTCTTAATAACAATACTTTATGAAAAAAAGGTTACTCTATTTTGTGTTCTCATTGTTTTTTTTGTTAGTCAGCAATCTCAGTTTCGGGCAAGCTTTTACAGCCACGTACGATTTTAGTAGTTTTGTTGTGGCATCGGGGCAATCTGATCCAACGGGTGCTACACCCGCCAGTATTCCTGGGCTTACATGCGGTTTATTTACTGCTGCATCAACACTTTCTACTTCCTCCAGTGCAGGTAACCGATTTAGTTTTAGCAAATGGCCCCCGGGAGCAACCGCCGGCTCCGACGCATTTACCGGTTCTATTGACACCACTAAATACTATTCGGTAACGTTAACCCCAAATGCGGCGAAACTGACTTTAACAACAATGACCTTTACCGTACAACGTTCTTCCACAGGGATAAGGCAATATGCAGTACGCAGCAGTTTGGATAGCTACAATAGTAATCTTGCCGCATCAATTAATCCTACTAGTGCGGCACTAAGCGTTGTTGCAACTAATATTTTTCAAATAACAGACGCAACCACTGGCGCTACTAATGGTAGTACAATTACATTTGATGCCACCGCCTTTGCTAACCTAACAGCCCCGGTAACGATTCGTTTTTATGGAATAAATGCTAATGGAACTGCAGGCGGCGGTACCTTTAGTATAGATAATGTGGTTTTTAATGGTTCAACAACAACCGTTTCATCAACACCGACCCTGGTAGCAACGCCAACTTCGTTAGATTTTGGCGCGACAACAGGTGTTAACGGTTCGTCAGTAAAAACATTTACTTTATCAGGAAGTAACTTAACAGCCGGTGCAACTTTAACCACCGCCGACCCATACAGTATTTCTGTTGATGGTGGTACAACTTTTAATACCACGGCAACTATTACTGCCGCTACATTAGCTGCCGCACAAACCATATCGGTAAAATTTAGCCCAACCACAACAACAGCTACAACAGGTAATATAGCTATAACAAGTACAGGTGCTGCCACACAAAATGTAGGTTTGGCAGGTACAGGTGTTACACCCACTTTAACTGCAAGTGCAACCACTTTAACATTTACAAGCCAGGCTGTGGGTACAACTTCTACAGCACAATCTGTTACCTTATCGGGCGTGGGTTTAAGCACTAACACAACAGTAAGCGTTGCAGCACCATTCGCAATATCAAAGGATGGTACTAATTACAGTACTTTAGTAACCTATACACCTGCCGAACTTGCGGCAACAACATCTCCTACGTTATCGGTGGTATTTGCGCCAACAGCGGCAGGCACACCAACAGGTACTATAACTATAGCAAGTGCCGGAGCTACAAGTAAAACAGTATCGTTAAACGGTACAGCTACCGGTAGTGGAAATTCAATTGCTAATCACGTAGTTATTAGTCAACTTTATACGGCTGGTGGTAACAGCGGTGCTATATATAACTGGGACTTTATTGAGCTATATAACCCAACAAGCGCCGATGTTAATTTGAGTACATGGTCACTTCAGTATCAATCGGCAGCTGGAGTTGGAGCGTTCAGCGGTCAAACCACATTCCCGGCTGGTACGGTTATAAAATCACATGGTTACTACCTTGTGCAAGAACAACCCAATAGCCAAACTGTAACGGTTGGGGCTGCTCTGCCAGTAACGGCCGATTTGGCCACTGTTGGAATAGTAAACAATTTTAACCTGGGTGCAGGTGCAGGTAAACTTGCTTTGTGTAATAGCACAACTGTGTTAAACGGTACGCCTCCCAATACCGCAGCAACTTCTCCGCCGCTACTGTTATCTACAGCAAATATTGTTGATTTTGTAGGCTGGGGATTAGTAAATTATAATGAAAGCTTCGTTTTAGCTAATCCTGCTGTACCGACAACAACATCTTTAACAGGGTCTGCCCCTGCAATGAGTGCTACAGGTGGTGATATTAGGTTGGCCAATGCATCATCAACAGCCGCTACATTGGCACCGGGTGGTTCAGATGCAACTGCCGGTAACGGATACGACACCAATGTTAACTCAACAGATTTTGTTTTGGAAACAGGCATTGCAAACATTGTACCTCGTAATTCACAAACAACAGCAACTGTTACAACAACTACTCCACCGGCCTTAACAACTTCAGTTTCATCAATTGACTTTGGTACAACAGTTTTGGTAAATTCGGGTACTTTGGTAAAAACATTCACTTTATCAGCAAGTAGCCTAACAGCACCGGTAACGTTAACAACTGCCGCGCCGTATACCATTTCGGTTGATGGTGGTACAACCTACGTTACAACGGCAACTATTACGGCTGCAACATTAGCTACTGCACAAACCATATCGGTTAAATTTACACCAACCACCACTACCGCAGCAACTGGTAGCGTTAGCATTACCACAACCGGCGCAATAGGGCAGGGTGTTATACTAAATGGTACAGGTACTAATGTGGTTGCATTGCCAACGCTAACAGCTACGCCAACAACTTTGGCCTTTGGTAACGTTAATGCAGGAGTTACATTGGTTAAAACATTTACTTTAGGCGGTTCAACACTTACAACTGCAACTACTACGGTAAACGCAACGGCTCCTTACACGGTATCAAAAGATGGTACAACATATACAGCAAGCGTAACCTACTCGGTTGCCGAACTTACTGCAACCACTGCGCCAACCGTATCGGTTAAATTTAGCCCTTTAGCTGCAGGTGCCGCAAACTCAACCATTACTTTTACCAATACCGAGGTAGCTACGCTGCCAACGGTAACAATAACAGGTACTGGCGTTATTCCGGTTTTAACCGCTACCACAGCTCCGGCTACTACACCTACCGCCGTTGATTTTGGTAATCAAACTATTTCTACCTCGGCTGTAAAATCGTACGCATTATCAGGTGTTAATTTGGTAGGTAGTACTACAGTACATGTTACAGGCACAGGGTATTTGATATCAAAAGATAACACAACTTTTGCAACTACCGATTTAACTTACACAGCTGCCGAGTTAACCGCAACTACTGCGCCATCGGTTTATATCAAATTTACACCTGCAACCATTGGTACATTGGCTGGAAGTATAACCAATACCACAACCGGTACAGGTGCAGTAGTGCTGCCAGTAGCCTTAACAGGTATATCAGTAGCTGCCCCGGTTCCGGCTGTAACGCTTAACCCTGCTGCTCTTACTTTCAGTGCAACTGTAAATACAACATCGGCATCGCAAAGCTTTATCATAACAGGTGCTAATATATCAGGTGCCACAACTGTTACTGCAACTGCGCCATATACTATCTCAAAAACAGCAGGCGGAACCTACGGTACAAGTTTAGCCTATACCCTGGCCGATTTTCCTACAGGTGCAGGTGCTCAAACAGTATTCGTACAGTTTAGTCCAACTTTAGTTGGTACAGCTACGCCAAATACAAACTCATTGGCTATTGCAACGGCAAGCGGTAATACCCAAACTTTAATATTAAACGGTACAGGTGTTGGCGTACCTGCTTTAACTGTAGCCACAACGCCAACTACTACACCAACAACATTAACGTTTAGCGGTGTAATTAATACTACTTCAACACAAACCTATAGCTTATCGGGTGTTTATTTAACTGCAAATACAGTACTTACCGCTACCGGTCCTTACACCATATCTAAAGACGGTACTACTTTTGCAAGTACGCTTACCTATACAACTACCGATTTAGCTTCGGCCCAAACTGTTACAGTTAAATTTAGCCCACTTACGGTAGGAGCTAACAATGGCACAATAACTAATGCCAGCACAGGTGCCGCAACTCAAACAGTTACATTAACAGGTACCGGCCTTGGTGTGCCTACGTTAACTGTGGCTCCTGCAGCTTTAACTTTTGCACAGGGTTCTGGAACAACCTCGGCAGCACAAAGCTTTATAATAACTGGTGCTAATATAACTGCGGCTACCATTTTAACAACTGCTGCACCTTATAGCATTTCTAAAACAAGTACCGGCACTTATGGTACTACGTTAACCTATACCGCAGCAGATTTTGCTAACCCACAAACGGTGTACGTTATATTTGCCCCAACTACCATTGGTTCAGCCAATGGTACTATATCAGTAGTAAGTACAGGTGCAGCTTCACAAACGGTTACTTTAACCGGTACTGGTGTAAATTCAGCACCAACACTTGCAGCAATCTCCGATATTGCTTTATGTTATACAGCAACAGCGCAAACTATACCATTAACAGGTATCTCGGCAGGCGAATCAACTCAAACTACTATTGTTTCTGCAACGTCAGATAACCCTGGTTTATTTTCACAATTTGGTGTATTGCCTTTAACATCGTCAACGGCACAAATTAACTATACACTTGCTTCGGGCGCAAGCGGTGTGGCCAATGTAACTGTTACCGTTAAAGACAACGGCGGAACCGCAAATGGTGGTATTGATACTTACACCCGCACATTTAAAATTACGGTAAGCTCGTTGGCTGTGGTAACTATTACCAGCGATGCTAACGGGAATGTGGTTTCAAAAGGCAGTAATGCAACCCTAACCGCAACCGGTGGCACCAGTTATAGCTG
Source organism: Mucilaginibacter gracilis (assembly GCF_003633615.1). Classification (NCBI taxonomy): domain Bacteria; kingdom Pseudomonadati; phylum Bacteroidota; class Sphingobacteriia; order Sphingobacteriales; family Sphingobacteriaceae; genus Mucilaginibacter; species Mucilaginibacter gracilis. The sequence continues at coordinate 5,141,005 of NZ_RBKU01000001.1, read as the reverse complement.
GACGGCTAACTCAACCATAATTAGTTCGCTTACCAATGCATCAGTTACCATACGCCCCAGCGCTACAACTACGTATACAGTAACAGCAACTAACGCCGGCGGCTGTACAACAACCCAAAGCATTACTATACAGGTTGTTTTGGCAAAATCGTTAGAAACAAGCAATGTAATTACACCTAACGGCGATGGTAAAAACGATATTTGGGTTGTCCGTAATATTGATCTTTACCCGGCCAATACCGTAAAGGTGTATGATAAAACCGGCAAATTGGTATACTCAAAAACCGGTTACAATAACGATTGGAATGGTTACTATAACGGATCTCCATTACCTCAGGGAACCTATATTTATGTAGTTGATTTAGGTACCGGTGTACCATACAAAGGTGTTATAAGCGTTGTTAGAGACTAAAAAAATTAAAGAAAGCAAATGAGATCAAATACATATTATAAGTTAACCGCGGCCCTTTTTATAGGTTTACTTACTTGCGGTGTTACAACAGTAAAGGCGCAGGTAAGCCCGCTTTCATCGCAATATTACCAAAACCAATACCTGTTTAACCCTGCAATGGCAGGGCTAAACAGCGGCTTTAATGTTAATGTTGATTACCGTAAACAACAGTTGGGTGTTAACGGTTCGCAAAATTCGCAAGCCGCCTCGGCCGAGTACCAAATGGATAAGGTAGGTTTGGGTGTTAATTTAACCAACCAGTTATCGGGCGTGTTTAGGCAAACAAGGGCTATGGTTACGTATGCATACCATTTGCCTTTAAGCGGCGACAACCAAAAATTAAACTTTGGTTTATCGGCAGGTGTGGTTGATAACCATTTAAATATCGACCAGGTTTTTGGCGACCAAAGCGACCCTACCCTGGCTAATTATAACAGCAAAGGAACATCATTTGACGGCGATTTTGGTGTGGCATATACCAGCGACAAGTTAACCGTGCAAGGAGCACTACCAAACCTGCGTTATTTGTTTAAAGACAATGGCAGCCTGCAAGAAAGAGAAGTTTTTTTTACCGCCGTAAGCTATAAGTTTTTTGACCCCGCCAATGTTAGCGTAGAACCAAAAGCTGCTTACCGCCAGGTAAAAGGATACGATAATATTTTTGACGCTGGTGCAAACGTTGCCTTTAATAACGAGCAATTTAGCTTACAGGGTTTTTATCACACCTCAAAAAGTGCAACTTTTGGTGTGGGATATAGCTTTGCCGCTTACTCAATACTTGGTTTTTATACAACCAACACTTCGTCATTAAACTCATACAGCAGTGGCGATTTTGAAATTAGCTTAAAGATAAACCTTTCGAAATTGAAATAAACGATATTGCTTATCAAGCAAAAAGCCATTCCGGGTTATCCGGGATGGCTTTTTTTATTTTGGTGAGTATAAAATATTTTACCTGTCAACCTCGCCGAGCATAAAATCTATCGAGCCTACAATGGCTACTAAATCGGCAATGAGTACACCTTTTGATATTTCGGACAATACCGATAGGTTACAAAAACTCGGTGCGCGCGATTTTACACGGAAAGGTTTTTCGGTTTTTCCATCGGCTATAAAGTAAAAACCTAATTCGCCGCGCGGGTTTTCGGCGCGAATGTAAAAATCCTGGGCCTTTGGTGTAAGCTTTCGCGGAAGTTTGGCCCTGGGGTCAAAATCGGGAGTGCGTTTCAATTCTTTTTGCAGGCGGTTTACACACTGTTCCATAATTTTAAGCGATTGTTCTATCTCATCAACCCGCACTTTGTACCTGTCCCAACAATCGCCAACTTTTCCCATCAATCCGGTACCAACCGGAATATCAAACTCCAGTTCGGGATAAGCCGAATAGCCATCTATTCGCCGCAAATCGTATTTTAAGCCCGATCCACGCAGCATAGGGCCGCTGCATCCATAATTAATAGCAACATCTAAAGGTAGTATACCCACATTGGCGGTGCGGTTAATAAACACCTGGTTATCGGTTAATAGTTGATTTAACTCAACCATCTTGGGCTTAAAATAGCTAATAAACTCCAGGCAGCGTTCTTCAAAGCCAACAGGCAAATCGTAAAACAAGCCGCCAACCCAAATATAGTTGTAAAGCATGCGCGAGCCCGAAGCCCACTCCAGCATACCCATAATATGCTCTCTATCCCTAAAGCACCATAAAAAAGGGGTAAAGGCACCAATATCAATACCATAAGTGCCAATGGCAATTAAGTGCGATGCGATGCGGTTCATTTCGCAAACCAGCACGCGGATGTACTCAACCCGTTTGGGGATCTCTTTATCAATCCCCATCATGCGTTCAACACCCATTACCCAGGCATGGCTGTTATTCATTGAGGCCAGGTAATCCATCCTATCGGTAAACGGAATAGTTTGCTGGTAGGTTAACATTTCGGCGTGTTTTTCAAAACAGCGGTGCAGGTAACCCATGTGCGGGATAACTTCGCGCACTATTTCGCCATCGGTAATTAACTCCAAACGCAAAACCCCATGCGTAGACGGATGCTGCGGACCCATATTGAGCACCATTTCATCAGCCTTCACACTGGCTATTTTTTTACGGTAGTTTTCGAGTCCTTCGTTATACATTTCGGATTTCGGATGTTCGATCTATTTTGTCATTGCGAGGTACGAAGCAATCGCACGGATACTTGCTCGTTTTGTATGTCGGCTCGGCTTCCGTGCGTTTGCCACGCTATCGCTCGCAATGACACTTTTGTCATTTTATTTTAATGCCTTTATATTCTTCCGCTTCCACATAATCCTTCCGTAATGGAAAACCCTCCCAGTCATCAGGCAATAAAATGCGCCTCATATCGGGGTGGTTTTTAAAAAAAATACCCAGCATGTCGTAAGCTTCCCGCTCATGCCATTCGGCAGTTTTATATACCGATGATACACTTTGGCAGGTTGGCAGCGCATCGGCATCAGGGTTAATGGTGCAGCTAACTTTTAAGGTTAGCTGCGTATGGTAGGGGATAGATGCCAGGTGGTACACTACCCCAAACCGGTTTTCGGCAGTACCATAATCAACTCCCGATAGGTTGGATAAAAAATCAAAATACGTTGCCGGGTTATCCCTCAGTTCAAGGCAAACGGCAGTTATATTTTGCGGCGCTATTAACAAAGCCCACTGTAAGCCCGATGTTTCTTCACCAACAATTATATCGGAGCCAAATTTTGTTATTAGTATATTTTTAATATCCTCAAAAATCATGGAGCAAGGCGTACTATTTTCCAGGTTTTTTTATCGGTACGTTTATACAAAATACGGTCGTGCAGGCGGCTGCTGCGGCCTTGCCAAAATTCAATTAGTGTGGGCTTTACAATAAAACCGCCCCAATGTGCAGGTTTTGGCACCGCAGTTTCGGCATAAACAGCTTCAAGTTCGTTCCATTTTTGTTCTAAAAGCTCACGGCTTTCAATTTCCTGGCTTTGCGGCGAAACCACTGCACCAACCTGGCTGCCTTTTGGGCGGGTATTGAAATATTTTTCGGATGTTTCACGGCTTAGTTTTTCAATCGTACCTTCAATGCGCACCTGGCGCTCAAGCTCGGGCCAAAAAAACAACAATGCTGCCAAAGGGTTTTTAGCCAACTCCTTACCTTTGCGGCTCAGGTAATTGGTGTAAAATATAAAACCTTCCTGGTGAAAATCTTTAAGTAGCATGATGCGGGCCGACGGTCGGCCATTGCTGGTTGCCGTAGCCAGTGTCATGGCATTGGGTTCGTTTACTTTAGCATCAACAGCCGCTTTAAACCAATTCTCAAACTGGTTAATAGGGTTGGCAACTACATCTTTTTCCAATAAAGAAGCCGAACTGTAGTCTACCCTTAAGTTTTGTATAATATCGCGATTCATTGCGGGCAAAGTTACAAAATTGCTATCGGCTTATTTTATTTTTAGTCAAAACTAAAACCGTATATTGTAATTTTACTTATATACGTTAACTAATTAATTAAAAAAGCGTAAATAGCACCAAATATACATACACATGCTTAGTTCAATTTCGCCGGCGGCAGGGAGATTATTGATCTCGGAACCGTTTATGCTCGATCCTAATTTTAAGCGTTCGGTTATTTTAATAGCCGAATTTTCTGCCGGAGGCGCAATGGGTTTTGTGCTTAACCAAGTTAGCGATATGTTATTGGGTGATATTATTCCCGAAATATCGTATTCCGAATTTCCGCTCTTTAAGGGCGGCCCCGTGGGTAGTAACACGCTTCATTTTGTACACCGCTGTCCGCAAAAAATTGACGACGGAATAGAAATATGCAGCGGTATTTTTTGGGGCGGTGATTTTGAACAAGTGAAAGAGCTGGTTAATACCTACCAGCTAAATGATACCGAGATTAGATTTTTTGTAGGATACTCTGGCTGGAGCGAGGGGCAGCTTGAGGGCGAATTAAAAGAAGATACCTGGATTGTTGCCAATTTAATTAACCCCGATATTTTATTTAATAACAACGAAGAATCGTTGTGGAAAAGCGCCGTGGTTGGCCTTGGCCAGCGTTATGCCCATATTGCTAACTTTCCCGAAAACCCGGCGTTAAATTAGTTCACCAGCCGTTAGTTTACTAGTTGCTAATTTATTGGTATTACATTCTTAATAGTTTTTTTACATTTTTAATTAATAATACTGCTACGTTTGCACATACTAATAACCATTTAACTAATGGCTAATGAACTAATTAAATGAAGAGTATATGCGTTTTTTGCGGAGCCAATTTTAATGGCGACCCTGTTTTAAAACAAGCCGTTAACTTATTGGCCGAAGTGCTGGTTTCCCAAAATATAACTTTAGTATTTGGCGGCGGTAAAGTAGGGGTAATGGGCCTTATGGCCGATGCTGTTTTGCAGCGTGGCGGTAAAGCAATAGGTGTTATTCCGGGCTTTTTGATGGATAAGGAAGTTGGCCATACTGGTTTAACCGAAATGCATGTTGTTGAAAACATGCATCAGCGCAAGCAATTAATGAACGACCTTAGCGACGGTATTATAACCCTGCCCGGCGGTTTTGGTACCCTCGAAGAATTTTTTGAGGTGCTAACCTGGCTGCAATTAGGGCTGCACAAAAAACCTATTGGCATACTTAACGTAAACGGATTTTACGACTTTTTGTTGAAACAGATGGATGTAATGGTTGAGCAACGCTTTTTAAAACCTGCTAATCGCGAACTGGTATTAACATCTGCCGATGCAACCGAGTTGGTTAGCCTGATGCAAACTTTTAGTGCCGAACCTGATGAGGTTTGGTTTAAAGAGCGTAATTTATCATAAAAAAAATTGCCCCCTTAAAGTGTGTGCGTGTGGGTTGTAATAAGCCATGCCGCCAAAATTATAATTACCGCTAACGAAAGCACTATAGCTACCAGCGATAATAAGGTGAGCAATTTTGATTTCATAAAAGAGCTACGTAATTGCATGGTAATTAATGGGTTTTGTTTTGAGATAAGCCTAAAAGAGGGCACCCTATACGGATGATGAGATAGTTTACTCTGGTTAGTTTTTTCATGCTTGGTTGTTTAGATGCAGCTAAACTACCCGGCTTAAATGAAAATTAGATGAAGGCGGGCTCAAGTTAACATTATTTAACAAATTGAATATTTGCAGCTAATTGTAAACCCGCTAAAGCTGATAGCATAATAAAAAAGGGGAATAGCTATTACTCTGTTCCCTTTTTTTATTATGCTTATTTTATTAGTTATTGGTACACCTTAACCATGAATACATAGTTCTGCAACTTGCTTATTTGTTGGGTACGGCTAACGTTTGTTAACTTGCTTTTGGTGTTTAAGATGATTTTATCAGATTTTAACGAATCTGATTGGATAGATTGAATAGCTTTAAACAAGTATTTAGATTTTATGGCGAATGCATTTCCATCAGCATGTGCAACTTTGCCACTTACCATAGCAATAATATTACCTCGTGAATCAAAAACGGGCCCACCGCTATTGCCGAAGTCGACATCCATCGATAATTGATATTTAACGGTATCACCTTTATAGCCGTTCCCTGAGCTTAAATAGCCTTTTGTATAAACGCCATCTTCTTTTGAATAGCCAGAATATCCGTAAGTAAACACATCTTCACCCATGTCCGATTTGCTTTTCTTAAAACCATATGGTAATGCAGCTAAAGCTTTAAAAGATGGATCGGAAATTTTCAGGATGGCAATATCGTGAGCTGGATCTGTAGAGATGATCTTTGCGTGAAAAGCTTCGCCGTCGGCATTTTGTACGTATACAGAATCGGCCGCGCTTACTACGTGGAAATTAGTTGCCAAATAACCATCTGTTGTTAATGCAAAGCCGGTACCTGTGTTATGATAGTTAGATGGAGGAGGTTTAACACCAATAGTATTACCGGTTAAATGTGTAAGAGAACTTTTTATGTCTTCGTTAGACTTTTTAATTTGCCCCACTTCCCGTGATAGCTGGGTGTATTTGTACTCGGTATTTTGTGTTTTTAAATATCCGGTAAAAAATAAGGTACCCAAAACCGCAAATATAGCGATAGAAGCAGCTACTGATATTTTAGAATGATGATTTCTCCACAAGCGTACTATTAACGATGGGTGATGTACAAACTCATCCTTTAATGCCTGTACATCAATTTCGTTATGAATATCGTTAAGCAGGTTTTCAAACGCCACACGTTCGCCGTATTGCTTTATGCGGGCGGTAAATTCCTGGTGTTCTTTTACAGCACTATCAACACCAGTATTTTCGTTACGCAGTATCTCAAAACGGGTACGCTCGTCGGCAGTCATTTCGCCGTTAAGGTACCTTTCAATTACCGCCAATAATTCAATATCACTCATCTTCTTTTCCTCCATTACTTTTGCTGAAAAAATAGTTTTTTTAACCGTTGCAGGCATTTATATTTTTGCGTTTTGGCATTATCAGCATTGGTATAGCCAAACTTTTCGCAAATTTCCTGCATCGATCTGTTATTTATATAAAAGTCTTCAATAATGGTTTTACAGGGTTCGCCTAATAAACTCAGTGCTCCGGCCATTTTATCAAACTGTATATCCTTTTCCTCGTGGTTAGTAAGGTCTTCCTCTACAGGCAAAAAATCCTGAAAATCATGAATGTCGCCACCGTAACGGCTCATCTGGCTTAGCCTTTTAAGCCATAGCCTGCGGCAAACCGAATAGATAAACGTTTTAAGCTTACTGCTTAATTCAAAATTACCTGTCCTAACCTTATTATAAAGAACGATAATAGCTTCCTGGTAAACGTCTTTAGCATCATCCTCATTGCCATTATTGCTGATAACCAATTGCAGCACCATAGGGAAATAAGCGATATAAATTTTTTTAAGCATAGCTTCCGAATTATTCAGAATGCCTAAAATAGCTTCGTTATCTGCCGGTGCTGTGTTGTTCACATTATTATTCACTACTTAATACGTTTATTTTTAAATTGTAACCCAAGCAAAATAATATATTTTTTTTGGAGGGTGGGGGTGTGTTGTAAAGAGCCTCAAAAGTAGTTTAAAATTAACAAAAACGGGTTTAAGTGCCGCAGCTTATCGGGTTAATTACTTAACCACCTCATTTAAAATGCAATTTTTGTTAAAAGGTTACCTTTTATGCTTTCTGGTATCAATACAAAAAACAAAAATCATGAAAAACTCAACTAAATTAACTGCACTAGTTTTAACACTTACATCGTTAATTGTGGCCTGCGATCCGTCAAAAACTTCTTCTGCCCAAAAGCCCGATTCGCTTGCCACTACCACAACCACCAGCGTGGTTGACACGGTTAAAAAAGATACAACAGGCAAGGTTGTAGCCGAGAAAAAAGACTCAACAACCACCCAAAAAACCGTTGCAGAAAAAAAATAATTATGATAGCTTTTTATTTTTATTAAATAAAAAAATAATCGGGTTACCTTTTCTAATTATGCGTATTAAAGTAAAATCTAAAAAAAATTCTCAACATGAAAAATTCATTCAAATTAGGCGCTTTAGCTTTAGTAGTATCTTTAACTGTTGCAGCTTGCGGTAGCAACAAATCTACTACTACCACTACTGATACAACTAAAACTACTACTGTAGATACTTCAGCTAAAGCTGCTGGTGATACAACTAAGAAAGACACTACTAAAACTACTGTTACTTCTTCAGTAAAAGATACTGTTACCAAAAAGTAATTTGTCAAAGTAATTAGTAAAAAAGGTAATTCAATTATTTTTTTAAATAATTGGGTTACCTTTTTGCATTTACAGTATTAAGACTAAACTATTAATCACTTTTAAAAAAATTAACAATGAAAAACGCAATTAAATTAGGCGCATTAGCTTTAGCAGTATCTGTATCATTTGCTGCTTGTTCTGGTAAAAAAGCAGCAGCTGGTGCTGATTCAGCTGCTAAAGCAGATTCAGCTGCTAAATTGGCTGCTGACACAACTAAGAAAGACACTACAGCTAAAATGTCTGCTGACACAACTAAAAAAGATACTACTAAAAAAATGTAATTCTTTCTTTAGGAAAAGAGAAAGCCTTGCAATTTATTGCAGGGCTTTTTTTTGTGCCATAGCCATCCCAGGCAGCACCATTGCTAGGTTTTAAACGTACTTTTACCGCATGAAGGCGGATAAGCGCGATTATGATGCTATAGTAGTAGGCTCGGGACCAAACGGCCTTGCCGCCGCCATAGCTATGCAGCAGGCCGGTCTTTCTGTTTTAATAGTAGAGGGTAAAGATACTGTAGGCGGCGGCCTGCGCTCGGCGCAATTAACTTTACCTGGTTTTGTACACGATGTTTGTTCGGCCATACATCCGCTGGCTTTGGGTTCGCCATTTTTTAATTCCCTGCCACTTGCAAAGCACGGCCTGCAATACATACAGCCAACTTACCCCGCTGCCCACCCGTTTGATGACGGGCAGGCGGCTTTATTAACCAGATCGGTAAGCCAAACAGCAGGTTTGCTGGGTGCCGACAAACAAAGTTACCTGGATTTAATGGAACCCGTTGTTAAAAACTGGCCATTAATTGCTGCCGATGTTTTAGGCCCTCTGCACTTACCAAAGCATCCTTTAGCTATGGCTCAGTTTGGCTTGCAGGCTTTAAAACCCGCAACAAACCTGGTAAAGCGTTTTAAAACTGGAGGGGCAAAAGCTTTATTTGCGGGTATGGCGGCACATGCTATTCAGCCGCTTTCAAACATTGCTACATCGGCCATTGGTTTAGTGTTAATGGCTGCCGGGCATTTATACGGCTGGCCCATACCAAAAGGCGGTTCGCAAAGCATTGCAAATGCGCTGGCGGCTTATTTTGTATCCATTGGCGGCAAAATTGAAACCGATTTTTACGTTACATCATTAAATCAATTACCATCCTCACGTGCTGTTTTATTTGATGTAACACCCCGCCAACTGCTGCAAATTGCCGGGCATAAATTTTCGCCAATTTACAAATGGCAGTTAGCGCGTTATAGATATGGCATGGGTGTTTACAAAATAGATTGGGCTATTGAAGGTGCGGTTCCCTTTACCGCCGAAGAATGTAAACACGCTGGTACAGTACACATAGGCGGCACGCTGGCCCAAATTGAAGCAGCCGAACAACAAATTTGGCAGGGTAAACATGTTGATAAGCCCTTTGTATTACTGGCACAGCAAAGCGTATTTGATAGTAGCCGTTCGCCGCAAGGCAAACACGCCGTTTGGGGTTATTGCCATGTGCCCAACGGATCTACAAAAAACATGACTGATATTATTGAACAACAGGTTGAACGTTTTGCCCCAGGCTTTCGCGATAGGATACTGGCGCGGCACACTATGAATACCGTACAGATGGAAGAATACAACCCAAACTATATTGGCGGCGATATTAATGGCGGAGTAATTGATATCGGTCAGCTATTTACACGCCCGGCGTTGCGGCTTTCGCCTTACCGTACATCGGCTAAGGGCTTGTATATCTGTTCGTCGTCAACCCCGCCGGGCGGTGGCGTGCATGGTATGTGCGGTTATTGGGCGGCAAAGCGGGTGCTGAAGGATATATTTGGAAAGGGCGTTAAAGATTTGCCAACTTTTTAAAAGTTGTCAAATCTAAAATCATTTGCACATCCGCACATTTACACACCTGCACATTTAATTAATCTCTATATTTGGTTAGTATATGCTGTTTGTTTATCCTGCATTTTTATTTGGGCTTTTATCGTTAGCCATACCTGTTATTATACACCTGTTTCATTTCAGGCAGTACAAAAAGGTGTATTTTAGTAACGTACAGTTTCTGAAAAATATTCAGCAACAGCAGTCATCCCGCAAAAATCTTAAAAAATTACTCATTCTTATTACGCGGTTACTGGCGGTTTTTTTCCTGGTTTTGGCTTTCGCCCGACCATTTATCCCGGCTAAACAAAATATAACAGTAGGGAAAACGCATTTGGTAAGCATTTTTGTTGATAATTCGTACTCCATGCAAACCGTTAACCGGGAAGGCAGTTTGCTTGACGAAGCCCGCCGCCGTGCCAAAGAAATAGCATCCGGCTACGGCATTAACGATAGGTTTCAACTGCTTACGCAGGATTTTGAAGGCAGGCACCAACGCCTGCTCAACCGCGATGAATTTAACGACGAGGTTGACAAAATAAAAATTAGTCCGCAAAGCAGGCAATTGCAACAAGTAGTTAACCGCGCCCAAAGCTTGCTCAATACTCAATTTAATGGCCAAAAGGCCTTATATGTAATATCCGATTTTCAAAAAAATATGTTTTCGCCAAAGGCGATAACAACCGATACGGCTGTGCAATTGGGCCTGGTAGAGCTAAAGCCAAATTTATTGCCCAACATTGCGGTAGATTCGGTATGGTTATTAAGTGCCGTACACCGCCCCGGCGAAAGCGAAAAACTGGTAGTACGCCTGCACAATTATGCCGACCAAAAGGCCGAAAAAGTGCCGCTTAAATTGCTAATTAACGGTCAGCAAAAAGCATTGGGTGGTTTTACATTAAATGCCAGGGGAGTACAAAACGATACATTAAGTTTTTCGGGCTTGCAAGCCGGCTGGCAACAGGGCGAAATAGATTTGCAGGATAACCCTGTTAATTTTGATAATCAGTTTTATTTTACATTTAAGGTGCAACAGCAAATGCCGCTTTTACTTGTTGACGGAGGCGCACCCAACCCATACATACAGGCTGTATTTAACGCCGATGCCTTTTTTAAACCCCAATTGGTGCATAATGGCAATATTGATTATGCTGGTTTAGCCGCTTACCCGTTGGTTGTTTTAAGCGATTTAAAAACCATTTCGACAGGGTTGGCGCAGCAATTAAAAACATATGTTAGCAACGGCGGTACATTACTGGTTTTCCCGGCAGATGGTGCCGATGTAGCCAGCTATAAGTTGTTGCTTCAACCACTTGCCGCCAATTATCCCGGCAAGGTATTAACCAACGGTGGCAGGGTATCGTATATCAATTTACAAAATGCGTTGTTTAAAAATACGTTTGAGCAGCTTCCGCAAAACCCCGATTTACCGGTTGTGCAACGCTACTACGATTTGGAAGGTTCATCCCGCAACAGCGGCGAAAACTTAATGGAGCTGCCCGGTGGTAAAGCGTTTTTTGGCGTGTATCCTTATGCCAAGGGCCGTACTTATGTATCAGCAGTGCCTTTAGATGATAGTTACAGCAATTTGGCGCATCATGCATTACTGGTGCCTTTGCTGTTCAGGATAGCTTTGCTGAGCGGGCACTACCCGGCTTTGTTTTATACCATTGGTAATGACGAAGCCGTAGAAACGTTACCAATACAGGCAACAGATAAGCAGGTTTTAAAACTGCACAAGGCGCAGCAAGTAATTATTCCGGATGTTAGGCAGCAGGAGGGCACCGTACTTTACCTGAGCGACCAGGTGCATGAAGCGGGTAACTATACCTTACAAAAGCAAGATAGCCTGATTGCCGTGTTGGCCTTTAACAGCAGCAGAAGTGAATCGGACTTGACGTATTTGAGCAGTGCCGAACTGAAAGCCAAAATTAGCGGTAAGCAAGGCACTGTTATACAGGCAGGTGCGGCTTCGTTAAAAGATACCGTTGCTAAAACAAATATTGGCTTAGAATTATGGAAACTTTGTATAATTTTGGCCCTGATAAGCCTTGCAGCCGAAATAGTGTTGTTAAGATTTTATCAGCCTGAAAAACAAGTGGTTCCGGTAAATAATAACCCAACATAAAAGCACCGCCCAAAAATGAATTTGCTTATTAAATCTGCCCGCATTACCGATCCAAATTCAACCTTTAACCAGCAAATTGCCGATATTTTAATTGAAAACGGTGTTATAACCCAAATAGCGCAAAGTATACAAAGCAACTTTGAGGTGTTTGATGCCACCAATAAAATAGTTACTCCCGGTTTTTTTGATTTGAACTGCAATATTGGCGAATTGGGCCTCGAAACTAAAGAGGATATACAAAGCGGTAGCAAAGCCGCCGCCGCAGGTGGTTTTACGGGCCTGGCGTTAATGCCTAACACGCAGCCGCCGGTGCATTCAAAATCCGAAGTTGAGTTTATATTTAATAAATCCAGGGGTAATTTGGTTGATATTTTTCCCTTAGGTACCATATCGCACAAGTGTGAGGGTAAGGATATGGCCGAGATGTATGATATGCACCAAAGCGGCGCCAAAGCTTTTACCGATGGTAAATACCCCGTACAGGATGCCGGGTTAATGGAGCGCGCCATGTTGTATGCACAGGGTTTTGAAGGCCTGGTGTTTTCGTATCCCGAAGATAAGGCTATCGCCGGTAAGGCTAAAGTACACGAGGGTGAGATAAGTACGTTATTGGGCATGAAGGGCATACCCGCGTTGGCCGAAGAATTGATGATAGCACGCGACCTGTATCTGGCCGAATATACAGGCTCTAAAATTCATTTTAGCACCTTGTCTACCCGTCGTTCGGTTGATTTGGTGAGGCAGGCCAAGGCAAAAGGTTTGAAAGTTACCTGCGATGTTGCCGCTCACCATTTGGTATTAACCCATGCCGATTTGCTGGGTTTCGATTCGCAATACAAAGTTAAGCCACCTTTACGTACCGACGATGATGTTGCCGCCTTGATAACTGGTTTAAACGATGGAACTATTGATGCCATAGTATCGCAACATACCCCTCACGAAATTGAATTTAAAGATGTTGAGTTTGAGGTTGCCGAATTTGGTATGATAGGTTTACAAACCGCCCTGTCGCTTACTTTACAATCTGGCTTATCTGTTGATACTCTGGTGCAAAAACTGGCTGTTGGCCCGCGACGCATATTGAATTTAAACGTGCCATTTATTGCCGAAGGGCAGCAAGCCAACTTGGTAGTATTTGATGCCAAACAGGAGTGGACTTATACCAAGCAGAATAACCAATCCAAATCATATAATTCCCCGTTTATTGACAAGCAATTAACGGGGAAAGTTTTGTTAACTTGTAACAATAACCAGGTATTTAAATCCTAATATTATGATGGACCCCCAAATTCAGACAGCTTTAACAAGCGCAGTAGCAGTTTTTGCTGAAAAAAATGAGCTTAACACTAAAGCCATTCAAAACGATTTAATTAAAGTATTCTCCAGCGATGAGGATTTTTTATCGAAGGTTGATTTACTGGATGCCGCTTTTGACGACTATCCGCAGATGGAAGCTTTGCGCGAAGTTTTTTTTGATTTGCTGCTGATGAACTTTTTTAGCGCCGATGTAATTAAATTAGAAGAAGATTACCTGGATTCGCCGGAGTGGGAGCAGATAGAAGAAGACACGCTTGACCGCGGAACCGAGCTATTGAACGTGTTGCTATACCTTAACGAATGCAAAGACGAAGATATTGAGCCCGAACTGGAAGATTTTTTGAAGGAATTTTTGCTGGTTGAAGAAGACGAGTTTCAAGACGAGCACCGCATTTACGAACCTATAATAGCCAACCAGATATTAATGGAAAGCTCGGTTGAAGACATTGCCAAAGCAGCAGTAGGTATTGACGAAGAATCGGAACTGAAAGAATTATTTTACCCCATCATGTGCTTTTTTTACGATGTTGAACCATCAACAGATGTGAAAAAAACCATCGAACAAAATTCGGTTGCACAAGATTTCGATATGGCTGTTTTTACTATATTAGAGAACTTTAATCAAAACTAATTTCCGATGGAAACTCTTGAACAAAAAATAAAAAAAAATGCTGCTATAAACGGTGTACTTTTTGGAGTTATCTTTTTAGTGCTGGGTATATTCTTATTTTATTTTATCACCTTAATGACAACCAATTTTTGGATGATTACCATAATTGGCCCCCTCTCGATAACCGTGCTGATACCGTTAGGGATAGCCATTTGGTTATGCTTTGATTTGAGAAAAAAAATAGGTGGCTTTTGGAATTTTAAACAAGCTACAACCGGCATATTTATAATGTTTTTGGTTACCTACCTTGTGTCGACAATAGGAAACTTAGGTTTTTCAACCCTTATAGAACCCGATATGGCACAAAAGATGAAAACCGTGTTTATAAATGGTACTACCACCATGATGAAGAAACAAGGTGTAGATCACGATAAAATAGATAAACAAGTTGAGCAGGTTGAAAAAAGCATGGATAAACAATCCGACCACTCTCCATTAACCATGTTAAAAGGCGCAGGTATTGCTATCATTATTGATTTTGTACTCGCCTTAATATTTGCCGCCATGTTTAAAAAAGAGCCGCTTTTATATGCAAATGATACCGACGAAGTTGAAAATGCAGGTTTAGACCCAACTTTGTAATTTAGTCACCCATCTATAAAAACAACAAAAGCGGCCTTGTGCCACGAATGGTCGGAAGATTAATCTTCCGACTTTTTTGTTTTATAGTGGTTAGTTAGTTTTATATAAGCAATTGATTTTCAATTATTTATCTTGTTTTTATCATATTGATTTGCTATATTAATAGCTGATAATCAATATGATATGGCCATTTTTAAAGAACATAACGTCACTGTAAAGCAGCTCTTAGGCTTCATTCCGGAAGCGTTGATAGCAAATTTTCACTTACAACCAAGATCGATCATTACGCAAAGTTTCTGTACGGCAATAAGCTGTTTTATTTGCTGCTCTATGGTATTTTGGACAATGACAGGCTTAGCCAGCGAAGCCTTGAGGACACATTCAACGATTCCGTCTTCAAGATACTTTTTAACCTTGATGAAGATGAAAAGGTACGCAGAAGTTCTATTTCTGAAAGATTATCTAAAGTAGACCCAGACTATTTCAGGCAGATCTACGAATGTATTTATGAGCAGTTTTCAGGGGCATATATCGTTATCTAGTGTTACTGTAGTTGCAAACGTATGTCTTGCAATGTGGGTCGTCAGATTCTTGTCAATGCCAGCGAGGTCTGCAATTTCTTTAAGGTAGGCATTCATCTTTTGGTTGCTTTTAACTGGCAATAGCCTGTTCTCTACATCACGGCATGAATGGCCTTCATATTTATTTAGGATCTCGATTGCTTGCGGAATAAGAGGAACATTAGCTTCGATCTTTGTCTTTGTGCGGGTGGTTTTAATCCATAGGACTTTATCTTTACCGCTTACGATATTTTGTGGTGTTAATTTTTCTACATCAACAAAAGCATATCCGGTAAAGCAGCAGAAAAGAAAGGTGTCCCTTACCTCGTCGAGCCGCTTCACTTTAAATTCATGCGAGGCCAATAATTCAATCTCCTCCCATTCTAGGACATCCCGGTTGACTTTCCGATAAGTACATTTAAAGGCATTGAACGGATTATGAATTAGCCATTTGTTATTTACCGCCAGGTTAATGATCTTTTTCAGGTTTTTAATGTAATATTCATCCTTATTAATAGTGTAGCGTAGTTGTAACTTTTTGCGGAAATTGCTGTTGGTCAATTAATGAAGATCGCAAAAATCAAAGATTTCAACTATAAAACCGGCCAAGTCGTTGTCGTGGGCGCTTCTGCGGGTGGCCTGAATGCGCTGGACGCTTTAATCCAGCAATTACCGGAAGATTTCCCTGCGCCTGTGCTAGTGGTGATGCACATTTCCCCGGATGCTACCGGAAATGTGTTATTAGATGCTTTGAATAAACATGGTAAATTAAAATGCGGACATGCCATACACGGTGAATTGTTTAAAGCCGGGCGGGTGTATCTTGCGCCGTCCGATCACCATCTCCTGATTGAAAAAAACGGTGAACTGCACGTTACCAAAGGAGCGGCTGAAAACCGCTCTCGTCCCGGTATTGATCCGCTGTTCCGTTCTGCCGCAGTCGCTTTCGGAAACCGTGTGACCGGCATTATTCTGACCGGCTACCTTGATGATGGCACTGCCGGTATGATCGCCATTCAAAGGTGTGGCGGCATTTGTATCGTACAAGACCCCAAAGAAGCGCAATATCCCGACATGCCTAAAAATACCTTAAATCAGTTGAAGGCAGATTATTGCGTGCCAATAGCAGAGATGGGCGGTATCTTGGCTACACTCATGGCAAGAAAAGTGGGCAGGCAAAAAACAATACCAGATGACATTCAAAGAGAAGCAAAGATTGCCGAACGAGTGCTGAGTGACCTGCCTGCGGTCAATTCCCTGGGTGAACAAGTTCCGTTTAACTGTCCCGGTTGTGGGGGCGTACTCTGGAAGATGGACAAAGGTTCTTTTGTACGTTATAGGTGTCATACCGGCCATGCTTATACCTCTGCATCACTACTCGCTTCCCAAACTCAAAAAATTGAGGAAACCATGTGGATAGCCCTACGCATGTTTGAAGAGCGAAAAAACCTGCTCACTACGGTAGCTAAAGAACAAAAGGGGGCAACTTCACGCATGGCTGCGGAGCGGGCGGAATCGTCGCAGGTTCATATAGACCGTATTCGGGCTATATTGCTGGCAGATGATAAGCCTACCAAGAGTGATCTGCCGATATAAATCCCTTGCTTTATCGCTTTATTAATAAATGCTTTAGGCTACTTGCCCAAGCTTCATTATTTGTTGCCCGATGTTCGCATATGCAACCAACAGAAAAACTTACTTTCGAGCAGCTACCCGTAGCCATCTCCGAATTATTGGAAAGAGTCAGAAGAATAGAGGCGATGCTTTGCGGTGAAAAGATTGCTTTGGATATACAAGATGAAATGCTCGACATTAAAGAAGCATCGGCATTTTTAAAATTGGCGGTAGCTGCCATTTACAGCAAGGTTTGCCGTGGTGAGATTCCAGCCACCAAGCCAGGGCGGCAATTGTATTTTAATAAGGCACTCTTTGAGGTACAATTCAGATGTGAAAATAGGCAAAACGGCACAAAAAAATCAAAAAATATTAGCAAGTGCATATTTGCTTAATTTATTGATTTTTTGCGTTTTAAGTGGGAGAGGTTTGTGGAAATTTGGCTAATTATTTGCCGATACAGAAAGTACTATATAATTGACTGTCAATCAGTTGTTTAACTAAAGGTACAATATAGGTACAAATTTTAAGATAGGCATAAATAATTGAAAATCAAAATTTTATTTATACTCTTTTTTATAAAATGCATATTGTTGATTAACAGTGTGTTATGCCTAATACGGGTACAGTTTTTGATAAAAAACTGTACCTATGTAAATAAAAAACTAAAGAAGTGATAATTAGCGTTTGAGGACGTGTAAGGTCCTGCAATAATTCTTATTTGTACAACAAAGCTGCTATAACATTGGCATTTAAGCTTAGTTGGTTATTAATTAATTAATGCTATGGGTATTCTACCAATGCCGTGGCGCTCATTCCGCCATCTGCTATGATATTCTGACCGGTGCTATAAGATGATTGGTTCATAGCTAAAAATGCAATGATGTTTGCCATTTTACATTTAGCCTCTTGATTTCGAGTAGCCTATTGCCAAATAATACAATCAAGTGGGATTGACTGCCTGTAGTTAATTCATTACCCGGTAAGATTTAGGTGACTGTCCTGTTTTGCTTTTAAATAACTTTGTAAAATGAGAGGGATGTTCAAACCCCAAATCGAAAGCAATTTCAGTGATCGTGTTATCGGTACTCCACAACAAGTGCTTCGCTTTATCGATTAGCTTTCGATGGATGTGCACCTGGATAGATTGCCCCGTATATTTTACTAAAAGATCAGACAAATAATTTGGAGAACGGTTCAAACGGTCTGCAAAATATTTAACGTCAGGCAATCCCAGGTTAACCAGAGAGTCTAATTTAAAATAATCATTTAGCAGCAATTCAAACTGTTGCACCAGATCATTGGCCGGTTTTGCGCGCGTCAAAAATTGCCTGTCGTAAAACCGCCCTGCATAGGAGAACATTAATTCCAGATTGGTCAGGATTAACTGGTGCGAATGCGTATCTAAAGTATTGGAAATTTCCTTTCCTATATTTTGAAGAGTGGCTTCTATCACCATTTTCTCTCCGTCAGATAAATGAAGCCCCTCGTTAAAATCGTAGCCAAAAAACGAATATTGAGTTAACTGATGCCCCTTGGCAGTTGCGTTAAAAAAATCGGGATGTATAAATAGTCCCCAGCCTTCTACCTTGTTGGACGGATCTGGCATAATCACTTGATCCGGGGCGGCAAACAGCAAGGTGCCTTCAGCAAAATCAATATTTGTACGGCCATATTTAAACGTTCCATCAACTTTTTTCAGGGTAATGGCATACATGCCTAGCCGGTAGGCAACATCGGGTTCCCGATACGTGCGGTCTACCTTACCCATATCTACTATGGTGATCAGTGGGTGCAGTGGCTTGTCGTACCGGAAGAACTCATGCAGTTCAGTAATTGATTTAATATCAAGATACTTCATTATACCATTTATGCTTGTAAATATAAAGCTAAGAAAAATTAGTACCGGCATAAAAATATGCCGGTACTTTAACAATGCTTAGATCATTATGCCACCGCCTACTTCAATGCGCTGGGCATTGACAAACCTGCTGTCATCTGATAACATAGAGGTTACAAAGAGCCCAATGTCATCTGCCACGCCCAGGCGGCCAATAGCTGCTGCCGCAGCAATTTGCTGACGGTGTTCCTCATCCCCTTTGCCACCGCCAAACTCAGTATCAATAGCACCGGGAGCTACGCTGTTTACACGAATTTTACGAGCAGCATATTCTTTAGCAAAATATCGGGTCAAGCCCTCAAGACCAGCTTTCAAAGCACCATAAACTGCTGTACCGGGGAAGGCGAACCGGGCCAACCCTGATGAAATGTTAATAATCTGTCCGCCATCAACAATTAAAGGGATTAACTTTTGTGAAAGAAAGAAAACTCCTTTCAGGTTAACATTTACCAGTTGGTCAAATATTTCCTCTGTGGTATCCTGGATCAGCGATCTTTGGGCGATACCCGCGTTATTTACCAGGTAGTCGAAGTTGTCCCGGCCCCATTCTTCATGCAAGACAGCTGAAATTTGTTTTGCAAATTCATCAAATGAGGCGGGTTTACCTGCATCCAAATGTAAAGCGATGGCTTTACCACCAGCATTATTGATTTCGTCGGCGACGGCCTGACCGCTTTCAGGTTGGCTATTGTAGGTTAGTATTACGCCAAGTCCTCGTTTGGCTGCATTAATTGCAATGCTTCTTCCTATACCACGGCTACCACCGGTAACCAATACAACTTTTGAGGTTTCATTAGATGTTGTCATTTCTTTAGTTTTTTGTTGAAACAAAATTCCGGCAAATCCAGGCGGAGCACTTGTAACTATTACAGAAGTATTTATATTTTTTCCAGATTTAACAAACTTTATTAAGGTTGCTACTCACCATTCAATGGCGTATTTCTAATTATAACGTTATCCATAAAGATGTTTTAAATTATAACTTTTATTCGTTTATATATGTTCTCCTCGTATGTAATTAAGAAGTTAAGTCCAAATAGCTCAATTCATTGCAATGGAAAAACAGCACTTCTATCAACCGCATTCGGGCTATATTGCTGGCAGATGATAAGTCTACCAAGAGTGATCTGCCGATATAAATCCCTTGCTTTATCGCTTTATTAATAAATACTTTAGGCTACTTGCCCAAGCTTCATTATTTGTTGCCCGATGTTCGCATATGCAACCAACAGAAAAATTTACTTTCGAGCAGCTACCCGTAGCCATCTCCGAATTATTGGAAAGAGTCAGAAGAATAGAGGCGGTGCTTTGCGGTGAAAAGGTTGCTTTGGATATACAAGATGAAATGCTCGACATTAAAGAAGCATCGGCATTTTTAAAATTGGCGGTAGCTACCATTTACAGCAAGGTTTGCCGTGGTGAGATTCCAGCCACCAAGCCAGGGCGGCAATTGTATTTTAATAAGGCACTCTTTGAGGTACAATTCAGGTGTAAAAATAATCAAAACGGCATAAAAAAACCAAATATATTAGCAAATATAAATTTGCTTAATTTATTGATTTTTAGTGTTTTAATTGGTAAAAGTTTGTGGAAATTTGGCTAATTATTTGCCGATACAGAAAGTAATTACGATTGACAATCAACAACTTATACCTAACGAGGAACAAATAAGGAACAAGAAAACCAAAGGCGACATTAGGTAATAATTTCGCCTATAATTTCTCCTATATATTACTAAAACGTTTAAGGTTAATTTAACAACAATCAGGATGTTTTCAACTGCTGTTTTAATATTTCAATTACCTCATCTTTGCTTTTTATTACAGCGTCTTTTTCTTTGATTACTGTATCATACAGGTCTACTATTTTTTCTATCGAATTAGTGTTATAAACCGTATTGACAGCATTATCATTAAAACTAAAGGAGAAGTTGTTGATAATGGCATTTTCATTAAAATTCTTTATCGCTTCAGGAGTAATATCCAATGCATTTGCTATTCGATCTAATAAATCATCGTCGATCTTTTCTTTCTGTTCTATTCTGGAATATTCTGATTGCAGAATATTGAGTCTCGCAGCCATATCCTTTTGTGTCATTCTTCGCAGTCCGCGCAAACTTGCAATGCTTTTTCCCAAATGAGCCATGATTCAAAGTTAGTTCAGTAGTTAACGAAAACAACCCATCACATATATCTGATAATATATGGCGTAAAATATGACAGTTTTAGCATAAAATATAACATCTGAAATACACATATATCTAAATGGCGATACTATTTTGCATCCCAATCGCCGCCAGCCCCTAAAGCACCCGGCTCTGCATCGTTTACCGAGTTCTTTTTTGCCTTGTTTCCCAAACATTAAAAACTGCATGATCTAATGCGTTACATCAGGTTTCCATAAACCTGCCGGAAAATGCCGGTAAAACTGGAAAACATTCCTTCTGCCCTGATTTCAAGCTATCATATATCAATTTGTCATCACAGTTTTTTACCTGTAAAAAGTCTAAGTCTATTTGTTTTTCTTGTGCTTTATTCTTCACACTAAAATGTAATCGCCTGATTATTATTTCGTAACACCAAAAAATGCTTTTATGCCCTTCTGTTACCAACGAAAATTTGCCTTTCTGAAGATACTGGCTGTCTTCTTTTGCCTGGTCACAAGCCAGTTTACCGCCTCCGGTGCAGGTACCGACAGTTCGATGAAGTACGACCTTACCCCCGGCGGAATATTTGATAAAATTGTGGATATGTACGGCAATACCACCAGCCTATACCAGCTCGCGATCAACGACAGGTTACGGAATGCCGCCGGGCCGACCACTGCGCCACTGGTCATGTCCACCTGCTCCTCAGGGTATTTCCAGCTATGGATGGAACCCGGGTCAGGGATGGAGAATTTTGCATCCAACCCCACACACATGGCGAGGTTAAGCGTAGTCTGCCAGGTACTCAACGACATCAGCAGCTTTATCCACTGCCCGCTTTCCTCAACAGGGCAGAAAGTGAATATCTATGTGCGCGACCCGACGCTCGCCGGGCTGCCACTGTTTGCAGGGGCTGCGGCCACCCCTTATTATGCACTGCCTTATGCACCCACTTTAACGACCAGCGGCATTGCCGATAACCTGGCCTGGATCACCATGCACAGCGGGGTGGATGCCTACACCAATGTAATCAGCCCTGTACAGACCAGCACTTCATTTTTTCACGCCAAAGTGGCGATCAACTTCTCGGGCGGCATCGTCTGGAACACGGACCTTTCCAGGGCACCCCTGTCAAACGAAGCTGATTTATATTCAATTTTTTTTCATGAAGTAATGCACGCGCTGGGCCTGGTTTCCCTCATCAACCCAGCTGGTAATTCTGCTTTTAACGTACCCTACTATTATTATGGCCGCTACGACCAGTTCCTGCAAAATGCCGCAGGTACTTACCTGATCAGCAATTCCGGTTCGTGCAGTATGTATAATTATACGTTCAGGGGAACGCCAACAGACCTGCACCCCAATATAGCCAGCTGCATTACTGACCATACCGTATGCGGTACCGCCGTCAGGTTCGTGGACGGCAGCATGGTACAGCCCGTTTATACCCCCAACTGCTGGGAGATCGGGAGCAGCCTGAGCCATATCGAGGATGAGTGCAAGGTGCCGGTAACTTTTTCCCCGGCGCCGCCTGCAAGCAACAACCTGTATTTTGCCATGAGCAACGCCATTTCGCTCGGGAAGATGAAAAGGTACCTTAAAGGGGAAGAACGGCAGATCATGTGCGACCTCGGCTACCAGTGCGACCCGCATTTCGGCCATGTTTACAACCTCAATGACACCAACTATGGAACGGGTGCGACCTGCCCCGGCATCAATGTGGCCGGTATTATTGACGGGCTTGGCAGCGGGGGCAATTACCTCTATGTGGCCAAACAGGGTTTCCCCGATACGCTGAACGGCACGGTCATTAAAGGCGGCGCCCCGTTTGCCTATAACATCCTGGCCAATGATTACAACGCGGATTCTTTCGTGTGCGCCGAAGTGATCATCGGCAGCGGCACCCTGAATGTTACCGCAGGGACAAGCACCTCGACATTGATATATACCCCATCGTCAACATCCACACCGGGTGTCCACCTGATCCGCTACGTCCCTGTTAACGGCGCGACCGGCGCACGGGGCAACATCACCTACATCTATGTTTACGTGGGCAGCGGCAACTGTACGCCGAGCGGGTGCAACCTTGTCAATAATGGAGGTTTTGAAAGCAGTACCTTTTGCGGCACTTTCGCCACCTATGCGCCCTTCATTTATACCCCTTCTACCGTTGACTGCTGGTCTGCCGTCAGTTCTTTGCCTTTTCTTTATTCAAAAGGGTGCCCGGCAGGTTTCGGATGGTTTGATTGTAACATCCCGACTACCGAAACCATACCATCAACAGACATCCATGCGGCAAGCATCGGCACCAATAACCATTTCATCAACCTGACCGGGGCTGCCTATGACAATACCAGCACCGGGGAAAGGATCTTACAGAGTTCTGTTGTCCAGACGACCCTGAACACCGGGCTGCAACCCGGTAATACCTACGTGGTCACCTATTGGGCGAAGATCGAGACAGCGGTCAACCCGGCACTGAGTTCCGGTTATTTCCCTACGGTCATCGAACAGAACACGCATATCCAGTTCTGTGCCAGCCAGTCGGTCTTAGCGCCCATAGGCGGTGCGTTTGGGCTGTTCTACCCGCTCAAGCCGGGGATCGTACCGCTTGCCCAGCACCAGATCATCAAGGATGCCAACAACTGGCATTCCTATACCGATACCTTTAAATATACAGGCACCGATGTGCTGAACAATTTCATTATTGCGAACGCCCCCGGCCTCAATAGCTACACGAACGACTATACGACCAATATCTACTTCGATGATGTGAGCCTGCAACCCCTGAGCGCCACCACGCTCTTTACTGCGCCCGACACTTTAAGGACAAGCGATACGGTTGCCGACCTCGGCCTGTATGTGACCATACCCGGCGGCAGCTTTACCGGCCCCGGTGTGGTCTATACCGGCGGGAAGTATAAATATTACCCCTACATGTCCGGGCCGGGCGTGATCACCGTTACTTACAATTATACCGATGGCGCGGGTTGCAGCCAGCATGTCGTCCACGACTTTATCGTGCTATGCGCCCCGTCATCGTCCCTGAGGGTTACCGCCAACATCAACCCGGTGTGTAATGGCAGGCCGGTAGTGATCACCGCTTCGGGTGCGAACAATTACAGCTGGACGGTATCTTCGGGAAGCGTTTTTACTAATTGCATCAATTGCAGCACCAGCGCCAATACCGATTACCCGGGCGGCACCACCATTTATACCGCCACGTCCACTATTTCCGGCTGTATATACCAGGTGTCGGACACGGTAACCACCAACCCGCTGCCCACACCTTCGATCAGCCCTTCGGGCACGGTGTCTATTTGCGCGGGCACCAATGCCACGCTTTCCGCATCGCCCACAGGTAGCTATACCTACCTGTGGAGCAACGGGAGCACAACCCCGACCATCAGCGTTTCGGGCGGCGGCTATTCCGTTACCGTTACCAACAGCGCCACGCATTGCTTTGCGACCTCGGCGCCCACAACCATCAACACCATACCGCTGCCATCCTATACGCTCAGCCCGTCGGGCAGCGTTTCAGCTTGCGGGTCTGTCGTGCTGCACTCGGGCGTTAAAAATGCCTATATCACGCAGTGGCAGTGGAACGGCTCCAACATATCGGGTGCTTCCGATTCCAATTACACGGCAACAGGTTCCGGCACCTACCGGGTTGTACTGATTAACGGATGCGGTACCGTCACCTCTCCCAACATCAACGTGACCATCACCGGCGCACCTGCGCCGACCATTATCTACAATGGCAATACGGTTAGCGGCACTTCGCTGTCTATCTGTTATGGCGATGTAATTTCAACCCCTACGGTGGCCGGTTATACTTACCAGTGGTACCTGAACGGTACCATGATCGCTGGTGCCACATCTGCCAATTATACCGTTACAGGTAGCGGCTCTTATACCGTGGTTGCCAAATCGGCGCCTACCTGTTCTGGCACTTCTACGGCAGCAACGATCACCGTTTTCGGCACTGCATCTGGCTGTAGCCCCTGCACGGTTTTCGGCGGTTCGCCGGGCACGGCCTTTACCATGCTGGGCTGCACTACCTGTACGTCTGCCAACTTCGCCACCGGCGGCAAGTACTTCGTACCGGGCAATATTACCCTGAGTGGCACCATGACCATAAAAAATGCTGATATTATGGTGAATGGCGGTTCGAACATTACCCTTGCTTCAGGTGCCAGGGTAACGCTGGACAGCGCACACCTGTTTGGCTGTAACCCCCTTTGGAACGGTATCACTTACAATGGCAACCCGGCAGTGCTGAATATGATCCATAGCACATTGATCGAAGACGCGGTTACCGCTGTTAATATGACGAGTGTGCCATCCAGCACCTCCAATATCTTCACATCCGATGGGGCTATCTTTAACCGTAACCAGTTGGGCATACTCATAAGCGCTTACCAGAGTACCAGCCTGTCGGTTTACCCGTTCACTATCCGCAATACGGTATTCACCTCCAGGAACCTGGTGCGCAGTTACAACAGCTGGCCGGGCGTAGATACGCTTAAAATGTTGAGCGGCACACCCGACGGCTACCGTTCGCCCTATATACTGAATAACTATACCTCCGCAACCCTTCAAAATGGCGCAGTAGCGCAAATGGGGATGCAGATACAAAGTGTAGGTTCCGGCGGCAGCCTGTACCGGGAAATAAAGGTAGGCGATGAAACGGCAGACGGTTACCTGAACGTAATGGACAATATGCAGTTCGGTATTTATGCGCACAACTCCAACATGAGCGTGGTGAACAGCGCATTCTGCAACATGGTGGGCGCACCCAACCAGGGCAACGGTATCCTGGCCGATTGCAATGCCACGCAGGACATGGTGTACCGCCTGCGCGTGTACGCAGGTACTACCAGCCGCGCCAACAAGTTTTACAACTGTTCGGCAGATGCGGTAGGAAGTTTTTATCCTGCGGAGTTCCTGTTCCAGGGCAACTATGTGATCAGCACCCACACCAACAGCTGGCCGAGGGGCTGCTTTGTTAAAACGGCCAATTATTACGCAAGCCTTCAGGCCAGCAACAATACCCTTGTGAATGTGGAAACGGGCATCAATATAGCCACGACCACCAATGTATCGGCCGGGGCTATCAACATGAACAGCAACTACATACAGGCCACACCACCTGCTTATTCCAGCGGGGTGTATCCGGCCAACCGGTATATCGGCAACGGCATTGCTGCATCAAACGCGGCATCAAACACCTGTAATACGTGTAAAACAACCCTGAACGCTAACAGCAATAATATAGCCGATGCTTATAATGGTATATTATTGAACAGTTTTGGCAACATGTCTACTTCGAGCGCCAACCTTAATACCATCGTACTAATAAAGAAAACTTTTGGTACCCAGCAAAGCGGTATAGCCTGTTTCCAGATGTCCAAACCGTATATCTATAGTAATATTGTCACATCGGCTGGTGGCACTCTTACGAGCGATACCAGTATTGACGCTGTACGGGTGGGAAACAGTACCACCAACGGTTTTGTGAACTGTAACACGGTCTCATACATGGGCAAGGCTTTTGAATTTACCGGGGCGCAGAGTATGCAATGGGTACATAATACGATGAATTCCCACCACGACGGTTTGTTTATCAGGAACGGGTTTATTGGCCCGCAGATGAATGTAACGGTTGGGGCTGCAAAATACGGCGCGATCAATGATAATACATGGCTGGGCCCATACACCAACCAAACCTATTTACTCAATTCGGTTGATACTTTTTCGAGGTTGTATTTTACTGCAGCCGGCGCAGCACCGATAAGTAATGGCAGTAATTCATCAGTGTTCGGATATAAATATTTATGGGGGACGAGCTTACTAATCAAAACATATTCTGTTTTTATTGACCCATGTCCCGCACCTGTATTTAACCCGTGGATAGCCTTGGGGCCTACGACCAAGTCGCTACATTTTTCACCGATTATGCAGTGGAAAGACCAGAATGCCCTATACCGCAGCATATTGGAAGACAGCACGGCAGTTGACAGTCTCGATCTGATCAGTGATTTTTATACCCTTGCTTCTACCAGCAGGTATGCCACACTTGCCAACATAGAAAATGCGCTGGCCATTGGCGACTATAGCACAGCCGCCTCACTTTTAGGTGGCAGCTTCAGCGCAATGTCTCCCACCGGGCCCGACGGCTTGGGGGTAGAAGTGGCCGATTATGATTCTGCCAACCAGGTAGTGAGCAATTACCTGTCTTACTACAATCTGTATCTGAACTACCGAATAAATAACCTGTCTTCAACAGACAGCGGCCAGATAAGCTACCTGGCCAGCCTCTGCCCGGACGTGAATGGCGATGTGGTTTACCAGGCACGTGCGCTATATAACCTTGTGTACAACAATCTGGCCCCTTTTGATGACAAGAATTGTTTGAGCGGCACCGGCATGAAAATGGAACCTAACCAGCCATTGACTAAAACGCTGTCAATCGACAGGCCACAATACATCCTGTTCCCTAATCCATCGAACGGGGATATTCAGCTGCAACAACTGATACAGGATAAGAACCCGGTAAGGGCGGAAGTATGGAATGAACAGGGGCAACGGATACTACAGAATACCCTGCTGTTTAACAATGGTAAATACCATCTTGACCTGAAAGGGATTATGCCGGGTATCTACCTGCTACAACTAAGGGACAGTAATGGGCGCAATTACTTATTGAAATTTACCGTAAATTGAGGAGTATGAGCAGTAAATGGTTAAAATATAGAAAATGGGAGGCACCTTTTAAGGGGTGCTTCCTTTTACTGGTAATTATTACAAGCTTTTTGAAACCCAATTATTCATTTAGCCAAGCTAATTATGTTCTAAATCCTGGTTTTGAAGATTACAGTAAATGCCCATACAACTATGATCAAATAAAATTTGCCAATTATTGGTCACCAATAGATACTGTAAACCACCCAACATCCTATGATACTGTTGGTAGCCCACATTGCACACCTGAATATTGCAATGTTTGTGCTGGTACAAACCGTCAGACTGGAGTGCCACAGAATGAATTTTATAGTCATTCTACGCGGTCTGGAAATGGTATGGTTCAGATGGTTATGTTTTCAGATGGCACTGCCCCATATCCACTTAATCTTTATTTGAGAGACTATTTAATGGGCAAATTATATAAACCATTAATTTCAGGAAAGTCTTATTGTATGAGTTTTTACGTAGCACTGGAACAGGGCTCTTCTTACGCCATAAATCATATTGGTGCCTATTTAGATGATGGAATGATTGACACCAATACGATGAATTATTGCGGCCTTCCAAAAACTCAATATACCCCACAGGTGATTAGCAACACTGTCATAAACGACACCTTAAACTGGATAAAAATAGAAGGAAGTTTTATTGCTAAAGGAATGGAGCAATATATCACTATTGGTAATTTTTCTGACAATGCCAACACCACGTATGTTCAGTCTATATCTAAGGGCGCTACTGGAAATACTTGGTATTTGGTGGATGACGTAAGTGTAGTCGAAAGTGATGCCCCCGCATACGCTGGCCGGGATACGACCATCATAGCGGGAGATAGTGTATTTATAGGCCGCAACGAAATACTACCCGATGTAAAATGGTCTTTAAAATCGCGCGATAGTAGCGGCGGCTGGGTATTGATCGATACTTTACAGGCGGGCTTCTGGGTAAAGCCGGCAATAGGCACTAACACCTATATGGTAAAGCAAACCCTATGCGGTATGGTAAAGTATGATACCGTAACCATCACCGTAAGGCGTGTAGGAATTAATGAACTGAATAGCCTACCAAACAACTGGCACATATACCCCAACCCTGCAAAAAATGAGATCAGGGTAGTGAATGTCGGAAATACAAGTAATGCTGCATTAGCGATATATGACCTGAGCGGTCGATTGTTACTACAGCAGCCTTTAAAATTTGATCACGGCAACGCCAAGGTTCCTTTGAATTTGGTGCCGGGCGTTTACATCGTGCATTTCAGTAAGGATGATGAATGGGAACAAATTGAAAGGCTGGTAATTTATAGATGATGCGTACATTGAAATTCTTAGTTGCAAATAATTGGGAGGTGTCTTTTAAAAGACACCTCCTGTTATTGCTTATCATATTCTCCTATCCTTATTTATTAAATGGGCAGGTTAATTATGTGCAAAATCCGAGTTTTGAGCAATATTCAAAATGCCCGTACGATTGGGATCAAATTAAATTTGCCAATAATTGGAGTCCAATTGACACGATAAACCACCCACCGATAGATTCTTTTGGAAGTGGAAATTGTACCCCTGAGTATTGTAATATATGTGCGGGTGCCAACAGGAGGACGGGTATACCTTACAATGATGCCTTTTATCAATATCCAAGAACCGGGAACGGTATGGCGCAGGTATACATGTTTGCAGATACTACCAATATCCCTACATTTCCCTATTTAAGGGATTATTTACAGGGCAAATTATATAAACCCCTTATAAGTGGCAAAACCTATTGCGTATCCTTTTATGTGAACTTGGAGGAAAGCTCTGGATATGCAGTCAACCACATCGGTGCATATTTTGATGGCGGCCAGATCGATAGTAGTTCAGCCGACTATTGCGGCTATCCGCATACCAAAAACATACCGCAGGTATTTAGTACGGCTGTTATAAATGATACCGCAAACTGGGTAAAGGTTGAAGGTAGTTTTGTGGCTAACGGCACTGAAAAATATATTACTATTGGAAATTTCTTTGACCAAGCCCATACAACCCATGTGCCTTCCAATACAGGGAGTGGGTTTAGTGATGCCTACTATTTAGTCGATGACGTAAGTGTTGTGGAAAGTGATGCCCCTGCTTTTGCCGGGCGGGATACCACCATTGTAGCGGGAGACAGCGTATTTATAGGCCGCAATGAAATATTACCGGGTGTACAATGGTCTTTAAAATCGCGTGACAGCGGCGGCGGCTGGGTATTGATCGATACTTTACAGGCGGGCTTCTGGGTAAAGCCGGCAATAGGCACTAACACCTATATGGTAAAGCAAACCCTATGCGGTATGGTAAAGTATGATACCGTAACCATCACCGTAAGGCGTGTAGGAATTAATGAACTGAATAGCCTACCAAACAACTGGCACATATACCCCAACCCTGCAAAAAATGAGATCAGGGTAGTGAATGTCGGAAATACAAGTAATGCTGCATTAGCGATATATGACCTGAGCGGTCGATTGTTACTACAGCAGCCTTTAAAATTTGATCACGGCAACGCGAAGGTTCCTTTGAATTTGGTGCCGGGCGTTTATATAGTGCATTTCAGCAATAGTGATGAACGTGAACAGATTGAAAGGCTGGTAATTTATTGATGATTGAAATCAACGTAATAACGGGTACAGCACTCTCTGGATTATACCTCAGATTTAACTGCTATCTCTCACATTTTTAAAAAATCTCAAAAAATAATTGTTGTGTTTGAATTAATTGAAAACATACATCCCGATTTTCCGCAGATCATGAAATTCGTGGCCAATCCCATAGGAGCGCCAACCGCGCTGCCCGGAGAACCCCAGATCAAGTTGTACAATGGCTCTAAGGAAGCTGATGCCTGTAGGGAACTTGACAATTTCAGTTTCAAATGGTTTCCCCTCAATGACATCATCGCATGGAACAAGTATGGTTTCCGGAAACGTCCTATTACACCCAAGTTTTCAGCTAACAAAAAATATATCCTGCCTCTAATAATAGGGGAATATGATAGCGTGCCCAGGTATGGGTTCTGCCGCACGGACTACATAGAGCTGGCTATTGCCCCGCCCGTTAAAGAGAAAAAAAAGCGGGCACCCCAAAAAAGGGATTCAAAAAAACTACAGGATTAATAAACGAACAAGTGGCTCATCCTGCATAAAGGCACCCTAAAAGGTGCCTTTTTTAAACTTACATATAGCCTAAGCGGGTAGCTAAATGAAATTATTATTTACCTTGCCTTTACATTATATTGCAAATTAATTAACTTTATTCTTTATAGTGAAAATTTGAATGCGCTTGCCCCATCGAATGAAAAAGAACTGCTGAATAGGTTACGGTCAGGGGACGGGTCATCTTTTGACCAAATTTTTCATTCATTCTATCCTTCCCTGTGTTATTTTGCGAACCGCCTGTTAGCTGACCGTTCCATTGCCGAGGAAATCGTGCAGGATGCATTGTTCCAGGTATGGCAAAAACAGGGTGATTTCTATTCCTTTCAATCATTGAAGGCCTTCCTGTATATCAGTACACGCAATGCCTGCTATAACCATATCAAAAAAGAAAGGTCAAAGACACTCCGCCTGGAAACCATGATGCTCGATCATGAGCCGGATGAAACAACCGTGCTGCACACGATCATTGAGACCGAGGTATTTGCAGAATTATACCAGGCTATCGAGGCCCTGCCAGAACAGTGCCGGAAGATCATGAGTATGATCGTTGACGGCCAAAAGCCAAGGGATATCGCTGCTGAACTGGGTGTTACCGTCAGTACGGTGAACAGCCAGAAAATGCGCGGTGTCGGCCTCTTAAAGGCCAGGCTTTCAGGTGAAGGTCTTGCCACTTTACTGATCATTATATCCGGCAGCATCACCCGCCATTAATTTTTTTCATCAGCATTTGGACAAACCCTTATGCCCTGTTGTTTCTATGCTGTTCCATTCATAAAAGGAAACAGCAGATGCAGGAAAAAAACATACACCAATCCTTACATATTGCCGCTTTAATTGCAAAGCGGTTAGATGATACCTTAACCGCAGCTGAGCAGAACGAGTTGTCCGACTGGATTTTGGAGCGTGAAGGCAACCGGCAGTTATTGGAGAAAATAACCGATCTGCAAAGTTTTGAACGGTATAAGGGTGAAATAGAACGCTATGATACTACCTATGCGTTAGCGCAGGTAAAAGCCCGTATTGCGGTTACAGGTCAACCTCAACAAAGCCGCTTATGGTTACCGGTAAGTATCGCAGCATCTGTACTGTTCTTTTTCGCTTCCTTTTTGCTATGGAATTATACCCGGCCAGCACAATGGATAACGCTTACTTCCCCTTATGGCAAAATGATGCGGTTACAATTGCCGGACAGTTCATTGGTGTGGCTCAACGCGGGCACGACCATCCAATACCCCGAAGCCTTCAATGGGCATATACGCACGGTTAAATTGGTTAACGGCCAGGCATACTTTGATGTCCGGCACCATGCGGATGCTCCTTTTACCGTAGATGCATACGGGATGAAGGTCAGCGTACTGGGAACTGCCTTTGATATTAAATCTTTTTCCGGTGAAAAGGAAATACGGGTAACGGTCAGCAATGGCAAGGTTGGCGTATTGCCTGACAAACAACCGGCAGTTATGCTCCTGCCTGATGAACAGGCTGTATTGGACAGGGGTACCCATCTGCTGGTGAAAAGAAAAGTACGCTCCGCAGACCTATCCGGATGGCGCAATGGCAGGCTGTCTTTTAACGAGGATGATTTTACGGACGTTTTAAACGCGCTCCAAAGAAAATACAATGTCGCCTTCAGGGTAGAAAGGGCTTCCCTGTACCACGAAAAGATCACCCTGCAACTCGATGATGAACCGTTGGCCACCGTATTGCAGGCGCTTAGTTTCTCCAATCATTTTAAATACGAACAGCATGAAAAGTTAATAGTGGTCAGATAGCAGACCTTCCAAGGGAAGGGATGCAAAGGCGGCAATCCCGTTAGAGCGGGATTGCTAATGCCTTTACTTTTTTGTTGCTGTCCTACAGAGTCGAAGCCGTTGACAGCAGCATGGTTCAATAGTTCAACCCATTAAACACTAAACAAATATGGTAAATTTTTACTGTAAGGTAACTCCTGTAATTATAAAATGTATGCGTTTATCCACGCTTATTATCGGCATACAACTCAGCTTTTTCTCGCTGCTGATGGCACATGAGACAAGGGCGCAGGTCAGCGTGGAAGCCAACCAGTCCCCGATTAAGACCATCTTTAGCCAGATCGGGCAGCAGGCAGGCGTAACCTTTACATACAACGAAAGTACGGTCAAAGACATCGCCCCTGTTTCATTGCATGTCAAAAACAAACCGCTGACAGATGTACTGTTATTACTGCAACAAAAAACGGCGCTCCAGTTCAGGCAGTTGGGAAAGCTGATCGCCGTCTACAGAGCCGCGACTGAAAAGAAACAAAACCCCTTGCCTGGTAACAACACGCCTTCAAATTTGTTGCTGATCACCATTATGGGGAAAGTAACGGATGAAAGCGGACAGCCACTCCCCGGGGCAACCGTTAAAATTAAAGGCACCACTGTTAGTACAACAACAGACGCGGACGGGGTATTTAAATTAATAAATATTTCACAAGATGCAACGTTATCAATAACATTTATTGGCTATGACTATTATGAGGTTCCTGCGGCCAATAACATGACGATAGCTTTGGCTAAAAGTATTTCTAAGCTCGATGAAGTTAAAATTATCGCGTATGGCACAACCACCCAGCGCTTAACCACCGGGTCTGTCAATACTATAAAAAGGCAAAACATAGAAAACCAACCCGTGGGCAATCCTTTAGAAGTATTATATGGAAGGATACCGGGTTTAGTTGTAACTGAAACCAACGGTTTGCCTGGTTCGGCGATTAAAATCCAAATAAGGGGGCGTACCTCTATCAATAGCAGCATATCCAATGACCCGCTCTTTATTATTGATGGTGTGCCCTATGCGCCAAACAACAATGACATAGGAAATATCGGTGGTGGCGCGGCAGGCTCTGTAAGTCCATTTAACAGTATAAATCCATCCGACATAGAACGTATTGATGTGTTGAAAGATGCGGATGCTACCGCTATCTACGGAAGCAGGGGCTCAAATGGTGTTATCCTCATACAGACAAAAAGAGGTATGGCAGGTGCAACCCAGGTCAACGCAAATGTTTATACCGGATGGAATGCTACAACCCGCACAACCGACTGGCTGAATACTCAACAATACGTTCAGATGCGCAAGGAGGCATTTAAGAATGACAATGTGACTATGACCAGCGCTAATGCGTATGACGTTTTGGTATGGGACACAACGCGATATACAGATTTTAAAAAGATGTTACTTAGCAATACCGCACATCAAACGAATGCTCAGCTTGCCATATCAGGAGGGAATGAGGCAAACCAGTTTTTATTAAGTGGTACCTATTTTCGGGAAACAACGATGTTCCCCGGAGATTTTGGAGATAAAAAGGGTGCAGTACTTTTTAATATTAACCACTATTCCAACGATAAAAAATTAAATATTCTATTTTCAGGCAACTACGTCTCCACCGATAATAATAGCACTGCAAACGATTTAAGCAATTATTTAAACTTGCCGCCTGACCTCCCTTCTTTATACGACCAAAACGGGAAATTAAACTGGTCAAGCGGGGGATATAGTTTTGCGAACCCGTTGGCATACTTAGAAAGAACATATGATGGTTCAACTAAAAATCTCATCAGTAATTTGCAGGTAAGATACATGTTTCCCGGTGGGCTGAAATTCAAAACGAGCTTCGGTTACAATATCCTGAACATAAATGAAATATCCACCACGCCCATCGCGGCACAGGATCCTTCAAAAAGCCCGACCGGTTTCTCTACATTTTCAAATAGTGAATTCAGTTCAGTGATTATTGAGCCACAGTTGGATTATACAAGATCAATCGGGCAGCTTCAATTGAGTGCTTTATTGGGTGGAACCTGGCAAAGTAACAGTACCACAGGCAATACAATCGCCGCAACAGGTTACACAAATGACTTATTATTAGAAACCCCGGCAGCAGCTCCAAGCAGTTCCATTTCAAGTACAGTGATTAAGTATAAGTATGTTGCCTTATTTGGGAGAATAAATTTCAATTATAAAAGGAAATTCCTGTTAAATCTCACTGGCAGAAGGGATGGTTCAAGCAGGTTTGGGCCAGATAAACAGTTTTCAAATTTTGGCGCAATAGGTCTTGGGTATATTTTTTCCGAAGAACAATGGATAAAATCACATCTTAACTTTCTGAGTTTTGGCAAGTTGAGGTCAAGCTTTGGCCTAACAGGTAACGACAAAATTGGCGACTACGCTTATTTAAGTACCTATACACCTACTTCTCAGAGTTTTCAGGGTGTTACGGGGCTATACCCAACAAGTTTACCTAATTCAGATTATGCATGGGAACTTAACAAAAAGCTGGAAGCGGCATTAGAATTAGGTTTTTTAAAAGACAGGGTTTTGGTTTCAACGGCCTACTATAATAACAGGAGCAGTAATCAATTGATCAATTATGCGCTTCCATCCCAGACAGGAGGATCGTCGATAATGGCCAACTTCCCCGCCACGGTTGTAAACAGCGGTGTGGAAATAGAAATTACCACCATTAATTTGTCGAAACACGACCTTAAATGGTCAACCTCTTTTAATATTACGGTACCTAAAAACAGGCTACAGGAATTTCCGCGCCTGTCATCATCCAGCTATAGCAATTTAATCATCGGCCAGCCACTCAGCGTTCTCAGCGGCCTGCAATTTGCCGATATAAACCCCGCGACAGGTATCCTCGAATTTAGAAACGCCAGCGGCGGTATAACCACGTCACCGGTATATGCATCAGACAAAAATATTAATATAGGTAACACCGAACCTAAGTGCTACGGAGGATTAGAAAACAATCTACAGTTTAGAAATTGGAACCTGGACTTTCTGTTTGAATTCAGAAAACAAATCGGCACAACTATTATTGGCAACCTCTACAATAATACAACCTATCCTGGAACGATGTATAATCAGCCAATCATTGTATTAAACAGATGGCAGGCACCGGGTGATGTTAGCAATATTTCAAAATACACGACAACAAGCACAAGTGCGGCTTACGCATCGTTAAATAATGTGCGCATTTACGGTACGGATTATAGATATGGCGATGCTTCATATGCAAGACTTAAAAACATCGTATTGACTTACAGTATGCCGCCAAAATGGATTCGGCGGGCTGGCCTGAAAAGCCTTCAGCTTTATAGCAGTGCCCAAAACTTATTGGTAATTACTGACTACAAATACGCCGATCCTGAAACCCAAACGTTACAAAAAACACCACCAGTTAGAACAATCACTGTTGGCTTAAAGACAAATTTCTGATCATGAAAAATATAAAATATAAAATAGTTGGCCTGATACTTATTTTAATGATGCCATTTATTTCATGCAAAAAACTAATCGAGATTGACACGCCTGTAAATAAGATCATTTCATCCGCAGTTTTTAAAGATGATGCAACTGCGACTGCGGCCATGTTAGGGATATACATACAGATGAATACTTTAATTGGCTCTATCGGTAATTCCGGAACTGATCTGTATCCCGGAATGTCAGCGGATGAAATTTATTCGACAACCTCTATTTCGGTTTATGATGAATTCAGGTATAATGCCATAACAGTTACCAGCTCTTATACGAGTACCTATATGTGGAGCAAAGCGTATAATCTCATTTTTTTGTCAAATAGCATTTTAGAAGGAATTAAGAATAATCCTGCAATTTCAGCGGTTGTAACAACACAACTTAAAGGAGAGGCAGAGTTTATTCGAGCCTATTTTTATTTCTACTTGTGCAATCTTTTCGGCTCTGTCCCTTTGATTACTTCGACAGACTACCAGGCTAACGCCGCAGCGCCAAGGAGTGATGTCTCACTTATTTACGGGCAGATTATTGCAGACTTGACGGATGCTCAAAAACTATTACCAGAAACATATCCATCGACAGGGAAAGTAAGGATAAATAAATGGACAGCTACTGCTTTTCTGGCGCGGGTATATTTATATCAAAAGAATTGGAGCAAAGCAGAAGAACAGTCTACTTTGGTTATTAACTCAGGTGTCTATTCTATCGTATCAGATCTCAATAAAGTATTTTTAGGTAATAGTGCCGAGGCCATTTTCCAGTTACTGCCAACAAGTGCCATTTCTACGGCAACAATAAATACCTACGAAGGATATAATTACATCCCCAATGCCAATGTTGTGCCTTCTTTTAGCATTACGACGTATTTACTAAATGCTTTTTCTGCCATAGATAAACGCAAATTAAACTGGATCAAAAGCACAACTGTAGGTAGCACGACATATTACTACCCATTTAAGTACCAGGTTAAAACGGCGGCATCAATTACAGAATACCAAATGCTTTTCCGTTTAGGGGAAATATATCTTATCCGTGCAGAAGCGTTAGCGCAGCAAAATAAACTCCCTCAGGCTGTTTCAGATGTTGATATTATTAAATCGCGGGCGGGGATACCATTACTATTTAATACTAACCCTTCAATTGGCCAATCTGCTTTGTTAGATGAAATATTTGCAGAAAGACAGCGTGAGCTTTTTGTCGAATGCGGACATAGGTGGCTTGATTTAAAAAGAAGTGGACGTGTTGATGCAGTTTTAGGCGCGATCAAACCAACATGGACGTCAACGGCTGCTTTGTACCCAATTCCGCTTACTGAACTTCAACGCAATCCCGCCTTAGTTCAAAATCCCGGCTATTAATTAATACTCTCATGAAAATAAAATCATTAATTTATATAATCCTATTAGGGCTAACCCAGCTGTGTTATGCTCAGGCTCCATTTATCATAAAAGTTGGCGAAAAGATACCCCAAATAAAACCGTTACCTGTATTCAATAGTACAGAAGTAATTGACCTTAATAAGCCAAACGGAAAATTAATCATCCTCGATTTTTTCTCCATTCATTGTGTTCCATGCGTCAACGCTATTCCTAAAATAGAGGCGTTACAGGAAGCGTTCAAAGATAAATTGCAGATCATTGTTGTTGCACAGGATACTAAAGAAATGCTATCAGGTTTTTTAAAAACTTCCGAAATTTTCAGAAAAACTACTTTACCTGTTGTTACTGCAAACAGCTTTTTAAAACAATACTTTCCTTACCAGACAGTTCCTACTCATGTATGGATTGATAAAGACAAAGTATTCAGGTTTATCACGGACGGTGAAAATGCCACAAACGAAAACCTTGAAAAGTTCTTTCAAAATGAAACTTTACAATTGAGCTCTGTCCAGACTGATTTTAAAGATGGTGTGCCAATCTGGCGACAAGGCGGAAGCATCCCTGTAGAAAATCTTACCTACTCATCTATAATTACAAAAAAAATAATTGGAACACGCGGTATTGAAGGTTTTGAAAAAGACCCTACGACTAAAAAGGCAATTGGCTATCGTGGTGTGAACATATTGCCGACAATGATGCTTGTAGATGCTTTCAATGATAAAAATATGGACTTTCGGAACTGGAACAGAGTTCTATTGAATTTGAAAGATTCATCAAAATTTATTTATCCAAAAGAAAACCGAAACC
This sequence comes from Mucilaginibacter gracilis, assembly GCF_003633615.1. Taxonomy (NCBI): domain Bacteria; kingdom Pseudomonadati; phylum Bacteroidota; class Sphingobacteriia; order Sphingobacteriales; family Sphingobacteriaceae; genus Mucilaginibacter; species Mucilaginibacter gracilis. The sequence goes on along the minus strand of NZ_RBKU01000001.1, from coordinate 5,102,616 downwards.
AATGGGCCATAGAGCATCAATATTGTTATGAAATAAATGTTCCCATTGACAAATCTGAAAATCTCAGGGATATGATGAAGCAGGATATTGAACGTGCGTTTGGGCTAAAAGGCGTGATTGAAAAACGAAAAACAAAATGTCTTGTACTTTCATTGATCTCAGACAAAATGATGAAGACAGCTGGAGGAAAAAAATCGGTCATTTTTGAGAAAACAGACAATTATTCGGGATTAAATTCAACCAATATTCCGTTCAATCAATTCTTCGCGATTTCAATCGGAAATTCAAACTATTATAGCGACTATTTGGTTCCAGTAATAGACGAAACTCATTTTACAGGCAACGTAGATATAAAAATCAATGGTTCGATAAGAGATATTGAAAATGTAAAACGTGAGTTATTGAAATATGACTTGCAGCTAAAAGAAGAATATAGGATGTTAGATATATTGGTTATAACGCAATTATAATAAAGGTTGTAAATCGGCGGGTTTAGTAGCCAAGCCCGCCGATTAATAAGCTGCAATAAGCTTAGTTCAATTTGTTTACTATCCTATCCGGTGTGTCTCCCTGTGGATTGTCGGTCTGGTTTACAAAACCTCTTGCGCACTCTATGGTTCCTTCATCTGGGCACCCATTAGGAGGAGTCGGACTTGATGCAGGATCCAACAAGGCCCCGGTACTGGGATCATACCAGTAGTAATTAACCCCGGCGGTTGATTTATGACTTGCAGCTTTTGTAGCGAATGCGCCCGCAACGCCTATTGTTAATGCTAAAGCCATGAGGCTTATTTTTAAAGTTTTCATATGGTTGGTTGAAATGTGATAAAATAAATGCTGTTGCCCAATGCTTCGATTTTTAAGCTTTGCAGCGGTTATGCAATGACCCGCACTTCAGTATGATGCACCGGAAAGGCGGGGTCGTTCCCGGTGAACACGTTTAAAAGACCGCTTACTCAAAATACTTGTAGCCTAACCGGCCTGCGGTTGACAAGCGTCCTTTAAAAGCTTTTTAATTGTTTTCATGTAATAGTCATGGCTATAGGGGTTTCTGTTATTTCCAAACAGGCTTTTACTGGTTAAATGGTATCCTCCGCAATAGCCGCAATAATATGCCCGTTTCTGAGCTGGCTTTCCCTGCCTGTGCTTCCTTCTTTTGCCTTCCCTGTGTAGTTTCCACATTCCCCGGAACCTGAGCATAATGTCTTTAGCTTCGGCAAGGCTGTCAAACCGGGTCTTCCCGGTATCTTCGCATTTGTTTTTCATGGCATTTCATAGCCTGGTGACTTAGAAAGAGGCCGGTTGCTCCTGCTTGCTGTACCATCACCCTGCTTTTTATACAGCATAACCCCGGCAAATGCTATTGCGGTAAATACAAGATTGAAAAGCAGGTGCCCAAACCATGAAAGCGAGGAAATGACACCGCCGCAGGTGCATGGCAAACGATGGCCGGAGGCCAGCATCAGGGCTATGTAAACCGTAAATAGGGTCATGGCAATAAATGATGCCCATAAACCGGCTAACCTTGTCTTTTCAAACAATAATAAAACAGCGATCACCAGTTCGGCAACTGGTAAAACAAAAGACATTATCCCTGAAAGTCCGCCAATGTATGGGGCACGGCCTAACTGGAACTGGAATGTTCTATGGTCAATGATCTTACTGACGGACGTATAGGTAAAAAGCAGGATTAGTGAACCTGCGATGATTTCAACTATGATTTTCTTTTTCATGGTTAAAATTTTTGATTTTAACAAAGTCAGAATACCTGCAATTTTTTATTGGCTATTTCCTGCCTGCGATATCAAAAGTAATAGCACTTTATTTATGCATGTTTGTAAAAACCTATATTTTTTCACTTGTATATTTCTCTTGGGATTTTGAATGATTATCCCGGAATTGGCTCGGTGGGGTGCCGTGAATTCTTTTAAAAGCCTTGCTAAAATGAGCGGGGTCATCAAAGCCTACCATAATGGCAATTTGGCTAATGGGGTAATCGGTAGACAGGATCAGTTCCATAGCATTGGCCACCCGAAGCCGCTGGATGAAATGATGCGGGCTTTCGTTAAAATGCAATTTAAATAAACGGTGGAACTCACTTTGGCTTTTACCCGAAAGCCTTGCAAGGTCTGCTATGTGTAGTGGTTTGGCTAAATTTTCATGAATGAACCGTTCCACTGAAAGTAGCTTCCCCTGCTCTGCATCTGTGGAAATATCCATGTTATAATGCTTCCTGATATAGCCTAATAATAATTCGATGATTTTAGCCCGGAGCTGTAAATCCCGTTCGCCGGGATCACCTACACTGTATATAATATCTTTTAAAATCGCCCTGCTTTGGGTTTTGATCTTAACCGGGGTATCACTGGCAAGCTGGTCACTATGCCGGGCAGCATGACCGATCAGTTGCAGCAGTTTGGGATGTTTAACCGCAACTTCTTTCAGATAAGAAGGGTTGACATTAATATGAATGGAATTGTAACTGCCGTGCGCAAAAATTAACTCCTGTGCAACTGTGGGGACGTAAAACATCTGGCAGGTTCCTTCTTTAAGGAAAAAGTCCCCGATATCCGGCGATTTGGCAAGCAGGCTTCCCCTGAGCATATAGTTAATGGCAAGAAGCGGCCTTTCTGTTACTGCATATAACTTACAGTCTTCGTTAATAAAAAAGTGGTGCTGGCATATACTGTAATCCAATCCCTTTATTTCCTGTGAAAGGATGCTGCCAAAATTGCCTTCTGTGTAGGTCACACCCGCAAGGGGAATTAGTAGTTCCCTGTAAGGTTCGGGAACAACGTTACTTCTTACGGTATGACTATTGGTGTTTTCATCGGTTCTGAATTTCATAGCGCCTGCATTTGATGATTAATCATTAAAGGGCATAGGCAGGTTTGGACAGGAAGGTCAGAGGTAATAATGCTAAAAATCATAAGGGCATCTCCTGGTCAATCGGTAAAGGTTTTCAAACCATTTCTAAATCTCAGGGGGGAAACCCACCTTAAGGTTGTTAATGATCTGGCCTGTCTTTATAGGGTTCTGCCGTTTTTGTTATTAACTGCTATATTCTCAATGGCACAATATATTTAATGTTTTTAATTGAAAACAGGGGTAAAAACCCCTGTTTTTGGGAGGGTTTTTACCCCTAAAATCAACTGGCTATTTTTTGTAACTTCATAAGTTTTACCATCAACATTATGTAAAATAATGCTGAATTATGGTGTGAATGGAAAAATTACACGAACGGGGATTTGCTATAGCCGAAAGAGCATTTGCTAAATACATGCCATATTTTAAACTGCTTAAATACTCTTGGGGAACTGGTTGAATGGATTTATGATATATACAGCTTACTACTTTTGCTCATTTTCTTTTTTTTCAATTTCTTTCTTCACTTCCTCGATCAATTGCTGCTCCGATGGCAAATACAATTTATATTCACTGGCAATAATGGTCTTGTTATTTTCCGGAAGTGAGAATTTTACTACCGCATTGTTTTTTTCTGCGCAAAGCAGAATGCCAATAGTGGGATTTTCAAAAGCTTTCTTTTCTACGCGGTCATAATAGTTCACATACATCTGTAGCTGCCCGATGTCCTGATGGGTGAGCCGGGTGGTTTTAATTTCAATGATAACAAATGCCTGTAACAGCCTGTTGTAAAAAACGAGGTCGATAAAAAACTCGTCGCCTTCTATATGCAACCGCTTTTGCCTGGCCACAAAAGCAAATCCATTCCCAAGTTCCAGTAAAAAATCATGCAGGTGGGTAATAATGGCCTGTTCCAAATCCTTTTCATAATAGGATGCCTCCCGGTGTAACCCTAAAAATTCAAGATACATCGGGTCTTTAATGATCTCTTTAGCATCAGATGGCTGTTGTTCGTTCCGTGCAACGGCCAATACGCTTTCTTTATCGTTGCTCATCAGCAAGCGCTCCCAAAGGCTACTATGGATTTGGCGCTCCAGTTGCCGTGATGACCAGTTATTCTTGGTTACTTCAGCTATATAAAATTCTCGTTTATCGGTGCTGTCTACGCTTATCAATAATTTATAATGGCTCCAGCTCAATTGCGTCCGCAGTGCGGACGCAATTGGAAAAGTGCGGTAGAACTGGCGATAACGCTCCAGTTGCCGGATTGAGAAGCCACTGCCAAATTCAGGCTGCAATTGCGCTGATATACTTTTAAGCAACTGCGCCCCATACTCGGCCCGGTCTTTTCCCTGCTGTTCCTCTTCAAAAATGCGTTGGCCGATATGCCAGTACATCAGCACACGCTCGGTATCAACTGCACGGATCGCATTGTCCCTTGCTTTAAGTATGATGGCTTTAATATCTGATATGATAGACTGATCGGTTATCATTGTTTTTCTGGGCTATGGTTTAACAGGTAAAATTAACAAAAAGTAAAACGGGTACATAAAAAACAAGGAAGAGTTATTTACCTGCCCTTCGTTCTGAAGTGTCATAGGCTTCATTCATCAGCTTTTTGACCGCCCTGCCATTATTGTTATACAGGTAATCCCATGATTTCCGTATATGGTCATTTTCCAACTGCTCCAATTTTATTTCTTTTTGGGTATCGCTGTAATGCATACCCCATTTACATAAGTCGTTTAGAAAAAGCATAATGACCAGGTACAGCAGCCAGCGGCCAAATACAATTTTGTAGAAAAGTTTTCGATCCTGCTCAGGAAACAATAATATCTGAAATTTTTTTGGTGCTTGCCATTCATCTATCTTTATTTTTATGTCGGTAACTTTGTTGTTAATCCTATCCAACGCAGGCCGGTAGTCGGTTTCCCCATCCGCTTTCTTTGTTTTTTCCCCGGACTTTAATTCTTCCATTTTGTTTCCCAAACCATTGACGGCTGTCACCAGATCATGGATAGCCTGGGTGTTGATCTTTTGTTCCTTGGTCAGATCTTCCAGGACGACCTGCGCCACCTCGTTATTTACTGCTTCGTTTTTCCCTTTAGTATCCATAGTATTTATTTTTTAGTTGTTATGACGGGCTTTGCCCTAACCTTTTTTTCTTCTTCTTAAAATCCCGCATCAGCTCAGGGTCAATATAGTTCCCCTCCTGTTCCGGCCTGAATAACTGTTGCAGCAATGTGGACAGTTCCCTTTGCAGTTGAACCGTTTGCAGGTCGGTGGATGGCGCAGATCGTTGCGTTCGGCTCACGGGCGGATTTACATTTACTGCATTCTGTTTAGCCGTTATTTGTTCTTTGAGGGATAACACCCGTTCAATGGTTGCCAGTGAAAAACCAACCTCGCTGCCCTTGATCTTTACCTTTTTATCATCAATAAAGCAGATGCCCCTTCCTTTAATCACCTTGTACCCCAAAGCCTTCATTTGCTGCTCAAAAGAGGAATAGGCGCTTACGTTTTCAAGCGTCTGCCTGATGTCCGCCCGTAGTTTTTCTTTGCGGCTGTCATGACGGGGTAATATCCTTTCGGCTGGCGACAGGAACTTGCGGGGGCTTAATACCTGTGTAAGCCGGAACCGTTTTTCAAGCCTCCTGCAAAGTGCGGCCATCCGTTTATAATTGTTACTGTCGCTGGCGACCCTGCCGTCAAACCCTACCCGGTTGGCCGCAATATGGATGTGCGGCTCGTTGGTGTCCTTGTGCAAAACACAGATATACTGGTGGTCTGCAATCCCGAACTCTTTGGCACATTCCTGTCCCATTTCCATCATCTGCGCCTTGGTCAATACGTCCCCGGGAGCCAACCGTAAAGAGATATGCAATACCGGCTTTTCAACCCGCCTGTTCAGTTTCATCACCTCCAAAAATTGCTCGGTCAGTTCATGCTTATTACCGCCGCATTGGTTGTATATCAACACCTCGGCACGCTCCTTATGCTGCAAATGATCCCGCGCAGCCAGCTCGATTTTTTGCTGTTCTGACAATTGCCTTTTGTCTTCCAGACAGTAGCGGATGCATTCATAAAAGGATGCCCCTGTCCCCACGTACCCAATCATTGTAAATAACTTTTTATCTGGTCTGCAAGCGCATTTATTCTTCGAGAATTGACCATCAGGTCAGCCCTTTCCAAAGGCGTTAGCTCATCACCGCTATTGCGCTTTTTTGCTACCTGGTTCATATTGGAACCAAGATGTTTAAGCTCTGCTTTCAGCGTCAAAACTTCCGGTGGCAACGTTTTATTCCGGCTGTCAATTTTTCCGGTCAGACCCAGTTCACGCAGGTATTCTGAAACGGAAAGGTTAACGCTCTTAGCCCTGGCTTCAATTGCTCTCCGCTCATAGAGGGTGCATTTGATCGCCATCAACTGGTTCCGCTTTACCGCTTTTTTAGGCCGCCCGCCTTTATTTTTTAAATTGACTTCCTGCTGCTCCATATCTCCCTCCCCTGTATTTTTGAATGCGATAGCATGAAAAAAAACCTCACCGAATGCGGTAGCATGAGGTGAGCCAGCCGTTTTGGTTTTACCAAAACATAGCTGGCTACCCTGAAAAATTAAAAACGCGGCTTTAGCCGCTGTTTTGGCTGTTGTCGCTTCTGGCTTTTAAGCCAGTCATTCAGGTCTTTATGACCTGCATATAAACCGCTTTGATCTTTGTATTGCTTCCCGTTCCATTCAATGGCTTGGGCGGTGCATTTTATCCCCGCCTGATCCCTGTCTAAATACAGGTTGACCTTCGTGTGCTGCTCCATCAGGGAGCGGGACTTTTCAAAGAAGGAAAGGGAATTAAGCACCAGAAAATTTGGCAGGTTCAGTGAACGCCCCTTTTGCATTTCCCGGAAAGACAGGTAACTAAAGAAGCCCTCAAATACGGCCAATCGCTTGCTGCCATTGTCTATAAAAGTGATGTCTTTGGGGGAGCTGCTGCCCTTGAAATTAGCGCTTCGCAGTTCATATCCCCCGGCATTATTCTGAAACCCAATGACGGTATATTGCTTGTTGTACAATAAAAAGTCGACCTCCCTGCAATGCGGCCGCGCGGCAGCCAGCGAGATGTATCTTTGGTCGAGATAGGTTAACAAAGGCTCCCCGGCCAGCGGCCGGGTTCCGAGGATGACGATCCTGCTCTCCGCATCCGTCTCTTTCTTTTCACCCGCAATGGCCGCACCTGAAAGGGGCGGGTGAAAAGAAAAAACCATTGAATGGTCTGACAGCCTTTGCAGCAGATCACCGATGGTACATTTGAAATAGCGCGTACCGAAATCGATAAGGTCACCGCCCTTGCCCATAGCGTGGTCATACCAGACATTAAGTTTTCTGTTGACCTTAAAGGAGGCATCATTTTCTTCTCTTAGCGGCGATAAGTACCAGTAGTCTTGCCTGCTTATTTTTTGTGGCTGATAGCCCAAAGAGGCTAAATAATCTACGAGATCAATTTGCTTTGCGGTATCGCAAGTTAGCTTTCCCATAAACAAAAAATTAAGTTATGTACGAAATTTTTTAACTGCGATTCTCCTTTTTTCTATTTGAAAGAAGCATAGATTCTGCCTCCTGACGAATTTCGGCAGCCGTTTTTTTTCTACCAGATTTTATCCAATTAACCAATTCTGATTTGTAGAAATAAAGGCGCTTCCCTTGTTTGTTAACAGGGATTTCTTTGCGGCAAACCTTGCTATATATTGTTGGAACAGAAAGATTAAGGAACTTAGCAGTGTCCTTGATGTTTAGTAGCTCATCGTGTTCTGCTGGTTGGCTATGATTTTCCAGCAATAATTTTTCAATGTCATTCAGCTTGTCTTGAAGCTTACTTACTGCCTGAGGCAGCTGGTCAAATGTTAACGATTCCATACAGCACAATTTTGTTTTATGCTGCAATGGTACAACGGTGTTTTATAGGGTTACAAGAGGTTAATCCTCCAACCCTCCCGTAACCCTAATATTTGTTGTAATTCTTTTTGATTCTTTGCGTCGGGAAAATTCCATACTCACCTCCTTCTCTTTTTTTAACGTCAAGAATAGGCGACTGGCAAACTTTTGTGTCAGATGATATAATATCGTTCAAGTACTTTTCAGTATAATTTCGTTGCTTGTCTTTATCCTTGTAAAAGAAATGATTTAGTACCCAAAGGTTTAGTTCTGCTTTATTGCAACCTTGTATGAGGTTTGATTCAAATAATTGTTTAAAAGCATCCGCCAATTGATTTCCGTTTCCATTAAATAGCAACAACTTGCCAACTTCTGTATCTGTGATTTGCAATAGTTTCAATAATTCCGCTTGTTCTTCCACAGCAAAATAATCTTTTAGCAAATTAAATAAGTCAGTAATTATTTCTGTTTTAAATTTAAATGATGGATTGTTTTTAAAACGATGTTTGGGGCTGCCTTGTTTAATCTCTATTCTTGCTTCCGCCTTACCGGCCTTTTCAATTACATTTTCTATTGCCCGCATAAAACGACGTAATATTTTCTGTCTCTCTTTGATTATCTCCAGTAAATCGTGTAAAAGCTGTTCTGTAATTTTAGAAGATGGTACTTTGATATTTTGGATGACAATAAAATATTCTTCCAATTCGAGACATTGAAAAAAAGTCACTTGATGATCTTGCCTTGTATAGTCAGGTATAGTATCATAATTCACCCAAAAATCTACAAATATCTCATAGACTGATTCCAGATATTTGACCTGCTGTACTACTTGCTCCTTCGGCAAATTCAGAATGTCTATCAATGCAAACTCTCTTAATTCAGCCAAAGAGTTCTCCTTGTTTGCCTCCACTATGTTATCAGCAATAACAAGTGTTTGTATTTGTAAAATGAATTTCTTAAAGTCCTGCATACCCTCAATTTTAACCTATTCCCAATGTTATTTTATTCGCCGCCTCTCTCTTTCTTACATCCGTAACCTTGGTATATATCTCTGTCGTTTTTACGTGCAAATGCCCTAACAACTTTGAAACCGTGTATATATCTGTGCCGGAAGCAAGCTGTAAAGTAGCGAAGGTGTGCCTGAAGCTGTGAAATGTAATGTGTTTTTCAATACCAGCTTTCAACAGCCACTTTGGCAAAAAGCTACCTATTTGGGAGTACTTTAACCCATCGAATACTTTTGCATCGGATCGTCCCCTTTTCCCAGCAATTTCAACAGCTTCATCTGATACGGGCAAATTTTCGGCACCATCTGTTTTCTCCTGGCGGTATTGTAAATAATATTCTCCTTTAAAGCCCTTTATTTCCTGCCAGGTTAACGCTCTAACATCAGAAAAACGCAAGCCGGTTAACGCCGAAAATAATGCAGCACGTTTTATTATAACCGATTCGCATTCAGCTTTGGCTAATGCCCTAAGCTCATCTAATAATAAAATTTCGCGATGGGTATCCTGCGGCTTAATTCCATCGACACGTTGACCTATATTTTCTGAAATATAGCCAGCCTTAAAAGCCAATTTAAGAGCGGCTCTAAATTTCGAAAAATAACTAACGGCTGTGTTCGTTGAGATTTTCTTTTCGTTTCGACCTATACCCGGTGCAGATGATAAATACTTTTTGAATTGTTCACAAAAGACTTCATTGAGGTCAGAAAACCGTAATTGCTCTCCAGCAAATTTGATAAAATATTTCACAGCCATGCCCCAATTATCTGCATTGGAACCACTACGCTCTTTTGCTACTCCGGTAAAAAAAGCTACAAAATCACCATTTCTGCGGCTATTGGAAAGAAAACCAAAACGTTCGTTTTGAATTTCTATTTGCCTCATTGCCCGTAGGCTTTCGGCCAATTGATTTGTTTCGCGGTTATGTTCTCTGTCCAATTCCGTGCGGGGGCGGTCGATCAGATATATTTTCAAATATTCCCTCCTTACAAGTTTCCCGGTATCAGGGTTTGGAACAGGCGGATAGTAATCCAAGTACAACGCATTCCTGCCTTTTGAAATAGGCTTCTTCCTCAATGTCACCTTTGCCATATCACATAGTTTTAAGCGTTTAACAATTGATCTATCCTTTCTTTGGGAACATAAGAATAGATACCTTTCTTTACTTTGGGAACATCTTCCCGTTTAATCAAATCATAGAGCGCCTTTTCAGAAATGTTATATTTCTTTTGCACTTCAGACATATTGTAACATTCTTCTAAATCGGTTTCTTTTACTTTTTTTTCGATTGCAAAAATTGGAATAACAGTTTCTGGGATCAAAAACAGTTTATCTATTTCAGTACGTTGGATCAGTGTTTTTTTCAATTTTATATTAACCGCACGAATGTGGCCGCTGCTAATCAAATTATAAATAGTCTGACGGGAACTGTTGAGCAACTTTGCTGCATCACGTACGGTAAGAAATTCCCTGGACTTCAATTCTTCCAGTGGCTTCTCTTTGATTGTTTTTACCTCTTGATTACATATTTCAACTTTTTTCGCTTTTAGATTTGCTTTGTATGATCGTTGCGCACATTTAAGACTACAAAATTTAGTAACCGTTTTCTTGGCTTCAAATTCGTCTCCACAATGCTGGCAAATTCTTTTCACCCGAATATTTGAGCTCATTTTTTGTTATGTTTTGTATTATATTGTACAAAAGTGTTTAAAAGTGTCAAGTTACCTCACCTATAATTTATTCTGAGGAACAAAATTTAAAACAAGGAACAACTGAGGAACAAATTTAACCAAAACATTTTATTTATTCAAAAATGAAAAACAAAAATAAAACCCCTGCAAGTGTTTACTTACAGGGGTTTAGCTATATTTACTGGGTGTTTATTTTGTGAGCTTTTGTGGATTTACTTCCCGATACAGAACTTCGAAAATATATTGTCAAGTAAATCGTCGGTGGTTACTATGCCGGTTATTTCGCCGAGGTAGTGGAGTGCTTGTTTAATGTCGAGAGCTAAAAAATCGGAGGCTATGGGGTTGTCTATGCCGTGGAGTACGCGGGTAAGGGCTTCTTCTGTTTTTTGGAGGGCTTCCAGGTGGCGGATGTTGGTTACCAGGGTTTCGTCGCCGGCTAGCTGGCCGTTTACGGCGTGGTTGTATATGGCTTGTTTTAGCTCGGTAATGTGTTGTTTTTGCTTGGCCGATACGGCAATTAGCTTTACAGCGTTGGGTAAAATAAAATCGGCAGCGAGGCTGCTGTTGGGTAGTAAGTCGGTTTTATTGGCAATGGCCAATACCGGCAAGCCGGGATGCAAAAGTTGGGCAATATCTTGTTGTACCTCTTCGGCGGTGAGGGTTTGAGCGTCAAACACGTAAAGTAGCAAGGCACTCTGGCTAATTTTTTCCAGCGTTTTTTGTACGCCAATGGCTTCTATAGTGTCGGTAGCCTCGCGTAAGCCAGCTGTGTCTATTAGTCTAAAATTAATACCGTTAATGTTCAGCACCTCTTCAATAGTATCGCGGGTGGTACCGGCAATGTGGCTCACTATGGCTCGCTCTTCGTTAAGCAAGGCGTTTAACAAGGTTGATTTGCCTGCATTTGGCCGCCCTGCTATTACCGTATTAACGCCCAATTTAATGGCATTCCCCAGCTCAAACGATTGGATGAGTTTGCTTATCATCTTACTAATATCAACAACCAATTGTTTAAGCTGCCCGCGATTGGCAAACTCAACATCCTCTTCCGAGAAATCGAGCTCCAGTTCTATTAACGAGGCAAAGGTTACCAACTGCTCGCGCAGTTGCTTTAGCTCGCTGCTGTAACCACCGCGTAATTGTTGCATGGCTACCTGTTGCGATGCTTTGGAGTTAGCGGCAATTAAATCGGCTACGGCTTCGGCCTGGCTTAAATCCAGTTGTCCGTTTACAAAGGCCCTTAGCGTAAACTCGCCGGGTTTGGCTCCGCGTGCGCCTCGTTTAATAAATAATTTAATGATAGATTCGATGATGTATGATGAGCCATGGCATGAAATTTCGACTACGTTTTCGCGCGTGTAAGAGCGTGGCGCCACAAAAATTGATGCCAGTACCTCATCTAAAACAACATCATCATCCACAATATTGCCAAAGTGAATGGTGTGCGATGCTTGGGTTGTTAAATCTTTGCCTTTAAAAACGCTGTTGGCTATAACAATGGCATCGGGCCCGGAAAGGCGGATAACGCCTATAGCACCTACGCCGTTTGGAGTGGCCAGGGCTACAATGGTATCTTCTTTTAATAAAATTTGCGACATTGATGCAAAGGTGGGGATTTGGGTGGAATGTTCCTATAGTTTGCGCTAACCTTACATCAATGGGTAAAACTAATGTTGCCTAATATTTTGTTTAAACAAATGCTTTGCTTTATTTTATAATTGCAACCCATAATCTATCCTAAAACATGCATCAAATTAAGGCAAAGCCTGTTTTATTAAAGCAAATTATTTGCTTGTGCTTATTTGTACTTACATTTAGTTATACCACTAAGGCGCAAATATTCCGTATCAATACCATCAATTGTAAATTGAGTAATGCCGATACGGCACTACTTAACAAAATGGGGCGCTTTGAGGCCAATTTTTATAACCAGGTGTTTAGTACCCATAAAAATGATAGCGTAACTATTGATATTAACCTTTACGGGAAACACAGGGAGTATAACGAGGTGCAAAAAGACCAAATGAATACCACCTTTATTGATGGCTTTTATTCGCTAAAGCAAAATAAGGTGTTCATTTATAAGTCTGATAATTACATGAATACCCTGTTTCACGAAACGAGCCACAATATATTGCGATACAACTTTCCGCGCCCGCCGCAGTGGCTTAACGAGGGCATTGCTACTTTGCTTGGCTACCTGGTTGAAACCACCGATAACCGCATATTATACATGCCACAAGCCATGTATGCCAAACAATTAAAGGATAGCATAAGGGCGCATCAGTTTAATATGAACAACTTTTTTAATTATAAAAGTGCCGACTGGTACGATAAAGGCAAGCGACCCATGCTATACGCAACATCGTATTGTATTGTTTATTTTTTGATAAACCAGGACAAAGATTACCTTGCTCCAATATTGGTACTCATGAAAAAGGGAACTTCAACACCCAATGCCTTTAAGGCCACCTTTGGCAGCCTTGATAATTTTACGCGCGAGTTTTATGATTTTTACCTCAACGGTGCCGGCACGCGGCTGTAGTTTATCCAAAGTTGGTATTAAAATTTTTCTTCTATACCTAATCCAAACAGGGCAAAGTCGTACTTAACGGGGTCTAAAGGGTCAAATTCGCGCAGTTTTTCGGTGAGTTCCACGGCTGTTTGCCAGTCGGTTTGTTTGCGGCTAATGAGGTTGAGCTTGCGGGCCACGCGGTCAACATGCAAGTCGCAGGGCATAATCAGGTCGGCAGGTTTAATGTGGTTCCATATACCAAAATCAACGCCTTTATCATCTTTCCTTACCATCCAACGTAAAAACATATTGAGCCGCTTACAGGTTGATTTTTGCTGGGGCGATGATACATGCTTTTTAGTGCGCTGAGGAAAATGGGGGAGGGAAAAGAAATAACGGTGGAAATGCACCAGCGAAGAAGCCCCCCGGCCCCCTAAAGGGGGTGGAATTGTCCTGGGGGACTTGCCGTTTAATATTTGCGGTGTGTTTATTTGTTCCCCCTTTAGGGGGCTAGGGGGCATAAACGCTGTTTCCAGCGATTGATGCCTTTCGTAATGGTGCCTGAAAAAGCTGATGAAGTATAGCGTATCAATATCGTTAAACGTGCGGTGTTTAAAGTGGAGCAGCTTTTTAAGGTCGGGCTCCTGGTGGTTCATAATGAAATCGAGAGGTGCACCGTCCATCAAACTAATAAGTTCTCTACATTTATTGATGATGGTAACACGCTGCCCCCAGGCTAAGGTTGCCGCCCAAAAGCCCATAATCTCGATGTCTTGCTTTTTAGTAAACAGGTGAGGGATACAAATAGGATCGTTGGTGATGAAGCCGGGTTGGTTGTATTGTATTACTTTACTGTCTAAAAAAGCTTTAATATTTTCAATCATTTATATTAGAATAATGAGCAACAGCAGCTATCAAAACTTTTTTTTATTGTAGGTTTAAATAGGCCAACAATAAAGTTAACAAAAAAACGGGACAATTTAATAGCAGGTAAATTAGTGGTTGACAATATGAAAAATACTTTATATCTTGCTATAAACCAAAACCTTACCATTATGAAACTACCTGATAATACCCGTGAAAATCCAGAAGTAATTTCTTACCGGGTCATCCGCCGAAGCATAGGCTTCCTGGGCATTCTACTTCCGTTTGGCCTTGTTGCTATGGCCTACCTGCTGGGCTGCCGCCAGTTGCAGCCATCAATTAGCCATTATTATTATACAATGGCCGGCAGTTTGTTGGTGGGTGTACTTTGCGCGGTAGGCCTGTTTCTTATTAGCTACAAAGGTTTCAGTCCGCTCGACGACTTTGCGACTAACTTTGCCGGGATATGTGCTTTCGGCGTAGCATTTTTACCAACAGAAAATTCTGATGGAAGTGTTTGCGCACTATTTAAATACCCCGATAGCGGTTTAAGATCTGGCTTGCATTATGGTTCGGCATCGCTTTTATTTTTGACATTAGCTTTTATATCCTTTTTTTTGTTCACACGTTCTAAAGGAGAAAAAACCAAAGAAAAGTACACCAGAAATGTAATATACAGGGTTTGTGCGGTGTTAATGCTGCTTTTTATTGTTATGGTTCCCATTTGTTCAAAATGGATAGATCCTAATGATAAGCATCAGCTAACTTTTTACCTTGAGGCGGGTGCCTTAATTAGCTTTGGCACCTCATGGTTGGTTAAAGGAGAAATGGTTTTGAAAGATAAACCTAAAGTGGGTAACGCTACTGCCAAAACATAAATACTATGATATATAGAAGATCGCAATAAATATTTTGCAGTAATAAATTATAGCCAAGCAATTACACGGAAAGGTGCAATTGCTTGGCTACTGGCAACAATAGGCTGAATTATGCATTTTCTAAAGCCTGCTTCAAATCTTCTAATAAATCCTCAATATCCTCTACTCCAACACTCAGGCGCAGCAGACTGTCAACAACGCCGGCTTTTTCGCGGAGTTCTTTTGGGATAGAGCCATGCGTCATGCTCACGGGATGGTTTATTAACGATTCTACACCGCCTAACGATTCGGCAAGGGTAAATACTTTGAATGAGCCGGCCAGTTTATAAGTATCTTCTAAAGTAGCTCCCTTTACGGTGAACGAAATCATGCCGCCAAAATCGCGCATTTGCTTTTTGGCAATATCGTGGTTGGGATGGTCTTCAAAACCGGGCCAGTATAGTTTGTCAATTTTGGGATGCGTTTTTAGGTATTGCGCTATCTGGCGTCCGTTTTCGCAATGGGCTTTCATGCGCAGGTGCAGGGTTTTTATACCGCGCAACACCAAAAAGCTATCCTGCGGACCGGGAGTTGCGCCGGTTGCATTGTAAATAAACCATAGTTTTTTATATAGTTCATCATCGTTAAGCATCAGGGCACCCATTACCACGTCCGAGTGCCCGCCGAGGTATTTTGTTGCGGAATGCATCACAATATCGGCACCTAAATCAATAGGATTTTGCAGAAATGGCGATGCAAAGGTATTATCCACACAAAGTAAAATATTGTTTGCTTTAGCTATTTGCGCTACGCCTGCAATATCAATAATTTTCATGGTTGGATTGGTAGGCGTTTCAATCCAGATGAGTTTGGTTTTATCGTTAACGTAGGGCGTAATATTCTCTGGTTTAGACATATCCAGAAAATGGAACTTGATACCAAAGTTGGCAAATATTTTGGTAAACATACGGTACGAGCCGCCGTAAAGGTCGTCGCCGGTAATTACCTCGTCGCCGGGTAACAACAGCTTCATCACGGCATCCGTAGCACCCAAACCGCTGGAAAAAGCCAGGCCATGCTTTGCATTCTCTAAAGCTGCCAGGCAATTTTCTAAAGCGTTGCGGGTTGGGTTTGTACCGCGCGAATATTCGTACCCTTTATTATCGCCCGGCGTTTTTTGCCAGTAGGTTGATGTTTGGTATATGGGTGTCATTACGGCACCTGTTGTTGGGTCGGGCTCCTGGCCCGCGTGTATTGCTTTAGTTCCGAATTTCATGATAGCATAATGTTGAGCCCCCCGGCCCCCTAAAGGGGGAGCAATTATAAATTCTGTTTCCTTTAGGGAAGGACAGGTTTAACAGTTATGGATAAATTATTAAGCAGTAGATCAAAACCATTTTCCATGATCTTTGCCAATACCACTATTTCCTTTTCGTTAAAAATAGCACTTGAATCTTGCGTGATAAATGGGCCAGCCCTATCAAATAGCTTGTTATAAACAGAATTGCGGACAGCTCCTTTTTTATCTCCAAGGTACGCTATATTTAAGGATTCCGATATATCGATAAATAAATTCCAGGTATCTAAAAAGGTAAGGTAATCAATATTCTTATTGGGGCTTACTATCCATCGCTGTACTTTTCCGACATCAACGCAACTAACTTCGTCGGTAAGTTGCATATTGTTCTTTTCGAGAAAAACATGCAGCTCATCAACCGTTTTAAATCCAATTATCTTTGATTGTTCATCTAATAATACCGTGTCAACCTCATCCAATATCCAAATTATGTAAATACTCTGAAACTGAAATTTCAAACAAATACCGTAATACTTTACGTCAGTAATGTGCATCACAATCATTCAATCCTTTGTTCCCCCTTTAGGGGGTTAGGGGGGCTAATACGCCCTTGCAAACAATACCCTTTGCGTGCTTGGCTTGCCGGTTAATATACATTTGCCTTCTTCCTGCTTGTTATCTAATGGTATGCAGCGAATGGTGGCTTTTGTTTCTTGTTTAATGCGTTCTTCGGTTTCGGGTGTGCCGTCCCAATGGGCCGAAATGAAACCAGGGGTTTCGTCCAGCGTGCGTTTAAAGTCTTCGTAAGTATCCACTTCGCGGGTGTTTTCTGCACGAAATTTGAATGCTTTTTGAAAAATATTATCCTGTATCTCAACCAGTAAGTTCTCAATCAGTTCGGTTAAGCCTTCCTGCTGAACAGTTTCTTTGGTTTTGGTATCGCGACGAGCCAACTCAACCGTGCCATTTGCCAAATCACGACCGCCAATTGCCACCCTCAGCGGGATGCCTTTCAGCTCGTACTCTGCAAATTTAAAGCCTGGGCGTTGGGTATCGCGGCTATCGTACTTAACCCGTATGTTTTTCGATTTTAACTCTTTTGATAATTTATTTACAAACTCGGTAATCTGCGCCAGTTCTTCTTCACTGCGGAAGATGGGCACAATTACAACCTGTATTGGTGCCAGTTTTGGTGGCAATACCAAGCCCGAATCGTCCGAATGAGCCATTACCAGGGCGCCCATTAAACGGGTTGATACCCCCCATGATGTTGCCCACACAAACTCTTGTTTGCCTTCTTTGCTGGTAAATTTAACATCAAAAGCTTTGGCAAAATTTTGCCCTAAAAAGTGCGATGTACCTGCCTGCAATGCCTTGCCATCCTGCATCAGGGCCTCAATACAATAAGTATCTAAGGCACCGGCAAAACGCTCGTTAGCGGTTTTGCGGCCACGCACTACGGGTAATGCCAGCCAGTTTTCGGCAAAATCGGCATAAACATGTAGCATTTGCTCGGTTTCGGCTATGGCTTCTTCGGCGGTTGAGTGGGCTGTGTGGCCCTCTTGCCATAAAAACTCGGTGGTGCGCAAAAAAAGGCGTGTACGCATTTCCCAACGTACTACGTTTGCCCATTGGTTTATTAAAAGCGGCAAATCACGGTATGATTGAATCCAACCCCGGTATGTATTCCAGATGATGGTTTCGGATGTTGGCCTAACAATCAGTTCTTCTTCAAGTTTTGCAGTTTCGTCAACAATAATATTGCCGTTGCCATCGTTTTTAAGGCGGTAATGTGTTACAACCGCGCACTCTTTAGCAAAGCCCTCAACGTGGCTGGCCTCTTTAGAGAAAAACGATTTTGGGATAAAAAGCGGAAAATATGCGTTACTGTGCCCCGTATCTTTAAACATTTGATCTAATACAGCTTGCATTTTTTCCCAGATGGAATATCCGTAGGGTTTAATGACCATGCACCCTTTAACAGCCGAATGTTCGGCCAGATCGGCTTTTACTACTAAATCATTAAACCATTGCGAATAATCTTCGTCTTTACTAACAACCCCTTTGCTCATATAATATTGGTATAAAATTTGACTGTTTAATTATGTTATTATTGCCGTCAAATTTATAAATTTATACTTTATTTAAACTTTTACTTTAACCAATTATAAAAATGAAACGGAACATACTTAATGGAATGATCTTGATCGGTGCTATTGCGCTGAGTTCCTGTTCTACACAAAATAAATTGGCATCAAACCAAAACGATGCTAACGATGATGTTTATAGCACTAAAGCCGTTGCCGGCGAACAACCAGTGTACGCCGTTAGGCAAGATAATTATCGGCAAGACAATGGCGATAACGGTTATGATGATAACGATTATTATTACTACGATAGCTATTCGGCACGTTTAAACCGCTTTTATAACTATTCGCCATTTTTGTCGTCGTATTACGACGATTTGTATTACGGCCAGTACAGCCCTTATTATAGCGGCTTTGGCCTTGGTGTAGGTTTTGGCTATGGCTATTTTGGCGGCGGCTACTTTGGTTATAACCCATATAGCTATTATGGCGGTTACGGTTACAACCCGTATTTTAACAACTACTATGGCTCAACAATAGGCTATGGTTATTCGCCTTATTGGGGTGCGGTGTCTTATTATAACGTTGCACGTAACAACAATACGGCACGCCCTTATCGTGGCCCAAGTGTGCCTATTAACACTACCCGTAGTACTATTGGGTATACAAATTCTGGCAGGGGAGTGCAAACCTACAACCCCGGCGGCAGGCCTTCGGGCGTTGCTACAGTAAACAATGGCGGCAACAGCACCAGCTATTCGGGAAGGCAGGCAAGGCCCAATTCTACAGGTTATCAGCCACAAACAACAACCCAAACTCAGCAAAGGCCACAATCACAGCCGCAGCCTAGTTATACCCCGCAACCGTCAAGTTCGGGCTCGTCGGGCGGTAGCAGTGGTGGTGGCGAAAGAAGCAATGGCAGTTCCAGACCGGTAAGGCCTTAACTTTTTAAAAATCTATGAAAATTAAATATATGCTAACAGTGGCGGCTATAGTAGCTGTTACAAAAAGTGGTTTTGCCCAATATTCGGGCGATGCCTTAAAATTCTCACAATTTCAAACCGGCTCAACCGCCCGGTTTAAAGGCTTGGGTAATGCCGGTACAGCCATTGGTGGCGATTTGAGTAACATTAGCGGCAACCCCGCCGGTTTAGGTTTCTTCACCAAATCTGAGTTGAGTATTACGCCGGAGTTTAACAATGCGCAAGCAAAATCAACTTACTTTGCGGGTACAACAAATACCGATAATAAAGCTCAATCCAATAATGTAAATTTCAATAACGCATCTGCGGTTTTTTATACCCGTTTAAATAAGCCCCGCGGCGAAGATAAAACCAAAGGCTGGTTGAGCATAAATTATGGTATATCGTACAATCGTACTAACGATTTTTATGCTAATACAACCTATGGCGGCAAAAACGCCAATAACTCGCTGGTAGATCGCTTTACGCAACTTGCCAATACCGATCCAACCGCAACCAGCGATGGCTCTTTACAAAACTGGGCTTATAACCAATATCTGTTTGAACCCACTACAGCGGGTTCGGCTTTGCCTTACCAGTCTAACGTTCACGCTAATATAAAACCTGTTGACCAAATTAACACCACCACCAACACGGGCGGTCAAACAGCTTTCAATTTTTCGGTAGGTGCTAATTACAGCAATCAACTCTATCTTGGCTTTGGCATCGGCGTTACCAGCCTGAGGTACAATAGCACTAATACATTTAGTGAAAGCGGGCATCAAGACTTCGACAATTTAGATTACAACACACAATACGCTCAAAATCAAACCACTAAGGGTACGGGAATTAACGCAACCTTTGGTGCCATATACAAACCTGTTGATGCATTAAGGCTGGGTTTAAGCGTAACCACACCTACCTGGTACGTTATTGATGATGACTATAGCGAAAGCCTTAAAACACAATATGTAGGCAGCTCATATTATGCCGATGGCCCGGCAGATTACCCGCTATCGTACAGCTTGCGTACACCTTTAAAGGTGAGTGGTGGAGCGGCGGTGTTTTTTAAAAATTACGGCTTTATTACTGCCGATGTTGATTACCTGGATTACTCATCAATGCGCTTAGACAACAGCAGCACCACAGCCGACGGTTATGACAATAATACAGGTGGGTACGATCCCACGCAAGACAATAGCGACATTCATAAACTATACCGCTCAACCGTAAATGCTCATATTGGCGGCGAAGCGCGTTTGACCAGTCAGTTTGCTATACGTGGTGGTTACGGCGTTCAAGGCAGCCCTTACGTAAACACCGCCTACCAAAATAACATCAGAACCATAAGCGGCGGCCTTGGCTACCGCACAGGGTTATATTATATTGATGCTACCTACAGCAATGTTAGCGGTTCCGAAAGTATTTATCCGTACATCATTAGTTCGGCAAGCCCCTATGCCAATATCGACAGAACTTATAACAACGTATTTTTAACTCTTGGTTTAAGGTTTTGAGTAGGAATTAAGCTGCTGGAATCACGAAGCACGATAACTTAAAATAGAAACGATAGCTTTATCAAACAAGAAAGCCGATTTTTTAAAAGGTCGGCTTTCTTGTTTACCTATCAAATCAATCTTGATTGATTTGATTTCTGGCATTTTGATTCTCTCTCTAATTAATCTTCGTTAACAAACGAGCGCAGCATCCAGGTATTTTTTTCTTTATACTGCATAAAGCGGTTTACCATGTCGTTGGTGCCATCGTCGCCGGCTTCGCTGGTAAGTTCTAAAAGCTCGCGCTCCATTTCAATCAGTGTAGCCATATCATCAATTAAAGCTTTTACCATTTGGGTATCTTTCATACCAATGGTATCTACTTCCTTAATTTTTGATGTTTTAATATAATCTTCAAAGGTACTGTAGGGAGCTTTGCCTAAGGTTAATATGCGTTCGGCCAATTCGTCAATAGTTGTAAGGGCCACGGTATAAAGCTCTTCAAATTTAACGTGCAGGGTAAAAAAGCTTTTTCCCTTTACGTTCCAGTGGCAGCCACGTGTTTTTTGGTAATGGAGGTGGTAATTTGCCAGCAAATCGTTAAGGTGGTCAACTACAGGGCGTACGCTTTTTTCTTTAAGGCTAATTTCTTTTGCGTTCATTACGGGTTTTATTTTGTTTTAATTTTTAACGTTTGCCCCATCACAATGTTTTATTTAATTGTTGAATTTAAAGGCATATTTGCGAAGCAATTACAAACATGACAAAGTTAAAAACATACATACAGCAGCTTTTTAGCGGGCAAATATGGAAAATGGAAATAGATGCCTCGCGGCAGCTACTTTATATTGAAACCCGCAATACCCAGAGCCGCACGGTTAGGTTTTCGGCTTTTGACATGCTTTTGGGCAAAGCTAATTTTATTGATTTTGCTTTAGACGAGCAATGGCTGGCCGGTATAGAGGGTAGTTTTAATGGCGTTTTGTTTTTGCACGGTTATCAATCGGCACAAAGCCCGGTACATAAAGGCATAACAGCTATTAACGGTAATAACGGCCAAGTTTTGTGGAGTAACTACACTTATGCCATCCACCACATCAGCACCGGCGGCCCTGTTGCCTACAATACCCAGGTGCAGCCTCAAAAATTGTTTATTTTGGATGCACAAAACGGGGCTATCCTACGCCCGTTTAATGAGTTTACTGATGCCGATATAAACCCCGATATACAGTTTCCGCATGGTATACAAACCTTGGCCGACGATATAAAACCCTACATAAGTGGAGATTTAAGGGGTAATATTGATTACATGGAGTACAATAGTTTTAGAATTGTATCTTTGCATTCCTTAATTAAGACTGACCTGAGCCAAACATTATTGATAATGCAGGGCAACAATTTAGTTTATGAGGATTTATTGATTGATGGAATACAAAAATTGCAACCCGAGGCGTTTATAATGCATCAAAACCGGTTGATATACATCAAAAATAAGATTGAGTTGAAGGTTTTAAATTTATAAATGCGTTTAAAAACAATGATGAAATTTAAATTTTTATTAATAGTACTACTAACATCAATTTCTGTTCAGCTTTTTGCCAATAACCTAGCAGACTCCATAGGAGTAGAAAACCAAGACGGCAAAAAAGTAATTATCCATAAGGTTGATCCGCACGAAAGCTTTTATTCTATAGCCAGGTTATATAAGGTTGACCCGAAAACGCTTATGGCCTTTAATAATAACGCCACCACACTAAGCATAGGGCAAACTATAAAAGTACCTACCGACAGGCCCTTTATCGAAACTGTAAAAAAACCGTCGTTTGCAAACAACAACTTCAATATCCGCACTTCGCCTGCTATGGAAAAACCCGTAGCAACTGCTGCCGCTGTTAAAGAGGCTGTTGCCGCCCAAACACAAGTAACAACTACCGAGTACAAGGTATCGGCAGGCGAAACTTTATATGCTATATCAAAACGGTTTAACACCACCGTTGCCGATATTACCAGTTTAAACAATTTAAAATCTACAACGGTTATTCCCGGTCAAATTATTTTGGTAAGGGCAGCCCCGCCCCAGGCTACGGCACCAGCGCAGCAGCCTGTAAACAAACCTGCGTTTACACAGCAACAAACCGCGCCGCAAACGCCCGTACAGCAACTGCCAACACCTATTGCCAAGCGCGATACTACCTTGGTTGCTGCTACAGATAGTGTTGATTTAAACCACCGCAACGTAGCAGGCGGCCGTTATGGCTTGTTAGAAAAAAATGAAAAAGGTGTTGCCGTTTGGATGGATAGCGATAACCTGGACCCATCAAAAAAATGGGTGCTGCACCGTACCGCGCCTATTGGCACAGTTATTAAAATAACCAACCCCATGACTAACCGCACAACTTTTGCTAAAGTTGTGGGCCGCTTTACTGATAACGAAAACACTAAGGACGCTTTGATGGTAATGACCAAGAGTGTTGCCGAATCTATAGGTGCGGTAGACAAGCGTTTCCACGTAATTATAAGCTACGGAACTCCAAATGAATAAACCTTTTATTATTGGTATTGCCGGGGGAAGCGGATCGGG
Organism: Mucilaginibacter gracilis; assembly: GCF_003633615.1. Lineage (NCBI taxonomy): Bacteria > Pseudomonadati > Bacteroidota > Sphingobacteriia > Sphingobacteriales > Sphingobacteriaceae > Mucilaginibacter > Mucilaginibacter gracilis. Next base: position 5,079,471 of record NZ_RBKU01000001.1, on the reverse strand, counting down.
CAAAACTTTTTTTTTGAAGTGTTTTTTAGAACATTTTAAACCAGAGGAAGTGTGCCTGGTATCGCAGGACGACTATTATGTGCCCGTGGCTGATAACATGACGCCCGAAGAGAATAAATTGTACAACTTTGACCTGCCACACACTATTGATAAAGACCATTTTATGGCCGATATTGATAAACTGATGCATGGCGAAAGTTTTACAAAAAAGGAATATACTTTTGGTAATCCAAACCTGGTGCCCAAAATGCTCGAAATTAAGCCTGCACCTATTATTATTGTAGAAGGCTTATTTATTTTGCATTTTAACGATATAGCCGACGTGCTTGACATGAAGATATTTATTGACGTTGAAGAAGATATTGCCCTGCAACGCCGCCTTAAACGCGATTTAATTGAGCGCGGCTACTCACACGATGACGTGATGTATAAATGGATAAACCACGTAGTCCCTGCCTATAAAGAGTTTTTATTACCCTACAAGGGCGAGTGCCACAAAGTAATAGTAAACAACGGCCACGTTGCCGATGATATTTTAGCCGTTACCGAAGAAATAAGTGAGGAGCTGAGAGGGTTGCTTAAACGAAATTAGCTGTTTAATATCCGATATTTTTCTTTTCCAAATTCATCATGGGTAATTACACCATCGTCCAAAAGCTTTTTAAGCTTAACTAATTCTTCTGTCCTGGAATTAGAATTGGAAGAATGTTGAGTGTAAATCACAACAGGAATTTTATCGGGGGATAACGCCCATATTAACGCGGCGACCCAACCAATTAATGACCAGCCCAGCAGTAAATTCAAAATAAAAATCGAACCGGAGGAACTCTTGTTCCTGCCAATTATTGATGGTAATAAATATACTAAAATTATTGGAACGACGATAATTAAAACTAAATCGCCAGGGCTGAGAAATGCCAGTTTTTGCAATAAAATCATTTCAATAAGGTTTGGTTGATATTGGTAAATATAAAATTAAAATTTCATTTCTGGTATTTCACCATCAATAATCAACTTTCCAGCTGTAGCAGCTATTATTTCTTCGATACTTACGCCGGGGGCGCGTTCCAGTAATTTAAAGCCGCCTTCGGGTAAAACATCCAGCACGGCTAATTCGGTTACTATTTTTTTAACGCACCTTACACCGGTAAGTGGTAGGGTACATTGCGGTAATAATTTAGATTCGCCCGCTTTGTTAATGTGCTGCATGGCAACAATAATGTTTTGAGCACTGGCCACAAGGTCCATTGCGCCGCCCATACCTTTTACCATTTTACCCGGTATTTTCCAGTTAGCTATATCGCCGTTTTCGGATACCTCCATAGCTCCCAGTATGGTTAAATTAACCTTTTGGGCGCGTATCATACCAAAACTCATGGCCGAATCAAACACAGCCGAACCCGGTAGCATAGTAATGGTTTGTTTGCCGGCATTAATAGTGTCGGCATCTTCTTCGCCCTCTAAGGGGAAGGGGCCCATACCCAACAAGCCGTTTTCCGACTGAAGCACAACGTCAATATCACCGGGGATATAGTTTGCAACCAGGGTTGGTATACCTATGCCAAGGTTTACGTAAAACCCGTCCTTAATTTCGCGCGCTATGCGTTTGGCTATACTGTTTTTATCGAGCATGTGGTTACTATTGGTGGTGTAAAGATAATATCTGAAATCATAATTTGACCGGAATTAAACGAATTTAACAAGCCCCTCTAGAGGCTGTCTCAAAAGTGAGGCAGCCTCTTGTTATTTTAGAGTGATTTTTGTTAACTTAAAGGCATGGGAGCGAAAGTAGTTTTTAAGCCATATGACCCTGACCAGTTAACATTTTTACCGTATAAACTGGAGGAGTTAGTACCTGAGGGCCACCCGGTACGCATAGTCAAACAAGTAGTTGACTTGATAGACGTTAAACCGATCAACCGCAAGTATAAAGGCGGCGGGGCATCAAGCTTCCATCCGCGGCTGATGCTGAAACTGCTGGTGTATGGTTACCTGACCAATACCTATTCATCAAGAAAGCTGGAAGACCAGGCGGCACAGAACGTCCACTTTATGTGGCTGTTGGGGATGAAGAAGCCCGATCACAATACCATAAACCGTTTCCGGAGCGAAAAGCTGTCGGGTATCTTAAAGCAGATCTTCTCTCAGATTGTACTGCTGTTGGCAGAACAGGGTATCGTTTCGCTTAAAGAGACTGTGTTTACCGATGGCACCAAGATCGAATCGGTGGCGAACAAATACACCTTTGTATGGGGCAAAAGCATCAAGAACAGTAAAGAGAAGATCAAAAGCCAGCTGGATGAACTATGGAAGTACGCGCAAGGCCTTGCGGCAGAAGAACTAAAAGATACCACGCCAATATCTTTTGAAGAGATCAACCCTGAAAAAGTAAAAGAAACCATAGCTAAGATCGATGCCGCTTTGAACGACAAGGAAGAAGTAAGCAAGCAGGTCAAACAAAAGCTGAACTATGCCAGAAAGAACTGGCCTGCAAACCTGGAACGTTATGACCAGCAGGAAAAGCAGTTAGGTATCCGTAACAGCTTTTCAAAGACCGACCCGGATGCGACTTTTATGCGGATGAAGGAAGACCACATGCTGAACGGGCAGCTTAAACCTGGATATAACCTACAAATATCCACACAAGATCAGTTCATCCTTAACTACAGCCTGCATCAAACCTCTACCGATTATCAGACCCTGCCATCTCACATAGACCAATACGAAGCACTATACAACACACTTCCCCAAGCAGTTGTGGCCGATGCCGGCTACGGTTCAGACGAGAACTACGGCATCTTACAGCAAAAAGGCATCGAAGCCTATATCAAGTACAATACGTTCGACAAAGAACAAAAGGAAGGCATCAAAGCGTTCAGTAATGACAGCCTGCATTACAACGAAGGGGAAAACTACCTGACCTGCCCGATGGGCCAGCGGATGGCACATATCGGTGATGGTCAAAGAATAACCACATCGGGCCATGTACAGCTGATCAGCCGTTACCAGGCAAAGAATTGTAATAACTGCCCCATGCGTGGCGTATGCCATAGCGGGCAGGGCAACCGGATCGTTGAGGTGAACCATTCCCTGAGAAAACACAAGCAGGAAGCAAAGGAAAGATTAAATACAGAACAGGGCATCAAATACCGAAAGCGAAGGCCTGCCGATGTGGAACCGGTATTTGCCCAACTGAAGCATAATCATGGCTTCAGGCGCTTTCTGCTGAAAGGCATGTCCAAAACCGAGGTCGAAATAGGCCTGTTATCCATCGCTCATAACCTCAGAAAGTGGAAAGCCTGAGGCTTTTCGCCCCCTTTTTCCAAAAAACGCTCTTAGAATCGATCAGAAACGAAATATCTGCACAATAGAGCTTCAGCCCCTAATAGCACAATCCAAATATATTCCATAAAAAAACCGCCTCATAATTGCTTATGAGACGGCCTCTTTAAATAGTATCCGCAATTAACACATTAAAATCATTTGCACGCCAGCACATTTATTCATTTGCACATTCGCAAATTGTTGTTTATATTTGAGCGCTGCTTATGGCAGTTCATTTCATAACCGGGCTTATGCCGGAGTATCTCAGCCTTCCCGTTCCGGGGAATAAATACTAAGTAAGCCTACACACAAAAAACTTTAAATTTTACATGGTATACCCAACTTTTGATTATAACTCAACAAGGAGTAAACTGCTGTTGAGCGAATATGGCCGCAATGTTCAAAACATGGTCAAATACATCGTTGCGCTTCCTACAAAAGAAGAACGCAATAAATACGCCGCTGTGGTGATTGACCTGATGGGCTTTTTAAACCCCCACCTGCGCGACGTTGCCGATTTTAAACACAAACTGTGGGATCACCTGCACATTATATCAAACTTCCAGATTGATGTTGACTCGCCGTATCCACCACCCGACCCGGAAAAGATACACGAAAAACCTGAGCCTTTAAAATATCCGCACCAGCGTATTAAATACAAACACTATGGCAAAACCATTGAGATGATGATTGTTAAGGCCAAAAGCATACAGGAGGCCGACCGCCGTAACCATATGGTACAGGCTATTGCCAATTTTATGAAAATGGCCTACGTGCAATGGAACAAAGATTCGGTAACGGATGAAACTATATTGGCACACCTGTACGAATTATCGGGCGGTGAGCTAAAGCTCGACGAAAATGTTAACCTGGCCAAAGTTGAGTATCGTGCAAACACCCATACCCAAAGCAAGGGTAGCACGGGTGGCCGTTCAAACACGCAAAACCGTGGCGGCGGTAGCGGCGGCGGGCGTACCAATAACACGCAAAACAACCGCAACAACAATCAAAACAACCGTGGCCGCAGTAATACAGGCGGCGGTGGTGGCCGTAAATATTAATTTTAGGTAGGAGAAATTAGATTTGGAGACAAACGCGGTATTAAATTTGCTCAATCTAATTATCATTGTACAACCAATCTCATATCTAAAACTTAACATCTCATATCTAAAACATACATGGGCGCATTTGAAATAAAAGGTGGTAAGCCATTAAAGGGCGAAATTATTCCACAAGGTGCAAAAAATGAGGCACTACAGGTAATCTCGGCTGTGCTGCTTACATCGCAAAAAGTAACCATCAGCAATATACCAGATATTGTTGATGTGAATAAACTGATAGAATTATTGGGAGATATGGGTGTTACTATCCAAAAAGATGCTCCCGATACCTATACGTTTGAAGCAAAAAATATAGATCTTGATTTTTTTCAGTCGCCTGTTTTTAAGGCTAAAGGCGGCAGTTTGCGCGGTTCTATCATGATAGTTGGGCCGCTGCTTGCCCGTTTTGGCAAGGCAGCTATACCTAAACCCGGCGGCGATAAAATTGGCCGCAGACGGTTAGATACTCACTTTTTAGGCTTTGAAAAATTAGGCGCACGTTTTGATTATAACCCCGAGAACGGCTTTTTTAATGTAGATGCCTCTAATTTAAAAGGCACCTATATTTTGCTCGACGAGGCTTCGGTAACCGGTACCGCCAACGTGGTTATGGCTGCCGTGCTGGCCAAAGGCACTACTACCATTTATAATGCAGCCTGCGAGCCGTATTTGCAGCAACTGTGCAAAATGCTTAACCGCATGGGCGCAAAAATAAGCGGTATTGGCAGCAACCTGCTCACTATTGAAGGCGTAACCGAACTGGGCGGCACCACGCACCGCATGTTACCCGATATGATTGAGATAGGATCGTTTATTGGCCTTGCGGCGATGACAGAATCGGAAATAACAATTAAAAATGTGCAGTATGATGAGCTGGGTATGATACCCGACGTTTTTAAACGATTAGGCATTAAGCTTGAACGCCGTGGCGACGATATTTACATACCTGCACAAAAACATTATGAAATAGAAACTTTTATTGACGGCTCTATTATGACTATTGCTGATGCTCCCTGGCCAGGCTTTACGCCCGACCTACTAAGCATTGTACTGGTTATAGCCACACAAGCAAAAGGCTCGGTATTGATACACCAAAAGATGTTTGAGAGCCGCCTGTTTTTTGTTGACAAGCTAATTGATATGGGTGCCCAAATTATTTTGTGCGACCCGCACCGTGCTACCGTAATTGGTTTAGATAAGCACATGGCGCTAAGGGGCATTAAAATGACATCGCCTGATATACGTGCAGGGGTATCGTTATTAATAGCGGCCCTATCTGCACAAGGCACATCAACTATTTACAACATTGAGCAAATTGAACGCGGCTACCAGCATATAGACGAACGATTGATAGCACTTGGTGCCGATATTAAGCGTATAGAATAGTTACCAATTTGCCGGTTACAGCAATTAATTTTTAGTGATTTATTGCTAAAGTTACTGTAGTAATTTATGTACTTTGCTTGTTTTGATGGTGGCAACCTGCTGATAATTATACTAATAACCCTTACTGTAAAAAACAACCCGGTTTAGTTTTTTACAGTAAGGCTTAAAAAAATACTTGCCAAACAAACAGCGGCTATATTTTTTAGGCAATTAAACAGGTATTGTTATACTAAATGTTGTGCCTATACCTACTTCGCTATCTACTTGTATCGTTCCGCCTAAAACTTCAACCTGCGTTTTTACCATGTACAAACCCAGGCCCCGGCCTTCCACAGTTTCGTCAAAACGCTGGTAAAGGCCAAAAAGCATTTCCTTATTTCTTTTTAAATCAATCCCTTTTCCATTGTCGGTAATGGTGAGGATTAGATATTTATGATCATCTATTTTTGTACTAACGGTAATCACCGGATCGGTTTCCTGATTGCGGTATTTGATGCTATTTAAAATGAGGTTGTATAAAACGCTATATAAATAGCTGCGAACGGTAACTATATGGTCAATTTCTGTAAAGTAGCATTTAAGGGTTACATTTTCTTTTTGCATCATGTTGTTGATACTGAATTTAATGTCGTCAACAAGTGGTTGAAAATATACCTTTTCTTTTTTATCGCCTATTCTTTTCCTCGATTGGAATATGTTATTGAGGTCGTTGATAATAAGATCGATCTTTTTTACCGATAGGTCGAGCCCCTGTAAAACTATTGGTTTCGATTCCTGGTCAACATCATCATTGATAAGCATATCGCTTAAACTTAACACATTGGTAACGGGTGCGCGCAGGTTGTGCGAGATGATGTAAGCAAATTGTTCCAGATCATCATTCCGGCGAACCAAGTCGCTTAAAATCGTTTCTTTTTCGTGTTTTGCAAGCCAGCGGTCGGTAATATCCCAGTTGCTGCCTATCATTTTTAGTACTTTTCCCGTTTTTTTATCTATCACATTTAAAGCCTTGGAGCGTATATGCCGCACAGCTTGGTCTGATGGTCTGATAATTCTGAAATCGGTGTCCAGGGGCCGTATTCCCTTTATGGCATCATCGCTATCCGTTAATAGTTTTTGTAAATCATCGGGGTGTACATATCTTGGCCACAACTTAAAATTGAATGCATCTTCTTTAGCACTGAGGCCATAAAGGCGGTACATAGCATCATCCCATGTTAATTCATTGGTAATAACGTCCCATTCCCATATGCAAACATTGGCGGCTTCGGTAGCAATACGTAACCTGTTGTTCAACTGCTGCACTTTGTCTTCTGCTTTTTTGCGCTCGCTAATATCCCTTAAATTAACCACAATGGCATTAACACTTTTGTTATGCATTAGGTTATTGGCAATTCCTTCAAGCCATAGGTAATGCCCGTTTGTGTGTTTTGCCCGTACTTTAATTGGAATAGGCTTGCCTGGGTTGTCTAGTACTAATTGCTGAAATCGTTTAATTTGTTTAATATCATCCGGGTGCGCCAATTCCAGGTAGCTACGGCCAATACGTTCCTGGTCGGTAAAACCCATCATGCGGTATGTTGCAGGGCTGCGGTAAACGGTAAGCAGGTTTTTATCCAGCAACAATATGGCATCATTATTATTTTCAACCAATTCCTTAAAACGTTCTTCGCTGGATAGGGCACTTTCTTCGGCAAGTTTTCTTTGGGTTATATCGGTAATCATGGCCATGGCACCGCTATAAAGGCCGTTTTTAAAAATAGGCGTGGTAGATATAATTACCAAAACTTTTGTTCCGTCTTTTTTCAAAAAAACAAAGTCGTGCTGCTCAGTAATCCCATTTTTACGCTTTTCAATATTGCTTTCTGATATTTTACGGCTTTCTTCGTCCATAAATTCAAAAAGTTGCATACCCAACATCTCTTCACGTTTATACCCAAGCATGGCGGCCATTGCATGGTTTACAAAAGTGGTGTTATTGTATTCGTCAATTAACCATATGCCTTCCTGAGATAATTCAACAATTTGTTTATACCTTTCTTCGGTTTCCCTGATCTTTTTTTCTGCCCTGATTTTTTCTGTTATATCGCGGATGATGATGGTTGCGCGTAATTCGCCATTGTCGGCAACAAAAACCCGGTTGCTAATTTCGGCAATAAGCCTTGAACCATCTTTACGCATCAGCGTAAGCTCGCCCCTTACTGCGCCGTTTTGCTCCCGTTCAATACTTAATTTTTTGAAATTGGGGTCGCCCGGATAAAAAAGCATCGAACGGGTTGATCCGCAAATTTCTGCTTCGGTCATCCCAAATATTGCGCATGCCGCAGGGTTAGCAGCCAAAACAGTGCCATTGGGTACCGTTAAGAGTATTCCGTCAAGACTGTGCTCATAGCACATTTTATAGATAGCCTCATTTTGATTTTGAGGCTTATTTTTATGATCGCTCATGCCAACTTATTAATAATTCGTTTTACGATTTGACTATTTTATTGTTTAAAAAGCCACTAATTATTACCATGCCTTTTAACTATACAAATCGATTTATTTTTTTATCATATTTAATTTGGCGACTGTTACGGCAGAAGCACTTTAAAAAACGGAAAATATTGCGGCTGCTTAGTTGGGTAATATGTAATAACTGCCGTAAAAATGATAGTAAGATGTGTGTTAACTGTATGAAGTGAAACGGCTGTTGGGCTGTTTTTAAGCCACTTTTTTAATTTAGTAAAGGTGTTGTTTGCACTAATCAAAACAATGTGCCTATCTGTTTCGGGTGTTAGTTTATGGCCCACTAATTTTTTTTTTGATTGCTGATGGCCCGGTTGCGTATATAATTTAAAGTTTAATGAATGCATAACTTAGGTATTGTTAAAAAAAACTTATTCCAATTTTATGGTTGTATTGATAATAATTGGATCTGGCACATCCATCTTCTCTCATAATTTTTTGTGAATATAAGTAATCTGTTCTTGTTCTGTCTCCCAGGAAGAAATTTTGTTATTTGCAGATCGAATTTCGCCAGACTAATATTTCGGCAAAATTGCTTTTAAACAAGTTTTAGGCTTGGCCAAAAATGTTGTACCTGCTTTTTGTTGCTCAGGCTATCCTGTTATCTTTTATCGCACAACAGTGATTATTAAAATAAGCTTTTTTGTTCGGTTTCTAACCCGCACAGCTCCTGTTGGTACAAGCGCACCATGCTAATTAACTGGTTGCCGTGTTGCGCCGCTTTTTGGGGGCCTACACCTTTTATAGCACTTAGCGCTTTTAACGTTGCAGGCAGTTTTTCGGCAATGGCAGCTACCGTTTTTTCGGATAGTACCATGTTGGGCATTATGGTTTCTTTTTGGGCTGCACTATCCCGCCAGGCAAGTATTTGGTTGTATAGCCTTTCGTTAGGCTTGGCGTTTAGTGCCTTAACGTATGATTGCGAATTATTAGCTGCAAAATTGGCCCGTGCGTTTGCTTTTATAGTGATATAGCTTTGAATATTAAACTCTTGTTTTGAAAAAAAATCCATCAGGCTAATGCGCGCCATTATCCACTGTATTAGTTTATCAGCCTCGGCTGCTTTTTCTTTCGATTGGGCTATTGTGGCGGGTAACTGCATGTGCAGGCTTTCGGTAAGCTGGCTTAATTTCAACAAAAAATACGCTGCTGCTTTTTGTACGCGCTCGGCTGTTAGTTGCCGTGCAAATTTATCGGCAACATCTAAAATATCTTTTTGCAAATGCGGCATGAGGTGCTCAAAATTAACGGCCAGGGTTTTTAAGCCATTAAAATTAAACAACTGGCTAAGCATAAACTGTTTATACAGTTGCTGGTGCTGTTGTAATTGTGCTGCATCGGGTTTAATGCTTTGGGCTTGCTGATTGAAATGGGCCACCGCAGGATCGCCAATAATGTTGTGCGAGGCGATGGGGTTGCGCAGTACCATACCTGCAAGGCTGCGGCAACGGCTTAAAGCAACATAGGCTTGCCCGTGTGCAAAGGCCTCGCTTACATCAATAATGGCTTTATCAAAACTAAGGCCCTGGCTTTTATGTATGGTGATAGCCCATGCCAGCTTTAACGGTATTTGCGCAAAACTGCCTGCATTGGTTTCGTTAATTTGTTCGTCGTTTAGCTGGTATTTAACGTTGTTCCATTCAAGTGCCTGTACGGCAATTTCCTTGTCGTTATCTCCGCAGCGCACAAATACGGTGTCGGTTTCTATCCGGGTAACTGTTCCTATTTTGCCGTTGTAAAAAAGCTTTTCGGCCGAGGAATCGTTTTTTACAAACATTACCTGTGCACCAATCTTTAATTTAAGTTCGGCATCGGTAGGGTAGGCGTCTTTGGGAAAATCGCCCCTTATGGTAGCTTTAAATTCAAATTCATGCCCCGGTAAGGCTTGCACAAACTCCTTGTTTATTTGCTGGGCAATGCCATTATGGGTGGTAAGGGTAATGTAGGGGTCGTTAGCGGTGGGATGGAAACCTGGTTGGTGGCGGCTGTTTAATACATCCAAACTTTTTTTGCTTATGGTTTGGTTGCGCACCTCGTTCAATATATCAACAAAAGCTTGTTCTTTTTGCCTGAATACGTGGTTGAGTTCAATACGCACATAGGGCGCCTTTTGCATAACCTGGCTACTAAAAAAATATGGAGTAGTATAATAGCGGCCCAGCATCATCCACTCTTCATCCCTAATAATAGGGCTTAGTTGCGAAAGATCGCCGATGAGCAAAAGCTGCACCCCGCCAAATGGGAAGCTATTGTCTTTAATGTTACGTAAAATTAAATCTATCTGGTCAAGCACGTCGGGGCGCACCATACTTACCTCATCAATAACCAGTAGTTCTAAATTAAATAAAAGGTCTTTTTTTTCTGCGCTAAAATGAACCTCCGGCCTTGAATTTCCGGATGGTATAATTGGCCCGAATGACATTTGGAAAAACGAATGGATAGTCATGCCACCTGCATTAATGGCGGCCACGCCGGTAGGGGCAACTATAGCCAGCTTTTTTTTAGATAATTGCTTAATTTGCTGCAAAAAAGTAGTTTTACCCGTTCCGGCCTTACCTGTCAAAAAAACAATGGTATTAGTTGTTTCCAGGTAATCAAACGCTAACTGCATTACGGGGTTCATTTTATCCATTTTTTAACTTGCCATTTAATATAACCAATAGGTTGGCTTTTTATCATTTAAAATTTCGCCCTTTATGAAAAACTGTTCGGGGATCAGGCCCTGGCGAGGTTGTTTCGTCGGCATTGGCAAGTGTAAGTACAGGCAAGTTTTCATTGCCGGTAGCTGTAAGCCCGCGTAATAATGGTGATAAATTAAAACAGCTTTTAACAATAACGTGTATCACTTCGCCCTCTATTTGCAGCTTTCCCTCAACCATAAGCAACCGCGATTGTAAAATTTCTTTGCGGTATTTTTCAAATACTTTTTCCCATACCACCAGGTTAGAAAACCCTGTTTCGTCTTCAATGGTGATAAATAAAACACCTTTGGCCGTGCCGGGGCGTTGCCGCACGGTAATAAGCCCGGCCACTTTAACCCGGTTGCCATCTTTAAGCAAAGGTAGTTCACCGGTGGCTGTTACATGCAATAACTTTAATTTTTCTCGCACAAAGCTAACGGGGTGTGCTTTTAGGGATAAACCTGTGGCGGCATAATCGTGCACTACATGCTCGGCGGGTGTCATAAACGGTAAGGTTATCTGGCTTTCTTGGGTACTTTCTGAGGGTTGGCCGGTAAATAAACCAATAGGCTTATCGCTTAATGCGGGCACTTCCCATAACGCCTGGCGGCGGTTTAAGTTTAACGAACCAAAGGCATCCGCATCGGTTAGTATCTCAATAGAGGCTTGCGATATACCGGCATCGCTTAACTGGCTAATACTGGTATAGCCTTTTCCGCGGGCCGCTATCAAAGCGCTCATGTCTGTTTCGTTTAAACCTTTTACCTGCCTAAAACCCAGGCGTAATGCGCAATATTTGCCGGTTTTTTCTTCCAATGTATTATCCCATAACGAATAGTTAACATCAACAGGGCGCATAACAACGCCATGCTTTTCGGCATCAATTACAATTTGCGCGGGTTGGTAAAAGCCCATTGGCTGGCTGTTGAGTAAGGCAGCCGCAAAAATATCCGGATAGTAACACTTTATCCACGATGATATGTAAACTAACAAGGCAAAACTGGCGGCATGGCTTTCGGGAAAACCATAGCTGCCAAAACCTTCCAGTTGTTTAAAAATACGTTTGGCAAATTCTTCGTCGTAACCTTTGGCCATCATACCATTAACCAGTTTTTTTTGGTGCTGGCTTACCAGGCCTTTAGCTTTAAAAGTTGCCATACTACGGCGTAGCTGGTCTGCCTCGGCAGGGGTAAAACCAGCGGCTACAATGGCTATTTCCATAGCTTGTTCCTGAAAAAGAGGTACGCCCAGCGTTCGGCCAAGTATTTCTTCCAGTTCTTTTGATGGATATTCTACCGGGTCGGTACCATCGCGCCTGCGCAGGTAGGGATGCACCATATCTCCCTGGATAGGGCCGGGGCGTACAATGGCTACTTCGATAACCAAATCGTAAAAGCATCGGGGTTTTAGGCGCGGAAGCATTGACATTTGCGCCCGGCTCTCAATTTGGAAAACCCCAAGCGTATCGGCATGGCAAATCATTTCGTACACCACGGCGTCATCCTGCGGTATGTTTGCCAGTGTAAGGTTGAGGCCATAATGTTGTTTGGCCAAATCAAACCCTTTGCGGATGCAGGTTAGCATACCCAAGCCAAGCACATCAACTTTTAAAATGCTCAAAGCTTCTAAATCATCTTTGTTCCACTCCAGTTGGGTGCGGTTTGGCATGCGGGCGTTCATTACCGGGCAAATATCCGAGAGTTTACCCCGTGTGATAACAAAGCCACCTGTATGTTGCCCTAATTGGCGCGGAAAGCCCATTAATTGCTCGGTTAGCTGTAGTACTTTTTGTAACAGCGGTTCATCTGGGTTAAGGCCTTGCTCAATAATGCGCTGGCGGTTAAATCCTTCTTCCGAAAAATCCCATATTGCGCCGGATAGCCGTTTGATGGTATCTTCGGATAATCCCATAGCTTTACCAACATCGCGGATGGCTCCTTTATGCCGCTCCTGGGTAACTGTAGCTACAATAGCAGCTCTATCACGACCATAATCGTCATAAATAAACTGGATAATTTCTTCGCGCCGTTCGTGTTCAAAATCTACATCAATATCCGGCCATTCGTTGCGCGCGTCAGACATAAAGCGCGAAAACAGCAGCCTTGATTTCATAGGGTCAACAGCGGTTATGGCCAAACAATAGCAAACCGTTGAGTTGGCCGCCGAACCGCGCCCCTGGTGTAAAATGCCCAGTTCTTCGGCTTTTTGAGTATAGCGGTAAACTCTTAAAAAGTAAGAGGCCAGCTTTTTTCGTTCAATAAAATCCAGTTCAAAGGCTATCTGTTTTTTTATCTTTTCCGGAATCTCTTCTCCAAATCTTTTTATTGCGCCGTTCCATGTAAATTGGGTTAAGCGTTGCTGTGGGGTAAGGCCATCGGTGCTTACCTCCTCGGGTTCAATATATTTTAAAGTATCGAGCGAAAATGTACAGGCTTCGGCAATTTCCTGTGTAAGTGCTATGGCATCAGGGTATTGCATAAAAAGGCGTTCCATCTCATCACTGGGCTTTAAATGCCTTTCGGCATTGGGATGCAATGCAAAACCGGCATTGTGGATAGTACATTTTTGGTGTACACAGGTTAAAATATCTTGCAATTCGCGGCGTGCAGGCTGGTGGTAATACACATCATTGGTAGCAACCATGGGTATGCCCAATTGCGATAGGCGGTACAGCCGTTTAGCATCATCGCCATTATAGCATCGGCTGGCTGCTATGTAAAGTTGATTACCTAAAGCCTCGCGGTACAGGTTTAATGAGGCTTTAAATTGGTTATCAAAATTAAACTGTTTGTAAAGCGATGCCGGTGGTACCACTATAAATTTGATGCCCTTTGCGTGTTCAAAAACATCGTTAGTGTAAAGGTGGCATTCGCCCTTTTCGGCGCGAAGGTTGCCTGTGGTTAGCAGGGCACACATTTGGCCCCAGGCATCCTGGTTGGTAGGGTAAGCAAGCAGGCTTGGCCCATTAAGCAGGTTAAGCCTGCAAGCCGGTATAATTTTAATGCCTTTTGCTTTTGCTGCCAAATGGGCCCGCACAACCCCGGCAACACTATTATGGTCTGTTATGGCAATTTTTGCCTGCCCATACTCTGCTGCCTGCACCACCAGTTCTTCGGGGTGCGAGCCACCGCGTAAAAAACTAAAATTGGTTGTTACCTGTAATTCTGTATAGTTCATTGTAAAGCTTTCTCAGGCAAAAAATCCATGAATAAACCATTGGCCGGGCCTGTTGCCCGAGTAATGGCCCAACCGGAATAGCCAGTAACGTTTGCCATCCTGATCTTCCACATAATAGTAATCGCGGTGTTCACCGGCTTCTATCCACCATTCGCGTTCTATGCGCTCGGGGCCGTCGGCCTTTTTTATTTGGTGCACTTTATTTTTATAGATAAACAACATTGGCGGGTAATCGGGTATTAAGGCGGTTACTTCAATGCGTTCGGGCCTGGGTAGTAATAATGATGGTCGGGGCCTGTCGGTTCGCCAGTTGGTAGTGCGTTTTTCCTGTAAAGAAAGGGCCAGCTTAATAGAGCGTTCGGGCCAGTAATGTTCCTGGGGTAAATAGCGTTTAATGCTGCTGCTGCCAATTTTATTAGCCAGCTTGTCTAACAATTCGGCTAAACTCACATCTTCAAGGCTGCAACCCTGGGGCAACCATAGTATTTCCTGTCCGGGTTCAATATCCTCTACTTTTGGTGCATCAAGTGTAAATAACTCTATACCCAAAGCGGGAGCTATAGATGATATTTTTAGTTCAAACAATTTAAATAAATGATTAATATGGTGCGATGCGATATTAGTGCCAATGCCAACTTCAATTATTTTACCATCTACACGGTAGCATTTTAAAATGGCGGTTCGTAAACCTTTGCCTTCGCTGTGTAAGCGTTCGCACATGTTTTCCAGTAGTGTTTTTATGGCAATTTCAATGCCTGTTGCCGTGCGTATTGGCTCCAGGCAGGGTAAACGCTCGTGGAAAGGTTGGGCAGTGTGCAATACCAGTAGCGGTTCATCCTCGTTACCCAAAGCCTGGTCAAGCCGGAGTAATAAACCGGGGCCAAAGCGCCTGCGTAATACCGAGCGGCCCATGCCAATAAAGCTTTTAATGGTATAAAAACCAAGCTTTTGCAATCTGTCTAAAACCAGGGGTTCAAGCCTTAATGCCGCAGGTGGTAAAGTAAGCAAGGCATGTGCCTGTGTGCCCGGCTCAATAATTGGTTTTAAACGGCCATAGCGGGCTATTGCCCAGGCTGTACCAACGGTATCGGCCATTGCGCCACGGGCGTTGTAACCTTTGCTTCTTAATATTTTTATTATGGTGCCAAGGTAGGGCCGCTCGCCACCCCACAAATGCGCGCAGCCCGAAACATCGAGTATTAAACCGTTAGGCAAATCAATTGCAATTAGCGGCGTATACCTTATACACCATAGCCCCAAAGCCTTTAACAGCTTTTGGGCCTGGCCCGGAATATCGTCAACAACTTCTAATAACGGAACAATGGCCTTGGCATCGGCGGCAGCCATACCTGCTGTTACGCCCTGTGCTTCGGCTAAAATATTGGCCGCTGTAATTATATTGCGCCCCCTAACAGGCGCAGCAAAAACAAAGGGCACCTCTTTTAATTCGGGCCGGCGCAGGGTAAGCCAATCGGTAGTTAAATGGCTAAACCATATAGAAACAAAACGCTTTTGCATAATTAACCAACTTTGAGTTGCGGTAATTGAGTTGCCAAATTATCCTGTTCAATAGTAACAAAGCAGCCGTTTACCCACTCCAGTTTCCAGCTACCGGGGGTGCCATTGCGCACTTTAAGTAATTGAACCTGCCAGCGCGGAAAACCTATTCCGGGTAGCTCGTCATGCAATTCACTGGGCAGGGCAGTAATATTCCATCTGGCTACGCAGGTTGTAGCACCGGGTTTATGCAAATTGTTACGTAATAAAAAGCCGGTTACCTTACTGTTTTCTACAGCCAACTGTAACCTGCGCGATTGTGCAAAGCTTATATCTTTTACTTCGGCAATAACGGCGGCCAGGCCCTCGCACTTTAACGCTTCTTCCATCGCCCATAACACATCTTTTTCCCGCTGTACATCAATAAAAATAATACGATCGGGCTCCACATCAAAGGCCATTAAAAACGGTGGGAAGAGCTTTCGCGATGTACCTATCCATAAACATGCACCACCTTGCTGCATTAAAACGGCCAGTAAACCGGCCATAAAGCCGCTTGTTGCCGCCGCGTGTTCGGGCAGGGGGCAAAGCATCTCGTGGATGGCGCCCGTAGGGAATACGCCATTTGGAAAAGCCTGCTCCATTGGGCCAAGGCCAATACCTTTAGCCTTGCCTGCTGCGGGCGGCTTAAACCCCTCCCAAAGCAAAATATCTTTACGGAGCTTGCTAATGATATCTTTTTTTGTTTCGGGCATACACTTTATTTGCGACTGTAAATTTATGCTAATAATTTTAGTATTTTGTATGGGTAATTACAAATTATTTTCCACTTTTGTTTTATCATGACAAATAGAGCTTGTTTGAACAAAGAGGCTAAGGCCTGGGTAAAGCGAAGGAAGGGCGCCGATGAAATTGTGCGCGTGGTGCCCGATAATGAAAATGCGCTAATAACTACTTATAAATTGTATACCGCTTTTGACGATAACCCCGATTATTTGGGCCGGATATTATTTGACGCACAAGGGTATTGGATATACGATGGTGAAACGCTTAGCGTTGCCGAGCAAGAACAATTGGCTAAATTTATTATCAATTATGTGGAGGTGATTTAATACGGCCAACACGCATTAGAAAAGGATAAATTTGCACCGGGCTGCTAACCAACAACTGCCTGGTTATTATGGCCTGGCAGTTGTTGGTTTGTTGTTTATTAACTTTTTTTGGGCACTTTCCTGCCCTCTTTACGGGCTTCGGACAGGCCGATGGCTATGGCTTGTTTTTTTGAGGTAACCTTTTTACCGCTGCCGCTTTTTAATGTGCCTTCTTTTCTTTCGTGCATGGCCTGTTCAACTTTGTCATGCGCTTTTTCTCCATATTTAGTCATAATAAGCTCAGTTTAGTTTATAACAATTAAACAATTGTATGCTTTTTAAGTTTTCAACTTGTTTATTTTGTAGCTACAACCAATGCCTGGCTATGGTTGTTATCAATCCATATTTAAAAAACGAAGTAACATGCCCGAATTACCCGATTTGCAGGCTTTTAGCCATAATTTGAATAAAAAATTTAAAGGTAAAATACTGAAACAGGTAACCGTACCAGTTGATAAAAAGCTCAACGTATTGGTAGCTCAATTGCAGGCTGCCTTACAACATCAACAGCTAACACAAATTAAGCGGGTGGGGAAGGAGTTACACTTTGAATTTAAAAACGGCCATGTTTTAGGTTTGCACCTGATGCTGCATGGTACACTACATGTTTTTACCGGGCATAACGATGGCAAGTTTGCAATTATTGAACTGCTGTTTGCCGATGGTACTGGTTTGGCAATGAGCGATTTTCAGAAAGCAGCTACACCAACGCTTGACCCTAAAGCGAGCGACACGCCGGATGCGCTGGATATTGAACCGGCATATCTTATCGAAAAACTTAGGGCCACCCGTAAACCCATAAAAACAGTGCTGTTAGACCAGCAAGTGCTGCGCGGTATTGGTAATGCTTACGCCGACGAAATTTTATATGATGCCAAAATTTCGCCATTATCCATCAGCAATAAACTCCCCGAAATACAGGTTACTGCTTTAATTACAGCTATAACAAAGGTGTTAAAAGATGCTGAAAAACAAATACTTAAAGCTAAACCGGATATTATTAGCGGAGAGGTAAGGGATTTTTTGCTGGTACACCAGCCCAAGCGCGAGCAAACCCCCGGCGGAGCAACCATACACCATACCGAAATTAACTCGCGCCGCACTTATTATACCGATGAACAACAGCTTTTTGAATAAAAAAGCTGTTTGGGTAATTTTTAATAAGTGTTTGATTATGAGTTTTTTATTGGTACTTACCTGTTGTAAAGTACTGCTAACTCATTGAGGTATTTCATGGCCTTGTCTAAGGTGTTATCCTGTTTTAGCCGCCATAGCCAGTTACCATTTGCTGATGATGGTATGTTCATGCGGCTTTGGCCGTTTAGGCCCAATACATCCTGAATGGGTATAATAACCGCTTTTGCTACCGATGAGTAACATAGCCGTATTATTGCCTTATTTATATTTTTAGCTTTAATGTTTTGCCCGGTGTATGCATTAATTAGTTTGCGGCCACTTTTATCAATATCGGTTTCATACCAGCCCCGTGTGGTGTTATTATCATGCGTACCGGTATAGGCAAAGCAATTATCAATGTAGTTATGCGGCGCATGTGGAGATAGGGGCAAGTCATCGCCAAAGGCAAACTGCATTACGCGCATTCCGGGTAATTTAAACTCATCTCTAAGGGTGTAAACATCATCGGTAATTTGGCCCAGGTCTTCGGCTAAAAATCAGGGCTGACGCATAAGAATAGTTAAAAGTTGATATGGTTATGAACAAAGTGTTGGAAACGTAGGTATAACTTTTGTGGTTTCGGGAGGATTAGAGTCGGGTTAGCGTTTTTTCTTTGTAAAAGCATATGACGACTTCACTTCACAATCATTTTAGATGGATACCTGATCCTCGTACAGGTAATAATAAGAAACACAATTTACTGGAAGTTATCATTTTGTCGGTATTGGCCGTTCTATGTGGTGCAGAAAGCTGGTACGAGATGGAAGAATTCGGGAAGGAGAAAGAAGATTTTTTAAAGCAGTTGCTGCCTCTTGAAAACGGCATACCCAGTCATGACACGATCAACCGGGTTTTTATGCTGATCGATTCGGCGCTTTTTGAACAGTGTTTTCGTGCCTGGACAGCGGAACTTAGCCGGGGTCTTGAGGAGTCGGGCCTGTCTGGCGAAAAGGAGTTGATCGCTATCGATGGAAAGAGCATCTGTAACAGCGCCTGCAAACACCAGGGGTTGGGGGCCTTGCATTTGGTAAGCGCCTGGTCGGGTCGTAACCAGTTGGTACTGGGGCAACAAAAAGTGGATGACAAGAGCAATGAGATTACGGCGATCCCAGCATTGTTATCGCTATTGAACATCAAAGGGGCGGTAGTAAGCATCGACGCAATGGGTACACAGAAAGCGATTGCTGAACAGATTGTCGAAAGCCAGGGCGATTATATCCTTGCTTTGAAACAGAACCAGGAAACACTTTATGAACAGGTAATCAATCAGTTCAACTTTAAAGAAGACAGTTACAGCCAGCACCTGGATAAGGGCCACGGGCGGGCGGAGATCAGAGACTGCAAAGTCATTCATGAACTTAACTGGGTTGACGAAAAGGAAAATTGGAAGGGAATAAAGACCATCATCAAAATAACCTCGGAAAGGATAATAGGTGACAGCCACTCCATACAAGACCGCTACTATATCTCCAGCCTCCGTGCTGATGCTGCCTATTTTAACCAAGCCATCCGCGCACATTGGGGCATTGAGAACCAATTGCACTGGCAGTTGGATGTCGGATTTGGCGAAGATTACAATACCACACGGAACAAACAGACCGCCCAAAACCTTGCCGTAGTCAGAAAGATAGCCCTAAATATCCTAAAAGCCGACAAAACCAGTAAGGCCAGCCTGAAAGCAAAAAGAAAAATGGCCGGGTGGAACCATAAATTTCTTCTTTCATTAATCGCTAAAACAAATTCCTAATGCGTCGGCCCTGGGCTAAAAATGGCAAATTGCCCAATTGCTGTTGTAACCGGTTAAATAAATGGCTTCCCGGCCCTTGTTGCCATTGCCCGTTGATGGCTGTTTTTTGGTGGGCGGGTACTTCCCAGTAAGATACAAAGGCCCTAAAATGATCGAGCCTGAGCAAATTAAAGTACTCCATGTTTTTTTTTATGCGCAGTAACCACCACTGGTAATTATCTTTTTTCATTTCATCCCAGCGGTAAACAGGCATGCCCCACAATTGCCCCTCTGCCGAAAAATAATCGGGCGGCACGCCGGCCATACTTATTATGCTGCCTTGTTTATCTAAACTAAATAGTTGCGGTGCTTGCCAAACATCTGCCGAATCATAACTTACATAAAACGGAATGTCGCCTATGAGTTGAATGTTTTTATGGTGGCAGTAGTTTTTAAGCTTTTGCCATTGTGTGGCAAATACATATTGCAGCCATTTTGTTATTTCAATATAATGAGCTTCATCTTTCCCCAGTTTTTTAAGGGAAGCCGCATTGCGCAACTTATATTCGGCAGGCCATTCGTACCAGGGTTTACCGTTAAATTTGTTTTTTAATGCGCTATAAACCGAAAAATCATCCAACCAATAAGCTTCCTGCTTTTTAAAGGCTTCAAAAGCTGTAGTATTGTTGAGCTTGGTGTATTGCCGGTAAGCTAAATTAAATAAGGTGCTTTTGATGTTAACAGCCCGTTGATAATCTACAGTTTGGCTTTCAAAACGATATTTTTTAAGTTCGTTTTTATCCAGCAGGCCATCATCGGCAAGTAATTGCGGACTAATTAATAAAATATTACCGGCCATAGCAGATTCGGAACTATAAGGCGAGTACCCCGAACTTTCCTGAACCATATTTACAGGCAGCGTTTGCCAGTATTTTTGCCGGTTTTGATGTAACATATCGGCAAACTTATGCGCCTCGGGGCCAATATCACCTATACCATACGGCGAAGCCAGGGAAGTGATGTGCATTAACACACCCGCGCCTTTTTCGGCGGTATGTAGTTTAAGTATAGCCGGGCAAACGGGCTTAAATATATTGCCAACAGGTATGCCCTTAGCGGCGAAGCCTTTAGTTTGGGTTAGCAAGTGTTGCCATTGCAATGGTGCTTCATCCGGTAAAATAATGCGTGTATCTTGCCAGTCGAAGTTCTCAATCTGTTCATCGCGGCCAATAATAGCTGCTAAATGGAGTGGTATTGCAATTACATACCAGGTTTGCTTTAGCTGCCTTGCAAATGCCAAAACGTTTTGCTTGTACTTTCCCTTTACTTTTAGGGGTATATATGCTCCGGTGGTAAATACCCCTGCGTTTTGTTTACGTTCGGCTAATAAGGTTGTTGTTAGGGCCAGTTTTATTTGTGCGTTATAACGGTTTTGCCATAAGTGTTGCCAAAGCTCAATTTGCGATTCAAATTTGCCTGTTGTATCATTCAATAATTTTTGGCGCAATTTGTAATCAACCGGTCGGCGGTTATCGGGGTCAACCAAACTATTATCCCATAATTCGCAACCCTGGTACAAATCGGACATACCGGGCGATGTGTACTTTAACAGCACCTGCGATAGCGAATTGATAACGCCATAATTGGCTATCCTTTGCTGAAAAGCAACAAAGCTTAACCAAAATTGCCCTTTTTTATTCAATAGTTTATTTACAAAGCTTTTAACTGCGGCCTCATAATCTTGGTTAGGTTGTGCCCAGTTAGAGTTAAGTTTGGCCTCGCGCAAAGCTTTTACCAAATAATCCTGTACCCGGTTTTTAAAATCATCGTCGCCCTGCTGCGGCAACGGATAGGCGCCAATTATGGTTTGGTAAATAAAGTATTCGTCGTTAGCATCGGGCAGGCCATCGGTTTTTAGCCCTTTGTTCATTTGCTGCCAAAGCAAAATTTGCTGCGCCCATTCATCGGCCACATCTGTTAAAACGTTAAGCCGGGAGCGTACATCCTCGCCACGCTTGGTATCGTGGGTGGAGGTTGCATTCATGGTTAAGGGCCATTGCTGCTGCCTGTTGCCCATCAGCCTGTGATATTCGCTAACCTTAATGCCAAAAGCCTCGGGCGAATCGCCAACTTCATTATGGTCTATAAAGCGGTTGTAGGTGTACATTAACGTATCCTCAACGCCTTTAGCCATTAACGGCCCTGTAAATTGCATACAGCGCTGGTAAAACCGTATGGCTCTGGTATTATAATCGTTGCTGTTTTTTGTTGCATTTTTAAGCAGTGCAGCTTGCAGTAATTTTACAGCCGCTTTAAGTTGAGGCTTTAAGCCGATGATTTGCTTGAAAATGTTACGCAATGCAACGCTCTCAATATCACCAAGCGGCAAAATGTTACCATAAAAGCGGTAAACCGGGAAATGAATGAGTAATTGGGCAATTGCGTTTTTTAAATCGGCAGGTTTTACTTTTTCTATGGTTTTAGAATCGGCTAAGTCTAAACTCAAAAACAACTGATACAGGTTTTCAAGTTCGCCTGCCATGTGCTCAAAAAGTATAAGCGATTTTTTTTCGGTTATACCTTGATGCGGATCGGTGTTTTGGTGTGTTAACTGTTGGTATAATTTTGATAGCGCAGCCTGGTTTTTGTTGTTGGTGAAAACGTTGTTTACCAGGCCCAGATAATCATACCCGGTATTACCCTGTATGGGCCAGTTAGTTGGGAACGGCTCGCCTTGCTCTAATATTTTTTCTACAATAATGTAGGTATCATCTCCGGCTAAGGCGCGCAGTTGTGCGAGGTATAATTCGGGGTCGTAAAGGCCGTCAATATGGTCAACACGTAGCCCTTGTAGTATACCCTCGTTTAGCAACTGTTTAATTAACTGGTGATAATGGTTAAATACCTCGCTGTTTTGCATGTTAAGGCAAATAAGCCCGTTAACGGTAAAAAACCTGCGAAAATTAATTTCACTATCGGTTGCCTGCCAATAACATAATGCATAGGCCTGTTGGCTGGCTATGCTTTTAAGCAAGGCTGCATTGCTGTTTACTTTTTTGAGATAGCTGCCCGTGAAAACCTTTTTAAAAATGTTTGCGTATTGTGTTTTTATCTCATTACAAGCCCCGGCGTATTTGCTTTTATCGGCAATGCTATCCGCGTTAGCTATGCTTTTCAGTATGGCATCAAACTGCTGCACCTGTTTATCGCCGGGTAGCAGTTGGCCGTAGGAGTGGAGTTGCAAGGGATAAGCCTGCCCGCCATAGCTAAAAACCAATTGGTTGTTTTGATAAGCTATTTGCAGTTCCCGGTTTTTGATAACGTCATCTAATTGTGAACCTAAAAAGGGTACCATAATGCGACCATCATAAGCCGGATTATCCCATAGCATATCAAAATAGGTTGAGTACACGGATTTTTGGCCCTTCTCCAACACATCCATCAACCATAAGTTGTTTTGATGGTAGGCCATGTGGTTGGGCACAATATCCTGTAACCAGCCCATGCCCAATTGCTTTAACTTGCTGTGTATGTTTCTTAATTGTTGCAGCGTGCCAATTTCGGGGTTAATTTGTAGTGGGTTAACCACGTCGTAGCCATGCATGCTGCCCGGCGTAGCCGCAAATATGGGCGAAGCGTAAACTGTACTAATACCCAACTGGTGCAAGTAAGGTATAATAGCTTCAAAATCACTAAAGGTGAAATTTTTGTGAAACTGTATTCTGTAGGTTGATACCGGATTATACATGGGCTTTAGTGTAAATGATAACCGATTGGGGTTGTAATTTTAAACCAACACCAGAGTTGATTTTTTGGGGAGATGCTAACAGTCCGTTCCATTTAGGCTCGGCAGAATCAAAAACCTTATCCCATTGCTTAATTTCGGAACGGAGGTTTACCGGTTTTTCTTGTTTAGAAAAATTCATCAGGCAAACCACCACCTGGTCCTGGTGCCATCTGTATAAGGTGAGGGTTTGTTTGTTGGTATCAACTTCAACCTTTACATTTTTACGGTTTAGCGTTTTTAGGGCCGGTAATTGTTTGCGCAATGCTATTAAGGCTTTATAATATTCAAACATGGTTTGCCGCTCTGGGTTTTGCAGCAACTGCCATTGTATTTTGGAGTTTTGAAAAGTATTAACCGATTGTGGGTCGGGAGCTTCGCCCTCGGCATGGAAAGCCTTAAACTCGGCTTTGCGGCCTTTCCGTACTGCCTCGGCCAGTTCAGGGTCTTGATGGCTGGTGAAGTACAGGAAAGGGTTAGTTTCGCCCATTTCTTCGCCCATAAACAGCATGGGCAGGTATGGGCTAACCATAACGGCGGCAGCCAGTAATTTTTGCATTTGAAGGCTGTAGAGCTGGTTGCTGCGTTCGCCCAGCATACGGTTACCAACCTGATCGTGGTTTTGTGAGAATACTACAAATTGCTGGCCCGGGTTGTTAACTATTTGCGAGCCAAACTTTTTTTCACGGTGCGCCGAGTACTGCCCGGTATAAACATAACCGTCCATGTAAGCCTTAGCCAAATCGGCAAGGCCATTAAAATCCGAATAGTAGCCGTTTTGCTGCTGCCCGGCACTTACCCTTAAAGCATGGTGAAATTCGTCCGTCCATTGGGCGTTTATGCCGTAGCCGCCATGTTTTAATGGGTTAATGTAGCGGGTATCGTTCAGGTCGCATTCAACTATCAGGTAATAGTTTCGGCCTGTTTGTTGTTGTAAAATATCAACACGTTCGGTTATTTCCTGTAAAATGTGTTTGGCACTAAGGTCTTTAATGGCATGTACGGCGTCCATACGCAAAGCATCAATATGGAAATCTCTAAACCACATTAAGGCATTTTCAATAAAGTACTCCCTAACACCATCGCAACCGGCATCATCAAAATTAATGGCATCGCCCCAGGGAGTTTGGTATTTTGAGGTAAAGTAGGGCGCAAAATTTGCAAAGTAGTTTCCCTCGGGGCCAATATGGTTGTAAACCACATCAAGCACAACGGCTAACCCTTTTTCATGGCATGCATTAACCAGCCGGTTTAAGCCATCGGCACCGCCGTATGTGTTTTGCACTGCAAACGGAAATACGCCATCGTAACCCCAGTTTCGCCCGCCTGCAAATTGGGCTACGGGCATAATTTCAATGGCTGTTATACCTAAGGCAACCAAATGGTCAAGTTTAGGTATAATGGCATCAAATGTACCTTCGGGCGTAAAAGTGCCGGTGTGTAGTTCGTAAAAAATATAGTCGGCAAGTGGTGGGTTTGTCCATTGCTTGTCGGTCCACGTAAGGGCATTTAAGTCAACAGCTTGCGAAGGCCCATGAACCCCGTCCGGCTGCGCTAACGAAGCCGGATCGGGTAATTTTTTATCATCATCCAACACAAATTGGTACTTATCACCAGGTTTAATTTCGTCGGTTTGTAAACTCCAGTGGCCAAGGTGGCCTTTTTTTAACGCTAAACGGTGCCCTGCATCTGTAACTAACAGTTCAACCTTTTTGGCCTGTGGTGCCCATAGCTGTACCAAAGCAGTTTTGTTGCCGAAATTTATACCTATCTCACGCATATGGCCACTATTTATCTGACAGGAGTTTGTGAGTTAAAACCACAACAGAGCGACCTTGAATTTTAATATCTTCTCCGGCTTTGCATGTCTCTTTCTTTTCCCAATCGGGTTGTGCAGTATCCAGTATTTTTTGCCAATCTGGAGCAAATTGCTCTGGGGGTAGTATATAGGTAAGTGGTTCGTGGTGGGCATTAAAAATGATGTAAAAGTGGTCGTCCACCATTTTTTGCCCCTTTTCGCCGCGTGTTTTTATGCCTTTTCCGTTAATATATACGCCAAGTGATTTGGCAAAATCGGCTTTCCAATGCTCCTCGGTTAGTTCGGTACCTTCGGGTAAAAACCAGGCTATGTCATTAATGCCCTTAATAGGCTGACCCTGAAACCAATGCCTCCGACAAAATGTAGGATGGTTTTTTCGCAGATCGATCAATTTTTTGGTGAAGTTAAGCAAGGCTGTGTCCTGCTTATCCCAATTTATCCACGATAGTTCGTTATCCTGGCAATAAGCGTTATTATTGCCATTTTGCGTTTTGCTCAATTCGTCTCCCGATACCAGCATAGGCACGCCCTGCGAGAGGAAAAGTGTAGTTAAAAAGTTACGTTTTTGGCGTTCGCGCAATTCGTTAATGGCACTATCATCAGTTGGCCCTTCTGCACCGCAGTTCCACGACCGGTTGTTGCTTTCGCCATCGTTATTACCCTCGCCATTGGCATCGTTATGCTTATCATTATAGCTAACCAAATCGTTTAAGGTAAAGCCATCATGAGCGGTAATAAAGTTGATGCTGGCAGTTGGCCTGCGATAATCGTTTTGATACAGATCGGAGCTTCCGGTAAAGCGTTCGGCAAAGTCAGATAACATACTATCTGCCCCGCGCCAGTAATCGCGTATACAATCGCGGTAAATGCCGTTCCACTCGGCCCATCCCGGCGGAAACTTGCCCACCTGGTAACCACCTTCGCCAATGTCCCACGGTTCGGCAATCAGTTTAACCTGCGATATAATAGGGTCCTGGTAAATAATATCAAAAAAGGCACTTAACTGGTTTACTGCGTGCAGTTCGCGCGCAAGGGTTGCAGCCAAATCAAACCTAAAACCATCAACGTGCATCTCGGTAACCCAGTAGCGCAAACTATCCATCAGCAAACGCAATACGTTTGGCAAATTGGCATTTAAGGTGTTGCCGGTACCGGTATAATCGTTATAGTAGCGTTTGTCGTCGGTTAAGCGGTAGTACGATGCATTGTCTATACCCTTAAACGATACCGTTGGGCCTAAATGGTTACCTTCGGCGGTATGGTTGTAAACCACATCCAGTATCACTTCAATGCCGGCTTTGTGCAATTCTTTAACCATGTTTTTAAACTCGGTTACCTGCTCGCCAACTACTCCCGAACTTGAATAACCCGAGTGAGGTGCAAAAAAGCCAATGGTGTTGTAGCCCCAATAATTACTTAAACCTTTCTCTTTCAAATGCCCGTCTATTACAAAATGGTGCACGGGCATCAGTTCAATAGCGGTAATGCCAAGGCTTGTTAAATAGGCAATCATGGCGGGGTGGGCCATGCCTGCATAGGTTCCCCTAATTTCGTCGGGTATGTCGGGATGGGTTTGGGTTAAGCCTTTAACGTGTGCTTCGTATATGATGGATAAATGATAGGGCCTGTTAGGGCTGCAATCGTTTTCCCAATTAAAAGAAGGGTCGATAACTACCGCTTTTGGAATGAATGGCGCACTGTCAATATTGCTAAAGCTAAGGTCCTCTTCCGGGTTGCCGGGTTCGTAGCCAAAAATGCCGTTGTTCCAGTCAATCATGCCTGCAATAGCTTTGGCATAAGGGTCTATCAGTAACTTGTTTTGATTGTAACGATGCCCGTTTTGGGGTTCGTAAGGTCCATCAACCCGGTAGCCATATAACTGGCCTGGTTTTATTCCGGGCAGGCAAACATGCCATACCTGGTGCGAGCGTTCGGTTAACTGTATTTTTTCAATTTCGGTTTCGTCGTTAACCGAGTTAAATAAACATAAAGTTACTGCCGTGGCATTGTCGGCGTATAACGCAAAATTAACGCTTTTGCCATCCCATGTTGCACCTAAGGGGTAGGGCTGCCCCGGGTAAATTTCTGTAGTCATATGGTTATCCTGTTTTTTAGGTGCTACAACATCGAAAAATAGCTAACTGTTTTAGTTGGAGGTTAAATATTAATATTACAGTTGTAATGTATTGTATGTTAGTCCTATTATCCCTGGCTTAAAGGTTTAAAAGCGAAGGCTGGATGTGTGTTTTTTACCGAATACCACGCCCCGCAATTACCCGTAAAGCAAGGTAAACCATAGTACAGATTGGTGCTTTGAATATTTGAATTATTAGAATGAAATGCTAAATTTACTGCTCCGTGCATAGCTTATGCAGCAACAAAATTTATGATGAAACAAGAAGATTTAATTTTAGGTATTGATATTGGCGGATCGCACATAACGGTTGGTTTTGTAGATTTGAATACAAGGGAAATAGTGCAAAAGTCGTATTTCAGGGCATTTATTAATTCGTGGGGAGAGGCTACAGATATTATTGCAGCCTGGACCGCAATAATTGAACAAGCTTTTGCTACGGTAAACATAACCGAAAAAAAAATTGGCATAGCTATGCCCGGCCCGTTTGATTATGAAGCCGGAATATCATACATAAAAGGCAACAAAAAATACGATTCGTTATACGGTTTAAATATTAAACAACTATTGGCCCAAAGGCTTAATATACCAACAGCAAACATTTTAATGTTTAACGATGCCGAGTGTTTTTTAAAAGGCGAAGTGTTTGCGGGTGCTGCGTTAAATAGCAAAAAAGCAATTGCTTTAACCCTGGGCACCGGTTTAGGTACCGCTGTTTACAACAACGGTGTAGCTGCTGATGGTGAATTATGGAATTCGCCAATGATGGATGGAATTGCTGAAGACTACATATCAACCCGCTGGTTTTTAAAAGAATATTTTGACCGCACGGGCATCAACATAGCCAACGTAAAGGCTTTGAATGATATATGCGGTGTTTCGGGCGTAGCGCGGGCTGTTTTTAAGCTTTTTGCCGAAAATTTGGCCGTGTTTTTAGAGAGCTTTATTGAAAAAGAGCACCCCGATGTAATAGTTATTGGTGGTAATATTACCAAAGCATCGTTACGGTTTATGCCACATCTTTTAAGTTGCTTAAACAAAAAAGATATTCATATCCCTATCGAAATAACCGAATTGGGCGAACTTGCACCGCTTTTTGGCGCGGCAAGCTATTGGGTAAACAATACCTATCATTTGCAGGATACCGAGTAAATTAATTTACTGCCTTGTTCACTGCAAAATAGAGGAGCGCGGTATCCGATAATGAATTTAGGTATCTAACAGCAAAACATTATTTGATTATTGATATGCTGTGTTAAATATTACATCTTCTTTCCTTTTCTACCATCAATGTTAGTGTACTCATGCTAACATCCTACAATGGCTTGCTTAAATTATACAACATGCCTATGCCCATCTCTGGTAAATTTGTTTCAATTAAAATCTAATCAATTACCAATTTATTGTTAGGCCGCGTATTGCTGCACAAGCTATGCTCAATAAT
The DNA here is from genome assembly GCF_003633615.1 of Mucilaginibacter gracilis. Classification (NCBI taxonomy): domain Bacteria; kingdom Pseudomonadati; phylum Bacteroidota; class Sphingobacteriia; order Sphingobacteriales; family Sphingobacteriaceae; genus Mucilaginibacter; species Mucilaginibacter gracilis. Next base: position 5,050,564 of record NZ_RBKU01000001.1, on the reverse strand, counting down.
TTGAGCGATTAAATTATGGTTTATACTGATACACATGCTTGATAACATTACACTAAAAGGAATTACCTGGAACCATAGCCGCGGTTTTGTACCCATGACAGCCACTGCGCAGCGCTTTGCCGAATTAAACCCATTGGTAAACATAACCTGGGAAAAGCGCTCGCTACAACAATTCGCAGATCTTTCCATCCAGCAGTTAGCCGAAAGGTATGATTTATTGGTGATAGACCATCCCTGGGCTGGTTTTGCCGCTAAAACAGGATCGATACTTCCGTTTGATAAATATTTATCGAAAAGCTTTTTGCAAGATCAGGAAGCAAATACCGTTGGCCATTCTTACGAAAGTTACTCATACGATGGGCACCAGTGGGCGTTGGCAATAGATGCTGCAACGCCGGTAGCCGCCAGCCGCCCCGATCTGTTTAAAAAATACGGCCTGGAGCTGCCTAAAACCTATAACGATTTGCTTGCCCTGGCAAAACGCGGCCTGGTAGCTTTTCCGGCCATACCGATAGATTCGTTAATGACGTTTTATACTTTTTGCTGTTCACTGGGCGAAGACCCTTGCCAGCAGGAAGACAAAGTGATAAGCGAAGCCACCGGTATTAAAGCACTGCAATTATACAGGGAGCTGGCCCAAAACATCGATGTGGCTTGTTTTAATAAAAATCCGATCCAGATATACGAAACCATGACGCTGGGCGATGATATAGCTTATTGCCCGTTTGCTTATGGTTATTCAAATTATTCGCGCAATGGTTATGCACGTCAATTGCTTCATTTTCATGACATGATAACCCTTAACGGCAGTTCAAATTTACGCAGCTCGTTAGGCGGTACGGGTATTGCCATTTCGTCAAATTGCAAACATGTTGATATAGCCATGCAATATGCTCAATTTGTGGCATCACCCGCTTGCCAGCTTGGCTTATATACCCATAATGGCGGCCAGCCAGGGCATTTAACCGCCTGGACGGATGCCCAAACTAATCAAATAACGCATAATTATTTTGCCAATACTTTACCGGCATTGCAACGTGCCTATTTGCGCCCGCGGTATTTTGGCCACATGTTTTTTCAGGATCATGCAGGCGATATGGTACGCAATTACCTGATGAACGGCGGCGATGAACGCGAAGTATTAAAGCAAATGGACGACCTCTATCTGCAATCAAAACAAAAGGTACAGGCATGATAAAGCCATTGGAGGGTTTGCTTGTATTAGAGTTTGCGCAGTTTATGGCCGCGCCAACAGCAGGCTTGCGGCTTGCCGATTTGGGCGCGCGCGTTATTAAAATTGAACGCCCGGTAAAAGGCGAAGCTGGCCGCCAGATAGCCATCCGCAATATTTTTGTAAATGGTGATAGTTTGGTTTTTCATACCATTAACCGCAATAAAGAATCGTACGCGGCAGATTTGAAAGACCCGGATGATATGGAGCGCATAAAAAAGCTCATTAAACAGGCCGATGTTATTACCCATAATTTCCGCCCCGGCGTAATGGAAAAAATTGGGCTCGATTATGAGTCGGTTAAGGCTATTAATCCGCGCATAGTTTACGGTGTTGTAACCGGCTATGGCACAAAAGGCCCCTGGGCTTTGCGTCCCGGCCAGGATTTATTGATTCAATCCTTATCCGGCTTGGCCTATTTATCGGGCACTAATGATGCCGGCCCGGTACCCTTTGGTTTGGCTACAGCCGATATGATTTGCGGTGCGCATTTTGTGCAAGGTATTTTAGCCGCGCTAATTAAACGCGCCAAAACCAATACGGGTTTGCTGGTAGAGGTGAGCCTCATGGAATCGGTGATTGACTTGCAATTTGAAGTGATAACCACCTATTTAAACGATGGCGGTAAACTGCCGCAACGCAGTGCCGTAAAAGGCAACGGCCATGCTTATTTAAGCGCCCCTTACGGGATATATGAAACACAGGATAGTTACCTTACCCTGGCTATGGGCGACTTGTTTAAAATAGGGAAGGCTTTAGGCGTTGATAACCTTGCCGAATTATACCCCGAAAAAGCATCGTGGTTTGATAAGCGCGACGAGATTATGACCCTGCTGGCAGAAAAGATAAAACAAAAAACCACAACCAAGTGGCTAAGTGAACTGGAAGCCGAAGGCATTTGGTGCTCCCAAGTTTTAACTTATAAGGAAACCCTTGAGCACGAAGGCTATAAAGTAATGGGAATGAAGCAGGAAGTAAAACTGCCCGATGGCAGCAGTTTGAGTACAACCCGTTGCCCCATCCGTATTAACGGAGAAAAACTATATTCGGATGTGGCCGCGCCGCGCCCCGGCGCACAAACCGAAGCCATTAATTTACAATATAACCTGATATGAAGCCACTGGAAGACTATTTGGTTATCGATTTTAGCCAGTTCCTATCGGGGCCTTCGGCAGCTTTAAAACTGGCCGATTTGGGTGCGCGGGTTATAAAAATTGAAAAACCTGTTACGGGCGATATATGCCGCCACTTGTACACCTCTAACGTTATCATGAATGGCGAGTCGTCGGTATTTCATGCCATTAACCGTAACAAGGAAAGTTTTGCTGCCGATATTAAAAACGAAGCGGATAAGCTTCAAATATGGCAACTGGTAAAACAAGCCGATGTGGTAATGCACAACTTTCGCCCCGGCGTAATGGAGCGTTTGGGTTTTGATTATGCCAGCGTGCAGCAAGTAAACCCATCGGTAATTTACGGCGAAATATCCGGCTATGGCGATGAAGGTCCCTGGAAAGATAAGCCTGGTCAGGATTTATTGTTGCAATCGTTAACCGGCTTAACCTGGTTAAGTGGCAACGCAGGCGGCCCCGTACCCATGGGCTTGTCTATTATTGATATGCTGGCGGGCAACCATTTGGCACAAGGCATTTTAGCCTGCCTATTGCGCCGCACCATTAGTGGCGAAGGCGCTTTGGTACAGGTAAGCATGCTCGAATCGGCCATCGATTTTCAGTTTGAGGCCATTACCACCTATTATTACGATGGTAAATTGCCTGAAAGATCTGAAAAAAATAATGCTCATGCTTATTTAGGTGCGCCTTACGGCATATACAAAACCGGCGATGGTTATATGGCCCTGGCTATGGGCTCCATACCGCAACTGGGTACTTTATTAGGTTGTGATGCTTTGCTACCTTATACAGACGTTGCCGAAGCTTTCCATAAGCGGGATGAAATTAAGGCCATATTAGCCGGTCATTTATTATCGGGCACCAGCCAAAAATGGCTTGATATTTTGCAAAAGGCCGATATATGGTGTGCCGAAGTGTTATCGTGGGATAAACTAATGGCGCACGAGGGCTTTACAACCCTGGATATGCTACAGCAGGTAACCATGAGCGATGGTTTTAATTATCGCACCACGCGCAGCCCCATCCGTATTGATGGCGAGTTGCTTACATCGCCTAAAGGCTCACCAAAACTTGGCGAGGATAACCAAACCATTATACAGCAATTAATAAACAAGCATGAGTAGCGGTACATTAAAAATAGCCGTCCGCAAATTTGGACCGTTTGAAACTGCCCTGCAAAAGCTATGGGATAACTATTGTGCCGAAACCGGTTGTACCTTAATAGCCGAAATGGTGCCGATGGATCTGGACGATTTACACAATGCTATTTTAGAACAAAACGGCCTTAAAAATGGCGATTGGGATATTGCACACGTAGTTACCGATTGGCTTTACGAAGCCTGGGAAACCGGGGCTTTAGAGAATTTGCAACCCTACATTACACAAAACCCGCCCGATGATTATCCCTGGGGATGGAGCAGTTCGCTGCTATCGATGCAGCAGTTTGGAGAAGCCGTTGCCGGATTACCTTTTCACGACGGCCCCGAATGCTTAATTTACCGTAAAGATTTATTTACCGATGTTAAAGAAATAAAAAGGTTCCACGAGCTGCACGGCAAGCATTTACAAGTGCCAAAAACCTGGGATGACTTTAAAACCGTTGCCCAATTTTTCCACCGTCCGGAAGAGAATTTATATGGAACAGTCTTCGCCGGATTGCCGGACGGCCATAATACCGTTTTTGATTTTTGCCTCCAGTTATGGACACGTGGCGGCAGTTTGGTTAGCGATAACGGCCTCATCAACATTGATACCACCGAAGCGTTGGAGGGCCTTACTTTTTACCGCGATATTTTGCGCGATAAACAGGCTGTACACCCCAATACCATGCAATACGAATCGGTACAGGCGGGTATGGCCTTTGCCCGTGGCGAAGCCGCCATGATGGTTAACTGGTTTGGCTTTGCATCAATGTGCGAGGTGATAAACGAATCGGTAGTGAAAAACAAAGTAGATATAGCTTACATGCCACATACTGCGGGCAACCAACCGGCATCGTTAAATGTGTATTGGGTATATGCGGTGGGTGCGGGCAGTAAGCATAAACAAACAGCTTACAATTTTATACGCTACGCTGTTAGTGCCCGTAACGATAAATTATTAACGCTTGAAGGCGGCATAGGCTGTCGCATTTCTACCTGGGTTGATGGCGGCATTAACGCCATTATACCATATTACCATAAATTGGAGCAACTGCACCAAACCGCCCGTTCGTTACCGCAAAAAGGCAATTGGGCGCAAATTGCCAAAATTATTGACGACCTTGTACTTGCTGCTATTAATACAGCTACACCTGTTGCGCAATTGCTTGCCCACGGGCAGCAAAAAATAAGCGCAATAGATAAACCAATTGTAAATTATGCAAATACCTTATAAACCCATATTACCACATACTGCGGTACCTATTGTTATTATTGGCGCAGGTGGCATTGTTGGCGATGCACACCTGCCCGCCTATAAAAAGGCCGGTTTTAATGTAATTGGCATAACTAACCGCACCCGTGGCAAAGCCGAAAAACTGGCCGCCGAGTGGGGCATTCCAAACGTTTATGATAACGTTGCCGATGCAGTTGCCCATTCGCCGGCCAATACGGTTTACGATATTACTATCATGCCCGATCAGTTTATTGAAACCCTGGAGGCATTGCCCGATGGTGTAGGCGTGCTCATTCAAAAACCCATGGGCGACTACTTTTGGCAGAGTAAAAAAATATTGGCGGTTTGCAGGCGTAAAAACCTGGCAGCAGCTATTAATTGCCAGCTCCGTTTTGCACCATACGTTAACGCCGCCCGGTATTTAATAGAGCAGGGCATAATAGGCGAGTTATACGATATGGAAGTACGCGTAACTTTACAAACCCCCTGGGAATTGTTTCCGCATGTAATGGTGCATCCACGTTTGGAGATACAATACCACAGTATCCATTATATTGATTTGATGCGGTCGTTTTTGGGCGACCCTAAAACGGTGATGGCTAAAACATTGAAACATCCGGCCAAAACTTTATCGTCGTCGCGCTCAACCATTTTGTTTGATTATGGCGATACCATGCACGCCGTTATCAATACCAATCACGATCATTCCTTTGGGCCGCATAACCAGGAAAGCTTTATTAAATGGGAAGGCACCAAAGGCGCAATTAAGGCCCGTATGGGTTTGCTGATGGATTACCCGCACGGCGTGCCCGATAAATTTGAATATTGCGTTTTAGAAGAAGGCAAAACTCCCGAATGGCACGAAATTGAACTGGAAGGCTCCTGGTTTCCGGATGCATTTATCGGCACCATGAGCAGCCTGATGCGTTATAAAAACGGCGAAAGCGATGTGCTGCCAACCAGTGTTGAGGACGTTATAAAGACGATGGCCGTTGTTGAAAGTGCCTACCTATCGAGCGACAATGGCGGCGTGGTGGTAAGTGAAAGATTTTAATGATTTGGGATTTCGGAGTTTCGATTTCGGATATTGATAATCAACCTGGTAATAATAAAAGCGAGGGCCTTGTGCGATTCCCCTCTTGAGAGGGGCGGAGGGGTGTGTTTTTTCTCCACGCGATGAATAACACACCCCTGCCACCACACAAATCCACTGCGCCCCTCTCAAGATGGGAATTTAAAAAGCAAATAAAACCAATAACCTAATAACCAATAAAATACACAATGTACTTTAAATCAACTTTTTTTGAAGATTATACCATAGGTGATAAACGCGTAACCTTTGGCCGTACCATTACCGAAACAGATTTTGTGGTACATGCAGGCCATACAGGCGATTTTTTCCCGCATCATATGGATGCCGAGTGGTGCGCCACGCAGCCGTTTAAACAACGCATTGCGCATGGCACCATGATATTTAGTATCGGTATCGGGCTAACCGCTTCGGAAATTAATCCCGAAGCGTTTTCAAAGGGGTATGATAAGCTACGTTTTGTAAAGCCTGTTTTTATTGGTGATACCATCCACTCCGAAATTACCATATCCGAAAAAGCCGGGGCCAAAAAGCCCGAATACGGCACCGTTACCGAACATGTAGAAATTATTAACCAGCATGGCGAAGTGGTTGTGGTGTGCGATCATTTGTTACTTGTAAAAAAACAAACCGTTTAAAACCATATCATGCAACCAGCATCAAATACCGAAGTTATTTCCGAAAGCTCATTAAAAGGCAAAACATTGATGTTGCCTTTTGTGCTGATATGTAGCCTGTTCTTTTTATGGGGAATGGTACACAACCTCGATGGCATCCTTATTCCGCACTTAAAAAAGGCATGCCAGTTAAACAACCGTCAATCTACATTGGTTGATACCTCTATCTTTTTGGCCTATTTCCTTATGGCCGTTCCGGCGGGGATGCTGCTAAAGCGGTTTGGCTATAAAAACAGCATCATAATTGGTTTGGTTTTAGCTACTATTGGCGCAGCATTGTTTGTTCCTTCGGCAAATGCATTGGCTTACACCGGGTTTTTAGGTGCGCTATTTATTATAGGTTGTGGCATTGCCATATTAGAGACTGCTGCTAACCCTTATTCGGCTATATTGGGTGACCCGGCCGGGGCTACAACAAGGTTAAATATCGCGGCTTTTTTTAACGGTATTGCCGCTATGGTTGGGCCGTTTGTAGGTACCAAACTCATACTTTCGGGTACCGATTATAGCGAGGTACAATTAAAAGCCATGTCGGTAACCCAACGCTCTGCCTATTTTTTGCACGAAGCCTCGTCTGTAAAAATGCCTTACACTGTATTAGCTATTGCTTTAGCATTGGTTGCAATTTTATTTTTTGTTGCCAAATTACCCGAAATAAAAGCATCAACTAAAGAAGAAACATCAGGGGGTAACTTTTTTGGGGCATTAAAGCACAAGCATCTATCGTGGGCGGTAGTAGCACAATTTTTTTATGTTGGCGCACAGGTTTGTGTAACCAGTTTTTTTATCCGTATGGCCAAGCAAGGTGCTGGTTTTGACGAAATAAAGGCCGGATATTATTTAGCCATGTATGGCTTTTTATTTATGGGTGGCCGCTTTGTGGGTACTATCTTTCTACAGTTCATCAAATCTCACAAACTGCTTTCTATTTACGCGGTTGTAGCGGCGTTATTATGCGCGGTGGCAATTTTAGGTAAGGGCAGTTATGTAGTTTATTGCCTTGGTGCTATCGGTTTCTTCATGTCTATCATGTTCCCAACAATATTCGCCTTGGGGATAGATGGCATTGGCGATGATACCAAGCCTGGTTCGTCATGGCTCATTATGTCCATTGTAGGTGGGGCGGTTGTGCCTTATTTAATGGCAACAGTTATTGATTTAAATGGCGATAACATCCAGATCGGCTATATCATTCCGTTGATCTGTTTTATTGTGATCTTATACTTCGGCGTAAGCGGATATAAAATAAAAAAGAGTATTGCTTAATGGAAAGAATAACCGCTAAATATTATATAGAAACCCCGTACGCTTTAGAAAAAGCCGCGCAGGTTTTGGCAGGTGAACAATCATCAGGTACGTTTGTAGCCGTTCCCGGCGAAACGGAGGAACTGAAGGCGCGCTTTGCTGCGAGGGTTGAAAAAATTACACCTTTGGAATCGGTAACCCAACCGGCTATTCCGGGAGCTACTGCTAAGGATGGTTTGTACCATCGAGCCATTATTGAGGTTTCGTGGTCGATAGAAAATTTTGGTTATAACCTGCCCGTACTGGTATCTACCTTACAGGGTAATTTATACGAGATAACTCAATTTACGGGCTTAAAACTGATGGATATTGATTTGCCGCCAAGTTATGGCGAGCATTTTATAGGCCCACGTTTCGGCATTGCCGGGAGCCGCAAAAGTACCGGTGTTGAAGATAGGCCGCTGATTGGCACAATCATTAAACCCAGCATCGGCATGTCGCCACAGCAAACGGCGCAGTTGGTAAAAACCCTGGCCGAAGCAGGTATTGATTTTATTAAAGATGATGAGCTATTATCATCGGCAGCTAATTCCAAATTTGAAGACAGGGTTGATGCCATTATGCATGTAATTAATGCTCATGCAGATAAAACGGGCAAAAAAGTGATGTATGCCTTCAACCTGAGCGACGAGGTTGATAGTATGCTTGCGCGATACGATTACATTGTTAAAGCCGGCGGCACCTGCGCTATGATAAGCATCAACAGCGTTGGCCTGGCAGGCACAAAAAAGATTTGCGACCAGGGCCAACTGGTGATACATGGCCATCGCAACGGCTGGGGAATGATAAACAGGCACCCATTGCTGGGTATTGAGTTCCCGGCGTATCAAAAACTTTGGCGACTGGCCGGGGTTGACCAACTACATGTGAACGGCATCCAAAACAAATTTTGGGAAAGCGACGATTCGGTAGTGCGCTCGATGGAAGCATGTTTAACGCCTTTGTTTAAAGGCGAAACACCTATTCCGGTTGTATCATCGGGGCAATGGGGCGGGCAGGCATTCGAAACCTATCGCCGCACCGGCACCACCGATCTGCTTTATATGGCGGGCGGCGGTATTATGGCCCATCCCGATGGGCCGGGCGGTGGGGTAGTGGCCCTGCAACAAGCCTGGGAGGGTGCAGTAAACGGCTTAACTTTACAGGATGCTGCAAAGCAATACCCCGAATTTGCAAAATCGGTTACAAAATTTGGCAGTAAATAATGGCAAACAAGCATAAACTTTTACTGGCCTACTACGGGGACGATTTCACGGGATCAACCGATGCGCTGGAATTTTTAACCCGTGCCGGTATAAAAACGGTATTGTTTATAGTAGCTCCCACGGTTGAGCAGTTAGAAAAGTACGACGGCCTGCAAGCCATCGGCGTAGCAGGCATGACGCGATCGATGTCGCCTGCCGATATGGAAGGCCAATTGCTGCCCGCCTTTTTGGCACTGAAGCAATTAGGAGTACCGCATGTACACTATAAGGTATGCTCTACGTTTGATTCGTCGCCGCGCATTGGCAGCATAGGTAAAGCTGCCGATATTGGCGCAAAAATATTTAGCGCACCATTTATACCGCTGTTGGTAGCCGCCCCTGCATTGGGCAGGTATTGCGCTTTTGGTAACCTGTTTGCCCGTATGGGGATAGGCAGCAAAGGCGAAATATTCCGGCTGGACAGGCATCCGTCAATGAGCAAGCACCCGGTTACCCCGGCAGATGAAGGCGATTTGCGTTTGCACCTGGCTAAACAAACCGTACAAACCATTGGCCTGATAGATATTTTAACCATTGGTTTGTCCCAGCAACAAAGCGAGAAAAAATTACAGGAGCAGGTAGATGCCGGTAAGCAAATTATATTGTTTGATGCCTTGTACGAAGACCAGCTATTTCCCATAGCTCAACTGATTGATGGTTATGCATCGGCAGATAAGCCCTTGTTTTCTATCGGTTCCTCTGGTATAGAGATGGCCCTGGGTAAGTTGTGGGCCGCTCAGGGTATCGCGCAAAGCAAAACAGAATGGCAAGCTGCCGGAGAGGCTAAAACCATGTTAGTGGTATCGGGCAGTTGCTCGCCGGTTACGGCAATACAAATTGAATATGCTATAGATAATAATTTTGCCGATATAGCCCTCGACACCATTGCTATTGCAAGCTCAAAAGATCTCAAAACTACGGTTGCTGTTTATATCCATTTAATTGCGCAACTGCTGCAACGGGGTATCCCGGTTATTATACATACCAGTTTGGGTACAGAAGACCCGCGTTTTAAGAAAACGTATGATTTTTTTGCCCAACAAGGTTTAACCCAAAACGACATCCGCGAAAAAACGGCGCAACTTTATGGTACCGCACTGGGCCTTATTGCCGTAGGTGTGGCAGGTAAAACCACTTTACAAAGGTTGCTCATTGCCGGTGGCGATACATCAGGCTATGTTGCACGCGCAATGGGTATAGAGGCGGTTGAAATGATAGTTCCAGTTTCGCCGGGAGCGCCGTTATGCAAAGCTTACGCGCCGGGTTCGGCAGCCGATGGTATGGAGGTAAACTTTAAAGGCGGCCAGGTAGGTGCCGAAAATTATTTTGAATTAGTGCTTAAAGGCCAAACAACCACATAATTATGAAACCAAAAACATTAGGACTTATCCACACGTCGCATACGCTAATACCTGTATTTCAGCAGCTTTGTAAAGAGTATTTGCCGGGTATAACCACATTTAATATTGTTGACGATAGCCTGGTACGCAACATTCGCGAACGCGGCCAACTTACACCAGCTATTAGTAAACGCGTTGCCGATTACGTAGCTTCTGCCGAAGATTCGGGTGCTGATTTTATACTGGTTACCTGCTCATCTATTGGTGCCGCCGTTGAGGCCTCCGCCGAAGTAGCACATGTGCCCGTTTTACGGGTTGACCAACCGATGGCCGATTTAGCCGTGCAAACCGGGAAACGCATTGGCGTTATTGCAACCCTATCAACCACATTAGAGCCCACAAGCGATTTGGTAAAACGCCGCGCTGCCCTTGCCGGGAAAGAAATAGAATTAACATCGCAGGTATGCGAAGGCGCGTTTGACGCCTTAATGAGCGGCGATGCCGCCAAACATGATGCGCTGGTTGCCGACGTATTGCGTGATCTTTCAAAAAAGGTAGATGTGATTTTACTGGCCCAGGCATCAATGGCGCGCGTGGTTGATACTTTGGCAGAAGAAGATAAAATTGTACCTATTGTGGCCAGTCCGCCAAATGCCATTAAATATTTGGCCTCAATTTTAAATTGATGATGATAAAGTTATTGCAAAGGTTTTGTTTGTATATAAGCGGCCTTGCGCTTTTGGTGCTGTTGTTTGGTATAATAAATTTAAACACCGCTTTATGGCAAGCCGCTGCTGTTTGCCTCGCGGTGTGTTTTGCAATAGGTATTGCATCACTTCACAGCCTTAAAAATTATCAGTACACAGCCTGGATAATTGTGGCTGTTGTTGCTGCCATGATATATCCTCATGCATTTTTAAAATGGGGAAGTGTTGATTTGCGCAACAAATGGCTCATCCTCATTATTGTACAAATGGTAATGTTTGGGATGGGTATCCAAATGAGTATCCGCGATTTTTCGGGACTGGCAAGTACAGGCAAGGGCGTGCTTATCGGCTTGGCCTGCCATTTTTCAATAATGCCATTGATGGGCTTTTTGCTCACACGGATATTTCATTTTGAGCCCGAAATTGCCGCAGGTATCATCCTCATCGGTTCGTGTTCCAGTGGTTTGGCTTCTAATGTAATGGTGTATCTGGCACGTGCAAACCTGGTGCTATCGGTAACGGTTACTGCAATGGCAACGCTTGCCGCACCATTTTTAACACCCCTGTTAATGCATTTACTCGCCGGAACTTTAATTGAGGTTAAGTTTGTTTCCATGATGATGGAGATCATCAAAATAGTTATTGTACCCATCGGGGCAGCCTTTGTACACGATTATCTTAAACATGCATCGGCCAAAGGCAAACGCAACACTTATAGTATTGCCGCCCTGTGTGTTGTTTGGTTAGCGTTACAACCATTTGGTGCATGGCAATGGTTAAGCCTTAATTTATCGGCCCCGGCACTGCAATCGGCAGAGGTATTTAACTTTTTAACCGGGGCATTTATTGTTGGCGCGGTTTATCATCAGCTTTACTTAAACTATCGTAGGGTAGACGAGTATATCCCTTATTTGTCAATGTTCGGTATTGTATATTTTACCACAGTTACTACCGCCGCCGGGCACGATAACTTATTGCACGTTGGTTTATTGCTGTTTCTGGCATCGGTAATACATAATGGCGCGGGTTACTTTTTTGGTTACTGGCTTAGTCGTTTGTTTAAACTCGATAAAAATTCGGCGCGTACCATAGCTTTCGAAGTTGGTTTGCAAAACGGCGGCATGGCATCCGGCCTGGCTGGTAATATGGGTAAATTGGCTACGGTGGGCCTTGCGGCAGCAGTGTTTAGCCCGTGGATGAATATATCTGGCTCCATATTGGCCAACTATTGGCGCCGCCAACCAACCGGTGAAGAAATTGCCGAAAATAAAGCCGGAGTGTAATAATTACAATACTTTGGCCCTAAAGCTAATATCGTATACCTTGTAGAAAAAATCCTATATAAAATCAACCATTTTAGGGTGCATATTTGAATGAGATTATTAACCTGATCGTTTTCTTATAGAATTTTATCAAGTACAAGTAAACAACGGCATGTGTAAATATGACCTTTTGTATAAACAGATATAAACCTTTAAAAATGAATAAAAAAATTATTGCCGGTATTGTTTTCATCAGCTCAATTGGTGCTATCAATTCGGCTCGGGCGCAATATCCGCGCGTACCACCGGCAATGCAGGCCACGTCAGATTCGCTGGCGAGTATTGAAAGAAAACGATCAGACGCTGCTTTTGAAAAAGCAATGGTTATAATGAAACAAGAGGGTAAACCTTTCGTTCCCTGGGCAGCAAAATCATCCGATTTGCCGCAGGCAAAAATTCCTGCATTTCCGGGTGCCGAAGGTGGCGGGGCATACACGGCTGGCGGTCGTGGCGGTCGTGTTATTGTGGTAACAAACCTTAACGATTATGGCCCCGGTTCGCTGCGGGACGCATGCGAGCAAGGCGGCGCGCGTATTGTGGTATTTAACGTGGCCGGTATCATTAAGTTAAGTCAGCCCATTAGCATCCGTGCGCCTTATATTACTATTGAGGGGCAAAGCGCACCAGGCGATGGCGTTTGCATAGCCGGCGAATCGGTATGGATTGATACACATGATATTATTGTCCGCTTTATGCGTTTCCGCAGAGGTGCTACCGATGTTGCCCGTCGCGATGATGCCTTTGGCGGTAATCCGGTAGGGAATATTATATTAGATCACGTTTCGGGTAGTTGGGGCTTAGACGAAGTGATGTCTTTCTATCGCCACGTTTATGATCGTAGCGGCGCTCACGATAAGTTGCCTACCGTAAACATTACCATTCAAAACTCCATGTTTGCCGAAGGTTTAGATACTTATAACCATGCATTTGGCAGCACAATAGGTGGCCGTAACAGCACTTTTATGCGTAATTTATGGGCAGATAACGTTGCCCGTAACCCGTCGGTAGGTATGGATGGCGATTTTGGATTTGCCAACAACGTGATTTTTAACTGGTGGAACCGCAGTATTGATGGCGGCGATAATAAATCGTTGTTCAATATCATTAACAATTACTTTAAACCCGGGCCAATAACTCCGTTAGATAAACCCATCAGCTACCGGATATTGAAACCCGAATCTGGAAGGGATAAATCAAACAAAGGTTTATTTGGCCGTGCCTATGTCAATGGAAACATTGTTGAAGGCAACGAAAAGGTAACAAAAAACAATTGGGACGGTGGTGTGCAGATACAAGATATGCCAAACGCTGGCCGTTATACCGACAGCATCCGTGTAAACGAAGCTTTCCCGATGGCTAAAATAACTTTGTTAACAGCCCAGGAAGCGCACGATTATGTGTTAGAAAACGTAGGCGCAAATTTACCAAAACGTGATGCCGTTGATAAACGCATTATTGAAGAAGTGAAAACCGGAAAAATATCATTTGTGCCCGGTACCGATAACAGTAACGGCAGCAAATGGGTTAAACATCGTTTGCCCGATGATTCGTACAAACAAGGTATCATTACCGATATAAGCCAGGTTGGCGGTTACCCGGAATACAAGGGGACACCGTACAAAGATTCGGACAAGGACGGTATACCCGATGAGTACGAAATTAAACACGGCTTAAACCCCCACGATGCTAAAGATGCTACATTGTTCCCTAAAAACGGCGGCGGCTATACCAGTATCGAAATTTATTTAAACAGCCTGGTACCGCTTAAAACGGTAGTGCCTATGCCTTCTAAATAATGCGTAACGCTGTGCTATACCTGGCGTAAATCAATTTTAGTTGCTTTACCTGGGTATAATACAGAGTTATAAATATAAGACGTATTTAATAGGGAGGATTAAATTGTATGATATTGTGCCTCCTGATGTTTGAAATTTGACATTTGATATGCTTTTGTAAAATTTCAAATGATAAAATCGTACTATATCAAGAGAAAATATTACAATAATCAGGCTACATATAGAGGTAGTTTTGAAGTTAATATCTAAGTGCGGTACAATTACCAATATACTTGTATGACCAAAAGTTTGCGCGTAATTTATGTTTTTGCAATTTGTATTTTAATTGCAGGTGTAAACATGTGCTTTGCGCAAAATGCAAAACACGTATTGGGTTTTTCCAAGCTTAAAAAGTACGTTAACTATTTCAATTCGTTAGATACCGAGGCGGTAAAAAACTTTGTTCCTAATGCCGAATCGTTTAATTGGCTATCGCAAAATATACCTTTATTTGAGTGCCCGGATACCACTATCCAACAAATGTATTATTACCGTTGGTGGAGTTTTCGCAAGCATTTAGTTAAAACGCCAACCGGTTTTGTTTTTACCGAGTTTATAACCCCTGTTAAGTTTGCGGGTATTTATAACACCATAAGCTCGGCCCTGGGCCACCAGGTAAACGAGGGCAGGTGGCTGCATAACAAGCAATATATTGAAGACTATGTTTCGTTTTGGTTATATGAGGATGGCAAACAGCCAAAACCACACTTCCACGGTTTTAGCAGTTGGGTTGATGATGCCGTTTATAACCATTATTTGGTTACCCAGGATAAGGAATATATAAAACATATACTACCGGCGCTGGATGCCGATTACCGCAAGTGGGAAACCGAAAGGCAATTGCCCGATGGCTCTTTTTGGCAGTTTGACGTAAAGGATGCGATGGAAGAATCCATCAGTGGTTCCCGTAAGGATAAAAACGTGCGGCCAACCATTAACAGCTATATGTATGGTAATGCTAAAGCACTTGTAGCAATGGCTAAATTAACCGGTAACGATACGCTTGAACAACGTTATACCGCTAAAGCCGCTGCGTTGAAAAAGATAGTAAATGCTTTATGGGACGACAATGCAGCATTTTATAAGGTAAAGTTTGTTAACGGAACCCTGTCGGACGCGCGGGAAGCTATTGGTTTTATACCCTGGTATTTTAACTTACCTGCCGACGAGCCTAAGTATGCCGCACAGTGGAATGAGTTAACAGATACAGCGGGGTTTAATGCACCCTGGGGTTTAACTACTGCCGAAAGGCGTCACCCTAAATTTCGCACGCACGGCGTGGGTAAATGTGAGTGGGACGGGGCTATCTGGCCATACGCTACTACCCAGGATTTAAAAGGACTTGCAAATCTGCTTACCAATTATACCAATCGTGGTAAAATGACGAGTAAGGTGTTTTATGATAATATGCACAAATACGCATGGTCGCAGCAAATGAATGGTCGCCCGTATATTGGTGAGTATCAGGACGAAAAAAACGGTGCATGGTTAAAGGGCGATAATCCCCGGAGTACCTTTTATAACCACTCTGGTTATGCCGATTTGGTTATTAACGATTTGGTAGGTATAAAACCACGTGCCGACGAGGTTTTAGAAGTTTTCCCGCTTATCCCGCAAGGGCAGTGGGCTTGGTTTTGCCTGGATAAGGTAAGCTACCATGGGCATAACATTACCATTGTTTGGGATAAAAACGGCACAAAGTATGGTGCAGGCAAAGGCCTATTTATTTATGCCGATGGCAAAAAGATAGCACAAAGCGATGTGTTGAAACACGTTTTGGTTAACCTGCCTGCAAAAAAATAATTATAAATACAGAATAAGATATTAATGAGTAACCTTCAAAACTTAACTATACATTTTCCGCGCAAGCTCACGTTTGGCAATGGCTGCATAGCGGCACTGGCTGATGATTTGGTGGGTTTGGGCTGTTCATCTGTTTTGATAATCACTATAAAGCCGTTACAAAGTCAACTATCTAAACTTGTTGACGATTTAGAACGCAAAAATATTACAGTACACATTAACACCGATGTTGAGCAGGAGCCAAGCTATCAGGATTTTGAACAACTGATGCTTGTGGCGGTGCAAGCCAATCCGGATGCTGTGATAGGAATTGGTGGCGGCAGCGTTTTAGATGTGGCAAAACTGGTTGCTGCACAGTTAAACAATAGTCAGTCTTTACAGGATATAGTAGGTATTGGCTTGTTAAAGGGCCGTACCAAAACATTAATTTGCGCGCCCGCAACATCGGGTACGGGCAGCGAAGTATCGCCAAACGCCATTTTGGTTGATGATAGCGACCATCAAAAAAAAGGTATTATCAGCCCCTACCTGGTTCCCGATATTGTATATGTTGATCCTTTGTTGAGTATGAGCGTGCCGCCGCATATTACAGCAGCCACCGGCTTAGATGCATTAATACATTGCATAGAGGCTTATACCAACAAGTTTTCGCACCCGCTTATTGATATGTATGCTATTGAGGGCATCCGCCTTATAGCGGCCAACATTGTACAGGCAGTAAACAACGGTAGCGATGAGCATGCAAGGGCGCAGGTTTCTATGGGCAGTTTGCTGGGCGGCTTTTGCCTGGGCCCGGTAAATACGGCAGCGGTGCATGCATTATCCTATCCGCTGGGTAGTAGTTTTAATTTGGCCCATGGTTTATCAAATGCTTTATTACTGCCTTACGTTATGGAATTTAATTATCCGTCGGCAGCAGCTAAATACGCACAGGTTGCTATTGCGCTGGGCTGCCAGCCGCAGGCCAAAGATATGCTTACCGCTAAAGCAGGGATAGCCAAAATTGAACAACTGGTTGCCCTGTGCGGCATACCCGCAAGGTTAAGGGAAGTTAACATACCCCAGGACGCCATACCCGAAATGGCCGTAAATGCGATGAAAATTACACGCTTGCTTAAAAATAACCCGCGCGAGGTTACTTATACCGACGCCGTGGATATTTACAATGCAGCTTATTAACAATAAAGAAATATCAATTGTAACATGTTTATAGTACAATTTAGAACAGATTAATGAAAAAAAGATACAGTGGTGTAGTTATTCCGGCTATAACCCCGCTAACCGAGAGCCACGAATTGGATAAAGAGGGTGTTAAAAACATGTTTGCTAATTTTCACGCCAACAACGTGGAACCTTTTATATTGGGTACAACCGGCGAAGCGGCGTCGTTACCCATAACAGTTAAATTTGACTATATAAAGCTTGCCGGCGAATTAAAACAAGGTACCGATAAACTGTATGTTGGTGTGGCTTCAAACCGGTTTGAAGAATCTGTTTCGTTAGCAAAATATGCTTTCGAGAACGGTGCAGATGCTGTTGCGGCGCATTTGCCATCGTACTATAAACTATCAGATGCGCAGGTAAAAAACTATTACGAGCAATTGGCCGGCCAATGCGGCGGCCCGCTTATTATATACAACATTCCGGCTACAACACATATGTCTATTTCGTTAAAACTGATAGACGAACTGAGTTACCACGATAATATAGTAGGCGTTAAAGATTCTGAACAGAACGAAGAGCGCGTAAGAGAATCAATCAAGTTGTGGAAAGACCGCGAAGACTTTAGTTACTTTTTGGGTTGGGCGGCACGATCTGCCGATGCGCTGTTAAACGGAAGCGACGGCCTTATCCCGAGCACGGGTAACCTTTTTCCGGGGGTATATAACGCTATGATGGAAGCTGTGAAAAATGGCGATCACGATTTGGTATACGCGTTTCAAAAAAAATCAGACATGCTGGGCAAGTTATACCAATCGGGCCGTTTACTTGGCGAATCGTTATGGGCACTTAAAGTTTTAATGTACGAATCTAAATTATGCCTGCCTTACGTAATGCCGCCATTGTACCCTCAATCTGCCGATGATGAGGCGCAATTGATAAAAACCCTGCACGAAATAAGAGATAACGAAGGTTTGAATTTAAAAATTGATATATGCGATTAAAGCCGATAACAGGAATAACCATGGGCGACCCGGCAAGTATAGGCCCCGAGATTGCGCTGAAAGCTTTGCTAAAGCCGGAGTTGTATGAGATATGCCAACCGCTTTTGGTTGGCGATTACGATGTATTTAAGCAAATAGCCGATATTTTAAAAATTGATGTATTGCTTAACCGCGTAAGCAGCGTTACCCAGGCTGCTTTTAAATATGGCACTATAGATGTTTTTGATTTGGGCAATACCGACGTTAGCAAACTTAAATTTGGCGAAATATCTGCCAATTGCGGCGAGGCGGCTTTTCAATCAGTAAAAAAAGTAATTGAGCTGGCTTTAGCCGGCGAGTTGGATGCTACGGTAACGGGCCCTATCAACAAAAAATCGATAAACGAGGCCGGACACCATTTTGCGGGCCATACCGAAATATACGCCACTTTAACCAACACAACCAGGTATGCCATGCTGCTGGTTGAAGATAACATGAGGGTGATACACGTATCTACCCATGTATCGTTGCGCCAGGCTTGCGATCTGGTAAAAAAAGAACGCATTTTAGAGGTTACCGAATTGCTGCATAATGGCATGATACAACTGGGTGCAACCAACCTTAAAATAGGCATAGCAGGTTTAAACCCCCACGCGGGCGACTCCGGTTTGTTTGGCACCGAGGACGATTTGGAAATATTACCGGCAGTTGAGGAAGCGCGCAGATTAGGTTATGATGTTGAGGGCCCTGTACCTGCCGATACCATGTTTGCCAAAGCGGCAACAGGCTATTATGGTGGTGTGGTAGCCATGTATCACGATCAGGGGCATATTCCGTTTAAGCTTTCGGGCTTTAAATGGAATTCTGAGAAAAAACAAATGGACAGTGTTAAAGGTGTTAACATAACAATGGGTTTGCCAATCATCCGTACATCGGTTGACCACGGTACCGCGTTTGAAATTGCCGGAAAAGGTGTTGCCAGTGCTGATGCTATGGTATTGGCCATCGAATCGGCAGTGCAGCTTTATAAGCATCAAGCCGTTAATAAAACAGTTGCTGTTTAAATGATTATAGTTATTGCCGACGATTTTACCGGTGCTGCCGAATTGGGCGGCATAGGGTTACGCTATAACCTGAAGGTTGAAGTGAATACCCGGGTAAACTTGTTATCGAAGGCAGACTTGCTGGTTATAGCAACCGATACCCGGTCGATGTCAAAGCACGATGCCGTGCTGGAGATGGAACGGGTTACCGAAGAGATAGTTAAGCTAAACCCCACCCTGGTGTTTAAAAAGGTCGATTCGGTTTTGCGCGGCCACGTTGCCGAGGAACTATTGGCGCACATCGGCAAATTAAGTCATTCGCGTGCGCTGCTGGTGCCTGCTAATCCGGGTTTAGGGCGTACTATAGTTAACGGCCAATACTTGTTAAACGGCGAACCGCTGCATTTAAGCAATTTTGCCAATGATCCCGAATTCCCTATCAAAACATCTTCGGTAATTGAATTACTGGACGGGAAGGGTATAAAAATAACCTCGCAAAAGCACACCCAAACCATTAATTACGAAGGTATAGTAGTTGGAGATGCCGCCGGTTACGACGATTTGGCGGCCTGGGCCAACTTGGTTAACCGCAACATGATAATAGCCGGGGCGGCCAATTTTTTTACCGCCTTGCTTGATAAAATTGTTATCCCGGATGAGCAACCGAGGCAAATAAAACCTCGCGAATTTCAATATCCGGCACTTATTGTATCCGGTACTGCATTTAAAAAGAGCAGCGACGCCGTGATGCAACTTAAAGCCGATGGTTTCCCGGTAAGTTATATGCCGGTAAACATCGTCAGCAAGAGCGAAATAGAGGAAAGCGATTATGAGGATTGGTGTAACGAAATTATAGCATATATCACTACATTTGGCAAAGCCATTATAGCCGTCAATCCTCTGGATACAAAACAAATAAACAATCAAAATGGGTTGTTGCGTCAAAAAACAGCCACTGTAGTGGGGTTGATTGTTAAGCAATTGCACATTAACGAGTTACTGGTAGAAGGAGGCTCTACTGCTGCGGCTATTTTAAAACAACTGAGTATATCAAAAATTTACCCGGTTGAAGAATTGTCTCCAGGCGTTATCAGGATGAGTACGGATGATAGCCCGGAGTTGTTTATAACCATAAAACCCGGAAGTTACGCCTGGCCGCAATTGGTGCGTGGGTGTACTTTATATTAGCCCTATGCACAAAGAAACCTTACATTTAATTGATTATGTTATTATCATAGTTTCGTTGGCAACATCGCTTGGTGTGGGCCTGCGGTTTGGTCGCGGTCAAAATACAACTGCTAAATACTTTGTTTCGGCGGGTACCATACCATCGTGGGCCATCGGGATGTCGTTAATGGCAACATTGGTGAGCAGCGTTACCTTTTTAGCCTATCCCGGCGAAGGCTTCTCATCCAACTGGATATTATTGGTACAGGGGCTTATGGTACCTATCGTACTGCTGTTGATGGTATGGTTTATTGTGCCGCTATACCGCGAAGTTATAGGTTTGAGTGCTTACGAATATTTTGAAAAACGTTTTGGCGTATTTGCGCGCCTGTATAGTTCGATAGCGTTTGTGTTAACGCATTTTTCTAAAATGGGTACCGTGTTTTTTTTACTCGCCCTGGCACTATCTAATATGACGGGTGCTAATACCTTCCTCATTATTTGGGTAATTGGCTTTGTGGTAGTTTTTATAACATTAATAGGTGGTATTGAAGCTGTTATATGGGCCGATGTAATACAGGGCTTTTTGCTGATTTTAGGTGGTGTGGTATCGCTGGTGATCTTATTATTCGCCCTAAAAGGCGGCCCTGCCGAAGTTTGGCACATAGCCCAAAGTAACGGTAAAACAGGCTTTGGCCCTTACGATTTCAATTTTAAAAAGCTCACCTTTATTGTAATGGTTATTAACGGGGTTTTTTATGCCATTCAAAAATATGGAACCGATCAAACCATGGTGCAGCGTTACTTAACGGCTAAAAACGATAAATCGGCAATTAAGGCAACCTTATTGGGTGTTGGGCTTACCGTGCCGCTATGGGCATTGTTTATGTTTATTGGTACCGCGTTGTTTGTTTTTTATAAACAAAACCCCCTGCCTGCTGGCATGAGGCCCGATGCCGTTTTTCCGTATTTTATCATGACTAATTTGCCGCCGGGCGTTGTGGGTTTAATATTGGCTGCGTTAATATCGGCAGCCATATCCAGCTTAGGGTCTGATTTGAATTGTCTGGGTGCCATAGGTGTTGAGGATTATTATAAACGTATGTTCCCCAAAAAAACCGACATGCAAAATTTAAAAGCCGGTCGTTGGATAGTTGTATTTGGCGGCCTTGGTGCCATAGGCATTGCATCGTTGTATTTAATGGCCGGCGACGAAGGTGTTTTGGGAATTGTATTTACACTTTACTCCATATTTTCGGGCGGTATAGCGGGGATATTTCTATTGGGCTTATTTAGTTCGAGGGCAAACAGGCAGGGTTTATTGATAGGGGTTTTGACCTGTGTGTTATTCACCGCTTACGCTTTTTTAACATCAACCAAAATAGGTTTGGGTAAAGAGAAACATGTATTGCTTGATATGGGTATTTACAGCTTTAAGCAGCACAAATATATGTTAGGCGTTTACAGCCATATTATAGTAATAGTAGTAGGTTATTTAGCGAGCTTGTTTTTCCCCAAACCGGTATTGAATAAAAACCTGCTTTTTAGCGGCTGGCTTGAAAAGCGCAGGAAAATAGCCGCCGAACTTAAACAATAATTAACAGGAGTAAAATGAAGGCTTTTTTTAAAATACAATTGTTGCTTTTGAGCGTGTTTTGTTTTTTTGGAGCTCACGCTATTCCTGTAAGGGCCAAACAAACTATTACCATTGTTACATCCGTAAATAGTCCGGTACGTGTTAGTTTTGGCGCGGGCAGGTTAACGGCCGCGTTAACAGCAAAAGGTTACAAGGTAGTTAACGCACACCAAATTACTGCTAAAGGGAGGGTGATAGTAATAGGCGTAACAGGTAGTGATGCGATATTGGCTGCAACAAAACAATGGCATTTGCCGATGAAGAAAGTAGCTTTCCATAAAGAAGGGTTTATGCTCTCATCTTCGGCACAAAAAAATATTGTTGTTGAGGGTTTAGATAATTCGGGCGCGTTATACGGCTGTATTGAATTGGCCGACGAGGTGAAAGATACCGGAACATTGCCCGAACAGATTGCCAAAGCCGATCATCCCGAAATGGTATTGCGCGGTGCTTGTATCGGCATGCAGAAGTCTACTTACTTGCCCGGTCGTGGTGTTTACGAATACCCTTATACTCCCGAAAGTTTCCCCTGGTTTTATGATAAGGCCATGTGGCTTAAATATCTCGACCAAATGGTTGAGAACCGCATGAACTCGTTGTACTTATGGAACGGGCACCCATTTGCATCATTGGTACGCCTGAAAGATTACCCTTACGCAGTTGAGGTAAGCGACGAAACTTTTAAAAAGAATGAAGAGATTTTTAAGTTTTTAACGCAGGAGGCAGATAAGCGCGGTATTTGGGTGATACAAATGTTTTATAACATCATCGTATCAAAACCATTTGCCGAGCATAACCACATGAAAACACAGGACAGGAACCGTCCGATTATTCCGCTTATTGCCGATTATACCCGTAAATCAATAGCCGCCTTTGTAGAAAAATACCCCAACGTTGGCTTAATGGTATGTTTAGGCGAAGCGATGGAAGGTGTAGGGCAGGATGATGTGGACTGGTTTACTAAAACCATTATCCCCGGCGTAAAAGACGGATTGAAGGCTTTAGGTAAAACCGAAGAACCACCTATAGTTTTACGCGCTCATGATACCGATGCGCCTACCGTGATGAAGTATGCTTTACCACTTTATAAAAATTTATATACCGAAGCTAAATATAACGGTGAGGCTTTAACAACGTACACCCCGCACGGCCCCTGGGCCGAATTGCACCGCACATTGAGCCATTTGGGCAGTGTGCAGATAGAAAACATCCACATTATGGCTAATTTAGAGCCGTTTAGATACGGCTCGGCAGATTTTATACAGAAATGTGTGCAGGCTATGCATAGCGTGTACGAATCGAACGGTTTGCATATTTACCCGCAGGCATCTTATTGGGACTGGCCCTACACAGCCGATAAGGCTGATACCCGTTTGTTGCAAATGGATAGGGATTGGATATGGTACAAAGAATGGGCGCGATATTCCTGGAATTGCCACCGCGACAGAGAAGCCGAAAAAGTATATTGGGATAAACAGCTTGCCGAAAAGTACGGTTGCGACATCCAACATAGTGCTAATATTTTAGAAGCTTATGAGCAATCGGGCGAAATAGCGCCTAAGCTGTTGCGCCGTTTCGGTATTACCGATGGTAACCGCCAAACCTTAACGTTAGGCATGTTTATGAGTCAGTTGGTTAATCCCGAAAGGTACGGTTTGTTTACCTTGTTGTATAACTCGGAAGGGCCGGAAGGGGAGATGCTTTCCGAATATGCCGAGAAGGAATTTAAGCACCAACCACATATTGGCGAAACTCCGGTTAACGTAATAAACGATGTAATAGCCGAAGGCCAAGCCGCCGTTGCAGCAATTGATGCTGCGGAAGCCGGTGTAAAGGCCGGTAAGCTTGAGTTTAAACGCTTAAAAAACGATATATATTGCTACAACGAGCTTGCCAATTTTTATGCAGAAAAGGCAAAGGCAGCACTTTTAATATTAAATTACAAATACTCAAATAACCTTGCCGATTTGCAAAATGCTATCCCGCATATGCAGAGCAGTGTGGCGCACTTTAAGCAATTAGCCAATTTAACTAAAGATACCTACCTCTACGCCAACAGTATGCAAACCGGGCAGCGCAAAATACCAATAGGCGGTAACGACGGTAAAAATAAAACCTGGGTTGAACTGCTGCCCAAATATGAGCAGGAATTGAGCCGGTACATCAAAAATGTAGATTCGTTAAAACTGCATGCAGGCGAGGCTTCCCAAACTCACGAACTTGTTTTAGAGCCTGCAAACGTAACCTGGTTATCGGGCACGCAGGGTATTTATACTTTGAACCAAAACTCTTCGGTTTACACCGATACAAGCCTGGTTACCAATGTTTATGATGGTTTACTCAAAAACCTGCAAGGTGTTAAATTATCCCAAAAGCAACAAATAGCTCAGGGTACTACCCTTAAATTCAGCACAGATAAATCTGTTAAGCTATTGGTTGGCTTTTTTAAGGAGAAGGGCGCTAAATATTCCGCAGAGCCAACTTTAGAGAATGATGCCAGTGCCAACGATTACGGCCAGGCGGAGATTAAAATAGGCAATGCCATTGTTTTTACAGATATGCCCCCCGTAAATATTCATGCCTACAGCTTTGCTGCGGGTACACATACTTTAACCTTAGCCAAAGGCGAGTGCCT
Source organism: Mucilaginibacter gracilis (assembly GCF_003633615.1). Lineage (NCBI taxonomy): Bacteria > Pseudomonadati > Bacteroidota > Sphingobacteriia > Sphingobacteriales > Sphingobacteriaceae > Mucilaginibacter > Mucilaginibacter gracilis. Next base: position 5,025,876 of record NZ_RBKU01000001.1, on the reverse strand, counting down.
TGTATTAGGCTTTATTGATGGTAACGCAGCCTTGCCGGTATATGATGCAGCCATGAACAAAGGCGGCGCCAACCGTAAGCTCGACGCACTTTTTAATTGAAGTGTATGTTAAGATGATATAAACTATTGAAAACATGTTATACAAACGGATAAAGCAATCAGGCTATATTCGTTTTAGTAAACCTGGCAAAACCATCAATTGAGTTTTATTTTTTGCTTTTGAATACCGTTTCAATTACAACCGATGAAGAGCCCGTTATATATTTTTACCATTGCTGTTGTTTTGTGCGGCACTGCAAATACCAAGGCACAGCAAAGCCCGCTAAAGCTATGGTATAACCAACCTGCCGAAAAATGGACAGATGCTTTACCTATTGGCAACGGCACGCTTGGCGCAATGATATACGGCGGTGCTAACTCAGATCGTATTCAATTTAATGAACAAACTTTATGGACCGGCGAACCACGCAGTTACCAGCGCACCGGAGCATCAACTTATTTGCCCACCATCAGAAAACTACTTTTTGAAGGTAAACGCACGGAGGCCGAAGCCCTTGCGGGTAAATATTTTATGGGCGAAAAAAATGGCGAGGATACTTATCCTGCCCGGTTTGATGTATGGTTTAAAAAAGTAACTGCTAATAACAATGCCATATTAACTACCCTGAATAATAAAAACTGGCACGATATGAAAATACCTACCACTAACGGATGGGAATCATCGGGCATTGCCGAACTTGCAGGGTTAGATGGCGTAGTATGGTTGCGTAATGCATTTGAATTGCCTAAAGGCTGGACGGGTAAAAACCTGGTTATTGATTTGGGCCGGATAAGGGATATGGACATAACCTATATCAACGGAAAAAAAATTGGTTCTACCGATTCTACAAGCGTTATCCGCAGGTATAAAATAGATGGTTCATTGCTTAAAGAGGGACGAAATGAAATAGCCATACAGGTTATTAACCCTTTTGATAAAGGTGGCCTGGTAGGTGGTAAAAGCGGACAAAAAACATTTTCAATATATCCCTACGGAGAAAACCCTGAAGATGCCATAACTTTAAACCCCGTTTGGCAATATTGGATACAAGATTATCAGCCGCCGGCTTCTCCCAGATACCAGGCCGAGTATCAGCCCTTTGGCGATTTAATATTGAACTTTAAACAAAAAGGTAAATTAATTGATTATAAGCGCGATTTGGATATTGGCAAGGCCATAGCCACAACATCATACACCTGCAATGGCATTAGGTTTACACGTCAATATTTGGCAAGTTATCCCGATAAGGTTATTGTAATACATTTAAAAGCAGATAAGGCGGGGCAAATTAATCTGGATGCTTTGCTGCAAACACCCCACAAGCTATCAGCTGTGAGCAAAATTGATGCACATACCATTGGCCTTAATTTAAAGGTACAAAAGGGTGTGCTTAAAGGCGCAAGCTATTTGTATGCAACGGCAAAAAGCGGAATAATAAAAGTAGTGGATAATCATATCAACATAACCAATGCCGACGATGTTACCTTATACTTAACTGCCGCTACCAGCTTTAAAAATTATCTGGATGTATCGGCCAAGCCGGAGGAGCTATGCAAGCAAACGCTACAGACTGTTAAAACCAAAACGTTTGTTAATGTTAAAGAGCGCAGCATAAAAGATTATCAAAAATATTTTAATACTTTCTCGGTAAATCTGGGTGCGGGTAAAAATCAAAATTTGCCTACTAACGAGCGCATCGCACAATATTCGTTTACTGCCGACCCAAGATTGTTATCACTTTACATACAATATGCTCGGTATTTACTGATAGCCTGTTCGCGGCCAGATAGTAAATTGCCCGCCAATTTACAAGGAATTTGGAACGATCAACTGGTGCCACCCTGGGGCAGCAAGTTTACCACCAACATTAACCTCCAAATGAATTATTGGAGTGCCGAAGAGTTAAATTTGAGTGCGTGCATACAGCCGCTTTTTAAAATGATAGGCGGCCTTAGTACTACAGGTGCAAAAACGGCCAAAGTTTACTATAACGCTCCGGGCTGGGTAGTACACCATAACACCGATATTTGGTTGGGCACCGCGCCAATTGATGCACCAACCAATGGCATTTGGCAAAGTGGTGCAGGCTGGTTATGCCATCATTTATGGGAACATTATTTGTACACTCAAGATACCAGTTTCTTGAAACAACATTATCCCGAAATGAAAGCCGCCGCTCAGTTTTTTGTGAGTACATTGGTTCATGATCCCCAAACTGGTTACCTTATTTCCACGCCATCAACCTCTCCCGAACATGGTGGCCTTGTTGCTGGGCCCGCAATGGACAGGCAGATCATTCGCGATTTGTTTAAAAACTGCATAACGGCATCTCAAATACTAAAAACCGATTTAGCGTTCCGCAAAACTCTTGAAGAAAAATATATGCAAATAGCTCCCAATAAAATTGGTAAATACGGGCAATTGCAGGAGTGGATGGAAGATAGGGACGATACAACTGATACGCACCGGCATGTATCGCACCTTTGGGGTGTTTACCCCGGTACAGATATTACGTGGGATGGTAATGCTGATATAATGAAAGCCGCAGAAAAATCGTTTAAGTACCGTGGCGACGAGGGCACGGGTTGGAGTTTAGCCTGGAAGGTAAACCTGATGGCGCGCTTTAAAAAAGGCGACCACGCTATGATGTTGGTAAATAAGCTATTAAGCGTTGCCGAAATTGGTAATGCAAAAGAAAAAGGCGGCGTGTACAATAACCTGTTTGATGCGCACCCGCCATTCCAGATTGATGGTAACTTTGGTGGTGCAGCCGGTATTGCCGAAATGCTGCTACAAAGCCAGCAAGGCTATATTGATTTATTGCCTGCCCTGCCCACCGCCATTGCCAATGGTGAGGTAAAGGGTATTTGCGCCCGCGGGGGCTTTGTACTCAACTTGAAATGGCAAAACGGCAAATTAATGCAGGTGCAGGTAACTTCAAAAGCAGGTGGCGAATGCTTGTTAAAATATGGCAGCATTAGCCAACGTTTTAAAACTATAAAGGGCAAAAGCTATAGTTTTAATGGTGAATTGAAAGCGATATAATTTAAAACTTGAGATGATGGCAGATAAGGTTAAGCAATGTTATAAAACGCTATGGGTGGGTTACAAAAGCTGCTTAATATTAGTGCTTTGTTTATTGTTTGGCGTCCGCTCTTTTTCGCAATCTGCAATACGTAAAGATATTGTTTTAAAAACTAACTGGCTCTCTGTGGCCAACGATACCAATATAAATGCCTATAACGGCTTTGAGCAAGCGGCATTTAATACCCAAAACTGGCAACCCGTTACGGTGCCCCATAACTGGGATACTTACCAGGGTTACCGCAGGTTAAAACATGGCGACAGGCATGGTTACGCCTGGTACCGCACCAGTTTTATTGTAAAAGACATCTCTGCCGATAAGGCATATTTTCTGTTTTTTGAAGGTGTAGGCTCCTACGCTACGGTGTGGCTAAATGGTACAAAGGTTGGTTACCATGCCGGTGGCCGCACAACATTTACCTTAAATGTAAGCCAGTATCTGCTTAAAAATAAACCTAATATACTGGCCGTCCGGGCAGATCATCCGGATAAAATTCAGGATCTGCCCTGGGTATGCGGTGGCTCGGCGGATGAGGTTGGCTTTTCGGAGGGTTCGCAGCCAATGGGAATATACCGGCCCGTACATTTTATTATCACCGGTGCCGTGAGGATAGAGCCGTTTGGCGTACACATCTGGAACGATACTACGGTAACCGAAAAATCGGCGGATCTGAATATAGAAACCGAAGTAAAGAATTACAGCAACAAACCTAAAAAGATAGCTGTAATTAACAGGTTAATAGATGAACGCGGTATTGTAGTTGCCGAAGCCGTTAGCGAAAATGCTATTCCAGCGGGTGCTACAATGGTTTATAAGCAAAAGCTCAATTTTACACACGTACATTTATGGTCGCTGGGGCAACCTTATTTGTACAAAATGGTGTCTAAGGTGATGGATGGCCAAAGGCAGTTAGATCAGGAATCAACACCTTATGGCATCCGTTGGATAAGTTGGCCCATTGGCCGGGGCGGTAGCAATAAACAGTTTTTACTTAACGGTAAACCGGTATTTATAAACGGCGTTGCCGAGTACGAGCATAAAATGGGGCAAAGCCACGCTTTTAGCAATGCGCAAGTTCGTACACGTGTAATGCAGGTTAAGACGGCGGGCTTTAATGCTTTCCGCGATGCGCACCAGCCGCATAATTTAGCATACCAACAGTATTGGGATGAATTAGGCATACTATGGTGGCCGCAATTTACCGCCCACATTTGGTATGATACCCCGGCTTTTCGCGAAAACTTTAAAACGCTTTTAGCTGATTGGGTTAAAGAACGGCGCAATAACCCGTCGAATATTCTTTGGGGGCTACAAAACGAAAGCAGGCTACCTGCCGATTTTGCTGCGGAATGCTGCGAACTGATCCGCAAACTTGATCCCACTGCATCGTCGCAACGCAAAATAACAACCTGTAATGGCGGTAACGGTACCGATTGGGATGTGCCACAAAACTGGACAGGCACCTACGGCGGTAACCCCTTAACCTATGCAACCGACCTTGAAAAGCAAATACTGGTTGGTGAGTATGGCGGATGGCGAAGTATTGATTTACACACCGACGGGCCATTTGCACAAAACGGCGCATTAAGCGAAGACAGGCTGGATTTATTAATGGAAACCAAAATACGCCTTGCCGAATCGGTTAAGGATAAAGTTGCCGGGCATTTCCAATGGTTGCTCAGTTCGCACGAAAACCCGGGCAGGGTGCAAGGCGGCGAGGGCTGGCGGGAGATGGATAGGGTAGGCCCTGTTAACTACAAAGGTTTATTAACCCCCTGGGGCGAACCAACAGATGCCTTTTATTTATATCGGGCTAATTATGCGCCCAAAGATAAAGAGCCAATGGTTTACATCGTATCGCACACCTGGCCGGATAGGTGGCTATCGCCCGGAACGAGGGATAGCTTGAGCGTTTACTCCAACTGCGATGAGGTTGAACTATTTAACGATGTTAACGGCCAATCTTTCGGTAAAAAAAAGAATGGAGGTAAAGGGACACATTTTACATGGGACAGGGTAAACGTGCAATACAATGTGCTTTATGCTGTAGGATATGTAAAAGGGAAGAAGGTAGCCGAAGATTATATTGTGCTCAATCACTTGCCACAATCGCCAAATTTTCAAGATCTGAATACTGAAGGAAAGGATTTATTGAAACCAAATGCGGGTTTAAAATATATTTACCGGGTTAATTGCGGCGGCCCCGATTATACCGATCAGTTTAACCATGTTTGGCTTGCCGATGTGCATCAAACCAATAATAAAACATGGGGCTCAACCTCGTGGACGGACGATTTAGCCGGAATGCCCGCCATGTTTGGCAGCCAGCGCCGCACTTTCGATTTGATAAAGGGCACTACCGATCCGCAATTATTCCAAACTTTCCGTTACGGGCTTGATAAGTTGAAGTATGATTTCCCGGTTGCCGATGGCGATTATGAAGTTGAGTTTTACTTTACCGAGCCCTGGTACGGTACAGGCGGCGGGATGGATTGCACGGGCTGGCGTTTATTTGATGTTGCCGTTAATGGCCATACTGTTATCAATAACCTTGATATTTGGAAAGAGGCCGGGCACGATAGGGCTTTAAAAAAGGTTGTTAAGGTGCATGTAACCGGCGGGCATTTAACCATCAACTTCCCTCATGCAGAATCGGGAGAGGCTATTATTTCGGCCATCGCTATAGCATCGGTTAATAAAAATGTGGTGGCTGCCCTGCCGTCGGCTTCTGTTATTCATAATTTGGTTGTTACCAATCCATCTCAGGCTAAAAATTGGTCGGCAAAAACATGGCTTGATGTTGGCAATAAACTATATACAAACGACGAAACAGAAATAGCCCAGTTACCGCCAAATCTTTACGGCGCCGAATGGATAAAAACGCCAAAAGTTACTATTGAAGGCGCGGGTGCTTTGGCTAAATTCAACACCACAGTTGATGCCGATGTTTACATAGGTTTAGACGCAGATATTAAACAATTACCAGCCTGGCTGCACGATTACGATAACACCAAAACCCTGATGGTTAACGATGCCAACGGTGGTAATAAGTTTATGCTATACCACAAACGCTTTAAAGCAGGTGCCGAGGTTAGTTTAGGCTACAATGCCGATAAGGCATTAATGTATTTGGTAGCCGTACAGCCTGTTACGGAAATGGAGCCCGCTACCGATTTAAAAACCACAGTATCATACAAAGCAGAAACGGCCACCTTGAGCGGTGAAGGCACAGTTATAAGTATGGTTAACGGGCGTAATTGCATCACCTTTAAAACTACAGGTTCGGGGGCAGAATGGGCAATATCAACCGGAGTGGCCGAAGCGCACGAGATGCGTATTAAATATGCTAATACAACAGGTAAAACATTAACGGCTAACATTAAACTACTGGCTGCCGATGGCACTGTGATGAAAGAAGCACAATTGAAATTTGGTAAAACCGAAGCCGATAAATTTAAAACAGTGGGCACTACAACCGGTACGAGCATTAACGCGGGCAATTATAAAGTAATACTTAGCGCAGTGGACGCCGAAGGGTTAATAGTTTCGGGCTTAGAGGTGCAATAATATTGAAATACATGAATTTAACAGCTATACAAAATAACTATTTACTGCGCCTAAGTTTAATGCTGCTCGGCTTGCTGTTAGCTAACAATACCATAGCCCAACAAATAGTAAATGGCATAAGCCTGCCCGATGTTTTAACCTTAAATAACGGTACCAAAATTACCACCGCCAAACAATGGAAAATAGAGCGCAGACCAGAGTTGATAGCGTTTTTTAAAAAAGAAATGTACGGCCAATCTCCGGGTAAACCAGCCGGGGTAACCTATAAGGTTTTTGATAACGACAGCAAAGCCTTAGGCGGCAAAGCCACACGTAAACAAATAACGGTTTACTTTAATGGTAAGCAGGATGGGCCGCAGATGGATATTTTGTTGTACATCCCAAACAATGTTAAACATGCGCCTGCAATTGTAGGGTTAAACTTCGATGGTAATCAATCGGTAAATATTGACCTTGCTATAAAAATGAGCACAAGCTGGATGGATAAAACCAAAGGCGTAGTTAATAACCGCGCTACCGAAGCCACGCGTGGTATTGATGCCGGCCAATGGCCGCTTGAAATGATATTAGATAAAGGCTACGCCGTTGCCACCGTTTACCGGGGAGATATTGACCCCGATTTTGACGACGGATTTAAAAATGGCGTGCAGGTTTTATACCCGGAATTGCAAAACCGGGGCGATAACTTTGCCACCGTAGCAGCATGGGCATGGGGCCTGAGCCGGATATTAGATTATCTGGAAACTGATAAAGCTATTGATAGCAAACATGTGGCGGTATTTGGCTTTTCGCGATTGGGAAAGGCTGCACTTTGGGCAGGTGCTACCGATGAACGCTTTCCGCTGGTTATCAGTAACGAATCGGGAGCTGGTGGTGCCAAACTATTTCATTTTAAAGGTGGCGAGGGTACAACAAGGTTAGATACCAAGTTCCCGCATTGGTTTTGCGGTAATTTTAAAAAATATATGGGCCAGGATTCTATCCTGCCGTTCGATCAGCATATGGTTATTTCGCTCATAGCGCCCCGGCCTGTTTACGTTGCAAGTGCTAAGGATGATACCAACTCCAATCCCGAAGCTGAGTTTTGGGGCGCAAAAGCTGCCGATCCGGTTTATCGGCTGTTGGGTACCAGTGGCTTACCTGCCAACCAATGGCCAGCTTTAAGTGAGCCGTCTGTTGGCCGCATTGCCTATCACGTTCGTCCCGGTGGCCATAATGTAACTGATTACGATTGGATTCAATACCTCAGTTTTGCCGATAAATATTTAAAAAAGCCTTGATGACAAAGAAGTTGATATTGGGTTTTTTAGGCTTGTTTTTCGCCATAGATGCTTTTGCGCAAACATTATGTGTAACTAATTTAAGGTGCGAATATCGTGTTAATCCCATAGGCATCACGGCTGCCAGTCCCCATTTTAGCTGGGAAATAACGTCAACCGGCTTTAATGTGGTGCAAAAAGCTTATCATATACTGGTAGCAGATGATCCGGCTTTGCTGCAAAAGGGAATAGGCAATATATGGGATTCGCAAACGGTAAATTCAAACTCCACTATACAGGTGCCTTATGCCGGCCCGGCTTTGGTATCAACAAAAAAATATTACTGGCGCGTATCGGTTATCGATTATAAGGAACATAGTTTGGTATGGAGCAGCATCGCCCAATGGCAAATGGGATTATTAAATACCGCCGACTGGAAGGGTGCCAGTTGGATTGCCTACGAAGTCATGCCCGATTCTCTGAAAATATTACCTGGTATTGCAACTCCCGGCACAAAAAAGCATTCGCCCGGTACTGATGTTTTACCAATATTGCGCAAAAGCTTCAAGGTAAGCAAACCAGTTAAAAATGCTACCATATTTATATCAGGCCTGGGGCATTTTGAAATGAATTTGAATGGCGCAAAAGTGGGCAATCATTTTTTAGATGGCGGCTGGGTTAACTACCAAAAGGAAGCCGAATATGTAAGTTTTGATTTAACAGAGCTGTTAAAAAAGGGCGAAAATGCCTTAGGCATAATGCTTGGCAATGGTTTTTACTTTACACCGAGCGGCAGGTACCGCAAGCTTACGGTAGCTTATGGTTATCCTAAAATGATATGCAGGTTGCTGGTACAATATCAGGATGGTACAACCGAGAACATCGTAAGCAATACATCGTGGAGAACAACTGCCGGGCCCATTACATTTTCATCCACTTATGGTGGCGAAGACTATGATGCCACTAAAGAACAATCCGGTTGGGACAAGCCCGGTTTTAATGATGCCGCCTGGAAAAACGCCATTATAGTGGACGGCCCTCCGCAAATAAATGCGCAAACTACCGAACCAATAAAGGTAACCGACGTTTTTACGGCCAAAAAGATAACTCAACCCAAGCCGGGCGTTTGGGTTTACGATATGGGCCAAAATTCATCGGGCATACCGCAAATAACGGTTAAGGGTAAAAAAGGCGACACGATAAAAATTGTACCCTGCGAATTGCTGGATAATGATGGCCTTGCAACACAAAAAAACACAGGTGTACCGGGTAAAAATGGATATGGCCATTGGTACACTTATATTTTAAAAGGCAACGGTATAGAAACCTGGCAGCCGCGTTTTTGCTTTTATGGTTTTAGGTACCTACAGGTAACAGGCGGTGTTCCGCCAACCGGGGCTAATCCCGATAAGGAACCGCAATTATTGGCTGTAAAAGGTTTGCACACGCGTAATTCGGCAGACAGGGTGGGCGAGTTTAGCTGCTCGAGCGATTTGTTTAATAAAACCAATACCTTGATTGACTGGGCTATACAAAGCAATATGGCAAGCGTGTTAATGGATTGCCCGCACCGCGAAAAATTGGGCTGGTTGGAGGAAGATCACCTGATGGGTAACTCCTTGCAGTACAATTACAATTTGGCAACGCTGTTTAAAAAGATAATAAACGATATGCGCGAGGCTCAAACCGCAGATGGTTTGATACCCGAAATTGCCCCTGAGTTTACCGTATTTGGCGATGGTTTCCGCGATTCGCCCGAATGGGGGAGCAGCAGCGTATTATTGCCTTGGTATGTGTACCAATGGTATGGCGATAAACAGGTTTTGGCCGATAGTTATGATATGATGCAACGGTACATGGCCTATCTGGATAAGCAATCAAAAAACCATATCCTTACCCAGGGTTTAGGCGATTGGTATGATTTGGGGCCTAAGCATCCCGGTGTTTCGCAACTCACATCGCAGGGGGTAACTGCCACCTCCATTTATTATTATGATTTGGTAACGTTAAGCAATATTGCTACGCTGCTAAACCAACCTGCCGATGTGGAGCGTTACGCTAAACTGGCGGAACAGGTAAAAATAGCGTTCAATAATCAATTTTTTAATAAAGAAACTAAACAATACGATACCGGCAGCCAAACGGCAAACGCGATAGCTGTTTATATGAAATTGGTTGAGCCTCAATACAAAGCTGCCGTGGTTGATAATATTGTTAAAGAATTGCGCAGCCATAACAATAGCCTTACCGCCGGGGATATTGGTTATCGGTACCTGCTAAAAGTACTTGATGATGAAGGGCAGTCGGATGTGATATTTGATATGAATAGCCGCACTAATGTGCCGGGATATGGTTTCCAGTTGGCAAAGGGTGCAACGGCACTAACCGAATCGTGGCAGGCGCTATCCGGCGTATCAAACAACCATTTTATGCTCGGGCATATTATGGAGTGGTTTTATGCCGGTTTGGCTGGGATAAGGCCGGCTGATAATGATGTTGCATATAAACATATCGTTATCCGCCCGCAGCCTGTGGGCGATGTAACATCGGCGAAAGGCAGCTACCACTCCATGTACGGTACAATAATAAGCGATTGGAAAAAGGCGGGAACCGATTTTTATTTAACGGTTACCATTCCGCCAAATACCACTGCAACGGTTTATTTACCTGTTGCCGAAACATCGCATGTAACGATGAATAACGAGCCGATAGAAAATCATATCGGCGCAAATAATAGTTTAGCATTTCATGTCGGTTCGGGAGTTTACCGTTTTAGGGCCGCTAAGTAATTATATTAAAATGAAGAAAATCAGATGCGCAATTTTATTGGCATTAACTACAATGTTGGCCTCCTTTACCTATGGCCAGTCCGAAATAAATAAGGTTCCGGAAAGTAAAATGAAAGAAATTTACGAAGAGGTAAAAACGCCTTATAAATACGGAATGGTAGTGGTGCCCGATACCAATATTAAAAAGATTGATTGTCCTACGGTTTTCCGCAAAGGCAATAAATGGTGCATGACGTATATTATATTCAATGGCCGTGGTTACGAAACCTGGTTAGCTAAGAGTGACGACTTGCTTAACTGGAAAACCCAGGGCCGTATTCTGTCTTTTTCCGACACTACCCATTGGGATAATAACCAAAAAGCGGGCTATCCGGCGTTGGAAGATACCAAATGGAGCGGAAGCTATGAATTGCAAAAATACGATGGCAAATATTGGTTATCCTATTTTGGCGGACACGATCGTGGTTACGAAAAAGGTTTGCTATCCATTAGTGTAGCATCAACCGATAAAGACCCATCAACCGCGCACGAATGGCAAACCCTTGGCAAACCCGTTTTAATGGCTACCGATAGCAATGTTAGCTGGTGGGACAACCACACGCTTTATAAAGAAACCGTAATATGGGACAAGGCTAAAACAGCGGGTTATCCTTTTTTAATGTATTATAATGCCAATGGCGACAGTGTAAACAAAAAGCGTGGTGCCGAACGCATTGGCATGGCTGTATCAAACGATATGGTACACTGGATGCGTAACCGTAAGGACCCTGTGCTGAATCACGGTGCAGGCATAACCGGCGACCCCAATATTGAAAAGATTGGCAACGTATGGGTGATGTTTTATTTTGGTGCTTTCTGGAAAACGCATGGCGGCGCGTTTAACCGCTTTGCCTGTTCGTACGATTTGGTAAACTGGACCGATTGGGACGGTGAAGATTTGATTAAGCCGTCGGAAGTTTTTGACGCGCAATTTGCCCATAAATCGTTTGTGGTGAAGTATAAAGGTGTGGTTTATCATTATTACTGCGCCGTAAACAAAGCCGACCAACGCGGTATTGCAGTGGCTACATCAAAAGATATGGGTAAAAGCCCGGTGCATTTTGTAGCCCCGCCGCCATCAAAAGCACGATCGTTAAAACAAAACTAAATGAAGTTTAAATTATACTTTTGCCTGTTTTTAGTGTTTAGTTGCGGCATGGCCGTTGCGCAGCAGCACAAACCTGCCGAAAATTTTAACCAGGGATGGAAGTTTTTTTTAGGAAACGATAGCACAGCCAGCAAACCCGGTTTTGATGATTCTAAATGGCGCAAACTAAATTTGCCGCACGATTGGAGCATTGAAGGCGCGTTTAACGAGAAGGCTGCATCAACAACCAATGAAGGGGCTTTGCCTACCGGCATAGGTTGGTATCGCAAAACTTTCAAACTCGCGGCAGCATCAGCACACCAAAACTTTGCTATTGATTTTGATGGCGTTTACAAAAACAGCGAAGTTTGGATAAACGGGCACTATTTAGGCAAACGGCCAAATGGTTATATTTCCTTTAGGTATAATTTAACGCCGTATCTGCATTTCGGTAGCAAGGCAAATGTTATCGCCGTAAAGGTTGATAATTCCGAACAGCCCAATTCGCGCTGGTATTCGGGTTCGGGTATTTATAGAAACGTGTGGTTGGTTTCTGTACCGGCAGATGGTATCCATTTTGCCCATTGGGGCACATTTATTACCACGCCTAAAATAACCGATAAGGTTGCGAGTGTAAATTTAAACTTCACGATAAACGGCGAACCAGACCCCAGAGAATATGTTTTAACCACAGTTATATATGACGGGAATGGTAAACGTATAAAAACGTTAACTAAGGATTGCAATTTAACACAGGGCAGCACTATTCAGGTTAACCAATCATTTAATATGGAATCTCCACAACTTTGGTCGACAGATCATCCACATTTATATAAGGTGGTTACTAAGTTGTGTTTTATAAGTCTTATCGCTAATGAGCCACCTGTTCTTGTTGATACTTACACAACTACATTCGGCATCAGGTCATTCAATTTCGATAAGGACAAGGGTTTTTCTCTGAACGGTAAACCGTTAAAAATACACGGCGTTTGCATGCATCATGATTTAGGTGCTTTAGGTGCCGCCGTAAATACCCGCGCTATTGAACGGCAGTTGCAAATTTTAAAGGCAATGGGCTGTAATGCTATCCGCACATCGCATAACCCGCCCGCTCCGGAATTTTTAGACCTGTGCGACAAGATGGGCTTTTTAGTAATGGACGAGGCCTTTGATATGTGGGCCAAAAAGAAAAACAAGTTTGATTATTATAAAGACTGGAAAGCCTGGCACAGGGTTGATTTAATAGACCAAATTAAGCGCGACAGGAACCACCCCTCGGTTTTTATGTGGAGCATTGGCAACGAGATACGCGAACAGTTTGATAGTAGCGGTATTACAATAGCTAAAGAATTAGTTGCTATAGTGAAATTTATCGATCCAACGCGCCCTGTAACATCCGCCCTGAGCGAGAACAAGCCGGATAAGAATTTTATATATCAATCGCACGCGTTAGATGTTGTTGGGTTAAATTACCATACAGAAGCTTACGCAGATTTTAAGAAAAACTATCCCGGCGAAAAATTTATCGCTACCGAAACTACGTCGGCGTTAGAGAGCAGGGGGCATTACGATGCATTATCGGATACCACATTGAAATGGCCGCATAATTCCAAATCGAAATTTACGGATGGGAATACAGATATGACGGTTTCGGCATACGATAATGTGGCCGCTTACTGGGGTACAACGCACGAGGAAACCTGGAAGATCATCAAGAAATATGATTTCCTTTCGGGATTATTTGTTTGGACAGGTTTTGATTATATAGGCGAACCTACGCCATATCCGTGGCCGGCCCGCAGTTCGTATTTTGGTATTGTTGATTTGGCCGGTTTCCCTAAAGATGTTTACTACATGTACCAAAGCGAATGGACGGACAAGCGTGTTTTGCACCTGTTACCTCATTGGAATTGGCAACCGGGTAAGGTAGTTGATGTTTGGGCTTACTATAATAATGCCGACGAGGTTGAATTATTTTTAAATGATAAATCGCTGGGTATTAAAAAGAAACAGGGTGATGATTTGCACGTGGCCTGGCGAGTACCCTATCAGCCGGGAACGTTAAGGGCAGTATCCCGTTTAAACGGGAAAGTTGTATTAACCGAGCAAATAAAAACCGCCGGTAAACCCGCTAAAATAGAGTTGATTGCCGATAGGAAGAATATAAAAGGTGATGGCAATGATTTATGCTACATCACCGCAAGAGTTTTAGATGCCGACGGAAACATGGTGCCTTATGCTGATAATTTATTAAAATTTAGCATAACAGGCCCTGCTACAATTGCCGGGGTTGATAACGGGCAGCAAACCAGTTTAGAGCCTTTTAAGGGTAATCAGCATAAGGCGTTTAACGGTTTATGCTTATTAATTGTGCAATCAAGGCAAATAAGCGGTAAAGTGAGCGTATCAGCTTCTTCGCCGGGCTTAAACGGGGTAACAATAAATTTGGTAAGCAAGTAATTGAATGGTAAATACAGTCCTGATAAGATAGTATAGTTTTTGGAGAAATGGCTATATAAAATCATCATTACAGCGGGTTAGCTTTATAACATTATAACCTAAGTCCTTTTTAAGGGCTAAACTGTTAATTATGAAGCAACAATGCATTTTTAATCATCTTATAGCCGATGGTTTTTCAACGGCGCGCCAAAATATAACGGCGGCATGAAAGTTTTGCCCATTGCCGATTTAATTGTGATATTATGCTACCTGTTAGCCATGATTGGCGTAGGTTTTTACTTTTCGCGAAAAAACAGAAGTTCCGAACAATATACCAAGGCATCAGGCTCTATCCCCGGTTGGGCCATCGGCATGTCAATCTACGCCACGTTTTTAAGCAGCAATACATTTTTAGGTGTACCGGGCAAAGCATTTGGCGGCAACTGGAACGCTTTTGTATTCAGTATATCAATGCCCTTTGCAGCGTGGATAGCAGCCCGGTATTTTGTGCCCTTTTACCGTAACAGCGGCGAAATATCGGCTTATACTCATCTCGAAAAACGCTTTGGCCCCTGGGCGCGTACCTATGCCGTGGTTTGTTTTTTGCTCACCCAGTTTGCGCGTATGGGGTCGATATTTTTCGGGATAGCGTTAAGCCTACAGGCATTAACAGGCATATCAATGAAACTCATTATGATAGTAATGGGTGTATGCATTATTATTTATACGCTACTGGGCGGCATAAAAGCCGTAATATGGACGGAGGTTGTGCAAGGTGTAATTAAAACCCTGGGAGCCATCCTGATAATTTATCTTATTGTAACCAATATGCCCGGTGGGCTTCCAAAAATTATTGAGATAGGTAAGGCCGATAGCAAATTTAGTTTGGGTAGTTTTTCGCCCAATTTTACCAAATCAACATTTTGGGTGGTATTGCTTTATGGCTTTTTTATCAATCTCAATAATTTTGGTATGGATCAAAATTATATACAGCGTTACCATACCGCGGCATCGTTAAAACAGGCTGTACGTTCGGTATGGTTGTGTGTTTGCATTTATGTGCCGGCATCGTTTTTGTTTTTCATTATAGGATCTTGCCTGTACGCTTATTACTCCGTTTACCCCGAATTAATAGAAATTATTAAGCACCAGGCGGCTATCGAAAAGTTACCCGTTTCGGCATCAGCGGCGCAAATTGCCGGTATGGCAGCGCATTTAACCCCGGCAGACTACGGCGATAAAATAATGCCGCATTTTATGGTTACTAAAATACCCGCCGGTTTAGTGGGACTAATTGTATCGGCCATACTTTCGGCAGCTATGAGTACCATTAGTTCGGGCATGAACTCGTCGGCAACGGTATTTACGGTTGATATTTATAAGCGCTATTTTAAGCCCGGCATCAACGAAAGGCAAACCATGAACGTGCTGCATGTTGGCACCGTTATTTTTGGCCTGGTAGGCATGGGAGCAGGCATAGCCATGATAGGCGTTAAAAGCATATTAGATGTATGGTGGACACTATCCGGCATTTTTGCGGCAGGTATGCTGGGCCTGTTTTTGTTGGGTATTATAAGCCGCCAAAGCCGTAACCACGAAGCTATTGTAGCAACCATTATTGGCATTTTGGTTGTGCTTTGGATGACGTTCCCGGATATTATCCCAGCCGAATACACATTTCTGCATAGTTCTATGCATGCTAACATGATAATTGTTATCGGCACACTTTCCATTTTTTTAGTAGGGGTGCTGCTAACCAAAGTACGGCAGTTAAAACTTGCCCGTTCAACCAACCACAGCAGTTAAAATATAATAAATACAATGCAACAAAAACCAAAAGGGTTTATCCCGGTGATGCTCACACCATTTAAAGATAGCGGCGAAGTAGATTATGACGCACTTACACAATTAACCGAAGTTTATTTGCAGGCCGGTGCCGCAGGGCTTTTTGCCAATTGCCTATCCAGCGAGATGTTTGAGCTTACCGATAACGAAAAGCTGCAAACCATTAAACACATTGTTAAGGTGGCCAATGGCACTGTACCTGTTGTTGCAACGGGTACCTTTGGCGGTGCTATACCCAAGCAGGCCGATTTTGTAAAAAAGGTTAGTGATGCCGGTGCCGATGCCGTAATTATACTGGCGGGTTTAATTGCTGAAGAAAACGAAGCCGACGATATATTTAATGAGCGCATTCATCAATTACTGGATTTAACCGAAAATATCCCTCTTGGATTTTATGAATGCCCGGTACCTTATAAAAGATTGCTGTCGCCCAGCCAATTAATGGGTTTTGTGAAAACCGGACGAGTTATTTATCATAAAGATACCTGTTTGGATATTGTACAAATTAAAGAGAAGCTAAAAGCAGGAGCCGGTAACCCGCAATTTGGTTTGTATGATGCTTACATGGCCCACGCTGTAGAATCGTTAAAGGCAGGTGCCGCCGGTTTATCGTGCATACAAGGTAACTTTTTTCCCGAATTGATAGTTTGGTTATGCAATAATTACGCAAGCGAAAGCTTAAAAACCGAAGTTGACCAGGTGCAACAGTTTTTGATTGACCATATGGATGTGATGCACAACGTATATCCCATTATAGCTAAATATTGGCTTCAAAAACGCGGGCTGGCTATTTCAACCTTTACCCGCAGAGAGGTTGGTGTTTTTTCAAACACTATTAAACAACAAGTAAATAGCCTTTACCAGGATTACGACGTACTGCAAAGCCACCTGGGCCTTTCGTTACAGGTTTAGTTGTGCAGGTATTTGCGTTTATATTCAAGCGGTGTCATGTTTGTTATTTTTTTAAAATGGCGGTAAAAATTTGATACATTATTAAAACCGCACTCAAAGCACAATACTTCGGTAGGTAATTTATCCTCAATTAAAAAGCGGCAGGCATGGCTTATCCTAATCTCGGTTAAAAAATCAGAAAAGGTTTTCTTGGTCATCAACTTAAAATACCTGCAAAACGAGGTTACGCTTAAATTACCTATCGAAGATATTTCTTCCAACGTAATTTCTTTTTTGTAATTGGCCAGTGTGTACGAGCAAACTTTATTGAGCCTTATCGTATCCGACTCGTTAGATTGATGAAATTCGTTGTGCGATAGCGTAATTGGTTTAAAATCTTCATTTTCGGCAAGTATCTTGAGTATCGAAAGTAATACTATTATACTATCCAAGTTGGTTGCATCAACAGCGCGGCGCATTAAATTTGCCAGTTCGGTTTTGGCTTTGCCGCCAATAATTAAACCGCCTTTTGCTTTTTCAAATAGCTTAGGTAAAAGGTAAGCTTCGGGTAAATTAAGCAAGTAACGGCCAAGGCAATCAGGTAAAAAATGTATAACTATAACCTCAACATTGAGGGGCGAATCAGGTACAAAATATTCCTCTTTGCAGCGCCAGCAATGAGGTAGGTTTTCGCCCAGTAAAGTGATCTCTCCCGCCGAAAAATTGCTGATGTTATCTCCAATAAACCGTACACCTTCGCCCTTTATTACATAATGAAGTTCAAGTTCGGGGTGATAATGCCATATACCCCTAAACGTGGGTATAACATCGTGGCGTATACTAAAAGAGTTTTGCGGCTTAACGGCTACCTTTAAAAAATGAGGCTTCATGTTAAATAGAAAATGCTAAAAATTAAGTATTAATACAATTGGTTTGCAATATTTACAACATTGCCGTTGGCTTTTTAGGTACTTTATAAATATACCACATTATTATCAAAAAACGTGGTTGCGTATAACAACGCAACTCCGTTTTTACGCCCTCCAAAGTTAAAAAAAACAAACATATGTTATGCTAAGATTATACAATAAGTGGATAACAATTCGCAGAAATATGCTTAACGGATGTTACATATTTGTATTAGAAGTAGGTTTTTAATTGAAACCGCTTCAACTTGTATATAAACCAACAACATAAGCTATACATTTTTGCATACCGATTAATTGGTCGTCTTTTTTAAAGATGCTTAACTGATACAATATTACCAGGGTTATTTGCCGGCGGTTTGTCTGCAAATAAGCTCAAATACCTAATTCGTGCCTGATATTTTTAAAGTTAATTGTCGAAATAAAATATATCCTGAATGTTAAATAACCAAAAGCAAATTTTACTTGTAGCCAGTGGCGATCTGCGTTTAGCTGCAAACCAAATATGCTGGCCAGAGCAAGCTAAAGCAGAAGCTTTACTTATTGCAGCCGTTGAAAAAATTGGCTGGACAGTAAAACGCGCACATGCTTACGACGAAGAAAAGAAACACGGCTTTATTGATTCGCAAAAAATGGGAATCAATGTTTTTCGCACTATTGATGCTTACCAACCCATTATTGTACTCGAAACCGTTTGGCAATATACTCACCATGTACTTGCCGGTTTATTTACACACAAAGGCCCCATATTAACGCTTGCTAACTGGAGCGGTACGGCACCAGGTTTGGTTGGTATGCTTAACCTCAATGGCTCGTTAACAAAAGCTGCGGTTGAATACAGCACGCTTTGGAGCGAAAATTTTGATGACGACTTTTTTAACGACAGTTTACAGGAGTGGTTGTTAACTGGAGCTATCAAACACGATCAAAGTCATGTAAAAAGTTTCGACAATATTAAAATCCCCTTAAACGACGAAATTACGGGCCGTGCTTTTGCCCGCCAGTTAAAGGCAAATAAAACCATTATGGGTGTGTTTGACGAAGGTTGTATGGGTATGTATAATGCCATAGTTCCTGATGAGTTATTGCACCCTACAGGCTTTTTTAAGGAGCGTTTAAGTCAATCGTCATTATACGCTGCCATGCTAAAGGTTACCGATGCCGAAGCAGAAGCCGTTTTAAACTGGCTGTTACAAAAAGGCATGACCTTTAATTGGGGTACCGATACCGTTACCGAACTTACCAGAGAACAAACGCTTGAGCAATGTAAAATGTACATTGCTGCAACACGTATAGCAGACGATTTTGGCTGCGGAACAATAGGAATACAATACCAACAGGGTTTAAAAGACCTTACCGTAGCCAGCGATTTAGTTGAAGGTTTATTAAATAACCAGGATAGGCCACCCGTTTTTGACGAAGCGGGAGTAGAGCTTTACCCCGGTGAAGCCTTACCGCACTTTAATGAAGTTGATGAGTGTGCCGGTATTGATGCCTATGTTACCTACTACCTGTGGAAACAGTTAGGTATGCCTGGCGAAAACACTCTGCACGATTTACGTTGGGGCCAATACTATCAAGACGGAAATATAAATGATTTTGTTTGGGTGTTCCTGATATCGGGTGCCGTGCCTGCGGCCCATTTTACCGGTGGTTATAAAGGTGCAAGCAGCGAAAGGCAACCAGCTATGTTTTTCCGTTTGGGAGGTGGAAGTTTAAAAGGCATCAGCAAACCGGGCCATTTAGTTTGGAGCCGGATATATGTGATGGATAACCAATTACATGCCGACATGGGCGTAGGCGAATCGGTTTTATTACCCGAAGCCGAAACCAACCGCAGATGGCAGGCTACTACACCACAATGGCCAATTATGAATGCCGTATTAAAAGGCGTTAGTCGCGATCAGATGATGGGCCGTCATAAAGCAAACCACATACACGTTGTTTACACTACAGGCCAGGCCAGTGCCCATCAGGCTTGCCGTATTAAGGCAGCCGCCTTTGCCGAATTAGGCATTAAGGTACATATCTGCGGTGATGTTGATTACAAAGGGACACAATTTTAATAAACAGAAACACTATTTTAAAAATGATAAGATCTATCCAATTATTGTTCGTTTTAATGTTTACAACTTCGGTATTAGGCTTTGCCCAAACGGCGCCGGTTACCGATGCTGATAAAGCTGCGCAATACACCAAAACAATTACCGACCGGGCTAATAAAATAGTGGCCAAATTAGGTATTACCGACGCCGCCAAATACAAACGCGTGCTTGATGCTGTAGTAAACCAGTATCGTACCATTAACGATATTCATGAGTTACGCAATGCGCAGGTTGCTGATATTAAAAAGCAAGCCGGAGATGATAAAGCCGCTGCCGCTGCAAAAATTAAAGCTGCCGACGACGAATTGGCCAGCAAAACAGATAAACTACATGCCGATTACCTTGCCAGATTAAATGCCGATTTAACTGCCGAGCAGGTTGATAAGGTAAAAGACGAAATGACCTACAATGTTTTATCGGTTACTTACCGTGGTTATACCGAAGAAGTATTAACGTTAACCGAAGCGCAAAAGGCCCA
This sequence comes from Mucilaginibacter gracilis, assembly GCF_003633615.1. Lineage (NCBI taxonomy): Bacteria > Pseudomonadati > Bacteroidota > Sphingobacteriia > Sphingobacteriales > Sphingobacteriaceae > Mucilaginibacter > Mucilaginibacter gracilis. The sequence continues at coordinate 5,005,326 of NZ_RBKU01000001.1, read as the reverse complement.
AATTAAGGCTTGGCTTATTGAGGCGCGTGAGCATGCTATGGATGCCGAATCGTCAAACAAAAAGCACGAAGTATTCGGTAAATATAAAGGCCGTATTAATAACTACTTATCCAAAGAAGGGTATGATATGAAAAAGGAGGGTGAAGAGTGGCAAAAGCGCATTAAAGAAAGCTCGGGTAAAAATTAACCCGGCTTTACATACAATTATAAGAAACCAATTAATAAACCAAATATGACACCAAAACTAGAATTATTATGAGAAAAATTTTCCTCTTATTTTTTGTAATGCTCGCTATAGGCATTACAGTGCAAGCCCAAAATCGCACTGTTACGGGTACGGTTACGAGTAAAGATGACAACGGTCCTCTTATCGGGGTAACTATTGTTATTAAGGGTAGTACTGCCGCCACATCAACAGATGTAAATGGTAAATACTCCATTAAAGTAACCAATTTGCAAAACGTTGTAATTGGAGCAAAATACCTTGGTTATGAATACCAAGAAGTTAGCTTAAAACCAGGTGAATTGAAAGTTGACTTTGCTTTGGTAGCTACCAACAGCAGTTTAAACGAGGTTGTTGTAACCGGTTATGGTACTACTGTAAAAGGTAAAATTTTGGGTGCGGTTTCTGAAATAAAGGCGGCCGAATTTGAAGATCTTCCGGTGGCCAACCTTGGTACAGCTTTAAGAAACAGGGTTGCGGGTGTAGGCGTAAGTGTAACATCTGGTAAACCTGGTGCTGCTACAACGCTGGCTCTTCGCAATCCGGTAACATTTACGGGTTCTTCTACTATTGGTCAAACTTCAAATCCACTGTATGTTATTGATGGATTAATTTCCACAATTGATGATTTTAATAACCTTGATGCAAGTTTAGTAGAAACAATTTCGTTTTTGAAAGATGCTTCGGCAGCAATCTACGGTGCATCGGGCGATAAGGGTGTAGTATTGGTAACTACCAAAAAAGGTAAAATCGGTAAAACACAAATTAATTATTCGGGTTACAGCGGTACATCTACTGCAGCTCAAGCTCCTAAGATGTTAAGTGCCTTTCAACAAGCCACTCTTTTAAATGATGGTTGGGCTGCCAGCAATACTGCAAACACCTCACGGTTTTCACAAGCCGATCTTGATTTTTTATCAACTAACCCTTACGATAGCTGGTATCAGGATTTATGGCATTCGTCTACCACGCAACGTCATACCATTAATTTAAGTGGTGGTACCGAAAAAATATTGTTTTTTGCAGGTGGAAGTTACTACTATGAAACCGGAAATTACGGTAATATTAATTCTACAAAATATAACATTCGCTCGGGAATGACGGCCAAACTTACCGAAGATATTACGGCGTACATTAGTTTAAATACTAATTATTCTAAAAGCTTTTCAAATTCGCTAAAGTCTGCCTCAAGTACCGATACCGAGACAAGCCAGATTTTAGCATTAATAACAACTCCGCAATGGGTGCCCTTAACTATTAACGGTTTACCTAACGGATATGGAGATGTAAGTGGTAACTCAACATGGAACCCTATAGCACTTTATAATTCGGGCACATATAATAAAACAAACGCGCAAACCATTAATTTAAACTCATCGTTGGAGTGGCGCCCTAAGTTTGTTAAGGGCCTTACCATTAAAGAGCAATTTGGTAAAAACAACCAAACTTCGGGTAGTAACCAATGGCTTGTGCCCTATACAGTTTATAATTTTACCAGAACAGGTCAAAATAGCAAATTGTTTAGTACAGTACCGTTGGCAAGTAAACCGTCTCAAATTAACTCAAACAGCGATCAGCTTCAACAGGGTACTGGCTATAACAATAGTTACGAGTTAATTACGTCGGCTGATTATTCACGCGTAATTGGCAAGCATACTTTTGATATAATGGCACTTTCTGATTTAACAGAAGGCTCATCAGGAAGCAATTTATTGTATAGAACTACAGCCCAAATACCTGGTGTAGATCAATTTTACGCTTACCCTTCATCTACAACCACAGTACAATTAAACCCTGGTGCAAACGTAGGTAAGCAAAGTTATTTAGGTAAAATGAGTTATGACTATGCAGGTAAATACCTCATGCAGTTAATAACCCGTGTAGATGGATCTACAAATTTTCCGGCTGATAAAAGATGGGGTGCATTTCCTGATCTGGGTTTGGGCTGGCGCGTGAGCGAAGAGAAATGGTTTAAGCCGTTTACAAAATATGTTAATTCGTTAAAATTGCGACTGAACGTAGGCTTAGTTGGTGACGACAGGATTACGCCTTACACCTACGTAGCTGTGAATACTCCGGCAAGTAATAACTACATATTTGGCAGCGGTAATACTGTTGTTAACGGAATAGTTGCAAGTACTACATTTGCTAATCCGGATGTTACCTGGGAAAAACAGCGTCAAACCAATTTTGGTATTGATGCTACATTTCTTGATAGCAGGCTTACAGCAACAATCGAAATTTATAACAAACACACCTATGATGGTTTTGTTGACTTTAGTAGCCTTGGCATAGTACCTCAATTTACCGGCCAATCTCTTACAGCAGTAAATAATGGTATTGCTAACAATTGGGGCAGTGAATTTGATTTAAGTTTTGTGCAGCCTGTTAGTAAAGACTGGACAGTGCGGGCAAACGTAAATTTTGGTTTCAGCGACAACAATATTGTACAGGTTGCATACGCTCCCGGCAAAATAGGTACCGTTGATGCATTAACCGGTATAACAATAGGTCAATCATCACACACCTACACCAGCAGTAACATAGGTTACATTGCAACAGGTATCATCAAAACTCAGGCTGATGTGGATGCTATCCTGGCTAAGAACCCCAATTACACTATAGGAGGCGTAAAACCGCAACCCGGGTTTATGAACTATCAGGATACTAATGGCGACGGAAAAATTGATGCAAACGATGTTGGTTTAATGTACCCTAGTGTTAATAGCCCGTTTAGCGGTGGTATAACCCTGGGAGCTTCTTATAAAACTTTTAGCTTTAGTATTAATGGGCTATTTGTTATTGGCGGTAAACTGCAAACGGATGGCCAGGCTAAAAAACCTGCAACAACTACGTTAAATGTACCTGTTTTTTGGGCAGATCATTGGACACCTGATAATGTAAATGCGGCTTTCCCGCGCACAGACGCCCCTTTGATAGATCAAAATTCAACTTTTTGGACAGTTAGTGCTACTCAACTACGTATTAACAATATGGCAATTTCATGGTCGCTACCTAAACGCATATCCGAAAAATTAGGAATACCTAATCTAAGGGTTTTAGCTTCTGGTACCAATTTGTGGACCATAATTAATCCATATAGTTATAAAGATCCGCTTACATCAAGTTATTCGGATTATCCAACCCTCAGAACATTGTCGTTGGGTTTAAACGTAACATTGTAATAATTACTAATTGAAAACGAAATGAAAAAGAATAGTATAAATAAAAGAAAAATAGGTTTGCTGTTAGTAGTATTAGGCATACTGGGGATGGGGTGTAAAAAAAGTGTTTTGGAGCAGGTTAACCCAAATGCTATAGATGCATCTCTCTTTAACTCGGCCTCGGCAGCTAACGAATTTGTTAACAATATATATACATTGGCAGCACCGGCGTGGCCTTTACCAACGGCAGTACACAACTCAACCGATGAGTTTTATAACTCAACTACAACCGAGTTATACGGACAATTAACCGTAGAAAGTGTTACCGATATATCGGGCACTGGTACTACTTCTTTCTATTATATTATGTACCAGATTAATGCTGGTATACAAGGGATAGAACAAGGTACACTTGATGCTGCAACAAAGGCGCAGTTAAAAGGCCAATTGTATTATTTTAGAGCATACATGTATTTTAATGCCATAAAACTATATGGTGGCGTACCATTGGTTTTAAAACCGTTTAATTTGATTACTGATAATTTATTGATACCCCGAAGCAAAACTAGCGATTGCGTAAAACAAATTGCGAGCGATTTGGATTCGTGTTATGCTTTACCGGCAAGATGGTCGTTATCAACAGACGGTGGCAGGGTAACTAAAGATGCTGCGCTGGCTTTAAAAGGAAAGGTTTTAATGTACTGGGCCAGTCCGCAATTTAATCCAAACAATGCCGACCCAACACGTTGGGAACCAGCTTACCAGGCCTGCGAATTAGCGTATACCACGGCACTTGCCGATGGTTATAAATTAATGACAAATTATAGCCAAATTTTTACAGATGAAACCGCCTCAAATACCGAACGTATTTTTTGGCGCACTTATGATATAACAAGCATAAGCCCTACACACGGTAACAACATCGAATCGTTAACCCGTCCGTATTCTGAAACTATTTCTGGCGGCGGTAGTTACCAACCTACATGGAACCTTGTACAAGCTTATGGCACGTTTGATGGTTTGCCAATTACCGATCCGCAAGCTGTTAGCGTATCCGGGTATGATTCTGAGTTATGGTGGTTAAAAAGAGATCCACGTTTAGCTGCATCAATTGCCTACAACGGTTGCGTTTGGAATTTAAGCGGTAAAACAAACCGTTTGCAATGGAACTATACCGGTATGCTTGATGATAATAACACACCAACAAAAACAGGTTTTTATTGCCGTAAATTTAACATTATCTCTCTTAGCCCGGCTGCCGCTGTTTACAACAGCAACTCTGGTGGTGGAAGTGGTATCGACTTTAATGAAACGCGTTTTGCCGAGGTGTTATTAAATGCTGCAGAAGCAGCTAATGGTTCGGACCGCTTTGCTGAAGCACAAACTTTATTGGTATCGTTACGCCAGGCCAGGGGCTTGAGTGCCGGTAGTTTTAACTATGGTGTAGCAAAAATAACATCTAAAGACCAAATGTTTACCGAGTTGTGGAGAGAGCGTGAAGTTGAGTTTGCAATAGAAGGCAAACGCTATGATGACTTGCGCCGCACCAGGCAATTTGATAAACTATCTGGCACCACCAGGCAGTCGTTCTTTTGCGCAGCAAAATCACCATACGTTGCAGGCTCTGGTTCTGTAGCAGGCAAAATCTATTTGGATGTTGCCGATCCGGTTACTTTGGTTAAACCGAGAGATCTGATTAATGTTAATGTTAGAGCACAATACGAACAATATTTTACTACCGCTGTAGCAAGTTTAGAAACAAATTCGTCAACGCCCGTAATAAGCTGGCCTACAAACTATTATTTCTTCGCTTTTCCAACGGCCTTTATAAGCACAGATATCAAGTTACAACAAACCATAGGATGGCCTAACGGTGTGTTTGATCCAACAAAATAAGCTGTTTAAATAAATTGTTTGTTAAACAACGTTAAAAGAAACTTAAACATGAAAAAAAATATAATTTTATTTTGCGCTTCCGTAATGCTAATTAGCATACTGGCAAGCTGTTCAAAAAACTCGGCCATTCCCAACTTTAATACCGTTACCGTAACTTTTGCAAATAATGGGCCCAAGTACGTTACGTCGGATATTACAGTAAACCCAAAAGATAGTATCCAGTTTAGTTACACGGTTACTTCGCCAATAAGGATGCAATATGTATACCTGGTAAAAAACGGAAGTGTAATTTTATCGGATACGTTAAAATCGGGCAACAAGCTTAGTTTTACGGCCACTAAAAAATTGGTTGCCGATACTGCTAACGGCCCTTTTACTTACGCTGTAATTGCCCGCGATACTACCGGTTACTATTTAGGCACCAGTAAGGTTATAACGGTAACAACCGCTGCCGACTTTATTTACTACACCAACCGTACCTTATTTGTACCAGATACTGTTGCAAAAGTAAACCCATGCTATTTTAATTCAACTTTGGGCACGGTTTTAAGTTATTCAAAAACAGGAGCTGCAGGTAGTGCCGGGATAGATTTTGGATATTATTATAACCCCGACAGTGCGCAAACGGCGGGTGTTAAAAAAACACCTTTTGGGCATTTTTTATATGCATTAACCGTTTCGCCGGTGCCTAACCCGATAGCTTTTTACGATATAAGTACCTGGACAAAAAATGCAACCATATTTAAACTATCCGGTACGCCTACGTTTGCTTCCATTTTATCAGGCGGGGGTATCAAATCGGGCTGTGCAACTAATTTAAAAACAGGTACTTCGGCTATAATCCCGGTAGTTACAACAACGGTCTCATCGGGCAAACAAACTGATAGTTTTACCCCGCTCGCATCGGGTAACGTTATTTGGTTTAAAACGGCGGCAGGTAAATTGGGTGTAATCCAGATAGATTACATCAATCAAAATTCGGCCGCGCATGGTACATTCATGACAATTGATGTTAAAATTGTTAAATAAAAGATAGCAATATCAATTACAAAAACGGGGTAGCACTTAAAACGCTGCCCCGTTTTTATTTAAAGGTGTTTTGTATACAATTGCCATACATGTACCTATATTTAGGTTGCAATTATAAAAACCAATAAAGGCTTACTTTTGTATTATATTAACAATGTAAAGCTATGTGTGTAATACTGTTTGCTACAGATGTGGCTGTTATTTGTTAATATATATGGTCAAATAGTTCAATTTGTAACATCGTTGCGACAAATTGGTTGTTTTAGGCCTATATGGGCCTCGTGATAATATTGTATAAAACCATGCGAACATACTATATGAAATTGCTTACGATACCATGCATATTTGAATTAATATAATTTGCTAACCAAATACCTAAGGCTCTAAAAAATAATTTACTGTATTAATGTAAAATTGAAAACCAGTCGGGGTAGATTGGCAACAATTGTAATATGCATTAAATATTAATTAGATAGCCGGGTTTAAATTGAAAATACAATCAGTAATTATGAAAAAAACTATCCTGCCACTATTATTTTCCGCAGCTATTTTAGCTGCGCAATCGGCATTTGCTCAGTATCCGCAAGAGCCTAAAGCGGCACATGATGCGGCGGCTGCGATGATGAAAGAGAACGAACGCAAGTCTGATTCGGCCTGGGCCGTGGCCTTGCCAAAAGTTCAGTACGATCAACAACATGGTAAGCCATATGTGCCCTGGGCTGCCCGCCCTACCGATTTGCCTCAGGCAAGTATATTGGCATTTCCGGGTGCCGAAGGTGGCGGCGCTTATAGCTTTGGCGGTCGTGGCGGCCAGGTAATAGTTGTAACCAGTTTGGCAGATAGCGGCCCTGGTACTTTGCGTTGGGCTTGCGAGCAAGGCGGTGCACGTATTGTAGTATTTAACGTGGCAGGTATTATCCGCATTAAAACGCCTATTATAGTTAAGGCACCCTATATTTCGATAGAAGGACAAAGCGCGCCCGGCGACGGAGTGTGCGTTGCCGGCGAATCATTCCTGGTAAATACGCACGATGTTGTTATCCGCTACATGCGTTTCCGCAGGGGCGAAACCAATGTTGCCCGTCGTGATGATGCTTTGGGTGGTAACCCGGTAGGTAATATCATTGCCGACCACGTATCAGCAAGCTGGGGTTTAGACGAGAACTTTTCGATGTACCGCCACATGTATGATGCCGGTATAGGAGAAAAAGAAGAAAAGCACGGAACAGCTAATATCACCATCCAAAACTGTATTTACTCCGAAGCTTTAGATTATTGGAACCACTCATTCGGTAGTACAACCGGTGGCGAAAACAGCTTACTCATCCGCAACTTATGGGCCGATAATACAGGCCGTAACCCATCCATCGGTTGGAACGGCGTTTACAACTTTGTAAACAACGTGGTATTTAACTGGCACCACCGCTCGATGGATGGTGGCGATTACACAAGCTTGTTCAATATCATTAATAACTATTTTAAACCGGGCCCGGTTACTCCAAAAAACGAGCCTGTTGGTCATCGTATCTTAAAGCCAGAATCTGGCCGTAGTAAGATGAAAGAAAAAGTATTTGGCCGTGCCTATGTTAATGGTAACATTGTTGAAGGTAACGACCGGGTAACCAAAGACAACTGGGATGGCGGTGTACAGGTTGAAGGCGAAGGCGGCAAAGAATTGCCGGATGCCGGCAAGTACAAAGATTATATGTACTCCGACAAACCTTTCCCGCTGCCACCTGCGCCTATCAAAATATTACCGGCACAAGAGGCTTATAAGTTTGTTATTGCAAACGCCGGTGCAACACTGCCCGTGCGCGATGCCGTTGATAAACGTATTACCGAGCAAGTACGTACCGGTAAAATTGAATACAAAGAAATGGTTACCGATACCGATTTCCAATTCAAGGTGCGTAAGTTGCCAAGAGACTCGTACAAAATGGGTATCATTACTGCGCCATGGCAAGTTGGCGGTTACCCTGAATATAAAGGGACGCCTTACAAAGACACCGATAACGACGGTATGCCTGATGCATGGGAAATTGCTCATGGTTTAAACCCGAAAGATGCCAGCGATGCCACTAAATTGGCTAAAAACGGCGGTGGCTACACCAATATTGAAGTGTTTTTAAATACACTTGCCGAAAAAGGTGAAAAGCCAATTGATACAGGTAAAAAATAATAGGCTAATTTTTTTAAATAGCTGTAAATTAAATAATTATAAATATGTTTCTCCAACAGAAACTCAAGTGCACTATAAATTCCTGCTTTTTAGCAGGAATTTTATTATTGGCTGTATCTGCAACTCAGGCGCAAAAGGCTGCCAAACAACCTAAGCCACAAGCGCCCGTATCCGAAGGGAAGGATGGCAAACTGGTTTACGCGCCGGATGCACTTGGTAACCGTATTCCCGATTTTTCGTTTTGCGGTTATATGGCTTCCGAAAAAGCTATTCCAAATGCACCGGTTCGCGTTGTGGTGCCTGTTAAAAAGGGCGATGCAACTTTACGTATACAATCGGCTATTGATTATGTGGCTTCGTTACCAGCCGGTAAGGATGGTTTACGCGGAGCAGTATTGTTGGAGAAAGGTAAATACGATGTTTCGGGCAGTTTACTCATTCGTCAATCGGGAGTGGTGCTGCGCGGTAGTGGCAATACTTTAGATGGTACCATATTAGTTGCCGCCGGAAAAGACAGGGCTACCTTTATAAGAATATTAGGTATTAACGACAAAAAGAACGAGGCACCGGAAAAAATAACAAATAGCCATGTGCCTGTAAACGCTACCGATATTAAGGTTGCTAATGCCGCTAAATTTAAAGCCGGAGATATGGTAATGGTACACCGGCCAACTACGCAAGCCTGGATTGAAAAATTAGGTATGACGGAATTTGGAGGTGGCATATCATCGTTAGGATGGAAACCAAACGAGCGGGAGATAAACTGGGACAGAAAAGTACTTGCCGTTAACGGCGATTTGTTAACACTGGATGTGCCCCTAACAACCGCTTTAGATAGTGCCTATGGCGGTGGTTCGGTTTCGGTTTATCAGTGGCAGGGCCGTATAAGCCAGGTTGGTGTAGAAAACTTGCAAATCAGGTCAACCTATGACGAAGCTAATCCAAAAGATGAAGTTCACCGCTGGATGGCCATTACTGTTGAAAATACCAGCGATGCCTGGGTTAGGCAGGTTGTTTTTAAACACTTCGCGGCATCGGCAGTCAACGTGCTTGAATCTTCAAGGCGTGTCACGGTTGAAGATTGTAAATCGCTATCGCCAACATCCGAAATAGGAGGGCAGCGCCGTTTTGCCTTTACCACAACCGGCCAGCAAACGTTATTTCAACGCTGCTATTCCGAATTTGGTTATCACGATTTTTCTGTGGGTTTGTGTGCGCCGGGGCCAAATGCCTTTGTGCAATGTAACTCCTGGCAATCGGTAGGTTTTAGTGGTACTATTGATAGCTGGGCATCGGGCGTTTTGTTTGATGTTGTAAATATTGATGCAAACAAGTTAAGTTATGCAAACCGGGGGCAGTATGGCCAGGGTGCAGGTTGGACTGCTGCCAACAGCCTTTTTTGGAATTGTACGGCAGCTATAGTTGATTGCCCTAAGCCGCCAACCGCCCAAAACTGGGCCTTTGCAACCTGGGCGCAATTTGAGGGCGATGGCTATTGGAGCGACTCGAATAACAGCATTTCGCCGCGTAGTTTTTACTACGCCCAACTGAGCGATCGTATTGGCGGTGCAAAAGCAATGGAACTGGCTCAAATATTCCCATTAAATACTTCTGCATCGAGTAGTCCGAGTGTTGAGGAAGCGCAAAAATTAATAGCACGCTACAGCAAACCGCAAATACATTTAACCGATTGGATAGATGAGGCGGCAACACGTAACCCCATCCCGGTAGGGAAATCGGGTTCTAAAACTATCGACGAAGTAGGTGTTAAAGAACCTGCCACTCCAAAAATGGCCGACCCAATGGCGGTTGTTAACGGTTGGATAGTGCGCGGCAATTCGGTTTTAACCGGACGCCATTATGATTCGCCGTGGTGGATGGGTAATACCCGCCCCGACGGCATCAAAGCTGCTAAACCATCGGTAACCCGTTACGTACCGGGCCGCACAGGCACCGGTTTAACAGATGACCTGGATAGCATGACCAATAAGATGGTTAACCAGCATGTACTAACTTACGAGCATAACTACGGTTTATGGTATGATCGCCGTCGCGACGATCATGAACGGATCCGTAGGATGGACGGCGACGTGTGGCCACCTTTTTATGAGCTGCCCTTTGCACGTAGCGGCGAGAGCAGTGGCTGGGACGGTTTAAGCAAATACGACTTAACAAAATACAACCCCTGGTACTGGAGCCGTTTAAAGAAATTTGCCGATTTGGCTGACGAAAAAGGTTTAGTGCTTATTCATCAAAACTATTTTCAACACAACATTATTGAAGCCGGAGCCCACTATGTTGATTTTCCGTGGCGCACGGCAAACAATATTAATAATACAAGTTTCCCCGAGCCTGTTCCGTTTGCCGGCGATAAACGGATATTTATGGCCGAGCAGTTTTACAACGAAAAAGACCCTGCTTTAACTAAGCTGCACACCGCGTTTATAAGGCAGTGTATGGATAACTTTAAAGATAATACGGGCGTTATCCAACTCATTGCCGAAGAATTTACAGGCCCACTGCATTTTGTGCAGTTTTGGGTTGATAACATAAAGCAATGGGAAACAGATAATAACAAAAAAGAAATTATAGGTTTAAGCACCACAAAAGATGTGCAGGATGCTATTTTGGCCGATGCTGCAAGGGCTGCTGTAATAAACGTTATTGATATTAAATATTGGCACTACAATGCCGATGGTACAACATATGCACCCCCGGGTGGCCTTAGTTTGGCCCCGCGCCAGCACGCTCGTTTGTTAAAACCCAAAGCTACATCGTTCGATCAGGTTTATAGGGCTGTGAGCGAGTACCGCACAAAATATCCCGATAAGGCAGTAATTTATTCGGATGATGGTTATGATAATTATGGCTGGGCCGTTTTTATGGGTGGTGGTTCGCTGGCTGTTGTACCTGCTGTGGCAAATGCCGATTTTGCAAAATCAGCCTCGGCAATGCAACCTGTTAAGGCCGTGGGCGATGCAAAAGGGCAATATGTTTTGGGCGGTACAAAAGGTTATATTGTATATAGCAATTCCGATCAGCCCATTCATTTGAATGCGTCCAAACTATCGGGCCAATTAACGGTGCATTGGATAGATGCAAAAAGCGGACGCATTATTAAAGAGGGCGAAACCTTTTTTGGTGGCCGCGATGTAGAGTTAAAATCGCCGCAAGGTGGTGCAGTTATCATGTGGGCATCAAGTAAATAACAACAATGTATAAAAAACTCAGTTTAATTATAGTATGCGCATTAGCCTGCCTTGCTTTTACTTTAAGCAGTGATAACTTCCCGCAAGGAAGACTTAAAATATCGGCAAACAAAAGGTATTTTACTACTGCCGATGGTAAACCGTTTTTTTGGCTTGGTGATACCGGTTGGTTGTTGTTTTCCAAATTAAACCGCGAGGATGCCGAAAAATATCTGGAAGACCGTCGTGCCAAAGGTTTTAATGTGATACAGGTAATGGTATTGCACAGCCTTGGTGTAGTTAATGCCTATGGCGATTCGGCTCTGGTACATAAAAATGTAGCTACGCCGCGCGTTACCGAAGGCAGCACTTTTGGCGAAAAGGGCCAGTATGACTATTGGGATCATGTAGATTATATAGTTGACCTGGCCGCCACAAAAGGAATTTACATAGCTATGGTTCCTGTTTGGGGGTCGAATGTAAAAATGCGTGGCGGCGTTAACCAAAAAGATGCTAAAGTTTATGCGGAGTTTTTAGCTGTGCGATATAAAAACCGCCCTAACATTATCTGGATGAATGGCGGCGATGTGCCGGGTAGCGATTCTATTAAAGTTTGGAAAACTATCGGTTCAATACTTTACCAGGCCGATCCATCTCACCTAATAACTTTTCACCCACGTGGGCGCACGCAGTCGTCTATCTGGTTTCACCACGAAACCTGGTTAAGTTTCAACTGCTTTCAATCGGGCCACCGCGATTATAAACAGGATACCTCTAAAAAAGATTTTAAATACGGCGAGGATAACTGGAAGTATGTTAACTCGGATTATAAAAAACTGCCCGTTAAACCAACTTTGGATGCCGAACCATCTTACGAAGGCATACCACATGGTTTACACGATACCACTTTGGCCCGCTGGACGGCTGCCGATGTGCGTCGTTACGCTTACTGGTCGGTTTTTGCGGGTGGTTGTGGTTATACCTACGGTAATAACTCGGTAATGCAAATGCATAAACCGGGCGAAAAGGGAGCGTCGTATGGGGCCAAAGCTGCATGGTTTGATGCCATTAACGATCCCGGAGCATCTCAAATGGTCTATATCAAACAACTGATGCTGTCGCGGCCATATTTTGAGCGGGTGCCCGATCAATCTATTATCGTGGCCGCAAAGCAGGGCAAAAAGTACAATTATTTAATAGCCACGCGCGGTAAAAATTACGCTTTTGTTTACACCTATAAAGGTGGTACAATAAACGTTAATTTAGGTAAAACATCGGGCCGGCAAATAAAGGCTTCGTGGTTTAACCCGCGTAATGGCGAAACTAAAACAATAGGCACCTTTGCCAATTTAGGCACAAAAGCATTTAAGGCACCCGGTGCTGTAAAAGACGGTAACGATTGGGTATTGATATTAGATAAGGCATGAAGAAATATTGGTTCATCATCTCGGTTGCAATAATGCTTGCCTCGTGCAGTACAAAAAAGAATGTATATCTTTTTACATCTTTCCACGAGCCTGCAACCGATGGTTTGCGCCTTTTGTACAGTTATGATGCTTACCATTGGACAGACCTTAACCATGTTTTTATAAAACCCGAAGTTGGCGATAAAGTAATGCGCGACCCTTCGATAGCGCAAGGGCCCGACGGTGTATTTCATTTTGTTTGGACATCTGCCTGGACTGGTGGAAAAGGCTTCGGCTATGCCGATTCTAAAGATTTGATGCATTGGTCGCCACAAAGGCTCATTAATGTAATGGACGATGAACCAACAACAGTAAACGTGTGGGCACCGGAAATTTTTTATGATGATGATAACAGCCGTTTTATTATTGTGTGGGCATCAACTATTCCGGGCCGTTTTAAAATTGGCACCGAAACCGAAACTAATAACCACAGGCTATACTATACAACCACTACCGATTTTGTAACCTTTAGTAAAGAAAAACTATTTTACGACCCTGGCTTTAGCGCCATTGATGCCGAAATAGTAAAACGTGCCAAAAACGACTATGTAATGGTTGTGAAAGACAACACCCGCCCAAACCGTAATATTAAGGTAGCATTTTCAACAAGCCCTTTAGGGCCTTACACCCAGGCATCGGAAGCGTTTACACAGGGTTATACCGAGGGGCCAACGGTAGCAAAGGCAGGCAGTAATTATTTAATTTATTACGATGCTTACCGCGAAAAAATATTTGGCGCACGCAGCACTACCGATTTTAAAACGTTTACCGATATAACCAAACAAGTGAGTGTGCCCGCAGGACATAAACACGGTACTATTTTTAAAACCACCAAAAAGGTTTTAAACCAATTAAAACACGAATCTGGAGTTAATTAATAACTGCAGATAGAGGATTTTTACTTATGAGAGGCATTTGTAATATAGCTTTATTGTTAGTTACCTGTTGTGGTTTTGCACACGCACAAGATACCGTGCATTATACAGGCAATACGGTAGTTAATGTAGATTATCATCACGGCCAGTTGAGCCCCGCGATAGGGGTGCATAGTACTCAAATATTACGTGCCAACCGCGAGCATCCCGAATTGGCCGATGGTTTTGGCTTTACCTATAACCATGCGCCAATGCTGAGTTACTGGAACAATACCTTTTATGTTGAATATTTGAGCGACAAGGTAGGAGAGAGCGTTCCGCCGGGGCAAACGCTGGTAGTTACATCAAAAGACGGGCAAACGTGGTCGAAACCCGAAGTTGTTTTTCCTCAGTATAAAATACCCGATGGCACAACCAAGCCGGGGCATAGCCAGGTTGCAAAGGATCTTTTTTCGGTAATGCACCAACGGATGGGCTTTTATCAGGCAAAATCAAAACGTTTGTTTGTACTGGGGTTTTATGGAATTTGTTTGGAACCGCATGACGACCCTAACGATGGTTTAGGTATAGGCCGCGTGGTGCGCGAGGTTTTACCAAACGGTAAGTATGGGCCTATCTACTTTTTACACTACAACCCAAAATGGAACGAACAAAATACATTGTACCCGTTTTATAAAACGAGTAAGGATAAAGGTTTTATACAAGCTTGCGACGAATTGATGGCTACCCCGTTAATGATGATGCAGTGGGCCGAGGAAACCGACAGAAACGACCCTTTAATTCCGTTACATAAAGATTATAAGGCGTTTAACTTTTACCACTTGCCAGACGGCAGAACGGTAGGCTTATGGAAAAATGCCTTGACCTCCATCAGTAAAGACGATGGTAAAACCTGGGGAGCCGTTACGCGCGCACCCCGGTTTGTTAACAGCAACGCCAAAATATGGGGGCAAAAAACATCGGACGGTAAATATGCAACGGTTTACAATCCATCAGAATTTAGGTGGCCCCTGGCGATATCAGTTAGTAGAGACGGTTTAGATTATACCAATTTGTTGCTTGTAAATGGCGAAATAAGCACCATGCGTTATGGCGGAGCATATAAATCGTACGGGCCGCAATATGTGCGCGGCATTGAAGAAGGCAACGGCGTTGTGCCCGACGGTAAGTTGTGGGTTACCTACAGCATGAATAAGGAGGACATCTGGGTATCATCAATCCCGGTGCCGGTTACCGATGTTGCCGATGCGCATGCCAATGAAGATTTTAACACCATGCCCGCCGGTAGGGAACTGGATAAGTGGAACACATTTAGCCCGCAGTGGGCTAAGGTGCAGATTGAAAAAATGGTTGATGGAACAAAAGCCCTTGCCCTGCACGACGAAGATAAATTTGACTACGCACGCGCCGAGCGTGTTGTACCCGAATCGAAAAAACTACTGGTTGATTTTACTGTAGTGGCTGGGCAAAACAGCAATGGGATGTTAGATATTGAGTTCCAAAACGCCAAAGGCGATGCTGCCATCAGGCTCACGCTCGATTCGACAGGCGCATTTATATCCAAGGCCGGCTATCGCGCCAAAAGCATTCTCAAAAAATATGAGGCCAATAAAGCATACCACATTATTTTGAAATTGAATACCGATGCTCGTTTTTATTATCTCAATATTGATGGTAAAGATTTGTCGCCGGGTTTGTTTTTTGCACCTGTATTGAGTGTAAAACGTGTAGTATTCCGTACGGGTGGCGTACGCAGGTTCCCCAATGCTGATACACCAACCGACCAGGACTATGATTTGCCACAAGCGGGTGAGCGTGATAAACCGGCGGTGTTTTATATCAAATCGTTTTCAACCCAAAATTTCTGATGATTAATTACAAATTATATACGGCCACTTTGCTGCTTGTTTTTGGGTTGTTTGTCTCCCCAAAAACACATGCCGAAATTGTTTTACCCCGTGTTATTGGCAGTGGTATGGTGTTACAACAACAAAAGCTATTACCCATTTGGGGAACAGGCACTCCCGGCGAAAAAGTGAGTGTGAAGTTTGGTAAGCAGCTAAAAAATACGGTTACAGATGGATCGGGAAACTGGAAGGTAGTACTTAACCCATTATCGGCTTCTGAGAAACCCGAAACGATGACAATATCGGGAACAAACACAATTACGCTTGATAATATTTTGGTAGGAGAGGTTTGGATATGCTCGGGCCAATCAAACATGGAATATGAGATGCGCAAGAACAGTAAGGTGAGAAAACCCGACAGTTTGGACAAAAACTCCCCGGTTGATGAACTGGCACACGCGCACGATACAAGTATCCGTATATTTTGGGTGAACCAAAAAAACCTTCAAACCAAAGGCAATTATTTGGCCCGGTGGAACTTGGCGCAGGATTCGGCTCTGAAATCGTTTTCGGCGGCGGGCTATTTTTTCGCTAAAAATTTGCGTAGCCAATTGCATGTTCCGGTGGGTGTGGTTTGCGCCGCAATCAGCGGAAGCGCAATTGAACCCTGGATCCCCGAAGGTGCATATTCTGCGATACCATATTTTCAGCATGAGGGAGCTTTTTGGAAAGAGGGCGGCAAGTTTTATCACAGCATGATTGAGCCTTTGGCACCTTTTGCTATAAAAGGTTTTTTATGGTACCAGGGCGAAGCCAACATGGTAGAAAGCATTAGCTATGCTTATAAAATGGAAGCACTGTTTAACTCGTGGAGAAACTTATGGAACGAGAAAATGATGCCGGTTTATTATGTGCAAATAGTACCCTATAACTATGATAAGTTGATACCCGGGCTTCCTGCCGAACGGTTAGCTGAGTTTTGGGAAGTGCAAACTATGGCGCTGGCCATCCCCAACACAGGGATGATAGTAACTACCGACCTAACCGATATAACCCCAAACCTGCACCCGCCCTATAAATGGGAAGTTGGCCGCAGGCTGGCACTGGTAGCTTTGGCTAAAACATACGGTAAAAACTTAGTGTATTCGGGGCCTATGTATCAATCTATGCTGGTTGTGGGCAATAAAATAGCCCTTTCTTTTACAGGTACAGGTAGCGGTTTGGTAAGTAAAGATGGCAAGGCATTAAGCTGGTTTACCATTGCAGGTGCCGACGGAAAATTTGTACCTGCTGATGCGGTTATTGTGGGCAATAAAGTAATGGTATCGTCGCGGGATGTACCCGTGCCTGTTGCCGTGCGCTTTGCCTGGAATCAATTAGCAGGTCCTAATTTGTTTAATAAAGAAGGTTTACCTGCCGGGCCGTTCCGTACCGATAACCCTTTAAAATTTACCGCTAATTGATTATGCGCAATTTGATACGAACCATAGCATCCGGCATTCTGCTTCTTACTTCCTGCTTCTCTTACGCGCAGCAAACAGAAAAGCTATACCTATCAGGCACAGGAAGCGACCATACCGTTAACTGGCAATTTTTTTGTACTGCGGGGAGAAATTCGGGTAAGTGGACGACCATTCCGGTGCCGTCAAACTGGGAGTTTCAAGGGTTCGGCAAATATAATTATGGTCTGGATAAAGATACCGTAAGAGGTAAAGAGTCGGGCCAATATAAGTATGAGTTTAAGGTGCCCGTTTCCTGGAAAGGTAAAAATATCAACATTGTATTTGAGGGCTCCATGACCGATACCCGCGTTAAACTAAACGGCCAGTTGGCGGGCGATATACACCAGGGTTCTTTTTACAGATTTAAATACGATATAAGTAAACTGCTTAAATATGGCGATACAAATTTGTTGGAAGCAACGGTTGATAAGCATTCGGCCAATACATCGGTAAACGCTGCCGAACGCAAAGGTGACTTTTGGATATTTGGAGGTATTTATCGGCCGGTTTATTTGGAGGCCGCACCGCAACAGCACATCAGCCACGTTGCAGTAAATGGCCTGGCCAGCGGCCAGTTTAGCGCAAATGTGTTTTTAGATAATGCTACAGTTGGCAGCAAGGTATCTGCGCAATTTTACACCGTTAGTGGTGTAAAGGTTGGTGCGGCTTTTCAGGCTGCCATTAATAAAGGTGATAGTGTGGTGCATTTGCAAGGTAGCACCTCGTCACCAAAACTATGGTCGCCGGAGTTTCCAAACTTATACCGGGTTGTATTTACCTTGGTAAGCAATGGTAAAGCTATCCATGTAGTAAAGCAAAAATTCGGCTTCCGTACCGTGGAGTTTCGCGAGCATGATGGCATTTATGTAAACAACGTAAAGGTGAAGTTTAAAGGCGTTAACCGCCATACCTTTTGGCCAACAACAGGCAGAGCCGTTAATAAAAACATCAGCATAGAAGATGTTAAGCTGATAAAGGACATTAACATGAATGCCGTTCGGATGTCGCACTATCCACCCGATGAGCATTTTTTAGACGTTTGCGATTCGCTCGGACTTTTTGTGTTGGACGAACTTACCGGCTGGCATAGTTATTACGATACACAGGTAGGCTCTAAACTGGTTAAAGAAATGATAACCAGAGATGTTAATCACCCATCAATAGTTATTTGGGATAACGGTAACGAGGGCGGCTTTAATTTTGACCTTGACCACCTGTTCGGCCAGTACGATATACAAAAACGCCCATTAATACATCCCTGGGCAATATATAAAGGTATCAACACGCAGCATTATATTAATTACGATTACGGTACGGCTACTAATTTGCATGGCCACGATGTAACCTTCCCTACAGAGTTTTTACATGGTTTGTACGACGGCGGCGCAGGTGCCGGATTGGATGATTTTTGGGAGCTGATGTGGCACACACCGCTATCGGCAGGAGGCTTTATCTGGGCCTTTTTGGATGAGGATGTGGTACGAACTGATAAAAACGGCGAACTGGATTCGGACGGCGACCATGCACCTGATGGTATAGTTGGCCCTTACCGCGAAAAAGAAGGCAGTTATTACGCCATAAAAGAAATTTGGTGCCCCGTACACATGGAACCACGCGAAGTAACCCCGGCATTTGACGGTAAAATACGGATGGAGAACCGTTACCTATACACCAATATTAAGCAGTGCAGTTTTACGTATAAACTGGCCGGCTTTGATAATCCTTATCACAAAACCGCTGTAACAGCTAAATCGGGCCCTATTGCTTCGCCGGATATTGCGCCGGGGCAATTTGGCTATCTGCAAATGCAATTGCCTTTGGGCTGGCAAAACTATGATGTGCTGTATGTAACCGCTTATGACGTAACCCATCACGAATTATTTACCTGGAGCTATCCGTTAAGCAACAATAACAAAGTAACCAAACAAATGATTAGCACCGCGGGTACCGCCAAACCTGTTATTAAAGAAACAGATTCGCTATACAAAGTGCGTGCTAATGGTGTTGAGGTGGAATTTAACCGGAATTCGGGCTTGTTAATGAGCGTTAAAAACCCGAAAGGTAACATACCTTTTAACAACGGCCCGGTACTGGCCGAAGGCTGGGAGAAAACCGGTTTCCAAAAGTTGAGCTACCATTACGATAATGACAGTTTGGTAGTTGAAGCTACATTTGAGAAAAAAGCAAATGAGGCACAGTTAAAGTGGACTATCTTCCCATCGGGATGGGTTAAGTTAACTGTAAAATACTGGCCCATTGGCGAAGAAGGGAATTTGCTTGGGGTAAGTTTCTCCTATCCCGAAAAGGATGTGAAAGGTGTAACTTATTTAGGCGATGGCCCTTACCGGGTTTGGAAAAATCGGATGAAAGGCACGCAGATAGGCATTTGGGATAAAACCTATAACAACACCATAACCGGGCAACCCAATTTGGAGTACCCCGAATTTAAGGGTTATTACTCAAACCTGTATTGGATGAAGCTGAACACTACCGCCCAACCCATTACTATTATTTGTGATAACCGCGACGTATTTATGCGTTTGTTTACCCCGGCCAATCCTAAAAAGGTATATAATACGGCTCCGGCTTTCCCATCGGGCGATATATCTTTTATGAACGGCATTTCGCCTATCGGTACCAAATCGCAAAAGCCGGAAAAATTGGGGCCGCAGGGTATGCCAAACAAATATTTTGATTATTACAAGGACATAGATATGGCGTTATCAATCACCTTATACTTTGATTTTTCGGGCAAATGAAACTCACTAAAATAGCTTATCCCTTATTATTGTTATTGCTTACTGGCAGTAGCATGAGTCTTTTTTCGTTTCGCGAAAAGGCAACTGTAGCCATTGCCTTACAAAATTTGCGTTGCGAAATGCTGGTTGATCCTTTGGGAATAGATGCGGTTAACCCGCGTTTAAGCTGGGAGATCATTTCCGGAGAACGCAATGTACAGCAAACAGGCTACCATATCATGGTTGCTTCGTCTCCCGAAAAGCTGGCAGCTAACGCAGGCGATCTTTGGGATTCGGGAACTATCAAATCCGGGCAATCGGTACAGGTTGATTATGCGGGTAAAACACTAAACAGCAGGATGGCTTGTTTTTGGAAGGTACAGGTTACCACCAATAAAGGCGAAAGCAAATGGAGCGAACCTGCTAAATGGAGCATGGGTTTATTAAAACCCAGCGACTGGAAAGCCAAATGGATAGGGCTGGATAAATCGTTTGCCTGGGATAGCGTTTCTAAGTTTTCAAGGTTATCGGCAAGGTATTTCCGTAAAGAAGTTGAATTGCCGGGCGGAATAAAAAGGGCCACGGTTTATATCTCTGGCTTGGGGTTATATGAGCTATATATTAATGGTAAGCGCATTGGAGACCAGGTTATGGCACCTTCGCCAACAGATTTTACAAAGTCGGTTAAATATAATACTTACGATGTTACCGAAAACTTGACCGGTGGTTTTGCAACCGTAGGCGTTGTTTTAGGCAATGGAAGGTTTTTTACCATGAGGCAAAACTATAAACCTCAAAAAATTAAGACTTTCGGCTATCCAAAAATGCTGCTGCAAATGGATATTGAATATAATAACGGCACGCCAACAAAACACATGACGATTGGCAGCGACGACAACTGGAAGGTTACCGCCGATGGCCCGATACGAACAAACAACGAATACGACGGTGAAGAATATGATGCCAATAAAGAATTAACAGGTTGGGCCGATGCGAGAAAAACAAAAATAACCAGTCCGCATAGTAGAGTTGTGCTGCCCGGATACGATGAAGCTAAATGGCTTAAAGCCGAATTGGTACAAGCACCCGGCGGTAAGTTGGTGGCCCAGATGAATGAAAAGATCAGGGTTACTGAAATTATTAAGCCAAAAGCGATTACCAAGTTAAACGCAACAACCTATGTAATGGACATGGGCCAAAATATGGCGGGCTGGCTTAAAATGCGGGTAAAGGGCACAAAGGGCCAAAAGGTGCAATTGCGTTTTGCCGAAACTACCAAAAGCGACGGCGAACTGTATGTGGCTAATTTGAGGGATGCAAAAGCTACTGATGTTTATACCCTAAAAGGCGGTGAAACCGAAGTATGGCACCCAATATTTGTTTATCACGGGTTTAGATATGTAGAAATTGTGGGCTACCCCGGCGTGCCCACCGTTGATGATTTTGAAGGACAGGTAGTAAATGACGACCTTGAAAACGTGGGCCGTTTTGAAACATCAAACACGCTTATTAATAAAATATACCGCAATGCGTACTGGGGTATCCGCGCTAATTACAAGGGGATGCCTTTGGACTGCCCGCAACGCAACGAGCGTATGCCCTGGCTGGCCGACCATGCTACGGGATCGTACAGCGAAAGTTTTGTGTTTGATAACGCTAAGCTTTACGCCAAATGGGTTGATGATATCGAAGAATCGCAAAAACCGGAAGGTGGTTTGCCCGATGTTGCACCCGCTTACTGGAATTATTACAGCGACGACGTAACGTGGCCTGCAACATACCTTATAGTAGCCGACATGCTGTATACACAATACGGCGATACCAAACCCATTGCAAAGCATTACGATTCGATGAAGAAATGGCTGGGGTATATGCAAACCAAATACATGACCAATTACATTGTAACCAAAGATAAATATGGCGACTGGTGCGTTCCGCCAGAATCGCCTACTTTGATACATTCTAAAGATACCCTGCGTACTACCGATGGGCATTTAATAGCAACCGCATACTACTATAGGCTGCTAACATTGATGCAGCGTTTTGCACAAGTGCTAAATAAACCGGAGGATGTTAAAAGTTATGCTGCTTTATCGGCTAACATCAAAACTGCTTTTAACAAGGAGTTTTTTAACAGCCAAACAAATCGCTACAGCAATAATTCGGTAACATCAAACCTGCTGCCTATGTATTTTGATATGGTTCCGCAGGCCAACCGCAAAGCGGTTTTTAAAAACATTGAGGATAAGATACTGATTGATAATACCGGCCACATCAGCACAGGTGTAATAGGCACGCAATGGTTAATGCGTAGCCTAACCGATAATGGCCGCACCGACATTGCTTATCACATCGTATCAAACACCGATTACCCAAGCTGGGGATATATGGTAAACAAAGGCGCTACAACCTTTTGGGAATTGTGGAACGGTGATACCGCAAGTCCGCAAATGAATTCGCAAAACCATGTAATGCTACTGGGCGATTTGCTGGTGTGGTTTTACGAAGACCTTGCCGGGATAAAAGCCAACCCTTTAAAACCCGCATTTAAACAACTGATAATGAAACCCGAACCCGCAAACGGTTTGGACTATGTTAAAGCCAGCTACCATTCTATTCATGGTATGATTAAGAGTAACTGGAAAAAAGAGGGTAAAAGCTTTAATTGGAACATTACCATTCCGGCAAATAGTTCGGCTATAGTTTATGTTCCGGCTACCTCTGTTAGCGATGTCTTAGAATCGGGCAAGAGTATCAGTGCTGTTGAAGGAGTGAAATTTTTGAGGATGGAAAAGGGGAGAGCCGTGTTAGAGGTTGGCTCCGGGAGTTATGAATTTAAGTCAGTATTATGATGATAGGAGATATTGAAAATCTATTTTTTAATTCCCCTCTCGAGAGGGGGAGCGTTGGGTTGAGTAATGGCAGGGGTGTGTCTATGCGCAATGCCACAATGAGAGCACGCCCCTCCAACTTGCTCAAAAGCGGAACCGCACATTATTATTTTTTATTTAAGGTTCTCACTATCTTGTTATTATGCTTCATAGCAAACACAACATTTGCCCAACAAAAAAATCCTTGGCGAAGGGGAATTAAAACCGACGAGTTTATTTTTGAAAAAGCCCCTTTCCCCGAATGCCACGCCGCTACCATTGCCGAAACCAGCGAGGGCCTTGTTGCCGCATGGTTTGGTGGTACAAAAGAGCGTAACCCCGATGTTTGCATTTGGGTGAGCCACCAAAAAAAGAATGGTAAGTGGTCGACGCCCGAGAATGTGGCTAATGGTATTCACCCGGACACTACCCGCGATGCTTGTTGGAACCCTGTTTTGTTCCAGGTGCCAAAGGGCGAATTGATATTGTTTTACAAAATTGGGCCTAAACCCTCAACCTGGAAAGGTTTTTACAAAACATCTAAAGACGGTGGTAAAACCTGGGGCGAGCAGCAGCCTTTGCCAAATGGCATTTTGGGCCCTATTAAAAATAAGCCTGTACTGTTGAGCAACGGCAATATCCTATCCCCATCCAGCACCGAAGATAGTGGTTGGAAAACCCATTTTGAATTGAGTGCCGATAGCGGTAAAACATGGAAACTGATTGGTCCCGTTGCCAACGGCGATACCAAGGGCGCCATACAACCCAGTATACTGTTTTATAAAGATGGCCGCTTGCAAGCCCTTTGCCGCAGCCAAAACCGGGCAATTTTAGAAACCTGGTCGGCTGATAATGGTTTAACGTGGTCGCCATTGACTAAAACGTCCCTTCCCAATAATAATTCGGGTACGGATGCTGTAACATTGAAGGATGGCAGGCAGTTGCTGGTTTATAACCACGTATTGCCACCGGGCATTTTGGCTAAAGGCGCGCGGACACCATTAAATGTATCTATATCAAAAGATGGTAAAACCTGGTTTGCATCGCTGATACTGGAAGATTCGCCCATAAGTCAATACTCTTATCCCGCTGTAATACAAACTAGCGATGGCCTGGTGCATTTTGTATATACCTGGCGCAGGCAGCGCATTAAACATGTGGTGGTTGACCCATCGAAACTAAAAATGGTGGAGATTAAAAACGGCGAATGGCCCAAGGTAGAGGGTTATACTTTACCCGTAGCAACCGGCGATACCAAAGATTTATAAGTATGATGATTAAAAGGATTTGTACGGCTCTCGTTTTTTTACTGATGTTATCGGCCAAAGCCGTAGCGCAGCAAAGTGCAGATGATAGCTTAAAAGAGCCTTTAAAACAAGTGCTTAGTGAAATTGAGGCCCGCTTTCACATTCAAATTAAATATGATGAAAGTTTGGTTAAGGGCCAGGTGGTTACCTTTGCCAAATGGCGGTTTAGGCCCGATGTTGACAAAACACTTAATAACATATTAACGCCGCTTGATATTTCGTTCCCCAAAACAGGAAATGTGTACAAGCTTCGCAAGTTTGATTACCCCCGCTGGACGGTGGAAGACGGTAAACAACAGTTGGATTACCTGTCGTCGTTATACAACGATGTACCAAGTTTCGAGAAACGTAAATATGCCATCCGCGCATGTATGCTCAGTACGCTCGGGCTTTCGCCGATGCCCAAAAAGCCCAATTCAGCACCCATAATTACCCGTTTACGGCAAATGGACGGCTACACTATCGAAAATGTAGCTATTGAAACCCTACCCGGTTTATATGTATGTGGCTCGTTATACCGCCCTGCTAAAAGCAAAGGGAAGGCACCTGTAGTTATTGCGCCTAATGGCCATTTCCAGAGCGGGCGCTACAATAAAGACCAGCAAAAACTTTGCGCCACGCTTGCCCGCATGGGTGCCATGGCTTTTAGTTACGATCTGTTTGCCTGGGGCGAATCTATGCTGCAATTTAAGTTTGAAGATCATAACCGCAGTTTAGCCATGTCCATTCAGGCTTTAAATGGTTTGCGCATCATTGATTTTTTGCAGGCTCAAAAAGGAGCGGACGTTAACCGCCTGGGTATTACCGGTGCATCGGGCGGGGGCAGCCAAACCTTTTTACTTTCGGCATTGGATGATCGTATTAAGGTAAGCGTACCGGTGGTGATGCTATCTTGCTATTTTTATGGTGGTTCACTTTCAGAAAGCGGGATGCCTATTCATTTATGCGAAGGCGGAACGGACAACCCGGAATTGGCCGCTATGTTTGCGCCCAAACCGCAACTGGTAGTGTCGGATGGGAAAGACTGGACAGCGAACGTTCCCGAAATAGAGTTCCCTTATCTGCAAAAAGTTTACGGCTATTACGGCAAAATCGATCAGGTTAAAAATGTGCATTTAGCTAATGAAGGTCATGATTATGGCATATCAAAACGCAAAGCCATGTATGCGTTTATGGCACAGCATCTGAGCCTGGATATTAAAGCCGTTGAGGATGCCGACGGCAATATTGACGAAACAAAAAGTACTGTTGAAAAGGAGCAGGCGCTATATGTGTTTGGCGATAAGGGCGAGCGTTTGCCTGCGAATGCCATACACGGATTTGAGCAGATGCAGAAGGTTTTTAATGAGGCAACGGCCATCAAATAATAAAGCTTCAGGATATGAAAAATAAAGAAGAACGATTAGCAACAATGGACAGGAGAAATTTTTTAGGACGCACTGCTATGTTAACCGGTGGTTTAGTGTTGGCCAGAAACGCATCTTGGGCCAATGTTTTTTCGGCCCCTAATCAAAAATATAAAGTTGCCGTGGTTGACCTGATGATATTGAAACGCCAAAAACTGGGTGCCTTCCAGCTCACTAAGGATATTGGTGCTGATGGGGTTGAGGTTGATATGGGTGGTTTAGGTAACCGGGTAACCTTCGATAGCCAGTTAGCTACGCCGGAGGTCAGGCAACAGTTTTTGGATAAGGCTAAAGAACTTGATCTGGAAATATGTTCGTTGGCTATGACGGGTTTCTACGCACAATCGTTCGCCGAGCGCGACGGGGTTGACCGTATGGTGCAGGATTGCCTGGATACCGCAAAGGCCATGAATGTAAAGGTGGTGTTTTTACCCCTCGGCGGAAGCGACGTTGTTAAAAAGCCGGAATTGCGCCCGGCCATAATAGAACGCCTGAAAGCCATTGGCCCAAAAGCCGAAGCGATGGGTATAACCATTGGTATTGAAACCGCATTGCCCGCCGCCGACGAAGTGAAACTGCTGGACGAAATTGGCTGTAAAGCGGTACAAAGCTATTTCAATTTTGCCAACGCCTGCGACAATGGCAGGGATGTAAGCAAAGAGCTTGAAACGTTGGGTAAAAAACGCATCTGCCAGATACATTGCAGCGATACCGACGGCGTATGGTTGCAAAACGACCCTAAGATAGATATGGAAAAGGTAAAGAAAACCTTAGATAGAATGAAGTGGAGCGGCTGGCTGGTAATTGAACGCTCGCGCGATAAAAATAATACCAAAGATGTTAAGGGGAACTTTGGAGCCAATACAACTTATGTTAAATCGGTATTTCAATCGTAAATGATAGGAGTCAGAAATATATCGTTCTATAATAATCAGGTGAATTCCCCTCCTGAGAGGAATAGCCTATTGTATTGCAGATGGTTTTTTACTCCCTCCTCGGGGAGGGGTGCGTTAGGTTGTGAAGTGGCAGGGAGGGGTTTAGTCGCCTTGCCCTCGCATAAAGCCCTCCCTACACCCTCCCGTTGGGAGGGAATCGCCCAACTCTTTAAAACTTCTCTTTGTCTTTTTATGGGCTATTATTCCCAAAAGGGGAATTATACAAGCCATAGGCTTTTTAAGTGTGTGATACTTATAGCTTTTTTACTCTTAACCCTAAGCACAAACGCCGCAGATATTTGGGTATCGCCAACAGGCTCAGATCAAAATGTTGGTACTAAAGATCAGCCCATGGCAACACCGTTGGCAGCTTTGCGTAGGGCGAGGGAATTGCGCAGGTTAAATGATGAGTCGATTAAAAACGGAATCCACATTATTTTAAGAGGTGGCACATACCAATTATTTGAACCACTTTTTGTACGCCCGGAAGATTCGGGTACGGCTGCCAGTCCAACTGTAATAGAAGCTGCACCGGGCGAAGTGCCTGTATTAAGCGGGGGCGTAAACATACAAGGCTGGCAAAAGCAAAAAGCTTCGCTACTCGGCTTGGCAGCCGTGGCTAAAGGAAATGTTTGGGTTGCCGATGCACCAACGGTTGCGGGTGCTTTACTTAATTACAGGCAGCTTTGGGTTAATAACCGCAAGGCTACCCGCGCCCGCAGTATTAATGCGGATAGTATGAGCCGCATTCTATCGTGGAACCACAAAGAACAAACCTGTTGGATACCAAAGCCTAAAACGGGCAACCTTCGCGGCGTTGTGGGTATGGAAATGTTTATCCACCAATGGTGGGCTATTGCCGTTTTACGCATCAAAGCTATACAGTTGCAGGGCGATAGTGCCAAACTGAGTTTTGAACAACCGGAGAGCCGCATCCAGTCGGAACATCCCTGGCCTGCGCCATTCATCTCAAAAAAAGCGGGCAACTCGGCGTTTTATTTAACCAACGCTTTACAGTTTTTAGATGAACCCGGCGAGTGGTATCTGGATACAAAAAGCAGAAAAATTTATTATTGGCCCCGCAAAGGTGAGGATATGGCATCGGCAAATGCTGTTGTGCCTTCGCTCGAAACATTGGTAAAAATTGAAGGTAGTATTGATAACCCGGTTAGCCATGTGTATTTCAAAGGAATAGCTTTTGAGCATTCCTCGTGGTTAAGGCCGTCGCAAGCGGGCCTCGTTCCGCACCAGGCGGGCATGTATATGCTTGATGCTTATAAGCTCAAAATACCCGGTACGCCGGATAAAAAAGGTTTGGAAAATCAAGCATGGGTGGGTCGCCCGGCTGCGGCGGTACAGGTAGCTTATGCTAATAATACCGGCTTTGAGGCTTGCCGGTTTGAGCACCTCGCTTCTACAGGTTTAGATTACCAGCGCGGCACACACGACGATGAAATTAAAGGTTGCCTATTTAAAGATATTGGCGGAACGGGCATACTAACGGGTGTGTTTTCGGATGAATCAACCGAAGTACATTTGCCTTATAATCCCAAAGATTTGCGGGAGGTTTGCACCAACGAACATATAACCAATAACCTGGTTACCGATGTAAGCAACGAAGACTGGGGATGTGTTGGCATTGGCGCAGGCTACGTTAAAAACATCAACATTGAACATAATGAAATTTGCGAAACATCGTATACCGCAATTAGCGTAGGGTGGGGCTGGACCAAGACCATAAACGCCATGAGCAATAACCGTATTTATGCAAATAAGATTAGCCATTACGCCAAGCACATGTATGATGTGGCCGGGATTTACACGCTATCGGCACAGCCCGGAACATTAATAACCGAGAACTACGTCGACTCCATATACAAAGCGCCTTACGCTCACGACCCGGTACACTGGTTTTACTTATACCTGGATGAAGGCTCATCCTACATCACCATAAAAGACAATTGGTGCCCTGCCGAAAATTTTTTAAAGAACGCTAACGGGCCGGGAAATACCTGGGAAAACAACGGGCCAACGGTACCCATCAAGATAAAAAACGAGGCAGGTTTACAACCAGCCTATCAATATCTGCTTAAAGAGCGAGTAAATAACCCGGCAAATCAACCTATAAATCACTCTTAAATAATGACTATAGTTAAAATTTATAATAATCTTATTATTAAGTATTTGTGTATTTTGTTAGTAGTGCTTGGTTTGTTGTGCGGCTCAATCAAAAGCAATGCACAGGCATTAAAAAAGCCGGTGGTAATAGAGATTATTTACCAAGGGGGGGCTACCGAGCAGGATAAGTTATTAAGTTTTTGTGCAAAGCAAACTTTTATTGATGCCCATGATATTTACCAATGGAAAAACCATTTTGTTATTTACGGCGATGGGTATAAACGTTTTTATGAACAGATAAAAACGGCGTTTAAAAATTGTACCGTCAAGCTTTATCAAGATCCGTTTTATGATTTTGAGCGAACTAATTGCAGCACGGAAAAGAAGAGTGCCCTTAGACTGGATAATATTTTATTAACCGCCAACCTGGTGGCCAACCCTAAAATGCAGCAGGAATATTTAAACTATCATAAAACCCAATTTGAAAAATGGCCGCAGGTTTCACAGGGTTTTTGTAATGCAAAATTTCAGCGTTTACTGGTGTTTAAAAACGGCAGGCAGTTGATGCTTATCATTAGCATCCCGAAAGGTGAAAGTCTGGACAAACTGAATCCTTTAACTACAAAAAATAACCCGAGAGTTGATGAATGGAATAAGATAATGTCGAAGTACCAGGAGGGAATCCCGGGTACTAAAAAAGGAGAAACCTGGGTGTTTTTTAAACCTGTATAATGAGGTGCAAGAATCAAGAAGCCAGAATCAGGAAAAGCAACAAAACCATAACCTAATAACTCAACAACTAAATCACTCAATAACCAAATACAACCCATGCTCAAATTAGGAATATTAGGATTAGGCGAAGGCCGGAGCACCATGTCGGCAGCGTTACAGAGCTCTAAATGGGAACTGAAAACAATTTGCGACAGGAACGAAGAATTGTGTAAGCAGCGTGCCGAAGAATTTAATTTTCATAGCTATACCACCAACTATGAGGATATGCTTAATGATGCCGAAATTGATGTGATAGCCATTTACACGCCCGATCATTTACATGCCGGGCACATTAAGCAAGCCTTGCTGCATCATAAACATGTGGTTTGCACCAAACCCTTTATTGATAATTTATCGGACGCTAACGAGCTGATAGAACTGGCAGAAAAGGTTGGCAAAAAAATATTTGTTGGCCAAAGTTCCCGTTTTTTTGAACCTGCCAAACGGCAGCGAAAGGATTTT
Organism: Mucilaginibacter gracilis; assembly: GCF_003633615.1. Classification (NCBI taxonomy): domain Bacteria; kingdom Pseudomonadati; phylum Bacteroidota; class Sphingobacteriia; order Sphingobacteriales; family Sphingobacteriaceae; genus Mucilaginibacter; species Mucilaginibacter gracilis. The sequence continues at coordinate 4,975,350 of NZ_RBKU01000001.1, read as the reverse complement.
GAAGCTGGCCTTATTGGCGATTTAATTACAGTTGAAAGCCATTACCATGCCGATCATCGTTGGTTTTTAGAAAAGCCCTGGGCATTGGAGTCGTCGTTTAAATGGCTATACGGCGGCTTGAGTCACCCGGTTGATTTTATCCGTTGGTACTTACCCAATATTGAAGAGGTAATGGGCTATGGCATGATAAGCGCGAATGGCAGAAATGCGGGTTTAAAAAATGAAGATACCATGCACTTTATTTTTAAAGCAACCGATGGGCGCATAGCCCGCGTAAGCGGCGCCTACACCGGCCCAACCCAACCTGCACAGCGCGATAGCGGCATGAGCGTTATTTTGAGGGGAACGGTAGGTGCATCGCAAGCGGATTACCATGAGCTACGGTATGCCATTACCGATAAAACCGGTGAAGAGAAAGTAGTTACCTGGGGCGATAGCACTATAAAATACTACTTCCGTTTTGAGGGCCAAAGTCACCATGCCGGTGAGTACCAGAATTACTTGGAATACTTTGCAGATAGCATTGAACAAAATTTTACCGCCTATCCCGATTTGAAAGAGGGTATTGGTACTATTGCTTTGCTGCAAGCGATGGATCGTACACTGAAAACCGGAGTGCCTGTTAAGATAAACGATATATTGAATGAATACAAAGTTAGCCCCCTAATCCCCTGAAGGGGGAACGAATGCGTGAGCATCATTGCTTGTTACCGCAATGATGTAGCGTTGATGATATTATAAATTAAACCTAACCAATAACCCAATCACTAAAATATGAATAGTATAGTTAACCGCCTTACCGCCCTGGATTACGGCATTGTAGTAGCCTACCTGGTGATTTTGATAGTGATTGGCTACAGGGCCAGTTTTGTGGGTCGCAATAAGGAGGAATCGTACTTTTTGGCTAACAAAAGTTTAGGTTGGGCAAGTATTGGCTTTAACATGTGGGGAACCAATGTTGGGCCGTCGTTATTGTTGGCCTTTGCAAGTATCGGTTTTAGCTCGGGCATAGTGGGTGCTAATTTCGATTGGTATGCCTTTGTGTTTTTAATGCTGCTGGCTATGGTTTTTGCCCCGCGTTATTTGGCTGCCAAGGTTACCACCATGCCCGAGTTTATGGGTAACCGCTATGGCGATTCAACTCAAAATATTTTGGCCTGGTATGCATTGGTTAAAATGCTTATTTCGTGGCTTTCGTTAGGGTTGTTTGCCGGCGGCTTGCTGGTTAGGCAGGTGTTGGGTATCCCCATGTGGCAATCGGTTATTGTGCTGGTTTCGTTTGCGGGGCTGTTTGCCTTTACGGGAGGGTTAAAGGCCATAGCTAAGGTTAATATTTTTCAAATGCTGCTGCTTATCGGCGTATCGCTAACGCTTAATATTTTAGGGGTTATTAAGGTTGGCAGCCTATCGGCGGTATTTCATGGCGTACCCGCTAATTATTGGACGTTGATCCATCCGGCAAACGACCCTAAATATCCCTGGTACGCTATCTTGTTGGGTTACCCGGTTTCGGCAATAGCGTTTTTCTGTACCGATCAGGCCATGGTGCAATCCGTATTAGGTGCCAAAAATCTGGAGCAGGGGCAGTTGGGCGTAAGCTTTATTGGCTGGCTTAAAATACTTTCGTTGCCGCTATTTATCCTTACGGGAATACTTTGCTATATTTTGTTCCCGCATTTAAAGGACCCCAGCGAGGCTTACATGACAATGGTGACCAACCTTTTCCCTCCGGGGATGAACGGACTGGTTATCGTGGTATTAATTGCCGTTTTAGTTGGCACCATAGGCTCATCGCTAAACGCATTGAGCACGGTGTTCACCATGGATATTTATGTTAAAAAAATTAACCCGCAGGCATCAAACCAGCAAATTATAAAAACAGGCCGCTTAACGGTTATTGCCGGCTGTATTTTTGCCATCGGCATGGCCCTGGCTATTGATAGCATTAAAGATCTGAACTTATTTGATGTTTTTCAATCCATACTCGGCTTTATAGCGCCGCCATTGGCGGTAGTGTTTTTGCTCTCTGTTTTTTGGAAACGTACTTCGCGCAAGGCGGTAAATTTTGTATTGTCGGCAGGTTCGGTAATTAGTTTGGGTACGGGTGTGGTTTACCTTTGGGTATTGCCTGCCTCCAAATTTCATTTTTGGCCGCATTACCTGATGTTGTCTTTCCTGATATTTGCTTTGCTGATTATACTGGCCGTGCTGATCTCGTTGTTCGACCCCTCTCCGCAAATCTATGTTGTAGATGAAAAAGCCGAAACACCTGTATGGACAACTACAAACAAGGTTAAACTTTCGTGGATATTGTTAAGCTTAATTATGGTTGGTTTATACCTGTATTTTAATTAAACCCCTAGCCCCCTGAAGGGGGAACAAGAGATGGAAGATGTGTTTTTGAATTTTTGATTTTGACCAATTTGAATTTATGAAGAAGATAGTTTACATTTTTTTATTATGCGGTTTGTTTGCGACGGACCTTGCATCGGCGCAAGCCAAAAAGGCTACCTGGATTTATTACCCCGGCGATTTTGAGGTTTGGCTTGGTAATAAAATGCAAAACCGCCGCACCGACCGTGGCGCGTTTTTGCCTGTGCTTTGGAAAATGGACAGCCATTATGTACTGGTTGAATTTCATAAGGATTTTGATGTGCCGGCTGCCGAAGAAGTTAAACTTTACGTTGAGGGAACCTATAACGTTAAGGTTGACGGACAGGCTTTTGTGGGCTACCCCAAAAGTATTACTGTACCTGCCGGGCACCATAAGTTAAGTTTAAAGGTATACTGCCAGGATAGGGTACCATCTGTTTTTGTGCAGGGGAATACCGTAGTTTCTGACGGTACCTGGCTTACTACGTTTGAGGATAAGGAATGGATAGATGCCACGGGCAAAGTATCAGATAAATCGGGCACTGTTTATTTGAATGCCGGTGCCTGGAATTTTAACAATCCTTTAATGCCGCCTTCAAAATTTAGCTTGCCAACAACGCCGCAACATGCCGTTAGCAGCGATAAAAACGCTAATTCCTTCTTTTTGGATTTTGGGAAAGAAACCTTTGGCTTTGTTAAGCTGCACGGCTTAAAAGGCAAAGGTAAACTGCATATTTACTACGGCGAATCGAAAGAAGAAGCACAATCTGTTGACCATTGCGAAACATTGGATGAACTTACCATTAACGAGCCTGCAAAAAAGGATTCGGTTATGGAGTTGTCAAAGGCGCTGCGCTATGTTAACGTACAGTTTGATGGTAGTATCAGTGTCGACTCGGTTTCGATGTTGTACGAGTATGCGCCGCTTAAAGAGCGCGGTGGTTTCCGCTGTTCGGATGCCGAAGTGAACAAAATATACGATGTATCTAAATATACCCTCAGTTTAGCCACGCGCGAGTTTTTTATTGATGGTATAAAACGAGACAGGTGGATATGGTCGGGCGATGCTTATCAAAGCTACGCCATGAATTATTATTCGTTTTTTGATTCGCCCACCGTTACCCGCACCATATTGGCTTTACGGGGTAAAGACCCGGTAACCAGCCATATCAACACCATAATGGATTATACTTTTTACTGGTTTTTGAGTATCAACGATTATTACCAGTACACTGGCGATAAAACATTTATCAAGCAGTTTTATCCGCGCATGCAAACCCTGATGGATTACTGCCTTGCCCGCCGCGACAAAAACGGCATGATGAGCGGTTTAGCAGGCGATTGGCTGTTTATTGATTGGGCCGACGGCCTGAGTAAAAAAGGCGAACTGAGCTTTGAACAGTTGTTGTTTTGCCGCAGCCTTGAAACTATGGCCACCTGCGCTAAATTAAATAACGATACCGAAGGCGCAGCTAAATACCAGGCCCTTGCCGACGAACTTAAAGCCAAAATATTTAAACTGTACTGGAACGAACAAAAACATGCCCTGGTACACAGCCTGATTGATGGTGTACAAAGCGACAACGTAACCCGGTATACCAATATGTTCGCTATCTTTTTTAACTACTTTAACGAGCAGCAAAAGCAGGATGTTAAGCAAAATGTATTGCTTAACGATAAGATACAAAAGATAACCACCCCATACATGCGCTTTTACGAACTGGAAGCACTATGCGCTATGGGCGAGCAGGACTATGTGCTTAAACAAATGAAAGATTATTGGGGCGGCATGTTAAAGCTTGGCGCAACAAGTTTTTGGGAAGAGTATAACCCCGATAAAAGCGGCGCCGATGTTTACGCCATGTATGGCCGCCCGTTTGGCAAAAGTTTGTGCCACGCCTGGGGGGCAAGCCCAATTTACCTGCTGGGTAAATACTATTTAGGTATAAAGCCCTTAACACCAGGTTATAATACTTATTTAGTTGAACCCAATTTAGGTGGTTTAAAATGGATGGATGGCACCGTGCCAACTCCCGATGGTGATATTAAAATGTATTGCAGCGCGAGTGAAATAAAAATTAAGGGTGATAGCGGTACAGGCATATTGCGTATTAAAAGTAAAAGCAAACCCGCCTGTAAGGATGCCACAATTGTATCAAAGGGTAATAACGTTTATGAGCTAACGGTTGAGAAAGGTAAAAATTACGCCATAACTTACACCGCTTTATAAGTATAAATTAATAAAGTTGTGTATTTAGTTAGTATGTAAAAGCCACCTGCAACAGTATTTGGATGGATATCATTTTCGTTTTAACCAGAAGACTATTTTTGAACTCTATTTTTGACAAACTAATCTACACAATGACAAGGTGGAAAGCTCATGAATTACAAAACGATCAAATGCGAACTAAATACATAATCCTATGAATAAAATTAAAAACTATACAGTTTACTCGGCTAAAGCCAAACTGGAAAAACCAATTTCGGATGCTACGCATACGCTTAGCGAAATATCGTTTGTAGTGCTTCGTATTCAAACTACAAGCGGCATAGTGGGCGAGGCCTATTTATTAAGCTTTCAATATAGCTCTAATGCCATTGCGGGTGCTATGAAAGACATTGGCGAAATGGTAATAGGTGAGGAAGTTAGCGATACCGTTAAGGTGTTTAATAAAATAAACGCTGCAAACGAGTACTTTGGGCACGAAGGTATAAACCGTTGGGCGCAAGCTGCTTATAACATTGCCATGTGGGATGCCTGGTGCAAAATACTTGGCCAGCCGATATGGAAGGTTTTAGGTACATCGCGCACCGAAGTGCCTATTTATGGCAGCGGCGGCTGGATATCATATTCGGTTGAGGAATTGATAGCCGAGGTAACCGGATACAAAAAACGTGGTTTTAAAGCCGTTAAAATAAAGGTTGGTAAGCCCGATTGGAAAGAGGACCTTGAAAGGCTGAAACTGGTTAGGGAAGCCGTTGGCAACGACATAGGCATTATGATGGATGCCAACCAGGGCATGACGGTGCCTACCGCTATGACTTTGGCCCGCGAGGCCCGTGCGCTTAATATCCAATGGTTTGAAGAACCTATAGATCATACCGATTTTCAGGGTTATCAATTGCTGCGTACTCAGGCCGGTATTTCGCTGGCTATGGGCGAACGCGAATATTCAACATTACCCTTGCGCGAATTGCTCAATCGTAACGCCATTGATATATGGCAACCCGATATTTTGCGTTTAGGCGGCGTTGAAGCCTGGCGCGACAGTGCTGCCTTAGCTGCGAGTTACAATATACCTGTTTTGCCGCATTACTATAAAGATTATGATATACCATTGTTGTGTACCATACCGAATGGAGCAGGGGCCGAATCGTTCGACTGGATCGACCCGCTCATAGACCATCCCATTGAAATAAAAAATGGAATGGCATCGCCACATAACAGGCCCGGCTGGGGCTTTAGTTTTAAAGATGCTTGCTTAACCGAAATTTAATGACAAAGAAGATAACCTGGGCACTATTATTAGCTCTGTTTTGCCAAACACCTTTGCTTGCACAACTGGTTGATAAAACACCGGCACCCATACCGCACGAGCCTACAATTTTTAATGCCGAACCCTGGGAAAATGCATCTGTTGATGGTATTAACCGCGACCCTTCACGGGCAACAGCTTATTCGTTTAGCAGTGTTAACGATGCTTTGACGCTGGACAGGGAAAAAAGCGGCAGAATGATCTCGCTAAACGGGCTATGGGATTTTTCGTTTGCCTATAAACCGGCAGATGCTCCGCAGGATTTTTATAAATCGCGCGTAAGCGGCTGGAAAAAAATAGAAGTACCCAGCAGTTGGGAAATGCAGGGTTATGATAAGCCTATTTACAAAAGTGCCGTTTACCCGTTCCGCCCGGTTAGTCCGCCATTTCCACCGGTTGATTATAATGGCATGGGGAGTTACCAACGCACATTTACCGTTCCGGCAGATTGGAAGGATATGAATATTACGCTGCACTTTGGCGGCGTGGCCTCGGGCTATAAGGTTTGGGTTAACGGCAAGTTTTTAGGTTACAGCGAAGATAGCTTTATGAGCACCGAGTTTAACATTACCCCCTATTTGCAGGCCGGCGAAAATATTTTATCGGTACAGGTTATCCGCTGGAGCGATGGTTATTTTCTGGAAGACCAGGATCAATGGCGCATGAGCGGCATCCACCGCGAGGTAATGCTACTGGCCGAACCTAAATTACGCATAGCCGACTTTTTTTGGCAAGGCAAGCTTGATAAGGATTACAAGGATGTGCGGTTTATGCTGCGGCCAAGAATTGAGAATTTAACAGGCAAGCAAATTGCAGGCTACCATGTTAAGGCTCAACTTTACGACCAGAATAATAAACCACTGATGAATAAGCCTTTAGATAGGAGTGTTGAAAGTATTATTAATGAGATTTTCCCCCGGTTGGACAACGCCAAATTTGCGCTGATGGAGGCCAAATTGAAAAACCCCTTAAAGTGGAGCCCGGAGATACCCAATTTGTACAAGCTTGTAATTTCGTTAGTAGATACTACCGGCCATGTTTTGGAGGCTAAGAGTTGCAGGGTAGGCTTTAGAAGTATCGAGTTTAGGAAAGACGATAGCAAACTGCTCATCAACGGCAAGCTAACTTATCTGTACGCCGTTAACCGGCCCGATCATGATCCCGTAAAGGGCAAGGCACTATCGCGCGATATTATTTTGCGCGATGTGCAAACCATTAAACGCTTTAACTTTAATTGCATCCGCACCAGCCATTACCCAATGGACCCGTACCTGTACGATTTATGCGACCAGTATGGCATTTTAGTGATTGACGAAGCCAACCTTGAAACGCATGGTTTAGGTTCAAAGCTAAGTAACGACCCGGTTTGGGCCGGTGCCTACCTTGACCGTGTTACCCGCATGGTGATGCGCGATAAAAACCACCCGAGCATTATTATTTGGAGTTTGGGTAACGAGGCCGGTCGTGGGCCAAACCACGCGGCTATGGCCGGTTGGGTACACGATTTTGATATTACCCGCCCCGTGCATTACGAGCCCGCGCAAGGCACACCGCAAGCCGAAGGTTATATTGAGCCCGGCGACCCAAGATATTTGAAACCTAACGACCATTCGCACCGTTTGGGTAACCCTATCGATCAGCCTTATGTTGATATTGATAGCCGGATGTACCCCGGCTTGTTCACGGTGCCCTTATTGGCTAACCAGCAAAATGGCGATAACAGGCCAATATTTTTTGTAGAGTATTCGCATGCAATGGGTAATTCCAATGGCAATTTAAAAGAGTTTTGGGATGCATTCCGGTCAAACAAGCGAATCATTGGCGCGGGGATATGGGAATTTAAAGATCAGGGTTTACTTAAACGAGATTCGGCAGGGACACCATACTACGCCTACGGCGGCGATTACCAGGAACGGTACTTTGACGATTTTACCATCAAAGGTATTGTAGCATCCGACGGCAGACCAAAGGCTGCCATTTACGAATGTAAGCATGTGTTTCAGCAGGCAGCCTGCGAATTGGTTGATGCCCAAAAGGGTTTAATTAAGGTAACTAACCGCAATGGTGTACAGAACCTTAACGATTTTGATGTTAGCCTTGATGTGTTGGAAAACGGAAGGATCATATCAACAAAAGTGTTACCACGCATCAATTTGGAGGCAGGTAAAGATACTGTGATAAGCATATTGCTGTATTTGCCCCAAATAAAGCCCGGTGTTGAATTTTTTGCGAACATCCGGTTCATGTTAACCGAAAGTAAATTGTGGGCGGATAAGGGTTTTGAAATAGCTTCAGATCAATTTGCATTCACGGGGTTGGCGGAATCAAAACCCAGTAACCAAAACTTCCCTGCCTTGGCAGTATCACAGAAGGCTGATAATTATTTGATAGATGGAAATGGTTTCGGCGTAAGCATTAATAAAGTTAACGGAGCTTTAAATTCTTATTTAATTGATGGTAAGGAGCAAGTTTTTGCGCCGCTGTTGCCGCACTTTAGTCGCCCCGCCACCGATAACGACCATAGGGGCTGGAAAGCCGATAAAAAATTAAAGGTTTGGTATGAGCCTGAATTGAAGCTTACGGATATTAATTTCAGCCAACCCCAAAAAGGGATTGTCAAGGTTATCAGCAATTATTCGCTAATCGGCGGCAAGGCAACTGTACAGGTTGTTTATACTATAAACGGCAACGGAACCGTTAAGGTAGATTATAGTTTAAATCCATCGGCAGGTTTGCCTAATATACCAAAGGTGGGGATGCAGTGCGGGATATTGAGAAGTTACGATAATGTGAGCTGGTACGGGAGGGGATTGATGGAAAATTATGTTGACAGACGGACGGGTTTCCCGGTAGGCATTTATTCGCAGCCAATAAACGAGTTTATGGAAAACTATGTGGTGCCGCAAGAAAACGGTAACCGCACCGATGTACGCTGGATGTACCTATCCGACAAGAAAAACGACGGCTTGCTTGTTGTTGCCGATAGTTTGTTAAGCATGAGCGCATGGCCCTACACCGAGGCCAATATTGTGGCGGCAAGGCATACCAACAAACTGAAGGACGCCGGGTACATAACACTAAACATAGACCTGGTACAGATGGGCGTAGGCGGCAACGATAGCTGGAGCGATTTAGCCGCGCCGTTGCCGCAATACCAAATATCGGCCAAACCATATCGCTATACTTTTTATATATTGCCGGCTAAAAGCAAACCCACCCAGGCAGGGGCACTGGCAACCAAAATAAAATTTTAATATGCTTATTCCGGTTAAATATTTAGTTGAGTTTAAAAGGTTTATTTTATTGTTAGTATTGTGCTTATGCATAGCAGCTAATGTAAATGGCCAACATAAAAAAAAGTCTAAAAGTAAAACGGCGCATCAAACCGCAAGTCATAAAAAAAGTACTTCCAAACATTCGGGTGGCGGTTCGGGTAAAAAAAGCAAGTCTTCGGGTTCACATGGTAAAAAATCAAAACATGAGTTGGCTAAAGGTAAGGGGCGCAAAAAAAAGCATGGCAGCCACGGCATGCCATATGTTGATAACGACGAACGCGCAGGCGAAGAAGACGTTGTGGCAACCGCACCCATACAGGCCATAAATGACGATTCGCCTTTAAGGCAGGCATTTATACACCCGCCCGATGCGGCTAAACCCTGGGTGTTTTGGTATTGGATACAAGGCGCCGTTACGCGCGAAGGCATTACCGCCGACCTTGAAGCCATGAAAGAAGCAGGTATTGGCGGTGCTTATTTAATGAGTATAAAGGGTCCCGCAAATCCGCCGCTGTTTAGCCCTGCTGTTAATCAATTAACGCCCGAATGGTGGCAGATGGTAAAATTTGCCATGAGCGAGGCACAACGCCTCGGCCTTAAAATGGCGATGCACGATTGCGATGGCTTTTCGATAGCGGGCGGCCCCTGGATAACCCCCGCACTATCTATGCAGAAGCTTACCTGGAGCAAAACCATAGTGAGCGGCGCAAGGCATTATAATGATACCCTGGCTTTGCCCAAAAGCTATCCGGGTTATTACAAGGATGTGGCAGTTTTCGCCTATCCGTTAAGCTCGGGCGATACCTTATCTACCGAAACGGTTGCTCCCAAAATAAGCAGCAGCAAGCCGGGAGTTGAGGTTGCATTTTTAGCAACCAAGGGCAGTAAAAAAAGCTTTAGCAGCGATAGCACCTGCTGGATACAATACGCGTTTGATAAACCGTTCACATGCCGGTCGGTTACTATCCGTACAAACGGCAACAATTACGAGGCCCAGCGGCTCAATATACAGGTGAGCGATGATGGCCGCAATTTTCGCGAGGCCGAACATCTGGAGCCTCCCCGTAGCGGCTGGCAGGATGGCGAAGAGCCAAACACCTACGCCATTAAACCCGTTACGGCCATGTACTTTAGGTTTGTATATGATAAAGCCGGAAGCGAGCCGGGAGCCGAAGACCTGGAAGCGGCCAAGTGGAAACCTAATTTGAGGATACAGGGGATCGATCTTTCGGGAGCGGTGCGTATCAATCAGTTTGAGGGCAAAAGCGGCCAACTTTGGCGCGTAGCCAAACATACAACTGCCCAACAAGTGCCCGATGCCTTGTGCATACCTAAAGATAAACTGATAAACATTAGCCGTTACCTTGATGCAAGGGGCCGTTTAAATTGGGACGTACCCGCCGGTAAATGGGTTATCATCCGCATGGGGCATACCTCAAACGGGCACCTTACCGAAACAGGAGGCGCAGGCACAGGGCTTGAATGTGATAAATTTAACCCCGAAGCGGTAAAATCACAATTCGACCATTGGTTTGGCGAAGCCGTTAAGCAAGCCGGGCCCGAACTGGCCGCACAGGTTTTAAAAATATTTCATGTAGACAGTTGGGAATGCGGCAGCCAAAACTGGTCGCCGGTATTTGCAAATGAGTTTGCGAAAAGGCGCGGGTACGATTTAATTCCGTATTTACCTGTAATGGCCGGCATCCCGGTGCAAAGTGCAACCGTATCCGAAAAGGTTTTGGCCGACGTTAGGCAAACCATTGCCGAATTACTGGCCGATAACTTTTATGCCACCATGGCCAAACTGGCGCACGAAAAAGGTGCCGTATTTAGTGCCGAAAGTACTGCACCAACAATGGTAGGCGATGGTATGCTGCAATTTAGGGATGCCGATATACCCATGGGCGAATTTTGGCTGAAAAGCCCCACCCATGATAAGCCTGGCGATGTTCTCGACGCTGTTTCGGGTGGGCATATTTACGGCAAAAACTTAATACAGAGCGAAGCCTTTACCGAGGTACGCATGGCATGGGATGAGCATCCCGGAAATTTAAAAACCCTGGGCGACCGTGTTTTTGCGCAAGGCGTTAACCGTTTTGTAATGCACGTATTTACACATAACCCCTGGCTTAACCGTAAGCCCGGCATGACGCTGGATGGGGTAGGACTATACTTTCAGCGCGACCAAACCTGGTGGAAACAGGGCTTTGCCTGGGTACAGTATTTACAACGTTGCCAGGCCATGTTGCAAATGGGTAAACCTGTGGTTGATGTAGCCGTTTTTACGGGTGAAGAAACCCCACGCCGATCTATATTGCCCGATAGGCTGGTGAATACCCTGCCCGGCATATTTGGAGCGGATGTAATGAATGGCGAAGCTAAAAGATTAGCTAACGAGGGCCAGCCAATGCATACCATTCCCGACGGTGTAAATTCGTCGGCCAATATGGCCGAGCCGCAAAAGTGGATAGACCCGCTAAGAGGCTATACTTACGATTCGTTTAATAAGGACGCCTTGTTGCGTTTGGCTACCGTTAGAGATGGCCGCATAGTTTTGCCCGGCGGTGCAAGTTATGGTTTGCTGGTTTTACCGGGAGAAACTAAAATGGATCCGGAAGGTGGCAATTTGATGTCGGCAGAGGTAGCTCAACGTGTTAAGCAACTGGTTAACGATGGAGCAACACTGTTAATTGATGCCGATCCTAAATTAATATCCGAAATAGGAATATCCGCGCAAAGCAAGGGCCGTCTTTTAAAAGGCTCGTATCAGGCAGAAACGTTTGATAATTTGGGCTTACCGCGCGATATGATAGCGACAGACTCGATAGGCCAACACGCTAAAGACATTGCCTGGACGCACCGTACCGACCCGGAATTTGATTTATATTTTATCTCAAATCAACAAAACAGGGCGCGGGTAATTGATTTGTCGTTGCGGGTGGCCAACAAAATACCCGAAATGTGGGACCCCATGACCGGCGAAACTTACCAGTGCAGCCAATATACAAATGAGAACGGGCGCACCAATTTAACGTTGAAACTGGAACCTAACGGGTCGTTTTTTATTGTTTTGCGCAAGGCATCTGTTACGGCATCCCGAAAAGGTCAAAACTGGTCGGATTTTAAAACCGTGCGCTCTGTTGATGGCGTATGGCAGGTTAATTTTGATCCTAAAAGCGGCGGCCCCGATGGCCCCGTTGTTTTTACCACATTAAGCGATTGGAGCAAAAACGAAATACCGGGTATTAAATACTATTCTGGCACTGCCGATTACATGCAGATTGTAAAATGGAACAGCAACCTGGTAGCTCATCGCCAAATATGGCTTGATTTGGGTAATGTGGCCAATGCCGCAAGCGTAACCATTAACGGTGTTTTTTGCGGCGTAGCCTGGGCACCGCCATACCGCTTAGATATTACAAAAGCCTTAAAAACCGGTTATAACAAAGTGCATGTTGAGGTGAGCAACACCTGGGCAAACCGCCTGATAGGCGACCACAACCTGCCCGATGATAAACGAATTACCTGGACAACGGCACCATACCGCCTTGATAAAAAGCCTTTACTACCGGCAGGTTTACTTGGCCCGGTAAAAATAATTGTGGTTGACAGAACAAAACGAGATTGATTATGAGAGCGATATTAAAAGTGAGCCTTTGCGTGTTGGTAGTTACCATAACCGTACAGCTACAAGCAATGGCACAAAGTAAAAGCCTAACCAATACTTCGCAAAGCCCTTACGCAAAGCTACAAAGTGTAGATATGGGTAACGTGAAATGGACAAATGGTTTTTGGGCAGAGCGCTTTAAGGCTTGTCGCGATTCGATGATACCGCACATGTGGAGCGTTTATACGGATGCAAAAACGGGCCATGCAACGCAAAATTTTGAAATAGCAGCAGGATTAGATACCGGCGAACATGTAGGGCCGCCGTTTCAGGATGGCGATTTTTACAAGCTGATGGAAGCCATGACAGCCATGTATGCCGAAACTAAAGATAAAAAGTTGGATGAGGTTTTAGATAAAACCATAGCCCTTATTGGCAAGGCGCAACGTGCCGATGGCTACATTCACACACCTACATTAATTGACGAGCGCAAAAATCCCGCAAAGGCCAAAGCTTTTGAAGACCGGCTAAATTTTGAAACCTACAACCTGGGCCATTTGATGACGGCTGCTTGTATTCATTACCGCGTTACGGGCAAAAGAAACTTTTTGGAGATAGCTATCAAAGCCACCGATTATTTATACCGTTTCTACAAAACTGCTTCGCCCGAACTGGCTCGTAATGCCATTTGCCCCTCGCATTATATGGGCGTGGTTGAAATGTATCGCACCACTCGCGATCCTAAATATCTGGAACTGGCTAAAAGCCTCATTGACATTCGCGGTTTGATGAAAGAGGGTACGGATGATAACCAGGACAGGGTACCCTTTAGGCAGCAAACAGCGGCTATTGGCCATGCCGTTAGGGCAAACTATTTGTATGCCGGTGCAGCCGATGTTTATGCCGAAACAGGCGATACCACTTTAACCCATACCCTAAATTTAGTATGGAACGATGTGGTGAACCGAAAAATGTATATAACCGGAGGTTGCGGCGCGTTGTACGATGGTGTTTCGCCCGATGGTACTTCCTATTTGTTAAAAGATGTTCAGCAGGTACACCAGGCTTACGGGCGTGATTACCAGTTACCCAATTTTACTTCGCATAATGAAACCTGCGCCAGCGTAGGTAATGTGTTATGGAACTGGCGCATGTTGCAACTTACCGGAAACGCCAAATATGCCGATGTAATGGAGCTAACGCTATATAATGGTATGCTATCGGGAATTAGTTTGAGCGGTACAAAGTATTTATATACCAACCCACTCAGCGTATCGGACGAGATGCCGTATCAGCAACGCTGGTCTAAAGACAGGGTGGGTTATATAGGTTACTCAAACTGCTGCCCGCCAAATGTTATCCGTACCATTGCCGAGCTGAATAATTACGTTTATAGCGTGTCCGACAAAGGGCTGTACCTTAATTTATATGGCGGCAATACCCTATCAACCAAATTGAAAAGCGGAAGCGAAATTAAACTGACCGAGCAAACTGATTACCCCTGGAACGGGGCAATTAAATTAATTTTAGACAAGGCTCCGCAAGAGGCATTTTCCATGTTTTTCAGGATACCGGGATGGAGCGATGGTGCTACGCTAACGGTAAATGGTAAACCAACCAACATTAATTTAACCCCGGGCCAGTATGCCGAAATAAACGGCAAGTGGAAAACAGGCGATGTAATTGAGTTAAATATACCCATGCCTATAAACATGGTTGAGGCAAACCCTTTGGTTGAAGAAACCCGCAACCAGATAGCCGTAAAACGCGGCCCTATAGTTTACTGTATCGAATCGGCAGGAATACCTAAGGGCGAAAAGGTGTTTAACTTGTCGCTATCATCAAAGGTTAGTTTAAGTACTCAGAAAATCACTATCGATAATGCCAATATTATTGCCCTTACCGGCAAAGCCGAATTGGAAGATAGTAACTGGAAAAACAAGCTTTACCGAAATATAAATACCAAGCAATTAGGCACCACCAACATACAATTAATACCTTATTTTGCCTGGGGAAACCGTGGCCATGTAGAAATGGAAACCTGGATTCCGTTTAGCAGGTAATTTTGTCTGTTTGGGTACGAAGCTGTGTTATCAAATTAAAACATGGCTTTTTACTTCAGCATATTCATCACATCCTTTATCCGTTCTTCCGGTAATACTTTTAGGGATGTAAGTTTGCCACCTTTCAAGGTTGCTTCTATAGTAGTATTGTACGGTGCGCGCAATTTAAAGTGAACATCCCAGGTTGCGGGCCAGGCAGGGAAAAGGTATATTTTTTTATCATCGGTTTGGAGCAGCATTTCCTGCAAACCTATCATGCCCGATCCACCCCAGTTATGGTCGGGAGTCCAGTCAAAACCAGGACCCCAGAATGCCGGAAAACGACGGCCCGAATCTTTTAATTTTAAAGTGTTAAGTCGCGCGGCTTCGGCTGTTAAGCCCAAATCGGCGGCAAAAATATTATCCTGTTTCCATCCAACGTGGCTTCTAAATTTTATGGCGTCGGTATCATACAGGTAGGTGTTAATAGCGGTTTGTAGGTCGGGCTTGCCAACTCCGTATATATGCCACGGAAAAACCGGGTATAATTGCGGCGTTTCTTGGTTATTAATGCGTTCCCACAATTGTGCCGGGGCAATTGTTTGTTTGCCATTAAAACTGGAAAAAGCAATAGGCGGTATCTGCGCAAGCATAGTTGCCCAGCGTGTACGGCTTTCGGCGTTCATATAGTTATTGGGCAGCTCCAACAACCGCGATAATATAGTTTTTAAGGCCGCTATTGTTGTGGTAGAGTTGTAAGTCATTTTATAAGTTTCGGCAGCCGAACCGGGATAAAGCACCAGTTGCCCGTTACCGTTTAATGGTTTGCTGCCGCGTTGTTTGGCAAGATATTGGTAATGCTCGCTGTAAAAAGTTAGGCAGCTCTCCATAAAGGGGATGTATTTGCTAATGCTTTTGCCGGAGTATTGGCCCTCATCAAGCATCATCAAACAAAACTGAAAAACGGTGTCCCACTCATATTCAAGCCAGGCATTATATTCCATGCCTTTATCATAGCCTGCCGGTCGTTTGGTTCCGTATTCGGCATAGTTGGGTAATCCAAAGTTTTCTATTTGCTCCGTAAAAGATGCCCCTTTATGGTTCCAGTAAACCTTGCTGCGCAGTTCGGCATTGTGCAGTGTTTTTAAATAAAAATCAAATTGGGGTTTAAGCATATCCCAATCGCCACTTTTAAGCATCGGGAAATATACCAGCCTTTGGTTTTGAGCAGTGGCCAAACCACCGCCCCAATTGCGAAAATCGGGAGTGAATTTATAAAGGGTGTCGGTATACGATGGATCGAAGGTAAACAAGCCGCCATTAAATTTAGTTGGCGATGTGCCGTAGGCATTGCAACCCAGCATATAACGAAATAACTGATAGTTGCGGCCCACCTGCCAGTTGGCGCTGTCGGGTTGTGGATTATCGGGCTCAATATCAATAAAACTGCGTTGCCAGTACTGGTGCCACCAATCAATAGTTTTTTGTTTGGCTGTGGCCGATGTTTGCGCTAACTTCTCTAAAACCTGTTGCAAACCGGCTTGCCAGGTTTTAATAGCGGCACATTGTTTTGTATAAAGCGTAACCTGTATAGCTTGTTGCTTAACCGGCTTGCTGCTTTGCAATTGCCATGCTTTAAATTGTGTTTTGTTATAGGTGCCGTTATTGGTGCCAACGGCAACCATGTTTTTACCACTCATTACCCCGCCAAAGGTTAAGTTTTTAAGCGGATTGTACATTTCGCCTTTTACGGCCTGCATACCTTGTTGTTTTACAGCGGCATCAAAAACGGTACTATCACGGTTGTGGTGATAAAAGCTGATGGTGTTGTTAACAAAATTTACCGAATCGGCATAGGTGAGCGTATTGGCTGGTGCGGCAAATTTCCAGGAGCTTTGGTTGTTTTCGCGGCCCTTCATTTGGTTATCGCGGTAACGCCAGCTTTCGTAACTGGTTTTTACGGTTAATGGTTTATCGCTGTTAATATCGATATAGAAAACCGGGTTAAATACATCAGCACGTATATTGATCCGCGCGGCTTGTTTACCGTCGGACCCGGTGATGTTGATATACCCCTCATTTAGTACTAACTCCTGTTTAAATATTTTGCCCTCAAGCGGGTTAGGAGTGAGGTGTACACGAATGCGCCCCAGTTTTAACAGCGTATTGTTCTCGTCAAAAGTGCCGCTCCGGCTAAAGTACATAAGCAGGTCGCCATTTTCAACCCAAACATTCAGGCCAATATCTCCGCCACCGCAAGGCATCGATTCGGACGAGTTTTTACTCTGGCTGTTCCAAACTACATTGTATCTGGCCAGTTCGTTTGTTTGGGCAAATGCTTTATAACACGCTAAACATAATATAAATGCTAAAAATAGCTTTCTACTTCGCATCGTTATAATCCCAATCGTCGGTGCGGAAAGAAGAAACGGGTAAGCCATCGGTGCTAAAAAGCTCACCCACAATAAAATCGCGGAAAGCGTATCGTACAGCCACCGGAGCTTTCACATCCGGTGATGAAACCGTAACCGTACTGCCCGAAATTACGGCTTTAGCCAGATAAAAATGTTTGTCATCTCCGGCAACTTCAAATTCGGTTAGTTCTTTAAAGTAGGATGTTATACCCATTGGGCAATCTTTAAATTTTACTACAGCCTGGTTACCCTTAATAGTCAAATTATCATAGGTTGGGCTTAGCGGGTTAAACCCTTTTATACCATAAGTTTTAGCCAGGGCAATGTAAGCCATACGGGTTCCGGCGGTTTCTTTATGCGGTGGGTGAATGGTTGCCTGTTCGCCAATATCCATTAATACAGCCATACCCGTGTTAGGTATTTTGTCGGCCTCTTTGCGCTGTGCATCGCGTAAAAACGCCGAATTATATTTACCGCCTTTGTTATATGGTGGCAGTTGTGCATAGTCGTAAGGTGCTATCTGGGTATAGTAAAACGGAAAATCGCCAATGGCCCATTGTGCCCTTAAAGTTTTAACGTATGTTTCAAACAGCTTTTCGTATTGCGATGGGTTGTCGTAATTAGATTCGCCCTGATACCATATGGCTCCCTTTATGCCATAGCCTAAAATGGGGTACAACATGCCGTTATAAAGCGTGGTAGGAGTGCGGCTTGCCTGTTTAATGGTATCGCCCTTTGCGGGAACTTTAATTTCGGGGAAAGCACCGAGGGTGGCAGCATCCATCCAGGCCTGTATTGATGAGCCACTGTAACTGCAATGAATTAACCCAACGGGCACATCATCCAGCACTTTGTTAATAAGACGGCCAAAATAATAACCCGTAGCGCTAAAATTAGCAACAGATTCGGGGTCGGCTTCGCGCCATTGGCCCGGTTTTGAATCCTTTTGTGGCTCGGTAACTGACGAACGGGGAACCGTGTATAGCCTGATGTTTTTGTTTTTCGATGTTAATATAACCTCGTTGGCGCCAATAATGGGCTGGCCCTTAAAGCCCTTCATCGGCATTTCCATGTTTGATTGCCCGGTGCATATCCAAACTTCGCCAATTAATATGTTAGTGAATGTAACGGGTTTGCCATCGTTTACCGTTAGCTGGTAGGGGCCACCCGCAGTAGGGGTGCTTATTTTAAAGCTAAACCTGCCATCGGCACCTGCTACTGTTTTATAGGTGGCTTTGTTCCATGAACTGGTTAAGGTTAGGGTTGCCGAAGGTTTATCCCAACCCCAAACCTGCACCGTCGACTTTTGTTGCAGCACCATGTTATCGGTAAATAAGGCGGCCAGTTTTGGCTGTGCTTTGGCAATATTATTTAAAAGGCAAAGGCATACAAGCATTAAAAGCCTGTGGTAACTTTTGTATTTTATTATCATGGTTGGATGTGGCTAATTGGTTTAATTTGCTTTAGCTGTACTAGCTATCAAATTTATAATAACCCGTAGTGCATTATAAAGAAAGTTGTTCATTTCGCCAATAAATGGTATATTGTATTGACTGACAATCAATTACAAACATGAACAACTTGATTCAAAATTACACTTTTATTTTAGAAGAGTTTAGGAAACTGTCAATAAAAGAGGACTTTTATTACAAACCAGTAAGGCCAAGACTGTCTGATTTAGAGTTAATTACGTTAAATTTGACCGCTGAATATTGTGGAATAGATTCTGAATATCAGTTATTTAGAAACCTGAAAGGTACCCCGCTTGATATCTTGATCGAACGAAGTGTTTACAATAAGAGAAAAAGAAAATTGTTCCCGCACATAAATGAGGTGAGAAAAAAGCTTGTTCAGAAACTGAACGCTGTCCAGGACTGTTTCATTGTCGATTCAATGCCTTTAGAGGTATGTAAAAATGCCCGTGCAGCAAGAAGTAAAATCTGCAAAGAACAGGAATACGCTTTTCCAAACCATGGTTTTTGTGCTGCGCAAAGTTCGAGGTATTATGGATACAAACTGCATGCAGTTTGTTCAGTAGATGGTGTTTTTGAGAACTTTGACCTAAGCCCTGCTTCCGTACATGACATACATTACCTGAAAGATATACAACAACAAATGACTGATTGCGTGCTACTTGGAGACAAAGGCTATTTGTCCGCAGAGGTACAGGTCAATCTTTTTGAATCTGTAAACATTAGATTGGAAACCCCGATGAGAAACAATCAAAAGAAATTCAAACCGTATCCATACCTATTCAAAAAATCAAGGAAAAGGATTGAAACGCTATTTTCGCAACTGTGCGATCAGTTTATGATCAGAAGAAATTATGCCAAAACTTTTGAGGGGTTTAAGACAAGGACGTTAAGTAAAATAACTGCCCTGACCACCATTCAATACCTCAACAAATTTATCTTTAAAAGGAACATGAATCACATTAAAATAAATTTAGTCTGATAATGCACTACGGGTTTATAATATTATTTTTTTATTGCCATGGCCGTCAGGCTAAACAAGATAATATTGTACAACGATGTGCTAAGTTGTTTTAGTGATGTGCGCACAATGCCCAATAACTTTATGTGAAATTATAAACCTGTTAAAACTTATTTTTAAGCTGGAATTACATGAAGAAAATCATTGTATTATTGATAACCGTGGCCGCATTTTGCTTGAGCCCTAAAATAACCAAAGCACAGGACGGTGCCGATGCAAAACCTGCCAAGGTTGATAAATCGGACCCGCTTAATAAGGCCAATACATTTGTTGCAGCCCTTAACCTTACCGATGCAGCAAAGGCAAACCGTGTAAAGCAGGCTATAGCAACACATTTAAAGGCAGTGCGCGATTGGCATAATAGTCATGATTACACGCTGGTGCCCGAAGGAATAAACCCCGTTACCGGCAAAACATTCAGTAAGTTGGAGCGGCAGGTTATTATTAATTCTACCATACCAAAAAGCGTTCATGAAGCGCTAATGGCTGGCTTACGTAAGGATTTAACGGAAGAACAGGTTGACGTGGTGCTGGATAAATACACCATTGGTAAGGTGGCATTTACTATGAATGGTTATAAATCGATAGTGCCTAACCTTAATAAAGATGAAGAAGCCTTTATTTTAACTAACCTGAAAGCTGCCCGCGAGCAAGCGGTTGATTATAAAAATGTTGATCAGATTTCGGTTATATTTAAAATTTACAAAACTAAAATTGAAGATTATTTTACCAATACCGAAGGCCGCAACTGGAAACAGATGTATAAAGCTTACGCCGACGCTGCCAAAGCAAAAAAAGCCGAGCCTGTTAAAAACTAAGCCGATATTTAAAAAGCTAAATCAAATTGCCCTTCTGAATGCTTTGTTAATAGTAAGCATCGGCAGGGCATTTTAATTTAGTTTAGCTGATATGCATCTGCTTTTGTGCTTTTTACTTAATTTCAATGGCAAGTAATTTATTTAATTTTATGACCATTGAAGACATAGAAACCATTTGCGATCAATTCCCGGCTGTAACTAAGGATATTAAGTGGGAAGAATACCTGTGCTTTAATGTGGGAGGCAAAATGTTTTTGATAACATCGCCGGATGCTGTGCCACCCAATGCGGCATTTAAAGTTACACCCGAAGAGTTTGAAGAGTTAGCTTCGCGCGATGGTTTTAAACCGGCTCCGCACCTGGCAAGGTATAAATGGGTGCATATTAACGATGTTAGCAGGTTTACTAAAACAGAATGGGAGTTTTATGCGCAGCAATCGTATAATTTGGTAGTGGCTAAGTTATCCTTGAAACTTAAAAATGCGTTGGGTTTATAAACTGCTATCTTCTTGCATTTTTAACATTAAGCACTTTTTATTTTTGATATTTAAGCATTATTTTATAGCCATAAACCATCTATTAATTAAAAATGACCAACCCTAAGCCAAACAAAGCCTTATATTTTATACCAGTAGTTTTATTGGTTGTTTATGTTTTTATGGTGTTAAACCAATTGAAACAAATTGAAGGGTGGTTTTTAATGCTGTCGGTAGCATCGCTGGCGGTTGTGTTTAGGCAAGATGCTAAATTGAAAGGCTTTGCCTTTCCGTTGTTTGTAATTGCGGGGGTATGCCTGGCTATGTATTACCCGCAGTATTTTGTAGCCGTTGGCGGTTTTAAATTAACCAAACTGATTATACCATTATTGCAGATTATTATGTTTGGCATGGGCAGCGAATTAAGCTTAAAGGAATTAAGCATGGTTTTTAAAACTCCGAAAACCATTTTTGTTGGTGTGGTTTGCCATTACACTATTATGCCCTTAATTGGCTTTACGTTGGCATACGCGTTTAACTTCCCCAAAGAAATAGCTGCGGGAATAATTTTAGTAGGATGTTGCCCAAGCGGACTGGCATCCAACGTAATGGCGTACCTGGCGAGGGCAAATTTGGCACTTTCTATAGCCGTAACAACAGTTTCAACTTTGTTGGCACCGTTATTTACACCCTTGTTAATGCGCCTTTTAGCTGGCAGATTGGTACAGGTTCATTTTTTGGATATGGCCTGGGATACCACCAAGGTTGTTATTATACCCATAGTGGCCGGTTTAATTTTCCATTGGGTGGCCCGGGGGAAAGTTAAATGGCTGGATAGCATTATGCCTGTTTTATCAATGGTGGGCATTGCTTTAATTATTATGGTGATAACTGCGGCCGGGCGCAACAGTTTGCTACAGGTTGGTTTGCTATTGGTAGTTGCAGTGTTTATTCATAACACCGCGGGCTTTACACTAGGTTATTGGTTGGGCAGGCTAATGGGCTTTAAGGAGAAGGATTGCCGCACCATATCATTAGAAGTTGGTATGCAAAACGGAGGCCTTGCATCGGGCCTGGCTTTGTTAATGGGCGGGCTATCAACCATTGGCTTAGCGGCAGGGTTGTTTGGCCCTATCATGAATATTAACGGCTCATCTTTAGCTACCTGGTGGCATAACCGGATACCCGCCGAAGATATTATAAACGAAGAAGCCGTTAGCCTTACGGCGGAAATCCATTCTTAAAGATCAGATTTTCACGCCTAAGGCTAACGGCTCAGTATTTTGAATTGAAAATATTTACTTCTCAATCCATTATTACAGTTGCTTTAATACGTAGCTGCTAATTTTAAAGCGTTATAAGCATTTACGATGCCGCCGGTAACGCACAGATCGGTAAATGGCACTTTGTTTTGGTTTTCTCCATCAATAACAACAACATCGTGATTAACTTTTACTACCGATTTAAGTATAATTTCTTTAACCTGGCCGGCTTTTAGCTTTGGATAGTACGACCGTATTAAGGCTGCAAGCCCTGCCACAACGGGCGACGCCATGCTGGTGCCATCGTAAACTGCGTAAGTTGATTTTGGAGTGGTTGAATTAATGCGAACGCCTGGTGCAAAAACATCAACCATAGTTTTACCATAATTGGAGAATGTTGCTTTCAAGGTTTCGTCGTCTTTAAAGCCCGACGCGCCAACTTCTATCCAGTTGCTTGCAACGCCGCTTTTATCGGCATAAATGCGGTTTGGGTAATTGTGGTTGCTTTCCAGTTCAAGGTTTTCGTTATCATTGCCGGCGGCGTGTATTAGCAAAACATCTTTGCTGATAGCGTATTTAACAGCATCGTCAACTACTTTTTTATCGGTAGCAAATGGTTTACCAAAGCTCATGTTTATTACTTTCGCACCATTTGCCGCAGCGTAGCGGATAGCGTTTGCCACATCTTTATCCCGCTCATCGCCGTTAGGTACTGTACGTACAGACATGATCCAAACATGGTCGGCGACGCCTTTAATGCCGATGTTGTTATCGCGAACAGCACCAATTATACCCGAAACGTGACTTCCATGGCTCGCATCCGGCCCATAAACATCATTACTGCCGTAATTGCGCTGGTTATCGTTGTTTTGATCGTCGCCAACAATGCTTCGCGGATCAAAATCAAGGTTTAAATGGTAATTAACCGTTTCGCCGTAATGTTTAAGGCCTGCCTCAATCTGGTTCTTTTTAAAATCCTCCAAATCGGCATCAGTTTTTACAAACCGGCTCATTACCGTTTTTATGCGGGTTTGGATGGCACTGGTAGGTTCAAAATCTTTAAAGAAATCTCCGGCAGATTTATCGGCCGGTTTGCTTTTCAGCATCTCGTCTAAAGTTTCTTTAAAAGCGGTAATGCCTTTCAGGTTGGCTTCGGCAGGTGCCAGCAACTTGTCGCGCTCGGCAACAGCAGCTACATAGGTTTTATAATCGGCTAAATCGGCGGCGCTAACATTGGCTTCCGATGTAACATCTTTAAATTTGGGTTTAAATTTGCGGATAATGCGCGTGGCCTCCATGTTCTCAAACTCAATATTGCCCTTTGCCGAGCCAATAAAGTTCCAGCCGTGTATATCGTCAATATATCCGTTTTTGTCGTCGTCTAATTTGTTTCCTGGCTTTTCTTTTTTATTTGTCCATATCACCGTTTTAAGGTCTTCGTGGTCAATATCCACGCCGCCATCAATAACGGCAACAATAACAGGTAGGGCTTTTTTGCCTTTTAGTAACTCAGTATAAGCCTTCTCGGTGCTTATGCCAAAGGTGGTATCTGTTGCAAGGTCAAGGTTTTGCCAGTTTGGTTTTGGAGTACTTTGTGCCTGAACGTAAAAGGGAGCAATACAGAGAGCCGCTACAAAAACGTATTTTTTAATGAAAGAAAATGGGGTCATAGTTAAAAAAATAAACCAGTGAAAAATTAGGTGCAAAATAAGTTAATTATTTTGTGTTTAACAGCCATTATGTAATTTTTATGGTTACTATTTAAGTACTTTCGCTATCGCTTTGCCCCAGTAGTTGCCCAATGCAACGGCCCCTTTTTCGTTTGGATGAAGGTAAAAAGTACCATGTCCGCCTTGCTCGCTGCCCAAATCGGTTTGGTAGCGCTTTTTAAAATATCTAAAAGCTTTTGTGTCGCCCAAAAAAAGCTGTTTAGGGTGCAAAGTTTTGTATTCTTTTACCAAGGCATCTATTTCATCAAAATAACTTTGCAGCCTGGTAAGGCCTTCCTGCAAGTATACAGAGCGGTTATTTGTATTGGGGCTGTACCATATGGGGTGGTTAACTATTATTTTGCAATCCGGATAGCGGTTAAAAAGGCTGTCGGCAATAGTTTTAAGGTTTGCGCGATAATTTTGTGCCGATACGGGCGCGCCATTGGGGCCGCTTATTGCGCTATCATTGGTGCCAAGCATAATGCTGAACACCAAGGTGGCCGATTTATCGTTATATAGATTATTTGCGGCTGCAATTACCTTGGGCCATGCTTTTTTTGTAGCGGGCAAAAAATCAACAGTGGTATAACCACTAACACCTTGATTACTAAATTGAATATTACCAAAGCCAGCCTTTTTTTGGATGTAACCCGTAGCAAACACAGGCGGAGCCTGCGTGGTAAAATCTTTTAAACGGGAACCATGGGTAATGCTATCGCCTATAAAAACCAAGTTGAGGTTTTTTTTACTTTGTATAGAAAACGAACAGCACACAATAAGTAATATTAAAAATAAAGAGCTAAATTTTTTATTAGTCATGTGGTTGCACACTTATTGGTTAGTGGCTTGCAATTTCAACAAAAATAGCGGCTTAGCCACCTTATTTATTATTAAACTTAAAAGGCTTGCATAAATAAAGGCCTACAAGTAGTGTTAAGTTAATAGCCCTCAGTATTGGTGGAAACTGTAATAGCTTATTGTGCAAAACAATAGTATTAATTTACGGTGGCTTCTTTGGTTAAGTGCGGAAACCATTTGTCGATTTTTTCTTTCAGATCAGTAATTTTAAATGGTTTGCTAATGTAATCGTCCATCCCTTCGCTTATGGCTTTTTCTTTGTCGCCGGTTAAAGCATTGGCTGTCATGGCAATAATAACAGGCTTATTGCCCGATCCATAACGTTCTAAAACTTTGCGGGTAGCTTCATACCCATCCATTTCGGGCATTTGCACATCCATAAATATTAAGTCGTAGTGTTTATGTTCAATAGCCTGCAATACTTCAATGCCGTTAAAAACAATATCGCTTAAAAGGCCCAGTTTTTCCAGGGAACGGCGCACCAGTTTCTGGTTAATATCATTGTCTTCGGCAACCAAAACGTTTATAGAGGTTACACCCGAATAGGTTTCTTGAACTATTTTACCGGTATTTTCGGGCTGCTGACTATCAACATTAAGCACATTTAGCAGGGTGTGGCGTATGTATTCGTATTTAACAGGTTTATTGAGTACGGCAGCAAACAGGTTTTTATCTTCGGTTTGATTTAATGTTACAAAACCAGCCGAACTGAACAAAATGAGAGGTATGTTTTTATCCGGAAACTTGGTTTTTATCAGTCGGGCTACCTCTAAACCATCTTTATCGGGCATTAGCATATCAATAATACCTAAATCAAAGTGCTGGCTTTCAATTGCTTCAATTAATGGTTGGTAATGGGGGTAAATTTGAGCGTCCATCTCCCAAACCTCAAACTGTTTTTTTAATATACGCAGGTTGGTAAGATTATCGTCCAGAATAAAGATGCGCTTGTTTTGCAGGATAACCTCGTTTAGCGAAGATTTTTTATAGAATTGCTTAACGCTGCTGTTGGCTTCTACCTCGATAGTGAAAATAAACGACGAGCCCTGTCCAAATTCACTTTCTACCCGTATTTTGCCACCCATAGCTTCAACCAAACGCTGGCTAATAGCAAGGCCCAAACCAGTGCCGCCATATTTGCGCGTTGTAGAGGAATCGACCTGCGAGAAGCTTTGAAACAGGCGATGAAATTTATCGGGCGGAATGCCAATGCCACTGTCTTTAACCGTAAATTCAATAATGTATTTGGCGTTTTGCCGGTTAAGTAACGTGATGCTTATTAAAATTTCGCCCCTGGGGGTAAATTTTATGCCGTTAGAAACCAGGTTAACCAATATCTGCCGCACTCGCGTAATGTCACCTATAATTTCGGCAGGTACATTAGGGTCTATATAGTAAAGCAGGTCGAGGGCTTTTTCGTTTGCCCTGAGGGATAACAAATCATAAGTTTCCTCAATAACGGTGTTAAGCATGAAGGGTTGCTTTTCCAGATCAAGCTTGCCCGATTCGATTTTAGAGAAATCCAGAATATCGTTGATAAGCGATAGTAAAGTTTCGCCGCTAATGCGTATCGTCTCCACATAGTCTTGCTGTTCATGGTTAAGCGGAGTACCGATGAGCAAACTTGTCATGCCAATTACGCCGTTCATAGGCGTCCGTATCTCGTGACTCATGTTGGCCAAGAAACCCGATTTTGCCTGGTTTTGCTCGTCGGCAATTTGGCGCTTTTCGTCAAGCTCTAAATTTAGTTCGGTAAGTTGCAGGTTTGCAACGTGCAATGATGTAATGTCGGTAAATGCCCACAACCTGCCATGTATATTTTCGGAAACAACAGGTGTACACGATACGCTTAAAACTAATGAAACCGGGTCGCCAAATATCCAGCGCCAATCCATTAATGTTTGGTTGGGCGAGCTAAATAATTTCATGCCCTCGCGTTGTATATCTTCCTGGTTTACGGCTGCGTTGCGCAACTTTGTCATGGCTATTGATATGGCTAGCGGCTCGTTCTTATCGTTATTAACGCCTAATATATTTGCGGCCCTTTTATTTGCCCAGGCATCTTTACCGCTATCGTCTACAAAAACAATACCCTGCGGCGTGGTTTCCATAATGGCGTTAAAGCGGGTGCTTAGCCGTTCAAAATTAAATTGTGTTTGTATTAAACACACCACATCTTTTATAGCCAGCCAGGTATATTGTAAAAATTGCTTAAACAGGTCATCTTGTTCAAAAACATCTTCGTAATAAATTATTAATGCGCCTTTAAATTTTTTTTCGTTTAAAGGCAAATAAATAAAAAAGCCGTTGATGTTATTAAAATCGGTACCGGGTTTGGTTATAACCCTGGTTTTGTGAGTTATACTTTCAATAAAATAAGCGTCGTAAACCTGAGGTGCTAAGGCAGCAGGGTAGCAGGCAACATTGCGGGCGGTAACAGCATCTTGCAACTCAATTAATGCCACTGTTGCTGCATTTGCATGTTTTTGAATGCAGCGTGTGGTTTGGTTAAAAAGCTTTACCCTGTCGTCCCCTTCTTTAATAACATACATTTGGGCTAACAGGTTAACAGATTCCTGCAGCCAGTTTACGTTTTTCCCGGCAATCAAAATTGGTTAGTTTAAAAATTGCTTTAAGGCTTTAATAATTTCGGCAGGAGCACTAATATGAGGGAAATGGCCTGTAGCGTTTACCACAACCATTGTGCTACCTTTTATGTTTTTATTTAAGTATTCGGCCACCTGCAGGGGCACTGCAATATCTTCTTTTGATTGAATGATAAGCGTTGGCGAATCCAGTTGTTTTACATCTTCGCGATGATCGCTCTGGAAAATAACCTTGGCAACGGCCTGTGCAATATCCGGCCTGATGGCTGATAGCGTATTTGCAAAACTTTGAGCCAGTTCGGGCCTGTCGGGGTTGTTCATCGCTATTGACGAAAAACCGCTTACCCATGCAAAGTAATTGGTATCCATAGCCTGGTATAAACCATCAAGGTCGTCTTGTTCAAAACCACCAATATAACCTTCATCATTTCGGTAACGCGGCGATGCGCCAACTAATATCAATTTTTTAAAATGTTGGGGTGCTTTAAGTTTAGCCAATGTAGCTATCATGCCGCTAACAGAATGTGCTATCATAATAGCGTCTTTAACGGCCAAAGTTTCACAAATATCAATCAAATCATCGGCGTAACTAAACAAACTGTTGTAACGGTTTGAGCTGTAAGCTTCGGGCAGGGCATTACCGGCGCCAACATTATCGTAAAGTATTATTTTATAATTGTTTTTAAGGGCGTTTGCAACGGAGTGCCAGGCGGTTTGATCGGTACCAAATCCATGTGCAAAAATCAGGGTTTCTTTTGCATCGAGGTTACCAATAATGTTAACATTATTTTTAACAATAGGATCGGCTTTCATTTTTTGACATTACATTAATAGGGTTAAATAATTTGCTTTACTACCATGCAAATTTACCACCTACGAAAATAATATTTTTTTGGATCTTAACTATTTTTAAATCCATTTATAAAAAAACATTTTTTATTGCTTATTGATGCCGATATTGAAATCATTTATCCCGATGTTAATTAAACCAATTGAAAATATGGGTATAAATTATATTCGGCAACTTTAGTTATAACTTTAATTGCTCAATTTTATCGGCAAGCAAATACAACACATCTTCGTTAAGCAAACCGGGGTTTTTGCATATTTGTAAGCAGTTATAATTGTCGGGTTCAAAACCCACAACAAATTGCCCGTTGCTAAATGCCTCAAATTTGCAATGGCCGTTTTCGTTATGAATATAATCAGACACCTCAAAGTGAAAGGTTTGCTGCAGGGTTTCAACACTTATCTTTATATCCATATCCGTTTAATTAATATACGGATAACCAGGAAACCCTTACATTGTTAGCATTACCTAAACTATTTTGGAATGATAAGCCATTCCGAATACCCAAATTAGCGCCCTGCGTTTAGTTTACGGGCAGGGTATGATAGTAAAAACAGTTAAGCGATAGCCGGGGCACACGAACAATAGGAGGGTTTTGGGAAAGACACTGCACAATGGATGGCCATAAATTAGTTTTTTTGACATGCTTTTAAAAAAAAACCAACCACAGAACGGGAGAAATGAGGTTAAACAACACGCTTAATTAAAAATTGTTATTTTGAAACACAACTACTTATAACTTTCTTTGATTTTTTTTGAGAATATTATTTGCAGGTTTTCCATTTCTGGCTATATTTGCAATCCCAACAACGAAGAAGGTTATTAAAAACTGAAACGTTAAACAAAAATGCGAAAGTAGCTCAGTTGGTAGAGCACGACCTTGCCAAGGTCGGGGTCGCGAGTTCGAATCTCGTCTTTCGCTCTAAATCCCTCTCTTAAACCGGAGGGATTTATTTTTAAAGGTTAATCGCCTGCCCAGATGGTGGAACTGGTAGACACGCAGGACTTAAAATCCTGTTCCCGTAAACGGAGTGCGGGTTCGATTCCCGCTCTGGGTACAAAGCCGTGATTAGGACGAATTTTAGTTCTAACACGGCTTTGTTTTTTTGGTGAAGTGCTGTTAATCAGATAGATAAGCTCTACTGCTTTATTCAGTTTTCCGGTTCGATGTATCAAGCCATCAAAACTCCATTTTTCAAGAAAGATCGAACCAATAATATCCCGCTGATGTCCTATATCTGCGTTTAAATACAATAGATCAAGCTTTTTGAGGTTTTCGACTGCTTTATACACTAAGCTATCAATATCAACTGTAGCCGCAGTATTGGCCACAAAATCATTTAGCCTGGCTTCCAGTATCATGATCTTTTCTTCGGCCTCTGCTTTGATTGTTTTATAATCATTCCCGCTAATATCATCCGATAAGAGTAACTCCCTGGCTTTGGTTATGCGGTTATTGTTTTCAGTGATTTGTGCGATATAGTTTTTCCGTTCATTACGGAAATAATCGCTTCCACCGTTATACAAGTCCAGTATAACCTCTTTATATAGCGCAGCCATCCCCGGTTTGGGAATAAACTCACGAAGCTTTTTCACAAAAGCCATATTTACATGCTCGGCTTTATAACGACAGCCACAAGATGGCTGGCAATGATAGTAATGATAATAATTGTTTCTTCCCTTGGACGCGCTGCCGGTCAGCAAACGGGTACAGCGCGAACATTTAAGGAAACCTCTTAATGGTAGTTTATCGGGTGCTACTACCAATATACCATGAGAGCTATTAACGCCTATATCCCTTACCCTGCCGTCCATTGCATCTTGGGCCTTATAAAATAAAACTTCTGATATAAGCGGCTCGTGTAAACCTTGTACAAGCTGCTTTTCTTCATTTTTATAGGCAGGAACTAAAACTTTACCACAATAGCCAACATTTCTTAATGCTGTCCTAAAACTTGTCGCACTACATTCTAACCCCCGGTGTTTAGCCATTTTCCAAATTTCCTGCGTGGTAAACACGCCCTCGGCTATTTGCTCAAAGGCCCAGCGCATGTGCGTGGCTTCCGGTTCATCAAATGCTACATACTTAGTTCCGTTCTCTCTCGTTTTATTGATGTAGCCGGGCGGCGCAACGCCTAACCACCGGCCTTCCTTCCGAGCTTGGCGCATACCTGTTTTTACGTTCAAGGCCCTGCGGTCGTTTTCTATTTCCGGCGTAGTGAGGTAAACGGCCAGCATCATTTTATTTTCCGGGATATTCATATCCAACGGCTGTTCGATGGCCTGCGGTTCAACGCCGATTTTGCGCAAAGTGCTGATCATTTGGTAAGCATCGCTTGCGTTACGGCTAAACCTGTCCCACTTGGTAAACAGTACCAAATCTGTTTTGCCTTTATACTTCTTTAATTCAGCAAGCAGCTTTATCCATTCTGGCCGTTCAAATGTTTTAGCGGAATGATCTTCAAAAATGATTTTCCTTACCTTAATAGCATTGATCTCACAATACTTTAAAAGCACATCTTCCTGAAGCCGTTGTGAGTAGCCTTTATCCGCCTGTTCATCGGTGCTTACCCTAATATATAAATCAGCTATTCTCATAGGTTTGTATGAATATTCAAAAAACTGTTAAAGTACTTTTGATTGTTTTTTAAACTTGATTTCCAGCGCATTAAGCTCTGTTTCTATAGCTAATTTACCAAATTTATACATAAAATCCAAAATTATTTGCGCTTCTTCAAGGGTAACTTTTGTACCGTGTTTAGCTAAAATTTCGACTGCTTTAGCGGATGTTATATTGTGCTTTGTGGAATAGATGATTTGCATATCGTACCTGTTTAGAGGTACAATATTCCGACCTTAAAAAGAGCGTTTAACCCATGTGGGTTAAATAAACCTATATCCTATCTTAGTAGCTGTTACAAATAATACCTATCCTATCTTTTATGACTTACTATTTTGACACCAATGCCGTTTATAATATCCGTAAAGTGCCAGCAGATGTTATCAAATCCTCCTTTACTTCCATTTTAACGTTGATTGAATTGATTTCCGGCATAAAAGATGAAAAAAGCTACACTAAGCGGAAAGCTATTATCGGAATGATCTTCAAATTAAAACTAACCATTGACTGGGCAATGCCCGAAGAGATCGTATTCAATAGTTTTGATTTTTTTGATGAGGATGAGTTTGGGGATGATCGTACCGAAAAGCTGATCAATTTAATTAATTGCTTAATTCGTTCATCTTCTTATAATAACTATATCGGGTCAGAAATATATTGCAACCAATACGGTCACAGATATTTCAAGGAAATTGATGATAGTATGAGTATGTTATTTATCCTTAGATCAGAACTTGCAATACACGCCATGAAGCATAGTCTGACCACCGATATATCCGGAAATACCATAATGGTCGGAGATCAGTCCTATTTAATAGATACTGCAAAGGCATTGAGCGATTTCTTTGAACTACATCCTGAAATGAATCGCGCTATAACAATAAACGGTCTTGCAAATATGCTAATTGATACGCTGCGCCTGGAAAATGTGGCCATTGAAGATGTTTTTGAATCCTACAATGGCCTCACAGATATGTATGTAGATGCTATGTCTAAATACTGTATTTACAAAATCACTCACCACGAAACACCCGCTAAAAATGACTTCTCAGACCTGACACACATTTTATACATGAAAAATTCGACCATCAGAAAAATGGTTAGCGATGATAGCTTATTTAAAACTTATTTAAAGGAGCATGTTGTATCAGTTGCTCATTTAAAGCTCAAAAATTGAAGTGCTACATATAAACGAACCCTTTGCTGTCATAAGGAGTCGAGACGTAATCTATATCAATAATGTTGGTTGAAGCTAAACTTTCCCGAATTACCAATGACACATCTATAAATCCATTATTTATATATTCATAAATACCTTTAATCCATAAATCCTTTGACATCTCCGTAGGTATCTGAACTTTGACAATAGCTGATTGACCGAAATCTACCAATCTTCGCCTTGTAAAAATATTTAACTCACGGCGTATTCTATCTGCAAGAGGCAGTAGCGATTCTGGCCCAAATAAGAGATAGTGATAGCCGCCAGTAAATAGTTCTCTGTCCATGACCGTATTTACTTCTCCGATAGTAATCGGCCTATCAGAAATAAAAAAATCATCAATGATTGATTCTATTTGCACTTTAACGGGTTCCGGATCAGATGACAAAATCAATCGGTCAATGGCCTTCTGCCTCATTCCATCTATACTTGCTATGACCAAACCATTTGTTTTAATGGACAAATGTTCGAGATCATTAATTCTGGTGCCATGATAGGCAATGATAAAATGGAAATCTTGCCGAAAAGAAGTAAGGAACTTATTGATACTTCTAAACTTACGAACATATTTAAAGCAGGCACCGTTTGTTATATCAAAAATGCGATTGTTGATTGTATTGGGATTTTTAACATTCATATACCTATTTATATGTTCCCGGCAATATCTGTATAAATTACATCATCGAGATAGTTCGCAATAACCGGGTGCTTCCAATAAATTTTTGTTACCCAGTCACCATCTCCTGTGGATGGATTTGATATTTCATAAAAACTTTGCGCACATGCCACGATATTGCTTTCTGTTGATTTACTTAATGTTTTGGCACTCATGATAGCATGTGAAGTTATTTCCTTGCCGATATTGACATTGCGGTCATCGGCAAGCATAGATATGTAGTATTCAAAGTCTTCAATATACCAATCCGTCGAAACTGTTTTTAATTCAAAATCCTCATCTGGTTGAGAACTCCCGATAGAAACAATTTGCTGGTAAAAATCATATTTTAACACACCATCCTCACCGTCAGATGGCATAAAAAGCGCTATTTCAAAAGTTCTTCCATTTCCAGTTTTATCAAGAGGAAAATTCAAGTCGAAAATATCTGCAATTTCTCCGCTATCCTTGTCCATTACGACAATTTTATACTTCCTATTATCTTTTTTCTGAATAGGCTCATAATCTTCCAGCTTCTTAAAATTCAGATTAGTTGTAATATCGAGCCGGCAATTATTAACCCCGTCAAAGTTTCCTGTAAAATCGCATTTAATGCCATAATCCAATATAGGATCAAGGGTGTATTTAGATTTGTTTTTTGAATAAAAATCTAATTCTGCCTTTAAGCCGTACCAACTCGGCAAGGGAAGTTTATTTCGGTAATTTTCCAGCATCTTGTAGGCTGCCGCCTCTCCATCTCTATTAAGGACGCTAAATACAATGTTCTTTGTTTTGTTATAATAATCGGCGGGGTGTGACATATAGTTAGATTTAGTGAATATAATAAGAAAAGAAGTAACTGAAGCTTTATTATTAATATTTCCCACATGGGACAGGGCGAAATTTAAGCTGCTCACCTTTGGCTGTATCAAATATATAGTCATGAAAAACAACGAAGTCATCCCCGATCTGAAAGGCCGGAAATTCAACGGACATATTGCCAAAATCAAACGCATCCGAACTGAACCCCGCCAAAAAATCCGGCAGCTTTTAAGAAGCTTTAAACCACTCGACCCATCGGGCCGCGGGCCGGAACCCAATCAGCAAATTCCCTAAAAACCGGGGCCGGAGGCTGCCCGGTTTCCGTTTTAAAACCGTCCATTTTTTGCAAAAAAAATGGAGCAAGCGGAAGTTGGGCAGAGCCCTACTTTGCTTGCCATACGCTTCGCTACGGGGGTATAACTTATACTCCGGGTATAAGTTGAGGCCCTGATACTACGGTAAAGGCAGAAAAAAGTATAACCCAGGTTATAACCCATCCTATTAAATCGAAACATGAGCAATACCGACGGACATACCAAAACCCTGCGTTTTTCCGATGGCCTTGACGAAAAATTCGGCAAACTGGCGCAGAAATTACGGCGCAGCAAACTGCAATTGTTCGGCCTGATGGTGGATTATTTTCATCGTACCGGCAAAGACCCGGCAGATATTAGCGATGAACTGCTAAAGTCCACGCTGGTCAAAAACCACGATACCTATATCCGTTTTATCAGGGCGCAGGAAGAAAAAGTACTGATACCAGTTAAGGTTGAAGTTGACCGGATGATCCAATCGCAGATCAAGATCCTGGATTTCTTTAATAACCAACTCATAAAGACCAATGCTGACCTGTTAAACAACCAGCAAACTCAGGTGCAGAAATTTATAGAAACGGATAAGCTGCTCAAAGCCATTGCCGAGAAACTCGAAACCAAAGAAAGCCTTAAACTCAAATTCCTGTATATCCTGAACAGTTACAGCAAAGCCAGGGAAAGTTTTGGTTTTACGACACCGGCCAAAGAAAAGGAGGATCTGCTAAACCTAACCCGGCAGCAGATCGCAAAACTTTAAATCATGTATATCAATATCACGGACAGCGAAACAGCGGATAATAAGAGCAGCAGCGGCGGCCTGGTGCATTATTTAGATAAGGAAAACCGGACAGATCTTACCCAACAGCCGGAATACTGGTTTAACCACGAACGCAACATCCTATCCGATGAAGTCAGACCGGCCATAGATAATAATATTGCCAAACTAAGTAAGGGGGATGCCAAATTTTTCCTCGTCAATATCAGCCCAAGCCAGAAAGAGATCGCTTACCTCAAAGAACAATACGGCGAGGCTGGTGCCAAAGAACAATTGAAAGCCTATGCCGCATCCGTCATGGATGAATATGCAAAGAACTTTAAAAGACCGGGCATCGAAAGCGGCAAAGACCTGCTTTGGTTCGGCAAACTGGAAAATTACCGCTATTACAGTCATAAAGACCCCGAAGTAAAACAAGGGTTGAAAAAACGCGGGGAAAGTAAGGACGGCGAACAAATGCACATACAGGTGATTGTCAGCCGGAAAGACATCACCAATAAGATCAAGATCAGCCCGATGAATAATTCCAAAGGCAGGAACACCGAGCATTCGAGGAAAATGGGACAGTTTGACCGTTCAGCCTTCAAATCGTCGGGGGAAAGGATTTTTGACGAAAAGTTTGGCTTTGAGCGCGGCTTAACCGAAACATTCCGGTATGCCAATGCACAAAAAAACGGCGGTTTGGATGAGCGGATAGCCTTACAAAAGGAAAATCAACACCGGGAATCAACAAAGAGGTCAAGGCCGGCTGCACAGCAGCAGAACAGAAAAACTACAGATAAACGACCATCCTTATTAGAAAAAGATAAACCATCATTCAGCCTTTTAGAAAAAGAGGCAAAAAACGATCTGCCGGATTTATTATCCCAGGCATCGGACAAACTGCTGCACTCTTTGTTAGATACCCCACTCAAAGGGGATGGCGCACCGCTGTTGCCGAGAAAGAAAGAAAAAAAACGCAAAGGCATGGGCCTTTAAACATCATTTGAACACATTAGAAAATTACAACTATGCAAACTGGCGAAGATATACAGGGACTACGTAAGATCATTGATTTTACCCGGCTGATCAGTTTAACGATATTGTGCATTCATTTTTATATCAGTTGCTTTGCGGCGTTTAAGTACTGGCACTGGACAGCGGAGATCACCAACCGGCTGGTGATGAATATCGGCAAGACCGGCCTGTTTACCGGGATGCTCAAACCCAAGCTGGCCGCGTTGCTGTTATTAGTCGTTTCCCTGATCGGCGCCAAAGGCAAAAAGGATGAAACAATCAGAAAAGACACCATTGCCATTTATATAGGTGCCGGACTGCTTTTGTACTTTATCAGCGTGCTTTTTTTTTACCTGAATGCTACCGCAACAATTATCGCGGTCAGCTACATCGGCATTACCGGCCTGGGCTACCTGCTTGTTTTAACGGGTGGTGGCCGCTTGTCACGCTTATTAAAACTGAACCTGCAAAAGGACATTTTCAACAGCGAAAACGAAACGTTCCCGCAGGATGAGCAATTACGGGTCAACGAATATTCCGTTAACCTGCCTGCCCAATACAACCTGAAAGGTAAAGTGCGCAATAGCTGGATAAACTTTATTAATCCCTTTCGGGGCCTTTTAGTGGTAGGTACGCCGGGGGCGGGTAAATCCTATTTTGTTATCCGGCACGTGATCGACCAGCATTTGAAAAAGGGGTTTAGCATGTTTATCTATGATTTCAAGTTTGACGACTTAACCAAAATAGCCTATAACAAACTAAAGAAATACCAAAAGAACTATAAGGTCAAGCCTAAATTCTACCTGATCAATTTTGACGATTTAAGCCGTACCCATCGTTGCAACCCGCTTGACCCGCAAAGCATGGACGATATTACCGACGCGACCGAAGCATCACGGACCATTTTATTAGGCCTAAACCGGGAATGGATCAAAAAACAGGGCGATTTTTTCGTGGAAAGCCCTATTAACTTCTTAACCGCTATTATCTGGTATCTGCGCAAATACGAGAACGGCAGGTATTGCACGTTACCCCATGTCATCGAACTGATGCAGGCCGATTACGAGGAATTGTTCCCCATCTTAAAAGAACAGGAAGAAATAAAAGTATTGATCAATCCCTTTATATCTGCCTTTCAAAATAAAGCTAAAGAACAATTAGAGGGACAGGTGGCCAGCGCCAAGATCAGTTTAGCCCGGTTATCATCACCACAGCTTTATTATGTATTATCCGGCAATGATTTTACACTGGACATTAATAATCCGGCAGCGCCAAAGATCGTGTGTATGGGTAATAACCCGCAGAAGCTGCAAACCTATGGCGCGGTATTGTCGCTGTATATTTCCAGGGTAATTAAACTGGCTAACCGGAAGAACCAGTTAAAAAGCAGCCTGATCTTCGATGAGTTTCCGACCATTTATTTCAATAACATCGACAGCCTGATCGCTACCGCCAGGTCAAACAAGGTAGCCACCACTTTAGGCATACAGGATTACAGCCAATTAAAAAAGGATTATGGCCGTGAACAGGCCGAGGTCATTATGAATATTGTCGGTAATATTATCAGCGGACAGGTTACAGGTGATACCGCCAAACAGCTATCCGAGCGGATCGGCAAGATTATGCAGGAGCGCAATAGTGTGAGCATTAATAACAATGATACTTCGGTCAGCAAATCTACGCAGCTGGATTTCGCCGTACCTGCCTCAAAAATATCGGCCTTATCATCGGGTACATTTGTAGGCATGGTAGCAGATAACCCCGATGAGAAGATAGCGTTAAAAGTGTTTCACAGTGAAATTCAGAACGATCATGCCGGTATTAAAGCCGAGGAAGATAGGTACCAGCCGGTGCCGGTCATTAATCGGGTTACCGCTGTCGATATACAAGAAAATTACCTGATGATCAAAGCGGATGTACAAAGCCTGATCGATACCGAGATTGGTATATTGAAAGAAAGAAAAGCTGCGGAAACACCGCTGGAACCCCAAAAGGAAGCGGATAAGCCGGAAAATAAAGATAACAACGATGAAGGACCACAAGGACAAGTCATATCCATGTAAAACATACCTGCGCCGTTGATGTTTAACCTGTAACAACCATGGTACAGTCCCTTGTTATTATATGGTAACAATAACTTAATTTTGCAACAATACCTTTGTATCTGTTGGGTGTTGCGTAATGGCTGAAAAAAACAAAATCGATCAACATATAAATGCCTGGGTAGAGGGTAATGAATTGGCTTTCCAGTTCATTTTCAACTATTACTACCCCCGCTTATTGGCTGCGTCCTCGAAACCCATTAAAAATCAGAAGGATGCAGAGGAATTGGTGATGGATGCCTTACTGAAAATATGGCAGCATAAACACCGTATCAAAGACCTCAATAAAAACTTGGGCGATTACCTTTTTGGTATCTTACGTCAGGAGATTGCGGGAATTAGCAGGAAGAAAGTGC
This sequence comes from Mucilaginibacter gracilis, assembly GCF_003633615.1. Classification (NCBI taxonomy): domain Bacteria; kingdom Pseudomonadati; phylum Bacteroidota; class Sphingobacteriia; order Sphingobacteriales; family Sphingobacteriaceae; genus Mucilaginibacter; species Mucilaginibacter gracilis. The sequence continues at coordinate 4,937,169 of NZ_RBKU01000001.1, read as the reverse complement.
TGATCACAGAAGATCTGGAGCAAGTACCATTGCAGGAATTAGGCACTATCGACCATCCCGAACTATCCATAAAAGACCTTCAACTTCGTTACCAGGCAGCAATCGGTAAACTCACTCCTAAACAAAGGGAAATATTCCTGATGAGCCGCGATAAAGACATGACGCAGCAGCAAATCGCTGACGACACTGGTACTTCCATCAACACCGTTAATAACCATATCTCCGCCTCTTTGAAAATTATTCGCAAAGAATTGCAGGAATATCCGGATGCGATCATTGTCGTACTGGTCACTACACAGGCAGCTATCCATTATTTATAATCCCGTATTCAATAGCACTAACGCTCTTCAAGAGCGGAATATTTCACATCTCCCCAATCGTGTTAAATTAATATGAATTAAACATTAAATTTTTAATTCATATAGTTGCTTGCATCATTTTTTACATTCTTAATAATAGAGGGCATTATTAAACCCCTTTATTATGATGAAAATAGAACGCCCGTCGCGGGAGGCTTTGATCAGATATTACCGGGGTGAAAGCCTGCCTCACGAGGAAAAGCTGATTGACCTTTATTTGGCCATGGACATCGACCACGATTATGTGGAGTCTTGTTTGCGGGAAGCATGGCACGACCTCGAAGATGATCCTGACCCTTTTGATGAACAACAGCCTCATGCGGAATGGCAACAATTTCAGCAAAGAAGATCAGGGTTGTCGCAAGTTCCCCCTAAGCGTAAATTAAGATGGTTAGGCTATGCCGCAAGTTTTGCGCTTTTGGTTTTGGGTGGGGTAGCGGCTTTAATTCATTCTAAAAACTCAACACCGGGCCAGGCAGCATATACGCATTACACCTCGGCATTGGGTAAGCGCAGGGAAGTAAAGTTAGCGGATAACAGTACCGTAATGCTTTTCCCTGGCTCAACGCTGGATGTACCGGCAAATTTCAATGACCGGGACAGAAATGTAACCGTTAAAGGCCGCGCGTTCTTCGAGGTCGTTCATAACTCGAATAAACCTTTTTTGGTAACCACGGGGCGACTGGTAACCAAGGATATCGGTACCAGCTTCGAGGTTAATGAATTTGCCGCGGCAAATACCAACACCGTTACACTGCTTACAGGAAAGGTGAGCGTCGCTTATGCAGGTAAAGAAATCGCCGGGCTGATCCCTGATCAGCAAATCAGCTATCAAACAAGCACAAATAAATATTCCATTAACAGGATCGATGCCCGCCAGTCAATGGCCTGGATTAACGGCGAATTATCCTATGATCTCGCACCGCTATCTGTGATCTGCCGGGATATGGAAAAATGGTACAACGTGAAAATCACGATCAAAAATCCCGATCTGCTGAACAAGAAAATAACAACCAGCTTTAAAGACTTGACGGTCAACAAGGTGCTGGATATGTTATCGGTAACGAGTGGCCTGACCTATACGATAAACGATAATAAGATCACTATTAATTAGAAAGGAGAACGAATAATAAGAATAAAAAAAACCGCCCTGTTGAAGCAAGGCGGCTAAAATCAACTGAACGGTAACTCAGTCAATATTTTACTAAATCAAAAACGCGGGATACGCCCCCATCGAATTTAATTACAAATGAAACACTTTCTACGTAAAAATGGAAAGGAAGCACGACTTATCAGTATAAAAAGCATAAGCGTATTTTCGATCCTTGTACTTTTTTTAATTTTTAACGGCGCGGCGCACGGACAGGTTCTGGATAAAAAGATTAACCTGAGCGCGGCAACAACCACAGGCATCAAAATCACTGCGGCAATCAAGGCGCAGTTGCCGGAAGTACGGTTTACCTATGATGACGTAATCAGTCAGAAAATAGCAGGCACTGTCAAGCTGACGATCAGCCAGCCCACCGTAAAACAGCTTCTTGATATCATCAAAAGTACATTTGGTATCGAATATCAAACTACAAACAATTATATCATACTTAGTCTACCCAAAAGCCCAAACGCATCAGCCGGCGGCGGCCCCGGCACAATTAGAGGTCGCATAGTAGAGTTTGAAACCACACAGCCCCTGCCTGGCGCGTCTGTGTACATTGTGGAACTACAAAAAGGTATGCAGTCCAATATTGATGGATATTATAGCTTCACCAATATCCCATCAGGTAAATATACCGTTCAGGTATCATACGTCAGCTTTGCAACAGAAAAAGTAGTTGTGGAAGTTAAGCCAGGCAAAGAAGCGACCTATGATATTAAATTGCAGGGGTCTAACTCATTAAAAGAGGTAGTGATTAGCAGTGTCAAAAAAAGCCGTGCCCCCGTTTCACATACCTCTGAACGCCAGGTATTGGAAGAAGTCAAGCAGGCATCAATGGTGGTATCGGCCATTTCCTCTGAACAGATCAGCAAATCTGCCGACAGAAATGCCGCTGAAGTTATGCAACGGGTATCAGGGGTAACTACCGTGGATGACAAATTTGTCATTGTTCGCGGATTGAATCAAAGGTATAATTTAACGTATCTTAATGATAACGTAGCACCCAGCACCGAATTGTATAGTCGGGCTTTCGCTCTTGACCTGATACCAAGCAGGATCATCGATAAAATATTGGTCTTCAAATCCCCGTCCCCCGAAAACCAGGGCGATGCCACAGGCGGCGTGGTCAAGATCTACACCAAGGATGCCAAAAATGTAAAGCATTTTGACATCGAAGTGCAGACTGGCTTGCGAGAGGGCACAACCTTTAAAAATGTGCTTACCTATCAGGGCGGAAAATTTGACTTTTTAGGTTTTGACGATGGAACCCGCAAACTACCATCTGTAGTACCCGCCTACGGTAGTTTACAAAAAGCGACCATCTCCCAGCAGCAATATGCTAAAGGCTTTTCTCCTTATTTGTATTTGGGGCAAAAACAGGCATTGCCCACCATTCAGATAACAGCAAATTACTATGATAGCTACAAGTTGTTTGGGAAACCATTGTCGATGCTAACTTCTTTCAGTTACAAACACGAAGATCAGCAAGCCAATATTTATCGCCAGCAAGGTATAGATGATGCCATTAAAAGTACGATACCCAATGACGCGATAACCTTCGAAAATAATAACCGGGAGAGCGCTCAATTAAACCTGTTGCAAAACTTCACCTACAGGCTTCGGGATAGCAGCAACTTACAGTTTAAAAACTTCTTGTTACAACAAGGTGTGTCAACAACCATAGAAAAAGTATTTCACCGCCGGGCGATGGCTGATCAACGGGCTTTCGATAATAAAGATATTGTTCTTTCCTACAGCCAGCGTTTTTTATATGCAGGCAATGTCGGCGGAACACACTATTACGGCGGCGGTAAACATCGTTTTGACTGGAATGGTGGCTTAACCTACAGCAGCCAGGAACTTCCGGATCAGCGGGTGATCCGGTTGCAGGCTCCGCTAACTGCTTTTACAACCGGCGACCCCAACCTTTACTGGTTCGCAAGGGGCAGAAAGGGTGATCCGGAAGATTCCGAAAATCAAAGCAGGATCAACCAGGGTATGATCTCCCGCACCTGGACACGCAATAACGAAGGGATTTACAATGCTTCACTGGATTATACTTATAAGTTTAAGCCCTGGCTGTTCCTTAAAGCTGGAACGTTTCAGCAATGGAAGGAGCGAAAAGTTTTCAGAAGGGTTTATACAGTACACGAAGGTGACTTTACCGGCACTTACAGCGATTACATAACGGCACCGGGGGGATATGGTACTTACGTTGATCCTGCGCTTACAGCGTTCAAGCAACAAGATCTCAGCAGACTCTGGTCTGCCAATTATCTGCGGGATGACAAGACCGGCTTATTGGTTGTGGATAATACACAAGGTAGCGACGCTTACACGGCTACTGAACAGAACAACAGCGGTTACGCGCTTATGAGCTTTACACCTGCTCACCGGAAATTTGAAGTTTACGGCGGCGTTAGAATTGAATATGACCGTCAGCGGGTAGGCGCTGCCGTTCAGCCTACCGATCAGGGAGGTATCAATCGTCCGGTGCTGGTTAATATTTCCAAACTGGATATATTGCCATCTGTTAATGCAAGCTATCGGCCGCATGATAATTGGGTGCTCAGGGCCGCTTATGGTAAAACAGTTAACCGTCCCGAGTTCACCGAAATCTCTCCGTTTAATGATTACGACCTGGAAAACAATACCAGAAGACAAGGTAATCCCTATTTGCGCCCGGCAACCGCATCTAATTACGATCTTAGGCTGGAGTTTTATCCCCGTAAGAACCAATATGGGGAAACCATCTCAATTGGCGCTTTTTACAAGACCCTGCAAAATCCGATTGAACGAATTAATGCAAGCGACAGGATTTTAAATAGCCCTGCGCTGATTACTTTTCAGAACGCCGCAAGGGCTTCCATTAAAGGAGTAGAATTTGAATTGCGAAAAAATCTGGATTTCATTCCGGGTAACTTGTTCAAGCGTTTATCGGTGATCGGTAACCTTACGCTGATCAAAAGCGAAGCCATTAAAGACAGCGCCGACGTAGCCAATGAGCAAAAAGATCAACCTGATAAGCGGATAGGCAATTTTATCATCAAACGCCCGCTACAGGGCCAGGCACCCTATATTGTAAACGTCGGCTTATACTATGATAACGCATCGACAGGGACGAAAATATCAGGCATTTACAATATCGTGGGCACCCGCATCTATGCGGCGGGAAGAGGGTTTGCTGCTGACCCAACTTTAAATGGATCTCAATTCCGGGGAAGCCTGATGGAACTGCCGCGGCATGTGGTTGATATTTCGGTAACACAACGTATCGTGAAAACCATCCAGGCCAGATTTTCGGTTCAAAACCTGTTGAATAAGCCAATCGAAATGGCGGAAGATTACAATTTTACTTCTAAATATGAACCTGTAAAAACCGTGGTAACTGATGGCGTTACCAAAGTTGAAGGAGACAATATCGCATCAAGATACAATCCGGGCAGGCATTATGTATTGTCATTTTCTTATTCATTTTAATAAAGCGCACAATGATATATAAATTCAAAAAATCAAGTCAGATCGTACTTATCCTGATGCTTATATCCGCTTTAGCTGCATGTAAGAAATCACAGGATTTTTATCAAAAGTTGGTAGACATGCCAGAAGTAGTGAACAACTATAACAAGGCATACGAGGTGGACAGTACAATGGTTATTACCGGAAGACTAAATCCGGAGAAAGGCCTTAAAATTGAGATCGGCGGTATTGAGGCAAAAATTGTAAGCCTGAAAAAAGTAACAGTTGGGGGAACGCAGTCGGACCCGTATGAAGGCGACCAGGCGACGATCACCATTACCAATGCAATGGGAATCGGCGAAAACAGGCCGGTTAAGATTACTTCTGCCGGTAACACTATTGATTGCCCATCTATCGAGATCTTGTCTCCGGGAGTTATTGCTGCTCAATTAAAGCTGCAAAGCCATTTTGTTCCGCAAGCTAATGATGTTGTTTTGTATTGCCTGAACGGCAAAGGGAGCGTTTATGTTTATTCGAACGCCAGCGGACAGATCGTTAAAATCGATAAATCTGCAAATGTTCAAACGGTAATCAATACGACCACCTTTAGTGACGCAGATGGCCCGTTCGCCATCACCGGTTTTAATTCTGGTGGAACTGATCCCCAGGAATCCACGTTGTATTTCTCGGCCCTGACCACTGACGGTTCGGCCAACAGTACCACCAGCTATATATATAGGCTCTGTAAAATAGACTTAAAAACCAAAACCCTCACGACGTTAAATAAAACGCTTTATCCAAAATCAATGGCATTACCGGTTATTCCCACTGCTCTGCCGTTAGAGGGAACAATAAACCAGGTTAACCTGATGGACGTTTCAGGAATTTATCCCGACAGTAAGGGCAATGTCTACCTAAGGCTTGGTAAAACTATCATCAGTGGAGGTTACGCATTTGCCAATAACTACGCGACTGCATTGTTAAATAGTAACGGTTCAATAAAGTATCTGTTTAAAACAACCCTTGCGCCTAATTATGATTCCAACCTGCAAACTGAATATAACGCCTCAATCCTTAAAATTCCTGGTACTGGCATTATTTATAATCAGGGTAATATCATGCCGGACGAACAGCGGATGTATTGTTACGCACTTGCTCCTTCGGGCAATATAAATGCCTTAACAGATATTTTACAGTACGACCTGGAAAACACTGTGACCTTATATAAATACTCAAAATTAAGCATGCCGCCCACGACCGATAAACCCTATATATCCGGGGTGTTCAATACATTAACGGCTGTGTGTAATGCCGGATCATTCGATACCCCAGACCTGTTTGGTTTTATGCCTTTACCGGGAGGGCGCATACTAATCTACTACTATCAACAAAGAGCGGCTTCATTTTCCGATCATCGTTTTCCGGCTTTCGGCACAATGGATTTTATAAAAAAACGTGGCGACCGTTATGCGCCAGGCGCTGTTGAAACAGGTAGTTACAAAATGTTCAGCGGTGATTCGGGACAGGATCAGTTGCTGAATTATGATGAAGAAGGTATGATTTACAGTACCGCCAACAATAAAACCGTAATCGTAAAAACTGTAAAAAAATGATCAGAAATATTAAATCGATATTTATTTGCAGCCTTCTGCCAATCTTATTGGTAGTATCCTGCAAAAAAGAGGTAAAAGAAATTTTGCCGGGAGATATAAGCGGAGGCGTAAACTTCTACAATGGTTCAGAAGTATTGAACAGCCGCCAATCTTTGCGGAAAAACAACTTGGTATTTATTAACGATAGCGTTCCTAATGGCCCATTTCTCCTTTTTCCTAAGTATCAGGATGTTTACACTGAAACCAGCGATTTGCGGCAATACCCATATAATGCCACAGGCACTATATTTCCTAATCCCGGCTTTGTACCTACAGGTTACCAGTACATGTATTACATGCCCGTTGCTTTGGGTAATTATAAATTCATTTTTTCAGGCACGGACAAAGTATTTCTTAAAGACATACAAACGACTTTAGTTGCAAGGAATGAGTTACAATCATTTTACCTTGTCGAAAGCCCCGAAGCAATGGATGCTTACCGGATAGTTAAGGTACCGGAAGAATATCAGGGCACTCCCGGAAAAGTCAGGATCAGGATTGTCCATTTAGGAACTGATAGCCAAAATTTGATGCTTAAACAGTTGGATGCGACGGGGAATCTCAAAACAGCAGGGCTGCCACAAGACCTTGCATTTGGTTCCTTTTCCGGTTATACGGAGATTGACACCGTGGGCGCAGCCAGAAATTCAGGTAACATCATTCTGAAAATAAGTGAAAAGGATGCTCCGAATAATGTGATTCTTTCGGCGGCAGTACCAGCCGAACCTAACGGTTCTTTCGTCGTGTTAATTCAAGGTTTTAGGCAGGCAACATCAAGACGGATACTTACCGGACATAATGCCGATGGTAGCCCTGTATATGAAATGTTAACTGTTCAGCCCAACTTCCGGGCCAATCTTAGGCGGAGCTATTAAGCCTATGGATCAATAAAAAAATAGAAATAAGACATAAATAAAGATGCCGGAGAGGTATGCTTAGGCTATGCCTTTGTCAAAAAAAAGAATAACAATTAAAAACACATAAAAACCGGCCGGTAAAAGGGCCATAAAACAAAAACAATGAAAACGAAAATTACTTTTAGAGCCGCCGGGCTGGTTTTATTACTGGCTTTGGGCATGACCTCGTGTAAAAAGAACAATGGAAACGATAATACCGGGCCGGTTCCGGTAGATAATATCGCTGTCTCCGATCTGAAAAAGTTAAGTACTGCCGCATCGGTAACTGTGCCGGATGGCAGAAAGATCAAGGGTATTGTTATTTCGGACGCCTCAGCCAAAAACATCGATGCCAAAAGTATCGTGTTACAGGAAGCGACTGATAAACCCGGTATCATCATTAATTTCGATGGCGCGCACAACTTCGCTTTAAACGACGAAGTAGAGGTTACGATCTCGAAACAGCAGTTAAGCCAGGTAAATGGCGAGATCATACTTGACAAGATCCCGGTTGCTAACGCTAAAAAAACCGGAACGGGAGCCATTACTGCCAAAGTGACTACGGCGGCTGATCTGGTAACCAATCAAACCGCCTGGAACGGTATGTTAGTGAGCCTGCCTGTTGACGGGTTAACAGGTGGTAATGGAAAGTTTACAGGCAATCTGGTAGTTCAAAAAGGTAACCAAACATTCGGTTCAAAAGTTCTTTCCGGTGCAACCTTTGAAAACACAGATTACCCGGTTAGCGTAAGTAATATCACTGGTATTTTGCGGATAGACGGAAGCAATCTTAGGGTAGACATCAGAACTACGGCAGACCTCGCATCCGGCCCGTATTCACGTATCGTAACTGAAGATTTCCAAAACTTGAAAAAAGTTAGCGATGGGTCAGCCATCGTGGTCCCATCTACAGCTAATGCGCCGTTCACTACGGCTGTAGGACAATGGTTGTCAACCGCCCAATCATTTAATTTCTACCCTGGCGCGACCTATGATGCAACTTTCACTACACCGACGAGAACTTATCTATATGCATTCAATACCAGTGTAAATACCACAGGTGCAAGTTTGCGATCAAACTTCACAAACAACCAGGGACTTAAAAAGGTAGCGATCTCGTTTGCTGCAACCTCTGCCGAAAAAGTGGTTACTGTACTTAGTCAAAGAGAATATGCATTTACATTTGGTACTACAGATTCTGTAAAAATAGCCGTGTTACCCATTTTGCCTGATAACATGCCTTTAATAGATGCTGGCGATAACATGAGCTACGACGCCGTTAAACCCATTCTGGCACTTTCTCCAGCTTATAATCAAAAAGGCAAGTTCTTTACCTTTGAATATACAATACCGACTAAAGACGAACTGATTGCGAAAGGTGTGAGTGCTGACAGGGCGACTGCCTTTATAGCTAATCCTCAGTTCCGGATCTACAACGCATCAAGGCCATTTACAGGAAGCCCAAATGCCGCCCCGATACTATTTGATAAGATCGTATTCTACTATTAACAACAGGTATTTATGCAGGGCATCTCAAAATCGAGGCATGTGCATTTGATGGATGCCCTGCTTCAGTTGGAAACGCTTTTAGGAAAGGAATGCGAGTGTTTGCAGCAGGCGACGGAATACCGAGTGGACCTGGAAAACATGCACAGTAATTATGAACGATTGCTCGAAGAATTGGCTCGGCAAATCACGAATTATGAGGTGATGTACAGCCATGTTAAAATTCAATTCCTGGGCAAAAAGCTGAAAGAACTGAAAAAAGAAATTTCGGTAGAGATGCCAGGTTTCCCGATGCTGGCGCAAAACATTAGGATAGCTTATGGTACTTAGCCGAAACTTGAATATATAATTGTGATCAAGGGCAGCGCAGCAATGCCTGCCCTTTTTAAAAAACGATGATGCAAACCACTTACATTGCCATTCTTATTTTTTTGATACTGGATATAGCGGTTGTGCTGGTTGCCCTACGTTTCGACAGGCGGTATTACCTGCCTTTTTTAGAAACGGTGATGAAGCAAAAGAAAGAACCGGTTTACAACCCCAACCTGGTGCCATTAGGTATCATGGCCGCTGGCGGTGGAATGGTGATCTATATCCTCATCGGCTTTGCGTGGATGTGGTTAGGACATAAATAAAATTGAAGTTGCCGCTTAATGATAAATAAATGGAAACAGCGACATTCATTGGCTTTGGAATGCTGGTACTATTCCTGATCGCCGTAATTATCACCATCTGGAAAGACACCCGAAAAGAAAAACGCTTTTGGGACGATTATAAAAAACGATAATATTGATTAAATAGCTATAACAAATGACAAATGCCTATGATGTGATTTTACAATTTAAACTAAGAAATTAAAATATTCTGCGTCTACACGCTCCCTGTCCACGAAAACGACTAAATTTTTGAATAAAAAACAGGAGCAAGTGAACGCCTGCGAAAGTGCGGGCTGGCTTGTTCTGTTTTAGAGGTATTTAGTCGTACCGCGTGGACAGTAACAGGTCATTCCCGCGCTTTCGCATTTAACCTAAACTGAAACCAATGAAAATGCGGAAAGATATGAGAAGTGCAATGAGAACCGATAAGCCGCTGGTAACCGACCTGTTATCCGCTGCCTTTGATGACAATTTAAGTGTGAACTATAGTGTCCGCCAGGACGATAAACGCAAACAGCGCATACGTGCGCTGATGGATTATTCTTTTGAGGTCTGCTATCGCTTTGGCAAGGTCTGGCTGTCCGAAGATCGAAAAGCCTGCGTACTCTTACTGTATCCTCACCAAAAGAAAACTGATTTAAAAGCCATTTGGCTGGACTTGATACTGATCGTTAAAGCCATCGGTTTAGGTGGCATCAAAAAAGCGGTCGACCGTGAAGCAAAGATTAAATCTAAACAGCCGAACGAGCCGATAGTTTATTTATGGTTTATCGGGGTTGCTCCGCTCTATCAGCACCAGGGCACCGGTAGCCGGTTATTAAAACAAGTCATAGCCGCTGCAAAGCTGCAAAACCTGCCCGTTTTCCTGGAAACATCCACCGAACGCAACTTGCCCTGGTATAAACGATATGGCTTCAATGAATACGATTCGCTGGAATTGGGTTATACCCTGCATTTTCTGAAATATGAACATATTAAGTAAGGAGGCGATATATGTTAGTGTTTGGAACACAGGTGCATATCGTCACCTTTTTATTTATTATAGCCGAGGGGATGATGTTTTTCATCGAATCGGTCATTTACGCCATTTGGCCGGATAAACGTCGGGGCTGGTATTTGGTGCTATTAGGTTTATTACTGCTTTATAATGTTACAGGAGGATTGTTCCCCGATCCCAAGATAAATATCTCCATTTCCTTGCAGGAAATGATCGCCTACGGCACCGGATTTTTAATGGCATCCTATTTCCCCTTTTATTTTTATAAAGCCTTTGACCTGAAATCGCTGCGCTGGCACGCTTTGTTCGGGGTGCCTTTATTCCTGATGCTGCCCTACCTGATGTTTTTCGTGATCATGTATGCGATTAATGGGGATTTGGAGAAAGATATTCGCTATGGTGTAATTGCACCTTTTATTTATTCATTAATCTTACTTTGGGTGATGTTATGCGCCATCCGCAAACATTACCGGGAAAACCGCGATCGTAATTATTATATCGAGGAAATGGCGGTTTACTGCGCTGTGACCCCCTGGGCAGCTATGACAGTGTTCTCCTGGTTTCAGGTTAACCAACTGACCGAGGTGCTTTGCACCAATACCGGCTTTATATTCATTGCACTGATGTTTTTTGTTAAATCTGTCAAACGCGCGAAAATGGATGACCGGAAATTAGCGGAATTAAAAAGGATTGGCAGACTGCCCTCTGTTTATTTTGATGTCAACAGCCAGCGTTATGGTTTGAGCAAAAGAGAAATGGAGGTCGCGCAGTTAGTGCGTGAGGGCTTGCAAAACAGGACCATTGCAGACAGGTTGCATATCTCATTAAGTACGGTCAAAACGCACATTGAAAGCCTGCTTCGGAAAACCGGGGCCACCAGCCGTTGGGAGATCGCCCATAAACTATTCTATGAGAGCTGATAACGGCTAAATATATCGGTCATCAGGCGGTTTTATGCAAATCAGTCTGATGACCGATTGACTTTTTTTAATAACAAGGCACCTTTGTTCCTACAATTGCTAACCAGGTAAAAAAATTATGGAAAGAACAACTACGCATCTCCTGCATAGTTGAGGTGCCGGATAACCGGCAGACAGCAGGACTAATTAATAATTTGTATTATGTTATCAAAAGTTATCGAAAAGCTGTCCCGGCAGCTTACCGACGGTTTGGCGGATATTACCGCCAAAAAACTGTCTGCTGAAAAACGCTTGTCCGCCGCCCTGCAATTGATCCGCAGCTTATTGCACTTATTACGCGAACAGGTACTGCTGCATCCCTTTCAGGACAAACCTGACGAAATCCATGTATTCAAAAACATCAAGCCCCGGTTCCTTGCCGCCAAGATCTTTGAATTGGAACGCTACAACCTGGAGCAGAGCGCACCGGCGGGTACGCAAGAAAAACTGATCGCCTTTTATGAGAGTGAGCTGGACATCATCCGGCGCTTTTTTATGCGCTATGCTTTTCTCTACCAGTATTACCGTTCGGGCCTGACGGAGCTGGATGAACTCTATTTTATCAGGGGCGCGGAGGTGCCCACTGTCCTGATGCCAGAGTTTGGGGAACCCGACCCGGATTTTTCCACCTGCGGCGATTACCTGTTTGCCAAGCTCCAGGCATTTGAAACTTTGCAGGCGTATATCGCGGAGCGTATCGCCGGGTTGACAGCATTCTCTGGGCAACCGGGCCGCCTGTCCAAACCCTTTCGCTGGACGGGCGAAGTGGTCAACCTGATCGAGTTGGGCCATGCGGTTTATCTGAACGAACAGATCAATAACGGCGAATTAGGTATCGTGGAATTTTTTGAGGGGCTGGGTGAGTTTTTCGGGGTGAACCTGGGCATACCGAAAAAAGGTTTCGACGACCTGAAGAAACGCAAAAGATTGAGCAAAACACACTTTACCGACCGGATGCGGGATGCCCTCGTCAGGAAGATGGATGATGAGGATGCGCTGGATAAGAACAGGGCCTTAAAGAAAAAAACTGGTTTTTAATAGCTTAAAGGCGGTTTCCGGAGTATTTATCCCATGTGGGACGGGAAGATTTGCCATCTCCCAACCTTTGCTTTTGTAATTCCTGCCGCAATGGAGCGGCAGGACAAAAGCAAAATAATATGTTACATTTTTTCACCTGGCAACAGTTTTTAGTTGCCGCAGTCATCTTTACCGCAGTGTGGTATCTGGTGCTCGCCCTGCTCTTTTTCAGGGACAAGCTCGCCGCTTTGCTATCCGGCAAATCCAAAAACGAACAACCCGAAAAACTCAAAAGGGAATGGGAAGAAGAATTAGAGGGTGATCCTGAAGAGGAAAACGACCTGATCGGTGAGCAGGCGGTGCCCGAGGGTATCAGCGAAGTGGAGGCGCACATGCTCGGTTTTGCGCCGAAAGTATGGGATGAAGACGAAGCGGACAGCCGGGAAGTGCAATTGGGATTAGTCCCCGATGTGCTGGAAGAGCTGAAAACCATCTTCCACATCCTTGAAAACGAGGGCGGCAATGCGGAGGATTTTGTGTCGCTGTTCGGTATGGTCAAAACCAAATATGCCGGTATTGCCGGTTCGCCTAATGAAGCGGCGATCAACGAGTACATCCGCGAGAACGCCCCGTTCCCAATCTCGGACGAAGTGTTAGCAAACCTCTGGAATTAACCCTTAACCATTTAAACCATGAAATCATTATTAAAAGCTGTTTATCAGTACTTCAAAAACGGGATCAGCGATTACCGCGCCTTACCGGCAGATAAGAAACGCATCGCGTTCACCAAGACGCTGATGTTCCTTTCGGGCCTGCTCACAGTCAACATTTGCTTCGCCCAGGATGGTTCGGCGGGCATCACGGAAGCGACCACGATGGTCAAAGGTTACTTCGATGCAGGCTGTAATTTGATGTATGCCATTGGTGCCATATTGGGTATTGTGGGGGCAATTAAAGTGTTCCGTAAGTGGAACGAGGGCGAGCCGGACACCAATAAAGTGGCCGCAGCCTGGTTCGGCTCCTGTATTTTCTTAGTCGTGGTTGCTACCGTGATCAAATCATTTTTCGGGTTATGAGCAGCGTCTATCAGGTTAATAAGGGTATCAATAAGGCGATCGAGTTTCGGGGCGTCAAAGCGCAATACATCGGCTATCTGGCCGGTGTATTGGTCGCCTTACTGCTTTTGTTTGCCATCCTGTATATCTGCGGGGTCAACACCTGGGTTTGCCTGATCCTGATCGGCGGCACCGGTACAGGCTTAGTGACGACCATCTTTAGGCTAAGTCATAAATACGGACAGTACGGCTTACAGAAAAAGAGCGCCAAACGGAGTTTGCCCAACTACCTGAAATTCCGTTCAAGAAAATTATTTATTCACTTAACTGAGCAAAGCGATCTCTTGAGTGCCGTAGAAAAAACAATTTATCCACGAAAAAATATTAAAGTCCTCCCTACCGGGAAGGATTTAGGAGGGGCTTATGATAAATATTGAAGCTATATTGCCCGTTTATAAGGTCGAAAACAATTGCATTCTTTCCAGGCAAGGCGATATTACTATCGCTTATAAACTGGAACTGCCGGATATTTTTACCCTGTCGGGCCAGGAATACGAGGCTCTGCACCATGCCTGGCTCAAAGCCATCAAGATATTGCCGCAGCACAGCATCGTGCACAAACAGGATATTTTTATCCGGGCGGGCTATCAGGGTAAAACAGGTCAATCGGCCAGTTTCTTAGCAGATGCCAGCGAACAATATTTTGAGGGACGCCCTTATGTGGAGCATAGCTGTTATATCCTGCTGACCAAACAGCCGTCCGGACGGAAAGCGGCCAGCAGCGGTTATTCGGGCCTGATGCGCAAATCACCCGTACCCGCGCAGGCCATGAACGAGCAGTTGTACCGCGACTTTATCGAAAAGGCCGGAGCGTTCGAGCGCATTCTTTCGGACAGCGGTTTTGTTAGCTTAAAACGCCTGACCAATGAGGAACTGGCCGGCACCAAAAGCAAGGCAGGTATTATCGAGCAGTACTGTTTCCTGCAAGGTGAGAATGAAAGGCCGTTCATCAAGGACGTTCACCTGAAAGACGAAATTCGTATCGGCGATAATCATTGCCAGCTATTCACCTTATCGGATGTTGAGGACTTGCCATCGCTCTGCGGCAGCCGGGTCAATTATGACAAGTACAGCACCGATAAGACCAAGTTCAGTGTCGGTTTTGCCTCGCCGTTAGGTTTACTATTGGACTGTAACCACATCTACAACCAGTTCATCTTTATAGGCGATGCGCAGAAAACACTCAAAGGGCTGGAAAAGAAAAGATTACGTTTGCAATCCTTATCAGCTTACAGTAGAGAGAATGCCATTGCAAGGGATGCGACTTCGGATTTTCTGAACGAGGCCATCGCCGAACAAAGGCTGCCGGTTAAGGCGCATTTTAATGTGATGACCTGGACAAGCGACACGAAGCAAATACAGGAGATCAGGAATAAGGTAGGTTCCGCAATGGCCCAAATGGATGCTTCGGGTAAACAGGAAACTGATGGCGCGCCGCAGATCTGGTGGGCGGGCTTACCCGGCAATGCCGCAGACTTTCCGATGAACGATACGTTCGATACTTTTTTGGAGCAGGCCACCTGTTTTCTGAATTTGGAAAGTAATTACCGCACCTCGCAAAGCGGCTTCGGTATTCGCCTGGGCGACAGAATATCCGGCAAACCGGTTAGGGCGGACATATCCGACGAGCCGATGAAAAAAGGTTATATCACCAATCGCAACAAGATGATCTTAGGCCCGTCCGGTTCGGGTAAGTCTTTCTTCACCAACCACATGATAAACTCTTACTATGAACAAGGCGCACATATCGTTTTGGTGGATGTAGGCCACAGCTATAAAGGACTTTGCGATTTGGTGGGTGGTTATTACTTCACCTACGAGGAAAACAACCCGATCCGCTTTAATCCTTTTTATATAGCTAAGGGTGAAGTACTGGACATTGAGAAAAAAGAAAGCCTGAAAACGCTGTTACTGGCACTCTGGAAAAAGGAGAACGAGAATTTCGCAAGATCTGAATATGTAGCCATTTCCAATGCTATTACTTTATACTATCAGCACTTAGCCAGACACCCGAATATCTTTCCCGGCTTTAATTCTTTCTATGATTTTTTGATGGAAGAATACTTAGTGGTATTGGAAAACGGTAAGGTCAAAGAGAAAGATTTTGACATCGCGAACCTGCTGTATGTGCTCAATCCTTACTACAAAGGCGGTGAGTTTGATTACCTGCTGAACGCGACGGAGAACCTCGATCTGCTCAACGAACGCTTTATTGTGTTCGAACTGGACAACATCAAGAGCCACGAGATTTTGTTCCCGGTGGTGACGATCATCATTATGGAGGTGTTCATTTCCAAGATGCGAAAACTGCCTAAAAGCGTCCGTAAAGTCATTTTGATCGAGGAAGCCTGGAAAGCAATTGCCAAAGATGGTATGGCCGAGTACATTAAATTTCTCTTTAAAACGGTTCGAAAATTCTTTGGCGAGGCCATCGTCGTAACCCAGGAAGTAGAGGATATTTTAAGCTCACCAATTATCAAGCAGGCCATTGTCAATAACTCTGATTGTAAGATCCTTTTAGACCAATCAAAATACCAGAACAAGTTTGACGATGTGCAGGAACTGTTGGGCCTCACCGAAAAAGAAAAGGCGCTGATCTTATCTATGAATAAGGCCAACGACCCGGCTTACCGGTACAAAGAAGTTTTTATCAGCCTGGGCGGGCAAAGTTCGAAAGTCTACCGTACCGAAGTATCACCCTCTGAATATTACGCCTACACCACCGAAGCATCCGAAAAAGCAAAAGTGTTGGAATATGCTGAGCAATACGGCAGCATGGAAAAAGGCATAGCCGCAATGGTACAAAACATTAATTAAAAACTGAAGAAGATGAAAAAGCAACTATTAATTCTGGCAGTAGCGGTTTCAACATTGGCCGCCGCCTGCCATAGCGGAAGCAGCAGCAGTACCAAGGATTTTATACCCGGCACCTATGTGAGCCAGGCCCGCAGCGAGTATAGCATCGCCAATGACACCTTAGTGATCGAGGCCGGTAAGAATACCGAAAACATTTACCTCATTACCCGCAAGACCGGCTATAGGCGCATTACCGACGGCAAGCTCCAGTCCTTGCAGCACCAGGTTAAACGCTGGTCGGGTGAATGGGACGAGCAGAAGCAGATCCTGCAAATCATGCAGACCGGTAATTTCCTGCTATTTTACCCTGACAAGGGCAGCCTGCTCAATGGCAGCAGCGAATACTGGAAGCTGTAAAAGCCACAATTAACACAATTATTTAACGATTAAAAATTTACTCCCCTTTTGGGGGAGCGGGGGAACTTTTATGAAAAACTCCGAAGAAAACACAGATAGCGATATGAATGCAATAAAAAAATACATGGTAATTCTGCCCCTGTCGGCGATAACCATCTTTGTAGCCATACCCAAAGGCGCGGACGCGCAGGCCGTTGTAGGGTCAGTTATTTCCTCAACGGTAGGCCGGGTGATCCGGGCCATCGACCTGAAGATACAAAGTATGCAGAACCAAACGATCTGGCTGCAAAACGCGCAAAAGGCGCTGGAAAACCAATTGTCCAAACTGAAACTGACGGAAATATCCGATTGGTCGTCGAAACAGAAAGACCTGTTCGGCGAATACTACCAGGAATTATGGGACATTAAATCGGCCATCGCCTATTATTCGAAGATCAGCGAACTGACGCAAAAGCAGGTGGCCTTAGTCCATGCCTACAACCAGGCCTGGAACCTGCTCAAAGCGGACAAGCATTTTTCCGCTGATGAACTGGCCTACATGACCAAAGTCTATTCCGGCATACTGGAGGCCAGCGTGAATGACCTTGACCAGATCCTCTTAGTCATCAACGCCAGGAAAACCCAAATGCCGGATGCCAAACGCATGGAGATCGTTAACAAAGCCGCTGATCACATGGATGCCAATTACAACGATCTGCGGCAATTCAACAGCCAAAACCAAATTCTCAGCCTGCAACGTGCAGGCGATGAGAACGAGGTGTTAACACTGAAAAAATATTACGGTATTAATTAAGGGAAAGGAAAATCTTATGCACAAAAGTATTGATAATCTGATAACTGCAAAAGCTAAGTGTCAACTATTTTCAAGCTTGTTGCGGGCATTTGGGACATTAACGTTGCTGTTCTTGTTTTGCACCGTGCATGTGCAGGCGCAAAGTTTTGACGAGTGGTTCAACCAGAAAAAAACACAGATCAAATATCTGACCCAACAGATCGCCGCTTTACAAGCATGTCGGACTTCTTTGGAACAAGGTTACGCGATGATGAAAAGCGAATGGGGCGCTATCGGCAATTTCAAGAACGGCGAGTTTGGGCTGCACCAGGGCTATTACAACTCCTTTTCGGCGGTTAACCCGCAGGTTAAAGGCAGCGTGAATGTGACAACCATTCAGGCCGAACAGCAAAGTATCATCAGCCAGTTTAATGCCATCAGGAATCTAAACGGGCTGCAAGCAAACGAACAGTCCTATATCGGCAGCGTCCGGCAAAACATCATTGACCAATGCAATAAAGACTTGGACGACCTGCAAGCTGTGCTAAGCGCAGGGCAACTACAAATGACCGATGACGAGCGCATCAAACGCATTAACCAGATCACGGCAGCCATTAAGGATAAATATGTGTTTACCTGCTCATTTGCCAATCAAGTACAGCTATTGAGTTTACAGCGAAACCAGGATAATGAGCATACACAAACGCTAAGGAGGTATTATGAACCCAATTAAAAAAATAATAAAGCATTTCATGCCGGGGAGGGTTTTTGTCGCGCTGGCTTGCTTTATCCTTTCGGCTTTAAGCTTTCTGCCAGCAAAGGCGCAGGTAGCCACTGGACAAGATATGCAGCAATTGCTATTGGATATTGAAAAGCTGACACAGTTCAAAGCGATCCTGTCGGATATGGAGCAGGGCTATACCATTCTTACGCAAGGGTATGGTATGGTCAAGGACCTTTCACAGGGCAATTTCAACCTGCATTCCGCTTTTTTAAGCAGCCTCATGGCGGTTAGCCCAGAGATTAGGAAATACGGACGCATTGCAAATATCATCGCAGACCAGGCCAGTATCGTTACCGAGTATAAGGCTGCCTGGAAACGGGCCAATGCTGGCGGCCATTTCAACTCGGATGAACTGCTGTATATCAACAATGTATTTCAGCATCTGCTCAACCAGAGCGTGGATAACCTGACCAATTTAACCAACGTCATTACCGCGGGAAGCCTGCGCATGAGCGATGCCGAACGCCTGCAAGCCATAGACCATATCTATTCCGACACGCAAAACAAGCTGGTTTTCCTGCGGCACTTTAATAACCAGGTAACTATTCTTTCGGTGCAGCGGCAAAAGGCGATAAACGAGGTACAGACACTTAAAAACCTTTTTTAACAATGAAAAAAATTAAAATGCTAATCAAAAGCTCCCCCTTCAGGGGACTGGGGGGCGTTCTGCTGTTGCTGCTCCTGCCGCATCTTTCGCGGGCGGACGGCCTGGCCGACGACCTCAAGGGGATGCAGCCGGTACTCGACAACGTGTACAATCAAATGCTGCCGCTTTGCAGCCAGCTGATCGGCGCGGCGCGCGGCATAGCGGGGTTTGCGGCCCTTTGGTATATCGCTTCGCGGGTATGGCGGCAGATCGCGGCCGCCGAGCCTATCGACTTCTATCCTTTGCTCCGGCCTTTCGCTTTGGGAATCGCCATTCTTTTATTTCCGGCGGTGATAGCTGTCATGAACGGCGTTTTGCAGCCGGTGGTATCGGCAACGGGCAACATGGTGCAAAGTAGCAATACGGCCATTGCCCAACTGCTGGCCCAAAAGGAAGCGGCTGTTAAAAATTCCTCGGCTTACCAAATGTACGAGGGCGCAGACGGCAATGGCGACCAGGAAAAGTGGTTTAAGTACACGCATCCCGATGACCCGAACGGCGATAACCAGGGCATTTTTGACGGTATCGGCAATGATATTAAGTTTTGGGCGGCCAAGCAATCCTATTCGTTCCGCAACAGCATCAAGCAATGGATGTCCGAAGTTTTAGAGGTGTTGTATGCGGCTTCGTCCCTTTGTATCAATACCATACGGACGTTCTTTTTGATCGTACTGGCAATACTCGGCCCGTTGGTATTCGGTTTATCCACCTTCGACGGTTTCCAGCATAATTTGCACCAATGGCTCGCCCGGTATATCAATATCTTTTTGTGGCTGCCTATCGCCAATATTTTTGGCGCCATCATCGGGAAAGTACAGGAGAATATGCTCAAACTCGACATCTCGCAGATCCAGAGCCAGGGCGATACTTTCTTTAATTCGACCGATACGGCGTATTTGATTTTTTTGCTGATCGGCATTCTGGGTTATTTCTCGGTGCCAACCGTCGCCAATTTTATTGTACATGCACACGGCCAAAACGGTATGCTGCAGAGGGTAAACAGTATATCTGCGAGCACAACCAGTACCGTAGTTAGCGCCGGTGCGGCTGTTGGTTCTTCCGCCGGGTCAAGGGCGCTTCAGGGTGCCAGCAATATTATAAATGCGCCGGGCGACTTTATGAAAGGCTATAACAGCGCAGGTACGGGCGGAAGTGACCACCAGAAAGACCGGCTATCCGGTAAAAGCAGTTAACAGATTTTTAACCATTTAAAAAGAAGTCTCCCCTTCCGGGGGAGATTTAGAGGGGGCTGAGCCATATGTTTCAACAACTAAAAAATATCGACACCGCATTTAAGCATATCAAGCTGTTCAGTTATTTGCTGATCGCGGCTTGTATAGGCGTTTCCTGCTTTGCCATTTATAAAAGCTACCAAAGCTCAGCCAGTGATAAGGCACGCATTTATATCCTGGCCAACGGGAAAGCATTGGAGGCGTTCGCGGCAGACCGCAAGGAAAATATCCCGGTCGAGATCAGGGATCATATCAAAATGTTCCACCACTACTTTTTTACACTTGACCCGGATGATAAACAGATACAGGCCGGTATCACGCAGGCGCTTTATTTAGCGGACGGCAGCGCCAAGAAAGCCTACGACGACCTCAAGGAAGCCGGTTATTTCAACAACATCGTGAGCGGCAATATCAGCCAGCAGATCAGCGTGGACAGCGTACAGGTGGATATCAACCAATATCCATTTTATTTCAAATGCTTCGCCACCGAGAAGCTGATCCGCTCCACATCCACCACCGGCCGCAGCCTGGTTACGCAGGGCTATTTGCGAAATGTGAACCGCTCGGATAATAACCCGCATGGCTTCCTGATCGAAAAATGGGAAACATTAGAAAACAAGGATCTAACCCAAAGCAAATGACCATGCGATTATTCAGCAAAAAAAAGCAGCGGGCCAAGCAAAGCCGCATCGCCGGGCAGATCGAAACGGTGCTCAACCGCAAGCAAAAGCAAATCGCGGATACGCTGAACCGCAGGACACAGCACTGGAACCGGGCCTCAAAGCTGATCCTGTTACTGCTGATCTGCCTGCTGTTCGGCGGGACCAGCCTCTGGCTGCTGATCCGCGCCATGAATTAAATCAATTATCAACTCATAAAAAATAAAGACATGAAACAACAAACCGCAGAACAGCTGGAGCAACAGGAAAAGCTCAAAAAATTCTTACTGGTGCTGCCCTTACTCATCCTGCCTTTTTTAGCCCTGGCATTTTACGGATTAGGCGGCGGGAAAGGGCAAAGCAACAGCCAGGCCGTAGCCTATAAAGGCATCAACACGCAATTGCCGGAAGCACAATTCAAAAAAGACCAGCCGCAGGATAAAATGAGCCTGTACAACCAGGCGGCACAGGACTCGGTACGGTCAAAGAACAATGCCGCTAACCCGCTGTTCTCCCTGGCTAAACCGGAAACAGGCAGCGCATACGGCCCATCGGCAGATGCAAGCGCCGAAAAGATCAACCAAAAGCTGGCACAGATCGGCCGCGAGATCAATAAGCCGCAGCCATCGGCGACCACTTCTTATAGTAACCCTGCCGTAACGCAAAGCAGCACGGAAACGGATAAGCTGGAAAAACTGCTGAAATCCATGAACAGCAAGAATGCCGACGATCCCGAATTAAAGCAGCTCAACAGTATGCTGGATAAGATCGCCGCTATCCAAAACCCCGGTTCAGTGCAGCCACCAACGATCAAACCCGAACAGTCGGTCAAACCCGACAGCGCTTTTAAAGCGATACCCGCCGTCATCGAGGGCAGGCAAAAAGTAGCGCAGGGCGGCATGGTCAGGTTGCGCCTGCTTGATACCATCGTGTTGAAGAACATTACGATCCCCAAAGGCCAGTTATTGTTTGGTTCCTGCAATATTACCAACCAGCGCCTGCTACTGAATATTAAAAATATCCGCCTGGGCAACGCCATTATCCCGGTCGATCTTTCGGTTTTCTCCTTAGATGGGCTGTTAGGCATTGATGCCCCGGAAGCTGAATTAGGCGAGGCCGCCGGGAACGGCATTGGCAACGGTGTACAAGGCATGCAGTTTTTGAGTATGGATCAGTCGTTGGGTGTGCAGGCGGCAGGTGCCGGGATCGAAGCGGCTAAAGGCTTGCTCAACAAAAAAGTGAAGCGCATAAAAGTGAAGCTCAAAGACGGCCAGCGCATCTTATTACGCAATAACCAGCTTAAAAATCACTAAGCAATCATTGAATCATTAAACTGAAAATTATGAATTTAAACAATTTGCAAGACCTCAAAAAAGAGGTCGCCGCGTTGGGCTTCAACCCCAAAGTGGCAGAGGAACTGGAAAAGAACATGCGGAATTTGCCGCCCCACTTCACGGTTAAAGATCAGTTGCCGGGCGACAGAGGCCAGGTTGACCTTACCCTGCATTTCCACAAATCAAGCGTTTCGGACACTTTTAGTTTTAACAAGTACGAAGCCACGGCGGGCAAGGTGCCGCCATCGGTGGATAACCAGTCTTATATGGTATTGACCGAGAACAAGGATAATAAGGAAAAACCGCTTGTCAAAACATTTGAAAGCCCTAACGAAGCCATCGACTTCTTTAAAAAGCAGAAAGGGAATAGTGAACTGGCTTTAGGAGAAAGCCCGGAAAGCAAACAAGTATTGGCCAGCAGGCAAAACGGCAAGGACAATTATGTTCATGATGATTTTCGCGGCGCGTATTACAGCCCGGCCATCAAACAGACCTTTTATGTAAAAGAAGGTGCCGGGTATTCCGCCAGCCAGGCCGCTAACATGGTTCAGGGCCGTACGGTTCACCGCGACGATCTTTTGAATCCGAGGAACGGCGAACCCTATAAAGCCTGGGTGAAGCTCGATTTCGGGCAGAAAAAGGACGATTACGGCAACTTTAAACTTAAGCAGATGAACGATCCGGCTTTTGGCTTCGACCTGGAAAAAACGCTGAAAGGGTTTAATATTAAAGAACTTTCCGACCCTGCTAAAAAGGAGGCAATCACCGCTGCCATGAAAAATGGCGACCGGGTGGCCGTAACCGCCGTTGGCAGGGACGGTAAAGAAATTACTGTAAAAACCGAAGCTTCCCCGCAATTTAAAACGCTTGACTTCTATTCTGAAAAAGGCACCCGTGAAAAACGGGAACAGTTCAAAAAACCGGAAGTAGTACAATCACAAAGCAGAGGCCAGGGCAAAGCCAAAGAGGAAAAAGAAGAGCACAGCCTCAGCATCCGCTAATCAAGCCCGAATTACTATCATATATAATTAATCATTTAATAACCATTAAAATTAAAAGCATGAAAAAGTTCCAAGAATTGAAAGATTTGGTAAGCACCATTGAAAATGATGCCGTTAAATTCTATGAAAAAGGTAATAAGGCGGCCGGTACGCGCCTTCGCAATGGTTTACAGCAGATCAAAGGTTTGGCTACGGACATCCGCAAGGATGTGACCGAGATAAAAAATAAAGCCAAATAAACCCTTGCCTTTCATGGTAATCAGGCCGCCCCTTAACCGGGCGGCCTTTGTTTTGCTTTAATATCAACGGTTAACAAGCGCTGTAGTAATCAATACTATTTTTTACTTTCCAATAGTGATTTATACAGTTTCTTTATTTTTTTGGAATCCTTTTTTAGATTTTCCACAAAATCTTCCACGTCATCTTCTTTCATGCCAGCAATTTTTGCCTGGATAATGTCTTTCATCTCGGGGAGATTTTTCAGCTGCTTTTTAGTGTTATAAAAATTGGCATCGGCAAAAAATTCACTCATGTGCTTTTTACTTTTTTCTCTGATTTTATTTTGTTCGTCATAGCTTCCGGCACTTTTGCTGATGGCGTCAGATACAAGCATATCATAATAAGCAAAATGTGTAATGTTGTCTGCTATTTCAAGCGTGATGATATCAATATTCATGGTTTATTGGGTTTAGTTAATAAAGTTAGTGAATTATGAATGAATTGATTGCATTTTATTAAATCAGCGGCTCCAGCCGCTTCATTCCGTTCCTGCATTCAGCCGCTTCGCCGGCTTTCAGCACCGGCTGCGTTCCTTGCCCGTACTTTTCTTTTTACGGCTCCGCTTGATTAAATCCGTTTTTAAGCCCCTTTCTCGTCATTTTCTTACAGCAAATTTCTGATAAGCCCGCCATATCATCAAGCCCAAGCCCTGCGGGTTTTGCAAAAAAAATCTTCCTCTCATTTTTTCATCGGCTGCCGCTATCGCGGCGGGTGTTGGAGAGCGTATTTTTTTTTCAAAAGCCTTGCTGTTATGGCGGCCTTTTACAGGTGAGGTGCTTAAGAAAACGCGAGCGAGCGCATTGCGAGCGGCACTTTAAAAAAAACAATAAAAGCACCATGAACACAGCAAACGGCAGAGGCCCACCACCGCAGACAGGAAGCAAACCGCCGACCCTATCACACCGCAATTAAAAAATGAAAAAAAACAATTTAAAAATCGAAGTCATGAAAACTACAGTAATCGGAAGCGATAAAGCTAAAAACAACAACGAAGTAAAAACCACTAACCGTCCAAGTTTAACAGGAAAAGAAGTCAAAAATGAAGCCCTTAACAATCAAACCCCTGCCGATGCTACGCAGGTTGAGGAAACCAGCGCCCCCGAAGTCAAGACCGATAGCGGCCTTGCAGTGGATAACCAACCCGCAGACACTACAGCAGCCCCCAAAGCCGACGAAGTGAAACCCGCAGGGGAAGAAAAGCAACAGGCAGAACCGAGCAAAAAAGAGATCAAAGAGCAGTTGAATTTAAAGCCTGCCTTTAACCTTGATACAACGGTAAAACTGGTAGGCGAGTTAAGCAAGAAGATCACACAGCGGGATAAGCTAAGGGCGACTATAGATAACCTTGACAGCTTTACCATTGCGTCAAACGAGGACGGCGATGTAACCGGCAGTAACAAATTCTACCGTTGCGAACTGGTGTTACACGATGATAACGGCAACGAGTTTGTAACCAAGAACGCCTATATCATCGAGCATGTAACCCAATACGTTAATACCCTTTGCGTGGAGAAACTGGCAGAGATAGAAGCAGAAATTGTAATTCCTGCATAAGTTAATTAATGGGTGATGCCCTATGTATCAGTAATACATAGGGCATCTTGCTTAGATGGTATCATCTTAATAGCCAAGACAATGTTAGAAATTTTTATCGAGTTAACCAACCAAATATTTTGGGATGGTTATGCACAACAGTTAGCAACAGACAGCCCCGCCGTTTTCCAGTACGAGTTTAACGACTTCTTAAATAATTACAGCGATGAAGTGGTTTAATAACTGCGGAACATTGGAGGAAGTGAAAGCCCTTTATAAAAAGCTGGCTAAACAATATCACCCAGATTTAGGCGGTGATACGGTTACCATGCAGGAAATCAACAAAGAATATGCCTTTGCATCTGCTAAAGCCATTAAGGGCGCTAATCTATCCGATGAGGAAACTGAGAACGAAATCCTGTCGTCCGAAGGCTACCGCAATGCCATTGAGAAAATTATCCATTTAGACGATATCACCATTGAGTTAGTAGGATACTGGCTTTGGTGTACTGGCAATACCTACCCAGTAAGAGCTACCCTAAAGGATGCGGGTTTCCTTTTTGCATCTAAAAAATTGGCGTGGTATTTCCGTACCGCCGAATACAAGGTTAGCAAGGGCGGTAAAAAGTCGTTAAATGAAATTCGGGATAAGTATGGCAGCGAGGTTTTGAATGAGCGGAAGCCGAAGCACAACAATTTTATTAAGTAATTAAAAGGGAGGCGCAACCGCATAAAGGGCGCTTTTTTATGAAAGCACTAAATCAATTAACCAATACAGATAAGGGAAAGCTTTTGCATGAGCTTTTTCCCGATGAAATACCCGCCCTATTAGATAACATACAGGACGTTTGTGCCCATTTTAAATCCAATAGAGAGACTTACGCAAAAACGTGGGACTTTGGATTAATGAGTTTTGATATGTGGTTGCAACTCGCTGAACAGGCCGAGGCGATAATCAACAAGCACCGTTCCAATATGGTAAGAAGTAGCAAGGTATTTTCTGAACAACTATTTCATTCCTTTGACTATACTGTACTATTCGTAAATGATCGTATTATCAAATATGCGGAGGGAAAAAGTGAAAACAGCAAATTTAAACTGGCCGTAATTTTATTGTTTACCGCTTAGTTGTTTTCAACTAATCCATAGCCTTGTGTTTAAAGCGCAGGGCTTTTTTTGAAAAATTTTCCTGTTTAGGTCCTATAATACTTTGGCAGGTAAAATTTTACGTCTACTTGTACGATAAGTCCAATTTTTGTAAACTTTGAATACGGTCAATTCTAAAACTCCTATTATCATGCCTCAATAAACAATAACCTACCAGATAATTGACATCAAATGAACCTTCCTTTACGTTGATAATATTATAATTTTTTAAAGTGCGGTGAGATAATTGGTCGTTACGACTTTTGTACTTGATTCTAATGTACGAAAGACTTGCCAACGCATCTTTAATTGCGTCTGCTATTTCTGTTGCGATAAATTCTGGAGTAGCCGCTTCGGGTTTGTGTACTATATCAAATTTGGGTGCTTCTGCAATAAAAGGGCTTTTTATCTTAGCAAACGTTGTGGCTTGAACGATATCAAATTCTTCTACTTTATTTAATAGATAATCATACGCTCTTAAAAAGTAATAGCCACCGCGATAAGCGATATTCCTGGGTTTCGCCAACGTTTCTAATTTCTCCGTTTTGATATTTACAAATCCCGAACGCTTAATAATTTGCGAAAGGGCTAAAATAGTTGATGCATCTACTTCTTCAATAAGTTCCAACGCTTCTAAGGGCAGAGTATAACCCGAAATTTTATCATCCGTAGGATCAAAAAGATTAATTCTTACGTCAAGAGCAGATACGTTGCGTATCGGAGTTAGTTTCTTATCTGTTAACGCATGTTTTGATTTGTGAGGCTCAATATCAACCAATTGTAAAACGGGCGGTAAGAATGAGAGTAAAGAATTAATAACAGTGCTTCCTACGCCTGCGTTTACTGAATTATCTTCATAGTTGAGTGATGATTTCTTTTTGCCCAGTTCAATCGGTGCAGTTTTAAAAGCGACTTTATCACCTCTTTTCAAATAGTTTCTGTTAATGGTTGAAGAACATTTAAGTATGAGTTTCAAATCATCTTCATCAATTTCTGCAAAAATAAACTTATATGGTTTTGGCGAAAACCACGTGCATCTATATTTATAAGTATCTGATTTCACGCCGGAAAAGCTTTGTTTAGCTTTATAAATCTCGGCAACAACCATTAATGGGGGTAGCATGATGTGATCGCCGCTAATGATAATTTCTGTACTACCATCACTATATGGATGCATCTTCAGTGTTACAATATCACCAATGCTAAAAAGTTTAGATTCCATTCGTAAACTTAAAAAATTATTGCAACAAGTTTGTTATATTTGTAATTGCCTTGCAGCTTGAGGACGATAGACATTTAGTTAAGCCGCAAAATATTTCAGTTGAAGAATTTCTGATGCTGAAATGTTTACTGTTATATGAAGAGGATAACAGGTAAGAGATTGTTATGTATGGCCTCTATTTGACCAGTTAGAGCCTTCATGCCTTCAACTACTCGCGCGAGTAGCTGAACCAATGAATGAGCTATAATATGTTCTATAGTGCTGATACAGCAACCTACGAATATACGTATAATTATGTGAGTTATCAATAGCATAATAGTTGTTGTGAAATTATATATTAATCCGTGTGTTACATTTGGAAAAAATAGTGTGACTCAGTTATTGGGTGCTGGCTTTACCGTTAAGTAAGTATGTTTATCAACAAAATCCGTTACACCTCGCTGCAAGGCTTTTTATTATGATTCCCCCCTTTAGTGAAAGACCGCCCTGGTTAAAAGGCAGGGGCTATCTGCATATCACACCGAAAATCGATGTTTATAAAAGGTACGCTGAAATATACCATAAGGTTAATGATGAAACCTTTGTTGCGGAACATGGTTTTTTCCCCCTAATCCACTCTGTTATTAAGGAAAGGAAATTCAAAAAAATCCCAAATGGTACTGGCCGCGCTCATTCTTATAAAAAAGGTGATGAATATAAAAAGACAGCTAAATTAAGGCCGTTACACTATGCCACCCATATTGATGCGTTAATTTACGGCTGTTACGCAGAAAAGCTTTTAAAGCTATATGAGGTCGAATTACAAAAATATCCCGGGTTGACGGACTGTGTAATCGCGTACAGAAAAATAGAAGTTGATGATCCTGATAACGAAGAAGATGATGAACTTCCTGGGAAAAGTACTATACATTTTGCCCACGAAGCATTTGAAGAAATAAAAAAACGGTCAGTTGACGGCTGTGTAGTGTTAATGTTTGATATAAAAAGTTTTTTTAGCGAGCTCAACCATCAGAAGTTAAAAAAAGCTTGGTGCGATTTATTACAAGTAGAGAAGTTAGATCAGGCACACTTTAATGTTTTCAAAGCAACAACCAATTTTAGGTATATCTTAAAGGATGAATTACGAATTAATCCATCGAAATCAGGCCGGCGTGGTGGCTTTGATGAAAAGAAACTTGCCTCAATACGAAAACATGAGGGAATCGAAGCATTCTTTTCTTCAATTGATGATTTCAAGAACGCTATAAAGAACAAAAAACTAAAAGTCTATAAACACCCGTTTATGAAGGATAACCGGCCCGTAGGTATTCCCCAGGGATTACCCATCAGCGCGGTGTTGGCTAATTTATATCTTTTGGAGTTTGATAAGGTGATTTTAGAAAAAATCGTCAATAATGCCGATGGCTTTTACAGGCGGTACTCTGATGATATTATGATTGTTTGTAAACCCGATGAAGCAGACGGCATAGAAAAATTCATCCTTAATGAAATTAGGGAAAGCAAAGTTGAAATAAGCGAGGATAAGACAGAGAAGTACCTGTTTCAATATGAACAGATAAGCCCACGAATTAACCGAATTACCTCTACTCTTATTTCAGGCGGCAAAATAAAGGTTGGAAATCCGTTAACATATTTAGGATTTGAATTTTACGGTTATCGAACGTTAATAAAGTCGGCAAATTTGGCAAAATACTACCGCAGAATGATTTCTTCTGTAAGTAGAAAAGCTGGGCGGGCGCTCAAAATCAGTGAAAGTTTAGATAGTACTCCCGCTATTTTTCCGAGACAGCTGAGGAAGATATATAATAACGTAAATCTCAATAAAGAGAAAGTATATAGGAAACGTAAGATGCTTGTAAAAAACGATCAAGGATTTTATTCTTTCATATTTAAAGCGATTCCTGCTAAGTCAGGTAGTAATTACTTTTCTTACACAAAAAGGGCCAGCTCAATAATGGTGCAACCACAAATAAATGATCAAGTAAGAAATCATAAAAGAATTTTTTACGCATCAATGGCGAAACATTTAAAAAAACGTTAATTCCAACCCTTTATTAAATTAAAAAAAATTACTATGTCTTTTACTAAACATAGACCAGAATGTATTAAAATTAGATTTGATTGCTTTTTAATTGAGATTCCAGAATAATGCGATATAACTGTATAAATCTTTCCGGCACTTATTCTCTTTGTATGGTTATTAAAATCTCAATCTAATGAGGAATATGATGTTTATGCGCTTTTAAACTTGTCATAAATATCAAATTTGATCCTGTCAATTTCATCAAGTAAGCGCTTGGTGATTTCATTTTTCTTCATCACATGTGACCTGTCAAAAATATAGCACTTGTTTGGAACGATAATTAGTTCAGCTTCTTCATAATCATTTCTTGAATAATCAGGAAATCCTATTTGCAATGTAAATGTTCCCTGTATCCCACCTATGTCAAATCTATATAATGCTTCAACACTCCAAAGAATCAGTAATTGATAATTATCTGTTTTTAACAAAAAATCAGTATTTTGAATAGATTTTCCCCTTAGAATCACCTTAGATTTGTCGTTCATCCATTTTAATTCATCAGGTAACTGAATGCTCGGGTCTGGCTTAAATTCAATATCACTTATGTCTTTATACTCGACCTTTAAAACATTGTTATTTAGTTTGTTGGCCAGATTAAACAAAAAGTAAAAACGGTTCTCGTGTGTGAAGTCTTTGAAAATTATGTTTTCGGCTTTTTTTGATTTGTCAATATATCCTCTGTCACTGAAAGAACTCTTTAAATTTTTGCTAAGGATAGAGAGAACCTGTTTTGTTTCTTCTGATGTGTGGGTTTTGGTCAGCCGTAATTGTTTCTTTGTTGTGTCTAAATTCAAGAAGACCTCAGCCTTAAAAGAACTTTTTGACTCATACCAGCTTTTATTCAAATCATCTCGTTCTATTTCTAAAATGATTTTGGCCTCATTGTCATTGGAAGAATCAAAATGAACAATCGGAGTACTTAATAATCTAAAATTGCAATTATTTGGAATTAAAGCAGTAAGAATTTGGCTCTTATTTTCATTGATAGCTTCTTTTAATGTCTTATCACCTTCCCACTGAAATATTTCATTCGTCCTTTTAGGATTATCTTCTCTTGTTCCCTGTGATTCTTTTAAAGAATCAAATTCGCCTGGGCTTATTAAGGTAGAGGTAATAAATGAGACGGAATTATTTTTTGAATAGTCATATAAAAACACCCCTCTGTTTCTTAGAAATAGTTTAATATCTGTTTCAGTAAGAAACGACTGATTTAGAAATCCCCTAATTGCTTCGCCAAAGGGGAGTATTTTATCAATAGACTTTAAGCTTTTTTTCATCGTATTCTAAATCGGTTATTGTTATAATTAGCTATATGAATTTTTCCTGTGAAATTATTATTTGAAAATTCACTTTTTACAATATTAAAGTCATTCAAGTGCTCTAATTCATCGTAATCAGGAAATGCAAGCAAAATTTGATTGGGTAAATTTGTTGAGAGTTCTTGAGCAAGCCCAATTATTCGACGCAAATTATTCTTATTAAAGGATTCCGAAGTAACAATGGATAATGTAATTATATTATTTTCAGTTGTCTTAAAAGGAAGTATCGGACTGGAAATAAATTCTATCGGTAATAAAACACCTGAATTAACTTTCGTTAACGGATTTATGTTTTGGCCTGTATTTGGGTAATAGAACTCAAAGCCTGGATTAGTAAAAATACTTTTTATAAAGAAAATCGAAGTTAGTAAAAAGTCAACTTGAATATTGTCTAATAGTATGATTTTAGTGCGGTCATATGGAAGATCTACTCGAATATTCTTTAGTTCCTCACGTAAATCAGTAATGGAATCCTTATGACACAACCAGATTAATACACCAATATCTTCAACAATATTTCCGTTAAGCATTTGATTGGCACCTGACTTTTCTTCTGAAAAATCAAATGAGTGCATCATCTCAGATAGTTCAATCAAATGTGCTTTAGCTAATGTCTTATAATTATCTGGATATTTTTCTTTGTGATATTTAACCGAAATAAGAATGTTTTTGATAGAGTTATCTATTAACGGGCATTCATAAGACACCAAAAAATCAATACCATAGGTAAGTTTATCATACTTGTCTTTGAATAAGTTTGTTAATTGAATGCCTTTTTGAGCTTGTCCCCAACCAATCTCCTTTAAAAAGTCATCAACAACTTGTTCGCCAAACTCACCGATTTTTTTTGATAATTCTCCCATCTTGTATAAATAATTAGTATCTGTAATGATAATTAAACAAGATCGGAATTTGGTGTATTACAGAAACTTGTTTAGGTTGTTAAGTCAAATATATATTTTATATTATTAACTCCCATACTTCAAGCTATATTCATTTTTTGAATACGGTTCAATCAAAAACGGGTTAGATATCTCAAATCGGCCTCAATCATCAAATAGAGAGGCCAAACGTTTAAGATCATCTAAAAATTGGTTCGTGGGGACGTCGGGTTTGAGTACTCAGAATCGAACAAAAAGGCTGACATTTATTGTCGGCCTTTTTTGTTAGGACAACATTTCGCTTATTTTGGATCAAGCAGATATCCATAAGGCAGCTAATGCGGCAATCAGTGCCATTGTCATGATAATACTCCCTAATTTCAAGAATGTCCAGGCGCTTACTTCCTGGTCTTCCCTTCGTAAAGCAACCAGCCAAAGAATAGTGGCCAGGGAGCCGGTTATAGAAAGGTTTGGCCCAAGATCCACGCCGATGAGGACAGCGCTTTTCACTATTTCCGGTGTATGACCGATTTGTAAGACGTTTCCGGCGATTAGCCCCGCCGGCAGGTTATTTACCAAGTTACAGGTAACCGCAATTGCGGCACCACTAAGCCAGGCTGCGCCGGATACTGACTGAGAGATGCTATGGTTTAAAACCGAAGTTAAACTTTGGATCATACCTGTTTTATTCAATGCTTCAACCACCACAAATAAGCCGGCCACTAGCGGAAGTACCGCCCATGAGATGCCTTTGATAATGATTAATGGGCTTTTTTTGGCCCTGAACAAAACAACTGCCGTTGTAATGATGCCTGTGATGGCAGTTGGCAATCCGAGCTGAATATCAAGTGCCGACGAAATCAATAAGATGATTGCTGCCGCCGCGATACCGATTAGGGCTGTTTTGCCGTCTTGACTCAGCTTTGGCAAGTCGATATCTGTTTTGATCTTTTCTTTAAAACAATTGCGCTGGGTAAAATGCAGCGCAAAATAGGTTACCACTATGGCACAAACAGAAGGTATTAAATATTGCCCCAGCCAATGCATTAAAGAGGGCATATGGCTACCGTATATCACCAGGTTAGCCGGGTTGGATATCGGTAACATGAAAGATGCTGCATTGGCAATAAACGCGCATATTAGCAAGTATGGCAACGGTTTTTCTACGTTTGCGGCCTTTACCGCGGCGGCTACTGCAGGTGTTAATACTACTGCCGCTGCATCGTTAGAAAGAAAAGTGGTAACCACCACACCCACCAAGTAAATGAGCAGGAATAGCCGGTTTGCTGAGCCCTTGGCCATTAAGGTGGCATGGGCTGCCAGCCAATCAAATAGCTTTTCTTCCCGCGCAGTTTCGGCCAACAGCATCATGCCGGTTAAAAAAAGATATACGTCCAGGCCCTTGGAAATGCCGGATACAGCCTCTTCGGGTTTTATCAACTGAAAGATGAGTAATAAAATGGCACCGCTCACCGCATAAACCGCTTCGGGCAGGTTTTTGAACGGCCTGATAATGACGCCGGCAATAGCAAGAAATGAAATTATCCAGATAATGGTATTATTCATAAAAATAACTGTTTATAATGAGGGCTTTCCATTTCTGTTTGGGCCCAGCTGTGTACCAAAAATGCCGTTTTCTGGCCATGCTTCTATAGCATCAGCATCACTGCCGTTTTTTGTTCTTGGTTTGTTAACTATTTGTTTACTTAAATATTCAATATGATGCCGTCCGGGCCTGCCTGTTTCATCAAAAGCTTCCGCAAATATCTTCATAATTTTCTCTGTCAAAATTTTATAAACATAAAATAAATTAACGAACAGTGATTAACCATGATAATAGTAATTTGGGCGATACTGTGCAGATAACCGGTGCAGCGGTGTTAAGCACGATTAATGAAAACAATGCAGTTTGAAGGAAACCACATCATGGCGCATAACCGCGCCAACGAGGCCGAAATCCCCGTGGCAGCATCGGGCCACAAATTCAGTATCATTGCTCGTGTTTATAACGACTTTGTTGCCATTCGTTACGCCATTCCTGCAAACTCCAAACGTATCGATGGCGAGCAAACGGCTATTGCCTTGCACCAGCATGGGCAATGTAGTGGCCTTTGCACGCCGCAACAAGGGCGATACCTGGTGGATAGGCGTAGTGAATGGAGCCGATGAGCGGGAAATCAAAATTACGCTGGAATTTCCGAACAAGAAAACTAAGGCTTCACTTATTTATGATGGAGTAACCAACACCAGTGTTGATAGGCGAGAGCAAACGGTAACCAAGCAAGAATGTAATAATACGGGCTAAAACATAATTGATGCTTGCAGCACAGCCGTTTAAAAACTGTTATTTATTGAATTTGTAAAAACGAAAAAAGACGGTAAACATACTTTGCCGCTATCGCCATAGGGTAAACGCACCAAAATAATCGCAGAATTGAAGTGCAATTAATTAGGCTCTGCCGAGAAGCAAATTTCATTTTGAAATAGATGTAGTTATGCTGAACTTCGGGAAGTTAAATGCAAGGAAAAATGCAGAGAGTAACCTAAAAGCGGAGTAAAAACCGGGGTGCCTAACTGCCGGTTCCAGTCGTTAAACCATGTTTTGTTTTTATCTGTGTTCTCCATTAATTAAAAAAACTAAGGGTTATCGCCATTAACTATAGCGGAACCGCGCTGTATCAAACTAAAATTTCTAAATTATAAATATACCTATCCATGAAATTAATGTTTTTATCATTAGCCTGTTATTTTGTTGGTTTTCAGGCTAGTTATGTGCCTAATCCGGTACCTAAGGCTCGCCATCAATTTATTGTGATTGCCCATCGTGGAGATCATATCAACTACCCCGAAAATACTTTGGCTGCCTACGCGCAAGCTATAAAAGATGGTGCCGATTATGTGGAGATAGACCTGCGTACAACTAAAGACGGGAAACTGATAAGCCTTCACAACGAAACGGTTGACCGCATGACCAACGGAACCGGGCTGGTAAGTGAGCTTACTTTTGATGCGATAAAAAAGCTAAGCATAAAGGCTATTAATAATGCGCAACCCGCAACCTATACCATACCCGGTTTTGAAGAAATACTAGCCCTGTGCAAAAACAAGATCAATATTTATATTGATTTTAAGGAGGCCGACCCGGCAGTTGCCTTTGCTATTTTAAAAGG
The DNA here is from genome assembly GCF_003633615.1 of Mucilaginibacter gracilis. Classification (NCBI taxonomy): domain Bacteria; kingdom Pseudomonadati; phylum Bacteroidota; class Sphingobacteriia; order Sphingobacteriales; family Sphingobacteriaceae; genus Mucilaginibacter; species Mucilaginibacter gracilis. The sequence continues at coordinate 4,902,126 of NZ_RBKU01000001.1, read as the reverse complement.
ATTTAAAATGGAAAAGCAGGTGCTGGTATATATTAATAAACCTGAGCAGCTTACGGCATGGCGACGGGTGGCTCCGCAAATACCCTTAATGCTTAGTTTGCCCGAAACCGTAAACGACAGCATTGGCATGGTGAAATTTATAGAACTTGCTAAGCCCGACTTGCTGGACGGAAACTATAAACAGTATACGCCGCAATTAACAGCTATAGCTAAAAGCCACCAATTACCACTATGGCCCGACGCCCAAAGCCAGGCCGAAGGCCCGGAGGTATGGCAAGACGCAATTAATAAAGGTTTGGTTGGTTTACAAACCGACCATCCGCAACTGCTTATAAATTATTTAAAGCACGTAAAACTCCGGTAGCATCGGTTTGCCGTTTATGCCCACTTTATTATGTTAATGGTGATAAAACGATCGATATTTCATCGTTGCAATAATACCGTTTTCGTTAACGGCGGCGGTTAAGGGTTTACAACGCATATGATGTAGAATTGTATGTTGCCTTTAAAAACTGCTCGCGTTATTTATACCGGCAAACAGTTTTATAGCGATAGTTTGATGAGGAAAAGTGACCGTGGGTTTTAAGCCTTTGGGCGTGGGGTATCCTACATTGCCACTTAGGCATTGCCGGTGTTTACGGCTCGGATAAAAAGATTATAGGGTACCAAGGTCTTATAAAAAGGGGTTGATATGGTACCGATGACCTGGATAAGCACTTGGATCTATTAGCGCAATACCTGCTGAGCGCTTGCATATTCCCCATATTCTCAGCCGTCGCCGGGAAACCGGCCTTGGCGGAGCGGACCTTTAACCGACTATTCGGCCGTGATATGGCTGTTCCGCAAAATACAAATCATGGCCAGCGTTTATTCGTTAATATTTCTATTATTCATGCAGTACCAAAATAGCTTTAACCGAGCGGTTCATTACCTGGTTAATGGTACTACGATTAAACAACCGGTAAATAATATTATGATGATGTTTAACCAAACAAAGCATATCGGTGTCGTGTTGCTCAATAAATTCGGTAATACCATTAAGCGCGCTACTGTTTTGAATATAATTGAACTCCAGGCTAGGTATACTGATCAATTCCTGCAACTTTTTTTCGCCGGATTCAATATGTTTTGATCCTTCCTTTTCATCAACATATAAAACCTGCATTTTTTTTAATTTAAATGCAAGCACTATCTCGTTCAATGCGCTTACATCTTCGGCAGATAACTCGGTTTGATAATCGGTAGCCAAAGTAATTACGGGCACATCCGGGAAGCTGCTGGTTAAAGGTATAATAAGCGTAGGTATCTTTACTTTCGAAACCATCATACTGGCATTACTTCCAACAATACCGCTGATGCCTGTAGCGCCTGTAATACCCATTACCAATAATTCTACCTCATGGTGCTCTATGTATTTGGTAATTACGTTTTTTAAGAATCCTACATCACACAATGTTTCTATATTTTCTCCGTAAGGGCTTACCCATTCTTTTAATGCCCTTCGTTTATTATTATAGTAATCCTCAATAAAAATGGCATTATAAGTACTGTTATTAATGCCTTCGGTAGGGTGTATGGCATGTATAACACATATTTCCCGACCTAGAATTTTGGACAGCGCAGCTGCATAGGCCAGGGCATTAGCAGCACTTTCAGAAAAATCGGTAGCAACCAGGATCTGTTTCATATGGTATGAATAAAGTACTATATAAATAAATGAAAAAACATGAATAACAATACCGCTAATATAATAGCAACAGGTAAAGTAAGTACCCATGCCAGTGCTATACTTTTTAAGGTTTTATTGTTGAGGTTACCTTTACCGCCAGAGGCAACCATTGCACCGGCAATACCGCTGGATAACACATGGGTTGTACTCACTGGCAGTCCGAATGCTGTACTGAGCCCTATAGTAGAGGCCGCCACAATTTCGGATGTAGCACCCTGAGCGTAATTAAGGTGTTCGTTACCTATTTTTTCGCCTATGGTAACTGCAATTCTTTTCCAGCCTATCATGGTACCCATGCCAAGCGATAACGAAATAATGGCAATTACCCATACCGGCGCAAAGTTTGTTACCTGTTCTAATTCGTTAGCGGCAGTTGTAAAGGTGCTCTTGTCCTTATCGCTTAAAGTTACCTTTTTATCTTTCAGTAAACTCCGCACGTTAGTAATTACACTTTCTACCTGCTTGCGGTAACGATAGGTTTTGGCAACTTCTTTTTCATTTTTTTCGGCTAATGAGCTTTTAGTACGGGCAATATTGGCCTTCAAATCCATCAATACCGATTTGCTATTTGTAGCATAGTTAAGTTTTGCAGTAATAACTTGTTCGCTTTGGTTAAGTGCTTTTAAAACCCTGTCGTTTGAAATAGCATGATTAACAGCAAATCTGGCTGGCATAAAGGCAATTAATATCAGCATAAATAAACCAACGCCCTTTTGCCCGTCGTTACTGCCATGAAAAAAGCTAACCAAAGTACATGTTGTGATGAGCAAAAGGCGGATATGAATAGGAGGCCGGTCGTTTTCACCGGAAGGGATATGAAACAAAGCATGAGATTTAGTTACATGCTTTAAAAATAGCATAAGTAATGCAGCGGCACCGAAGCCTACAATGGGGGACAGGATAAGTGAAGAACCAATTTCGCCTGCTTTGTCCCAATTAACACCCGGGCCGTTATAATACCAGGTAAAAGCTAAGCCGGCGCCAATCATAGCCCCAATCATGGTGTGAGAACTGGAGCAGGGTATGCCCAAGTACCAGGTACCCAAATTCCAGATAATAGAAGCTAATAAAACGGATAAAACCAGGCATGCGCCAACGCTAACGGGCAGGGTCATTAGTTTATCTAAGGGTACTAATTTTAAAATACCCATAGCAACGGTTACGCCTCCTAAAGCTACACCCAAAAAGTTCCAGACCCCAGACCATGGTATAGCATAAACAGGTTTTAGTGCTTTGGTATAGATTACTGTGGCTACTGCATTTGCAGTATCATGAAACCCGTTTACGAATTCAAAACCTATTACCGCCAGGATACAAAAGAAAAAAACGATCAATAAAGATCCGTTCATATCTAAATGGCCCAGAAAAGGCAAAATTATCGTGATACTTGATGGATACATAGCTATCAAATTACAGGTTATTATATTGCTTTAAGGTGTTTTAAATGTTAATATATTGTTACTATGATTTTAAAAAACAGGCATTTACACGTAATTAAGCATTTGTTAGGTATGTTGTTGATAATCAAAATCTAAAATATCGGGGGAGATGAATGTGATTCTTCGGTAATTGTTCAATCTGGAAAAAGGCGGGTAATTTATGGCCGCTAAACCATTAGTAATACTGTGTTAATATGTAGCATCAAGCAAACTGGCCAACGCAACACCAAGGGTAGTGGGTCGGCCAGTTTAAACAACTCCACAATTAAATGGCACCAAAAACTGTCAGACGATTATTTTGTAACAGATGGTATAGCATCTCCAACTTCGTGTCCCGCTTTCACTTTAAAATCAAACCCCAGCAATTTGGATATGGTTTGAGCCAGTTGTTTATGCGAGGTGCTTATGTCTTTCATTTCTCCGGTTGGCGGGGTATCGGGGCCAATTACTGCAAACCAGGTTTGTTCAGAATTAGGAACGTCTTTTCCATGGCTTCGCCATCCGTCAAGCGTATCTCCTCTTCCGTGGTCGCAGGTAATAATTAGGGTGGTTTTATCCTTATAAATAGGGTCTGATTGTATTATTGCCCATAGTTGTTTAATAAAACCATCTTCCTGATGAGCGCGATCAAGATAAAACTTGTAGTTACCGGCATGTGCCATATCATCTGTTTCGTCAAAGGCAATATATAGGGCGCGTGGTTTAAATTGCTTAAAGTACTGCTTTCCAAATTCAAAGGTTAAAAAGTCTATCCGTGTTGAATCGCCCAGATATTGAGGTGCTTCATGTTGCAGTTCGTTTAAATACTTTAACGAGCTGTTCATGCCTGGTACATCCAGGTCGGCGTAGCCTGAGTTAACCAACAGGCCCGACCTTTTAACATTCAATATTTGCGGAAAGCGCTCCCATGACGAAAAAGCAGCTACCTTATTTTCAAACCCTTTTTGCCTGTTTAAAAATTCCAGCAAATTAACGTTAGGGTTAGTAATAGGGTCATTGGTATTCATGCGTTTATCTGGGAAGCCTGTAAATATTTCATTGTAACCAGGATAAGAAAAGTGATACGGGTTTGATACTTCATCTTTGCTGCCCAGGTCCCGATTGCCATAAAGTTGCCCTTGCTGAACAATAGTTGACCAAAAGAAGGGGAACAGCATTTTACGGCGCTGCTGTGGTGTAGCGGCGTTAAAGCTTTTACGCACCAATTCCTGATCGCTGGTGTATTTTGAATTAACCAGAGACGAATCGGCACCACGGTAAAGTTCCTGCCATCTCAGGCCATCAAGCGTAACTATGATTACGTTTTTTGTTTTATTAGTTTGCGCAAAAAGCGATTGCGCTGCCAGGGTAATGGCTGCCATCAATAAGGCTATTTTTTTCATAGGTAGTTTCTATTTAATTGGTTTAATAAACCACCGGTTTAAGGTGTTACTCTTGGTTTGCAATTCAATTTTGTATAAGTCCGAGGGTTTGCTCTTTACATCTACGTCCACATATTGCTGTCCGGCTGGAACCGTAACCTGTGTAGCATAACTATCAAACCCGCCGGTTTTAAAATTATTTGTAGTAGTTATACCAATGGTTACTTTCTGGTTATTATTCCAAGCTTTCCAGCTAATGTGCAGGCTGCCGTTTTTTAATATCACCTGCGCGTTGCTTATCGCAATATTGCCGATAAAGGAAACACCATCCAGTTCGCGTTGGGTTTCACCAGGCAAATTGATATGCATAAAGCCGGCTATAGAAGGCAAAATATCAACAATGGCCAATTGGCCCGAGGTAAAGTAGGCGTTTGGTTTTTGATTGGTTGCTATCCAGGTTGTACGTTCGCGGTCGGATTGACCGCCATGGTTTCTGCCTGTTTTAGCATCGCGCCCATGATCGGTTGTTAACACAATCATCCAGTCTTCTTTATTATGTTCTTTTCGGTAACGCAAAGCTTCCATAATTTGGCCCACCTGCTCATCTACATAAGCTACAGCTTTCATTTGCTGCTCACTATCGCCAAATCGGTGGCCGATGTCATCGGTATGTTCCAGATATACCCACGAAAGATCGGGGCCATTCATTTTAATGCAATTGGCGGCTTCGGCCACAACCTTGTTATCTATCAGATGGGTGTATTTGCTCAGTTTATCATGCGGAAACGCCACCGTATCCAGTTCATAACCATCGTACTTGTAATCAAATTTGATGTTACCTGCCGCTTGTAGCGCCTCGCCGATAAGTTTGGTGCGGTTATCTAGCCAGGTAGAAAAAATAGCTATCTTTTTATCCGGCTGTTGCTCTTTAAGTAACCTGAAAATGTTTTTGTAGTGATAATTTGGCGCGCTGATATCATTATCCCACACATTATGCTTATTGCCCCATGTACCGGTAAGCAAATCATTATACCCTGGTGCAGATATGGTTGGTGTTTGGTTGTAAGCACCTTTATCACCGCCAACATGCGCACGGGAGTAGGCTCCCTCGGCTATCATTTTTTTAATATTGGGGGTATTGGCTTTCTCCAAAACATCAGCAGGAATACCATCGGCAATAATGAACACTACTTTTTTATGCGCTGTTTGGGCAACACATAAGCCAAGGTTTAATAGGCCGGCAAGCATCAATACGTATTTTTTCATCTATTCATCAAAATTAAAAAGAGGCATAACTTTGGGTTATGCCTCTTAACATTCTTTTATTTATTTAAGTATCCACATGGTACCGTTAATATCATCGGTAGTACCGTATTGGCTGCTCACTGCTGCGTTGTAATTAGCGGTGTTGGCAGTACGTTCTGACGATGGATATTGAAAACGTAGTGCAATATGCCCGCTGTTACCCGTGCCTGTTCCGGTAGTAAAGTTAGGTACTGCTGTGCGGCGATAGGTGTAGTAAGATTCTAAACCGTTATGACGAAAGCCTGCAAGGTATTTTTGTTGCAGTATTTGCGTTAAGCCTGTTGTACCGCCAGCATATTTAACCGCCGGCTGGTTGTAAAACGTATCCCAATTTGTAGTGATGGTATAATTATCATAATTGGAAGCAAGTGCCGGATTAGTAGAACCCGGACGGTAAAAAGATGCGGTAAATGTGCCCGTTACCGGTATATTATACCATTGGAATGATGCCTGAATACCTTTAATGTAATAGTCTTCGGCGTTACCGGTAACCCAACCGCGGTTAATGCCTTCGGCTATGTTAAGCATTTGCTCCATGTAACCTACTTGTATGCTTGGCTCACCGGTAAATGTTGAATAATAGCGTTTGCGGCCAATAAATGAGTATTGGCCCTGTATGGCGTTATTATACATAATACCTAAATCCAAACCAGGGTCGGCACCAACAAAAGAGGCAAAATCGGTAGCGCTTTGCCCTTGGTTATCAACCAGGTAACGTGCCGGATCTGCGGTGATAAACACCCTCGGATCTTTTGATGCAGTAAGCAAGCTTACATAAGTGCTGCTCATGTTTTTACGACCTGCGTTTTGCCCAAAGTTGCTTGGTGTTTCAGGATAGTAATTTGTTGGATTAAGAAACACGTATTGTAAGTTATCGCTTAACGAAGTCATCAACGGATACTTGGCTGGGTTGTTAACTATTGACGCAAATTGTGCGGCAACATTTAAATCGGTATCCGATGTTTTTTTGCTCAACTCCAACAGCATTCTTAATCTAAAAGCATTTACTACCTTTCTCCATTGGGTTAAATCTCCGCTTGTGAAAAATATGTCACCATCAACCGTTGTAATACCCGAGTTAATGAGCGTAGTAAGGTCGGTATTTGCATCTTCCAGCCACTTGAAAATTTGTATAAATACTGCTTTCTGGGTGTCATATGCAGGGGTTAAGTTATCAAGTCCCTGTAAAGCCTGTGTCATGGGTATATCACCCATTTGCAAGGTCATTTTCGAAAAAAAGTAGGCCCTAAAAAATTTACCTAATGCACTATAAGGTTTTGTCGACGGGATATTCGCTTTTGCTGCCGCTTGCTCCATTAAAATTACGTTTTTTAACGTGGTGTAATTAAATGTACCTGCACCAAAATCGTAACGGTTATTACCGTAATAATCATAATTGTACAAATGATACTGGCTCCATATTTCGTATTGGCCATCCGGACCGTCGGGTAGGCTGTTAACCACGCCCTGTAAAAGTAACGACGCAGGGACATCGGTAGGTACGTTGTTATTCGTCGTTAGCTTATCAAAGTTTTTTTGGCAGCTTGTTGATGTAATTGTTACAATGCCTAAGGCCAAAAATGTTTTGTATATCGTTTTCATAACTATTTACTGATTATAAATTAAAAGGTAACGTTTACATTAAAGCCATAACTTTTTACCGTTGGCGATTGCAGTACGGTACTTGTTGAATTACCATTGTATTGATCCATGTCCACATCTTTAAACATGCTATTGCCATAAAAATAAAGCAGGTTACGGCCTACTGCCGACACTGATAATTTTTCGATAGCTATTTTTGATAACCATTTTTTAGGCAAATCGTAACCTATGGTTACTTCGCGCAGTTTGGCAAAAGTTTTACTGGCCAAATTGGTTGATGTAATGTTGTAATATTTACTTACACCCGTAGTGCATTATAAAGAAAGTTGTTCATTTCGCCAATAAATGGTATATTGTATTGACTGACAATCAATTACAAACATGAACAACTTGATTCAAAATTACACTTTTATTTTAGAAGAGTTTAGGAAACTGTCAATAAAAGAGGACTTTTATTACAAACCAGTAAGGCCAAGACTGTCTGATTTAGAGTTAATTACGTTAAATTTGACCGCTGAATATTGTGGAATAGATTCTGAATATCAGTTATTTAGAAACCTGAAAGGTACCCCGCTTGATATCTTGATCGAACGAAGTGTTTACAATAAGAGAAAAAGAAAATTGTTCCCGCACATAAATGAGGTGAGAAAAAAGCTTGTTCAGAAACTGAACGCTGTCCAGGACTGTTTCATTGTCGATTCAATGCCTTTAGAGGTATGTAAAAATGCCCGTGCAGCAAGAAGTAAAATCTGCAAAGAACAGGAATACGCTTTTCCAAACCATGGTTTTTGTGCTGCGCAAAGTTCGAGGTATTATGGATACAAACTGCATGCAGTTTGTTCAGTAGATGGTGTTTTTGAGAACTTTGACCTAAGCCCTGCTTCCGTACATGACATACATTACCTGAAAGATATACAACAACAAATGACTGATTGCGTGCTACTTGGAGACAAAGGCTATTTGTCCGCAGAGGTACAGGTCAATCTTTTTGAATCTGTAAACATTAGATTGGAAACCCCGATGAGAAACAATCAAAAGAAATTCAAACCGTATCCATACCTATTCAAAAAATCAAGGAAAAGGATTGAAACGCTATTTTCGCAACTGTGCGATCAGTTTATGATCAGAAGAAATTATGCCAAAACTTTTGAGGGGTTTAAGACAAGGACGTTAAGTAAAATAACTGCCCTGACCACCATTCAATACCTCAACAAATTTATCTTTAAAAGGAACATGAATCACATTAAAATAAATTTAGTCTGATAATGCACTACGGGTTTACTTACATAATCCTGTACCAGCGCAGGTGTGGTGTTAGTAGCAAATTGCAATGCCGAGTAGTTGGTAACGGCACCTGTATTAGGGTCAAACGTTGGTGTTACACCATTTGATATCACTACCCCCTGGCCCACGTAACTTCCTTTATAGCTTGGATTGGCACCAGCAATACCGTTAGGTATATAGTTTTTCCAGTCCTGGTAACGGGCATTTCCCAAAGCACCTTCGGCTGTAATAATGTTACGGCCACCGCGAACGGTTTTGTTAAACATATAGTCGGCAATAACACCACCAACAGAACCATCAAACTGGAAACCTAAGCTTAACGATTTATAGTGGAACTTATTGATTAAACTCCAGGAAAAATCAGCTCCTGCATGGCCCAGTAGTTGAGCATGACGGGTTGGCGTAATCGGTTTACCGGCAGCGTCGAATATTATAGCTCCGGTAGGCGATCTCACAAAGTCTGTTCCATACAAATCATCAATTCTTTCGTTTACAGTGTAATTTGTTAAATAATAAGTTTGGCCCGGTGGCAGTTCTTTATAAATCGTTTTATTGGTTGACCAGTTAACAACAACATCCCAGCCAAAACCTTTCTTAGTTTTTATTGGCGTGCCACTTAGGCTTGCTTCTAAACCTGTTGTTTGCGTTTTTAAAGCGTTAAGGTATAAAGTAGAATAGCCCGAAGCAGATGATATGGCGTTTTGTAATATCTGCGGACCATCAATGTATCTAAATGCTGTACCGCTAAAGCCTAAACGATTATTTAAAAATTTAATATCGAAACCACCCTCGTAGTTTGTACGATCTGACGTTACAATTCCTTGCTGATAAAGCGCATCAGAACCATAACCGGCAGCTTGGTTGTTATAAGGCTTAGATGTTGTGTAGGATGATAATAAGCTGTAACCCGGGCCGTTGTATGGCGAGGCATAAGCCTGCCCATAATCTAAAGGATTAGAGAATAGTGGATTGCTTTTGTTTGCACCACCACCCAAAGCCGTAATATTGCTAAAAGGTGCAGGGCCAATGGTTGCAGGTGAATCGGCACCCCTAACTTCTGCATAAGAACCTCTCAATTTCAAAAATGAAATAGCTTTAGGTATCGATAAATAATCGGTTAATACTGTTGATAATGAGTAGCTTGGGTATGAGTAAGATGTTGTTGTTTGAAATGCCGAACTCTTTTCGTTTCTGATGGTGTATGAAAAGGTAGCATATCGGCCAAAACCGGCATCTAACGATAAATACTCGCTCAAGGTTAATAAACCCGCATTAAAGCTCGACGCCTGTAACGGATTTTTTGAATTACTGAATGAGTATACAGCCGGAACATTCAAATAATCGGTAGAGGTCCAGTTTGACGAATATGAAAAATTACGCAAGTTGGTACCAACTAATCCCGATAGATTTAAAAACTTTTTAATGGTGTAGTTATAGTTCAGAAACAACTCCGTATTGTTATCAAACAAGTTTCTACGGTCTTCCCTGTAGTCACCCTCATTGTTTTCACGACCGTAGGGGTGTGCCGAATACGGCATTTTTTCGGTACGTAACAAATCATAAGTATTAACCTGTGAGCGTAAAGTTGCGTTAAGGTTGTTATTGATTTTGTAATTACCGGATAGGTAACCTGTAGTATTGGTTTTGTAATGGCCTCGAGTCCACTCGTTTACCTGAAACCATGGGTTATGGTAACGTTGGTATTCGGCAAATACCGACTGAATATTGGTTTTACCGGTTTGCCATTCGCCTTTAATATCGGGCGCATTAATATCCCAATCGGCACCTGTCCATATCGCTATGTTGTAAATTAAACTGTTAGGGCCATAATCCACATCCGGAAAATTGTCGGTATACTGCCTGTTAAAATCTAAGTTACCCTCAATTTTTATGCGCGATGTTGGGTTAAAGCTCGCATACATATTAAAGTTAACTATGTTTAAATAGTTATTAGGGATGTAGCTTTGCTGGTGCTGATCAGACAGGGAAAATCTTGTAGTATAATTATCACCATTAGCTGTTAACGATATATTGTTATTAGTTTGATACCCGGTTTGCAAAAAACGATCTAAGTTATTGGCACCGCGCGCAACCCATGGCGTACCCTGCCTAACACCACTAATAACAGGGCTATCGTACTGTGGTATCAATTGGCCGTTAAAGTAGGGCCCCCAAACATCATAATCACCATCTACACCGCCTGGTGCACCACCTTTTCCGTCAACAAATTTGTAATAGGTGCTTTCGCCAGGGCCGTAGCTATCCTGTAATCTGGGGAACGTTAAAAATCCTTTGTTGAGTACAGTGCTGCTGTTTACATTAACCGTGAAACCTTTTTTACTTTTGTCTCCCTTTTTGGTGGTAATTAAAATAGCACCGGCCTGGGCACGGCTACCATACAAAGCAGCTGCGGTTGGGCCTTTTAATACGGTGTAAGTTTCAATATCATCGGGGCTGATATCAAAAGTATCTGTGTTGATAGGGAAACCATCAACTACATAAAGTGATATAGAGCTACCGCGTAATAAAACATTTGGTGAGCGTAATAACTCTGCATTTGGCGCTACAGATAAACCGGCCACTTTACCGGTTAAGCCTGATATTGGATTAGGATCGCGGGCTTTAATTAAATCGTCGCCATTAACCTCCTGAACCGAATATCCAATGGTACGGGCTTCTTTTTTTACGCCCAGAGCGGTTACCACAACCTCATTTAATGTTTTTGAATCTGTTAAAAGTGTTACCTCAATAACTTTTTGATTTGTAACCTCAACCTCTTTTTGTTGTGATCCAATAAATTTAAACACAAGGACGTCGCCAGGATTGGCGCTGATGATGAACTTACCTTCGATGTCGGTAGCTACACCTTTGGTGCTACCTTTAACGAGCACAGAAACACCAGGCAATGGTGCCCTGTCTCCGTCGAGCACGATACCCGATAGTTGTTGCTTACTTTGGGCAAAAAGTAAGTTGGGAAGAACTGCCAGTAACAGTAGTGTTACCAGCAACTTCAGTTTGATGTAGAATTGCTGCATAAAATTGAAATTTAGTTTGATTTAACATTTCGTTTAATTGCAGCAATACTAAACTTTGTTTATAAATATTAAACCAAGTTTAAGTTAAGAATAGTTTAAGGTTGAGGAGTTTTTTTGTTAAAAATCTGTTTTCACTAACACCAATGTCACGGTTTAGTTACAGTAAATTAATTGTTTACTGTCGTTTGATATGAGTTAAGTGGTTGATGGCCTTTTGCTTGATATGATCAATATTATTAACCGGAATTGAGGTTTCTTTAGCCATATCATCCCACTGCCTTAATTTAATAATCAACTCCGCATCAGCATTCAACTCAAATTCGGCGGCTTCTGCTGCCGTCATAACGCCACCCTGAAATTGAAGTGTAGCTTTACTGGCTTCAGAAAGTTGCTGATAATATTGGGGAAACTTGTAGGTTAAGTAACGCTTGGCCACCACATGGCTCTCCACCAAAGCGGCCACTCTTTCCGAAAAACCTTGTTTGCGCAAATAATCGGCGCCTATTTTTTCGTGATCAACATTGCCAAACCCGTCCATACTAAGCGTTTCGCCGCCTGCTGCACAAAGGTGCCCAATGTCGTGAAAAAAAGCAGCTAAGATCACCTCATCTTCAAAACCTTCGGCTTCTGCCAAAGCAGCAGCCTGAGACATGTGCTCCAATTGCGAAACTGGTTCACCGATGTAGTCATCATCACCATGTAATTCATATAATGCAAATACATGGTTAACTATAGCTGTAGCGTGTAAAGTCATAATTATATTGATTTTGTCAAATTAAGGCAAGTATTATTACTTTACCGTTAATATAAAATGTGTTTTATTGTTATTTTAATAAGTTTTAGGCATGTTAAAATGGAAAACGATTATCTAAAAATAACATTTAACAGATTTTAACAAAATGTTTACTTGTGCTGCCATATCAAAAATCATACTTTCACACACCTAATTGCACTCCACAGTATGGAAGAAGATATATTGCTTCAGATCAGTAACAAAATTAAAGAGCGCAGACGCGAAAAGAATATAACCGTACAGGAATTAGCTGTTAAGGCTAACGTGAGTAAAGGATTGATCTCGCAGATAGAGAATAGCCGAACCATACCTTCGTTAATTGTTTTAATTGATATTATACGTTCGTTGGATATCGACCTTAATGAGTTTTTTAAGGATATTCATAGCAGATCGGGGAACACCCCAATCATCATCAGGCGTAAAGAAGAATATGAATATTTTGAGAAAGAAGACGCCTACGGGTTCCATTATCAGCGAATTTTTACTCAATATATTAAACATTCAACTGTTGATTTTGTACTGCTGGAGCTGGACACAGATGCCTCAAGACCATTTGTTGAAACGCAGGCTTTTGAATTTAAATATTTTTTATCGGGCGAAATAGCCTATCATTTTAGCAACGAAACAATAATGTTTAAGGCAGGTGATTCCATGTTATTTGACGGGCGCATTCCGCATACACCACAAAATATTGGAACCGTAAAAGCCATTATGCTGGTTATTTACTTTTTTGAAGAAAACAAAGTTTAATAAACAACCAAACCGGAAACTTACCTTGCACGGCAGTGATAAAATTAGCCACACAAAAAATTGTAAATGGGTTGGGCTTGTTTTTTGTGCCCCGCGTTGATTTTCGCTTCCTTCCTGCACAATGTTGATATGTTAACAAAATCAGTTATTACCGTTTAACTATAACCGCTACTTTTAATGTATGAATATAAAAAGCTGTAGGTATTTTATTATTCTGGGCTTTGCTGCGGTTATTGGCTTAACAGGTTGCCACTCGCGGAAGGCCGTATTAAAGGGTAACCCCGGCGAAATGGTGAAAGCCGATAAATCAATAGCGGCAAAATACTCGGTAATAATGGGTGTTGATAAAGGTAGCATCAGCAATGGCCGTTTATATGCTTTTATCGACGAATGGTTAAATACGCCCTATCGTTTTGGCGGGCAGGATAAAAGTGGTATTGATTGCTCGGGCTTTGTGCAGCTATTGCAAAGGCAAGTTTACGGCCTGGCGTTGCCAAGGGTAACCAGCCAGCAGGTGGGCGTTATTAAACGCAAGTACGAGGATCAGTTGCAAGAAGGCGACCTTGTATTTTGGGATTACGATGGCAAAAAATTTAGCCACGTTGGCGTGTATTTGCAAAACGACTATGTGGTGCATGCAAGTACGAGTAAGGGCGTTATTATTATAAAACTGCACGACCCTTATACTTACAAATATTTTTCGAGATGTGGTTCCGTTATAGCTTCGGCAACAACGCCCCAATAGTTTTGTGCCCAATGTAAATTTTATGGACACTCTTTATAAAAACAATTGAGCCTGCGTGCTAATTGCCTATATTTGCGGTATGGCAGACCAAAAACCCGATTACTCTTTCTGGACCAAGTACAAAAAATTTGCCGGTAACGAAATTTTGCTTTACGTTATCATGGTAGTAGGCATAGTGCTTGGCATTATCATTGTAAGCTATTTTAAAGGTTAAATTACATTTTCTCCATAGTTAGCGTGGCATTATCTGTATCGTAAATAGATTGATAAAAATCAACCATATCCGGGTAAACATCTTTGCTGTAAGTACCATCGTTTAATTGTAACAAACGTTTGTAAATTAGTTTATTGCCCTCAACTTTAGTGCTTACGGTGTATCTGCCAAAGGGCTTGTCAATATTAACGGCCATGTTTATTGTTGATACTTTAAACCCGGCGGGCAGCGTATAAATAATTTCATCTTCATCACGGTAACCGCGGTTTACATATACCGGGTTGGCCCTGTTTAATATATCTTTAACAGGTTTAATATTGCGGCTGGCGGTGTTAGGCGTAATAAAAAACCGCGTTCCGTTTTGCGCCATGTAATCGCGCGCGCTTAGTTTTATGGTTTCGGTAGTAACGGGCTTAATTGCCTTGTCCTGTTTTAGTTCAAGGCCTTTAATATCAAGGTTTTCTATGGGGTAAATCTCTTTAAGTGCTTTCACCTGGTCTGAGTATGATTCATTCACCAGCTCGTCGCGCTCGTCGTACAACGTGCCTTCAAATTTAGTTGTCATTTCGCCGCTTAACTCGCCGCTGGGGCTTAAAATAAATGTGGCTTTGCGGGTTTTTTTATTGTCGTTTGTTTTGTAAACAGGCGTGTGCAGTAGTTTGCCGCCTTCTGGGGTGCAGGCTACAACGTTACGGTCGTCTGTAAAGTCTCCCAGATAACCAAAGGGGATATGTTTTTCTGTACACTCTAACCATGTGGTGTCGTTTTTAAAAGGCAGGCATAGTATTACGTGGTCAAACTGGTTCATGCTTGCAAAATCGGGCAGGGCACTCGCTTTAAAGTTGCCCGACTTTACCAATATATAGTACGATTCAATTCCGGCAACACTAAGCAAACTTTGCGTGTAATTTACAAGCGCCTTGCAATCGCCATAGCTCGATTGGTCAACATCCGTTGCCGAAAATGGCTGATAGCCGCCAATGCCTATCTGCACACTAATATATCGCGTTTTTTGCTGCATATACTCGTAAATAAGCTTTGCCT
This sequence comes from Mucilaginibacter gracilis, assembly GCF_003633615.1. Lineage (NCBI taxonomy): Bacteria > Pseudomonadati > Bacteroidota > Sphingobacteriia > Sphingobacteriales > Sphingobacteriaceae > Mucilaginibacter > Mucilaginibacter gracilis. The sequence continues at coordinate 4,886,825 of NZ_RBKU01000001.1, read as the reverse complement.
TCTGTTTGCTATCGGTAACGTTAGCGGTTAAATCCTTAATGTGTTGGATGGTTTCGGGCGGTAGTTGCCTGCGGTCTTTCAAAAGCTTGTCGTAAATCCATTTACCATACTCGTTCCAGTTGGTAAATGAGCCCGACACGCCATCATAAAAAAACTTTTCGGGAGCCATTTTAACCGATGTTATCAGTTTATCTTCATCCGGGCTAAAAGGTTCGTAACGTAAAGCCTTTAGGTTATCAATGGCCCAGGTGTAAGTTTGAAAGCCTTGCGCTTCGGTAGTAACAACCTTTCCGGGATAATTAAACTCTTTGTAACGGATATTAAAATCGGGCTTGCAGGTTAATTTGTAGCTGCTATGCATTACCGAAGTGCCTATGGATTGCCCCGTATGCCAATCGTTTAAAAATAACGATTGTTTTGAATTTCTTTCGCAATCGTATTCAATTGTATAAGGATAGGTGGCTATGGCCGGTTTATAATGCTTTATCATGTCGCCATTAAAAAGCGAAAAACCGTCGGCGGCATTTTGATCCTCAAAATCGCGTTCAGCAATTTTACCTATTAATCTGCCGGCGTCATCATAAACAGTGCCTTTAATGTATTTGATCTGGTCAATTTTATCGTGCTCTACAACCAACCGGGCCTTTTCGTCGCCGTTTTTATTGAGTACAGTAATCGCTTTTTTATAATGGGTTACCACACTTCTAACGTCCCTAACATCAACAATGGTTTCGTCGTTTCGTATTACGGCGCTGGCGTGTGCCAGTAACTCTTTAGGTATAAGGTTCACATCGTAATTACTTTGCTGGCCATAGCATAACATCGGCAAAAAAAATAGTATCGTATAAAAATATCTCATGGTTTTTTGCTTAATACAATGGTTGCCTTTTGGTTTTGTATAATTTTGTTGTACAATTCTTTAATATAAGGATACTCTTCGGGCTGGTAAATGGCCTTGCTAAGTTGGTGTACCTCCGAGTAATTAAAAACCTGATCGCCCGCTTCAACAAGGGTTACAAATTTACCACCCTTATTAGGCAAGCCGATAGAAACAGGTTCGGGCTGCCTGGTGATTACGTAGTTAGCCGGATAATGAAGTGCCACAATTACCCGGTGATCTAACGTCGAACCCAAATCAACAGGGTAGGTGCGCTCCTTTAACTTAAACGGATTTTCGGTAAGTTCGTCCCAAAAAGCGGGGTTAAATACAATATTGTCTCCGTTGGTATTGTTGCTATTGTTAATTACAATATCATATTTCTCGCTCAGAGGCGAATTCAAACTATCCAAATTGGTGATCTCCGATTTGGAGATTTTTAATTTAGGATTGTTCTCTGCCAGGTTCTCTACATACTCATCTACCGAGTTAAAACGTTTTATTGATAGCCGTTTTTTGTAGGCCGCATAACCAACGTAATAGGTGCTTACGGTGCCCTTTATTTTGCCATCGCTTTGAATGGTTAAATCCAGGGATGATGTGCGGGTTGATTTATTGGTTTCAACCATATCTATCCAGTACGATGGCTTGCTTAAACTCATTACCCTTCCCTGGTCGTTAATACAGCGCAGGGGCAGCATCCCAAAGGCAAGTAAGGGGTCGGTAGCATCAAGCATATAAACTTTATTGTGTATAATTAGCCTGGCTACAACATAGTCAAAATCACTGGTTTGCGGGAATAATTTGTTGATAGCGCCATTGTCGCGGGTTGATAATATTACAGCATCGGCACTTATGCCGGCGGCGTTTAAAGCCGAAATTAGCGAAAGGTTAATATCGCCTACATGGCCGGTGTGGCTATCCAGGGCTTTTTTTATACCGTCGTCGCTGTACATCGAAAATATATGGTCCCATTTAAACCATTTTTGTAAATGGGTATAAATAGCCTGGGCCTTTGCCAGCGTATCGGGTATAGCCAAAATTGAAGCCGGGATACGGTCTTTAAGCAACTCTTTGCGCTTCATTTGGGTGCCAAAGTAATCGTTACCCTTCAATTCACGGTCAATATCAGTCCATTCCTGCGTTATTTTATTTTTAACGCCATTTTCGTTGGTCATGGCCGCAAGTTCAAAATACATGGCCGATATGTAATTGGATGGGGCAGTCATATCGCTTTCTTCAACAAAAGCGGGTACGTCGCTCATGATATAATTTATTTTAGAGCAATCGGCCTTGGTGCCATAAAAGTCAAAACATTCGCGTTCAAGTTCGGCGTTGCTTTTGGTTAAACTTAAATAACCTCGTAACACAATGTTATATTCGTAAACTGCCGGAATGTGTACCTCATACTCCGAATATATTTTGGGAATATCCGATTGAAAATCCCAGGAATGGAAATTGTAATGGTATGGCGATTCGGTAGAATACGAATATTCAATTACACAACCTTTACGCAGGTTGGGCAATGCAAACTTAACTAAGTCAATATTTTTGCTCTTTTTTTCTTTGTATATTTTAGCCGGGTCAAGGTCGGCCTCGCGCACCAGGCCATTATCGTCTTTATAAAAGGTGTGGGCTTTAATATCCCTTACTGTTTCGTAATTTTCGCCATGGTTATAAAGGCTGATGGCCACATTACCCTCGTTAAAGCCCTTGTCATCAAATATTTTTATCTTAACGTGATATTCGTGAATAATAGGCAGATGGTCGGCAGTGCTTACCCAGGTTTTGCCAAACTCCTTTAACACAACAGCGTGGGCGGTTGGGTCTTTATCATAGCTTGTCATTTCTATATCTGCGCTATTAAATTTCCCTTCGGGGAAATCCTGTGCGTACATTTTTACCGAAAATAAAATAATTACAACAATAAGTACCGCGTTTTTCATAGATAAGGTTTAGTTGGAAATTCTTCCCGAAAAATAATACTCTTTTATAGATATTTCAATAGTTGTTAAAAACAAATTTTAAAGGTGTTTTTAACTGCAAATAGTTTGCAGATTTTTGACACCTTTGTAGCTTCAATACTTGCACATGAAATTAACCCTGAAACGCCCGCTTGCATTTTTTGACCTGGAAACTACCGGAACAAATATTGGCGTTGACCGAATTGTTGAAATATCTGTTATCAAACTGATGCCGGATGCTACCGAAGAAGTAAAGACCTGGAAAATAAACCCGGAAATGCCTATTTCGATAGAATCGTCAATGATACACGGCATATACGAGGAGCATTTAATAGATGCGCCCGTTTTTAAAAATGCCGCTGCCGAAATAGCCGATTTTATTGCCGACAGCGACCTGGCCGGCTACAACTCTAACCGTTTTGATATACCCATGCTAATGGAGGAGTTTTTGCGCGTGGGCCATCCGTTTGATATTGAAGAACGCCATTTTGTGGATGTACAAAACATTTTTCACCAAATGGAGCAACGCACCCTGCGTGCCGCTTACCAGTTTTATTGCGGTAAAGATATTATTAACGCACACTCGGCCGAAGCCGATACCCGTGCAACAATGGAGGTTTTGCTTGCGCAGATAGCCAAATACGAAGGTGTAGAATACGAAGATAAAAAGGGCGTTAAAACCAAACCCGTAGTAGGCGATGTTGAAGCCCTGCATAAATTTACAAACCTGAACAAACCTGTTGATTTTGCCGGAAGAATGGTTTACAGCGACAATGGCGATGAGCTTTTTAACTTTGGAAAGCACAAAGGCAAAAAGGTTGAGGATGTTTTTAAAGCCGAACCAAGCTACTACTCGTGGATGATGAACGGCGATTTTCCGTTGTATACCAAACGCAAATTAGAGCAAATATACAAGCGTTATATCAGCAAACGCGAACCTGCCGTTAAGCCCGAACCAAAACCGGCCCCGGTACAGCAAACGCAACAACAAGGTTTAATTGCCGATCCGTCGCAACCACAGCCGGAAAAAAAGGCCTTTGTGCCCAATAAAAATACAGAGAAAAAGCCTTTTAACCCACAACACAACAACACAGATAGGAAACCATTTATACCGCGTACCGAACAAAAGCCCAAAGAAGAAGCCAAACCTATTGACAACGATATGTTAGCCGCTCTGAAGCAAAAATTTGGAAAGTAGGCCCCCCGGCCCCCTAAAGGGGGAGTTTTTGATGGGTAAGGCCAATTTTTATAGTGAGTTATAAATAGTGGGTTAAGTATTGCGCCTACGGCGCAAGAAAATAATTGATATTAGATTTTACCAGGCTATCGCACCTAACGGTACAGATAAGCCGGTTTATATAGATGTGAGTGCACAACCGTGCAAACTTGCTCCCCCTTTAGGGGGCCGGGGGGCTCAGGAAGCTGATATTCCTTGTCAATCCGGCAAACTTGGTCCGTTTTACTGCCGAGCCTTTAAATACCTTTTTAAAAACGTCTTCGGTAATTTCGTTCCAGTCCTGTTTGGTCATGCCAAGCAAGTCGGGGTGGGGTTCAAAGGCAGGTTGGTTGTGCAAAACCGAAAAGCGGTTCCAGGGGCAAACATCCTGGCAAATATCGCAGCCAAACATCCAGCCATCCAGCTTATCTTTAAATGACGCCGGTATTTCATTTTTAAGCTCAATAGTAAGGTACGATATGCACTTGCTGCCGTCAACTACGGCAGGGCCAACAATGGCTTCGGTAGGGCAGGCATCTATGCAGCGGGTGCAGGTACCGCAGTGGTCGGCGGTGGGTTCAACATCGTAATCGAGTTCCAAATCAATTATCAGTTCGGCTAAAAAAAAGAACGATCCTGTTTTTTTACCTATCAGGTTAGCGTTTTTTCCTATCCAACCCAGCCCCGCTTTTTTAGCCCACGCCCGGTCAAGTACCGGAGCCGAATCAACAAAGCCGCGGCCGCTTACTTCGCCAATATGCTCGTTAATTAATTGTAATAACTGCTTTAGCTTATCTTTTATCACATCATGATAATCGGCACCGTAGGCGTATTTTGATATAAGCGGGGCACTGGCATCAAGTTGCCGGGCATCGGTATAATAATTGAGCCCCAGGCTAATAACGGATTTTGCCCCGTCAACCAGTAAACGCGGGTCCAGCCGTTTATCAAAATGGTTTTCCATGTATTGCATTTCGCCATGAAAACCTTTTTTTAGCCAGGCTTCCAGCCGTGGAGCCTCCTCTTCTAAAAAATCGGCCTGTGCTATACCACAAAACATAAACCCAAGCTCGTGGGCCCAGGTTTTAATTTGTTTGGTATATAGCGCAGCATTTTGCAACATCATACCGCAAAGATAGCTATAAGGTACAACACCTCAATACTGTTGTAACAACACAAAACCCACTGTTTACAGATACGGCGGCTGCAACGTTTTTAAAGTTATTTGTGCGAGGCAACAATTATTTTATAATACTTCACCAGGCCATCAATGTTATCAATATTAAAAGTGCCATCGCGTATTTTTTCAACAACCTGTGGCTCATCGCCCATTACATCGCCCATGGTTTCAACAAAAGTTTCTTTTTTAAATGGAAGCATGGTGCCGGTAGTTTCGCCGTAATAAAAAACGTTATGTGCAGCACCGCGGCCCGAGCCACCGCCACCGCCCAGGTTAATACCAATGCCGCCGCCCATACCCGCGCCGCCAGTACCAATACCTGTTGATACCATTGGCTGTATGCGGCTGCCGCTTGGGCGGCCGCTATCGCCCCCGCTTCCGCCGGCTATCATGTATAAATTTGTAGGGCCACTAACTACTACCTGCACAAAATCGAGTTCGTTTTTTGTCCATGCACCAAAACGGGGCGCGTGGGCAATGGCAAAACTATCGCGGCCAACTACAAACCCGTGTATCATACTGGCGCTTAGGCGTTGCGGGCGCGCTTTATCATCATCTTTAAATTCAATAAAGCCTTCGTCCTTCATAATGCCTTTTCCGGATGGGTACCTGTTAATCAAGCCCGGTACTTTTTCGCCATTAATATCGTAGTAATAACCTGGTGCAAATTGTGCCCTGGCAGTAATGGCCATTACAGAAACCAAAAGTAATATCAGCAAACTTTTCATACCAAAATATAATATCGAATTCCTTTAACGGAAAAATTGGGGTTTATTGTTTAGCAACACGCATATGCCCTATGTAAACATAGTTTAACATTGCCATTTAACAAAAATTAACCTAACCTATCCAATTTACAAAAACACCCCCCTTAACTATAAATACATTTGTTACGAGAGCTTTTTTTTGAAAGATAAAGCTAATAAAATTGTTAATTTGACCGCAAAATAGAATTGTAATAATTGAATGGTATATATGATGACTGTTGATTTGAGAAGCGATACTGTAACCAGGCCTACGCCCGGTATGGTTGAGGCCATGATGAGTGCCAAAGTTGGCGACGATGTTTTTGGTGAAGATGAAACCGTGAACGCGCTTGAACAAAAGCTTGCTGATATTTTTGGGATGGAAGCAGGCATGTTTTGCCCATCGGGCACCATGACTAACCAAATTGCCATTAAATGTTTTACCCAACCCCTTGATGAACTTATTGCAGACCAAACCGCACACGTTTACCGTTACGAGGGTGGGGGCATAGCCTTTAATTCGGCGGTATCAACACGTTTGCTCAATGGCCCTCGCGGCATCATAACCGCCGAAATGATTGAACCCGAAATAAACGCCGAAAACATACATTACCCGCATACCAGCTTGGTTGTTTTAGAAAACACGGTTAATAAAGGCGGCGGCAGTTGTTATAAATTGGATGATATTGCACCCATAGCGGCACTGTGCCAAACACGCGGCCTAAAACTTCACCTTGATGGTGCCCGCATTTTTAATGCCTTAACCTATACAGGCGATAGTGCTAAAGGCTATGGCGAATTATTTGACGGTATTTCGGTTTGCTTATCCAAGGGCCTTGGTGCCCCGGTTGGGTCGGTTTTACTGGCCGATAAGCAAACCCTTAAATATGCAAGGCGGATACGCAAGGTTATGGGCGGCGGTATGCGCCAGGCTGGGTTTTTAGCAGCAGCTGGTATTTACGCGCTCGACCATCATATAGAACGGCTAAAGATAGACCACTCGCATGCACAAATTTTAGCAACCGAATTGGCCACTCTGCCCTGGGTGAGCCAAGTGTTGCCTGTTGAAACTAATATAGTACTGTTTGATACCCTTGAACCTGCCGATATTATCCTCCAAAAACTGGAAGCAAAAGGCATAAAAGCAAACAACACCGATAAGCACCGCATACGTTTTGTGCTGCATTTGGATGTTCATGCCGAGCAGGTAGAATATACCGTGGGAGTTTTGAAGGCATTATAGACGGTTGGAGTTGATAGAACGTTGGTAAAGGGTTCATAGTTGATAGTTGATAGTTCATGAAACAAGATGTTTGTTTTTTTTTCTTACTATGAACCATCAACTATGAACCATTAACCATGCCCCCTACAACTGCCTGTCTGCCGATTGCCTTTCTACCATCCAGCCAGGGTATTCGCGCGGAAGGGCACTTACTTCGTCAATCTTTTTAAGGTCTTCGGGGGTTAAATTAATCTCGGTGGATTTGATGTTATCCTGTAACTGACCTGCATTTTTTGCGCCGATAATTGTACTGGTAACGGCTTTTTGCTGGCGCACCCATGCCAAAGCTATCTGCGCTGCCGATACATTGTATTGGGTGCCAATTTCGGCAATAACATCAATAATATCATAAGCCTTTGCTTTGTTGATGGGTGGAAAATCAAAGGAAGCGCGGCGCGAACCTTCAGCTTTTTCGTTATTGCGGGTAAACTTTCCCGAAAGGAAACCGCCGGCCAGCGGGCTCCAGGGCATAACGGCCAGGTTTTGGTCTTCGGCCATCGGAAGCACTTCGCGTTCAATATCACGGCCCGATAACGAATAGAAATATTGCAGACCTTCAAATTTGCTCCAGCCGTTTAAAGCCGCTATGCCTTGTGCCTTCATTACCATCCAGGCGGGCCAGTTGCAAACGGCTATGTAACGCACTTTTCCGCTTTGCACAATATCATTTAAGGCGCGCATGGTTTCTTCAACCGGTGTTTTGGGGTCAACGCCGTGTACGTATAGCACATCAATATGATCTAACTGTAAACGCTTTAAACTTTCGTTTACCGATTGAAAGATATGATAGCGCGAAAGGCCAACATTGTTTTTGCCCTCGCCCATACGGCCGCGTACTTTGGTAGCTATCACCAGTTCGTCGCGGTTTAAACCAAGGTCTAATATTGATTGTCCCAATAATTTTTCCGATTCGCCAAACGAATAAACGTTGGCAGTATCAATAAAATTAATGCCCGAGTCAACAACAACCTTCATCAGGTCGTTTACTTCGGTTTGCTGTATTTTGCCTATAGCCTCCCATATTCCCTTGCCACCAAAGGTCATGGTGCCAAAACATATTTCGGAAACGATTAGGCCTGTATTGCCAAAAAAATTGTATTTCATAACAAGTATAGTTTTTGTAGATGCGAATGTAACCCCGATAAACCGTTTTTGTTTATTTACGGCAGGGGTATTTAATTAACAAATGTGTAAATAGTAGGCTCGCTTATCATACCACTTTTTGGGCTGGCTGTTTATCAATGGTTTGTGTTACCGGGCTGTTCTCCAGTCTTTCATGGTCGCTTATCTTAGCCAAATCAAGCACCATACGGCCATCGTAGTCACGGTCAAATGCAGGTTTAAATTTAGCGTTCCAAATCACTTCGTCATACTGGTAAGATGTGCGCGAATGTACCGTTTGCGAAAATGTATCGTCAAACGCTTTTAAAAGCACGGCAATGTTTGCTTCTGTTTTTTCTAAATCCTCATTCGTAATATCCCGCAACGGGCTATCATCGTTAAGCTCATGCACAACGGTCCAGTTTAGGGTTAATATGCTTACATGTTTACGCTCTAATTCGAGCGGAATAAATTTGCGAACCGTTTTGCCGTTCACCTCTTCGTTGTACGAAAATATTACCTCAATTTCCAAATCAATTAACGTACTGCGCCGTTGGTTGGCTAACCTAAACATTAAGGCTTTGCCTTTTTCCAGGTAGGGTGCCACCAGTACATGCCTGCTGTAGGTTATTTTAGCCGATGGCCGCGAAAAACGCCCGTAAAGCAAACCGGTAGCCAATGCAAAAGCCAATAAACCTATCATTGATTCGATTGCCGAAACGCTGCTTGTTGGTATACCGTGCGGGTAAATATGCCCGTAACCAACCGTGGTAATGGTTTGTGCCGAGAAAAAGAAGGCATCAAAAAAGTGTTCGTAAGGTGTACTACCTTGCGCACCTACCAGGTTATCAATACCCAGCGCGAGATAAAGAAACGAGAAAATAAGATTTACAATTAAATAGCCACTCAATATTAACAGCCAGAAATGGTGCCATTTCATGGTGATAAGCCGGTGGTAATTGTTGGCTGTATTAAAGTACGAAAGCCCTTTGCGCTTAACATTAATAGAGCCATCCTGGTTAAATATGCGTTGGTTTTTGGCTATTGCCTGGGTACCCAAACCCATGTCACTCTCCGGATTAGCTTTTACCTTCCTGATACCCATGTTTAAATATAGATAAATTATAAGCGTAAATTTATACTTATGCTTGCTTTTAGAAAAAACAATTTACATATTTGCCCACGAAATGATAAAAACCGGATTAAATAACAATTGGTGGTGGCTTAACGAGTAATCGTAAGGCTTCCCTGTGTTTAACCGTAAATATATAGTAAAGGGGTGCCAATGGCAGCCCTTTTTTATTTTATAGCAAATAATGAAAACTATTTTAAACCATCTTTTTGAACATAAAACCTTTAGCAAGCAAGAGTCGAAAGTTATTTTGACCAATATTGCACAAGGCAAATATAATAACTCGCAAATGGCAGCCTTCATGACGGCCTATTGTATGCGTAACATTACTGTTGACGAGTTAGAGGGCTTTCGCGATGCCATGCTGGAGCTTTGCTTGCCCGTTAACCTGGAAGCCGATAACCTGATTGACCTTTGCGGCACCGGTGGCGATGGTAAGGATACCTTTAATATATCAACCCTGGCATCGTTTGTAGTGGCCGGGGCGGGGTATAAGGTGGCCAAACATGGCAATTATGGGGTGTCGTCGGGCTGTGGGTCGTCAAACGTAATGGAGTACCTGGGTTACAAGTTTACCAACAACATGAGCACCTTACAAAAGGATGTTGATGAAGCAGGTATTTGCTTTTTACATGCCCCCATGTTTCACCCCGCCATGAAAACCGTTGCGCCTATCCGTAAAGAGCTTGGCGTAAAAACTTTTTTCAATATGTTGGGCCCGTTGGTAAATCCGGCAAGGCCAAAAAACCAAATAGTTGGTGTTTTTAGCTTAGAGCTGGCTCGTTTGTACGCTTATCTGTATCAAAAGTCTAATAAAAATTACACCATTTTGCACGCTTTGGAAGGTTATGACGAGGTATCATTAACCTGCGATTTTAAAACCTTTAGCAAAGCGGGCGAGAAGATAAATACCCTGGAGCAGCTTGGGTTTGATAAGGTGAAACCCGAAGAGATTGCCGGAGGCAATACCGTGCCCGAATCGGCAGATATATTTATTAGTGTTTTGGTAGGCGAGGCAACAGCAGCGCAAAATAACGTAGTATTGGTAAACGCGGCGTTGGCCATACAAACACTGAACCCTGAAAAAAGCTTTGCCGATTGTTTTTATGAAGCCGAAGAATCGCTGTTGAGCAAAAAGGCGTTAATCAGTTTTAAAAAATTAAATAGCAACTAATAGCCATGAAGATAAAGGTTTGTGGTTTAAAAAAACCCGAAAATATTAAAGCGGTTGCTGCTTTGGCGCCCGACTATATGGGTTTTATTTGCTACGGCCTATCGCCGCGCTTTATTGCTCAATTGCCGCCCGATGTTTTAGAAGCATTGCCCGAAGCTATTTATAAAACAGCCGTTTTTGTAAACGAAAGCGATGAAACCATTACGAACCTTATCAATCAGTTTGATTTTAACGCTGTACAATTACATGGCAATGAAAGCCCCGATTTTTGCCAGGCATTGCGCGGTAAGGTAAAAGTATTTAAAGCGTTTGGTTTAGATGATAATTTTGACTTTGAGCAGTTAAAACCTTATCGGGATAAGGTAGACCATTTTATGTTTGACACCAAAACAGAAAAACACGGCGGCTCGGGCCAAACATTTAATTGGACCATATTGGATAATTATAAACTTGATGTTCCCTTTTTTTTATGCGGCGGAATTAGCCTTGATAATTTGGAGAATATTAAAGATATTAAACATCCCGCATTTTATGGTGTCGACCTCAATAGCAGGTTTGAAATTGAGCCTGGTGTAAAGGATGCAGAAAAATTAGAACAAGCGTTTAAAATATTAAGATCATAAAGATGAATTACGGAGTTAACGAGCTGGGCTATTACGGAGATTTTGGCGGGGCATACATTCCCGAAATGCTATATCCTAACATTGAGGAGTTGCGACAGCAATACCTTAATATAACAGCAGATGCCGCATTTATTGCCGAGTATAACCAGTTACTTAAAGATTATGTAGGCCGCCCTTCGCCCTTATACTTTGCCAAGCGGTTTTCGGAAAAATACGGGGCCAACATCTTTTTTAAACGTGAAGATTTGAACCATACCGGTTCGCACAAAATAAATAATGCCATAGGCCAAATATTACTAGCCATCCGTTTAGGCAAAAAACGCATTATTGCCGAAACCGGGGCTGGCCAGCATGGCGTGGCAACCGCCACCGTTTGCGCCTTAAAAGGTATTGAATGCATAGTATACATGGGCGAAATTGATATGGAACGCCAGGCACCAAACGTTGCCCGTATGAAAATGCTTGGCGCAACCGTGGTACCTGCAACATCGGGCAGTAAAACCCTAAAAGATGCCACCAACGAGGCCATGCGCGATTGGATAAACAATCCCGTTGATACACATTATATTATAGGCTCGGTAGTTGGGCCTTATCCATATCCTGATATGGTGGCGCGGTTTCAATCCATCATATCCCAGGAAACTAAAAAACAATTGCTTGAACAAACCGGAAGCGAATTGCCAGACTATGTTATGGCCTGCGTGGGCGGCGGTAGCAATGCCATGGGCATGTTTTATCATTTTTTGGATGATGAGGCCGTTAAGCTGGTTGCCGTTGAAGCAGCAGGCAAGGGTGTTGATAGCGGGCACTCGGCAGCTACCACATTTTTGGGCAAGGAGGGCGTTTTACACGGCAGCCGTACCATTTTAATGCAAACCGACGACGGACAGGTTGTGGAGCCTTATTCCATTTCGGCAGGGTTAGATTATCCCGGTATAGGCCCGCAACACGCGCACTTGTATAAAATAAACCGCGCCCAATATGTTAGCATTACCGATGACGAAGCCTTGCAGGCCGGGTTGTTATGCTCGCAACTGGAGGGTATTATTCCGGCTATAGAAACTGCGCACGCCCTGGCTTATCTGGAGAAAATGACATTTAAACCTACCGATAACGTTGTGATCTGTTTATCCGGAAGGGGAGATAAGGATTTAACAACTTATATTAATTATTTTAACTTCTAAATATTTTGTTGATGGTTCATGGTTCATGGATCATAATAAATAAGTACGAGAATACAGCACCACTTAAATCATGAACTATGATCTATGAACCATCAACCAATAGATTAAATAAGCTTTTTTCGGAAGGAAAAAAGAACCTGCTATCTATTTATTTTACAGCCGGGCATCCTGCTTTAAATACCACAATTGATATTGCCGAAGCCCTGGAAAAAGCCGGCGCAGATTTTTTAGAAATAGGTTTCCCATATTCCGACCCGCTGGCCGATGGCCCCACCATTCAGGAGAGTTCGTTAACGGCACTCAACAACGGCATGAACCTTAATGTGCTGTTTGATGAATTAGCCAATCTGCGTAAGCGTGTAAGCATACCTGTTTTGTTAATGGGTTATGCCAACCCAATGGTACAATATGGTGTAGAAAATTTTTGCAAAAAAGCTGCTGAAGTTGGTGTAGATGGCGTGATAGTTCCGGATTTACCAATGTATGAATACGAAAAGCTTTATAGCAACTATTTTAAAGATAACAACCTGAGTAATATATTTTTGGTTACCCCACAAACAGCCGAGCAACGTATCCGCAAAATTGATGAATTGAGTAACTCGTTCATTTACCTGTTGTCATCGGCGTCCATCACCGGCAAGGCTTTGGATTTAAACGATACTGTTGATACTTATTTTAAGCGGATTGAAGATATGCAGCTTAACAACCCAACCATAGTAGGCTTTGGCATAGCCGGTAAAGCTGCGTTTGATAAGGCCTGCCAGTACAATAGCGGCGCAATTGTAGGTAGCGCCTTTGTAAAGTATTTGAATAACACAAAAAATTACCTGCCGGGCATTGCTGAGTTTATTGGGCTATTTAAATAGAGATATATCTGAAAATATTATTGTATACAGCCGCAGAACGCAATTATAAATCTAAACTAATATATACACATTTATTAAAATAACTTCTTTTTAACAAGCACTCATCTTTAATTGTCTCTTTTTCTAATATTTACGCACGGGTATAATACTTAACGACGTGTAAGTTTTCTATTTATTTTTTTTATTTCAATATATTATTAATAATATTAATATATTTACTTAGGTATTTGATTTAAAGTCATTTATAATATTAATTGTTATTTATCAACCCTAAACATATTGAATCATGAAAAAGTATTTTTTTACCTGTCTTTTACTTATTAGTTATTGTGCTGTATTTGGGCAAACCAGTAGTCAATCCAATAATTTAATTGGCCAATCTTTTATCACCAAAACCGGTATAGTTGTTTTTCCTTACGACCCTGTTTCAGGTTCTTACGATAAAAGCATTCATTTTTTAATTAATGACGATACCAAATTTTATGTTTATAAAGTACATAAAGAAGGCTATATAATATCGGTATGGGATTTTAGCTATACCTATAAAAAGACTATAAGAACCGACAGTTCCAAAGTAGTTAAATATATAAACAAAAATGACTTTTATCAAAGATTGAAACCTGATACTGATTTAAATAAACATCTTCCGGACATGGATGAATATTATAAAATGACAAAAGTTCAAGTAGCATTATTACCTGACACCCCTAAAATTGGTAACAGTCCATTAATTAAATATGATAAATTAGCTTATGTGGATTCCTGGGCGAACAATATGCAATTTTTTATTCCTCTTGAAGATTTTAATGACAATTGTGAATCCATTTATCCTAAAAATAATAGCTTTACTTGGGGTTTTTTATCGCTGCCAATTAAAGTACGCTTTGGTAATGCCAGTGGACCATTCACGGTTGAAGAGAAAGTTAACTTTGGTATATCACTTGGTTATAAACATCAATATGTTTCTAAAATATATCGTGCAAGTAACATTCTTGGTGGAGTATCTATAGGGAGTGTGAAAGTGAATAACCAATCAGATCCAACCATTACTTCCGCTTCTGCCTTATCCTTTTCCGGTGGATATATGTTTCAATATGATAAATTTCAGGCCGGCATATTTACAGGGCTGGATTATGCTTATTCGGCACCTGGCTGGGCATACCAAGGGAAACCCTGGATAGGTTTTGCAATTGGGGTTAGCTTATTTGGCGAGAGTAAAACGTCAGCATCAAACGATCAGTCTCAAGCCGCACAAAAATAAATTATAACCCATAGAAAGGTCATCTCATATAACGAAATGACCTTTTTATAGATTTTATAGTTTTTAACTATATCCCAAAAGTTTTAATACTTGTTTACTGTTTTGTTCCTCGCCAAAAACTTCAAAGTTAAAGGTTTCGTCGCGGTTGCGGCGGATGAGTACGTGTTTGGGCGATGGCAACAGGCAGTGGTGAATGCCGCCATAACCACTTAAAACCTCCTGGTACGCCCCGGTGTGGAAGAAACCGATGTACTGTACTTTACGCGTTTTGGGCATAAATACACTGTTCATGTGGGCTTCCTGGTTGTAATAATCCTGTCCGTCGCAGGTAATGCCGCCCAGGTTTACACGCTCGTATTCCGAATCCCAATTGTTTATCGGTAACAATACGTATTTTTGGTTCAAGGCCCAAACATCGGGCAGGTTGGTAATAAAAGAGCCATCAAGCATTAACCAGCGTTCGCGGTCGTTTTGTTGTTTGCGGCCCAATACCTTATATAAAATACCCGACGCTTCGGCAACGGTATACTTACCAAATTCGGTAATAATATCCGGCTCAATTACGTCGTGCTCGGCGCATATCTCTTTAATCCGACTAACAATCTCGTTAATCATGTATTCGTAATCAAAATCAAACACCAACGAATCTTTAAATGGCATACCGCCACCAATATCCAAAGTATCTAAATCGGGGTTTATTTTTTTGAGCTTGCAATATAAGGTTACGTACTTTTCTAACTCGTTCCAGTAATATGGCGTGTCGGAAATACCCGAGTTGATAAAGAAGTGCAATAGTTTTAACCTAAAATTTGGGTTCTTTTCTATCTTGTTATAATAAAAATCTATCACGTCCTCAATACGTACACCCAAACGCGAGGTGTAAAACTGCGAATCCGGTTGCTCTTCCGCAGCTATGCGGATGCCCAGGTTGCAGGGAGTGTCCATCTCAACCTCGTCGTCGTAAATGTTAAACTCCTCTTTATTATCCAATACCGGGATGATGTTTTTAAAACCATCATGCAGCATATCAATAATATAAGTTTTGTATTGGAAGGTTTTAAAACCGTTACAAATAACGGTCATCTCTTTATTTAAAAGCCCTTTTTTCTCCAGCGCATCAATCATAGGCATATCAAAAGCCGATGATGTTTCAAGGTGAATGTCGTTTTTTAACGCTTCTTCAACAATATGCTTAAAGTGCGAACTTTTGGTACAATAGCAATATTTATAGCTTCCGCGATAGTTGTTTTTAACTATGGCCTGCTGAAACAATAGTTTAGCTTGCTGTATTTTTTTTGAAACGATAGGCAGGTAAGTAAACCTAAGCGGCGTACCATACGTTTCTATCATCTCCATTAAATTAAGGTCGTGAAAATATAATTCATCATCATAAACCTCAAAACCCTCTTGCGGGAAACCCACGCTCAGGTCAATAAATTCCTCGTAACTCTGCATTTATCGAATTAAAATAATTTGCGCAAAAATGTAATTTTTTAATTGAAATAAACCTAATAATTAAGAGTTTTTTATTGTACGCAATGTAATTTAATTGATGCCTTGTAAAGGTTCATGGTTGATGGTTCATAGTTCATGGTTTTGGCAGATGATGGATAATGGTATTTTTTCTATGAACTATGAACCATCAACTACGAATCTTATGAACTCAAAGGCGGCAAATGTACCTCTGCTATCATACAACGGGCACTTCCGCCGCCAATGGTTTCTATGGTTTGCAGGTTTGCGCTAATAATTTTACAATATTTTTCAAGTTTTTGAACCTGTTGGGGATGAAGCGAAGCAAGCGCCCTGGCCGACATAACCAATAACCGTTCGTTTTTTTCGTTTCTTAATTCCAGCATATTGCCCGCAAATTCGTTGAGTTGCTGTTGCGAAATTTCGATAACCTGCTTGTTTGTTTGCTCAAAAGATGCCATTAATAAGTTTTTTTCGGCAGTATCGGTTACGGCATCAAGGCATATTACTACAAATTCGTCGCCCATGCACATCATTACGTTGGTGTGGTAAATTGCTTTACCGTTTTGGTCCGTAGCGTGGAATAGGATGGAGGTGTAGCCGCTTTCTGCACGAAAAGCCCCAATAACATCGGGATGAGTACGTGGCGACAAACAAGCGTAAGCAATTTTGTTTCCGCGATCTAAAACCATACTACCCGTACCTTCTAAATATTGCTCATTATTTTCGTAAGCACTCAGGTCTTTAATATCGCTCACAAAAAAGCTATTCAGGGTTATCTTTTTTAGCATCTTCAAATCCCGCTCCAATCGCCTGTTTTCGGCCTGCATCGGATACATAAATATTTTGCCATCCTCGTGAAACGATACCCAGTTATTTGGGAAAATGGAATCGGGCGTATGCGGCTCTGGCTTGTCGTTAACTATAATAACATCCAAACCATTGGCTTTTAATTTGTCAGCAAAAGCGTCAAATTCGGCCAATGCCTTTTGCTGTATATCCTGCTCATTTTGGCTGCGGTGCTGAAATGCATTACTTTCTGCCGTCTGCTCGTTAAAGCCGAAGCTAACGGGGCGTATCATTAATATGTGGGATGTTAACTGGTTCATTAGTTCAATGGTTCATTGGTCATTAGTGCAAAGTTCAGTCAATTAATGTGCAAATAGTTCATCAGCCTAGACTAATGAACCAATGGCAAATGAACTATTGAACTCCTTAACAACGGCATACTCATACAATGGAAGCCGCCACGTGCACGCGATAACTCGGCGGATGGCATGAGTATTACGGTATCTGTTATGGTTTCGGTCGATGTTTCGCCGCTTTCCAGTTTTTTGAGCAGATCGGCAACCTTAACAATGGCAAAACCGTGTTGTTCAAAAGCTTCAATGGTTTTATCGTTACGGTCGTATGCCAAAACCACACCCTCTTTTAGTGCGAGGAGATTACACGAATCCGTCCATTGCTCGCGCGAATCGTAAGGGAACTGGTTATTGCCCGAGTAGATGAATTGTGTTGGCTCGGCACTGTGCAAATCGTTACGGCTAATATCATCAAGCAAGGCTTCCAGGTTAGCAAAATGCTTTGGCTCGTTTGTTTTGCCTTTGGCAAACTGTATTATTTGAGGGCTATCTTTAGCCATAGTGTCGCCAAAGTGACTAATAGGTTCGTTCAAGTTAACCGCTTCCTCATCAAATAACGATTTTAGCAGCACCCAAACGTTGCGTTTAACCTGTGTAAAAACAGTATCCAGGTGCATAAAGTTACGCTTTTGCGGAATTTTGATGATGGTTACCTTTTCGACAACGCCTTTTTCAAACAGTAATTTAATGGCCGCGTTTGCGCCGCGTGTTGATGTGCGCTCGCTGCAACCAATTAAAATATGGTTCGGGCTAACCACCATTACGTCGCCGCACTCTAAAGTGGTTGGCTCGTGGCTTTCGCCGATGGGTTCTAAAAACGCTTCCATACTTTCGGGTATCTCGATGATATTGTTGCGGTAAGCGGCAAACAACGGATGGTTGAAAAAGATGTAACGCACCAGCAAACTTTCGCGCAGGCGGGCAGCTTTCGCGGGTTTACTAATGAGCAGGTAATTATTAATGGCTACACCAACATCGCGCGAAAAAATAAAATTGGGTATGGGCGCAAATATAAGTTTATGGTTTAAAAAGCCCGATAAAAGTGTTTTTGCCAGTTCTGTTGCGCCGGTATCTACTAAGGTTTGCTGCAAACCATAGGTGAGGTTTTCCATGCCGCAAATGGCGGCAACCAATTTTTCCTTAACGGTTTGTTCGGCCAATATATCGGCCAGCAGCGTTTGAAACTCTATTACTTTGGTTGAGTTATGAAACCCGGCATTGCCCGGTTTAAAAAAGTCGCGGTTGCTTTCGGGGCTGTCTATTGCACTTAATTTCCCTGCTATTTTTTCAGGGTCTAAAAAATAAAGCAGCACTTTAACATAATGGTCGTACTCTTTACGGCGGATGGTATCCAGGTGAACTATATCTTCAAAAAGCCAATCCTGAGCCTTATTGGGCACAACCTTACCCAATCCGGCATCCGGACTGTGGATGAGCAAGCATAACAGGTCGCCAATTTCGGACGTGTTATTGATGTTGAAATTTGTAGTAGTGAGCATGTTTTTAATTCATAATCAAGAAGATAGAAGCAAGATGTAAGAATCAGGAAGCAGGAAAAAAATAAAACAAGTGTCTTGGTTCCTTGCATCTAACGTCTTGCTTCCTGATTCTCAATTCTTGTCTCTTTTCTTCACAAAGCTATCAGAATTTAGCCATATAATCAGTGTCAAGAGGCAAGAATCAAGAGACAAGAACCAGGAGAGAAAAATAAATATGGCATTTTAAATCTTGGTTCCTGATTCTTACATCTTGCTCCTATCTTCTAACTCTTAATTCCTGCTTCTCGCTTCTTGACTCTTATTTTAAATAGATTTGATTAATTTTGCCGGATGGATTTCATAGTTGATGCAACCCTTAAAGCCGTTAAGGCCTTATACCAAACCGATATTACCGCTGCCGATGTTACCTTACAGCAAACCCGTAAGGAATTTGAAGGGCAGGTTACCATAGTTATCTTTCCGTTTGTTAAATTTTCGCGTAAATCACCGGAGCAAACCGGGAACGAGATTGGCGGGTTTATTGAAAACGAGATAGCCCATGTTTCGGGCTTTAACGTGATAAAGGGTTTTTTAAATATCAGCATTAACGACGAGTACTGGATAAAACAACTCTATACCGAAATCGCCGCTCCCACATTCGGCACCTTCCCCGCAAAGGGCGAGCGGGTAATGGTTGAATATTCGTCGCCCAATACCAATAAGCCTTTGCATTTGGGGCATATCCGTAATAATTTATTGGGTTATTCGGTAGCCGAGATATTGAAGGCCAATGGCTACGATGTTATTAAAGCCAATTTAGTTAACGACAGGGGTATCCACATCTGTAAATCGATGCTTGCCTGGCAACTGTTCGGCAATGGCGAAACGCCCGAAAGTAGCGGATTAAAAGGCGACCATTTGGTTGGCAAGTATTATGTTGTTTTTGATAAAGAATATAAAAAGCAAATTGAACAACTGATAGCCGAGGGCCAAACGGAAGACGAGGCCAAAAAGAATGCTCCCTTAATTGTACAGGCCCAACAAATGCTACAGCTATGGGAAGCCGGCGACCCGGATGTTATGAGCCTTTGGGAAACCATGAACAGTTGGGTTTATGCTGGTTTTGATGCCACCTACAAAAAACTTGGTGTTGATTTTGACCAATATTATTACGAATCGAAAACTTACCTGTTGGGTAAGGATATTGTTGAGGAAGGTTTAGCCAAAGGTGTTTTTGTAAAAAAGGAAGACGGTTCGGTTTGGATTGACCTGACTGCCGACGGGTTGGACGAGAAATTGGTGCTACGGTCAAACGGAACATCGGTTTACATTACACAGGATGTTGGCACAGCACAATTGAAATACGACGACTTCCACATGGATAAATCAATTTATGTGGTGGGTAACGAGCAGGATTATCACTTTAAAGTATTGTTTTTAATACTACAAAAGCTGGGTAAGCCCTGGGCAAAGGGGTTGTTCCATTTATCATACGGTATGGTTGACCTGCCATCGGGCAAGATGAAAAGCCGTGAAGGAACCGTTGTTGATGCCGACGATTTAATGGCCGAAATGGAGCAAACCGCTAAAGTACAAACAGAAGCTCTCGGCAAGATTAATGATTTTGACGAAGCCGAAAAACAGCAACTATACTACAACATAGGTATGGGAGCTTTAAAGTACTTTTTACTAAAGGTTGAACCCAAAAAGCGTTTGCTGTTTGATCCTAATGAATCGATTGATTTTCAGGGGCATACCGGGCCATTTATACAATATACCCATGCGCGTATTAAATCGGTATTGAAACGGGCAGGCTTTGTGCCGGGCGATGCAAGTACTCTTATTAACGTATTGGATTCCGTTGAGCGCGATTTAATATTGGCCTTAAACCAGTTCCCCGAAGCAATTATGCAGGGTGCGCGCGATTATAGTCCGGCTGTTATTGCCAACTACGTTTACGAACTGGCCAAAACCTACAATAAATTTTACCAGGAAAAACCAATTTTAAAAGCCGAAGACGAAAATGTGATGCAGTTTAGGTTACAACTGTCATCCGCAACGGCGCAAATTATTAACAGGGCCATGAAATTGCTGGGCATTAATGTTCCCGAAAGGATGTAAGGGTTTGGTGATGAAAAAAATCACCAGCCTAAAAAAACCATCCCGCAACCGCAAATTAGTATGGTTAGGCCGCCCAGGGCATGCACGTAACGCTCTATTTTTCCGGTTTTAAAATACGATATGCCGTATAAGCTTAAAACTACCATAACCACCATGGTTAATACAGTGGCTATAATATATACAATAACCAGTGCGGTAATGGCAAAAACCGAGTTTTTAGCAGCCGGATAAGATAAAAGCGGAATCATGGGCTCGCTTGGGCCCATTGCAAAAATGAAAAACATTACCCAGGGTGTAACCGGGTAGCGGTTATTGGGGGCCACGGTTTGGCCGTGCTTGTGCTCAAAAACGTAAATTGAGCCATCATCGTTAATATCAAAATGTTTGTGCGGCTTGTTTAACCGGGCATGGTAAAAGCCCCAAATGGTATAAGCCAAGCCAAACAGAAGCAGGGCCCAGGCTGCATAACCGCCACGAATATTTTCTAGCCAGCTTAACCGCGATAACGACCAGCCCACGGCAATACCTATCAATCCCAAAATTACCGAACTGCCAACATGCCCAATACCGCAAACTATAGTCCACACCACAGTGCGGCTAACCGACCAGCCCCTTGATCGCGACAAGGCAACAAAAGGCAAATAATGATCGGGCCCGCTAAAGGTGTGAATACAACTGATGGTGATGGCTGTTAATACCAATAAGCCTAATTCGCTATGCATAGGCAGCGTTTTTTGTTGTGTTAATTAAACCTGCTATTTTGTTTAAGCAATCATGTAGCTGCTCGCCTTTGTAGCCTAAAATGCGTATTAACAGTCCGTTTTTTTGTGTTTCGGTAATGCCGTAGTCAATACCGGTTTGTGTTGCTAAAAACGTACTGATGTATGTTTTTAAGTTTTTTACATCAGCATTTTCGTTTAAAAATATCAAACTGGCCTGGTGGGTGTAATTTTCTAACTGCCCAATGGCATTCACATCAATTTGCAAAGGTTTAATTAGCAGGTTTTCTTTAATAACGAGCTTTCCATTCATGTAAATTTGAGTAAGATTATGATATTTTGAAAATAGAAAAATCTCACCGTTCATTTTACGGCCGCAGGTTAAAATTTCGCCCCAAATGAGGCTGCAATTGGCCGATAGGTAAATATTGCTTTTTGATGTAAAATCCGAGTTTTGGTGCGGAACAGTTGGGTGGGGCAGGTAACAAAACGTGGCTCCCGCAGCCATATTAACTTGCAACTGTTGCCCTGCGCTGCCCTGCATGCTGAATAAGCGCTGGTACGATTGCGTTAACAAGGTAAGTGCGCAACCCTCGTCCAGTTCAATTTTAATATCGTATTCGTCCCCATCCAATATTCCCGGTGACGAGCTCATGAGCATCAGGCGCAGGGTTTTGTCTCTTTTATCCTCGCGCACATCGGCAAGTTTAAACGGCGGCGTAAAATATGATTTTTTAAGATACGTTATCCCATCGCGCAATTTGGTTTGTATATGCAAATGTGCTATCATCTGCGCAAAGCAGGTTCGGGGTTCTCTTCCAGTAAGCCGTATTTTTTTATCCAGCCTATAACACTGTCCAGGCCCTGTAAACTCATCAGGTTGGTAAACACAAAGGGCGCTCCCTTGCGCATTAAACGGGCGTCGCGCTCCATCACATTAAGGTCGGCATTCACGTATGGTGCAAGGTCAATTTTATTGATAACCAGTAAATCGCTCCGGGTTATACCGGGGCCGCCCTTGCGGGGAATTTTGTCACCTTCGGCAACATCAATAACAAAGATGGTAATATCGGCCAGATCGGGACTAAAGGTGGCCGAAAGGTTATCGCCACCGCTCTCAATAAAAATAATCTGCACATCGGGTATGCGTGCCGCCATCTCGTCAACAGCTTCCAGGTTCATGCTCGCATCTTCGCGGATGGCCGTATGGGGGCAACCGCCAGTTTCCACACCAATAATACGCTCGGGTGCGAGCAAACTATTTTGGGTTAAAAACTCGGCATCCTCTTTAGTGTAAATATCGTTGGTGATAACGCCCAAACTATATTCACCTGCCATGTGTCGCGATAAACGCTCAATTAAAGCCGTTTTACCCGAGCCAACCGGCCCGGCTACGCCTATTTTGATGTAATTTCTATCGAACATGTTACTTTTTATTTCATTATTGCGAGCGACTCGATGGGTTGATGATTTTATTATTTAATAACTATTTGTGAATGAAATTTAAACAGGCTCATTAAGCTAAGTCTATTCAAACTCCTCCTCGTCTTCATCCTCTTCATCGCCGCCGCCGTTTTCCTGGTAAAGTATAATGGCTTTACCAATATTATTAATTTCCTCGTCGCTGCCAAAGGTTGGCATTTCGGTTTCGGGGTCAAGCTTTAGCCAAATGCCTTCCGTGTCTTTTTGTATTTTTACGTATTCAATACCATCCTTAAAAATGGTATAAATCTCATCCTCTTCCGGAAATACGGCGTAAACTGTTTCGCCTATTTCAATATCAAAAGGTTCTATCATCTGTGGGTAGTTATTGGTTATTAAGTTATTGACTTATAAGTTGGGCGAACAGCATAATGGCATCAAGGTGAATGTCTACCTTTTTTCCAGCCTTACCCGTGCTTCTTCTTTTTGTTCATTTTAGCTTTGGTGCCTGCGCTAAAGTTGTAATCCTTTTTATTGCTATCCTTTTTTTCGTGAAAGGCTTCGCCACGCACTTCGGTAGCGGCGGCTTTGGCTGCTGGTTTTTTCTTTGTCTCTTCCTTATTTTCTTCTTTCGCAACTATCAAGTCTTCGGGCAATTCTGCCGTTGGTATTTTGTGGCCCGTTGCCTGTTCTATTTTTTTAACCATGCTTAACTCAATATCCGTTGCAAAGGTTATGGCAAAAGTTTCCTGGTCGGCGTCGCGTTTTATAATACGGTCAATAAAAGTTTCTTTTTCATCCGGCAACTCCAGGTGAATAATGAAGGGCACGCCCTCCACATCAATAAAGCCCTGTAACTCGTTAGCTACAATCAATATCCGTTTTTCAGTTTGTTCCTTAAAATCATCAATGCGCTCAAAACCGGCGGTTTCAAAAAATAAGGGGTTTAATATGGCAGCCTCTTTTTTAATAACGTGGGTAAGGCTGTTTAATATTTTTTCGGCAGTTAAGCGGGTATTTACAAATATTACGGCCTTGGTAAATACCTCGGTATCGTGCATCAGCAAATTAAGCAGGTTTAACTTGGTACGAAAGTTTGGTACATGGTACAGCAGTTGGTCCAGTATTTCGGCCTCGGCTTCGGCAAGTTCATCAACCTCAATAATGGCAGGTTGGTTCATAAACGGCGCTATCATGTGTTCAAGTTTACCGTGCAATACTTCGGTAAATATTAAGTGCTGGCATTTTAAAATACTGTTTGCCAGTTCGTTAACCGGTAATTGCAGGCCTTGTTTCACAATGGCATCGGCATCGTCTACCACAAACATCATTATTTTGTTGAGGTTTAGGCCAAGTTTAAGATAAATGGAACGGGCACGGTCGGGCGTGGCCACAACAATATCGGCACCATCGGCAAGGGCGTTCATCTGGGCCTCGGTGCCGGGTGCGGCGTACAGGCTTACTATGCGTATGGTATCGTTTTTATTTAAAAGTTCAAATTGCTCGGTAACCGCTATTACGCGTTCCTTATCAGGTACCAATATCAACGCGCGCGGAGCTTCTTCAACACCATATTTAAGGCGCATTAACACGCCCAGTACATAAGTGGTAGTTTTACCGCAGCCTTCGGGGCCAACGCCTATCATGTCCTGGCCGCCAATAATCCGCGACAGCGAGCGCGTTTGCATCTCCTTGGGGGTTAAATATCCCGCATCGGTAAGGGAGCGTACCAATTGTTTGTTTAGCTTTAATTTATCTGACCACATTGCCGCAAAGGTACGGTTTTTTGGCAATGTGGTGAGTTTCGGGTTCATAGTTCATAAATAAGGGCTATGGTTCATAGTTCATGGATGATAGTTCATAGCAAATACACATTTTATAAACGTCAATATGACTATAAACCATCATCTATGATCCATTGACTATGAACTATCATCCATCAACAATCAACTATCATCCATGAACCAAAACCAAACACTACCTTTGCCGCATTATGATTAAACAATCCCTTCAAAATCTAAATATAGCGGCCCTTAACCAAATGCAGCACGCAGCGTTAAACGTGCCGAACCAAAGTGATATGGTTTTACTATCGCCAACAGGCTCGGGCAAAACACTTGGTTTTTTGCTACCGGTATTAAACCTGCTGCAAAAAGATAGGGCAGGGGTACAGGCAATGGTGCTGGTACCATCGCGCGAGTTAGCTTTGCAGATTGAGAAGGTTTTTAAAAGCATGGGCACAGGCTTTAAGGTAAACTGCTGCTACGGAGGCCACCCCACACGCATCGAAAAAAATAGTCTTTCGCAACCGCCCGCGGTTTTAATAGGCACACCGGGCCGCATAGCCTACCATGTGCGCCACGAAAGTTTTGATACCTCAACCGTGCAAACCTTAGTTTTGGACGAGTTTGATAAAGCACTCGAATTTGGTTTTCAGGAAGATATGGCTTATATCATCCGCAGTTTGGGCGCGCTAACCAAGCGGATATTAACATCGGCCACCAAAATGGACGATATACCGGCCTTTACCGGAGTAAAAAATGCGGTTGAACTGGATTTTTTAAAGGATGCCGTTGTAATGCCCGATTTAAAGATTAAAGCCGTAATGGCCGATGCCGAAGATAAGCTTAGTACTTTGTTTGCCCTGATATGTAAAATAGGCAACAAAGCTACCCTTGTATTTTGTAACCACCGCGAAGCGGTAGACCGGATAAGCGAACTGTTGAGTTACATGGGATTGATACATGGTGTTTTTCATGGTGGGATGGAGCAGGAAGACCGCGAACATGCCCTGCTAAAATTTAGGAACGGAAGCAACCGTTTGCTCATTACTACAGACCTGGCTTCGCGCGGACTGGATATACCGGAGATTGAGGCCGTGCTACACTACCAGCTACCGCATAACGAAGAAGCGTTTACCCATCGCAATGGCCGTACGGCACGTATGCACGCCAAGGGCACAGCCTATTTAATACTCTCGCCGGATGAAAGCCTGCCGTATGTTAAAAAACCTGAAATTGAAACATTGCCCGAGAAAAACGTAACCCCGCCCTTAACCGAATGGGATACCATTTATATATCTGCCGGGAAAAAGGATAAGGTAAACAAAGTTGATATTGTTGGCTTGTTGTTACAAAAAGGTGGCTTACAAAAAGATGAATTGGGGCTGATAGAGGTTAGAGATCATGAATCGTATGTAGCCGTTAAACGTAACCGAATACAGCAGGCCGTGCAAAAATAAAGAACGAGAAGATTAAGAACAAGAAGGTTAAAATTGAAGTATCAAAATAAACCGTTCTGTTTGTTTTAACACCCGCAGTTTACACTATTGTGACTATTAAAATATACAGTGTTTTTTTCCCTTTACACTGTTGTATGCGTTAAAATGTATATTGGGCGTTGTTTTGGGGCCTTTTTTTAATCGTGCTTCCGGTGGCATAATATTGGTAATATAGCTAACATCATTAATTAACTTAGCCATGGAAAACATAGACCTGATACTCGAAAAATTAACGCTTAACCGCACTAAATTGATGATTACGCGTTTTGACAAGGAGTTAAAAGAATTATAGAGAACGATTTACAATCGTTTAAATCAAATAGCCAGCAATTGGGCAGCAGAAGCCAAAACAGCCAGGTAGCTTAACAAAAATCACGATATTCAAATTAAACACATCGATTATGGAAAATATGGATTTAATACTCGAAAAATTGATGCTTAACCGCACTAAATTGATAATGACCCGTTTTGACAAACAATTAAAAGAAATTTTAGAAGGTGATTTGCAAGCTTTCAAATCAACACAAAAACAACAATTAGGTAGCAGGTCCGTAAGCCGTAAAGTTGCTTAATTTGTAATTACAAAATACACTATCTACCCTATTTAAAACAAAAAGGAGTTTCGTTAAGAAACTCTTTTTTTATGCCTTTTAATTATCCTCAAGTAGTTTAAAAGCGGCTACAAAATCAATTCCCGGTTGAAGGTTCCAGGTTTTCAATGTTTTCTTTTCCAATAAACGCTATCACAATATCCGTTAGCACGTCTTCCATAGCCAGGCTGTTTGCATCATCGGTATAGTGTTCAGATTTGCTGATGTTCACATCACTTCCATCCACATCAATCTTATAGAGATACTGTTCGTAGGGTAGGGGAAGCCAAATTTCGATGCTGTTACCGCTTTCAACAATGTTTAAATTGGTGCCGCCATACATTTTGTTGTTAAATTTAGCAGGCAGCTTTTGTTGCAGTGCTACACATAAGCCACGTACATTGGGATTTATTTTGGTTTGGTAAGTTTTCATAAAAATAATAACCGGCGTTTTATAGGGCCGGTTATTATTGATAACATGTGGTAAGGTAATCAGTTTTAAAAATTACAACCTAAACTGCAAGCTTACGCGTGGCGCAAATCTGTCGGGCAGTTCGCCGCGGCCATTCAGGTGGTCCATGTGGGTAAGGCGGTATAAAAAGTCTACACGTATTATTTTCAAAATATTTTCAACCCCGTAACCAACTTCCACATAAGGGACTGAGCCTAAACTGCGGTCAACAATGGTACGGCCGCGCCTAAAGGCCTCGTTATTGGTAGTAGATAGGCTGCCTTCTAAAATATCGGCAACTAAAACTGTGCGTATGTTAAGGGCCTTTAATAGCGGTATGCTGTTGGTTATCAGGCCATCCATGTGCTGGGTGTAAGTTAACGATGCATATTTATCGCTGGCAAACTCTAAAAAGCGCATAGTATTAAAGTTAAAACGGTGGTTTTCAACCAGCGTATAAGGCACGTTACTTGGTATAAAGCCACCTGTTAACGAGTATTCGCCTTTGCCAAAAATACCCATATGTACCTTTTGCTGGGCATTAATATATAACTTGTTGTAATTAAAGTCGCCGTCAAGCAGGCCTTTAAAACCATGTACATATCTAAAAGTAACCGTAATATTATCTGCTCCGTTACCAACGGTTATCCGCTTGTTTATCTTGCTCGATTGCAGTAAGCGTGTACCCGGGCGCCATTGCAATTCAAAGGTAGCATCGGCGGTTTGGTAGTTATGTATGGTATCGGAGTTATTAGGGTAAACGTATTCGTAAGGCGTAAGCGGGTCAAAAGTGCTGTGGGTAAAGGTAACCTTGGCCCTTAAATCCGATTTTAAATCACGCTGTACATAAGCCTTAATAACGTTTTGATAAAACGGCCCGCGCGTGCTTATTGCGCCGTTGTTAATAGATGCATTAAAAACATTGTTGCCGTTAAGGGTAAAGCTCTCGTACTGGTAGCCGGTTTGCCCAATATCATGCAGGTAGGATGTTCCTATCTGCGTCCAGGGCTTGCGCGATGCAATGTAGTCAACACTACCGCTGTATTTCAGTTTATCATCTTTAAAGGCATATGCGGCGTAACCACCCAAAATCCATTTATCGCTAAAACGGGTGTTGGTAATGCCGCCAACACGTAATACGGTGCCTTCCAAGTCGTTATGGCTAACCGTGTAGGGGTAGGGGCCAAAGCTAAACCAGCCTACTTTGTAATAGCCGTTTATAAGCATACCGGCAAACTTGGCATAGGTTTTAACAAGGGGCAGGTTTTTAACAGTATCTATCATTTGGTAAACCCGCTTATCAGCCAGTGTAACCGAATCATGACGGTTTTTTTGCCAGTAGCTTTCGTCAACCTTGGCTACATCGGGGCTCATCACAACGGGCTCTTTAAACAAACTTTCGGGATAATCCTGGTTTACTTTGATATTGCTGTTTGATAAGTAAAACTTGCAAATAAAGCCCGACAAATTTTTAGTTATGTTATTGATGTTAAGTGTTATACGTGTTTTTCCCGGTAGCCAGGCCGTTGTACCCTCGGGCTGCACCATCTCTTGCTGAATGCGAACCTTGCTTAAAAAATTAAGGTTAGCATCCGGCGGCACCGAAGCATCAACACGGTAAAGGGCGTAATCGTCTTTAGTAATCCACATTACGCCGTTAAAGGCTAAATCGTGGCCGCGTTTTGGTTTAAATTCTATTTTATAATATTCTTTGCCGTTAATTTTATCGTGCTCGTCAATCAGTTCGTAGTTGTAAAACGTTTTCCAGCTATCTGTTAGGGGCGATATAAAATCTTTCCCGGCAAGGCGCAAAAAGTTTTTATAAAAGTTGTATTGCAAAAAGGTAGAACCAATTAATTGCGAAACCAGTGTTTCGTCTTCAATACCCACGCCTGCGGATTTGGTACGCTTAACGTATTCTGCTTTGCGAAGCGGGTTGTTTTGATAATAATAATCGGATATGGTTTCGGATGCAAATATGGGTAGCACCGGAGTACCTTCTTCGCCGGCAATTTTCTTTAAGCTATCCATCAGCGGCAATATTTGTTTAAAAACTTTGCGCTGTTTTAGTTTCTCGCTAAGGTTAGTGAGCGATAGTTCTATCCGGTTATAGCTTTGATACTCGTAACTTTTTAATTTTTGGGGGTCGTTATCGGGTTTATGTTTAACCATTTTAGCCATAATTTCCCAGGCCGGGTTAACATAGGTTTTAGGCGTAACGGTAACAGCTTTCAGCATTTTTGAATCTATAGCAAGCTGAAAGTTAATTTCTATTTCGATGCCTTTAGGTATCAGCTTGCGCGATGGGGTATAACTTACGTAGCTGGTGTAAATACTATCGGTTGCAATATTGCCCGGTACGGCTAAATGGTAAATACCGTCGAAATTAGTGGCAACGCCTTTGCGGGTGCCGTTTGTTAATTTTACCGATACCGTTACGTAGGGTAGGGGTTCGCCGGTTTGTGCGTCGGTTATTTTACCTGTAACGTTTTTTAATTGCTGGGCGCAGACGTTTTGGGGCATATCAATACAGCCAAATAAACAAAATGCGGTAACCCAAAATTTAAAACTGTGTAAATGTTTTCCTGAAAAAAGTAAAATTTTGCTCAACTTATATCTGTATTTTAATATCAACCATGTACCAATCCTTTTAATTGGGTATTCATAATGCCATAATTTAGTTAATTAATAAGCAAACATGCTTTTTAATTATAACCAAACGGCAACTACATTACTTATGTGGCAATTACTATACCTTTTATTTGCCGGATGGCAGGCTCGCTAAACTTACAGTAGTTTTTGGGCGGGGCATAAATTATCCATAGCAAAAATTAATAAGGGTAATTTGTTATTTGCAACAAATTTATTACAAATATAAACTAATAGATAACAAATGCAATTGGCTAAAACGCCATTAATAGGTGTTAAAACACTTATTTGATGGAAATTGGTTGATACCCTAAAAAATGTTTGGCCAGTATGTGGGGGCGTAAACGGGAGCAACCACGCTTACCTGTAACCAGGTATAAAAAAGGCTTCCAGTAAACCTGAAAGCCCTTTTTATTGATTTTAAATATCAAAAATTAAATTAATTGCCTACAATATCGGCTGCATCATTAATTTTGCTTTTAATTGCCGATCGTGCGTTTTTAACAGCGTCGTTTTTAATGCTATTGAGGTTGTCGGCAGTTTCTTGAGCCTTGCTTTTTACCGAATTAACCAGATCAGCTAAGTAATCGGTTATTTCTTCTCTAACTTCGGTTCCTTTATCTGTAGAAAATAATAAGCCAACAGCAGCAATTGCTGCGGCACCGGCAAGTAAGCCTACTACTAATTTTGTTTGATTGTTCATGATGGTATCTGTTTACTGTGAAATAAATCTATTCAATAACTATATAACGCAAAAAGCTATCTTGTGTTTAAAATAAATGCAAAAATTAAAAGCTGCACCGTTTTAGATGTTTTGAGCTGTATTGCTGATTTAGAATTTTAATTTGCACTTTTACTCTAAATAAGTGTCGATTAAATTTGACCTCTACCGTTTAACATGACATCTCCCAACGTGATCCCTATAGTTGTTGTTACCGACGAGCACTATGTAATAATGCTGGCGGCTTTACTTAAATCTATCGAGGTTAATCATAAAACGGGCGAAAAAATTGCGGTTTATGTTATAGCCGATGGGGTTAAGCAAAAAAGCCAGCGCCGGATAAAAGCATCTGTTGATGCCGCTATGTTTACCATTAATTGGATAAAGATGGAAAACACCATACCGGCAGGGGTGAAGCTTCCGCTCGATCATACATCCTATCCGGTAACTATTTATCTGCGTTTGTTTATCCCGTACATTGTGCCCAAAGAAACTACCAAGGCTTTGTTTTTAGATGTGGACATGATTGTTTTAGATGATGTAAGCAAACTTTACAACCAGGATTTGGGCGACAATATTATAGGTGCCGTGCAAGACCCACGCCTGCTTACTTTTGACAATGCCTGGGGCGGAATAATGAATTATAAAGAACTTGGCTTTGCAGCCGATACAAAATATTTTAATACCGGCTTGTTGCTCATCAACACCCAAAAATGGGCCGAGCAAAACCTGGCGCAAAAAGTAATTGATTGCATTAATGCCAATATCAAGCACGCAAACTATCCCGATCAATATGGCTACAACGTGGTTTTAGCTAACCAATGGCTGGAGTTAGACACGCGTTGGAATTATTTTTCGTCGGGCAATTTGGAGACACCTTTCATCATCCATTTTATATCGCGCAAGCCATTTTACACAACGTATGAGTATAATCCAAAATATAAGAGCCTATTTTACCAATACCTTAAGTTAACCGAATGGCGAAACGCCAAACCCATAGGCGAACTTAACCGCTACCTAAAAAAGCTCAAAAACATCTGGATTAAAATTAAAAAGAAGGTTTAAACTAACCTTTCGCGCTCAAAAAATGCCTGTATGGTGTCGGGCGCCTTCATCAGGTAAACCTGTAAGCCTAACTTTTCGGCAGTGGCCAAATGTTGCGGACTATCATCAATAAAAAGCGTTTCGGCAGGATTAAGGTTATTTTCGGCTAAAACCTGCTCAAAAATATCGGCATTGGGTTTACGCTTGCCCATTAAGTGCGAGTAATAAACCTTGTTAAATAAGTGGTCGTTACCATTAAAGCCAAACTCACGCTTCAAGTAATCCATAATAAAATCGTAATGGATTGCATTAATATTACTCAGTAAAAAGGTGTTGTATTTGGCCTTAACTTTTAACAACAAATCGTGGTTGCCATCGGCAATGCCTAATAGCATGGCGTTCCAGGCTTTGTCAATCTGCTCGTCGGTTAAGCTGGCATTGTTGGCTTTAATGCGTATTTGTTTTCTAAACTCTTCGGATGTTATTTCGCCTTTTTCAAAAGCGCTAAATACCTCGTCTTGCTGTCGGTGCCCAAAAAATTGCTCTACATTGTTAACGCCCAACTTGGTCCAGGCTTTCTGCGCAAGCAAAAAATCAATACCGAATATCACGTTACCATAATCAAAAATTATGTTTTTTATATTAGTCATAAAGCAATTGTAAACAGGTTATAAGGGTTGTTTTACTATCGGTTTTTCAATCGGTATACCGGCAACTTTAAGCTTGCCACCCCGGTTTGAACGTTTTGTACGCGAAAATAACGACAGGTCCCGATTAAATAAAAATTGAAACAATAAAGCCGTGTACGATGTGTGGTAGCCCAGGGTTTCGTAATGCTCGTCGGCTATTTTTTTAATCTTGGGTAAGTTGTTCCAGGGCACCGACGGAAAATCGTGATGCTCATTATGGTACCCAACATTCAAATTTACCACGTTTAATATGCCATAATAGCTTTTGGTTTCCTGCTCGTCGCCATGTGTGAGGTAATGCTCCTGCACCCAGCGCGCCCCAAGCGGATGCAAGCCAACCGAAAAGAAAAAGCTGAATATCATATACATTACAGCTTTAACGCCAAAAAAGTAAACAATGGCGGCCATAAAAATTATTTCGACAAGCCAGTTAACCAATGTCCATGCATCCCATAAATCAATCTCTTTTAACCTGAAAGGGCGCAGCAATTGAAATACCGGGAAAAATAATAACCATAACGATTTGCCAAACCACGAATTGTTGATTAACCTCGCCTCCCAGCCAAAAGGCATATCGGCATCCAATTCGGATACTCCCTGAAAGGAGTGGTGTTTTAAATGATACTTTTGAAAAGAAACCGAACTTGGAAAACCTTGCGGCAGATTTGCAAATATGCCCGAAAGCGTATTTAACGTGCGGTTTTTAAATACCAGGTTGTGCGCGCACTCGTGTATGCAGATAAACAACGTGTGGCTTGCAAAAGCACCAATAACATACGACATGAGTACAACAAGCCACCACGACGCATCTTTTAGCCAAACGGATAAGCCAATTTGCACGGCAACACACAGGAAAATTACTACAATTGTGTAGGGATTTCGGCCTATAAGTTCTCTAATATCGGGATGTTCGGCAATTATTCTTTTAGTTCTCTTTTTATGCGGCTCACTTTCATCCGACCAGTTAAAATCTTTTCTCTTCGCCATTATTATAATTGTATAACGCTATCCTAAATACAATGTTAAATTTAAAAAACGTTATAAGCAAACTTATGCAGTCAAAATAGCCAGATAAAACCATAGCCGGTACAGGCTATGGTGCCACAATTTGCCATTTTAACAATGGTCTTAGTAAAATATAAGCCTGATTTGCAGTCTATTTGTTAATAAAAGAAGAAAAAAATAAATGAGTTTTGTATTTCGGCACTATTTTCCGTAAAATTGCACCCGAATTAAAAATAAAACAAACCCGCGCCTATAGCTCAGTTGGTTAGAGTAGAAGACTCATAATCTTTTGGTCCCTGGTTCGAGCCCAGGTGGGCGCACTGATAATCAAGCACTTACGATGAAAATCTAAGTGCTTTTTTATTTTGGTACGAAATAGGTACGGAAATTGGAGTATGTCTTTCTGTGTGATTCGCTCCCAATAATTTTTCAATTATTTGAACTATACTCTTAAAAACGGTACTTTTAAGACAAGTATAATTTCATGAGCAAGCATCTCGAAAAATTGAAACACCAATTGAATGACATCGCAGACGCGATGAATGCCTTTCAGTCAGAGGCGGTACAAATCAAAATAATTGACCGATTACTTCAGCAGTTCGACCACTGGAACGTCACACCCGAACGCAAGGCCGTCGATGTGCCACCCGCAGTAGGCAGCGTGACTAAAAAATTACGCAAACCAGACAGACCATTGGGGGCGACCAGAATAATACAGAAGCTTCTTGTTACAACCGACTATTTCGAAACACCACGAAGTCTTTCCGAAATCACAGCCTATTGCACAGAACACCATGAGGGTATTTATTATACGTACACTGTCTCGGGTGTGCTGCTCAAGTTAGCTAAGCAAAAAAAGCTTATTCGTAGTGTTAGCGAGGCAACAAAACTATATACCTATCGAAAGCCAGCCCCATAGCGAATGATACGAAGATCAGGGTTGCAACTGCCGATATATGCGCCGCAGTTCAGGTACTTATACATTTTAAGCGGCAGCCCAAATTAAAGATTTTGCCCCTATAGGGGGCAGGGCTGTTGCATTCTAAAAAATAAGGAGTTAACTTTAAATATGAATCAAGGCATTATATCTTATTTGGCGGAACTCCCGGACGGTCGTCGTCGTGCAGGACAACGACACGACCAGACCTTTGTACTCTTACTTGTTTTGATGAGTACGATGAGTGGTTATCATGGTTATCGAGCTATTGGAGACTTTATAACCCGCAATGAAGTAGATCTTTTAGCTTCCCTGAAGCCGAAAAAGAACAGATTGCCAAGTTTTTACACGGTTCGGCGAGTAATACAAGACCTGGATTTTGACAAGTTGAGTAAAAGCTTTTATAAATGGGTGCGGCAGCACACCGATATCACTGAACAAGAGTGGCTACACGTGGATGGGAAAGCGATGAAAGGAACCATGAGCGACTATTCGATAGAAAAGCAGCGGTTCATCAACCTGGTGAGTATTTACAGTAGCCGTAAAAAGCTTGTTATCGGCAACGCACTTGTTGACAACTCTAAGGAAAGCGAGATACCTGTTGTACAGAAACTTATAGCAGATCTGGGATTGAGCGGAACAACTTTAACTTTAGATGCACTTCATTGTCAAAAAAAACTGTAAGGGTGATCATAGATACAAAGAATGATTATGTCATTGGCGTAAAAATGAATCAAAGAACGCTATGCCAACACATCCAATCGATGACCGCAGATATGATGACGGTCACCAGCCGGTTCTCTGAATGGGAATATAGCAAGGGGCGTACAGAACGCCGTGAAGTAGTTGTAAGCGATGCGGTTGGTCACATGGATAAACATTGGGCCGGCTTAAAACAGATCATCAAAGTAAAACGTATGGTAAGAGACAAAGGTAAAACGAGGGAGGAAGACGCATACTACATCAGCAGCCGTAAAGTTACTGCTCAGGCGTTCTGTAGCGGGATCCGGAACCATTGGAGTATAGAGAACGGCCTGCATTGGGTAAAAGATATGACTTTCAAAGAAGATGCTTCACGAATAAGAACAGCGAACGCCCCACAAAACACATCTATATTCAGGAATATCGCCATTAACTTATTCAGAACAAATGACTATAAAAATATGGCACAAGCACAAAGGCTCGTCGCCAATGATATAACGAAACTAAATCAACTAATAAATTAGAATGCAACAGCCCTGCTATAGGGGGGGCGTGTGAGTTTCCGTATCAGGCATAAAAAAATCCTTTCGCGGTGACCGGAAAGGATTAGGGGAAATCAATGAAAAGTAATTTAATGGTTTACGTAAGCCCATTTACCGTCAGGCCCGATATAGAATGAAACAAAGCCGCCCTGATGCTGCAATTGACTTTGGTGGCTTGCATTCTGATCTGTGTGAGCAATCTGCTTTTTTTGAAGGTGATTTTTAAGCCAGATGTAGGCATCTGCTCCGGCCGCACCTGCTGCAGCATTGCGCATAAGTATCAGCACTTCTTCGCCATGTTTTTTGGCAACTGTAATGAATCGTTTCATAATGATAAAATTTAAATTGTGAATGAATAAATGAATGCGGTTTTTATTGAATAATTCTGAATGAGCTTCCGGCTGAAATAGTCTTTTGAGTCGCCTGGATAACAGCATTTGCAAACGCTTTCACGCCGCCATGCTCGCGGTAATAGTCAGGTAATAACTGCTCCAACACATCGTAGCGATTGTGCTGCGCGGCGCGTTGAAGAAAAGTAAGAATGGGCGGCGCTTCTTTTTTCATAATCGTTAAATCATCCGGTTCCCATCTTTTATAAGACTTAACCCATACCGTACGCTGGCCGTCCGTGAGATAATCCTGATCTTCACAGTAGTAGGCTTCTTTAATTGAGTTTATCGCCGCTTGAATTTTGGTATTATGCTGCGCCGATACCGTTCTGGCCGATAGCATCGTTATGACGAGTAAAATTGCGCCGGTAAGAGCAAAAGGCTTCGTTTTCAGACGGTTAAAAACATTGGGTAACGATGCATAATTTCGGTTTTTTGTTTTCATATTTTTTTATTTATCTGTGTCATTACTTTGTGAACCGTGCCCACATGCCATTTGCTGCCGTTATTCCGATAGGTCGGAATCTTCAGCCGGTTCAGTTCATCGGTGATCGCGCGCACCGTTTCAAAACCATCCTTCAATAAGCCGGTGATCGTTGGCCGCATCGCCAATGCAAAGCGATGCGACAGTTCACGGTTTTCCTTCGATAAAACATATCTTCCATAGGTTCCAAGCTCGACACCTTTAGCCTTTGCGGCCTGTAATGCGAGTGATGTACGTTTGCTGATCTGGTCGCGCTCATGCTCGGCCACCGCCGCCATGATATGCATGACGAATTTCTCGCCCGTCGGCACATCAATCGCCTTAAAATCGACGCCCAACTCAAGCAGACCGGTAATAAAATTCAGATTCCGGCTCATTCGGTCAAGTTTTGCCACCATCAACGTAGCTTGCCTACGCTTGCATTGAAGCAGCGCGCTTTTTAAGACGGGCCGGTGGTTATTCTTACCGGATTCGATTTCGATATATTCCTTTTCCAGGGAATAATCATTGTTCGTTGCGAAATCCCTTACCGCCTTGACCTGCGCTTCTATTCCTAAGCCGCTTTCCGCCTGCCGCCCGGTTGACACTCGGTAATACGCGATTGCCTTTTTCACATTTCTTGTTTTTCGCAAAGGTTAAAAACACCACTGCGCCAGACAATCCGTTATGAAGTAAACCAACGTTTACCTTTGAACAGAGCTATCGTCCAATTCAGTAATATTGAGAAAATCGCTATCGCGGAAGTTGATGTGTTACAACGGATTATAGCTTTAAGGAAAAAATAAAAACGTCCGCTTATGGTTGGGTTTTGTTCGGAAGCATACGTTGGTTTACATATGAACAAATTTTTCATGAAATATTTTTTGCTTCGTTTAAAGCGCAGGCTTCGAGCATTTTATTCTCTGCTCAACCCAGGTGCTTTGATGCCGGTTTCGGCTTCTGACCAACAGATTGTGAAGCTACATCGTTCATGGTGAGTTTATCATGCGGTGTTTGCGTCTCGTCGTCAAATGCGCTCACGATTTCATTCGTTTTAGCAAAGCCCTTATTGATCGCGGCCAATGCCTTATCCACCGCCTCATGCCGGTCTTCACTTTTCTTCTTCGCATCGTCGAATAACGATTTAGCATCAGGGTGATGAGCAATTTGCGGCTCTGCCTGCAACAACATCGCGTCATCGACCGCATCGAGTTCTTTCTGTTTTGCAATATCACGCGGATGCTTTTGCAGGTATTCCATCAACTCTTTGTGCTTGTTCCACAGGCCGTCATTAAAGTGAATGCCTGCTTTACGCATCTTTACGAAATCGTCGTCGATATCTTTGTTATCCGCCTCGACCTGCTGCCACAACTGATCCGCCTTTTGTTGTGCGCTCATTCCTTTGTCGGCGATACTGCTGAGAGCAGTGTTGGCTTCGGATAGTGCCGCGGCAAGCGCCATTCGAGATACCTTGCCGTTATCCAGTGCGCCACGGAGTTTGGTAAGGGCCGTTGATAATTTGAGTGCCGTGCTGCTATCCACGTTGCCTCCATCGAGCATCTGCTGGATATTTTCGACAACAGATTCGGCTTGCTGCTTCAGGTCTTCAAGGCCAATTTTCTCGGATGGAGTTTTGTGATCGAAGGCCACATGTTTGAGATTTCCCAACGCACCCGAAGCCATGACGGCTGATTTGGCTTCTTCCGTTAATGCATCTTTGTCATCGGAGCCGCTCATAACCTGACCTATTCATCCCTTTTCTATAGATTTTATCGCACAATCGTTAATATTTGATGAATTATTATTTACCATTTTTCATAAGGCAGATAAATTATTATTTTTAAAGGATATTTTAACCATCAATCCAATGGAAGTCATTTGCTTACATGACGAAGCGTTTTACTCGCTCATTGAGCGCGTCGTCGAGCGCATCAAAGAAAAACAGAACAATATGCCGGTAAAATGGATCAGCGGGGAGGAAACGATGAAAATACTACGGATCACCAGCAAGACCACCCTGCAAAAGCTTCGTGATGAAGGGAAAATCAAATTCTCCCAACCGGAGAAAAAGATCATTCTCTATGATATGGAGTCGATCAACGCTTATTTAAATAAACACACCTATTAAAATTCATGCCTCATGGACGAACAGGAACAAAAATATATTGATGGGTTTAATAGCGGCTATTTGCTGGCAAAACATGAGCCCACACTGGCCGCACAAATCACCGCCAGCCCTAACGATCACAATCCTTTTTTCAGCGGATTGGTGAACGGTAAAAGCGAATACGAAAGAGAAGTGCGCGAGTGGGCCAAAAGTTTTTCGCGTGGCGCGCCCGCTCAGGATGACCGGGATATCAACCGGGATCGGTAACAGCGTTGTGGGAAAATGCGGAGAATTGTCCCTTTATTCTCCGCATATTGTACGGAGATATTTATTGACCGTGCGAAGATAAACTCCTATATTTACCGCACTATATGCGGAGATAAAACCAATGTATATCCATCAGCTAAAGAATTGGCCCAAGTTTCAATGGGATGAACCGGCAATTTTGCCGCAGCTTGCGGCTGCGCGTCATCAACAGGGCCGTCTGCTCGGAAAGATGGAAGGCATCGGATTCAGTTTACAGGAAGAAGCGACCCTGCAAACCCTGACGCAGGATGTAGTCAAATCCAGTGAGATCGAAGGAGAAATTCTGGATGCCGCCCAGGTGCGGTCTTCCATTGCAAGACGGCTCGGAATGGAGATTGCGGGTTTGACACCATCCGACAGGAATGTCGATGGGGTGGTCGAGATGATGTTGGATGCAACGCAAAGTTATCAGGATCCGTTGAGCGAAGACCGGCTGTTTGGGTGGCACGCGGCCTTATTTCCAACAGGAAGGAGCGGCATGCATAAGATCGCTGTCGGCCATTGGCGCAACAACAGCAAAGAAGACCCCATGCAAGTAGTTTCCGGGCCGATGGGCCGGGAAATAGTCCATTACCAGGCACCCGACGCGGAATTGCTGGCCTCCGAAATGGGGCGCTTTATCGAATGGTTCAATAGCAACCTCTCACTCGATCCCGTTTTAAAAGCGGGCATCGCGCATTTGTGGTTTGTTACCATCCACCCGTTCGATGATGGCAATGGCCGCATTGCCCGTGCCATTGCCGACATGCAGCTCGCCCGTGCCGACCAGACCGCACAACGCTTTTACAGCATGTCCGCGCAAATCCGGATAGAACGCAACCGGTATTACGACATGCTCGAATACACCCAAAAAGGGACGCTCGACATAACGGAATGGCTCACCTGGTTCCTCGACTGCTACGGGCGGGCATTGCAGAGTACCGACCAGACGCTTGCCAAGGTTATGGCCAAGGCCAGATTCTGGGATAATCCTGCCACGCGGGCAATCAATGAGCGGCAACGACTGATGCTCAATAAATTACTGGAGAGCTTTGAAGGCAAATTGACCTCTTCCAAATGGGCCAAGATTGCCAAATGCTCTCAGGATACCGCTGGCCGCGATATACAACAGCTCATCAAGCTTGGTATTTTAGCCAAAGAAGAAGGCGGCGGGCGAAACACAAGCTACACGCTAAGAGAAGTACGTGAATGGGCAAAAAGTTTTTCGCGTGGCGCGCCCGCTAAGGATGACTGGGATATCAACCGGGATCGGTAAATCGCTTCCAAAATTATCAGCGTGTAAAAATTTCGACACATCGCCAAAATCAACGGCACAATTGTGCTGAAATTCATCGTGCAACTTTGCCGCGCAATCCTAAGCTGTATATCCGCACTCCGAACAACTTAGGAGGGTATTGTGGAATTTTCTAAATCAGTCTGCCAGAGCAGCCAGGCAAATGCAGATCGTGAATGGCTGCCTGAAAACATGGTCGAAGTTGAGCGGGTCTATCTAGGCGCCGTGGTCAAACAAATTTGCGATACCAAAGAATGCCGGTATCCCTTGCTGTCACTGCGCTTACTCATACACATCATGACCAGCATGGATAATGATGGCAGGACGCATATTTCAGCGCGGCACTTATCCAAAGCTTTAGACGTACATTACGACACCGTGACCAAATGCCTGAAATACTTGCGGCAGATCGACGCCATTCAGATAGATAGGTAGAGGCCATGCGTATGATTTACGCCGCTTGTTTCGTGATACTGGTATTGATTTTGTTCTTGCCTGCCGTTTCGAGATAGTCGCTCCACCACTGCATCATCTGGCGACGCTGGCCAAGGAATTTTGCATGGTCATAGGAAGCCCTAACCTTATTGCGTGGAGCGTGGGCAAGCTGCCGTTCAACCACGTCCTGGGTATAGTCGTTCTCGTACAGAATGGTTGAAGCCGTCGCCCGTAAGCCGTGAATAGTGGTGCGCCCGCGATAGCCCATCCGATATAAGGCAAAAAGCATCGTGTTTTCGCTCATGAAACCAAATCCCGGTTTGATGCTGTTCGGAAAGATATATTTCCACTGGCCTGTAAGACGTTGTAACGATTGTAATACAGCAATCGCCTGCTTCGATAGCGGGACGATATGCGGTTCTTTCATTTTCATACGGGCCGCAGGGATGCGCCATTCCGCCTTTTCAAAGTCAATCTCTGTCCACTCCGCACCACGCAATTCCGTCGTCCGCACAAAGGTCATCAAAATAAGCTTTAAGGCCAGCCTGGTTTGCGCATCGCCATCATAATTTTCAAGCCGGGTTATAAAATCAGGCAATTCGTCGGCTTTGAGGTAGGCATGATTTTTTTTCACAACGGGCTTTAAAGCGCCACGCAACTCTGTTGCAGGGCTATGGGTGATTATTCCAGTTTGTACAGCGTAGGTAAATATCTGCCCGCAATATTGGATCGCCCGGTGCGCCAGGTCGTTTGCTCCCCGCCCCTCGATTGCCCGCCCCACGCGTACCAGATCGGGGGTCGTTATATCTGCAATGGGGTAACTGCCGATTTCAGGAAAAACGTCTGCTTCGAGACGGGTGATGATCTGGCGGGCATATTTTGGTGTCCACCTGCTAATCGAGTAGTCATGCCATTTCCGGGCAATGGTTTCAAAAGTGTTCTGATGCTTGGCTGTAATAGTCCTTTTTCCCTCCTGTCGCGCGAAAGAAGGGTCTTTCCCTGCCTGGAGTAGCGCACGGGCCTCCATCAACCTGTTCCTGGCCTCTGCAAGGCTTATCTCGGGATATACCCCTAAGGAGAGTGATTTCTCCTTACCGGCAAAGCGGTATTTGAACCGCCACCATTTACCCCCGGAAGGCTGGACGAGCAGGAAAAGCCCTTTTTCGTCACTCAATTTGTAAGACTTAGCCTGGGGTTTGGCGTTCCTTAGTTTCGCATCTGTGAGTGCCATTGGGGGTAACTTTCAAATAGGGGTTGGTACTTACCCCCATTTCTACCCCTACCTACCCCCGGCTGTC
Source organism: Mucilaginibacter gracilis (assembly GCF_003633615.1). NCBI lineage: Bacteria > Pseudomonadati > Bacteroidota > Sphingobacteriia > Sphingobacteriales > Sphingobacteriaceae > Mucilaginibacter > Mucilaginibacter gracilis. The sequence goes on along the minus strand of NZ_RBKU01000001.1, from coordinate 4,844,983 downwards.
AATAGACGCCCTGAGAGCCCGAAGGCACCCGATCTTTTAAAAAATGGCTCATTTGCTGTGCTTTCGGGGATCTTTTGGGCCATCTCTGGAAGAGAAAATGGCGGGAGTGACGGGACCCAAACTGTAGACACAACATGCTGCAATCAAACAATTAATTGTTTGATAAATTCGCGGAAACCCCCAAACCTGCCCCCAAATGCTGTGAGATACTATAAGACAATGTACCGCACTGTTGTGCAACTTTTACGGTTGCCTGTTCCATTGCGCCGCGCGCGTCTTATTTTTTGTGCGTCAGCAAGAAGGGAATAACATGTACAAAATTATCCGTCTCAGCGAAGTTAAAGCACTCACTGGTTTACCCAGGAGCACACTCTATAAAAAAATATCCGAAAAGACCTTTCCCGGTCAAATCTCTATTGGCGTCAGGTCGGTCGGCTGGTTAGAGAGCGATGTTCAAAACTGGATACATGAACAAATTTCACAAACGCAATCGAGAGCAAAATAATGACAACCGAAAAAGGCATTGAACAAGAGAGTAACACGGTCAACTATTACGGTAAGAAAGTTTACCGCATCAATCCTATGCTCGCCCGTGTAAAACTTCCACAGGCAAAAATGCCGGATTTCCGGGATGACAATATTTCTGAGAAAAAAGTAAATTCAGCTATGGGCCACCTCGCTAAACGCTCCTGATAGTCAATCCGAACCATTTTTGGCCCCGTCAGCAGGTCCCCCAACAGGGGATTTGACAAAATCGCGGGTTTCAAACCAATGGGCCACCCTAAAAAAAGCAGTGGACAGGCGTTTTCTTTTGCTACTTTTCTTTGCAGCCGGAGCAAAGAAAAGTAGTCCGCCCATGCAAAAGCACGGACTTTTCCGTCCATGCTTAAAAAACCAATAAAGCTTTTAGTGTCTTCCGTTTCAGCGGTCGAGTTGATTACCGCTTTTACGTTTCAGGTTTTCATCGCCTATGGTTTCGCTGCCGTACTTGTTTCGGATGGCGTCGAGGGATTTGCCGCTCGACCGCGCGGTTTTGTATTCGGCGGTGCGGAAATACCAAGCCTGTTTTTTAGCAGCAAAAAAGAATCCCGCCTTTTTTAAACTATCCCGTACCGGGTAGGTATTACCGGTCACCCATATCCAGTGGCCGACAATTTCAATGGTGAGGCCGATCAGGTGGGCAATGCTTTCGATGGCTTGCCTGTACGCTTCCGAAGATAGAATCTCGTGTTCGGTTTCCTCATCGGTAAGCCCTGCGCCGCTCATGATCTTGGCGGTGGCGAGCGCATATTCCCGGTTTATTTCCTGCATAGTCGCGGTATCGCCGCCCAAATCGGGATGATGTTGGCGTGCCAGTTTCTTGTAAGTTGCTTTGACCTCCTGGAGGGTCCGGCAGTCCTGAAACCATTGCATCGGTCAGGCATTATAATTGTCGTAAAAATCCTTGTAGGCGTTCTGGAACTCTTGCGGGTTTTCAGCCGCTAACTGGCTGGCATATCCCTCCCAAAAAATCTGATCGAGGAACTCTATAAATATTTCGTACATGGTGGTGCTGTTTTGTGGTGAAGAAAAAGCAAGCCCCGCCGTATAGCAGGGCTTGCATCGATTTTTAGGCTACAGGTAAAACAATATGCGCCTCAATCTCGGCCAGCTTTTCATGGCAGGCATTAAAAATAAATTGCGATACCAACCGAATGAGGCCGGGGGTGGTGGTGATAAAACGCCTGCCTTTATCATCCTCAATAATCAGTTTGCAGCCCTGATAAGGGTTGTCTTCCAGCTCGTCGCGCTCGGCAGCCAAGTCTACTTCAAAAGTTTCGAGTTGCTTAATCCGGGCTATCAGGTTCATGCGCTGGATGCTCCGGCGGTGTAAATCTTCCACCACCTTTAACGTGCCTTCAAGGTTCAGCACCATTTTTAGGGGTTTCACCTCTTCTTTCAACGGTGGTGCTTTTTCCGGTGCGGGTTGCGCAGACTCGGCTTTTTCCGCTTCTTGCTTGGCTGGTTCAACCTTGCCGTTGCCTCCTAAATCTGCGCCGCTGGCAACCGCCTTGTCTTTGTTAATGTCGGCCTTGCCGTTCGTCTTGACACCATTGGCCGTCAATGACGTTTCCTTTTTGGCATCATTGGTTTTTGCCACGCCGTTACCTGCCTCTTTGGCGCTCATGCTTCCCTGAAACTCCGCGCCATTTTGATTTTTTAAATCCATTTTCTGATGGTTTTTAGTGATTAAAAAAAATGTTAATTCTCAAAGTCATTTCGGCATACGCCTCAATTGGCCTTTGATAGAGGCAGAATATTTGCGCGGGGGGCTGGCAGACAAGGCTGCCGCAAAAAAATACTACCCGGAGAGTAGCGCAGGGATGGAGATTTTTTTAAGCGGCACTTGCATGGCCTTGTCTGCCGAAGAGGTATAAATTTGCCTCGTCAAAGGTCAAATGAAACCCAACCAACAAAAAATGCCATATAAAATGCAGCTACTGGCAACGCCATAAAACAAAAATTAAATGCCGATTTCGGTTAAAGAGGAACTGCCTTCACGGTTACAGTTACCGTGCATAGCACCCGAAGGGCTTGGTTCACCCTTTAAACCGCCTTCTTCAAATGGGGTGGGGAGTGCATGTGCCTTGCTGCCGGTAAGCGGGAAATTTGTGGGTTAAGCGAAGCGTACGATCAAATTTGGGATCGCGGGGTTGGCACCGGCAGCAAGGCTCTTGCAGCGCGGCCGGAAAAATTGCTGAACGAATGAGCGGAGTAAACGCAGCGATGGAGTTAAGCGGTTTTGACGGCGAGGGAAATGCATTAGCGGATTGGAGTGTCATCCTTCGAAGAAGATACAGCGGAAAGCCCGACCCGGATTGCGATTTTCTCGCGGATCGGGTAATGCCCGGAATTAAAAAAAATCTAAATCGCGAAATGTTCTTGCTCTCCAAAAATCTTATGAGTCTATAAGGTATAATTTTCAGCATGCCAACATTTCCTGCTGAGAGTATAGGATTTAAAAATTAACAAAATATTCAAATCATAGCCTTTCCTATATTGTAAAACACGCGACTTGATCTGACGGAAAATTATTTATCAGGCAGCGATATTACTGTCAGATAAATCTGGTTGGGAGAGCTTCTTCTCCTTTGCTATTTTCAACGACTCACGGAAGGTCTGCATGGGTGTTTTGCCGTAGCAGTATTTCCCGCTGTGAGGACGCTGGTTGTTATATTTGTACAAGTAAGCGTCCAAGTCAACCTGTAGCTCTTCCATCGTCATGTAGAGCTTCTTGCGGAAGGTGATGTCGTAGAACTCCTCCTTGAGGGTACGGTGGAAGCGTTTGCAGATGCCATTGGTTTGCGGGCTGGATGCCTTCGTTGGCGTATGGTTTATGTTCTCCACGGCGAGATAGAGCTGATACACATGATGCTCGATCTTGCCGCAATACTCCGTTCCCCGATCCGTCAACACGCGCAGCAACGGGATCTCGTACTCGGCAAAGAACGGTAGCACACCGTCGTTCAGTGCGTCGGCGGCGGTGATGGCGGTCTTCTCGGTATAGAGTTTACAGATTGCCACGCGGCTGTACGTATCGACGAAGGTCTGCTGATAGATGCGTCCGACGCCTTTCATGGTGCCGGCATAGTAGGTATCCTTGGCTGCCCAGATAACCCGGATGCTGGCTCTCGATCTGCCCGAACGCCTCGCGTTTCTCCTTGGCCTTCTCCAGCGCGGCAAGCTGTTCCTCGGTGAGCAGGATGCCCTCTTGCGCCGACTTCGCTTCCAGTGCCTTGAGCCGCTTCTTCAACGTCTCCAGATCATGGCGCACCCACACTGAACGCACGCCGCTGGACGATACCATCACTCCACGTTGCTGCAACTCCTGGCTGGCACGCAGCTGACCTAACGCCAGGTTCTCCACCGCTAAGTCCACCACCGCTTTCTCCAAATGCTCCGGCACGCGGTTCTTCAGGATTGGCTTCTTCTTACTGATGTCCATCAGCGCCTGCTCGCCGCCGGTCTCGTACAGTTCCTTAAAACTGTAAAAGTTATCCCGTGAATAGCCCATCACCTTGCAAGCTTGGCTGACACTTCCCAGCTGCCGCGCCAGTTCCAATACACCCAGCTTCGGCTTGATTACTTTCTGTTCAATACTCATCTTACTTCTCCTCTTGGTTGGTTGTGTATCTTTTACAACCGTCCTGTCAGATCAAGTCTGGAGTTTTACACCTATATGCAATTACGGCACGATTCTTTATAACCTGGATTGATTACATACCCCGTTGTCGAGGTATCATACGGCTGAATTGGAACAAGATTATTGTATTCCTGAACGGCTAAATCATGCCCCCACCAAATTTTAGTTATTATAGGGTTCCTAAACGGGTTATTATCTGGCGTGTCCGAATATATAAATCTTTGAGTTTTAAAAGTTTTATTCTTTACAAATCTATGTACTGTATTTGTGTCGTAGATTGATTGCGCCAACTCGGGCGACATTGTATGAATCTGGGGATTTTCCATTGGTAAGCCGTTATAAAAATAAAGGGGATTGTATAAAATATAATCCAATTCGAGTTCGACCCAATAAATATTTTCATACGGATTATATTTCGTTAAAGGCGTAATCCATAGACAGTCCTCTTCTTCAAATATTTGCTTTTGATGAGGATCGCAATATCTTGACCGATCAAATGCCGCAGAAGATTGATCTGGAAATTGATGTGTATGAACCAATGTAGATGCGCTCCCTAATTTCGAATCTTTAAAACGTTGGATATTACCTTTTGGGCCTACACCATTAAGAGCTGCCTTGTTTATAATAGGCTTGACAACATACTCTTGAAACATACTATTTTTTTTTGCCTCAACATTGTTAGTTCGCGCGGCCAACTTAATATGCTGTTCGACGAGTTCCTTTGCCGTGTGCGCACTTCCCGCATTGGGAATCCTAAAGCCTTCATGCAGCTTTTGAGTATATAGATTTAAATATGCATCCATGAAAAGTTCCGGCCTATTTGGACTATTTAATTTCGCCAAACTGTTGAATGGTTTAACAAGAGGGATTGTCGCTAAAACGGCCGCTTTTCGTAAAAATTCTTTGCGCTGCATAATTCATGGATTTAACAGTGAAGGGAAAAATTATATTTAATATTTAAGGCTATCTTAAGCTTATCAAACTCGTTAAGAAGATTATGATACTCGGTTTTTAGACCCTGTATCATTTTTAGTTTTTCTGATTTCTCTATGCCATCGCTATTGCGAATTCCCTGAGCCGATTTGAAATAACCACGCACCCTGATTACGTAATCCAATAATTCGCTATCGACTCCCTTGGGGTCTATTTTTTGTAATTCTTCAAGTTCCTTGTTAAACCTTTCGTCACCCTTTTCTAACTTGGTAACTGATTCCATAAATTGCATAACTTGACCGACTTGGCATGCCACTATTTTAGTCTTTTCTATCATTTCGGCTCGATCTTTATCCTCAGCATTAGAGCACGATCTCCACGCTATCATCATACCAATAACACTGACGATAAAAGTAAGTACAGCAATCCATTTGGTATAATTAAGCGTCCCATTCATGCCATTAAATTAGTGTTTTTATGTTAAAAAACAAAATTTTCGAATATACTTTTCTACTGTTTTATTTACCTGAACTCGGCTAATGTATTCCTATAATGTTGGATCGAAGGCCATTTATGGATAAAGACTATTGGCTAAAGCTTTTAGAGTCGGGTGACGCTTTAGAAATACTCCAGCGTTATTCGGAGTTTAAAAACCAAGTATTTGCAGATGAAATAATTGAGAAGACCGTTCGCTATGCTGCGGAAAAGGAACCGGGCACAGCACTTTATTTTGCTGACATATATAAAAAACAATTTTATGCCAATAAGGTCATTGAGAGAGCTGTTCGTAACCAGGTAAAAGAATACCCTGAAGGGGTTCTTCTTGGGGGCGATTTGTATATCGATAAGCCCTACGCCAAAGAAATATTATTTGCCGCGTGTGAGAAGGGTTCTTTGGCCGTTCTTCAGCATACGGAACTTTACATAGATAAACCCTACGCTAAAGAGTTAATATCAAAAGCCAGCTATAACGTTTTTAGCGATAAGAACCAAGTTCTTGAATTGCTTCAAAACATCAATTCCTTACATGACAGCCCCGAAAATGTTCGATTTGCTATTCTCCCTTTCTTAACACCGGGTCAAAAATACGATTTGATTACCAAGGGACGTGAGGAAATCTATACTTCGAGCTATCTTACTATTGTCGACAGCCTCTTCGTTGATGTTAAGAAAAAACATCAGTCTCTCGACAAATTGCTAAGCCCAGAACAGATGCAAAGCATGGGGATATTCCTGGAAGCTGCCGCGAGTTACAATCGCATTGATCCGGCGTTGCGTTGTATCTCTAACGCCGCATTCCCAGGAATAATGCAAAGCATTATAACGCAGTGTGCCGACCACACAAAAGGAATGGAATCTGCCGCAACACTTGCAACTATTATCAGTTCCCAATCGCAAAATATCACACTCCGTAAGACTCTGGAGGAGGGGTTTCATAAAGGGTATGACCAAGCAATCGTCGATAAAGAATCACGTCATCAATATGGGCTATTAGCGTCTCTTTACACCTGCACTTATAGGGATACCGTAATACCCGGGCAAAAAGCATTCTTTGATAAGATAATGGGTATCGCTCTTTATCACATTCCTGCTCTTGATACCCTGAACCAGTCAAAACTCACTGATAAAAATGGTGTTTGCAATCAACTTATGGTCTTTGCCTCAGACGATGACAGCAAAAAAAGTTACGAAAATTGGAAGAAAGAGTATCATGGCCTACCTGGATGGGAAACAGTTGAATATAATCAATACACTGTCATCAAAAAAACAGACGGTAAGGTACCGGTATCTATCTATGCCAATAAACCAGAGGCGGGCACGGATGGAATAAAGGATATCGAACAAGTTGTGAGAAAACAGCAAGATTCAGTTCAAGCTTCTTTCCAGGTTTTCATCGGACGCGGCCATAGCTATCATGCAAATGAATATTTGAGCCATCTTAGCAATAAAACGAGCTTAGTTTACCTTGGGTCATGTGGCGGGTACAATAATTTAAGCAGAGTTTTGCAGGTCGATCCCACAGCGCAAGTAATTGCAACGCGCGAGCGTGGTTCAATGTATGTAAATGATCCACTTCTATTAAATCTTAATCGTTCGATCAACGAGGCGGGTAAAATTAATTGGCATGAAGAAGACCAAAAACTGCAGAAAATTCCCTCGGCAGATAAAACAGGATATTTAATGCCCAATAAAAATATGGGGTTGGAATTACTACAATATTATGATCGGATAAAAGATGAGCCGACCATTTCGTTTGATGCGGCTCCTTCTGCCTCGAAGCCGCCTTCGCCACACGTTAATCGGCACAAATCTATATCGCATTAATGATGAAATAAACTGCTCTTGAACAAAATATATATTTTAATTACGAGGTTTGGTGGCACTGAAAATCCTTATAGCTCGATAAGGGAAGATGTCTGTTGGTAATTCTTTTGACTATTCTAAATTCCAATGCGCTAAAATACTGATGTGCTATTTCCGTATTTTTTCTCGATTATCTTGTTCATCTCTTCTTTTATCTCATTAATATAGTGCTCATAACTCTTTCCTCTAAAGTCTTTGTTACTTATGGTTCCCTTATGGTAGGCTTCTTCAAGCCGGGAAATATAGCTATTTACAGCGTAAATGGCCATTTCATCCGTTAATGTTCTATGTAGCAGTATAAACCGGCGCAAAAGTTGATAATAATCAATTTCAATTTTCTTTGTTAATGTGAATCGTCCCAAATCTTGCAAATCTGTCGCTACCGAATAGTTATTTTCCGACATAATTAATGTACGTGAGTAATCACTATAGGGCTCATATTTTTCCAAATGCTTTTTTAAATACCCAAATTCAAAATAAAGATTAGGTCGTGAATAACTTTTGCTGCCGCCCTCTTCTTTAATAGTAATATCCTTTGTAAAGATGATTAATCCTATCGTAGATGAATTCATCTTTCCAATTAACTCGCTGTATAGAGGTTCTTTAGCATCCGCTAAATCGACAATATTAACTTTTAACCAACCTTGAAAATCGTGTTCAATGAATTTTTGTATTTTTAAGGCAAAGCCTCTTCCGTTATTCCAAGAAAAGCCGATAAATACTACCTCTTCGTCATTAGTAGGCCTAACGAATCTCACCATGTTCGCGAACATTTGTTCGACACGTACCCTCCATTTATTCACGTCCTTAGCGCTGGCGTTTAATTCCGTTCTTAGAATTTTGGCTTTAATTTCAAAATTAACCTTATCTGGACGTTTTATTTTATCAAGATTCTGAATTCGCCCCCCGTCGCTTCTTTTGGAATCGGCTTCTGTGGCATCTTCATATACCATGGTAGTAGGATGATTCCAAATATATCTAAAATGGTCTTCTAATACTGAGAAATGCTTACTATCGTTCTCCACATAGCTTAACGGAGTTTTATAGTATAAGCTGGAAGAATTTATTCGTTCTTTAGCATATGTATATGGATCAGTGAACGTTTCATTATTTATTGTAAGCAAGCAAAAATTTAAGGGAAGGCAGGTAAACCGAATATTTGTAATTGGGCTTTTGGATTTGTTTTTTGAAAAATGTCTATTATGTATCTCCTGTATTTTGCGAAGCGCATGAGTTTGATGCATATAAATAGACGAACTTTCGATATCGCCAGCTGAAAGAATCGATAAGTCTAAGTGTCTACTATCGTATTTAGGATCTTTTATAGTCGCCCGATATTGCGTTCGCTCAGCTTCAATTTGAGCAAATGCAAAATCGGAATAAACGTATAGGAAAATAAATCTAATTTGCAGTTTGATTTTGATCTTTTCTAAGATGTCAATTTTATCAAATAATTCAAGAAAATGCGTGTGAATTTTATCTTGTTCCTCTCCTTCTGGGCCTAATAAAGTGCTGCCTGAAATGCCACAAAAATCAATTCTGATAACTTTTTCATAATTTGGATCATTTTCTATTTTCAAAGCGTTACTGACCAGGTTGTTAAAAGTAAGGCGGTCAAAAAGCAAAGACAAGTAATCTGCAGAACCGCGGTCGATATTATTTGATTGTATCACAATAAGATTTTAAATAAAATACATGAAAGAGTAAGGTAAGGTTTTTTGTGAAATAAAGAGCGAGAAAATAAATAATTTTTCAAACTTATATTATAATAATAATTGGAGTAATCAAATGACGCAGTACGATGGCGACGACCAAATCAGCACACACCTCCGTAAGAAAGGGCGTCCATTTGATATTAATAAAATGTATGTTGATTTAGGAAAATGTATACAAAAGCTACATCCAACAATTGACGTTCCAGAGGATATGCGAGAATTAACGGGTTACAATCCAATCAATGGTTCAATAATTGATGACTACAAAAGCGTTTTACACTTGAAAATACTTCGAAGAAATAAAGATCTTGGAGTGGTCAGCAATGGCTCAGACATCATCTTAGATATTTTTGATAAATACGGGCTGGGACGCAACGTTATTTTAGCCGAGCAAACTAATGTTGAAATTAATAAAATCATGGAAAAATGGCTCGGCCCTGAAGTGAAAAAAAATGCCTTTAATCGATGATTGATAATTCTGTTATTGCGAGCGTGTTTTATAATGAGCTCAACAGCACAAGAAGTAAGTAAGATAGACTGCTTCCGTTTTGTTAAGGTTGTTTGTTTAAATTCACAGTGCTCGCGTTTTTCATCCTATTGTTTAGAGATGGACAGGCGAGCAATGAGCCCGCCCGCCCGTGGCGGCTATTTGTCCTCCGCAACAACCCGCAGGATCACCGCGCCGTCGAGTGACAGGGAATCAAGCTGGATATTGAAGCCGTTGCCATCCCGGTGGGCCCATGCCGCCCCGATGCGTGTCCAATAAGGTTTTTCGCCGTCGCGCACCTGGTAGGCGATGTAGGTAGGCCCTTTGCCGGTGGTTTGTGTTTCGGTAGTGCTCATATAGGTCTCCTTTTGAAGGCGACTGAATTGCCGTCCTTATGAGAGCGACCCGAAGCAACCCAGGCGCGGCGAAGCATACAGGTCAACCGAAACACGGAGGGTACACGCAGTGGAAACCGTGCTGGCAGGTTTACCGGCGCGGCGGCAGCTTCAGCTTCTCATGAAAAGGACGGAATCAGCCGATCCATAGCGGGGAAGGGTCTGAAGCGGTGTACCCAATACCCACCAGCTATCCCCTTATAAAAATCGCTAATCCAGCGTTTAAGATTCAGGCTTCACCTGCACTCCATCAGCGCGGTGGTGACCGCATCACCGTGATTGTCCCGGACAATAGTTCTGAATTCCGCAATGGCAGTTTCGCCGGTCGTACCGGGAGCCTACCCACTCAACGGACACAAAACAGCACGTGCCAAAAAACCATATCGAACCACGTTAAACCACGTCAGACCAAAATTTTGCAGTGTCAAAACCGCACCGTAATATGCAGGAAATCAGTCAGAAATGTTGCGAATCACCATGAATAAATCCGCTTCCGGCGCGAAGAAATATTACTGCGAACAGACCTATAAAGAAGGCCATTCGGCAGAGTTCGACTATTACGGGGAAGGCAGCGAACTAATCGGAAAATGGGGCGGAAGAGCCGCCAAACGCCTTGACCTGACGGGCAGTATCGAAAAAAAGGCATTCGCGCAATTATGCGATAACATCAACCCGCTCACGCGCAAAACGCTGACCGGGCGTAATGACATCGACCGCACGGTCGGGTACGATTTCACGTTCAACGCCAGCAAATCGGTAAGCCTTGCCTACGCGTTTGCGGACGTTACCGATAAAAGGATTATCCTCGATGCATTCCAATCCGCCGTGCGGGATACCATGACGGATATTGAAACCGGTATGCAGACCCGCGTCCGCGCTAAGGGTAAGAATGAAAACCGCATGACGGGTAATATCGCCTACGGCGAGTTCACCCATTTTACCACGCGACCAATCGACGGGGTGCCCGACCCGCATTTGCATAGCCATTGTTTTGTATTCAATGCCACCTTTGATGGCGAAGACAATAAATGGAAGGCCGGGCAATTTCAGCAGGTCAAGCAGGACGCGCCGTATTATGAGGCCATCTTTCATGCAAAACTGGCACAGCGCCTGCAAGGGGCCGGTTACCAGGTCACCCGGACGAAGAACGGGTTTGAGCTGGCCGGGATTGATAAGCGCACGTTGGATAAATTTTCGCGCCGTACCCAGGAGATCGAAGACTACACCCGCGAACACGGTATTACCGATGAAGTACAAAAATCGAAGATCGGTGCCAAAACGCGCGAAGCCAAACGTACGCTGCTTACTGCCGAACAGCAGGAAAGCGCCTGGCTATCACGACTGACGCCGGATGAACAAACCGCCCTCCTCAGCCTCAAACAAAAATCTAACGTGACTACAGACGATCAAGCAGCAAAGCGCGCGCTGCAATTTTCCTTAAGTCACCACCTTGAACGCAAATCGGTTGCCAGTGATAAAGAAATACTGGCGACCGCCATTAAGGCGGCAATCGGCGAAGCCTCGCCGGAACAGGTTCGGCAGGCATTTAAACAAGAGGGCAATATCCTGTCCGTGACGGAAAAGCTGCGCACCTTCATCACCACGAAAGAAGCGCTTAAAGAAGAAAAGCAACTCATTCAGCATTGTATTGCTGCTCGAAACAAGTTTCGGCCAATCTATGAACAATACGAACCCCAAAACTCGCTCCTCAACGACCAGCAAAAAGCGGCGGTGAAACACGCGCTTTCCTCCACCGATGGGATTGTCCTGATTACCGGCAAAGCCGGAACCGGAAAGACCACGCTCATGAAAGAAGTGCAGCTTGGCATTATCGAGAGCGGGAAACAAATCTTTTCGTTCGCGCCATCGAGCGAAGCCAGCCGGGGCGTGCAGCGCAGCGAAGGCTTCGATAATGCCGATACGGTGGCGAGACTGGTACAGCAAACCAACCTGCACCCAAACTTCAAAAACCAAGTGATCTGGATCGACGAAGCAGGCATGTTATCCAACAAGGACATGAACCGCGTGCTGGCAATTGCCCAGGCGCAAAGTGCAAGGGTCATCCTTTCCGGCGATACGAAGCAGCATACCAGCGTGGAACGCGGTGATGCCATGCGCATCATCCAGCAGGAAACGGGTATTAAGCCGGTTACGGTGAATAAAATTCAGCGGCAAAAGAATATGGCCTATAAAGAAGCCGTACAGCAGCTTTCCGACGGCAAAGTGGAGCAAGGATTTAAAAAGCTCGACCGGATGGGGGCCATCCAGGAAATAGCGGATAGCGCACAGCGGGTAAATGCTGTTGCCGATGAATATTGCAAGGCGACCTATAACGTCAACGGCCCGGCCAAAGAAGTGCTGGTCATTGCGCCTACCCATGCGGAGGGAGAAATCGTCACCGATAAAATACGCGAAAAACTTAAAGAAGATCACCGTATCGGCCAGGAAGACCGGACATTCGAGGTACTTAAAAACCGCCAACTCACCGAAGCAGAAAAGCAACAGCCGGAAAGTTACAGGCTCGGGGATGTGGTGATCTTTCACCAAAACAGCAAAGGCGTGAAGGCCGGAGAAAAATTGCAAGTGTCGGAAGCGGATGAGGCTGGTGTACAGACGACAAACTCAGCCGGAGAAAATTACAGCCTCGCACTCGCCGAGGCGATAAAATTTACGGTCTTTGAACCGCGCCCATTAGCCATTACCGAGGGCGATAAACTGCGTATGACCGCCAATGTCAAAAGCAACGAAGGCAAGCATTTGTTCAACGGCTCTGTCTTCCAGGTCGAGGGATTTGATCCCGAAGGTCAAATTGAGCTCTCCAACGGCTCGACCATCGCGCCGGATTTCGGGCATTTCAACCTGGGCTATGTGTCTACATCCCATGCTTCACAAGGCAAAACCGCGGATCAGGTCATTATTTCGCAAAGTTCGGCGACGTTTAAAGCCTCGTCGCTCGAACAATTTTACGTGTCTGTATCACGTGGGCGTGAAGCCGTATCCATTTATACCGATGACAAGGACCAGCTATTGGATGCGGTCAGCCAGTCATCGGAGCGCATTTCAGCCACGGAACTGATGGCGAAGCGTCAGGAACAAGCGCAGGAAATTAACCGGCTTTCCAATAATCGCCCGAGGATAGAGAGAACCCCGACGCAACAAGATCACATTAACACACAAAACACATCCTATGGACTTCAGACAGCGACTCGAACAGAGCAGAGTGCAGTTGGCCGGTAATATTCCGGCCACAGAACCGGACGAAGATTGGACCTGCGCCTATTATGGGATAGAACGCGGCAATAGCCCTGTTTGTCTCGATTTACGGCTACCGGATGGCAGCCGCAAGGCATTTCCGTATTCTTATTTTACGGCAATGCATTTTGATGTGGATACGGGTATCGAAATTCAGACCAACCAAAAAAGGATCGTCATTACCGGACGGAATCTCACCAAACTGTTTGAACAACTGATTACGTACCGGGTGCGGTATGTACAGGCGGATGTCGGTAACGACACGCAGGATGACGGGTTGTTCGTTGCAGCGATCCTAATTGACGGATTTTGATTGGGCCAAACCTCCCAGGATATTTGCTATCGCCTGCTTTTTACCGTCACCCGTTACCCTGGAATTTCTGACATGCTCCCGCTGCCTGTTCATTTCCTCGATAATGGCGCTTAACTTAGGATATTTGACTTCCGGCTGCGGCACAGGCTGGGGAGCCTTTTGGGGGTTTTCCGTTAGCTTTTTATCTGTCACCCCTTTATTGGCAATACCCTGTCTTAATTCCCGCATCAATTCCGCTTCCACCCGGCTATCCTGGAAATCGAGCATTTTATTCTTACGGGCCATTTCCTTCCAGTGGGCATGGATAATCAGCGCGAACCCCGAAATAAAAAGCCACAGGCTTTCGACACTGGTTGAAATGAAAGCAAAAAAGAATACGACGGTAGGCTCTACAAAGGTAGAAGTGAAAGCAGCTTTATTCGTAATGAGTTTTGGAAAGGGCTTATCTTTGCGCTGCGCTTTGGGAACTAATGCGAAGTATGTCGATAATATGGGCAGGGCAAGGACATTCAGAGCCCTTGCCAGTAATTCTGCAGGCCATTCCAGATGAGATGTGCCGTCGTCAAAGGAATGAAGTGGGATCCCTGCCTGGTTTCGCCATTTGATCTTGAATAAATGATAGGAACCTATCAAAAGATAAGCAATAACGAAAAGAAGCATATCACCCGCCTTCGTTCCTGCCACGCTTTCCGAATCACTGTAGGCGTCAAAAGCATGACCAATGTTCATGAGCATAAAGAGACGGCCCTCTAACCCAGGCCAAACGCTATAGATAATCCATTGCAAGGCAGACACTACACCGATGAGAAACAAGCCTGCATAAAAATTAATCGCCGTGAACCAGCGCTGGCCGAAGTCCTTGCGTAAAAATACTTCCATCGGGATGGTAAACCATCCCAGGAATAGCATGATAAAACCGATGGTGCGTGATGATCGCGCCCATTTCTGTATGCCGGTGACCTTCCGGGATTTATCTATTTCTTCCTCGTTATCGAAGGGTTTGATGATGAGCTTATGGTCCATATTGCTTGAACTGTGCTAAAAGATGCGTTTGGTTGTTATTCCAGATACGGCCATTCTGAAATACGATGGCCTCCACTATTTTATCATTCAGGGTTCCGCCCTTGCGCAGCTTGGTAAAGGCTTGCGGCGGGACGTCGTAATCAAAGCTTTCATTTTTACCGCTACTCATATTGAAGAAATCCGCGCCATAGCTTTCCCCCGATGTTTGCCGGAACTGCCAGCTCCGGCCGATCGTTTCCGCTGCCTGCTCATTCGTTGTCGGGTCGCTGTTGGCATGCCATATCTTGGTTTGCAGGTTTCCTAAAAGCGAATCCACCCGGTATTTGCTTTGGCTGCCGCCCATGATGGCGTAATAGTTCGGCAGGTTCTGTGTCAGGTACACGGTGCAGGCACGGGTACTTCGGGCCGTGGCCTGAAACTGCATATCATATTCCGTCACGAAATTTTGCGCCTCATCCACCCAAAGAAAAACCGGGACGGTTTTGTTTGTTGTCGCCCGGCGCTCCACCGCTTGCTGCCAAAGATATTTATACACCACCTGTGCCGCCCTGCCCGCCTCGCCGAATTCCTTTACCGGCAGGTTCAGCACGATTATGACACCCTTATGGGTCAATTCAGGGTAGGCGATCTTACGCCTGTCGTCGGGCATTTCCGAAAACAGCATGCGGAAGGGCCTGCGCAGAAATATGTCCATCATCGTGGTTAGTGTCGATAAGATGCTGCTGCGGGTTTTTTCGGCGAGGTTGGGGTATTCCTCTAACCAGAACGATGCCGTGCTATCGAAATCATGCCTTGCCCATTTATCGAGGTCCCTTCCGTAGCCTTCCAATAGCAGCTTCCAGCAAAGGCTTTTATTTTTCCATTCATCCGTATCGATCTGGGCAACGCTGACCGGTGCCGATAGGATCACATCACGAATGAGGGGCACCGAAACGATACCGCGTGCAATCATGCAAAGGTCGATGGTGTTCCTTAGTAACTGCTGCATGGCGCGTTCCCAATAAGGGTCGCTGCCTTCGCTTTTGACACTTCGGTCAATGGCTTCGTAAATGGTGGTAAATAGCCGCACCAAATTATCGGTATACCCGGCCCCCTCACCTTCCCGCTCAATCTCGTATTGCAGGAAGGGAAAAACGAAATTGCCGGAACCATCGAATACCAGGAGCTGGTCGGCTCGTCCGGTTTCCTGGGCGTAGCGTTTCCAGTCGTCCAGCACGTCCTTTTTGGCGCAAAGCACCAATCCGCCAAAGCCGGACTTCAAAAAGGCGCGGGCAAGCGCCTCACCGCTGCCGCTGGTTTTACCGGAGCCGATACCGCCAAAAATTTGCACGCCTTCGCAGGCGTTGCCTATCGTAAAATGCTCTTCGTTATTAAACGAATAAATAATATGGTCCAGGTTGAAATCCGGTGAAGTCATATAAAGGATTTTGCAATCCTAAGCTAAAATATCATTTTGAAAATTCAAAATATTTTTTAATATTATTTATTTTGTGACAGATCGTAGTCCGCTGCTGTTCGTGTTGCCCTGCTCCCTGCGATGGTCTTTCCATCGCAGGGTCTACGGCATTTTAAAAAAACGTCATATCAATCCATCACCCTGTATGCTATTATTTCGCTATGATAAATACATCAAAGCAGGGTCAGGTCATCGCATCACCGTACCGGTTAGCTTCAGCGCAGGAACTGCAAGGCTGTGATGATATCGGTGCGCTATCTTTCCAGTTGCGGTTATTTGGTGTCGAGCAGATTCGTTTGATCCAGGCAGGAAAACTCGATCCTCATACGGCAGCACAAAATCTAAAAGATATTAACCAGTTGCTTAAAGAATTTGGAAGGCCCGAGTTGTCATTGGATTTTTTAAGTAGCCGTCCCTGACGGCTTCGTTGTGAGCAATCATCGCTCCATAGACTGTTGTTGGTCATGGCTTTGACTTTCCTGTGGCGTTCTGGTCATTGCCCGGTCAACGGCATTTTGATTGAGGTAATTATTGCCGCTGCCTTGCTCTATACTTTCAATAGTAGATCTGAAAGTAGGGTTAAGTTCTACCGGTTCGGAATTGACAATTCCGTGCATCGGCGGTGTGTTCATTGGAGCGGACACGCTATCAACGCTTTGCATGGTTTCGACAGGGATCGAGCGTTGAGCCTCATCAATGATTTGTTCGTTACGCGATTTGATAACTGCAAAATCTCCCGATGGGGAGTTCGCCATTTGTATATCAGCATTGAGGATATTGCGGCGGGCTTCCTCAATCGTAGCCATCGCCCGTTCGCGCTGTTCGGCGTTTGCCCGGTTCAGGGCGTCTTCTACTGCATTTGCCATCGCTTTGAGAATTTGCTTTGGCTAAATATACGGTTTTTATAAAAAAATAAAAATACGCGCGATTATTGCCTACAAATAATATGCAGGGCTTTTGCTTCTATATTGATGCACTGCCTACTTATTGATAGAGCGTAATTCTTCCATCATATCAAGCAATGGCATCGCGGTAATATTTTTACCTATCGTGAACTTTTCCTTGCCGGGATAAACAACATATTGGTGCGTGGCACCTATATCTTCGCAACCGAGATAGAAACCTTTAGATACAGTCGGCGCTAACGAACGTTTGATCTCGATGGCGTATTTTCTTTTTGCATTTTTTTCGATGACCAGATCGATTTCTGCCCCGGCGGCTGTCCTGTAAAACCAGGGCGTAACGCCAATGGGAAGACAGGAGATCAGGTTTTCAACGATAAAAGCCTCCCAACTCGCCCCGACGACCGGGTGCCCTAATATATCGTCCACGGTGGTGAGATTCAGCAAGGCATGAACAATGCCGCTATCCCGGATATATATTTTCGGAGCTTTGACGAGCCGTTTACCGATATTGCCAAACCACGGACGGATGGCGCGGATAAGCAGTAAATCCTCAAGCAATTCGAGGTATCTTTTGGTAGTCGGTATCGTCACATCAAGATTGGCTCCCAATTGGGCCATGTTAAGCTGACCGCCCTGATTATGCGCCAGCATCGTCCACAAGCGGCGTAAGGTAACGGCCGGTATGCGCCCACCAAATTGAGGCACGTCCCTCTCCAGATAGGTACTGATGAAATTTAAACGCCAGCGTAAGCTTGCCTCATCGGTCTTCGCCAAAAAACTATCCGGGAAACCGCCGCGCAGCCACAGTAGGTCCTGCTGATTGCTGTCCTTCGGTGCTACTTCCGTAGCATTGAACCCTGATAACTCTTTATAGGCAATCCGTCCGGCAAGTGTTTCGGATGATTGTTTTAAGAGGTCAAGCGAGGCGGAACCCAGGATTAGAAACTGCCCATGTTTAAGCCCCTGACGGCGGCGACGGTCAATGACGCCCCGCAATACCTGGAACAATTCCGGCACACGCTGGATTTCATCAAGAATGATGAGCGTCCCCTTGTTGCGCTCAAAATAATCTTCGGGGTCGCTTAATTTGGCTTGATCGGAAGGATTCTCTAAATCAAGATAAATGGGTTCAGGGCTAAACAGTGCGGCAATGGTTTCAGCCAATGTGGTTTTACCCACCTGACGAGGCCCTAAAAGGCCGACCGCAGGAAATTCCTGCATCAGCGTTACGATTTCGGCTTGTGCTTCTCTATTAATCATCCTTGCAATTATAATACTTAATGTTATAATTACAAGGATAAATTTCGATAAAGTTTAAATGTGTGGACATGCTACGAGGGTTTCTATGACAAAATCACAGCAATCAAATATCATCGACCTGCCCTATCAATTAGCGTCTACTGAAGAACTCCAAAACTGCGACGATATCGGTGTTCTGAGTTTTCAGTTGCGCATGTACGGTGTCGAGCAAATCCGCTTAATCCAGGCGGGGCAATTGACACCGACCCCGGATGTCATGAGGAATTTAAACTCCATAAACGAACAATTAAGAGACTTCGGAAAGCCGGAATTGTCGTTAGCGTTCCTGGCGGATCAATCGTGACGTTTACCGGGATGACCACTTAGTAGGATGATGACCTGCACCAGGGGCATACGGATTTGATCTTGGATCTATTTTTATAGACCTTAGTATAGTTTATATCATTTCGATAAACTATACTAAGGCTTATATGTTGGAAAGATATAAACTTGTACGCGCCAAGCGCCGATAGCCTTTCGAGTCGGAGACATTGGAACAGCGGTAGATTAAGGACGACTGGAGTTTCCTGAATTTAGAAAATAAAGCAATTTGTGGTCCTTGTCATGAATATAACATTCCACCTTTTTATTTCCAGCAATTATTAATTTAGCGGTATTCAAGGCTTGGATCGCATCCTCAAATATTGTAAAAACCGTTTGATTGTCATTTACAGCATAATTATTTAGCTCATCCAATACGATACCAGTATTAACATCGGCTCTTGACAATGCTACCTGTGTTTCTTTAAGCATGGGGAATCTTTGCATATTAAATCAATTTTGAGGTGTTACAGTTGTTGTTTTAGCACCCGAAACAGTGCCTTTCATCAAAACCTCCGATTCATTTACTTTCACTCCCGGTGATTGCTTAAGGTAAAAGTCCTTCAATACATTTAGCATATCACCGGCACCCGCTTTACCTATATAAAAGCCTATTGCACCACCGACCGACGCCCCAGTGGCAGCCCAAAGGCTCAGCGGTTACAAACTACAGGCATAGCTGTTTTCGCCGGAGCCATTCGAACATCGGTAGATTACGGACAACTGGGGAATTATTCAAATTCCGTTATTATCGACTGCTTTACTTTTTTAAAATCAGCAACGATGTCCGGTACTTCTTCAAACAAGTCATCGTGATAATACTCAAGGTAAAATGAAGAAGGCCAAAGTGTTATATTTCCATCTACTGACTTCCTTAAGTCCCAATAATTTGAAATCCTATTATCAACTATATCAAATAATATTATTGGTACCTGTATTAAATGGTCATAGTCAGACAAAATTTGAGCAAAACATCCGCATCCCCAATCATCAAAACCGAAAATCAGGCCAAATACCACGTACTCTTTTCCGATGGTTATATTAAAGTGGTTCTTTGCGGCAGCATTTTTACCTAAGGTATGAAGATTACTATCACTTATTTTGACTGAATTGCACCTTACTTTCATATTACTAATTATGATTTGGATCTTTTGGATTTAATTCTTCTGTACTTGGCGTTTTAACATCATTTTGTTTTACTTTAATTTACCTTCTCACCAGTAGCTACATTTTCTTCCCAATGTGTTTCAAACGATGTACCGTCGGAGAACAAGTGCATCCTGGGTCATTACCAACTTGTCAAACTTATTATAAAACATGTATTGCGCAAGGATCTGTAGTTAAAGGCTACGGACAACTGTTGACTGCACTTTGCCTATTAACCACCAGCCGTGGACGCTGGCGGCAGCCAATCACTTGCGGAAGCATCGGGATTGGACTTTAAAATACACTGCGAACTAAATACATTATCCTAATTAATTAAATAACCATTAAACAGCCTGCTGTAGATGGGTCAAAATTTAAAGGCCATTTAGTCTGTTTATCGTAAGTAGCATTTTTAAAAGTGGCTGCTTCGATGCGTTTAGCTAATATAACTGCACCCTGTAAATTGCACCTACTAAAATCAGCCGCATATACGTCGGCGTCTGTTAAATTTGCTTCGCTTAAATCAGCTCCTGTAAAATTGCATCCAATAGCTCTACAATTCTTCAAATCTGCCCTGTTTAAAACGGCGTTCATCAAGTATGCGTTTATTAAGCTGGCCCCTGAAAGATTACAGCTTGTCAAATTAGAGTTTGCCATGAACGCTCCTCTAAGATCTGCATTTAAAAAGGTTGTAGCGCTCATATTCATAGTTTCCAAAATGGCTCTATGTAAGCTTAATCCATCCAGGTTCGCTGCAATTAAGTTATCGAATGGGATTTCTAAAACCTCATCCGTTTCAAATATTATTTTCATTTTATGTCTTAATGATTTCCGTGATCTACAGGGTCAACAACTGTTTCTTGAACTGGTTTAACAAGTGGTGCCTGACTTGGCGACAGATTACCTGGCACCGTAGCTGGTTCTTGGCCAAAGACTCTGCCTGCCACATATCGATGGTTACCTTCGATTATAACACCATCAGCGACCTTAATAGCGGGTGGTGTACTACCTGCTTCGAGCATATTTACAAATCTCTGAATAACTGGCAATGACACGACTCCTTGAGTTGTTTTCATAGTAGATCCTTCGAGTGCTTTACTAATAGTTTCCGCCGTAACAGGTGTAGGTGGCTTTGCACCACTACCACCTGTGTTATGTGCTACAACCCCAACAGCAATAACTGCGGCGAGTTGTCCCATTGCATTCGCGTTACCTTTAGAGGCGGCTACTGTTGTTTTTACTATAGCTGGCACCCCTGTTACGTTCGCCAAATGCATCGCAGCACCCGACACATCTTTATGTATCAAGCTTGTCACTACGTTTTTTACCAGCTTGACATTTGAAATAATCATGTTTTCAGGTCGAGCGCTCTCCGCCATCCCAACTACGCCAGAAACAAAACCCTTCGCAAAATTTTTAACATCACCCCAATCCGGCCACATTCCATCTGGATCGGTAAACCTCATTGGATTATCAAACGCGTAACCATATGGTGACCATCTTCTGCCTTTCTCAGCCAACGGATCACTCGTAGTCCATCGTGCAATCACCGGATCATAAAACCGCGCGCCATAATCGTATTGGCTAACTAAATCTGTCTGTATCTCCTTTCCATTGTAAAGATAACGATTGTTGTTGGAGTTATCATACTTCGGATTCCGAAGGCCGAATGCATAATATTCATCTTCCTGCAAAACACCGTTCTTGTCCAAACTCACCCGGTCATTACCTAAATGGTCTTTTAAGTTGTATTGATAGCTGTAGTCATTCCCGTTGGGGATGGCCCTGCCTTCTTCTGTTTGTATGAAGGCTATTGCAGGAGTTGTGCCAGCCAAAGGAGTTTTGTACACGATGCCGCTTACATAATCCCAAGTGCCATCACTTCCCGTGTTCCTGATCTTGGTACCAGATGCTTCGTAAGTGTAAGTGGCTAAAGTAGTTCCGCTCTGCGTTACAGTCGCAGGTAAGTTGAGCATATTGTAATTGATGCTTTTGGTGCCTCCATCCGTCGTCGCATTCCCGTTGCCATCGTAAGTATAGGTTCTAAAAGTGGTTCCGCCTTTCGAAACGGTGGTTAGTTGATTGCCGTTATAATTATAACTTAACGCCGCTAAACTTGCCTCCGTACGGTTGAGGGTCATGATATTGCCCATCTTATCGTACGTAATGCTATTTTCGGTCAGCAGGGCATATTAACCACCAGCGGGGACGCTGGCGGCAGCCAATCACTTGCGGCAGCACGGGGCTTTGTTTCAGTGTCTTGTTAGATGCTTATAATATTGTAGCCCAATCGAAACCATCCATTTCTACAAACTCAAGGATACCTGCTTTAACTTGTTCTATCGTATTAATACCGATCCAATAGTTTTTTTTTCCTATCTTAACTTTGGTTGATTTTTTACGGATATAAGAAATTAATAAGTTATAGGTTTGCTTTAATTCATTTCCCGGAATAATTTTTTCATTATAGTGATAGTAAAATGGATAGATACTTATCAAACCAGGTCCAATTTTATTAGACTCCATTTCTGCAAATATTGGCGTATAAAAATCCACTGAAGGACCTCCATATCTTTGCCGAATATAATAGTTTAACTTACCATCCTTTTCAAAGGATCTCATTTCTAATGGAAATTGTTTGTATTTATCGCTAACGATAAAAAACCCAACACATTCCTTCATATAACCATGATATTGATTTATGTTTTTAATTAGATAATATGAATTATCTTCATAATTAGAATCTGGTATAATGACACAATCGTTATCGAAACAATAATTTATAAAACCTTCACGTTCTTTTAAATTAAAGAAAAAATTCATCTCTGCCATATATTTTATTTGCCTCCAACCGGGTGGGTTTCATGATCAACTTTTAATTTATCATATTCTGCTTCGCGTTTCTTATTTCTAGAACTATTCGGTTTCCTTTCAGCCTCATGAACTTTAACTGTTTTACCATCCTTATCTACAACTTGAACATCTGGTCTTCTGTTAGAACCAGGCACTTGAATTTTCTTTTCTGTTAATACTTTTTCTCCTGGCTTCGCTTCTGCTCTAGCCTTATCTGCAAGTTGTCCGACTTTCTCTTGATGGTCTGCTTTACCTTTAGCTCCATTAGGATTGGGTGGACTTTTGTCTTTTTCAGGTGCTGCAGTTTGCGGTGATGGTTCTGCGCTTTCAGAATTATGAGAAGTTGCTTTTTCGTAAAGCCAAACCGTTCCAGCTCCTATTAGCCCTCCTATAATTATTCCTCCACCCACTACAACACCCGCTGGAAGACCAATTCCTGTTGATGAAAGTCCAGCGAAAGTAGCCCCACCCGCAACTAAAGAACCAGTCAGAATACCTCCTGCGGCTCCACCGGCAGTTGCTCCCACAATTACTTTACAACAACCTTCAGGTGCTCTTCCATCAGGGTCGGTCAATTTTATAGGATCGTCATAAACATAACCATACGGTGTAGCCGTTTCCTGCCCATCTTCAACCAATGGGTCAATGCTAGTCCACCTACCTATTACTGGATCATAGAATCGCGCGCCATAATCGTATTGGTTAGTTAAATCTGTCTGTATCTCCTTTCCATTGTAAAGATAACGATTGTTATTAGAATTATCGTACTTTGGATTCCGCAAGCCGAATGCATAATATTCATCCTCCTGCAAAACGCCGTTCTTGTCCAAACTTACCCGGTCATTACCTAAATGATCTTTTAGGTTGTACTGATAGCTGTAGTCATTCCCATTAGGGATGGCCCTTCCTTCCTCTGTTTGTATAAAGGCTATGGCAGGGGTTGTCCCGCCCAAAGGCGTTTTATAAACAATCCCGCTTACATAATCCCACGTGCCATCACTGCCCGTGTTCCTGATTTTAGTGCCTGATGCTTCGTAGGTGTAAGTGGCTAAAGTACTACCGCCCTGCGTTACGCTTGCAGGTAAGTTAAGCATATTGTAATTGATGCTTTTGGTTCCTCCGTCGGTGGTCGCATTACCGTTGCCATCGTAAGTATAAGTTCTAAACGTGGCTCCGCCTTTCCAAACGGTAGTTAGTTGATTGCCGTTATAATTATAACTTAATGCCGCTAAACTTGCCTCCGTACGGTTGAGGGTCATGATATTGCCCATCTTATCGTACGTAATGCCGTTCTCTGTCAGCAGGCCATTCGAATGATCCGCCGCGATCAGGCGGTTTAAGGCATCGTAGCTGTACTTCATCTTGCTGTTGGCAGCGGTATTGTCGGATGTGGTATACATCTCGGCGATATTGCCGTTAAACTGCGGCGCGGCTCCCGTGCTGATGTTGGTGTTATAAGCCAGGTTCAACGTAAACTTCGTGCTGTTTGCGCCGGTCATCCAGCCGCGTTCGTTATAAGTATAGGCTATATTTTGCAGATAACTTGACCCGCTATTCTCACTGTGCAGGTGCTTGGTTTTAGACTGACTGAGTTCGTTATAATCTGTTTGGCTCAGTAATATATTCGCGCCATTATTGATCTTAGACCAGCTTTGCAGCTTACGCCCCATATGATCGTAAACCATGCTGTCTATTACCGTTACGGCAAGGCCCGCCGCTCCGCTGCTATTTTTATAATGTTGCCTCGTCGTACTGGTAACCTCGTTGGAGAAATCATAAGTATTACTAATATGATCGTAATTGTTGTTGCTTAAGTTAGCGCTTCCACCTAAATAATGCTGCGCATAGGTATGGGTCATCCTTCCTTTATCGTCATAATAATGCACCGTCCATAACATGTCGCCCGTGCCCAATACATTCACTTTTGTTGCCGTTTGCAATCCATTGGTCATGGTGCTATTTTCGGTATGGTGGTCGTAAGGCAGCCCGGTGATGTTATAGTCATCATAGTAGTTCACCGATAATATGGTATTCAGGCTATTGGGATACGTGTTTGTTAAAGTGTACCCATTGGTTTGTGCATTATCCTTAACTTCCCATTGGACGGCTTGCGCATATACCAGTGTTTTCAAACCTGCTGGGCTAATAGCCGTATTGCCATTGTTCCATATCCCGGTGATTACAGCTCTTCCCAATTCATCATATTTGGTGATGATCCACTGATTTTGTGCGCGTTGATTGGCATCCTGGGTGGCAACCTCCTGATCCAGGATATTGTAAACCGTATACTCCCACCCAGATCCCGGTATCTTCTTGGCTACCTCCCTGTTCCTTTCGTCGTATTGATACTGGTAACAAAGATTATCCAGAGTAGTCTGGCCTATCGGGTTGCTTGCGCTGATATTATCAGCTTCGGCTTTGGGTGTCAGTACAAAGCAAAGATTCTCGAAATCATCATAAACATAGTAGGTACTTAATATATCGGTTCCGTTAAAAGTGCGCTTCAAAACAACATGCCCGTCCTTATCTTTGTATTCTTCAGTGGTATGATCTTTTCCGCTTGTCCAGTTCTCATCTTTGGTCACGGTTACGTGGAGTTGGTTCGTTCCGTAAACCCCCTGGTCTGTAAGCGTCCTGGCTCCCGTTACCGCATCAATACTCACGCGGAATAGTTTTGCCCAATACCCCGTACCGGTGGTTAGGGAAGTGGCATCATTCGTGCCATAGTCTGTTTTATTGGTATGCGCGCCAAGCTGCCAGTCCGTTCCCGGTGCGCCCTGCTCCAATACCCTGTTCAATGGCGACGGCTCGAATGCCGTACCTGCCGATGGTATACTGATCGGGTTAAAGTCCTGACCTGTATGAGGCTGGTAAAAACTATTCTGAGCACCCGTTAACGCATCCGGCTTGTAGCTGCCCGGCATGCCGGATGTTGTGGTATAAGGCAGATATTTGCTTACTTCCCTGTCAAACCTGTCATACACAGTGGACTGAACCATATCGTTTCGGCCAGGGCTGCCTTTCACCTGTACCGTTTGTAAAGATCTGCCCAGGCCATTAAAGTATTGAACGTGTAGTTGCAAACTACATGCATAATATTAACCACCAGCGGGGACGCTGGCGGCAGCCAATCACTTGCGGCAGCATCGGGGCTTTCTTCTTTATTTGCTCGTACTCGAGCGATTCTTCTTGTTTCATTCTAAACTATGTTAAAGGTAATTAATTACACTTTGACACAGTTTATTTTACACCCTCCTTAGTTTAGTTATGTATCTAATTCATGAGCCAAACAAGCCTCTTCATAGCTCCAAACCTCATTCATCTCACCCTCATCAAGAAACAATTTGATAGGCCTATAATCTACATCTTGAGGAACATCAACTGATATCAATGTTGCAATGTTACTTCCTTCGTAACTGCATCCCATAGTGATTAATTGCTCCGCCGTATCTTTCGCAATTTCAACATCGTAAAATATCACCCTTATGGTTGTGTGGCCCGACTCTTCAATAAGATCTACAACATATAACTCTCCATTCCTATTTTCGACACTTACAGTATCACCCCACGAATAGCCCCTCGCATAAAAAAGAATGTTGCGTAATACATAGTACTCTCCTTTCTTATCTGCCCATGCACTCTCAATAGCATATTGGTCTTCTAAATCTGTGTATTCAAAAAATATTTTTTCCATAATTGATTCTTATTGTGTTGGCGGTGGGGACTGGGGCGGTGGAGATTGTTGCGGAGGTGTATTAGGTTTATTGCTTTTATCTAAGTTACATCCCCTGCATAATACTTGTCCATTTTCCTCTGTACCACTACCGCCATTAGATTGTGCATCAATATGATCAACATTTGTTTCAGTTGTTGGTGGTGTCACGCCTTTTTGTGATTTTTCCGGTTTTGTTGTTTCTACTCCACAATGCTCACAAATAGTCTTTCCATTATTCTTCGCTTTGTTTTTATTAATAACTTCTTTTTTTCCTCTAGTAGTGAACTCTTTACCAGGCCGACTTCCTGGTGCTGCAGGTTTTCTTCCTTGAACTATAGTAGGTGCTTGATGAACTTGAGCGGTAGTTGTATGAACTGGAGAAGGAGAAGGAGTATTTTTATGGAAATGCTCATATACCAAATCTCCAAGAGCCACCAAACCGCCTACAACGACGGTTGCCACCGCTACTGGGGTTCCTATACCCACAGTCGCCGCTTCTTCTCCGCCTGCTGTAGCTAGTGCGAGTTCAAATATGCATCCTGCACATTTTCCATCTGGATCATTGTATCTAATTGAATTGTCCTTGGCATAAGCGTATGGTGATTTATCAATTTGAGTAGGTTCTTCCGCTTTTTCATCAATACTCGTCCACCTCGCAATAACCGGATCATAAAACCGCGCGCCATAATCGTATTGGTTAACTAAATCGGTTTGTATCTCCTTTCCATTGTAAAGATAACGATTGTTATTAGAATTATCGTACTTTGGATTCCGCAAGCCGAATGCATAATATTCATCCTCCTGCAAAACGCCGTTCTTGTCCAAACTTACCCGGTCATTACCTAAATGGTCCTTTAAGTTGTATTGATAGCTGTAATCAGTGCCGTCGGGTATCGCCCTGCCTTCTTCTGTTTGTATGAAGGCTATTGCAGGAGTTGTGCCAGCCAAAGGAGTTTTGTACACGATGCCGCTAACATAATCCCACGTGCCATCACTGCCCGTGTTCCTGATTTTAGTGCCTGATGCTTCGTAGGTGTAAGTGGCTAAAGTACTACCGCCCTGCGTTACGCTTGCAGGTAAGTTAAGCATATTGTAATTGATGCTTTTGGTACCTCCGTCGGTGGTCGCATTACCGTTGCCATCGTAAGTATAAGTTCTAAACGTGGCTCCGCCTTTCCAAACGGTAGTTAGTTGATTGCCGTTATAATTATAACTTAACGCCGCTAAACTTGCCTCCGTACGGTTGAGGGTCATGATATTGCCCATCTTATCGTAGGTTATGCCATTTTCAGTCAGCATATTATTCGAATGATCTGCCGCGATCAGGCGGTTTAAGGCATCATAGCTGTACTTCATTTTACTGTTGGCAGATGTATTGTCGGATGTGGTATACATCTCGGCGATATTGCCGTTAAACTGCGGCGCTGCTCCTGTGCTGATGTTGGTGTTATAAGCCAGGTTCAACGTAAACTTCGTGCTGTTTGCGCCGGTCATCCAGCCGCGTTCGTTATAAGTATAGGCTATATTTTGCAGATAACTTGACCCGCTATTCTCACTGTGCAGGTGCTTGGTTTTAGACTGACTGAGTTCGTTATAATCTGTTTGGCTCAGTAATATATTCGCGCCATTATTGATCTTAGACCAGCTTTGCAGCTTACGCCCCATATGATCGTAAACCATGCTGTCTATTACCGTTACGGCAAGGCCCGCCGCTCCGCTGCTATTTTTATAATGTTGCCTCGTCGTACTGGTAACCTCGTTGGAGAAATCATAAGTATTACTAATATGATCGTAATTGTTGTTGCTTAAGTTAGCGCTTCCACCTAAATAATGCTGCGCATAGGTATGGGTCATCCTTCCTTTATCGTCATAATAATGCACCGTCCATAACATGTCGCCCGTGCCCAATACATTCACTTTGGTTGCCGTTTGCAATCCATTGGTCATGGTGCTATTTTCGGTATGGTGGTCGTAAGGCAGCCCGGTGATGTTATAGTCATCATAGTAGTTCACCGATAATATGGTATTCAGGCTATTGGGATACGTGTTTGTTAAAGTGTACCCATTGGTTTGTGCATTATCCTTAACTTCCCATTGGACGGCTTGCGCATATACCAGTGTTTTCAAACCTGCTGGGCTAATAGCCGTATTGCCATTGTTCCATATCCCGGTAATAACCACTCTTCCCAATTCATCATATTTGGTGATGATCCACTGATTTTGTGCGCGTTGATTGGCATCCTGGGTGGCAACCTCCTGATCCAGGATATTGTAAACCGTATACTCCCACCCAGATCCCGGTATCTTCTTGGCTACCTCCCTGTTCCTTTCGTCGTATTGATACTGGTAACAAAGATTATCCAGAGTAGTCTGGCCTATCGGGTTGCTTGCGCTGATATTATCAGCTTCGGCTTTGGGTGTCAGTACAAAGCAAAGATTCTCGAAATCATCATAAACATAGTAGGTACTTAATATATCGGTTCCGTTAAAAGTGCGCTTCAAAACAACATGCCCGTCCTTATCTTTGTATTCTTCAGTGGTATGATCTTTTCCGCTTGTCCAGTTCTCATCTTTGGTCACGGTTACGTGGAGTTGGTTTGTTCCGTAAACTCCCTGGTCTGTAAGCGTCCTGGCTCCCGTTACCGCATCAATACTCACGCCGAATAGTTTTGCCCAATACCCCGTACCGGTGGTTAGGGAAGTGGCATCATTCGTGCCATAGTCTGTTTTATTGGTATGCGCGCCAAGCTGCCAGTCCGTTCCCGGTGCGCCCTGCTCCAATACCCTGTTCAATGGCGACGGCTCGAATGCCGTACCTGCCGATGGTATACTGATCGGGTTAAAGTCCTGACCTGTATGAGGCTGGTAAAAACTATTCTGAGCACCCGTTAACGCATCCGGCTTGTAGCTGCCCGGCATGCCGGATGTTGTGGTATAAGGCAGATATTTGCTTACTTCCCTGTCAAACCTGTCATACACAGTGGGCTGAACCATATCGTTGCGGCCAGGGCTACCTTTAACCTGTACCGTTTGTAAAGATCTGCCCAGGCCATCGAGGTATTGAACGGTTTGCATTACATCGCATGCATTAACCGACAGGTCCGTTATGTTAAGGAGTTCTTTTCGTGGCGTATAAGTCGCAACATAATTCTGATCGCTGCTGGGCACTGCTGCCATGGAAGAGCAGCCGGTGGCTGATACCGTTATGCTCAGGGTGGTCGTGCTGCTGCCGATATTGTTATTGGCCGTGATGGTATAGGTAGTTGCCGTGGATGCTGCGGTTGGTGTTCCGCTGATTGTTCCGGTCGTGCTATCAAAGTTCAGCCCCGCCGGTAAGGCAGGCGTAATGGTATAACCGAGATAATTGAGCTTACGCACCTGTGCATTGCTATCATCATCCACGTATAAATATCCGGCAGTCTTATCTGCCGCTATACCGAAGGGATTGTAAAAGCTGGATGCGTTAGCGGCCCCGTTGGCCGATCCGATACTGCCGCTCCCTGAAAAAGTGCTGACATTGCCCGATCCATCAATCTTACGCACCCGCTGGTTATTCTCGTCCGTCACGTACAGGTTACCGGCCTGGTCGAGCGTCAGCCCTGTAGGGGCGTTGAAACTCGCCGCCGTTCCGCTGCCGTCGGCAAAAGCTGCCGTGCCGCTGCCTGCTACTGTACTCACCACACCCGTGGGTGTAATCTTCCGGATCCGATGGTTACTCCTGTCGGTTACAAAAAGGTTACCCGATGCATCAACCACGATACTGAACGGCTGGCTGAATTTAGCTGTACTTCCGCTGCCGTCCAGCCATCCTGCCGTGCCCGTACCTGCCAGTGTGGTTACGTTGCCCGAAACAGCGTCTATCTTACGGATGAGGTTGTTATAGGTATCCGCTACATAAACATTTCCCGAAGCGTCTACAGCAACACCGCAGGGGTAGTAAAAGCTTGAATAGGTACGGTAACCGTTAGTGCTACCCTGGGAGCCTGTTCCGGCAAAAGTGGTCACATTTCCCGACGGGTCGATCTTGCGGATCGCATGATTGTCTTCGTCGGCCACATACACATTGCCCGAGGCATCAACGGCCATCCCTACCGGGTGATAGAAAGATGCGGCACTGCCGTTCCCGTTAGTAAAGCCTGTATAACCGCTTCCCGCCAGCAGTGTTTTTGTGCCCGCAGGCGTTATTTTATAAATCTGGTGATTTCCTGCATCAGCCACATAAACATTCCCTGTAGCGTCTATTGCTGCACCCAGCGGCTGGCTATAGCCGGTAGAAAAAGTAGAAGTACCACCAACGCTTACCGCCCCGCAGGCGTTAGCCGGTACCAGTGCTGTGATGGCTGTCCCGGTATAAAAGGTTTCGGGCGTGGTATAAGTGATGCAGGGGGCTTGTAAACCAGCACCCACCGTGATTGTCGTGGTAATTGAACCCTGGGCAGTACTATAGCCCTCGCTCACCACATAATAGGTACCCGCCCCAAGTGGTGCCGTGATAGCCGAGGTGAAGTTGCCACAACCGCCGTCATCATCCGCTGCGATCTCGGTATTGGTGGCGGCGTTTATCAGGTGCAGATAGGTATCTATACCGCTGCCGCAGGTGCTGATATTGACCGTTGCTGCACTGCTTAGCGTTAACCTGTAAAAAATATCATTGCTCGGCTGGCCTACAAAATTACCCAGGCAGGGGTCGTTATTACTCCTTGTATCGGTATAGACACCTCCTGCCGATGTAAAAGTACCGGCTGAGATCGCATTGGCGGTTCCTGAACCGGGGCCTGCGCTGCCTGTGCCTGTTACGTCCAGTTCCAGGGAAACATTACCTGTATTGGATCCGTAACCGCCGGTTGCGATGTAATAGGTTCCGGCTGAAAGGTTTGTCTCACTGATAAACGAGGATGCACTGCTGCAAGCAGTATAATTGTCGTCGTTAGCGTCAACAACGCTGCCGGATTGATTAACCAGGTACAGGTAGGTATCCCAGCCCGATCCGCATAACGATACAGTTACGTTGGCCGTTTGTGTCAAAGTAAACTTATGCCAGATAACCTTGTAAGCATTGTTATAGCTTTCAACGGCATAATTTGTATTGTTTAAATCCGAGAAGCTTCCCGAACCGCAGGCGAAAGTGCCTGCATCGAGGGCGGTAGAAATATGTAAACCGTCCTGCGCCGAGGCCGTAAGCGCCCGCATACCTAATAACACGAAGGCCGTTAGTGTAATGATCCTTTTCATCAAGATTGTTATTGTGAAGGTTTTATGACTGGGTGCTTAGGGTTTCTGATTGCCTTGCAATCCTTTTTTTTGACGCTCGGTAGAAGGAATGATCTTTTCCTGCTGTTCCGGGGTCAGGATCGCCGAAAGGCTGTTGTTCTTTTTAATAACCAGCGAATCTATCGCCCGGTGTTTCTGCGTTTCAGTCAGGCTTCCGTTGCTAATCACCTGTTTCATACCCGCTTTGTAGCTGTCCTGGATCGCCACAATCTGCGCCGCTTTAACCGAGTCCAAGTTCAGGCGCTGGCTGATGAACCGGGTCATCCGGTGATGGTCGCTTTCTTTATGTTTGGTCGTGTCTATTTGTTGGCTGTAACCTCTTACTGAAATCAACAGAATGAGGCTTAATATCGTGAATATCTTTTTCATATGATGGCGGTTTATTGTCCCTGGTAAGGGTAATTGATGTGTTTTATTATCCGGCTGTTTCCTTTTCATTTTCCCGTTTTTAAAGTGCGCTACCTACTGTTATTGCCCATGAACCTGCCGTTGTTAAATCGGCATTGCTGATGGTGTATATATTTCCGGCAGCATTGGTATTGTTAACGATAAAATTATTAATGGATAGTATTGACCAGCCCAGGTGAGTGGTCAGGTTATAGGTTGACCCGTAAGTTTGCAGCTCCAGGTTATACAGGCCTACCGGGACATCTATTCCGACCATCAGTTGGCTTTCGGTAAAAGTATAGAGTACGTTGCCCGAAGCATCCTTAAATTTCAGGGAAGTGATACCACCGGATGGCGTGCTTGAACCGCCCGCTATATTGCAGTCGTTTTCATAACTAAAATGCCGGGTACCGGTAAAGCATTGGCCGTTATTATTGGCATTTGCTTGTCCGGCAATGTTCATTTCGGCTATTGCCTGGGCGTCTGCATCAGCCTGGCTGGTGATAGAACTGTATGTACCCGCGTAGACGGTATAGCTTACCAAACTTCCAAAACCGCCGGGGCAATTTTTGCGGTAAGATTGGGTTTGTGCATTATTGTAATAAACAGTTGCCGGCGGACTGCTGTTAAAATGGTACTGATAGCTTTTAAGAATATTGCCCGTTAAATCCCGTACATTGGTTAATCTTTGGTAGTTATCGTACTCATAAGATGTTGTTGAGCCTCTGGCATCTATCCCGGCCGTTTGACCAATATAAGGGTCGTAAGCGTAAACTGACATTTGTGCCCGTTCCGGATAAACGCAAATATCGTCGATGTAATCTGATGCCGAAAATGCCTTGCTTCCGGTATAAGCTTCCTTGTGGTAGTCCCATATGCTGCCGTTCTTCTGGAACCAACTGATTACATAGTTTTTACCCGCCGGAGGGCTGAAATTTATCGTTAGCGCACCATGATTACTCCTGCTGCCGGTATGACTGTAAGCGGTACTTGCGCCCGAAGTATACTCAAAGCCTTCGTAAAATATTTCGTTTTCGTTCGCGGTTTTTATTTCTGCAACCGGTAACAAATTGCCGTACCCCCAAAGGTAACTTGTTTTTGAACCATGTGTTTTGGATTGAGCGAGCAAGCCGCCATTGGTATTGTAACTATATAAGCGAATGCGCGACTCGTAATTTCCCGTCCCGGTTTTAGTCTCAATGCTGTCAGGTTCATAAATGTTGTTCCCAAAACTGCCGTAGTTTGTTTTTAAACCTTGTTTGAGTAAGCCATCTTTGTAATACAATTGCTCTATGGGATGGGTAATCAGGTTATTGTCGATCATGGCCTGATAAGGTACCGTGGTACCGCCCAGCACCATATCGTGCGGGTATTTGTACAATACGGTTTTGACCGATCCATCACTGCTGATCGTTTTGCGCTGGGTCAGTTGCTGGTGAGTCTGGTCCGCATAGGTATCATACTGGCTTGTAACAACCGGGTTGTTACCTGCAAGATCATAGTTGGTGGTGACCGTCGTATCCGCGTATATCCATTGGCACACAATGTTGTACCTCGCTTCATCATAAGAAGCGAACACGCGATTATCGGGTGGATCAGGAATGGCGTACGGCATCCAATTCTGCCGCACGACATAATTGGCGAATACCTTGTAATAGGTATTATCCGTTTTATAGTGAGTACCAGTACTGCTGACGACTTTGAAGGTATAAGCTCCGGGTGTTCCGCCCGTGGTAAAGAAGGTACGGCTCATGTCCTCCAGCCCACGTGTAAAGCCTGAATTGCTGATTGGAACCCCAGGTATCAATGTTCCCTGAATTGCTAAGGATGCACCTCCGAACAGGGGTGGTTGCGTACCGTTCCGTACTACTAAGGGTGCAGTTTCAGCGTCAATCAGGTACCGGTGTTCTATGCCACCGTTCTCCCAGTGCTCTCCTTTGAGCTCAATAACTTTATAATAATAGATGTGGCTGCCGGCAGCATACTCGTAGGGGACCAGCGATGAACTGCTGCCGTTGTAAAAGTACCAAACGAACGTCCCAGCATCACACTGTCGCGACGTGTAGACGTAAGAATAATAATCCTGCGGATGGGGCCTTGCCCTCAGCAGGCCCGAAGAGATGCCTTGCGTTTCCAATGCGGCATAGACGTACTTCTTAGTCGTTACGCTACCCGTAAGCGGCGTGGTCACGGTCTTGGAAACCCTTAATCCTCCGGTCTCGAAGTTGCCCGTGACACTGTTTCCCTGCGCTGTCCAGGTCATGGTGGCATGCGCCACAGCAGCCTGTCCATCAGCCCTGATCCTGAGGACGTAGCTACCGCCGGAGCTCAATGGCATCGATTTGTAGTAGGTGCTGTCGATATTAAGTATATCGCTCCAGAGCGGATTATACAAATCTCCGCTGGAAAATACCTCGACGAACATGTGCTGGTGTATAAAGTCATTAACGCCTGTGCCACTGTAGGTGCACCAGGCATGGATGCTGGCAACCTGCGAGGGTCCAACGGTGAAGTTGTAGGTATCCGCAACCTCATCATGTATCCCGGTACCGGTTACCGTCCTGTCCACGGTGGTAGGTTGAGGATATACAGAACGGGTGTCGTACACCGTATGGGGTTCGTAAATGATGCTGTCTGTTCCCGCTGTCGGGTAGGTGATCTTACTGAGCAGCCCGGAATAGACAAATGACGCGTTCGGCTCGCGGTTGGCCATATCGACCGGGAACTTGAGCACTTCGTCGGGGTCGGTACTCTGAGGGATCAGGTGGGTATTGTTGGCACCGTTGGCATAGCCCCAGTAATCCTGAGCGAACGAAAGCCGCGAAGGCAGGCCATTGATATCGTAATAGGCCATCTTATGCGTTTCAGCCTGCAAACCTGTTCCCGTGCGTTGCACCTGCACAAGGAAGGGCCTGTGGGTGAGTGGAGTGGAGGTGCCGTTTGGATTGTAATAAAATGCATTATTGGAGTACACGTAATTCATGCCGAAACTGCTTTTAAGCGTAACCTGCGTGGTATCTATAAGATCGCGGCTATAAAAATCAACACCGGTCAATAGCGAATCGCCCACAACATCCAGCCTGGTACTGTAATTGAACTTTACACTTTGGAACCGGGAGTTGATGGACTTGAGGATTACCCCATTGCTTCGCAGGTCGCTGGGGCATAACTGGTATTCGGTTCTGATGGGGTCAGTGAAGGCACAAGTGTTATTTCCTAATCCTGGGTGCAACGGCGTACGGACCATGCTTTCCGACTCATCGGCAAGATAGTCAAAGGTACATGGCGCATAAGTAAGCCAGATATACTCACCCGTATAATGCTGTATGCTTTTTAAATACCAGGCGTTCGGAACGTAACTGGCGAAAGTTTTACCGCAGGAGCCTTCGGGAACGGTTTTGGATTGTTCCGTGGCTCCCGTGCCACCGAAGAGGTATTTCGTTCCGGTCGGGTCGGTCACCCGGAACGTCCAGTCACCGCTGAACTCACCATGAAAATTGGTTTCTATCTTCAGCGTGCTTGCCGAAACCATTACTATCTGTGTTTTGTTCGCCGGGTTCAGGATGAACCTTCCCGAATAGCCATTGAAGTCGAAGTTGAAGATGTCAGATTGAGAATCGCCCAGTTCCCCAGCCACGCTCTTATAATAGTCGTAATATTCATATGGGTAGGAACTCGAAGTAGAGTCGGCTGGTGGATGCACGTAGGGATAACTCTCATCCGGTTTGTCATACATTGACCTCGTAATAACTCCGCCGGCGTTTAAAACCCAGCTCATACCCGAACGGGATGCGATCTGGTTAACTTTTACCCCGCTTCCGGAGTTGTAGGCGAGCGAAATGGGAACCCGTACCTTTCCCGAACTGACCTGGCCGAGCGGGATATTCGCCGAGACCGATCCCGTCGAGAGATTTACCGGGAGTGCGCTGTATTTGGTGATCTCATAGGCGTTCGGCGCGGGAGGCAAAACGGTGGTTAGCAATGGTGAATTGATAGACTGATCCTGCGCCCGGGCACATAACGCCCCAATAAACAAAGCAACAGATAGAAGTATTCCTTTCTTTGACATAAAGAAGATAGTGATTTTTTAGGTATTTAGGTTGATTGCTGTGACGGAACTATTACTTTTTTGTATTGAAGGCCCATAGAGAAAGGTCATTTTTTTTCATGATAGCTATTTAATAACTTTCAAATTGGTGTTTTTGAAAATGGCTTTGCAGGAAATTTTATTTTGATTTAAATATTAAAACTTACCGGAGCAAAGCACCGGTAAATAACTCATGTTAAATATTAAAACACCCGCTTCGGGGAAAAGCATCGTTTTAACATCAATAGTTTAATAGGTAAATATTAGCAATTATTGATAAATAAAAAAATATTTTGAATGATTAATTGCACTATTTTTCAATAATGATCGACTTATGATTTCCTGTAACTAATCGTTAAAATATTTTCATAAGGGAATATTAAATAAACTAATTTTTTATCTGAATGCTAATACAACCAAGCTTAAAGACTGGTATTTGAATACAAAACGGATACCACATCTTCTTTTAGATGCCTGCTTATGCACCAATAAACCGGATTTTTAAAACCCAACTACTGCATCCAAAGCATTATCGGCTTCTTCGTGAATGAAATTCGACTGGTAACCGCTCAGTTTCTAGCGGATTGAGCGCCGCAACAAAATCCGCAACACCGCCTATACAACCTTTGCTTTTCGCCCCCGCCCGGTTGTTTTGTTATCATTTACACCCTTGAAATTGATAACCCTATCTAAGGCATCGTCTTCATCTTTATGGATAAAATTGTTCATGTACCCCATCGTTGTGGAAATGTCGGAATGTCGGAATAATTTTTGGGCAGTGGTTAATGCAATCGTGTCCCCTGCGATTCTTCCAAAGGTATGCCGGGCAATATGCATCGTAATCCGGCCATTGATTTTTGCTTTTGCCGCTACTTTGTCGGTGAGTATCTTATCGAGACGGCAAAGGCTTAGGGCAATCTGTTTTTGAACTTTGAAATTATCGTCCAGGTTGTCAAAAACTTTTAATTCGGGAAATACAAGATCGTCCTCACTACGTTGGTCAGGTTTATACATCTTCAAAATAGCCACTGCTTTTTCAGGCACTTTTAATGAAACGGGTTTAAGGTTTTTACCCATCGTGTAGTATAGGCGGCCATCCTTAAAATCCGACCAGCGCAAACGAAGAACGTCCGCGCCCCGCATGCCGCCAAAATAAAAAGCAAATAACCAAAGGTTACGTACATGGTTTTGAATAGGATAGGGGAGGTCTATGCGTTCGAGCTTTTGTACATCCTCGGCAGAAATCCCCACTTTTTTCGTTTCGGGGAATTTAATGACAATTTTCCCCCGGCCAAAAGGGTAGTGCCGTATATCGGCAATTTCGCTTTTGATCGCCTGGCTAAAAACAGTGCGGACAACCACCCAATGATTGATGGCCGTGCGTTCGCATACTTTCCTTTCTGTAAGGCAGTAATGTTTAAACTTTTCCAGTAAAGGCACGGTAATATCCGAGAATGCGATATCGGACGTTCCGCAAA
The DNA here is from genome assembly GCF_003633615.1 of Mucilaginibacter gracilis. NCBI lineage: Bacteria > Pseudomonadati > Bacteroidota > Sphingobacteriia > Sphingobacteriales > Sphingobacteriaceae > Mucilaginibacter > Mucilaginibacter gracilis. The sequence goes on along the minus strand of NZ_RBKU01000001.1, from coordinate 4,807,400 downwards.
AGGCTTTGAAACAAGCGATCTTCGATTTATCACTGTTGTAACGATTGTATTTTCCGGCCTCTTTCAACGTTTGGATATAAAGGTCAGCTTGCGTAAAAAAATTCTTGCCCCCTTTGGGCCTTACTTTCTGCTTCATGGCCATTGATGAAACATGTTCGCGGGCAGCTTCCAATTCTAATGTTTTGTCCATTGCCTCCGACAATTTTTTAGCAATTAGATTGTTCATCCGCGCAGAATTGGGGTGGGATTTTTTAACGCGCTGTTTCTCGGCATCCCAGAACTCGCTGGATAGGTAATACCCGAGATAGATATAATTTTCTTTGCCATCTTTGTAGAGGCGTATCGCTAAAGGCAGGGTTCCGTCCGCCTTTGGTTTTTTTCTTAAAACGACTTTAATCACCGACATATTGGTACGAAATAGGTACGACAATATACGGTTTTACCTGTTTCGAACCAAATTTATCTGTTTTAAAAATAATTGATAATCAGATGTTTAAGTTCATATTGAACCATATTAAACCACTAAAAACTGGCCTCATAATCTTTTGGTCCCTGGTTCGAGCCCAGGTGGGCGCACAAAATGGCTTTTTTGCCAATCTAAAAACCCTCTAAATCGCTGATTTAGAGGGTTTTCTATTTTATTCGAATCCTTTTCAGTCCTTACGAATGCACATGGTAAAACACCAATCCGGCACCCTGAAATTAAATTTTAATTTTAGGCGCATTTATGGGTTAATGGACTGTTAAACAGCTATTTAAGTCTTGAAACATAGATCAAAAAAGACTTAAAAAGACTGCTATTCAAATCTTTCCTGCGCCCTTTCTGCGCCCTGAAAAATGACGGTTTCAGGCGGTAATTAATCATTTATTCACTTAAAAACTGTAAAAAGATGAAAACATCGCAGTCATTTGGTGTGCATTTCACCATCAAAAAAGAAAAGGCAAAGGATGGCGTGACCAACGTTTACGTATCCGTAACGGTCAACAAAGAGCGGATCCATTTTGCGCTAAAGCACTACGTCAAAGTGGACAACTGGGACAAAGGACGGGGCGGCCTGAAGATCAAAGTTCCCGAAGCCAAAGAAACCAATGCTTACCTGGAGCAGGTCAAATTTACGATCACCACTTATTATCAGCAATTACAGATCGCAGGTAAAGAAGTAACGCCGCAATTACTAAAATCCATGTTCTTGGGAGAAGAAATTGAAGAAACCTATTCGCTCAGTAAACTGATGGACTATCATTATGAGACGGCCGCTGCTGCCCTCACCTGGAGTACGCTGAAACATTATGCCGTTACCCGCCGGTACCTGGAGAAATTCCTGAAGGAAAAACGCCATACAACCGATATCAGGATCAATGATATTGACTACAAGTTCATTATTGATTTTGAGACCTATCTCCGGAACCATAAGCCCAAAGACCACCAAAGGCCGATGAACAATAACGGCGTGATGAAACACCTCATCCGTCTGCGTAAAATGACGACCCTGGCGCTGAAACTTACCTGGTTATCACGTGATCCATTCAAGAATTACAAATTCCGCTACAAAAAGGTGGAAACCGCTTTTCTCAATCAAAAAGAACTTAATTCCATTCAGGGAAAGGATTTTGCAGTAGACCGGCTGAACATCGTACGGGACCTTTTTGTATTCAGTTGCTATACCGGGCTCTCCTATGTAGACCTGATGAATCTGAAAGAGTCCAATATCACGGCCGGCGAAGATGGTGCCCAGTGGATCAAGCTATTCCGCCAGAAAAGCAACGAGCCGACTAATATCCCCATACTTCCTGTCGCACAGCAAATGCTGGAGCGTTACCTCCGTTCGGGCCGTGCGGAGATCACCGGTACGCTCTTCCCCAATCTTTCCAATCAAAAAGTGAACAGTTACCTGAAAGAGATCGGTTTCATGAATGGCATCAAGAAGGTGCTCACCTTCGGTGTTGCGCGTCACACATTCGCAACCACGGTCACCTTGTCCAACAACGTTCCTATTGAAACGGTGAGCAAGATGATGGGACACACCAAGATCGCTACCACACAGATCTATGCCAGAGTACTCCTCAAAAAGATCGGTGATGATATGAGCGTACTCCGGGAAAAGCTGGAGCCCGGGCCTAAACGACCTACGTCCCACAAATAATCTTCAAATACTGTAAAAAAGGCCAGGTAAAGTATTTGGCCATTTAACGCAATTCTGCAAAAGGCTTTTGCGCATTTGAAAAATAGTAACGGGGCAAATTTACCAGTGATTTCAAAATCGATAACAATAAAAAACAAACATCATGAATCAAGATCAAATTATCATATATCAAGCAGTTGACGGCAGTCTAACTGTAGACGTCATGCTTGAAAACGACACCTTATGGTTATCTCTTCACCAATTGACCAATCTTTTTGAAAGAGATAAATCCGTCATATCAAGACACCTTAGTAACATTTTTAAGGAAGGCGAATTAGTACGGGATTCAGTTGTTGCAAAAAATGCAACAACTGCCAGTGACGGGAAAACTTATCTCGTTGAGTATTTCAATCTTGACGCTGTAATCTCAGTCGGTTACCGTGTGAATTCCAAAAGAGGAACACAGTTTCGTATTTGGGCTAACCAGATACTAAAAGATTATTTGATTAAGGGATATACCCTAAACGAGCGGAAATTAAAAGAGCAGTCCGAGCAATTCAATTCTTTAAAGCAAGCCGTAAATCTATTAGGCAACGTGCTTAAAAATAAAGAATTGACATCTGATGAAGCTACCGGCTTGTTAAAAGTAGTGACGGATTATAGTTACGCACTTGAAATACTTGATAAGTATGACCATCAGGAACTTGTGCTCGAAGGTACTGATGACCATCAGCTTTTTGTTGCAACCTATGAAGAAGCTATGCAGGCCATCAATGATTTAAAAATCGTTTTTGGTGCCAGTAGTTTGTTTGCTAATGAAAAAGACGATTCGTTCAAAGGTTCGATAGGTACCATATACCAATCATTCAGCGGAGTAGAGTTCTATCCGACAATAGAGGAGAAAGCGGCTAACCTTTTGTATTTCGTTGTGAAAAATCATTCCTTTTCAGATGGCAACAAGCGCATAGCCGCTTACCTTTTTGTCTGGTTCCTTGAAAAGAACCGCCACCTCTATCGTCCTAATGGATCGAAGCGTATCGAAAATAATGCGCTGGTGGCCTTAACATTGATGATCGCAGAGAGTAAACCGGATGAAAAGGATATCATGGTAAAGGTCGTAGTAAACCTGATCAACGCCAATAACTAATGTGGGCAACGCTCAAAAGATCATAAAAAGCCCGGCAGTGCCCGGAGCGGAATCATTCATAATAAAAATATAAAATTTCAATCATGGCAACTCCAGATAAATTGATAGAATTATTAACCGGCAAAGTTTTCAAAGTTCGTAACCAAACGGTAGTATTTGATTTCGATGCAGCTGCATTGTATGAAGTAAAAATTTCGGTACTGCATAAAGCGGTTACCAAGTACTCGAAACGCTTCCCGCCCGACTTCATGTTTTGGCTGACACCGGAAGAATGGCAACAGGTTGCTGAACAAATATCTCCTGGCCTTTCCGAGCTGAAGAAACTCCCTCCATTGGCATTTACAAATGGAGGACTATTTATGTTATCCAGTGTCTTGAAAGGCCCGCGTGCAGCTCAGGTAAGTGTGCTGATCATTGAACAACTTTTTTCTTATAAAAATATAATGTAACAAGTTGCCCAATTGGGCAACTTTATGTAAACTTGTATGCAAGTTCGAAAAGTAAAATATTATAAAGCGGTACGCGTTGGATTTTATAACAGCGCAAAAACCCAAAGTGAAAGCCAAAATTTATTGGACGATCAAACTAATTGAAAATATCCAAAAAGTCCCTTCGACTTATCTTAAACATTTAGAGGGAACGAATGGTCTTTATGAAATAAGAGTACAACATAGTAGTGATATCTTCCGGATATTTTGCTGTTTTGACGAGGGTACGTTGGTGGTCCTGTTCAATGGGTTTCAGAAAAAAACTCAAAAAACATCGGCAGATGAAATAACTAAAGCTTTAACTATAAAAAAAGAATATGAGCAAGAACAAAAATCTCATCTCCTCTGATGAGGTGATAGAAAAAGAATATGGTCCCGTAGGTACCCCTACCCGTGATCAATTTGAAAGGGATGCAGAAGCATTTATTATCGGGGCAATGTTAAAAGAAGCCCGGCTGTCAAAAGGCATGACTCAAGAAGCATTGGCTGAAAAATGTGGTACGACCAAAGCTTATATTTCCAAAGTGGAAAATAACCTGAAAGACGTCCGAATCTCCTCGCTTCGGAATATCATAGAGAATGGACTGAACGGCCATTTGCAAATATCGGTGCAGTGGTAATATATACCAGTTAATGCGGTACAAAAAGTTCACAAAATGTGAACTTTTTGTATTTTTGGCCAATCATGAAAACGTCCGGTTTGAAGTATAAGGTCATTAAAGGCAAAGATCAATATGATGCCTATTGCAAGTTATTAGAACAACTGGTAGATAATAAGGTCTCTTCAGACATTCAGGATGAGATCGATCTGTTAACCCTGCTGATCGAAACGTATGACGCATCCCACCATACCTCGGCTGATAGCGACCCTATTAAATTGCTTCGTTCTTTTATGACTGATCATCATTTAAAATCACAACACATTGTAAAATTACTTGGTGTGAGCAAGGGGTATGTTTCTGATATTTTGAATTATAAAAAAGGCTTATCCAAAGAAGTCATCCGTAAATTGGCCGAGCACTTTAAAGTCCGGCAGGAGGCATTTAACATACCTTATCCGTTGATTCAAAAATAACACCAGGAGCATTTTGAGCTCAAAGTGCCATTAAGCTAGTATTATAGCAAACTATCATTATAGCATAACAGGATTAAAATCCCAATCGGTGATTCGATTTTTTGTTTTCGGTCCGTTTTAGTCTATTCCGTTCCTTTTCTACCTAAAAATGACGCCACCCTTTCCAAAGTTGTCATTTTCTGATTTTTCTGCTTCCGAATTTTGAAGTCCTTAAAATTCAAAGTTATGGACAAAGCAACTGAACAGAGATCAAGAATGGGGATGGTTCCGACGCGGAACCAGATATTAACCCTGGGTGACCTGGAGGATTTCAAAAACGATATACTTCAGGAAGTTAAACGTATCGTTAAAGAATGCGCCAGCGGGGTGCCCGGAAAAAAATGGCTTAAATCGGCCGAAGTTAAAAAGCTGCTGGGTATCTCACACGGCTTTTTGCAATCATTAAGAGATAGCGGGGTTCTGCCTTTTACCAAGATCGGAGGCTCTATCTACTATGATTACGACGACATCACTTTCATGATGTCCGCCAACAAAAGCGCCTGATGTTTAACCGGCCGGGCCTTCCTGCCAGCGTCCGGCCACTATTTTACTCTTATGTTATTCCAAACACCCAAACGTAAAGCCAGGCGGGTGCCTGCGGAGCGCAGGAAACCCGAACACATTTTGCAAAAAGGATTCGGCACCGAGATGCCGCCGCAAAAGATATTGGTGGAAATCTATTTTGACCAGAAAGGACTTGCCACGCAGGCGAGTGTATTTTATAGCTTCTACGAAAAAGCCAACTGGAGTAGTTCCAAAGGCACGCCCTACCGTAACTGGAAGCTGTTAGCCGGAGAATGGATCTTCAATTATGAGCAGGAACAAAAGCTCAGAAAACGGCAGCGGGAAAATGCGCTGCTATCATACCAGTAAACTATAAAAATATCAAAAATTATGGCAAAGATCATCACCATAGCCCACCAGAAAGGTGGCGTAGGCAAAAGCACTTTAGCGATCAACCTGGCGCTATGTTTCCAGGATCAATTATCAGTCGCCCTTGTAGACACCGATTTGCAGGGCATTTTGTACCATATCCGTGAGGATTTTCCTGAACTGGCCGTTATCGGCGCTGATCAATTAGCGGATATCGAAAAACTGGCCTATGACCTTATCATCGTCGATACGCCGCCGTATCTGTCCGGCAAACTGCCGGAATTATTTCAGCACTCGGATTTTATCCTGATACCGACTAAAGCCGGGTTCTTCGATGTCATGGCCATTCGTTCCACGTTGGCGCTGATCAAGGAAGCGCAACGGAAAACTCCGCACATTAAAGCAGGTATTGTATTGAATATGGTTAAACCAAGATCGGGGATTACCAAAGACGTAGCGGAGTTATTACAAAGCATGGATACGCCATTATTAAAAACAAGGGTGCATGACCGGGTGAGTATCGCACGGTCGTCTATGACCGCAGGGATTTTAAAAGGCAACGACCCCAAAGCCAAAGAGGAACTCATGATGTTGGCAGAGGAAGTTGTCGAACAAATCAGTACCGAAATAGCAATGTAGCATGATAGCTTTTTATTTCTGTAGTAAGCTAGCATCATCGCAAAATACATTGATAGCAAGTTAGCAGAATAGCATCATAGCAAAGTTTGATAGCATTATAGTATGATAGCAATGCTGCATGGATTAATAGCAAACTATTTTGATAGCAAATGGAAAATTATAAAAACAAACTCGGCAACCTGGCCGACAAACTCAAACAGGAACGGCCTAAGACACCCATTCAGGAAGTCATGCCGGTCAAAGCCGAACCCGTTCCGAATGAACCTGAAGTACAGTTCAATAACCGCATACCTAAAGGCCTTTTAAAGCGGCTCAAAACTTTTGGATTAGAGTATGATGAATCCCTTAAAGACATCAACATCCAGGCGCTTGAACTTTATCTCAGCCATAAGGCGAAGCCAGAACAAACAATCAAAAATGCCGAATAAAACACTGATAGCAGGATAAGACCGCCCGCTTCGCAGCAGTCAGCAAGATGTACAATTGTGTCACAATTGAATCTTGCCCCGGCCTCCGCAGTCGGCCATGGTCCAGGCAAAAATCCTCCGAAGTCGGATTTTTAAAGAATAACAATATGAGTGTACAGGAAGATAACAGGTCAAGGTGGTACAATATCCGGTTGAAACCTGACGAGTACCGGTTGCTGAACGGCAGGTTCCAAAAGACCCAGTTCAGGAAGTTGAGCGAGTATATGCGCAGCCTGCTTTTGGATAAGCCCATAACGGTCACCTATCGCGATAAAGCAATGGATGATGTGCTGGAAGAAATGATCCTGCTCAGGCAGGAACTCAACGCTATCGGCAACAATCTTAACCAGGCCATGCGGAGCATCAATAGCGCTCACGGAAATGCTGATACTCGGCTATGGATGAATTTGCTCAGTGTGATCAATACCAAACTGGAGCCGTCCATTAGCCAGATCAAAGAACGGATGAACCAATACGCGGATATATGGTCGCAAAAATTAAGAGCGGCAAAAGCCTGATCGGCGCGCTCAATTACAACGAGAACAAAGTGAAACAGGATAAAGCGGTATTGATAGCGGCGGTCGGCTACCCCAAAGACGCGGAGTGCCTGTCATTCTATGACAAACTTTTCCGGCTCACAGACCTGGCGGCGATGAACCAGCGCTCAAAAACAAACGCGGTTCATATCTCCCTGAATTTCCCAAACGGGGAATACCTGGCAGATGAAACTTTACGCGGGATTGCGGGAGATTACCTCCGTGGTATTGGTTTTGCAACGCAGCCGTATTTAGTTTACCGGCACGAAGATGCCGGGCATCCGCATATCCATATCGTGACCACCAATATCAAACGTAACGGTGAGCGCATCAATCTGCATTACCTCGGCCAAAACGAATCGGAAAAAATACGTAAGGTTATCGAAATTAAATATGGCCTGACTAAAGCCGAAGAACAAACGCAACAAAAGCCCGATCTTAAAGCGGCCATAGCCGTAGCATCGTATGGCAAAGCCGAAACCAAGCGCACCATCACCAATATCCTGAGTTTTACGCTGAGGAGCTACAAATTCACCAGTGTTCCGGAACTCAACGCGGTTTTACAACAATACCATATCCAGGCTGACCGTGGAGCTAAAGATTCCCGCATGTATGCCCGTGAAGGATTGATTTACTGGGTACTTGATCAGCAGGGTAACAAAATTGGGGTGCCGATCAAGGCCAGTACCATCTATGGTAAACCGACATTAAAAAGCCTGGAAGAAAAATTCAGGCTTAATACACAATTACGCAAGCCCTTTAAAGAAGGACTTATCAAAATATTGGACCTGGTACTGGCAAAGCCGCAAACCAAAAACACCTTTCAAGGGGAATTGCTGAAAAAAGATATTCAGGTAATCCTTCGCCAGAATGATGAAGGGCGCATTTACGGTGTGACTTTCATCGATCAAAAAAACAAGGTAGTATTTAACGGCAGTGACCTGGGCAAGGCTTATAGCGCCAATCAGCTTAGTGCTCAGTTACTGCCCGATCTACCCGGTAAAATCAACAGGCAACGGCAAAGCGATGATGAAATTGCGGGCAACGTATTGCGACAAACCGCTACTGGCGGAAATGAATTGATGGATGTCTTATTTGCGGCAGAGCGTGAAGACCTGGCCGCCCTGAATAAATTCAAACGCAAAAAACGTAAAGGACTTAAACTTTAATAGTATGCAAACGGGAGAAAACGAACAGGCTTTGCGTAAGATCATCGATTTTACCAGGCTGCTGAGTATCGCTACACTGATCATTCATTTCTATCTATGCTGTTACCCGGGATTCCGGGAAATGAATCTGACGCATAAAGTCGTTGATCATATCTTATTCCCGCTTTCTAAAATGGCGATCTTCAAAACCGTGCTGGTTGCGAAGTTGAGTGCCTTGGTTTTACTGGTGGTTTCGCTGGTCGGCAGTAAAGGTAAGCGGGATGAGAAGATCAGGCCGAAGACTATTTTCACGTACTGTCTGACAGGATTGTTCTTGTATTTTATTAGCGGTTTATTTTTAGCATTGCCATTTACCGTTGAAGCAAAAACAGCGGTCTACATAGCAACTACCGCATTTGGCTACCTATTATTCATGACAGGTGGCAGTCTGCTGTTCAGAATGCTGAAACTCAAACTGGGCAGCGATATTTTCAACAAAGAAAATGAAACCTTTCCTCAGGAAGAACGGCTGCTTGAAAATGAATACTCTATCAATCTGCCTGCCAAATACCAATTGAAAGGCAAAGAGCGGAATAGCTGGATCAATATCATCAATCCGTTTCGTGGCACGCTCGTCGGTGGCAGCCCCGGTGCCGGTAAATCCTATTTTGTCATTCGCCACATCATTACACAGCATATCGCCAAGGGCTTCAGTATGCTCATTTATGATTTTAAATACGATGACCTTTCCAGGATTGCCTACAACGCATTACTTGAACATGGCGGCAGGTCATTTTTTGTCATCAATTTCGAAAATATTATGCACCGCAGTAATCCGCTGGAGCCGGAAACCATGCTGGATATTACCGATGCTATGGAATCAGCCCGCACCATCATGCTGGGGTTAAACCGCGAGTGGATCAAAAAACAGGGGGACTTCTTCGTCGAATCACCTATTAATTTTGTTACTGCATTGATCTGGTTCCTTAAAAAGTACGCGGGAGGCAAATATTGCACACTGCCGCATGTGATTGAGTTGTCATTAGTAGACTATAAGGATTTGTTCGCAGTGCTGGGCAGCGAACCGGAAATTGAAGTACTGATCAATCCTTTTATATCTGCCTGGAAAAATGAAGCCTATGAGCAGTTAGAAGGACAGATCGCCAGTGCCAAGATCAGTCTGGCCCGGTTGTCTTCGCCGCAGCTTTATTATGTATTGAGCGGCAATGACTTTTCGTTGGATATTAATAATCCGGATGAGCCTAAAGTAGTTTGCCTGGCGAATAATCCTCAGAAATCACAGGTCTATGGTGCGGTGCTGTCTCTCTATGTAAACCGGATTAATAAACTAGTGAACCGTAAGCATCAGCAGCAATGCAGCCTGATATTCGATGAGTTCCCAACCATTTATTTTAACGGCATTGATAACCTGATTGCTACCGCGCGGTCAAATAAAGTCGCAGTAACTTTAGCCGTTCAGGATTACAGCCAGCTCAAAAAAGATTACGGCCGGGAACAGGCAGAAGTTATTATGAATATTGTCGGTAACATCGTTTGTGGCCAGGTAACCGGAGATACAGCCAAACAACTCTCCGAACGCTTTGGTAAGATCAATCAGCAAAAGGAAAGTGTATCCATTAATAGCAGTGATACTTCCGTTAGCCGTTCTACGCAATTAGATTGTGCGATACCCGCATCCAAAATAGCAGGTTTGTCTTCGGGAGAGTTTGTAGGTATGGTCGCCGACGATCCTGGCAATAAGATCGATCTGAAAACATTTCACTGCCAAATACAGAACGACCATGACGCGATCCGGGAGGAAGAAGAAAATTATAAACTCATGCCCGACGTAAGGGACATATCCCAATCAGAAATACAAATGAATTATCAGCGGATTAAGGAGGACATCAAAAAGATAGTTGAAAAAGTAATAACTACATTTTTATAATCTATAAATGCCTGTATAATGGAGCGGTTTTTAACCGGCAATTTTAGTGGTATATCAAGGCTCAGACTACACATTTTTATGATGTGCCACTTTATAATGAGCAGTTGCCATCTGTTATTCAGTAAAATGCTTAACTTTTTATACTGCATTTTCAACTTGCGCCATGCTTTAGAATCTGCTACCTTTGCGCCAGATATGCCCAACCGGTTAATAGCCTTATTCCTGCTCGTTGCGCTGATCAGTTCCAACTGCTCACGTTTCTTCGTTTATGCGGGTTTTGAGGTTAACCAGAAGTACATCGCCGACAATCTTTGTATCAATAAAAGTAAGCCCTGGCTGCATTGTAACGGGCATTGTTACCTCATGAATAAATTGAGGCAAACAGAAGAAAAAGAAAAAAAGCAGGAGCGCGAAGAGCAGAAAAGCCGCTACCAGGAAGCTTTACCCACCAATCCAATAACCATTGTTTTTATAGAACCAACTGTAAAAGTTGAATATCCCCCAAGCACAATCCCAGGTATCATGGGCCGTGCCTCCTCTATTTTCCAGCCGCCGCGCGTGTAGTCTGATGAGCAGGCTATTCAAGTACTTTGTTGATTAACAGAGGCATTTCGCCTGCGTTATCATTTACCCTGCATTTTTATTTCTAATACTATTCATTAACAATGATGAGTGGCAAGCCCCTGTGCATGCCACCCAGCTTACTTATTAATTTATGGAGCAGGCCGTGCCATGCTTCCTCAACACTTATAAAAATGAAAAAAATTCTATCGATACTATCCTTATCTGCTATACTGTTCGCTGCTTGTACCAAAAACAACGATGTTCAACCCGTGGAAACGGCGGGTAAAGCGACCATCACTTTTGATGCTGTAGTCGGCACCTCCGATTTTGCGTTAAATAAAGATTTTACTGCAAACGGCAAGACCTGGAACTTTACCCAGTTAAGGTACTGGGTAAGCAATGTGGTATTGGTTAAAGCTAGCGGCGAAGAATATGCCGTACCTAATTCTTACTATTTGTTAGAAGAGAACAATGCCGCCGAAACCAATAGCGCCTATACTTATCCGGCTAACAAACGCGAAGACGTGAAACTGACTGATATTCCGGCGGGTGATTACAAATCTATTAAATTTTCAGTGGGTGTTGACACCAAATACAACAGCAACCTGAGCCTTCAGGCGGGTGAACTGTCCCAACTGAACGGTATGACCAATGTTTCCTGGATGTGGGCCACTACTTATATTTTCTCTTCCCTGAAGGGTAAAGTAACTGACGGCGCAACTTCAAAAACAATGGTTGTTGAAACCGGTCTGGATGCCAATTACAAAACGGTTACGTTGGCTTTACCGTCTACCTTGCATATCGGTTCAACCAAATCGTCAACCATTTTGTTAAACGCGGATGTAACCAAAGTAACCGACGGTGTAGATGTAATAGCCACGCCGACAGTTGGCGCATCTCAGGCAACAGCAATGGCTGCTGTCGCAACCAACTATGGCACTAAAGTATTTACAGTAAAGTCTGTTAACTAATACCTATGGCAGGCTTAAACGCATATCCGCGTTTTGCCGCTATGCTTTTTTTAACCGGATGGCTGGCATCCTCGTCTTGTAAAAAAGACGGGGCTGCCGGTACCGTTCCGGTAGTTGTGCTGCATCCGGCTGAACTCTCCGTTCCTGCTAATTTCCCGGCGGTGAAGAGTGACCCGGATAACCCGTTAACGCAAGAAGGCATCGCCCTGGGCAGAATGTTATTTTATGATACCCGTCTTTCGGGCCTCAACAGGCTTTCCTGTGCATCGTGCCACCGGCAGGATATCGCTTTTAGCGATGGTGTAGCGCTCAACAATATCGGCGAGTCAGGGAATACCCTGCCGCGCCATGCACCGGCACTCATTAACCTGGCCTGGGCTAATAACGGCCTGTTTTGGGACGGTGGTTCAACCAACCTGGAATCGCAGGCCTTCGGCCCCCTGACCAGCGCCGATGAAATGCACCAGAACCTGAGCGAGCTGGAAGCGGAATTGAAGCAGGTGCCCGAATATGTGCAGCAATTTAAAACGGTATTTAATGGCGAGGTGAAGTCGGCGTCCATCGTCAAAGCCCTGGCGCAATTTGAACGTACGCTCATTTCCGGCAATAGCAGGTATGACCGGTTTATACGCAAAGAAAACGGTGTGCAATTATCAGATCAGGAACAACAGGGGCTGGCACTGGTCAACAGTAAATGTAGGAGCTGCCACGCGGGTGAATTTTTCACCGATAACGGCTATCATAACAATGGGATCGACAACGATTTCAGCAATGATGCGCTGGAGCGGATCTATATGGGGCGCTTCCGTATAACCAATAACCAGGCAGATCTGGGCAAATTTAAAACGCCTACGCTACGTAATATCCTGCTGACCGCGCCTTATATGCACGATGGCCGCTTTAAAACTATCGATGAGGTGCTGGCGCATTATCATAACGATATCAGGATTTCAGCCACCACCGATCCGCTGCTTTATCAAAACGGCGGCCAGGCAGGCATCCCCATGACTGATCAGGAAATGAAAGCCATTAAAGCATTCCTGGCGACACTGACGGACACAGACTTTGTCCAAAACCCGAAACTTAGTAAACCCAATTTATGAAGACATTTAAATTTCTAACTCCATATTTAGCGGCAGGCAGCTTAGCCTTGCTGCTGCTTTCCGGCTGCTCTAAAAAGGCCGATGTAGCACCAAATTACAACGAAGATGATCTCGCTCCGTTCTCGGTGGAGTTTGATAACATTGTCGGGGAAAAAACGCTGGCCTTTAATAATACAACCAGCCCATACACCAATGCGGCGGGCGAAAAATTCACCGTTTCCCTCGTTCAGTATTTTATCAGCAACATCAAGGTAAGTAAAGCCGATGGTACTACCTATACCGTTAAACAGGATAGCAGTTACTTTCTGATTAAAGGCGCTGACCGCGCCACCCGATTTGCCAAAGTGAAAGTGCCGGAAGGCGATTACACCAAATTAACTTTCACTTTAGGCGTGGACAGCCTGCGCAGCACGATGGATGTTAGCAAGCGCACCGGAGTATTAGACCCTGCTGCTGGCATGGACGACGGAATGTACTGGGGCTGGAATGCCGGGTATATCTTCTTTAAACTGGAAGGTAATTCCAATGTAATTTCTGATGACGTTAACGGCGACCCAACCGGTAAAAAGCAATTTAAATACCATATCGGCGGCTTCGGGGGATATTCCGCCCCAACGATCAATAATATCAAAACGGTCACCCTCGACCTGACCACGGGCGGCATCGCCAAAGTCCGCAAGGACCGCCAGAGCAATGTGCACCTGTTTGTCGATCTGATGAAAGTTTTTAACGGTAAAAACAGCTTCAGTATTGCTGCGCACCCCAACGTCATGTTTAGCGATTACAGCGTTAATATTGCCGGCAACCTGACAGAATTGTTCCGTCATGATCATACCGAAAACTAAACACCATGAAAAAAAGAGCATTTTGGGTGGTGATAGGAGGCTTTTGCCTATTGATGTATGCCTGTAAAAAGGAAGATCAGATTAAGGAGGCGGTGAGTACATTCCTGGGTTTTCAAAAACCGGCCAACTTTTCCGAACCTGTCTACAAACTGGAGAACAATAAAGTAACCGAAGCAGGTTTCCTTTTGGGGCGTTCCTTGTTTTATGAGCCCCGGCTGTCGCGCAATAACACCATTTCCTGTGGTTCCTGCCATATCCAGTCCTCGGGCTTTACGCAACACGGGCATGATGTGAGCCACGGGATTGATGACCTTTTGGGAACGCGCAACTCGCCGCCCATCATGAACCTGGCCTGGAACAGTGCCTTTATGTGGGGAGGCGGTATTTATGATCTGGATTTGCAACCTATAGCACCCATCACTACGCATGTGGAGATGGATGAGACCCTCGATAATGTAATGGCTAAACTCCGGCTGGTAGCCAAGTACCCGACGATGTTCAAAGCCGCCTTCGGTACGGAGGAGATCAATACAGCTCGTTTCATGAAAGCACTTTCACAATTTATGGTGATGTGTATCAGCGCTAATTCCAAATACGACAAAGTAATGCGCAAGGAAGCCGGGCAAAGCTTTACGGCAGATGAGCAGGCAGGATACGCGCTGTTTCAGGCTAAATGTAGTAACTGCCACAAAGAGCCCCTGTTCACGGATGGCTCATTCCGTAATAACGGATTGGCGCCTTCGCCTATCAACGACATGGGTTTGTACACCGCTACCTTGCAGGAGACGGATCGTTATAAGTTTAAAGTACCAAGTTTGCGCAACTTAACTTATACCGCGCCTTATATGCATGATGGCCGATTCCTGACGCTTAACGGCGTATTTGATCATTATAACGGCGAAGTACAGCAAACGGCTAACCTCGACCCTTTATTACAACAGAACGGCAAGCGCGGCATCAGCCTGACCGCCGATGACCGCGTTAAGCTGACTGCCTTTCTTAAAACCCTGGATGATGCGGATTTTGTTACCCGCAAAGATCTGGCTGAACAATAAACACGATGAAAAAATACATTATCCTTCTTTTCTTTTCGGCCATCACCTTCCCGGCGCTGGCTTGCGATATTTGCGGATGCGGCGTAGGCAGTTATTACCTCGGTATCCTGCCCGAGTACCAGAAACGTTTTATCGGCATACGGTACCAGCATAAAACGCTGACGACTCACCTCGGCCCGTTCGGAGAACGCACGCCGATCACTTCTGACGAAACTTACCAGAGCATGGAGGTTTGGGGCGGCTGGAATATCGGGAAAAAGTTCCGGGTGCTGGCTTTTTTACCTTATAATTTCAACGACCGGGTAGCACAGACGGGGAACGGCTCCAAAACCGGTTTGGGTGATGTTGCGTTGATGGGTTATTACAACCTGTTCAGCCACCGCTCCGTGATCAGCGACAAACTGCTGGTACAGTCGCTTTGGGTGGGTGCCGGAATCAAATTGCCTACCGGCAAATACGAACCCGGTGAACGCTTGCGCGTATCTGAATCGCCCAATAACTTTCAGCTGGGTACGGCCAGTACCGATTTTACGCTGAACGCGGCTTATGATGTACGGTTAATGGATTTTGGCATCAATGTGAACGCCAACTATAAGATCAATACCAATAACAAATATGATTATCGCTACGGCAACAAGTTGACGGCAAATGCGCTGGCCTACTACAAGATCCGGATTTTTAACAAGGTAACGGTAGCGCCTAATGCAGGGGTGCTTTACGAAACCTCGCAACAGGATGTGGAGCGTAACAAGTATGCTGTAGATGTTTCAGGTGGCCATGTGGTATCGCTCGTCGGCGGCCTGGAAGCAAACTTCAGCCGCTTTTCAGCGGGTGCCAACTACCAGGACATTGCTTCCCAGCAACTGGCCAATAACCGCGTTAAAGCAGGTAACCGCCTGATGGTGCATTTCGCGGTAGCCTTTTAAGTTTTTTATTAAACAGTACTCCTAAAAAATCAAAAAGATGAAAAAAATCAAAACAACACTGTTAACCATCACGACTATACTATGCATGGCTGCCTGCCAGAATGAAGGCGATTATAAGGTAATCCGCAAACAGGTACTTGACCGGCATGACCAGATCATGATGGATGGCGAAAAAGCGATGAACGACAAAATGATGCTTGATACGCTCGCGCTGTCGGGTCTGGCCAAACTGAAAGCGCAACAACCCTCATTGGATACTGCCGCCGAGCATCAGGAAATAAAACGGCTAACCAAAAAGCTCGATGATGCGGATGAACGCATGAACGACTGGATGCACAATTTTAAGACCGATGTGGACGGTAAGTCTAATCAACAGGCCGTGGATTATTTTAATGGTCAGAAAACAAAGATAGCCCAACTCGACAGCCTGTATAAAGCATTACTAAAAGAAGCAGCCGTATATCTTCAAAAATTCAATTTGAAAGCTGATACGACTATGAAAAGCATGGATCACATGAAAATGTAACCTAATGAAAAAACAATATGCTTACCTACTCGCCGCTTTAGTTTTGGTAGCCTGCCGTCCTTCGCAAAAGCAACTTCCGATTTTAGGCAGTCGGCATCTTATACAAAAAACCGTTGGTGGTAAAGTCATTACCGATACGGTCTACCAGACTATTCCGGCCTTCCGGTTCCTGAATCAGGACAGCACTATGATCGATAACCATACTTTTGATGGTAAGATCTACGTGGCTGACTTTTTCTTTACTTCCTGCCCGACGATCTGCCCGGTAATGCACCGAAACCTGCTGAAGGTTTACGATAAATATAAAGGTAACAGGGAGGTGATGCTGTTATCCCATAGTATCGATTTTAAGTATGATGTGCCGCATGTATTAAAAAGCTATGCGGTTAAACTGGGAATTACCGGCACGCAATGGGAATTTGTGCATGGTAGTAAGGAAGCGATTTACACTTTGGCGGAAAAGAGCTACCTTGTATCCGTTGCCGAAGCTGCCGGACAAAACGGCGGTTATGTGCATCAGGGCTATCTGGTATTGGTTGACAAGGAGAAACGTATTCGTGGTGCTTATGACGGAACTGATGAAAAACAGGTTGTCCGGTTGATGGAAGATATGGATTTGCTTTTGGCATCTTACACACGCTAAGCTGATTAAACAAAGTTATGAAACCGAAAAAAAGCAAAAGGAAAAGCGAAAGGAAACTGCTGATCGCAGCAGGGGCATTCCTTTTAATCGCCGTGATCGTTATCATATGGGTGAGCGGTGGTGCAAAACCTGATAAATTGCCTTTGCTGGGCGATCCGGTGTATAAAAAAGTGAATACAGCAAAGGGTGTGAAGACAGATACCATTTACCCGGTTATTCCGCCCTTTTCTTTTGTCGATCAGAGTAACCGGCCTGTCGGCAATCAAACATATAAAGACCATATCTACATCGCCGACTTTTTCTTCACTTCCTGCCCGACGATTTGCCCGGTGATGAGCCGTAACCTTAAAAAAGTTTATGATCAATATGCCAACGCCCCCGGGCTGATGTTTCTGTCCTATAGCATTGATCCGAAATACGATACCCCCGAGGTGTTGAGCCGGTATGCAGATAAACTGGGTGTCAATGCATCAAGATGGCATTTTGTGACAGGTAACAAGGATGCCATCTATACATTGGCAGAGAAGGGCTATTATTCGCCCGCCCGTAAGGACGATGGCGCAAATGGTGGCTATGTCCACAGCGGCGGCCTTTTCCTTGTTGACCGGAACGGCCACATGCGCGGCGTATATGACGGCACCAGCGACGAAGAGGTTGCCCAGCTGCTCCGCGATGTCAAAACCCTGATGACTGAAAAATAAAGTATATACGATCTGAAATGAAACCGTTATACCCTATCAAAAGAATGCTGACTTTGCTCTTTCTGGGACTCTTCCTGGTATATAGTAACAGCGCCTTATTGATTATGGGTTCATTCTACCTGCAACGTGATTATATCGCGCGGAACTTATGCGTTAACCGTTTTGCCTCGATACCCGTTTGTCTCGGTCGCTGCTTTCTGAATAAAGAGCTGAAGGAAGACCAGAAAAAAGAACAAAGCGTGCCGAACGCCAAACAAAAAGAATTACAGGTACTCATGCCCGGTGCTATTGATGATATGCGGGCAAAACCCGGCATAAAGACACCGCTCACTTTATATCTGCCCGAAATTACGCCTTGCCTGATAGCCGGTATCGCTTACGGAGTATTCCACCCGCCCCGAGCCTGCTGAAAGCAAACTCATTTCCTTTCTGAACATTTTTAATCCCACAGTTTATGCAGACAACCGATTTTGCTGTTTGCCATATGGACCTGTTCGGTGTTAATGTCAGGCATTTTTGGGCCGGAGAGCTGTCAGCCATACTCGAAAAATTTCCCGAACTGGAATTTCCTCACAAGCATGATTTTTATATGCTGCTCTATGTGGAAAATGCCGAAGGTGAAGTGATCGTCGATCAGCAGCGCATCCGCCTGGATAAGGCCAAAGTCATTGTCATCAGGCCCCAGTGCGTAACCAGTATAGATATTAACCGGCAGGCCGGCGGTAAGATCATTTGTTTTACCGAAGCCTTTTTTTCTTTGCGATACAATAACAATGTGTTGTATCAGTTTTCTTTTTTACAGCGCGATGCGCACACTTTTATGCGGTTAAGTTCCCTACAACAAGAACGCCTTGGCGTACTGCTGCGCCTGTTGGATGAAGAGTACCGCCTTCAGCGCAAGGAAGGCCTCAAGGTATTGCGTTCCTATGTTAATATTATTCTATTCGAGCTGGAACGGTTCTATAATCCGGTCGGGTTTATCAAAACCAAAAATTATAAGTATCAAAAGCTGCAGCTTTTTGAAGCCTTGATTGACAAACATTTTGCAACACATAAGCTGCCCTCTGCCTATGCAGACCTGCTGCATATCAGCGCGAATTACCTGAATAAGATATGTAAAGAAGAAACCGGCCAGACGGCAGGTGACCTGATCCGTAAAAGGATCGTGATCGAAGCGGAACGCCTGTTGCACTACACGTACCATGCCGTCAGCGAGATTGCTGATCAGCTGGGTTTTGAGAGCAGCTCCTATTTTGTTACCTTTTTTAAAAAGAATACCGGTTTAACACCGGAACAATTCCGGAAAGGAGATAATTAATCGGGGGTTCAGGCTTTCCGGGGAGAAGACAAAGGAGCTTGGCCAAAGACATACCGGATCGTTCCTTTTCTAAACATCCGAAACACGAATGCTATAAGAAATACCGATGAAAGTGTGATGAAAACGGAAGCGATTTGATCTGTAATGTCAAAAGCGATAAAGGTTTGAATAAGCTCATTCATAACAAAATATTTAAAATGGAACGAAAAAATTAAGCGGGTCACCATCCGGGAAATTTCCCTTAATTCCCGGATGGGCAAGCCTGCCATATTGATTTTATATCCTGAAAATCAGTTAATTGTTTTGATTATTAATCAAATAGTTGAATTTTTAAACGATAGGAATAAAAAGCTAAATCCAAAAGTGTATTTTTTAAAATATTGGCAGGAAAAACAACCCTTCACAGCATGAAAAACTAAATTCCCGGCCTGTTTAATTCTTACGGAAATTCCCGGCCATGCTGACCTTTGCAGCTTAAGATATTTTGCTGATATGGATTTCCCGATGTTTCATTTGGACTGGCTGAACGACCGGTTCCTGATCGCCGCCATTGCTATTTTGCATGTGTGCATCAATCATGGCCTGGCGGTCGGTTTCATTCCCTACATTACCTGGCTGGAACAAAAGGGCGTAGCCAATGCGCCCAAAGACCGGGTCACAGACCCCGAATGGGATCACCTCATTTACAAAAAGATGAAGGTGGCCTTTATTATCACCACCACACTTGGTGCCATGACTGGTGTAGGCATCTGGTTCTCCGTCGTGCTGGTGAGCCCGGCATCCATCGGAAGTCTGATCCGGGTGTTTTACTGGGCATGGTTTGTAGAATGGCTGGTTTTCTGCACCGAGGTGATTTTGATTCTGATTTATTTTCTGACCTGGAAATCCGCCAATAAATCCTTTAAATCCAAGATCAGGCATATCCGCTTCGGCTGGTTCCTTTCTGTATTTTCCTGGATCACGATGGCAATCATCGTGTCTATCCTGGGTTTTATGATGGATCCGGGGAACTGGAACAGCAACCATTCCTTACTGAACGGTTTTTCCAACCCGATCTATATCCCGCAACTGATGTTCAGAACACCTACGGCCATGCTTTTGGGCGGTGTTTTCGGCATGACGCTCACGACTATTTTTTCCCGGAACGAGCCGGAATTGCGCCAGAGAGCCGTCAGGTACGCCGGGCAATGGATACTGGCATGGACACCGCTGGTTGTGGCTGGTGCCGTTTTCTACTGGAACGTAATGCCGGCGGCTATGAAAGATAACCTGAGTACGGCGGTCGGCACCCTGGAATTTCAAAGCTATTACGATATCCTCAAATATTTCATTATCGGTACCGCCTCGCTGTCTGTTGTTCTGGCTGCCTTCGCCGTCTGGAAACCGCAGCGTATCGGTTTTAAATATGTTATTATTCCATGCCTGCTGGTATTCGGTTTCTTGGGCATATTTGAGCGCGTACGGGAGTTCATCCGCAAGCCCTACGTGATCGGTGGTTACATGTATTCCAACCTGTTACGGAAACAGGATTACCCGCTCTATAAACGGGATGGCATCCTGAAATACGCAACTTATACCAGCGTTACCGAGGTTACCGAAGAGAATAAACTGGAGGCTGGTAAAATGGTATTCATTAACACCTGCAGCCGTTGTCATACCACCAACGGGATCAATTCTATCGTCAATGTGTTTGAAAATATTTACGGCAAAGGCAAGCCGCTGGAAGACAAATCCATGGAAAGCTATATCCCCAATATGCACAACGGGCGAACCTTTATGCCGCCTTATCCGGGTAATCAAAAGGAACTGAAGGCCCTCGTTGCTTACATCAAGCACCTCCAGCAAACCGGTGACCACCTGGAAGGGGCGCAAACGGAAGGCGTAAGCATCAACCCGCTGTGGGACGATGAACACGTGGCGGCATCCGCCGAAAAGAAACAAGCGCAGCAGCAACAAAGCAAACAAATGTCCAACAACTAAATATGACCCTACTACAGATCCATACCCCCGTACCCAAAGACATTCCCTTACCGCTGCCTTTACCTGAATGGGCACTGGTTGTTTTACTGGTACTTTCCTTTTTATTGCACATTATTTTTATCAGCCTGATGGTAGGTGGCAGTATCGTTACACTGTGGGCTGAGATCAAGGGCCTGAAAGAAAAACGCTTTGACACCTTCGCCAATGAAATTGCCAAAACCATTACGGTCAATAAGAGTATCGCGGTGGTGCTGGGCATCGCCCCGCTGCTCAGTATCGGAACCTTATACACCATGTACTTTTATGCCGCCAATGCATTGACCGGATTTGCCTGGATCATGATCATCCCGCTGGTTACCATTGCTTTTTTGCTTACCTACCTGCACAAATATACCTGGTACACCTTTAAAGATAGCAAGCGCATCCACATTGCAATCATGGCCCTTTCCGTTGGTATTTTCCTGTTTATCCCGCTCATCTTCCTGGTCAATGTCAACCTGATGATGTTTCCTGAAAAATGGGGTACCATTCATGGCTTTTTGAGCGCCCTGCTGCTTCCTAATGTGATTCCCCGTTACCTGGAATTTCTGGGCTCTTGTATCGCTATTACCGGTATTTTTATCGTTTGGTATAACGGCAGGAAGAATTATCCTGTTGAGGAAATTTATGAAGGCGATTTTAGCCGCACAGCGCTCAAAAAGACCGGTTATTCCATTGCCTTGCTTGGCTTAGCCCTGCAGATTTTCTTTGGCGTTATCGTATTATTCAGTCTGCCGTCTAAAGGCATCAGCTATGATGTGATCGCGGTAATGGCGGGTGCGGGAATGTTACTGGCGGCGGCACTCTATTATACTTACCTGTCGCTGACCGGGGCACCTGAAAAGATCGATCTGTATTTCAGGCGGATCGCTGGTCTGATGCTGGTTTATATGCTGTTTTATGGCAGCAGCCGCCAAATGTACCGCAACCATGCGTTAAGTAAACACCAGGCGCTCATGGCCGCACGCACAGCCGAATTTGAAAAACTAAGTAAGGAAGCCGCCGAACATCCTGTAGCAGAACAGCCGCAACTTGAACTTGACCCTGCTTTAGGTAATGTGGCAAGAGGGGCTGCTTTATTCCAGGCTAACTGCGCCGGTTGTCACCGTAGGGATGAAAAACTGGTGGGCCCGCCGATGACCGAGATGGTTTCCATTTACAAAGGCAATAATAAAGGGCTGGAAGCATGGATCAGGAAGCCTGGAAAGAAGCGGCCAGACTTTCCGCAAATGCCGACCCTGACGCAATTAACTGATGCAGACCGTGAGGAACTGGCTAAATATATTTTATCCATCAAATAAACAAAAACGAATATGATTTTCTTTTTAACTGCCGTTGTTATCGGCCTGCTGGCCATCCTGATCAAAATGATCGTCGATGTTTATATGCTGATCATTACCGTCCGGAAGGATCAGGAAGTTGTGGCAAAACCGCATCCTACGGATGAAGGGCACCAATTTATTAAGGGTCTTTATTGATCTCCCATTTTCAAATCTGGCGAAACAGGGCTGCCGTTTTTGTTGACCCTCGTCCATGGTGGACAAAAACGGCAAATGTAGGTATTTGGATTTCTCAATAAATCCAAATACTTACTACCTTTGCGGGCAGCATGTATAAACGAATCATAGGCTGGCTCCTGATGCTCGCGGTTTTCACCGGGAGCTTTTCCACTTTGTTCATTTATGCGGGATTCAAACTCAATAAGGATTATATAGCGGCAAACCTTTGCGTTAACCGTTTTAATCCCGGCCTGCACTGCAACGGTAAATGTTATTTCATGCGAAAGATCAGGCAGGCTGAAGAGCATCAAAAGAAACAGGCCGGCCGGAGTAACTCGCTTCGTATCACAGTCAGTTTTTTCCAGGAAGCTTATCGTGTTAAGTTTTTAGAACCTTCTTTACTAGAAAAGCATAAAATTTGCCTTACCAAATTTAATTATCTATATACCAGCCAGTATTTAGATGCTATCTTCAGACCGCCCAAGTCTTTAGTCTAAGCTATATACGCTTCTCCCCACAATTCCTGCAATAACCTGTTCAGCTGTGACAACGTCATCAGTTGATCACTCTTTTTATTTAGAATTTAAATAAGAAAGCGCCGCCCGTATGCATTTCCGGGTGTCGCCCATTCTTTCAGAAAAATGATATGAAAACTCCATTACGATTTTTTAATTTTCTTTTTATACTATTAATTATCTCTGTTGGCCAAACGGCTTTCGGAAAAATAACAACCGGCGATGGCAAAATCACCGGTAAAATCACTGATAAAAGTACCGGCAACCCGATAGCCGGTGTAACCATTACCATTCCCGATTTAAAAATTGCAACCAGCACAGACGCAAACGGCAACTATTTGCTGAAACGGCTGCCGAAGGGCGAATACCTGATCCAGGTAAGCGCTATCGGTTATGCCAGTGAAACCAAAGTGGTAGACCTGGGTAATACCTACTCGGTGGATTTTAAACTATCCACATCCAATTACGAACTTTCGGATGTGGTGGTAACAGCTTTGGGTAATACCACTACCCGCAAACGCGCCACGATCCCCATTACGGTAGTCACCAATAAAATGATCCGGGAAGGTGTGGCCAATACGGCTATTGACTTAGTTTCCTCACAACCGGGTGTTAACGCGACGACAGAAGGCTCAGGTACCACCAAGCCCCAGATCAACGGTTTGGGTTTTGACCGCGTATTGACCCTGATGGATGGTTTGCCGCAGGAGGATTTTCAATGGGGCGATGATCATGGCATATTGATCGATCCTTACGCGGTACACAGTGCCGAAGTGATCAGGGGGCCGGCTTCCCTGCAATATGGTGCCAGTGCAGAGGCCGGCGTGATCAGTTTCAAATCGGCCCCGCTGCCGCAAAACGGAACGGTTGTGGGCAGTGTGCTCACAGAATACCATACCAATAATGGGTACCTGGGAACTTCCTTAAACATCGCTGGCAACCATAATGGTTTCGTATGGGGGCTGCAGGCGAGCGGCGAAGCAGCGCACAGTTATTCTAATCCCAAAGATGGCTATGTATGGGGTACCGCCTGGAACCAGGTAAACGGGCGGTTGGTGCTTGGCGTTAACCGCTCATGGGGTTATTCGCGCCTTACCTTAAGCGCCCTGCACCGCAGGATAGAACTGCCCGATGGGAACCGCGACAGTACAGGCCGCTTTATGTTTGATTTTCCGCAGAACGGGAAGATCTATCCTACACGGTCTGATTTTTTGTCTTACAACGCCAACATTGCCAGCGATAAAAGTTTGGGCGAATACCAGGCCTGGTGGCAGAACAGTGTTAACGTGGGCAAAGGCAAAATTGGATTGGATATTGGCTTTGCGCGCAGCGTACACCATGATATTGATACAGGCACCGTTGGCGCAGGTAACTTAATATTGGGTGATATCCCTTTCAACCTGAAATACCAGATCGCAGATGATAAATCCGGCTTAAAGCTAACGACAGGTGTTAACGGCATGTATGAGTTCCATCATAACGGCGATGCCCCTCCATTGCCTTATGTACCTGATTATGAAATACCCAATTATACCAATTTTGAGATCGGCGGCTATGCCATCGTAGAAAAGAACTTTAAAGATCTGACGCTAAGTGGCGGCTTGCGCTTTGACCACACCAATTTTACAGGCGACCCTATGTCGTTGAACATTGACGGCCGGATAGTTCCTGTAGGGACCTCGGGTTCTACGGTGCAATTCAGCAGTTTTAATAATAAGTATAATGGCCTATCGGGCAGTATTGGCGCATCCTATCAACTGCCCGGCAATAACTATGTAAAACTGAATGTTTCGAAGAGTTACCGCGCCCCGGCGATCAATGAGCTGACCAGTAACGGGTTGAATATCGGCTCCAACCTGGTGCAACTGGGTAATCGCAATTTAAAAGCCGAACAGGGCTACCAGGTAGATCTGGTATATGGCTATGATGGTAAAGATGTAAGCGTGGAAGCGGACGGTTTTTATAACCATATTAACAATTTCATATTCGCCAACCGCACCGATTCACTCTCCGGCGGGTTCCCGATCTATCAGTATCTTTCGACCAATACGGCGATCATCACCGGCGTTTCCGGCTTCCTGAATATCCATCCGGCAGCCACTAAATGGCTGGAAATCGATAATGGTTTCACTTATATTTATTCTCATATTCCCAACGAGACAGATTCAACCAGGCATCTGCCTTATATCCCGGCACCGCATTTAAACTCAGAAGTTAAATTCAGGTTTAATGACGGGCATAATTCAATTTTTAAAGGCACTTATGTCAAATTTGGCTTACAGCATGACTGGGCGCAGAACAATGTATACAGCGCATTTTATACCGAACTGCCTTCTGCGCAGTACACCATTTTTAATGCAGGCGTCGGCACCAATTTGGTTAACCCTAAAACCGGGAGAACCATTTGCTCGGTTTATGTGAATTGCACCAACCTGACCAATGTGGCCTACGCTGACCACCTCAACCTGGCGCAATACTTCCTGGCTTATAACGGCACACCGGCTACGGTAACGCAACAAAACCAGGGCATTTACAACATGGGCCGGAATATCAGCTTCAAACTGATTTTTCCCTTTGGCAGTAACAGCCATAAAACCACGACTGAAGAATAGCCGGAACAGGTGGCAAAAACAGGCACCGGCCTTTTCCTAATCGTAAAAGGAAAAGGCCGGGATGCCTTGTTGAGCAACTAAAAATAGTGTTGCAGTCATTGGTACGGGTGTTAACCGGCAACTGATCGCCATTTCAATAAAAGTGCGTGCTTTTTAGTTGTTATTTATAATAGTTCTAAATAAATACAATACTTTCCTGAAAGAGCTTTAACGGCTTATATTCTATAACTTTGTAAAATGTTTCGCCAGGCAACCATATTTCTTTTGATCCTGACCACGCTTACGGCGAACTGTTCCCGCTTTTTTGTTTTTGCCGGGTTTGAACTCAATAAGAAATATATCGTTAGCAACCTCTGCGAGAACAGGAACAGGCCTTATCTGCATTGTAACGGTAAGTGCTATTTCATGAAGAAAATCAGGCAAGCCGAAGAAAACGAAAAAAAAGAAGCGTCGAAGGATAACCTGAACCGCCTGGAGGTTTCGTTTTTCCATGAACCGTTTAAGTTATCTTTTCCTGAACCGGTACTTTTAACCGGCATTGAACAATATTTTCCGGTATATACCTATCAGTATACCAGCCGCTATCTTTCAACCATCTTCAGACCGCCTAAGCAGGCCGCTTAATTACCATTCATTTAATGCTTCGTTAACGGTTTTATAAATTCCGTGCGATCAACCTATTTATTAAGCATTGGTTAAATACCAGCATCATATGCTGTGTGTACACTCTGCTATTACAGCGATCTGATGAAATTTCTATACATTATCATTCTATTTTTATTTTCTACTCCTGGCATTGGGCAAACTATTAAAGGTAATATCACTTCTACCGACGGGGGACCCCTAAGCAATATCAGCGTTAAACTGGAGGGAACCGATTTCGGTACACGTACCGCGGAAAACGGTGATTTTACGCTCCGGAATGTAAAACCGGGCACCTACACCTTAGTGGCTTCCGGCATCGGTTATTCAGCCACTAAACAAAACCTGATCGTCATTAACGGTAAAAAAAATTTCCTTACACTCGAACTCGATAAAGCTACACAGCAGTTATCTGAAGTAATAATTGGCAGCCGCAGGACCCGCCAGCGGGATAAAGCGAGCAGCATTGCAGCGAGGCTGCCATTGAGCAATATCGAGAACCCTCAGGCGATTAATACCGTCTCTAACCAGGTCATTACTGAGCAGGCAGCTACCGACCTGAACAGTATCATTAAAAACATTCCCGGTGTGGTTAAAGCCTGGTCATCCGTTTCTGCTTATTACACCAGCCGCGGCTTTAATACCCGCAATTATATCCGAAATGGCGTATCTGGCTATTCAACCGCGGATCCGGATATCGTCAATATAGAACAACTGGTGGCTGTCAAGGGGCCATCCGGAACTTTGTTCGGCAGCACTTTGGCATCCTTCGGTGGTGTTCTTAACCGCATTACCAAAAAGCCTTTTGATACCACGCATGTGGAGATCGCTTATCAGGGAGGCAGCTATGATTTAAACCGTTTTACGGCAGATATCAATACACCGCTTAACAAAGACAAAACCGTTTTATTACGTGTTAACGCCGCACAGCACTACGAAGGTAGTTTCCAGGATGCCGGTTTCTTGCGTAGCACCTTCATTGCACCAAGCTTGTACTACAAAGCTAGTGATCGCCTCAGCTTCTCGCTTGATGCGGAGTTCTTCAACCGCGAAGGGACATCCTTACCCCAGATCACGCCGGTAGGCCCTATACAACCGGGATCAACCAAAACATGGGCGAGCAATCCATCCCGGTTACCATTGGACTATACGCGTTATTATGGCAACAACAGCGTAACGTTAAAAGACCCAGCCCGGAGCTTTTACGGCCAGGTGAACTACAAAATCTCCGACCAGTGGACATCTCAAACAAACCTGACCAGAACAGGCACGGAAAATACCGGCAACTATTTGACTTTTACATTGCTGAAAGGCGACAGTGCGCTTGTACGTAACGTATCCAATTACCCCGCTAGTCTAATTACAATCAGCCAGATCCAGCAAAACTTTATCGGCGATTTTAAGCTGGGTAAACTACGTAACCGCCTGGTTGTTGGTTTGGAGTTTTACCAGAACTCATCTGCTTTTGCGTCTAATTCACTTGCCGGCTCAGGTGGCCGCAAAGCGTTTGACACCTTGTTTGTTACCCGTTCTATGCCGAATTACGAACTGATCGGCCCGGCAAATATCGCTAACAAATTAAATGGGCTTGCAGCTACCTATTCTTCATCCAGAGTAAATACTTATGCAGCCTATGCTTCCGATGTAATTAACGTCACTGACCGTTTATCGGCGTTGTTAAGTTTAAGGGTTGATCGTTTTAATAACAAAGGCACAACCAATACAACCACCAACGTCACTACAGGCAATTATGACCAAACTGCTTTTGCGCCCAAATTTGGATTGGTTTACCAGGTCGTGAAAGACCACGTATCCCTGTTTGGTAACTATAACAACGGTTTTCAAAACGTAGCGCCTGCTACCCAGCCGGATGGTTCGGTATCTGCGTTTAAACCCCAATATGCCAACCAATTGGAAGGTGGCCTGAAAGCCGAATTGGCTCATGACCTGTTGAGCGCTACGATCAGCTATTACAATATCAAAGTTGAGAATACCCTAAGGCCTGATGTTTTACGACCGGCGTTTACCGTTCAGGAAGGCACACAGTTTAGCAGAGGGGTAGAAATTGATCTGTTTTCCCGCCCGGTCAATGGCCTGCTTATCAATACTGGATTTACTTATAATGACAGTAAGCTTACTTCTGCAAACGGAACGGTCAATGGCCTGCGCCCCGTAAATTCCGGCCCGGACAAAACGGTTAACTTTTACACCAGTTACAATCTTCCCTTCACATCGATGCAGGGTTTGGGCATCGGTTTCGGCGGCAATTATTATAGCCGTAACCTGATCGTTAACAATACGACTAACGGGCAATTCTACCTGAATAGTTATGCGTTATTCAACGGTGCTATATTTTACAACCGTCCGCGCTACCGCTTTGCTGTTAATGCAGATAACCTGGGCGACAAAAAATATTACAACGGTGGCTTTGGAACCATCACTCCCGGTATGCTGCGCAGATACATGGCTACCTTAACTCTTAAATTCTAATGCAATGATAAAAAGGATCATCTTAATTGTGGTAATCATTGGCATCCACCAGATAGTGAATGCGCAAATGATGGTGAATGCCCGCATGGGGCAGAAAAAATTTGACAAGCCGCTGAATGTTGCGGTCTTTGTTTATAATGGTGTTGGGCTGGGTGATATGAACGGCCCGATTGATGTGTTTACTAAAGCTGGTAATATGACCGGCGGCCAGTACCATGTTTATACTGTAGCCTTAAAGCCGGGAACTGTAACTACCCAGGCTGGCGGGTTAAAGTTCATGCCGGATTACACGCCTGATCAGATGCCGCAGCCTGACATTTTGGTTATTCCAGGCGGCTCGGTAGGCTTAGCGGACTCGATGCGTTATGATCAGCCGGTGTTAAATTTCATCAAGCAACACGGAGAAAAGGCCCAGGTGCTGATGTCTATTTGCACGGCGGCGTATTTCGTTGGCCAAACCGGCGCATTTGACGGACACAAGGTAACCACGCATTTTTTCCAGGCAGAAGATCTGCAAAAACAGTTTCCCAAGTCAACGGTGATTCAGGATGTTCGTTTCGTGGATGATGGAAAATTGGTGACTGCTTCTGGTGTAACTACCGGTATCGATGCCTCGCTTCACCTGGTTGCCCGCTTTAGTGGTGACCGGATGGAAAAGTTAGTGGAGGGCGCTATACAATATACCATGAAGGAACACGACGAATGGCCCGAAGCAGTGGGCGGGATGAGGTTTGACCGTGGTATGCGTGAACAACTTAAAATGTTAATGCCACATCAATAGTCTTTTAAACTAAACATCATGAAAAAATTTATAAAACTTACAACCCTTATCATACTATGCTTTAGCATAAAAGTATTCGCTCAATCGGGCAAAATACAGGGTACGGTTACGACCACCAGCGGAGAAGCTATCGTCAAAACAACGGTTAAATTACTCAATACCAATTATGGCGATATATCAGACAGCCAGGGTAAATACAGAATCAACAATTTAGCAGGTGGAAATTATACCATCAGTGTTTCAGCGGTCGGCTACGCCTCGCAATTGAAAGCCCTTGAATTAAAAAAAGGCCAAGTACTGATCCTTGATTTTAAGCTGGCGGAAAGCAGCAGTCAATTAAATGAGGTGACGGTATCTTCTGAAAAACGCCAGGAGGCTATCCAGAAAATACCGGCCGCGATCACTTCTTTAGATGCCAAACAGATCAAGGATTATCGCTTATGGGATATCACGAACCTGACAGCCATTGCACCGAATTTATTTGTGGTGGAGCACGGTAACAGCACTAGCTCCAATTTCTTTAACATACGTGGGGTGATGGGGTTTTCTAATGAGCAGGCCGTTGCTACTTATGTGGATGGTGTTTATCAATTCGATTACTTTTCTGCGCCGCCCTTGTTCAACGATGTGCAAAGCATCGAGATCTTGCGCGGGCCGCAGGGAACCTTATATGGGCGTAACGCCTATGGTGGCGTAGTCAATATTACTACCAAACAGCCCGGCAACACGCCTTCCGGCTATTCAGAAATGACTTTCGGTAATTACGGCCAGCAGCGTTACACGGTAAGCCTTTCAGAACCCATCGTAAAA
The DNA here is from genome assembly GCF_003633615.1 of Mucilaginibacter gracilis. Lineage (NCBI taxonomy): Bacteria > Pseudomonadati > Bacteroidota > Sphingobacteriia > Sphingobacteriales > Sphingobacteriaceae > Mucilaginibacter > Mucilaginibacter gracilis. Next base: position 4,776,897 of record NZ_RBKU01000001.1, on the reverse strand, counting down.
GATAAACTGTTTGCCAGCGGTTCGTTAACATATAATCACCGTGGATCGATCTATTACAACGAGTTTACGAAAAGCGGTTTTGACCGCAGAGAGGATTATTCCGGCAACTTTAATTTACGTTACCTGCCGTCTAAACAATGGTCACTTGCACTGAATGTGAAAAACGAAAACGACAACGACCGCGGCAGTTTTCCCTGGGTCGGCTCCATAGATGATGTATTTTCAAAACCATACCAGGTAAACACGAACAATACGAACGTGGAACGCCGCAACAATTTCAATACCTCGCTGGCTGCCAATTACTATGGCAAGGATTTCAACTTCACTTCAGTATCATCCTATATCAACTGGCATGAATATTACGAAGGAAGAGGCGTGGATTATGATTTCAGTCCTTTGGACGCCATTAGCACTGCTCCTGATCAGCGTCAGCATATCTTTGCACAGGAAATCCGGCTTTCTTCACCGTCCGCAAGTCCAAGCAAATTAAAATGGGTAGCCGGGGCTTATGGTTTTACGCAAAATCTGCACATGATCACGCCGACATTTTATGGGCCCGATTACGTGCAATTTGACCCGACTTCCGGTGCACCATTTACCACCATCGGCAACAGCCACGGCAACAATAAAGGGTATGCATTTTTCGGACAGGCCACCTATTCGCTAACTAACCAATTGGACTTCACCGCAGGCATACGTTACGATTACGAAAATCGCGGGCTTAGCCAATATACCGATTATCAGAAAGATCCTGCCCCTGCAACCTTACTAACCCCAAATGCGGATTATAAGGCCAGCTTTCACGCCGTGACCCCTAAGTTCGTATTAAGCTACAAAATACAGGACAACATGCTGCTTTACGGTTCGTATGCGCGTGGATTCCGTGCAGGTGGCTTAAACACCAATGCGACCGATCCGGCACAAGTACCTTACCAGCCAGAACATTCGGACAATTACGAGATCGGCTGGAAAAACACGTTTTTGGATAATAAGCTAAAATTTAACCTGACCGCTTTTTATCTCGAACAGCATAACCAGCAGATCAGCACGGCGATGGACGGAATTAACGCCCTGATCCTGAACGTTGGTGAAATGCACAATAAAGGTATTGAACTGGAACTAACAGCCCTGCCCGTAAAAGGCCTGCAAATTGACTGGAACGCCAGTTATTCCCATGCGCGCTATTCCTCGCTGTTGCTGTATAGTGCAGATGCGAAAGCCGTTGTGAATTATAAAGGCGACCAGCCTATTAACACGCCGCCGGTTAGCTCGATGCTGGCTGCGCAATACACCTATGATTTTGTGGGCAGCAAACAAAAATTAGCTGCTTTCGTCCGAGGCGAATATCGTTATATAGACAAATATTACTTTGATTTTGTGAACGGTTTAAGCCAGCCGGCTTATAGTTTGTTCAACGCTAAAGCTGGTATCAGCAGCAAGAACTTTGAATTGAACTTTTGGGCGCGGAACATCACTGATAAAAAATACGTGGCTTACGGCTCGTTCGGCACTTTCCTTTTGGGAAGCCCGAAAACTTACGGAACGACTTTGATAGCAAAATTTTAAATAGAAGATCTGATGAAAAGACTATTTTTTGCAGCAACCCTCATTTTGATGGTTGCTGCTTGTAAAGACAAACCAAAAGATACAGCAACTACCACAACAAAAAGCCATGAACAACAAATGGCAGATATGCTCCCTGAACCTAAAGTGCAGATCAAGACAGTAGGTATCCTGCTATATGATAACTATGCTGTGTTAGATGCGATGGGGCCATACCATGTCTTAAGTGAACTCATGGGCGCTAAAGTGTTTTTTGTGGGTCGTCACAAAGGATTGATCACCACCGGTGGGGGCATGAAAGTACAGTGTGATACGTCTATTAACGAGGTAAAGCAATTAGATATACTGGTGATCCCAGGTGGCTTGAACGAAACCTTTACCGCAACTAAGGATACTGCTTTATTAAACTGGATTAAGGCCATTGATAAGCACTCCAAATACACCACCAGTGTTTGTACCGGTGCCTGGATACTGGCTTCGACCGGCTTGTTAAAAGGCCATGAAGCCACTACGCATTGGTTCGGTAAGCAGATATTAAAAGACCAGTTTGGGATCACCGCAGAAGATAAACGTTATGTTCAAAGCGGCAAGTATTGGACGAGTGCAGGCGTTTCCGCAGGTATTGATATGAGTTTGGGCTTAATCAACGATATCATGGGTGAAAAGTATACCCAAACGGTGATGCTCGACCTGGAGTACGATCCGCAGCCACCGGTCAAAGGCGGCAGTGAGCATAATACAGATAAAGTGATTGTAGAAAGTGTACGCACGATGTATAACAGTGCTTTAGAACCTTTGCTGCACCCACAAAGTGTATCCGCAAAAGCCAAAATCGATAATGATAAAGACCCTGTTTGTGGAATGGCCCTGACTGGCTATGCCGATACAGTTCATTACAAAGGAAAGATCATCGGCTTTTGCTCTGCACGTTGCAAAACCGGTTTTCAAAGAAATCCGACCGCTTACGAACTGCATACACGCTAAAGGAGATACTCGAAATGACGCTAATCGCAAAAGTTTATTTATAAAGCTTAACATGACAGATATCGCAACATCATCCGTAATGGCCTTATCGGCTATTACGCCAGCAGCCATATTCAGTTACCTGGGTCTGGAAAAGTATGGCAGTAAACTGTACTTTTCCTGGTCTAACAATGCGCTTGCATTTGATATGCAGTTCCACCAGGGCGCGTTGGAGCGTCATGTAAGGCGGCATATCAAAACGCAATTAAAAGAACAGGTCACCTTAACCATCGGCGGCGAGCAGATGCAAGGTTTCATCAGGCAGAACGGGCGCAATCAATTCACCTTTTATATGAATTATAATTCACCCGTCATCAGCGTCCGCAAAGTTGATGGCGGATGGCAGGTGATTGATGAGGAAGAGAAATGCCCCAGGGAATTGGCAACTCATTTTATTATGACTTTAGAAAACAGATTATTCAATTAAATCCATTCATTATGAAAAAGAACCTACTTTTTTTAGCCTGCTTGATTGCGATAACAGCAACCGCGTTCGCTAATCCTCCGAAAGGAAAAACTAAGGATGCCAAAAAAGGAAACTTAGCTGTTCATTTTAAAAATGTTGTTGACGGCAAAGACCTGAAGCTGAACGATTCCACTTCGTTTTATAAGAATGCCAACGGCGACGATTTCAAGATCACTACCTTCAAGTATTATATCAGCAACGTCAGCCTGATCGCAAAAAACGGTGACAAGGTGGCTATACCTGATTCTTATTTCCTGATCAACGCTGCGGATTCCACCACGCTCAATCAGCAGATCACCAATATACCCGAAGGAAAATATACCGGCATAACTTTCACCATCGGCGTAGATAGTGCAAGGAACTTCGCGGGTGCGCAAACCGGTGTGCTGGACCCCGCCAAAGGCATGTTCTGGAGCTGGAACAGCGGTTATATCTTTGTCAAGCTGGAAGGGGAATCACCGAAGTCAACCGCCAAGAAAAACCGTTTAATCTTTCATATCGGCGGTGCCAAAGCCCCGAATAATACGATCCGCACCTTTACGCAAAAGTTTCCGAAGACCTTAAAGATCAGTGAGGGCAAACTGCCGGAACTGGAACTGGTCGCAAACGCAAGTGCTTTGTTCCAGGGTAAAACTACTGTTGATTTTGCCAAACTAAATTTCACCATGGGCGGCCCTAATTCTGTTATTGTTGCTGACAACTATGCGGACGGACTTTTTAAGATCACCAAAGTAAAGAACTGATATGAAGGTTAAGGGAATTGTCTTTTTAGTATTGCTCGGTTTTATTACTATTTGCACGGCGTTCAATTATGGGTTTAAGGGAATTAATTATGGTATAGCAGCGGATAGCGTTCGCTTCGCCGTCCCTGCCAATTTTCCTAAGCCTGTATACGATTTCAAAGACAATCCGGTAACCAGCAATGGCTTCAAGTTGGGCAGGATTTTATTCTACGATCCGATCATATCCAAAGATAAGTCCATTTCCTGCGCTAACTGTCACCAGTCCTTCGCTGCTTTTGCCAACCTTGACCATGCGGTTAGCCACGGCGTAGATGAATGCCTGGGCACGAGAAATGCTCCGCCCTTATTTAACCTTGCCTGGCAAAAAGAGTTTATGTGGGATGGCGGTGTGCATCATATCGAAGTTTCGCCGATGAATGCCATGACCAATCCCTGCGAAATGGCGACTGACCTGAATACCATCGTGAGCAGGTTACAGGAAACCAAAGCCTATGCTCCTTTATTTAAAGCGGCCTTCGGGACAACGGAGATCAATTCACAGCGTGTTTTCCGGGCAATGGCGCAGTTCACCAGCATGCTGGTATCTGCGGGTTCCAAATACGATAAATACATCCGGCATGAAAACGGCGGAGCATTCTCCCCGGAGGAAACGGCAGGTTATGCGTTATTTAAACAGAAATGCAATACCTGCCACCAGGAACCGCTATTCACCGACCTTTCTTACCGCAGCAACGGCCTTGATATTCAATCCGAAGACATTGGAAGGGACAGCATTACGCATCTGGAAGCTGACCGTGGCAAGTTCCGTGTGCCCTCGCTGCGAAACATCGAGCTGACCAGCCCTTATATGCACGATGGCAGGTTTGAAACCCTCGAACAAGTATTAGCGCATTACAACGCAGGCGTGAAACCGGGCGCTAACCTTGATCCGGCTTTACATCAAAATAACGTTTACGGGATCAGGCTGACAGCAATCGAACAAAATCAGTTGATCACATTCCTCAAAACTTTAACCGACCGGGACTTTGTGAACGACAAACGTTTCCAGGCACCGGAATAACAATCATTTGAAAAAATTAACCATTTAAAACTACAGACATGAAAACGTTAAAAACAACAGCACTTTTTTTGGCAATGACCCTACTGTCCATCCTAACTGTTAAAGCGCAAAGCCCGCAGGCTAAACCGCTGAATACGGTGATCACCAATTACCTGGCCCTGAAAGACGCCCTCGTCAGCGGTGACGGCACAGTTGCTGAAGCTAAAGCGAAAACTTTACTGGCATCTGTCGGGGAAGTGCCTAAAATCGGTTTGAGCACTGATGAAGCGGCCTTATTGCCTAAACTGGAATTTGACAGCAGGCATATCAGCGAAGTCAACAAGATCGCGCATCAGCGTGAACACTTTGCCAGCCTTTCCAACAACCTGTATACCCTTGTAAAAAAACTGAAAGTAAACAACACAGTACTTTACCGCCAGTATTGCACCATGACCAAAGCCTACTACCTGAGCGAAACCGATAAAGGCAAAGACCCTTACATGGGAATGAGCAATTGCAGCAAGGTAACTGAAACCTTACCAGCAGCAAAAAAATAACCCGTCCATCCCCAATCCATCCAAAATATACGATCCTTTAAATGAATAAATTTTTAATGATAACAGGTGCAGTGTTACTATCCGGCAGCTTGTATGGTCAGCAAAGAAAACCTGCTAATCAAGATACGGCATCTGCTAAAAAAGATACGACCACACATAACCTGAAAGAAGTAACAGTAACCTCTAAGTATTATAAAAAATATAAAACAGACAGGGCTTCCAATTCCTTGAAGGTAAATACGCCTCTTTTAAAGCTTTCTCAAAACATCCAGGAAATTGATCAAAGTGTCATTGCCGACCAGCAAGCAATTACCATCAATGAGAGTATCACCCGTAATGTGAGTGGTGCCGTGCGCAACAATAATGCTGACCTGTATACGCCTTATATTTACATGCGCGGCGCTCAGATCACGCCTTTACGCAATGGGATGGATATTTCTATGATCTATGCCGGGCCGAGCGCGGAGGATGCCGCCATTATCGGTCGGGTGGAGTTTATTAAAGGGCCGTCCAGTTTTATCAACGGCTTGTTTGATCCCGCCGGTTCATTTAACGTACTCACCAAACAACCGATGGGCACGCACTCCAACCAGATCAATCTTACTGCCGGTAGCTTCAATCTATACCGGCTCAGCGCCGATCTGGACGGTAACTTAGACGAGTCCGGTAAATGGCAATACCGGTTGAATGCGGTTGGGCAAAAAGATAAATCATTCCAGAAATATAACTTTAATGATAAGGTAGCCGTGGACCCGGTATTGAAATACAATATCAATAAGCACTCATCCATTTCGGCAGAGTACATCTTCCAGACCCAGCGTTTCCAGCAGTACTTTGCCACGGTGTTTGCGCCTGATGGATTTGCTTCGCTTCCCCGCGATTTTACCATTAATGACCCTAACAAGAAGCCTTATCAGTCAACAGAAAATAATGGTTTCCTAAATTATTATAATGAGTTTAACAGCCATTGGCGGTTTACGGTAAAGGCTGCCTACGCCAAAGACCATTTGGAGGGCACTTATTTCTTCGTTTCGAGGTACAACGCGCAGCAGCCTAACCTCATTATGCGCAGGGCGAGTTACGAGCGGCTAAATACCGACGTGTTAGCCATCCAACCTTACATCAGTGGCGAGTTTAACACCGGAGCAATCAGTCATCATTTCCTGGGCGGCATTGATGTGAACCGTAAGCATTTTCTTTCCTATTCAGGATCTAATGACCCAACAGCTAACCAAACCCTGTATCCATTGGATGCTAAAAACCCGGTGTACGGGATCAGTTTTGATGCCAATGTCCGTTCCGGTAAGTTGTCAGACATTGCCACAGATCAACAATCCATCAGTTACCAGGCAGCCTACGCACAGGACGAGATCGGTCTATTGGATAATAAATTACGCCTGACGTTTGCGGCAAGGTTGACTTTTTCCAATACAGGGGTGCAGAAGAACCCGGTAACAACAGGTTTGGGCAGCACCGATAACACCGCGTTCACACCTAAAGTTGGCCTAAGCTATTCCCTGATGCCTGATTTTTCGGTATATGGTTTGTTTGACCAAACCTTTACACCGCAAAGCGGCGTAAGCACCACCACAGGAGAGGCTTTTAAACCTTTGCTGGGAAAAAACCTGGAAGCTGGCTTAAAGAAAGACTGGGCAGGCGGTAAATGGAATACTACGGTTTCGGTTTATCGCATCGTACGTGATAATGTTAAAGTAACAGATCCGTCTACCAATATTCAATCGCAGCTGGGCCAAACACTGTCTAAAGGGATTGAGTTCGACTTGAAAGGCGAGATCGTAAAAGGCCTCAACGCGGTGGTTAACTACGCCTACACAGACAGCTATATTTCCAAAGATGCCAACCCGCTGCGCATAGGGCTGGCAACCCCGTTCCGGGTGAAGCATATCCAAAATACCTGGCTTAACTATCAACTACCGGGTGCAGCGTTAAAAGGTTTTTCTGTTTCCAGCGGTTATCAGTTACAGGTAGGCCGAGCCGGAAGGTATGAATTGCAGAAATTGCAACTTGCACCGGTTTTCAGGGTGGATGGAGGTCTTGGGTGGACGAACGGTCGCTATTCGGTTAATGCAATCGTGAATAATATACTGAACCGCTACAATTATGGCAGTGCCTGGATCACACCCTCATCCGGCACAGTCGGCACCTATGCCTATGTTCCGTATCCTCCGCGTGAGCTGAGGCTGAATCTAGGCTTTAACTTTTAACAGATCAGCATGGCCTGGAAAAAGAAGTTAACTAAGATTGCATTTAAGCTGCATGGCTGGATGGGCCTCTTTGCGGGTTTATTCTTTTTGCTTTATGGTATCACCGGTTCCATGCTGATGTTCAGGCATCAGCTGGACCGCTACTTTAACCCGGAACTGCATCAGCTTAAGCCGACAGCACATCCAATCCCTGCTGACCAGCTTTACAGGACGGTATTGCGTACACATCCCAACTTAAGAAAACTGGTATTACATGATTTTCCTGTAGATCAACAGGATTGCTACGAATTCATGTTGTATAAGCGGCAGCAAAAGCTGACCGACAATTATCTGTACTATGTATTTGTAAACCCTTATACGGGACAGATCATCAGGGAAGGTAGTTATGGTGATGTAGCGCCTTCCTTCTTCAGGTGGTTATATACGCTGCATTACAGTTTGCAGTTAGGCATACCCGGTATGCTATTGACTGCGATAATGGGCATCGTCATGTTGCTCTCCCTTTTAACAGGGGTCATTGTTTATCGTAAACATTTCTGGCAGGCCCTGCGATTTAAAGCCGGGTTGAATTTCAAGAACAGGCGTACGGCTGTTTCATCATTGCACCGTATTTTGGGGGTATGGTCTTTAGGTTTTACCGCTGTCTTGTTTTTTACCGGGTTCTGGATGCTGAAGGAGTATTTCACACCGGAGCAATGGGAGTTACCCAAATATCAGGCTGCCTATGCCGTGCCGGCCAATGTCGATTCGATGATCATGAGCGCCAAAAAGATCGTGCCCGGATTTAAACCGATTGCGGTGAATATTCCAACTACTAAAGGTGCGGATGTATTAGTAAGGGGATTAATGCCGACAACCTGCTTCTTCCTGCTGCAGGGCAAGGCAAGTGGATTGTCGTTCGATGCGCAGACTGGTAAGTTTAAAAAGCTTTCCGACATCGATAAGCAGAGTTTTGATCAGCGGTTTGAAACAGAAGTTTACAATCTGCATATCGGCTCTTATGGCGGCGACGTTATCCGTTGGTGCTATGTGGTTTTAGGTTTATTGCCCGGAATTTTATCGGTCTCAGGCGCTATCTTATGGTTCAGACGGAAATATTGAGCATTTTCGTGACGGCTTAAAATATGAAGAAATTTTTACTTTTTATCTGCTTACAGTTTATCATTAGCGGTCTGTCGGCACAGCAGCGCAACCTATCCGGCAAAATTATCGATAGTGCAACCCAAGTGCCGATCAATGGTGTTACGGTTATAATAAAACCTAACAATAGGACGGACATCACGGACGAAACGGGACGATTTTTTTTCAAAAATATAGCGGGAAATACAAAAGTACTGACGGTATCCGCAGTGGGCTATCAAAAGAAAACCTATCAGCTCGACGATTTTAAAAATGGACAAACCATTAGCCTTGCGCAACGGCAAACGCAATTATCAGATGTGGTGATCACCGCAGATAACCGAAACCCCTACAAAGCCATCAGCGAAACGGACATCAAACTGCGCGGCGTTTCCAATTCTCAGGAAGTACTCCGCATTGTACCCGGATTGTTTATCGGGCAGCACCAGGGCGGCGGTAAAGCCGAACAAATCTTTTTGCGGGGCTTTGATAATGACCACGGAACGGATATCAATATGAGCGTAGACGGGATGCCGATCAACATGGTTTCACAGGCGCATGGCCAGGGTTATGCGGACAGCCACTTTATCATTCCGGAAACCATCGAGAGCACCACTTATCAAAAAGGCATGTACAATGCAGAGAAAGGTGATCTGGCAGTAACCGGCTTTGTGAATTTTAATACGGCCAATGCGATCAGTTCCAATATGGTCAAGGTTGAAGCAGGGCAATTCAATACCTATCGCCTGATGGGTATGGTTAACCTCTTAGGTGAGAAGGCCAAAGCCAATAACCAGTCCTGGTATGCGGCTACTGAATATCGTTACAGCGATAGCTATTTTGACAATCCGCAGCACTTTAAACGATTCAATTTTTTCACCAAATATCATGGCAAACTGAATAATAATAACTGGTTGACGCTTTCGACATCAACCTTATACAGTACCTGGAAAGCATCTGGACAAATTCCTGAAAGTGCTGTGAATGACGGAACCGTAGGATTTTACGGTGCCATTGATCCGAACGAAGGCGGCATTACATCCCGTACTAACTTCAATGCACAATTGCTGACCACATTACCCAATCATGATATTATCAAAAATCAGCTTTATTATTCCCGTTATAAATTTGACCTGCATACAAATTTTACTTTTTTCCTGGTAGATGCTATCAATGGTGATGAGATCAGGCAGCAGGAAGCCCGTAACCTTTATGGCTACAATGGCAGTTACCAGCATGAAGGGTATATCGGCAATACAAAGGTCAATACCGAAGCGGGTATCAGTGCCCGTTTGGATATGACGACAAATTCAGAATTGTCGAATACGGTCAATAATTTCACAGTGATCAAGCCTTTCAAGTTAGGCGATATTACGGAATTGGGGGCAGGTGCTTTTATTAACGAAACATTCCGATTCAGTCCAAAATTCAGCTTGAATGCTGGTTTAAGATTTGACCAGTTCTATTATAAATACAATAACAAATTAGCCAGCGACAGCACGTTAAATGGTGCCGGTGTCTACTCAGCCAATAATAATATAATTAGCCCGAAATTGAACTTTTATTACCAGGCAACGGATAAAACGCAGTTCTATTTATTCCTGGGAAAAGGTTTCCATTCCAACGATACCCGCGTAGTGGTTGCTGAAAAAGGTTTGCAAACCCTGCCCGCTGCTTACGGCGCTGACCTGGGAACAGTTTTTAAACCTGCGAAAAACTTATTATTCAATGCCGCTTTATGGTACAGTTATTTGCAAAAAGAATATGTGTATGCCGGTGACGGCGGTACGGTTGATTTCAGCGGGCGTACACAGCGTATTGGTTTTGACTTCTCCGGACGTTACCAGCCCGTTACCTCCCTTTACTTTGATGCAGATGTAAACTACGCGCATGGCCGGTCTTTAGATGACCCTAAAGGCGAAAACTATATCCCTTTGGCACCGGTATGGAGCAGTACAGGCGGAATTACCTATATTTTAAAAGATGGATTTAACGGTAGTCTCCGTTACCGCTGGCTGGGCGACCGTGCGGCAAACGAAGATTACACTTTAAAAGCAGAAGGGTACTTGATCAATGACCTGATATTGAACTACACCAAGCGTAAATATGAAGTCGGCTTAACAGTCAACAACCTGTTCAATGTCAAATGGAAAGAAACGCAGTTTGAAACGGTTACCCGTTTGAAAGGACAGTCTGCGGTAGATGGGATCGCTTTTACACCGGGGACGAAGTTTGCAGCCCTGCTTCATTTGAGTTGCTTTTTTTAGTGCAGCATGATGATCATCTGTGTTTTTAAATAGATGTCTAAATCTCGCAAGTTATTTACCGGTGCTGAACTACAGTCTGCATAGATCCCGCAGAATCAAAATACGGTCTTCAGGACCTTATCTGTACCATTGATCAGGTCGGCGACTTCTGTGGGTTCAGGCTCACGTTTTTTATTCTGGACGCAAAGTTGATAGAGTTCGGCCAGCAATCCGATGTGCCGATAATCCGGAAAATCGATGATTTCGTTTTTTTTGAGTGTTTCATTCAGATCGGTGATCGTCTTCCGGCTGATCTTCAATTGCCTTCGCTCGCAAACCTGTTCCAGGTGTTTTTCCAGTACGATACCCGCCAGGGCACCCGCCGCCCGCAATTGTTTATTTTTGACCAGAAAGGCAGCTTTGTCCAATTCTGCATCGAGCAGGCTTGCCTGCACCTCGCGCCGGATGTCAAGCAGCGAACTATCAAGTATGTTCATGATGGCAGCGAGGATATGGAACTGCTGCTCAAACGCCGGTATGGCGGCCTCAGGGCCTGCAACTACCTTTTTATCAAAACCTGAGGTTACCACCGTGTCGCTCAGATAATCTTCGATAACATAATTGTCTTTGGTGATGTCCTTCCTATTTTTAGGCTTTTCATATAAGCGTAAGAAGTCATTGTATCGCAAGGGCAGCAATATCTTTACCACCGCCATGGCTTCGCTATACCAGGGCTGGTATGCAGCCTTAAAAACAGGAAGCCCTTTTTTAAATTCCTGGTAATCCTTTTTTAACACCGTGGTAAAATGTTGCTCCATTTGTGCGGGGAACTGCTCATCCCGCATCGCATTGAGTAAGTTCACGCCCTGGGTATGGAGGCGTTTCACATCCGCTTTGATCTGCCCGAAATTGTCTTTCATGTCAGCTGCAAAATTAAGTGTTGCGGGTATTTAAAAAAATAAAAGTCCCCAACACTCGCTGCCGGAGACTTTAAACCTAAACCTTATCACAATTGACGGAAAGAGTCCGTCATTAGATAAAGGCAATTTACGCTTTATGGTTTCATTTTAGGGCCTTTTCGCTGCTTTTTTTCCGGCGCATCCTCCGATACCTGCGCTTGCTTTTGATCTTTCTTATTTTCATTTCTGAGTTCCGGCTTTTTGTAATGTTCCAGTTGCTGGGCTTCGCCTTTGTAATTCGTGAGGTTGACCCGGTGTTCGGCGGGATTGGCTTCTAAATACAATTTAACTTCTTTACCGTCCTTCATTGCCGTAACCTGGTGCCGGTTGCCTTTCTCTAATGATTTGATCAGTTTTTCTTTGGCCCCCTCATCATTGATTCCGACAATATCCAGTTTATCGATAGCACGTTCCGGCTTATAGTTCCAGCCGTCGGTAAATGGCCTGAGTTTATAATTACCGTTATCCGTTTTGTTTTCCTTGTCAATAATGATCCAGGCATTATATTTTTCTCCTTCGAGGTTTTCAAGTTGTTTGTGGACCGCCCGGCCTTCCATTAAATTATAGGCTTCTTTTGCGGTAATGGCGCCCCCTTTATTGATATAAAAGGTTTGCTGCATGTCCTTATCCCGTAAGGAGGCATCGTATTTATTGAAAAAATACATGTCGTTCTGGTCGCCTGCTTTATAGTGCAGCGTATAATCCACGTTTTGCTTGTTGTACTCTTGTTCAGCATTTAAGATAAACTCCTTTTTGCCTGACTTGATGTTTTTTTCCAGTTGTTCGTTTAGTTTCTCGCCAAACCCCAGGTTCAGCAGTTGCTTTTGCAGGTAGCTTAAATTCTCTGTGTTCATAATACTTAATTTTAATTAACGGTTGATTTTTAACAGGACGGGGTATTCGTCCTTTAATTTGACTTTGATCTTTTTTACCTTTTTACTGAACAGGCTTTTGGCGGCATTCACACCACCTGCCGCCGCCTGTGCGCCGATGCTTTGGTCCATGGTCAGGAACTGCATACTTTGGATCGCATTATCGGCACCATTTCCCGCCGCGCCCCCTAATTCGGCTTCCGGCGCGGGTATGCCCGGCATGCCGTCCAGGCTGAATACGGTTAAATTGACCGGGATGATCTGCTTATCCAGGCGTATGTTCTGAATGGTCAGCAGCAGCCGCTGGTTGGTGACTTGGCACATGCCAAAGATTTCCTGTCCTTTGGATAATAATTGATTTTTAAGGGTGACACTATCGGTTAGTTTCAATTTAACAGCTCCGCCATCCATTTTTTATAAACTTTGATGGCACCCACCAGGCCGACAATCGCGCCTATGGCGTACATCAGGTTGGTACCCGTGGCGAAGTAGCTTTTGACCTGGTTGGTGGCTTCATTGATGCCGGCATTCCCATCCTGGGCCATCGTTACCGTTGCGATCAAGAGCAGGGAGATGATTGCTGTTATCTTTTTCATGATGCAAATGTTAAGGGCCATTCACTGGCCTGGATTTGAAAAGGAAGTTTATTGGTTGCGAAAGCCTTTAGGGGAGTAATGACGGCAGGCAGGCTGATCTCGTCTGCAAAGACTTCGTATTTATCCAGTAATAGTTTAAAGAGCGAAAGGAATTCCGTTTTGTTATCATTGTCTCCGTACGCCTCAACAAGTACCATGGCTTCGGCCAGCAGGTCATCGCCTGGTCCTTTGGGCAGTGTTTGGTCGCTGATATCGTCGGGCTCAGCAGCCGCGAAATGCAACTCTTCGGGCGGGTAAAGGCCGGTATCGGTTTCGGGTTTTGCCGCACCCATGACAACAGTCAGTTGATTGGCTACCGGAGGTACCGCGCCTTGAGCAGCCGGCTTGATCTTTAACCAGGCGGTCAGTTCTGTGCGGTAGTAGCGCAAGCCGACATACATATACCAGGCTGCGCTGAAGATGAGTATGGCAGTGAGGTATTGCTGCCAGGATATCGCGTTTAACATAGTCCTTTGTTTTAAACCCGACAGCACCATGCTGCCCGGCAAAACAAAAGTGGGCACGCTGCTAATTTTTATTTCACAACGCTGACACAGGTGGGGGCGCTTTTCCTGAATAGAAGATTATTATAGCTTCTTATGCACTTAAAAAAAAATTTAGTCTTAGATACTTTCCCGATTTTCTATCCGGAATGCATAGTATATAAATGTTGCTAATAATATTGGCACGTCGACAGATCGGATTAAGCAATTTTATTTGTTGGTAGTAAAATATATTTCGATAATATTTTATATTTATCGAGATACTTAATTTACTATATTACAGATAGTTAATATGAGAATTTATCTATTTTAATTTGTTTTATTAAATATCAATAGCTATTTTTAATCGCCTTAACATTATAGTTAATCACCTTAAACACTTATCCAAATGTATGCCTTCACCATCTCTTGTAGCGTAGCTGCATTTCTGATCTTTTTAATTCTTTTTTTCAAAATGAGAGAATTAAGCGCACTGTTAAAAGATGATAGTGCACTTTCGCCGGATCAAAAACCATATAGCTTAGCCCGGACAATCTTATGTTTTTGGACGCTGATCATTTTTCTCTCCATCTGTTACATCGGGATTGTTAGCGACAATCTTCCTAAAATCGATGCCGGGGTGCTGATTTTGATGGGGATTGTCGTTGGCACTACAACCGCAGGCCGTGTAATTGATACAACACAAAGTAAAGACCCCAATATAACCAGAACTCAGGATACTGACCCTTCCGTAGGCTTTTTGACTGATATCCTTTCAGATGCAAATGGTATCAGTATTTCACGATTCCAAACACTTGTGTTTAATATCATCTATGGTTGTGCTTTTATATCCATCGTAGTGACACAAAATACGCTCTATAATTTTCCTCCTGAAACCCTTACGCTGCTCGGGATCAGTTCGGGCGCTTATGCATTATTGAAAATTCCTGAAAATAAGTAACCGATCAGGCGAATAGCCCGGCTTCAAACTTTACTGTTTTATTTAATTAATGGCGTAATGAATAAAATAATAACAATGCTCCTGTGTATCTATTCTACTTATTGCTACAGCCAGGGGGCAGCAACCGATACAGTAACAATCAATCAAGGCAATTTTAAAGTTACCTGGAGTCATAGTGCAAAATATCCCGTAAAGGTCGTATGGAAGTTGACTAAAGAAATGCTTAGTTGTTCCCAGCCTTTAAAACGCTGCAACTGTTTCCAAGCCGATCCTCAATTAGCCCAGGAAAGTAATTTGACTGCCGATTATGCGCATTCCGGTTATGATCAAGGGCATAATTTTAATGCCGCTGACGATGCCTGCGCGTCATCTCAAGTCAATGTCAAATGTTGGTATTTCACCAACATGACGCCACAATTACCCCATCTGAACAGGATTACCTGGAAGAATTTAGAAGATCAATGCCGTAATTGGGTTAAAGGTGGGGATGAACTTGTAATAGAATGCGGCAGTTATGGCTGTGTTAAAAAGATCGGTCCCGATAACGTTTGGGTGCCTGCATATTGCTGGAAAATTATCCGTCATAAAAACGGCGTGGTCGATTCATTTTTAATGCCGAATACTGACGATGTTAATGCGCACGACTATTTTTATTATCATACAGACATCACCGTTATCCGCCAAAAAACGGGGATACCCACACTTTAAACCTAAACCATTAAGCACAACATATGAAACTCCAAAAAATCCATTTTGTCCTGATATGCCTAAGCGTTGTTCTCGGAAGCTGCGCTGACTTAAAGCACATTAATACTTTTTCGGCAACAGCTGTTAAAACTATCAATAGTTATAATGATGTCGGGTATACATTTACGAGCAGCTATAACGACTACACATTAAAAAAGAATGCTTATAATTTTGAAGGCGATGTGGCAAACAACGTATTATCGCTTCCAACTGTACCGGTAATCGCTGATGAGCCTAAAACGGCGATGGATGCCGATAAAGCGATCACGCTGTACATTACAAGCATAACTTCTTATTTCGATGGGTTATCAAAGCTGTCTGATAAAGACTTAGTGAATTATAACTTCGATGAGGTTACTAAAGATCTTAAAAACCAGACCGCGTTAAAAACCAAGCTTCATATTGACAATGACGACAAAATCGATGCTGCATCAAGTATTGCCAAGGTTTTTACGAATGAAATCATGGGCGCTTACCGGGAAGGTAAACTGAAAGAAGTGATGATTAAATATGATGGTCAGGTTTCTTTATGCATCCAAACGTTGATAGATATCCTCAATAAAACAGTTTTACCCCATATTGATGCTGATAAGGTGTTAGTAGACGGCAAGTACCAGGTTGTTTTGGCTAATAAGCAAATAGATATGGGCAAGAAAATAGACATCATTAAAGATTACCAGGCGGAGCAGGCAACCCTTAATAAAAACAAGGAACAAATATCACAAATTATTACAGCGCTTGAAAAGATCAAGGATGAGCATAATAAAACAGTCGTAGCATTAAAAACGGAAAAATTGAGTTCAAAAGCTGTTATAGATATTGTCAACACCCATAGTGCGGAAATTTATCAACTATATACCAACATCAAAACGTTAACCAAATAATTAAATCCTCATGGCAACAACTTACGACCTTACCACACTCGCAGATAGCCTGAAGGCCTCCGCAATAACTATAAATCAACGTATCCACGACGATATTGCAAATATGGATTTTCACGAAATTCAGGAACTCACAAACAAATCCCAGGATTTGATTATCAAAAGTAAAACCCTGTATGAGATGGCAGCTATTAATATCGCGAATGATGGTAAAGCTGCACTCGATACGCTCGCGAAAGCCCAAGACGATATCCTTCATGCGATAAAAACGATAAAAACTGTGCAAACAGTGATAGATATTACAGCGAAACTGGTAGTTCTTGCAGGAGCAGTGATTACAGGAAACGTTGCCACTATTGTTTCTACCGCTGGCGATATTACATCCTCGCTATAAATAATTGGTTAAACTATAATTCAAGCTGATTTCCAGGTTATCATACGACAAAACACAACGCTGATGGTGGTAAAAGAAGATCCAAATAATACAAAAGGTGCCGATCCGGCCCAAAATCTTGAACGTCTTAAACTATGGATAGAAGTAATAAAGTGGTTTATTACAAGTGTTGTACTGGTCATCATTTCCACTATTATCGAAACCGGGTTTAAAGATCGTACCGCAGGAATTCAGGAAATACAACAATATGACAAATATGTAACCGACCTGATTGTCCTTAACAAGGAAATAGGTCCGCGACGTTTATTGGCTCAGTATTTTGCGAATGTTACAGCATCAGATAAATTAAAGCAAGGCTGGAAGGATTATTATAAATTGGTTGATAAAGAGTATAATGAATACGTCCTTAAGGACTCGCTGGCAAAGATAGCTTTATCTAAAATACAAAAAAATGATAGCTTAAAGATAGCCAAGAGCCATGGTTCACAGGATGGCAAAAAGTTGGTGTTGCCCATTAACAAAGACGCGATAAAGTTACAACAGACTATTGCCGATATTAATCATCAATTGAATGCAAATATAAAGCTTCCGGGCAATTCAGCCGTAACCTTAGTATCGGCATCACTGATGTTAAGGACAACATCCGATGATAAAGATCGGGATACCCGTTTATCAGTAAAATTGACATACCCGAATCATAATATTTTAGCAGCTTTCAATATCAACGGCCAAATGTTTGAAGATAACTCTTATAAGACATTTGATTTCCCTTTGTCCGGAGGCATTAACAAAAATGAAATTGCTAACGGTTTTATTGATTTCGAGATCACACCAAACGGGAATGATACCTGGCGGTTTGTACCTACCTTGACCTTAAAGTTTTCAGACGGTTCAACCGCTTCCTATAATAATTATCCCGAAAAACAATTAGATCAAAATTCCAGAACCCTTACGTTAGCATTTTAATCTGCACCTTAAAATACTTAAGTTGAAAAGAACAGCGAAGAATAGAAACAATCATTCTGACCTAACTGAATTTTTTTGATGTTTTTCATGATACGAAGATTGAAATCAAACATTCTAAAGGTTGCTTGTACTGCCCATGTATTTTGCCCTTAAGGCTCAACCAATATAAAATCCTATTGTGCATGGTTAAAGCAATTTCACCGTTTAGTTGCCATGGTGAATTTTGCTGCATTCTTAACAGCAATTCTAGTTTTTATAAAAATATGCCTCATCAGGAACTCGAAAGACTACAGGCCGTGCATCTGTTTAAAACAGGAATTCAGTTTACGGCACTTAGTCAAAAAGATGCAACTATGTTTCATCAGTTAACTAACTGGGAAGTTAGTGAAAGGGTCAGTTAGCGGGCTGCCATCACGAATGCAGATAGGTAGCCGCAGTAAAAAGTGCCGTAATTGCGGCGAGCAGTACTAAAGCCAGCTTATCGTTGATGAAATTCTCGAAGCTGTTCCTGAGCCGGTTCAGAAAGATGAACATGTCTTTCTTCCGTCGGCTGATATCCAGAAGCTTATGATAAGTCTCATGTAGTTCAGTCTGGAATACAAATTCAAAAATGGCGACCAGTTCGCTGATATCGATATTGCCGTGGTTAACCGCCCCGGACGATTTAAGCGAATACAGCAATTCTACCGCGTCCGTCTGGCTTGCCGTCCAGTTCGGATGTTTAAACGGGAAAACTTTCTGCCCGTTTAGCGACAGCAGGCCCTCATTGCCAACCTTCGCCATTTCAAGGATCAGGTAATCCCGGAACTTTTCATGTGCTATGATCTTGGATAATTTATAGTCATGAGAAGTGCTGTATTGTTCGTCTTCTTCAAAATCCTCCAGTTCCATCAGTACATCGAAGCTGCCGCGGGTATAATAAATGGCATCCATGTGCGTGCTGCGGGAACGGTAGTACTGGTAAAATGCCTTGTTGTTATCAAAGAAGCGCTGGAGATCCGATAAGTGGAAGTTAATATAGGCACGGATGGCCTCTTCCCCGCAGGGAGGCAGCTGCATCAAAAAGTTATAAATATTGATGAAATAGATGTATTTACTGTAAAACAGCGGTTTTAATTCTTTAAAGAAATAGATCTCCTCCGCCGAGTCCGCAAAAGCATAGCTGGAGATGTAGCGCTTGAGTTTGGTCATGGCTTTTTTGCAGATCAGGATGGAAACCCGGTATTGCTCGGTCAGGGTCGATTCATTCAGGATAGCCTCTGATAGTTGGCTTTCCATGGCGGCATAATACCTTTCAGCTGTTGTTTTCATGATTTTCCGGTTAAATGTAGTTGATGGTCAATGGCGGCAAAGGCATTCAGTACTTTGTCCAGGTGTTCGCGTGTATGGGTGGACATCACGTTCATCCGGATACGCGCGTTCTTTTTGGAAACGGCCGGATACATGATGGGGTTGGTATATATGCCTGAACGCAGCAGTAACCTGCCTGCTTCCAGTGTTTTAGGGATGTCGCCGATCTTGACGGGGATGACCGCTGAACAGGTTGTGCCCACATCGAATCCCAGGCTGACCAGCCCGCTTTTCAGGTAATCAATGTTTCGCGATAACTGTTCACGCCAGGCAGGTTCTTCGTCGATCAGCTCAATAGCTTTGACAATGCCCATGATCGCAGGCGTGGCTGTCGTGGAAAACAAATGCTGCTTCGACTGGAATTTAAGGTAATTCACCAGCTCGCGCCCGGCGATCACATAGCCGCCGATGTTGCCGAGTGCCTTGCTGAATGTTCCGGTGATGATATCCACCTGTTCAAACAGATCATAGAGCTCGATCACACCCCTGCCGGTATCACCGACAACGCCGATGCCGTGGGCATCATCCACTACCAGGTAAGCACCGTAATGATGGGTCAGCGCTGCGATCCGGTCCAGATAAGCGATGTCTCCGTCCTGGCTGTATACCCCGTCAACAACCACGAATTTCGTACGGTACGCATTTTGGGCCTTGGAAAGGATCTGTTCCAGGTGATCCAGGTTGTTGTGCAGGAACTGTTTGGTATTGGTGGTGATGCAGCCTTCATAAACGCTGGCATGGACCGCCATGTCTACAATGGCGAGATCTTCCTGGTGCATCAGGCATTGCAAGGTCGCGCTGTTGGCGGTATAGCCAGTGGTATATAAGATGGCATCCGTTTTTTTATAGAATTTGGCAATCTTTTGTTCCAGCAGTTCGTGGTAACTGAAATGGCCGCCGATTGCCGGTGAAGCCCCCGAACCTGTGCCGAAGCGGCTGATCCCCTCGATCACTGCTTCTTTAATCTTAGGGTGCTGGCTGAATCCGAGATAGTCGTTGGAAACCAGGCACACGGCTTTGCTTGGTGTGCTGTTTCCCGGCAGCAGGAGTTCCATCTCCGGGCCGACCGGGCTGACCGATTCGATCCTGTAATTCAGGTGTCCGTTCTGTCTTAAAAAATCCAGGTATTGCTGGAATTTCCCGGCGGTTTGAAAGGCATCCAGCCCTGGTATGTTTTCAAAATCCTTAAAGCTTGCTTTGGTAAAATCTATTTTCATATCGGTAAATGTTTAACTATTATGAAAATAGGTGTCCGAATCAGCACAATCGGTTACATGGAAATATTTATTTACAATAATTTAACAATAAGTAAATATTGGCCGTCATGTAACCGCTTTGCCGGAATCAGGCAATTAGTTTTGGACGGGCCGGGGCATTCCGGTCAGGATCGCTTTCCGTTAGGACGAGCCTTATATGGAATTGATTAATACACCTATGTCCGTTGAGCAATTATTACATGATTTAGCCGGATGGACCGATCTGTCCGGCGTTTTTAAGGAAGCCTTGTTATCCGGCCTGCATCTTGAGCGTTACAGACAGCACCAGGTCATTGTCGGCGAAGGCCAGATCGAAAACCGGCTTTGGTACCTTGGCAGCGGATTCGCGCGCTGTTATTTCTACGATAGTGATAGCAATGAGCAGACGATCAGGTTCTGGGCTCCGGGTGAGATCATCTTTTCCTACCAGGGTTACCTGAAAGCTCCTGCAGATGTCTATATCGAAATACTGGAAAACGCAGAGTTGCTCTCCCTGACCTATAAGAAACTGGATATCCTGTCAACCAGCTACCCGGAAACGAAAGTGCTCATACGGGCCTATATGTTAAAGCAACTACGAAAGGATTTCCGGCGCACGGTACTTAATGCCATGAATTCCGAAGAGCGCTATCGCGCGTTACGAAAGGAAAACCCGCTGGTATTCAAATATGCGCCATTAAGAATGATCGCCTCCTACCTCGAAATGAGCAGGGAAAGCCTGAGCCGCCTCATTTCCAGGGATCATCTTTAAGCGTTTGATCACGTCTTGTAGGAAGAAACAACAACATCAGGCGTGATTTTTTAGGTGGCAACACGTGACGGATGGGCTTTAACCGGCAGGCGGAGGGATCTAAATTTGATTGACGATCCCATACCTATGAAAACAACTGCCTTAACCGATGCCATTATGTTTCTGCTGATCCTGCTCTTTGCCTACACCGCTTTCAGCAAACTGATGGATTTTACGGAGTTCAGCGGACAGATGTACCGGCAACAGCTCCCTGCCTGGGCAGCCAGGATACTCATCTATTCTTTACCCGGCATAGAATTACTCACAGTTGCTTTGCTTTGTCATCCCGGGTACCGCAAGGCGGGTTTATTTTTATCCGCTATCCTGATGACGGTGTTTACGGTTTATATCGGTTTGGCATTGGCCGGGGCTTTCCCGCAAAAGCCTTGTTCCTGCGGCGGCGTGTTCAGGCACATGGGATGGAAAAACCATTTTTTATTCAATCTCTTTTTTTTGCTGTTGACGTTTACCGGATTATATCTCACGTACAGGGAAAGGAGGATACGGCAAAAAAGCTAAGCTTTGATTGCGGATCCCATGACCGGGTGCCATGGATCACGCACAGGATCAGCCGAAAACCTGGCAGAGAGTAGGCTATAATTGTCCGAATTTTATTTAAAGTTTTCCGTGCTTTTTGATATAAAGGTGCTACATCATGAAAAAACAGTTTTTAGGCCTAGCGGCCATTGTTATCGCTGTAAGTGCGAGTGCATTTACCACTACCCACAAATACAGCACTTATTTTTACCGTTATACTTCGAGTTCCCACGCGCAGACTGATATTCAGAATATCAGCAATTATGTGCGCCAGGACCTGACCTGCGGTGACGGGGCTAATGTCTGCGGGGTCTACCTTGCGACCAACAAACCAACCGGACAACAACCGGTGACCAGTGAATTCAATTCAGAACAATCCGCGCTGTGGGCTTCACAGCAAAATGGCAGCCCGAGCGATGCCAATATTGACATGAAAGAATAATTCCTTCGCTCAATGTACGAAAAGCAGCGGGTTCAGCCTATTGAACCCGCTGTTTTATTTTCAGGGGTTTTGTACGACTCCGCTGATATTAACCGCGTTCCTGTCCAGCTGAAAGGTATAGCGTAAACCGCCCGGTTGCAGTGTATACCTCGTCCCACCGATATTGCGGTAAAGGGTTTGCGCGGTGCCTGCTTCCTTATTCAACCGCCGCAGGTCCGTCCAGCGCAGCGTCCGGTACAACAATTCCTTTCGCCTTTCCTGCAAGATCAAAGTCAGCAGTTGTCCGGGATCGCTCGTCGTGACCGGCACGTAGGTTCCCGTTTTATAGCGGGTGGTTAACAGCGCATTCAGATCATTCAGGGCAGCCTGGGTATTGCCGTTCCTCGCAGCCGCTTCTGCCCGGATCAGCAGAACTTCGTCTGTAGCGCAGCCGGTAAAAAGTGAAGCATTGCTCAGCCCGGTATAATTTCCTTTAAAAGCTTTACTGCCATTGGTATTGGACTTAAAAAAGACCGTCTTTCGCAGGTCATTGGTCGCATAGGACCCGAAGAGCGTCGTATCAATGCGGGCCCTGGCAGAGGACAAGGCCGCGGGCGGCGATGTCCGTGCATCATAGATCACCTCATCATTAAACTGTTTGAAAGGTATCGTGGAACTGGCACTGACCGTATTGTAATTGATCAGCGTATGATACAGCTGCAAGCAGGAATCCGCGTAAAGCCCGGCCTGCTCATATTTGCGCATGGACAGGTAAACACGGGCCAGCACCGCGTAAGCCGCGGGTTTGGTCGGCCGGTATTTCAGCACGGGTGTGGCGGGTAGCAAAGGAACGGCTGCTTTCAGGTCGCTAATGACCGAGGTATAGGTAGCGGCAACTGTGGAGCGAACCGGCAGGTCCGCGATGTCGGATTTTAAGCGCAAGGGTATGCCCAGGTCGGTACCGGCTGTCTGCTCATCATAGGGCACCGCGAATAACTGGGCCAGCGCGTAATGATAAGCGCCTCTTAAGAACAGGGCGCTTCCCCGTATTTCGTTTACTTTTGCCGGATCACTGCCCGGCAGGCTGTTCAGGGTTTCCAACATGATGTTCGCATAGAAAATGCTGTTGTATGGTGCGGTATAGTCCCCGCCGATGTCGTCGAATTTTTGCCACAGGTAAAAGTTTCGCTGGCGCTCGACCAGGCTGGTATAATCCGCGTCCGTCAGGTAAAAATTATCGGCACTCACCTCCGAAGCCGAAGGATAATGCGTGTTCAGTGCCGAATAGTTATCCAGCATGCCTTCGAGGTCTTCAATGGTGGATGGCGTTGTTATTTTCTGGTCGGGCTTCGCTTCCAGGTATTTCTTACAGGCTGTGGTACCCATAGCCACCAAAAGCAGTACCGGGATTAAGCGGTAATTCGTTTTCGTTGTTTTATATAGCAGCGTTAAGATTTTCATATCAAGTCATTTAGCGTTTAAAGATTAACTTTGAGGCCAGCGGAAAAAGTGACCGGCGGTTTAACCCCATAAAGAATATCCGGGTCAATGCCTGATTTATTGGCTTTCCAGATCAGCAGGTTCAACTGGCTGGCGTACAGATAAAACTGGACTGACTTCAAGCCCAACATGGGATGTTGCGGCACCCAGTCATATCCCAGGTAAATATCGTTCAGCTTGACATTATCGGCCCGTTCCACATTGATATCCGCATAGTGATAAAAATTATCCCGCAGGGCGTTAGCCGGATAGACCAGCGACGGAACGTTGGTTAATTTCTCGTCGCCGGGTTTCATCCAGCGCTGATCGTATTCCGAGTATCCGGTACCATAGGTAAACAAAGTGGTATAATTGAGCGATGGCCGCCGGAAGTAGTAATCCAACTTATAAGTGATATTGACCGCCAATGAAAAATGATGCCAGTCCACGGTATTCCTGAATGTTCCGAACAAGGGTGGCAGAGCCGAACCACTTACAACCTGTTGCTGTACCGGATTTTTGGCGATGGCCTGGTAGTCCTTACTTACCTGACCATTCACATAGCCCATCGGATCACCGGTTTGGGGATCAAGTCCTGCCCATTGGTAGCTTACGATTTCGTAAGGATTATAGCCGACCACGGGAAAGATATAATTACCGTCACTGACTAAACCATCCGCAGAGGGCGGATTGAGATTTTTTGAAACTTTATACGATACATAGTTTACCAAAAGCGTAGACCTCCATTTGATTTCCCGGTTCACATTCAAGGTGTTCAGCACCACATCAAAGCCTTTTGAATCAATAGCTGCCGAGTTTTGCAAAGCGCCGGTCATACCGACGGTAGGGTCAAGTATCACATTGTTGATCAGATCAGTGGCATTCTTTTTATAAAGATCAACCGAACCCGTTAAGCGGCTGTTGGCCGAACCGAAGTCAAACCCTGCATTCCAGGTCTTCACCTGTTCCCAGCGCAGGTATGGATTGGGCGGTGACAGGATATCCACTGATGGCAGGTTGATGGGTGAACGTGAAGGATCGTTGTATTGGATCTTGGTCAGTGCCGAAGCTGTCAGGGAAAGATTGCCGCTAACGCCGTATGTTAAACGCATACTCAGCTGCGGTAACCAGCCGACCTTATAGAATTGCTCCTGGTCGATCCGCCAGAGCAAACCGGCAGACCAGAGCGGCACCCATTTCTGATTGGTATTAACACCGAAGATATTCGAGGCATCACGCCTGGCACTTCCTGACAGGGTATATTTCCGGTTGTAGGTATAAGCTGCATTAGCATACACCGAAACAAACCTGTTTGTTAAATTATCAATACTGCTGCCATCGGGAATATAACTATTCCCGTAAATGCCGTCAAATGTGGGATACGGATTGCTGTAATCCACACCAACTGTTGTTGCCGTATTGGCATCGTAGCCATATAGGTTGCTTGTGCTGATATGGCTCCGGGTTTCCCTGATTTCGGCACCTGCGATGGCAGACAGTTCATGTTTGTCCCCCCAGTTATTATTTACATTGAGCTGCCCGCGTAAAGACTGCGCCCTGTTCAGCACATCCCGCGTTTTTAGAATCCCGTTTTTAGGTACAATATAATCTACACCTGTAGCGGTGAGCTGGCTGAACCTGTTGATCAGATCACGGGTGGAAAAAAGGGCCAGGCTATTGTTGTTGGTCGTATTGTTCCAGGACTGCTGATATTGGTATTTGAGGTCTGCACTTAGCCAGGGCAGCACTTTGTACGATGTGCCGGCATTCAATAATATATCATTCGCCGTGGTGGTATTGTCATTATTGGCTAACTCCTGCAAGGGGCGGTATTTCCAGTCCAGTAGCTTGCCATGGCCTGCCGTATCCGTGTACTGTCCCCGGTAAAATAGATCCACAGCAGCCGGGGTGCCATCGGAATTGACCAGCCTGGCATAAGGTGAAATGTTACCCGTAAAGCTATAATTGCCATAACCTCCGGGGCTGTTGGCAGTGGCATCGGTATGCGTAAAAATGACATCCGTTTGCAGTTGCCATCTTTTTGTCAGGTCAATAACGTTATTGGAACGCACGGTAATCCGCTGGTTGCCGTTACCTTGCAGGCTACTCAGGTTTTTATCATAACCTGCCGATAAGAGATACCTGATGTTATTACCCGAGCCCGTCAGGTTCAGGGCATATTGCTGAACAGTTGCCGGGCGGTATAAGTACCTGGTCATATCATTCCGCACATCCTGACCGGCAAGCTGATTGATCCGGGCATCTGCCTGGGCCTGTGAAAGCGTGCCCTGTTTTTGTTGTTGCAGAATTTCGACGACCTGCGATATTGGCGGGTGGGTAGGGTCATTAAATAAGTTATCGTAGTTGCCCTGCGCGAACAGGTATTTTTCCAAGCCAATAAAACTGCCTACTGATAACTGGTTTGCAGAAAACAGGTTTGGTTTGGCAGATAAGGTAATGTTCGAGTTGATGCTGACTTTTAAGGGCTGGTTCAGCTTCGCTTTTTTGGTATTAATGACGATTACCCCATTACCGGCCCGTGCTCCCCATATTGACGAAGCAGCGGCATCTTTCAGCACGGTTACACTTTCTATATCGTTGGGATTGATGTTATTGATATCACCGGCATAAGGGAAATTATCCAGTACGATAAGCGGTGAAGCCGCGTCGTAATTCAATGTACTGAGCCCGCGGATCTGTATGGTACTTTGATTGGGGTCACGTTTATCAATCAACAAGCCGCTGGTTAATCCATCCAGACGGCTGACGATATCGCTGCCGACCCGCTGATTTAATAATTGATTATCCAGTTTGTAAAATGAGCCGGTCGCTCTTTCTTTGGGGATATCCTGGTAGCCTGTACTGACCACCACTTCGTTCAATTCGCTGATCAGCGGTTCCATTTGGATACGGAGCGGTAAAATGGTGGCGGAGCTAACGGGTAAGCGTAAAGTTTTATAACCAATATAGGTGATCCGCAGGGTATCAGGCGAACTTCGTATCGCGATGCTGAAATGGCCGTTGGTATCCGATGCCGACGAAGTACGGCTGATCGACAAAGTGAGGGTTACCCCGGCAAGGGTCTGTCCTGTGGCAGAGCTGACCTGTCCACGGATCATTTTTACCTGGGAGAAAGCGCTCTTTGTAAAAACAAGCAGGAAAAGCCATAAGAATGGGTAATATTTTAATTTCATGTAGCAATCATCATAGTGTGAAAAATATAGTGTGTTAGCGTACCCTGTCAATCTTAACAGGGAGGTCAATCCGTCCGGAGGCGATCAGGCGAGACACGTTAGCATCCGTGACCTCCTTTTTACCTGTCATCGCGACTATTCGGCCTTGCTGGTTAATCCAGACGTAATGCGGAAGCGCGGTAAACCGGAAATAATTACTGCATGTGGTATCCTGAACTGCCACCGGCAGATGTGGCGTAAATGCAATCCTTTTGAACAGGGCATTGATCTTGTCCAGATCATCACCTGTCTTTTTACAATTGATCAGGAATACTTGCAATTTGTCGCCGAATTGCCTTTGCAGGGAATCCATATGTGGTAGCCCGTTTATACAGTTACTACACCAGGTAGCCCAGAAATCCAACAGGATGACTTTGCGTTTAAAAGCAGCTAATTTGGCGGTGGTAGATTTGTAATGTATCAGGTTGCTGAGCAGGATGTCCGGCAAAGTATCCCCGATGGCAAGCGGTTTAACTGGTTGGAGATGCTGCGCGTTGACCCGAAAATTCAGGCATAGCAAAGCCAGTACGATGTAAATCGTTATTTTTTTCATGAGCGTTTAGTTAGTGGATGAAATGAGAAAAGCGGGAAAAATACATAATGGCAACCCGGTCAATTTTTAACTATTAACCGGAACCGGGTTACCATTACCCTTTGATCATTCGGGGGGACAAATGACCAGTAGCCAGATACTTGATTTACTTGTCTTCATGATCTCCTTTAATTTGATTTTCAGACATGATTTGCAGTACCTCAGCACGATGATAGATCTCACTGATTAAGTTGGGAAGGCCGATGATGCCATCTTTTTGAAGCGTATTTAAGTCAATTCCTTGTTCCCGCAGGTTACCAGTAAACCAATCGTTTAGCTCCTTTTGAAATTGTTCGTAGGGTACACGATGAAACCGTTCCATTATCCCGGTTAGGGTGCTGAAATCGGGAGATTCTGGGTTTGATTTTTCTGCTTCCATTTGATTGAAATATTTAAAATGGAGCCCTGGAGGGTGATCTACAAAATAGGCGTGGACACCCTACCCATCGCTTGTGAGGCCCTGAGAAGCCCTGGAACGAATAAGCGGGCGCCACGCCTATAGCGTGGGCGCCTTCCGCTTTATCGCCTTGTTCCATTTGAAATTTCTCAGGTTTCACAAGCAAGACTCAAAGCGCGAACGCCAAATATTTTATGCAGTTCGCAAAATTAAGAAATAGTAAAAATTATCTATACATCATTAAAATTAAACTATAAAAATAGAGAATATATCTACAAATATAGACTATTTACACTGATATGCAAATAATTTATCTACAAACAGGATAGTAGGTTATTTTTAAATAAAAAAACGAATTGCAAAAAGAAACACTTACAGCCTTAGGACTATTTTTAGCAAAAAAATCGGTTAATAAGGCTGACGTAGCTAGAAAAACAGGGTTGAGCCCTTTTCGATTAAGTCAATTATCAATTAATCCTAAGACTTATCTAAGAGTGGAAGAGCTTTATCTTATTGCATTAGCTATAGAAGTGTCTCCATCTGATTTGTTGGAAGCCGTGTGTAAAGACGTAATTCTGCCAAATTCTAAATCCTGAAAGCAAAGTCTTTTATTGTAATGATACCGATAGATGTCATTTTAGGGCCTAACTTTTTTCATATGCCCATTCAACGATCTGCTCAATAGATTTTAATATTTCGTTTTGCCCGTCAGAAGATTTAACATCTATGTCACAAAACGTACCTCCGTTAGACCGGGTATGCAGGATGGTGTAATAAATACCACCAACCAGCAAAGCAGATACCGCACGAAAATTTATTTTTTTGTTTTTGAAATGTTCGTCCGTCATCTCCAGTAGTTTTTGACCATTACTCTCCCTGGCATTATGAATACTGGTCATTAACCGGCTTTGCCCTGAAAGTTCCCAATGGATCAAACGTTGCATTTCCGGTTCGGAAAGAAAAAAGGTAAACTGATTTTGCAGCAATTGCGTAACCAGCGGTTGGGAACTCAGCGATCTGTTATTTTGGATCAGATCATTCAGACTGTTTGAGAAGGTCATCCAATAATCTTTTTCAACTACATACGCTTCGATTAGGTATTCTAACGTCCTGAAATAGCGATAGATCAAACTCTTGTTTACGCCAGCCTTTCTCGCGATATTATTAACTCTCAGTGCACTATAGCCTTCGTTTTTCAATATTTCACCTACGGCATTGATCAAACGCCTTTTGGTTTCCTCTTTATTTTTCATAGCGGTATGATTTATAATGAAGAAAAAAAATCATCACCAAAATTTGTACCAATTATTCTAAAAAGGAGTATTGGCGACTTTATAAAAATGTATTTTCGCTGAATAACTGAAATTGTTAATGCTATAGTGTGTTTTCTCTTGGAACTTGATACCTAGCCAGACAATTAAACCGAAGCTGAATAGTTTTCCAGCGCGCCATCGCTTGCCTTACAACCCGGGCTTAATCGAATATCTTGCTATAAACTTTTCTTTTTACTTCGGAATTTTCGATTATCGTCATTTCCAGATCGGCATCCCAATTTTCCGCTTTTCGTATTTCTTCATGGAAATCCTCCCAGGCATATTGGAATTCCAGGCTTTTTCCACGTTTCTCGGCAATGCGTTTAGCCGCTGTCACAACCGGCATAATATTCCCTCTACCTAATGGAGAATTGACCAAGGTTACAAAGAAGCCTTTGATCCCCTGTTGCGTCAGTTGATGTTTCTTGGCATGAACCAAGAAGTCAAGTACCCTGGTATAGGCTATTTTCAATAACCTGGTTTCTGAATAGCCATGATATAAAATTTCGACCAATTCAAACCATTCCCAATCCATGAGCGTATTGTCCAGCACTCTTTTCAGCAGACGGTAATCCTTTGCTATTTTTTCCGGCTCATTATCACAATAAATCTCGCCTTTAATGGAAGCATTATCAAAATCGATCAGCACCACATGAAAATGATATTGTTCCATTACATCTTGGGCAAAAACCATAATATTACCATCATGGAAGTCCCCATGGCCATAACCACGGTCATGACAAAATGCTAAACCCTCTAATAACGAAGGAACCAAACCGAAGGCATAATCTTCGGCTACAATTTTCCGGGTTGCGTCGTCCTGTTCATCTGTAACTGCCCATATTTTCTTGAGCGATCTGCCCGGGACAAACTGTGAAATGACGGCACGGCAGTTCTTTTGATCATAACTTTCATATTTTTCAATGGTATGCGTCGTTGCAACGTGCGGTGTATTAATGACGGAGGAAATGGCAAATCCGCGAACAGCACCCTCTGGTGCGACTCCGTTGTGATGGATCTTTATCGCCACGATAACGTTCCGGTAGAGGTCTTTTGCTTGAAAAACGGCACCGTAGCCGCCATCTCCCAAGGGTACGTCTGAAAGAATAAGGTACTTATCCTCAAATTTCTGCTTAAAATCACTCAGCAATTGCGCAGTTTCCATCATTTAATTTTTTACCCTAAACACCACATATTTTAACAAAGTCGCCCATCTTTTGCTCGTAGTAACCGAACAATGTCCATCGTTCTTCCAATGACATCATTCCTGTCGTGGAAACTTTGGTCAGAGCAGTTTTAAAATCCACGCCATCTGTGTCAATCAGCGTGTCCTGAAAAGTAAAATCAGGAAAGTATTGTTTTTCAACTAGCCATTGGTCAATGGCGGCTTTCTTCCCATCAATGCCTCGTTTAGCATAAATCTCCATACCCATATTGAGCAGGTACGTCCCGAACAAAGTGAAAGGCCCGGCTTTAAGCTCATGCAGATTCATCGCCATTTCTGACAACACCTCAAGTTCTAGTTTGCCCTGATCGGGTAAACCGGATGCTGCCAGCACATTTGCTACGGAATAGGCGTCTTTCCCATAGGTTTTGACCAGGTTGGTCATCATATTAAAATAACTGAAACCAATATCGCCGTTTTTGACCATGGCTGTTGCACGAGCATCCCAGGCCACGCCGTTGCCACCATCGTAGCGTTGTTTAGCTAAGACCGACGAGGGGGTATTTAATAATAAGGTACCTAAAGAAGAGGAAATTTGATATGTCCTAAAAATATCGGTGATGTGATTGGGTGTAGCTGTTAAATGCGCCACAACACTATAAACAGTCAACCCTGTCTGGTAAAGCAATTTTTCGAATTCTCTATTTAAGCCCTGTTTTTCGATGGCCTGCGCAAAGGGTTCCTGGATTAGGCCTACAAAGGCAGCCTTAACTGCGAATTCTTCAAAAGTTGCGTTAGTTTCAAGAATGGACGCGACGCTAACCGGCACCCGTGTAATGGGTTTCCCTTTACTGGTGTAAAATTTGGTAAACAACAGTGGCCTGTCCGGCAATAGTGAACCATCCAGCCCATACCTTGCTCCACAAGTTATTTCATATCGCCATAAATCTTTAAAGCTGCCCTTATGATCAAAGTATGTTTCATCATAATAATCCGCCAGTAAATCGGTGCTTAGACTCAAGTCCAATGTCTTTATCCGCCAAAGTTCTTTTTCATCGCCATTGGCCCAGGCATTCATTGCATTCAGCAATAAGACGATGTTTTTTTGCCCCCAAAGCGTACCGACATGGTCTATCCAATGAGTCAGCTCATGCCTTACCAGCGCCAAAGTTTTATAGTTCTCAACGGTGATCTTTGAAAAATCATTGGCCAAGTATTCTGCCTCAGTGATGGAATCCAAGGAAACGGTCAGGTAGAACGGATCATAAGAAGCCGCTGTAATTAAATTTGGAAATGGATTGCCAAAAGTGGTGCGTAAAGTAGACATAGGAATGGTTAGGAAATGGTGATCTCGTGTACATTCAATCCAGCCACATCCGTAGTCTTTTGGTCATAAACAATACCGCAGGCTACAAAGATATTTTTAAGCTGATCAATCGACTTGTCGTCTGTATAAACTTTATCGCCCTTTTTTA
Organism: Mucilaginibacter gracilis; assembly: GCF_003633615.1. Taxonomy (NCBI): domain Bacteria; kingdom Pseudomonadati; phylum Bacteroidota; class Sphingobacteriia; order Sphingobacteriales; family Sphingobacteriaceae; genus Mucilaginibacter; species Mucilaginibacter gracilis. The sequence goes on along the minus strand of NZ_RBKU01000001.1, from coordinate 4,745,011 downwards.
AACGTTCATTCACGTGGCTCGGTAAAACACTGTAAATTTGCCTGATCTGGTCAACAGAATAGGTGGTGCTTGCCATGATTATATTGGTTAAGGTTAATTTATTGCAAGATAGATGAAAGTTGTTTCAAATACCAAATTTGATATTTGCCTATCAATAATGTTCATGATCCCAACGCCCGAAGACAGAAAATCCCTGACCATCGTTGATCGACTCCACCTCAAACTCCGCATCAATGAGATCTTCATCAAATTCCACTATGATCGTTAGCATCACATCGTGACTATCTTTTACCGTTACTGAAGTACTTTCCACGAAATGCCACCGATCATCTTCTTTGTCGTACCAGGCATCAGATTTGTCTTCAACCGCGATGTCCAGTTCGTAAGCGAAATTAGCCGGACATTCCAATCTGGCCTCGCCCTCACCAAGTGAAACAATAGCATAACCCGTAATGTCAATATCGCTGAGGTCAATATGATCAAGTACATCGACTTCCATGCCGCCTATCTCCCCACGTGAACTAACTTCTTCCTCAAGATAGGCCGTAATCAGCTGGTGGGCCTGCTTTTCTATCTTTACCTTATCGCGATCAAACATTTCCCCGATAAAAGCCGGTGTCCGGGATTTCTTTTCCTCTTCGAACCGAATGATCGCGTCGAGTGCAATTGCAGCCTGCTTGACCGGGATGACGACTGTTGTGGGTAATCCATCAAAATCTTTGTCACTGGTCACTAAATAACAATCATCTTTGTGTTTTTCGAAATATTCTTTTATCGCCTGATAGGAAAAGGCATCCGGAAACTCACTCTTTTTCTCCCCACTGCCGAATGGCGGCGCGGCATTAAAATAATCGTCAAATATTTTTTCAATTGTCAAATGCCCGGTTGGGATAGTTTTTATACGCGCCTCTTTGATATAACGGTCAAATTTTACTTTAAATGCAGCACACGCTGCGTCAAGATCGACTGTTGGTAAATTAAAGAAAGCTTTATATGCTTCTGAATTTTTGAGCGTTTTTAGTTGATTTTCGATCAGATTTTGAATATTTCTGGATTTCTCGGCCTCTGTAATTAACCGTTGCCTAAAGCGTGAAAACACTTCCCGGTACACAATGTCCGTGATAAAAAGATGCCCCCAGCGTTTACGGCTGATTTTTTTCAGGTCGCCAAATACGATCCCCTCCAGGAAATTCTGGCCCTCTATAAAAGAAGTATCTAAAACAATATTTCTAATTGGTGTTGCCATCTACAATACGCTCCATTAATATATATATCATCAAATATAAGGATTCTTCCACCTTTACCTGTTTTTTAAAAATGATCTAACACGCATATTTTCCAATTAAATAAATAATTAATTATTAGCTATTTAAGTTTGATATTTTGTTACCTTTTTAGATATATTTGTAACAAAATGAATTCAACTCATCAACTCATTGCCAATAAGATCAGCCGCCTTGCAGCGGGTGAGTTAGCGTTTCCTACAGATTTTCGCGGAATGGGCTCTGAAGATGCGATTAAAATGAGCTTGAGCCGGCATACGAAAGAAAACCGATTGGAACGGTTAGGGCATGGTGTTTATTTGAAAGCTGGTAAAACTGCAAAAATCCCAGCTCCCGAAACGGTTGCAATGGCTATCGCAAGGAAGGATAGAGTCAGGATCAGGCCTGACGGGCAGCTTGCTTTGTTTCAGTTAGGTTTGATCGAGAGCAGACCAGATGAACTGATCTATTTAACGGATGGCGAACCACGCAGTATTAAGATCGGTGAACAGCGCCTGATCTTCAAATCTACGACCGCTAAAAAGCTGTCGCTTTCGGATACCACCAGCGGGCTGCTGGTACTGGCCTTAGATGAACTTGGGAAAGACAAGGTAACCGACAAACTATTGGCACAAATCACCGACAAATTAAGCGCTATCGATAAAAATAAATGGACGAAAGACCTTCAGCTGGCCTCCGGCTGGATATATAACTTATTACACAAACTCTATCAACAAACAGCGAAATGAAAACGATAACCCTTGCAAACGATTCAGAATTGGCCTGGAAACTTTTATGTGATGCCGTCCGGCAGTTACCTGGTGAAGACCACGAACTGATGCCTGGTGTAAGATGGGGGGACTGTGCCCAGCTTTACACCCCCGCTTTTTGGAAGATCCAATACATCTCTCACATGCAGCGGCGCGAACCACGTCGGATTTACAAATTGGGGAAAACCATCCTGGAAGAGATCATCGTATGCTTACTTGGTGGTTTTGGGATGCCATCTGAGGTTGGCCTGGCCGCATTTGATCGTTTAAAGCAACAAGAACTGATCAAACCTAAGGTGAGCAGAGAACAACTTTACCAAGCATTGGTCACACCTTTTGTCCTGCCTAACGGCAAAAAAATAACTTACCGGTTTTACAACCAAAAAAGCAGCTATATATTCAAATTATTAAACAGGGGTGATCTAAACGCTATACCTCTTCATAGCGACCTGGACTTGCGCAACTGGTTACTTACCGTTGACGGTATAGGACTGAAAACGGCTTCCTGGATCACGCGGAATTGGCTGGACAGCGACCGGGTCGCAATACTGGATGTTCATATTCTCAGGGCCGGCTTACTGGCCGGATTTTATCATAAGAATTATGATTTGACCAAGTATTATTTACACTTGGAAAAACAATACCTGTCATTTTGTGAAGCATTGCACGTATCATCAGGTATTATGGATGCAATAATTTGGGATTTCATGAAAAAAACTAATAGATTAGCACTTAGTGCACTAAAGCACTTAGACTAAACCAATTATCATGTCAGGTAACGGAGATTCAGATTACGATTCGCCACCAAGCGGAGGCGACACCAGTAGTATCAATTGCGCCACGCTCAGCGGCAGAGGAACCATCATGTCGCCCAGCGCGGCTGTATTGGCAACCCTGAATGTCGGCGATATCCTGGCGATCCGCCTGCGCGCCTCGACCGGCCCGGTTCAAGCTTTCACGGCTTCGGGTCAATTAGTTGGGACCGTTTTTTTAACGAGCGCGCTTTCTGCATCGCTTATCTACTGTCTCAACGAACTGGTCGACTATCAAGGCGAGGTTACATCGCTTGCGGGCGGCTCTTGTGAATTACTGATCTCTGCCGTATGATTATCGTCGGCGGTACTTATGATGAATACTGTTTCGAACCCAGATGGGACAAAAAGTTCGGATCAGGGTTAAGGGCTTGCTGGGCGATGGCCCGCCTACGGCCACAGCAAAATGTGGCGTTTTATACTTTCGGCAATGAGGCGACCAGCCAATATCTCAACCAGGTCGCCGAAGGTATTGACCTGACTTATCATGTTACGCCCATAGCCCATAATATACAGTTCAGATACGATTATCCACTGGCCGATCCTGTCGTCATCCCGCGGCCGGATACACTTGGCAACCATCAAAACCTGCTGGAAGTTAAAGGCGATGTCATTCTATATTATGGAATGATCGAAGGCAATGGACGGGTTTCCGGGCGGAAGGTAATTTATGACCCGCAGTCACCCTCGAACCCGGTTGGTTTCCGCGCCACAGGGTCAACAGCTGAGCGGCTGGCTATTGTGGTCAACTTGACTGAAGCCAAAAAGATAACCGGGATACGGACAAATGATGTCCAGGCCATACAGCAATTTTTTTTTGAGCAGGAAGATGCCGAAGTCGTTGTACTTAAAATGGGCGCAAAAGGCGCTTGTGTCAGGACACGCGAGGGTGCCGAAGCCTTAATCCCGGTGTACGAAACGCAGTCGGTATGGCCGATTGGTTCCGGTGATGTATTCGCTGCTTCCTTTGCGCATTATTGGGATGAGTCCGATGACCCCATACTCGCTGCCAGGCAGGCATCCTGGAATACCGCCGTCTACTGCAATACCCGTAATTTTAATTTTTTGCCTTTTGAAAGCGTACCAGAGATCAAACCCTTTTTGATCCATGATTATCCGAAAGCGCAACTATACTTAGCAGGGCCGTTTTTTACTTTTTCTGAACGCTGGTTGATTAATGAGATATTTCATTGTTTGAAATCGATGAATATCAAGTTGTTTTCACCATGGCACGATGTCGGCCTCGGCGAAGCATCCACAGTTGTGCCCCTGGATATCAAAGGGCTAAATGAATCTAAAGTAGTTTTTGCAGTATTGGACGGCTTAGATTCGGGTACCTTGTTCGAAATCGGTTTTGCGGTCGCCAAAAATTGTACGGTCATTGGTTATGTCGAGAACGAATCCTCGGAAAGCATCAAGATGCTGGAGGGAACTGAATGTATCATTGAAAGAGACCTGACGACAGCACTTTATAAATGCCTTTGGGCGCTCGCAAAACTTGATGGATAAAGGCATATTATTATCGGGTGGATTAGATTCCGTGTCCTTGGCCTATTGGAAGCGACCGGATATCGCATTATCGCTTGACTATGGCCAGGCGGCAGCCGAAAAAGAAATAGAAGTTAGCGCCATCATAGCTAAGGAACTTGGGATGGATCACTATATCGTCAGGGTGGATTGCAGCAGCCTGGGCAGCGGCGACCTGGTCAATGGCAGCGCGATCAATGGCTCTCCCTCAACGGAATGGTGGCCCTATCGTAACCAGTTACTAGTTACACTCGCCTGCATGAAAGGCATCAGCCTGGGAATCAATGAACTTATGGCCGGTTCCGTACTATCAGATGGTTTTCATAAAGATGGCACGATAGGTTTCTACGAACGCATCAACGAGTTGATGAGTTATCAAGAAGGCAATATTAAAATTACCGCCCCAGCCATCCATCTTTCGTCCGTTGAACTGATCAAAATTTCAGGCATTCCAGCGTCATTGCTGCATTGGGCACATTCCTGCCACACCGGTAGTGTAGCCTGTGGCAAATGCAGGGGATGTCTTAAATATCAATATACCCTCAGAACTTTATACGGTGACCAGTGAAAAACCCAAGCCTAAGATCGAAGGAACTACCGGTCGCGAGTTATGACTACGCGCTACAGGAACGAATAAAGCTAGCTAAACCCAGCCAACCGCTTACCATGGCCTTTAGGGAAGTGATCACTAATCGCCGGTCTGTTCGAAAATTTCGCCCTGTTAGCAAGGAGCAACTTAGCGAATTGCTTTGGTATTCCGCCAAAGTGAAAAGCCTGCAAATTCAGGATAATGGCTATATCCTAACGCACAGAGGAGCACCTTCTGGGGGAGCCCGTCACCCCATTGATATTATCGTCTACGATCCTACAATGTTCAGCAATGCGCATTTCTATTATTATAATCCATTCGACCATTCCCTTAACCAAGTAGTTAATAAGAATACCGCACCATTGATCAACCATGTTAACCAAATTGTTCCTATCGATGATGGTACCTTACTTTGGTTTGTTGCCCATACGCAACGGACAGCAGCTAAATATAAGCATCCCGAATCGTTGATTTGGCGGGATAGCGGGGCGCTGATCAACAGCTTGCAATTGACCTGCACTGCATTAAGTTTAAATTCTTGTCCGATAGGAAGTTTGGGTGAACCTTATATCTCTGAATTTTTTGGGGTGCCCGGCATCTTTGGTGCGGGCGGGATAATTATAGGTTGAACCTGCTTGGATAACTCCTTATTCTTAACATTGAAACCGGAGATCGAATAAAGATATGAGAACCTTACAAAAGCTATTGCTGGGACTGGCCTCCCTAACCAGAAGTACGACGTCATCCCGAGCCGACAGCGCGCCGCAAAAAGATCCAAACCGACCTTTCAAAACCGGAGATAAGGTCAAAAAGCAATGTTTCACCCGCGCAAGATTTCCTGGAAAACCCGTAGAAATATCGGAAGATTTCTACTATGGCACGATTGTTTTTATGGAAAACAAAGGTTATGCCTCTGTTCGTTTCCGGCATCAAAGAACTCCTGAAATGGAAATGCTATCGGATCTCATCCATGTACCAGATGACGAATGGCGTTATATATGTGTGCAATGATCGTTTCAAATTCAGCAATAACTACTGCCACGCACACGATTTCTACCTAAGCACTCATAATACTGTTTCAGCTACACTCATCTTAATTTCCGTTGGCTTGCCCAATAACATCAGTTCACTCGCGAACACTTTGGTAAATACCCGTTTACAACTGTTTTAAACGTTTGTGCGGTGCCTGTGCGGCCCGGGCTCATCCGCTGTATCTCCTGCGGAGGATGTCGCTGCGATCCTTACCGCGTGCGTTTGATTTTCGCTGTCGCTCAAAACATCCGCCCATTTAGCGCAAAAGCATCGCCATTCAGGCTGATAGCCCTGAATGCCTCCGCACTTGCGAAACACTCATAATAGATTGTTTATGCATTACTGTTTCCAAAAGAAGGAGAAAAAGGATGCTAAATTGGGCACTGTTGCCTGATGATTGCCGATAGTATGCAAAAAGACTACGGCATAAACGGCTGCCTCCCCAAAGGGTCCCCTCCAATTATTCCGTTTCCTTTTTGCTGCGTGTCGTGCCCGGCCATTTGCTTTCTTTTTCTCCTTTTTCTTTTGGAAAAAGCTTTTACGGGAAAGGGGCGAAAGAGAGAAATAAACAGCAAATTTTTAACTCTTAATGCTTAACAAAATGAAAACAGCAGAAAAAAATGCAAAGCAAGTACAAGGTACTAACGCAAAAAACAACAATGCACCAAGGACAGAGAACCGTCCAAACTTAACAGGAAAGGAAGCTAAACAAGATGAACCCGCAAAAGATGAAAAACCCGCCGAGGCTGCGAAAATTGAGGCAACCCAAGCCGGTGAAACAAAGGCCGGTGATACCGTTGCAGTGGATAACCAACCCGCTAACGCTGCACCCGAACAACAAGAGCAGCCAATAGCCGGGGAAGTGCAAAAGGCAGAAATTAAATATATCAAACCTGCATTAAACTTAGAGCAGACCCTAAAATCGGTGGGTAACCTGCACCGCCTGACCATCCAGCGTTTGGCGTTGATCGGTCGCATCAAAACGTTGGAAGATTTCGAGGTAAAGTTGGTGGAAGAAAACGACGAGTTGGAAAGCAACCCGTATCAGGGTTGCAAATTGATTATCAAAGATGATAAAGGCCGGGAGTTTATCACCAACACGCCAAATCTTATCCGCATGGTTACGCAATTCATTTTTGATGCCTGCCATGAAAAATTGGGTGAAATCGAAGCAAACATTGTGTTCCCGCAACATGGCTAATTAAGTATGCTCCCGGCTTTTTGCCGGGAGCATTTTTTATGGTTTTACAAAAAACAGGAATTAAGATGTACGAGCAATTTATAGAGTTCACCGACCAAATATTTTGGGAGGGATACGCAGAACAATTAGCAAAAGAAACCCCCGAACGGTTTCAGTTTGAGTATAACGACTTTTTAAGTACCTATCAAAACTAAGGTTATGGAAGACCGGATTTTTTTATTGGTGAAATGCACCATCACGACCACGCACAAGCACATACGCGATGCGATACAGGAATTGCAGGATGATATCATACTGCAATTAACGGATACTGAAAATGTGCAGGTGCTGCAAACGGAGATAATAAAAATGAATACCAAATCATCTAAAAATTAACATCATGGCACATCAAATAAATTTCAACGGAAAAACAGGCCAGCACAGCTTTATGAGCGTAAAGGAAAAAGCTTGGCATAATTTAGGTCAAATTATTGACCGTTACCCGACCAGCAGCGAAGCGATACAATTTGCAGGGCTGGACTACATGGTAGAAAAACGTCTCCTATTTACCCACGACACCAATAACCATCTTTGGAACAATGACGAGGCAATACCCGATATACAAGTGCCCAACTATTTTGCTACAGTCAGGGCAGACACCGAGCGGGTATTAGGCGTAGTGGGTAATGATTACGAGGTCATCCAAAACCGGGAGGCGTTCAGTTTTTTTGATGCCATTGTCGGCGGTGGCGATGGAGTATTATATGAAACCTGTGGGGCATTAGGTAATGGTGAGCGGATATTTATTACCGCTAAATTGCCGGGTTATATCCGTGTAGGTAATGACGACCTGATCGAAAAATACCTTTTTTTAACCACTTCTCATGATGGTTACGGCAGTATTACCGCAGCATTTACACCTACCCGTATTGTGTGTAATAACACGCTACACGCTGCTTTAGGCAATATGACCAATAGCGTAAAGATAAGGCACACGCAAAGTGCGCAGGAACGCTTAAAACAAGCCCACAAGGTGATGGGCATATCCAATGTCATGAGCGAACAATTAAACGGAATATTCAACCGCTGGGCACATATCCGTATAACTGATAAACAGGTGCTAAAGTTAGTGCAACAAGCGATGGCACCAAGCAAGGAAGTATTGCAAAATGTACTGGATGAAAATATAGACGAGTATAGCAGCCAGTTTTTAAACACCGTAGAAAAGGTTTGCGAATTTGCTTTTAGTCACCCCACCCAACAAATGGACACCACACGGGGAACATTGTTTGGAGCATATAATGCAATTAGCGGGTACATGCAAAATGTGAAACAATACAAAAATGAAGAAGTAAAATTGAAAACCATCTTATTTGGTAGCGGTTTTACCAAAACACAAATCGCTTTTCAGCTTTGTAAAGAGTTTGAAAAGACAGGTGAAAACCAATTTGTACGCAACTAAACAAAGGGGCGAAAGCCCAATGTCATTAAGTTAAGGACTTGAATACTTACTCTACAGTAAAGAACCGGACACCATCCGGTTCTTTAGTTTTACAGGAAATTATAGCTGTATTATGTCTGTAAACATTAAAATCATTAACGACCTAAAGAACTTTATTACAGAGTCTGCCACTCAAACAGAGCTAAGGGAATTATTCACACACTCAAAAACGGATTTCTCCCGCGATAGAAAGTTAGGGTTTGAGCGGTTGGTTCTTTTATTAATTAATTTTTTTCGGAAGAGTTATAGTGTTGAAATCGCTGAATTTTATAACTGGCTGGATATAGATGACCTAATAGTAAGTAAATCAGCGTTTTGTCAGCAACGGATGAAAATCAAAGATTTATTCTTTGCTTGCCTCAATGAAGTTTTGGTACAAAGTTTCTATGAGCATTATCGACAAGATATTAAGCGTTGGAATGGAATGCGAGTTATTGCTGTAGATGGGTCAATAATAAATTTGATTCATTACGATGAAGTCATTAATCATTTTGGCACTCAAAGCAATAAAAGCGAGAAAAAATTTCCAATGGGGCAAGCACTGGCTGCTTATGATATACTAAATGGTATTGCAATAAGAACTGAATTGTATCCAGTGAAAATATCCGAACAGAGAATGGCGCAACAATGGGTGCAATATTATGAATCTGATATGTTGTTGATCTATGATCGTGGTTATCCAGGCTTTATCAGTTTCTACCTACACCAAAATAAAGAACAGCCACAACCTTTTATCATGCGTTGCCCGCTAAGATTTACATACGAAATAAGAGACTTTGTTAGTAGTGATAATAACGACACAATTGTTGCATTCAGAGCGAATAAATACTCATCAGATGAGTTATACAAACATGGATTTGTCGTTCCCTTTGGTTCAACTATCAACGTGCGGTTAATAAAGGTTATCCTTGACGATGGTACGATAGAAGTATTGGCAACCAACCTTTTCAACAAAAAGGACTACCCGCAAGAAATTTTCAAAGAATTATATTTTATGCGTTGGGGGATTGAAACTAGTTTTAGCGCAATCAAAAATCAATTACAATTGGAAGCTTTCAGTGGACAGCGAGTTATTACTATCATGCAGGATTTTTATATTACTTTCTTCTTGTCTAACTTACAGGCAATTATCGCAAAACCTTGTGAAAAAAGGATAGATCTGATTACTTCAAAAAGATTGCACCCGTATAAAATCAACAGAAATATCGCCTTTGGCATAATGAAAAACAGGATTGTAGATTTGTTTATAACACACAATCCTGAAAAAATCCTACTCAATTTACAAGAATTGTTTATTCATCACCTCGAACCTGTTCGGCACAATCGAAAATATCCTCATTGTAGGAAAAACAACAAGTCGAGAAGCAAGTACGAGGCATTAACTAATTATAAGAGGGCTATTTAGACAAAAGCAATTATTCGATAGTTTTGATGCTTGGGTTAACGTTTTTTAATGCACCGATAAATCGATCTATATCGATTGGTGAGATATAAATGTCATCCCATTTATTATACTTTATTATAATCCCCTTTGTTGACAAGGATGGTTTTATACCTGAAAATTGTGTTTTGTTTTTAACTATTTCAACAATGGTGCTAATGTTGATCGATCCTTTTAATAAAGCTGATTTATAAAATAGCTTATCACCATCTATCATGTAATAGGTATCATACCACATCCAAACTAAATAAGATAGCGTTGCGATCAATATAACGGTAACTATATAAGCTTTGTCCGAAAAACTGATTATAGCCATAATTATCAAAAAACTAATTAAAGCAACGATAATGTACCCCTTACTAGAATAAAACTTCATAACACTGTCTTTTTTCAAATTTAATAATTAATGATTACAATGTTTATGATCATTAAACCTACCATAATTGCCTTTCGTGAGATCATATTCTTTTATAGTCGCAAAATATCGTCAATAGCGCACAATCACTATTGACGATATTTTAAGCCTTAACTTAATGGCATTGGGCGAAAGCCCCTTTGTTACCTAAATAACCATTATGAAAACGTTAATAGCATATCCCGACCGCATAACCATTTACGCCATTGTATTGTTGGCTATCGGCTTACTACTTCGTTATATTATAGGCAAACGCAGGTTTAACCGCCGTGGAATTGGAGGAGTACAATATTTTAAATCTTATGGTAGAAGCTTGATCACTACTACTTTTGAACGAGTGCTAAATATTATAGCTACTTTAATGATAATAGGGGCAATCATTTTATATTTGATTAGATAGTAGTGGATAAGAATTTCTGAAATTGCCCCGCGGCTCCGCATCGCGGAGCCCTTAGCGCCCTCTGTTTACATTGTTGACCTTTTTTCAGCGGTGTAAACAGGGGGCGTTTTGTCGATACTATTGAATATATAAGTCAAAAAATTCTTTAAATAATATTTACTTATAATAATCATTAACTTTACTACATAAATCTTATCAATATAATTCTCGGATTTCCTCAGATCAAAGTTCGTTAACTCTCCCTGGATATAAGCGATATATTGTTTAGGCCTATTTTCATTGTTAAACCGTGTTTATTGCGATATAAATAAATTCTTTATGCTGATAAGTAAGTTGAAAATTAAGGGATTCAGGTCTTTTGGACAAGAAGTTGTCATTGATATTAAAAAAGATTTGGCCGCTTTTATCGGGTTGAATAGTTCCGGGAAAACTTCGGCGCTTGAAGCGCTAAGAAAGTTATTCGGTAGCCACAATGAACGAGACTTACGTTTTCAGGATTTCCATATTGGAAAAGATGAAAATCCCGAAGATTTTGAATCACGCGAATTAGCTATTGAAGTAAGACTTGATTTCTCTGAAGCAGAAAAAGCAGATATTCCTCATTTTTTCAGTTATATGGTTGTTGACGAGGAAGGAGCCGACCCTTATGTAAGAATAAGGCTTGAGGCAAGTTGGAAAAAAATTGATTATGAACCAGAAGGAAGTGTTGAGTTAAAAACATATTTTATCAAAGTAGCTGAATATGAGGCCGGCGATGAAATAAAGCAATTAGTTCCCTCACATTTTAAGTCAATATTTCAAATATTATATGTCCCCGCAATACGCCGGCCTGCAGAACAATTGAAGTATGCTTCTGGAAGTATTTTATATAGGGTACTGCGTAAAATAAATTTCAAAGATGAATTCAAAGAAAAATTTGATGAGAAAATTGCTGAAATAAATGATGACTTTAGAGGATTACCGGAATTGGAGATAGTTCAAAAAGCGATAAACGGTTATTGGGATAAATTTCATAAAGATGAACGATACAAGGAAACATCACTTGGTTTTGGCGGAAGCGATTTTGATTCCATATTAAAGAAACTTGAAATTTCATTTAGTCCAACTCCAATTCACCGCAAATTTGATATTGATGAACTCGGAGAAGGATATCGTTCCTTGTTTTACCTTACTCTTGTTTGCGCTCTTTTAGAAATTGAGGAAAAGCTTGCAAAAGAACACGATGAGGAAACTATCGGGATTAGTCGACCATTGATGACCATACTTGCAATTGAGGAGCCCGAAAATCATATTGCGCCGCAATTACTAGGAAGGGTCATCAAAATTTTAAAAACAATCGCTGAAAAACCAAACTGTCAGGTATTACTATCTTCCCATACGTCGGCTATCGTAAAACGGCTCGACCCTGAATCTATCCACCATTTTAGGATCACTGAATTTTTTCACACACAGGTTAACGGAATCATTTTGCCCGAAAAAGCAAGCGAAGCCTATAAATATATAAAAGAAGCGATTTACAACTACCCTGAAATATATTTTTCAAAATTGGTGGTAATTGGGGAAGGTGATAGTGAGGATGTTATTTTTAATCGATTAATGGAAGTTAAAGACACAGATTTTGATGATAATATTATAACGTTCGCACCACTTGGACACAGGTTTGTCAATCACATATGGCGGCTTTTAGAAGCGTTGCATATCCCTTATATTACATTGTTAGATCTTGATATTGAAAGAGAAGGCGGTGGTTGGGGACGAATTAAATACGCATTAAAACAATTAATAAAGAATGGTGCAGATAAAAACAAATTATTGAAGCTGGATGATGATTCTGTACTATCTGATGAAAGGCTTGATGAAATGCATAAATGGCCATTAAATAAAAAAGCAGATATTAAGTTGATAATGGGTTGGGTATCTTTTCTTCAAGGCTATCGTGTCTACTATTCCTCCCCGTTGGATTTGGATTTTTTGATGCTTGAACACTATACTGATTTTTACAAAAAAGCAATCCCGAAAGGTGGCGGGCCCGAAATACCAGATGTTGACGAAGATCCTGAAGCTTTTGCAAAAAAATTGGAAACGGCAATTCAAGCTACGTTAAAATCAGAAAAAGCTGTCGGCGTAACGTATTTAGATGAGCAAAAAGAATTAATGATATGGTATAATTACCATTTCCTTGGTAGAGGAAAGCCTTCAACGCATATTCATGCCTTATCATTAATGACCGATAAAGAGTTGCTTGACAACTTACCGCCAATTTTTGATAAGGTGTTTAAAACAATTGCTAAAGAGCTTAAACTCCCTGTTAAATAATGAAAGCAATAAAAACTGAAGAGTGGATACCGGCAGATGGATTTGAGTTAGAAGATAATGCTTTGTTAGTAATAAAATTACCTGATAATTCGCTTGTGCTTGCTGGTCCAGGTGCAGGGAAAACAGAGTTACTTGCGCAAAAGGCAAGCTATTTATTGCAAACAAATTGCTGCAAATTCCCGACGCGCATTCTGGCTATAAGCTTCAAACGTGATGCTGCGTTCAATCTCAAAGAACGTGTGAAATTACGATGTGGCGACGAATTATCGCGGCGCTTCGACTCTATAACCTTCGATTCCTTTGCCAAGCAGATTTTAGATAGATTCAGGTTGGCGTTGCCAAAGGATTATGGCATTAGTGCCGACTATGAGATTGCAATGAAGGACAATGAAACACTGACGTATTATCAAAATGCCGATCCTGACACCAACTATGAAGTACGTGGTGCGGCTGCACCGATCACGTTAAAAAATCATACCGCCGACCAGCTTCCTCTTGATAAAAGGGGCGCGACAAAAAAACTTCGATATGGTGTATGGCAAGATATGCTTCGGGCAACGCCTTCTCAGTTGAACTTTAAGATGATAATGCGTTTGGCTGAATTAATCATTAATACAAACCCTAAGATTAAAGCATATCTACAGGAAACGTACCAGTACGTCTTTTTAGACGAATTTCAAGATGCGACTGATTTGCAGTATGATTTTTTCAAATCGTGTTTTTTGGGTAGTGGCAGCAAATACACGGCGGTCGGTGATGACAAGCAAAGAATTATGCTTTGGGCAGGTGCTTTAGACGCCGTTTTTGACGATTTTATGAAAGATACAGGCGCTATCCGTCTACCTCTGAAAATGAACTTTCGGTGTGCACCGCGGTTGGTGAAATTGTTAAACCATTTGACTGAACACCTATTGGGTAAGACAGATTTTGCCATACCCTCACCGAAATGGAATGAAGAAGAAGGCGAATGTTTCGTATGGGTATTTGAAAATCCGGAGAAAGAAACAGAAATATTATTTAAAGAAATAAAAAAATGGATTGAATTCGACGGTTTGAAACCACGGGACATTTGTATCCTCGTTAAACAAAAATTAGAAAATTATGCGGGTGGCCTGATTCGCTATTTTAATGAGAATGGTATAAAAGCGAGGGATGAGAATGCCTTCCAAGATCTTCTGACACAAGAGATTTCGCTGTATATCATCAACGTTTTCTACATGATTTTTAAAAAGAAGGCCTCAGATTCCAAAGCAATAACCTTTTCTTTTTTAAGCAACGTTTTTACCGAATTTGAAGACGAACAACTTTTGCGTCTGGAGGTCTTTTTTCATAAATTCATCAAACAATTAATAAAGGATTACCCTCAAGAAGAATTAGACGAGGCAAAACTAAAGACATTGGTCAATTTAATTGTTGAGTTTGCAGGGCGTGACAGAATAAGGGCCTTTTATCCCGCTTATAAAAACTCGAAATACTTAAATGGTATTATAACCGAGTTAACCGAAAAGCTCATTGAAAGCTATAATTTGACAGGCACCATTATAGGTGCTCTGGATCAACTTGTTGGCAACGATACCATCCCGGTTATGACGGTTCATAAAAGTAAAGGTCTGGAATATCACACGGTTATCTTCATTGGCTTAGAAGATGGGGCATTTTGGAAATTTCAAGAAAATCCCAATGAAGATAAATGTACCTTTTTTGTCGCGCTATCACGGGCTAAGGAGCGAGTGGTTTTTACGTTCAGTAAACAACGGCCCAATCAATACGGACGGATGTTTAACCAATCGATAACTAACATACAAGTGATTTTAACGGAATTGGAAAATTCCGGAATTGTAAAAATGGAAGAAAAATCTTTAGCGGAATGAAAATAATCCATACCGGTGATTGGCATTTAGGCCAATTGTTTTACGAATACGACCGAACTTTTGAACACCAAATGTTTTTAGATTGGCTTACCAATCTAATTGCCGAACAGCAAGCCGACGTTTTATTGATTAGTGGAGATGTTTTTGACCTTTCTAACCCGTCTGCGTTAACCGTACGAATGTTTTACACGTTTTTAAATAAAGCCGTTCGCGCAAACCCCGACATTCAGATCATTGTCACTGCGGGAAATCACGATTCTCCCTCACGCCTGGAATCTCCTAAACCATTATTGGAATTGTCTAATATTCACATTGTAGGAATGATAGAAAAAGATTTAAACGGGCATATAAATTTCGAAAAGCTTGTGATCCCTTTGAAAAACAAACAACAACAAACCGAAATTTTATGTTTGGCTATTCCGTTTCTACGAATGGGGGACTATCCGGTTATTGCGGAATGTAGTGATCCGTATGCCGAGGGCGTTGCTGAAATGTATAAGCAGGTCAATAAATATGCAATAGCTCAACTAAAATCCGGCCAGTCTGTAATTGCAATGGGACACCTGTATGCAGCCGGGGCAGAAAGGTCAGGTAATGATGAACATGAGAGACCGATATTAGGTAACATAGAATGCGTTTCTGCTTCCGCGTTTCCTGCGGATTTAAAATACGTTGCACTTGGTCATATCCATAAAGCTCAAAAAATCGGTGGGCTCAATCATATCCGCTATTGCGGTAGTCCTATCCCGATGTCTTTTTCAGAAACAAACTACACCCACCAGGTAATTTGTTTCGACTTCAACAACGGCGAGGTTGAAAATCTGCATCCGATAGAAATCCCTACGGCTATTCCGTTATTAAGAGTTCCAAATAACCACAGGCCAATTCACGAGGTGCTTTCCGCTATTAACGAACTACCCGATGCAGATGGGGACTTAAATATAGCTCCATATTTAGAAGCTAAAGTATTGCTCGATGGTCCGGAACCTGGATTACGCCACAAAATAGAAACCGCATTGAAAGGGAAACATGCAAGGCTTGCTAAGATCGATGTAAAACATCCGGTGTTGGAGAGTGGTGGTGTAACTACGTTCATAACAAATAAAAAATTGGAAGAGATCAAGCCTATCGAAATCTTCACCAAAGTATATGAAGCGAAATACAATGTACCGGTTCCCGAAATTTTGACGAGTCTTTTTAATCAGGTATTTCAGGAAGTATCCCAGGGGGAAAGTAAATGAAAATCTTAGCCATTAGAATAAAAAACCTTGCTTCTTTAGAAGGAGTTAGTGAAATAGATTTTACGGAAGACCCTTTATGTTCCGCTGGCATATTTGCGATAACCGGGCCAACCGGATCAGGTAAATCTACTATTTTAGATGCAATTTGCCTCGCCTTATATGGTAAAACACCGAGGTATATTCAAGCTAAAGAAACAGGTATAGAGATTCAGGATACACCCGGCTCACGGATATCGCAAGGTGACGTCAAAGGAATTCTGAGAGATGGAACGGGCGAAGGATTTGCTGAAGTAGACTTTATCGGGGTGGATGGCAATAAGTACAAAGCCAGTTGGCAGGTCAAAAGAGCTTATGGAAAAATAGAAGGCGCGCTCCAGGGTGAGGTGATTGTTCTTACTAACTTAAATACGAATGTTGTGGTGCCGGGAAAAAAGACCGAGACGTTACAGCAGATCGAAAGACTCGTAGGCTTGAATTTCGAGCAGTTTACCCGCTCTGTACTTCTAGCCCAAGGAGACTTCACAGCATTTCTAAAGGCAAATAAGGATGAAAAGGCCTCTTTACTGGAAAAACTTACGGGGAACTTTATCTATTCAGAAATCTCAAAATCCATTTTCGACAAGTGTAGAAAAGCTGAACAGGATTTGCGCGAACTCAATTTACAAAAAGAGGCTATCGCTATATATACCGATGAGGAAATTGTAATAATAGAGAATCATCAACAGGAACTCGCCAACCAAATTGAGCATTTAAACAAAATAAGCAAAGAACTAATAGCAGAACAGTCCTGGCATATCAGGCTGGCTGAGCTAATAGCGGGGACATCCAAAGCTGAAAATGATTGGCAAGTAGCAATAGTTGCTAAGTCCGCCTCTGAAGCCCGATCTACGTTGGTACAACGGGTAAGTGAAGTTCAGCCGGTAAGAACATTAGTAGACGCAAAATTTCAGGGAGAAACCCAATATAAGGAAGTAGCCGGTGAACTTTCCGTTGCAGATCAGAACATTGAAGATCTAACAAAATCACAAAGCGCTTACAAGGATCAGCTTCAGTTGGCTGAAAAAACTTTAACTGATTCAAAAAAAATAAAATCGGAGACCTATCCTTTAATTGAAAAAGCTAAAAAGCTTGATGTGGTGATCAGTGAAAAGCGCAGTCAGGTTTCCGTCGCAGAAAAAGCTATTGACGATGTGAGCAAAGAAATGGACTTGCATAATTCACAGGTTAAATTAAAACAAGCTGAAGCAGCTTCATTAAAGCAAAAAATAGAAAACCTTGAATCGTGGAAAACTGAAAATATCCATAGGCAGCCTATTGCAACAAACATTATTTTGATTTCTTCCAAATTAACCGATGCCGCTAATATTTTGTCGTCCAGATTAAAGGTTAAAGGGGATTTAGAACTTAATAATCAAAATGAAATTGTCTTAAAGAAAGATATAAAGCTACTGGAGGACAATGTTTTACGAAAGCAATCGGAATTAGCATTAAAGACCTCATCCGTCCAAACTGATCAAACAGTCCTTGCCGGTATAGATATTGATAAAATCAAAAAGGAAAAGCAGGTGTGTGATGCAGAAATTGAGGATATCATTTTAGGTTCCGCGCAGTGGAACCTATACTACCAGGCTTTAACGGATCATCGGTCAACTGTAAATAGTCTAAAGAATAATCAAGCTGCCTTAATCGATAAGAAAGCATCACTAGAGCTGGCTCAAAATAAGTTAGCGGAGATCAAAACTATCAAAGATACTTCCGGAAAAATTTTGAGTGATGCAAGGTTAAGGATCGCGGAAAACGTAGAGCATTTACGGACAAGCCTAATTGATGACGAACCATGCCCTGTATGCGGAAGTACAGAGCACCCATACAAAGAATATTCGCCCGTTTTAAACCAAGTTATTTCCGGGCTTGAACAGGAGCATCGCCAAAATGAAACAATTTACGAAGAATGCCTTGAAAAATACACGGGTTTAACACAGGCATGCGAGGGTCTGGAACGTCAGATAAAATTGGATAATGATCAACTTGAAATTAGGAGAATAGCCGCTGGCCAGTTGGCGGATAGATGGAAATCGTTCAAAGTCCAAAAACAATGCGAAGTTATAGATCAAGATAAAAAAGCCGTTTGGCTACGGGATAAGACAGCAGGATTAAAATCTGAACAAACTTCGTTGGACAGCAAGATTACCAGCTATAACAGTTTAAAACAAGCTGTAGCAAATATTCAGCTTGAAATTGAAAAGGCCAAATCGGAGTTAACTAAATTAACTGACGATGTTAAAGACAAAACCCATAAAAAACAATTATTAACTGAACATTCCAAGGGGCTCCTACAACAGGAAGCGAAATGCGAAGCCGACCTTAAGATTTTGCATGACGGTTTGTCGCCATATTTCGAAAATAAAGATTGGTTTACCCATTGGCAAGATAATCCACCACAATTTATAAAGCGAATAAAAGATTTTGCTGATCTATGGGTGCAAAAAATAGGTGATCTTGAAAGCGATAAAAAAAGCGAAGGTATATGTCTTACAGAATTGCTAGGGCTTGCAGGGCGAACAAAAGATTTCGCATCATCCTTTAGTAAACAACAGGAAATTCATTTAAACCGAAAAAATGAGTTGCAAGCGGTTGTCAAAGAAAGAAAGGAACTATTTAGTGGTGAAGAAGTGATAACTGTTGAGAAACGATTAGAGGACAATATTGTCAATGCTGAACAAAACGTTAAATTGATAAATGATGAACTGCAAAAAACTGAGGCCCTTCTTATTAAAACTAATACCCAAAAATCGCAATTAACAAAAGATGCAGAACGGCTAAAACAACTGATTAACAATAATTCATCAAAAATAAAGGAATGGCTTTCTAATTATCAATTTAAGCATGGCGTCGAATTGGCGGAAGAAGAACTCGCTAATCTACTACAGTTTACCCATGATTGGATTGACGAGGAAAGAAAAGCATTGAAAGTCATTGACGATGCCGTTACTACTGGTTTATCAGTACACCTTGAGAGAAGGAGTCAATTAGAGAATCACATAAAAAAGCAACTTTCAGAAAGGACATCAGAAGAAACAGAAGAGCTATTGACGGAAAATAAATTAAACCTGGACGCTTCTGTCCAAGTGAGAAATGAGAATACGTTTAAACTACAGCAGGATGTAATTAACAAACAGAAGTCAACTGATCTGTTGAATAAAATCCAAGATAAAGAGACTGTTGCCGAGAATTGGGGTAAACTAAATGAGATGATTGGCTCCGCTGATGGAAAAAAATTCCGCCAAATAGCGCAAGAGTTTACACTCGATGTGCTGTTAGGATATGCTAATATCCACATGCAAATGCTTAGTAAGCGATATTCCATTCAACGGATCAGTAATACGCTCGGGTTACAGGTTGTTGACAAAGACATGGGTGACGAAGTTCGGACGATCTATTCGCTTTCGGGAGGAGAATCATTTCTCGTGTCCCTCGCTTTGGCTCTTGGTTTAGCGGAACTCTCATCAAGCAAAATGAATGTTGAGTCGTTATTCATAGACGAAGGCTTCGGCTCTTTAGACCCGGTAACATTAACCGTTGCCATGGGAGCTTTGGAAGGATTACACAATCAGGGCCGAAAAGTAGGAGTGATTTCGCACGTTCAGGAAATGACGGAAAGAATCCCTGCACAGATCAGGGTAACAAAATGCTCCAGCGGTAAAAGTGAAATTACAATTGCCGTCCTATAGTCTATTGGACTAATTTAGCTGTTGGTTGGGCTTGAATTCTTATTTGATTTGTAATTTTGATGAACAGGATTCATGTCACATAATTATATAAAAATGTGACAAACATTTATCGTTCATTTACGGAGAACACCGCATTTTAGTATGTTTTCAGTTAGTTTGGATACGTTCAATGCGCTTCCCAATTGATGGTAGCCATATGCTAGGCTCGAATTGAGGGAATTATAGTATTGATTTTCAGTTAATTAATATGGAACGATTATTAAGGTAGCTGGATAGGTGTTAAGCCGTATCTATCCGTGAGATATAATTGACTATTTATCAACATGTTCCGAATGCGTTAAAGGTGTTCCTTCTAGTTTCAGACTTTTGCCCACAGGTTACGGTTTATGCGCCTAGTCGGCCTCAGCCTGAATGATTCATAGCATTGATTCTCAATAAATTAAAATTGAATAATATTTAAAGGTGGCTGTATTGGAGTCACATCATTGTCGATTACCTATCAGAAGTAACTACATAACAGTAAGTCAATAATTTATCGGGAGATGTGAAAACACCTCTTTATGAGATATGTACTCTTGTACAGTTATTCTCTCAATCACTTTTTGATGTTTGCCAGGGTACTGGAAACCACAAACGTTCCTTTCGAGGTTGAATTAATTACCCAGTGGGAGCCTTACCGAATTTTCTCTTGAAGGAATGGGAGAAGTGGGACAGGCTTTCAAAACCGAGTTCAAGATAAATGGCTGATGGCTTTTGATGTTTGGTCTCGATGAGGTGCTTTGCTTCGTGTAGCCGTTTATCCTGTAACCAGTGACGGGGCGGAGCACCAAATGTTTTAAGGAAGTCCCGTTTGAAGGCAGCCAGGCTGCGACCGGTAAGCTGCGCGAATTTTTCGACCGGGACATTAAAATGAAAATTATTGATCATGAACTTTTCCAGGTCGATCTTGTGCGGTTCAGAAAAGTCGAATAAAAAACTGCGAAGCACCGGCATGGCAAGCATGAGTAATTTAACGCCTTCCTTTACCTTCAGGATGCCCATTTCATCAGTCATCTCCGCACCAGAGCTACGCGCGTAGGGAACAATTGATTGAAAATACCCCTGCAGGAATTCGTTAGAAGGTATTAAAATATTTGGCGGACCGATGTATTTCCGGTCCGCTTCAATCTTTTCTTCTAACACAATTCTGCGCAACAGGTCCTCCTGCAGGGATATTACGATCGTTTCATAGTTTGCTCCGGGCAGTGGTGTTTTGGTAATTGTACCGAGCTGGTTTTTACCGATCAGTAACATTTCCCCTCCGGTCATTGAAATAGTTTGCGCGGAGGTTTCCAGCGTAAATTGTCCGGATACCTGCAATATCAGGGTGTGGTGGTTCCAGAAACATGCTTTCTCTTTCCGCTCGGCAGAGAGGTAAGAGTAGAATATTACACCCGGGAGTATTTCTGCTGGACTGGTCATTTAGCGTTGCAAATAAGTGCCGCCTTGTATAGCGCCTGTTGCAAAAGTAGTGTTTAAGGCATTCATTTCTTCCGGCGTAAATACAATATCCATCGCTGCGATATTTTCCGGCAGGCGCGACCTGCGGCTCATGCTTACTAAAGGCATAATATGATCGCCTTGTGCGTTTACCCAGGCAATAGCAAGCTGTGTTGGTGTATAACCTTTATCCGCAGCCAATTGCTTTAATACCTCAACCTTTTCCAGGTTATGTATCAAATTTTCGCCTTGAAAACGGGAGAAATGGTTACGGTAATCATTTTCGGTAAGGGGGGCTTTCATTTCACCGGTCAATAAGCCTTCGGCAGTATTGGCGAAAGCTACTACACCAATGCCTAATTCTTTTGCAACCGGTAGCAGGTCGCTTTCTATTCCGCGTTCAGCCAGTGAATAGCCGATCTCCAATGCACTGATGGGATGGATGCTGTTGGCTTTGCGAAGCTGGTCAGCCGTGATCTCAGATACTCCAATACAGCGAACTTTACCTTCTTTAATCAGGTCGGCAACCGTACCGATAATGTCTTCTATCGGCACGCTGTTATCCATCCTGCTGGGCTGGTAGAGGTCGATCGTTTCAATACCCAAACGGGTCAGTGAGTAGTTTACAAAATTTTTGATAGCAACGGGCCGCAAATCCATTCCCAGCCACTGGCCGTTGTGAAAGATGGCGCCGAATTTTACACTGATAAAAGCATCGTCTCGCCTCCCTTTAATGGCTTTGCCGATCAGCATTTCATTATGTCCGGCACCGTAAAAATCTCCGGTGTTTAAAAAATTGATGCCATTATCCAGGGCTTCGTGAATTGTGGCAATGCTTTCTGTTTCATCAGGTGTAGGTCCGCCCCAGATAGATGACATGCGCATACAGCCCAAACCAAGTTTAGATACGACAGGGCCATTTTGTCCCAGTTGAATTTTTGTGATGTTTTTCATAATACAAAGATCAGTGTTAATTGCACATGATACTTGCTTGTATGGCTCATTTAATTTGACTACAAAGCTCATTGAAATTTATTTTTTCAATAGCCTCTAACGCCGTTACGATTTGATACATGTTAGATTTTAATCGTTCGACCTATTGTACCGATCTTTTGCACTCGTTTAATAAATTGATTCAATGGTTATTAGAATGGTTAAGCTGAATGGGGCAAACTATATTTCAACGGACTTTATTTGCTCTCGCAAGGCATCTTTATGATGATTGGCACTCTAGCTATCTGAACAATAGTATAGAACTTTGGCTCAAGCTTTACGTCCATACCTTTTTATTCTATACGCAATGCAAAACTCCAGGAAGAAAGTTTTTGTTAAAATGGAGCCTGCACCATAATAAACGGGGCTTTTATGGCCTTTATACTATTGAAAGCAGATTCCTGAATTGATGGGCGGGTTCCGCTGACTCGGTATGTTTATTTTCTATTGTGTCTAAAAAATCATAGTTACTCGCTGCCATTCCAAAAAAAGATTGGGGAAGAGCGTGGATAATTGACAGGCATGCTGTAATATAAATAGGTAGTTCAGTGTTACCTATTTAGATTGTAGCGGCCAATTATTATACCGGGATATTACCACCGTCTATCAAATAATTTGCACCAGTTAAATAGGCAGCTTTCGGTGAGACTAAAAAGCAAACAAGTTCTGCAACTTCCGTAGGTTCTGCCATTCGTCCCATCGGTATGCCGCCAATCTTGTCCATCATTGTCTGAGTCATCTGTTCTACCGAGATACCTGCATTATTAGCATAGCCATTTAAAAATGCCTCCATGCCTTCGGTTTTAACAGGTCCTGGCGAAACGGTCAATACTCTTATGCCTTTACTGGCAACTTCGTTAGATAGCGATTTGCTGTATGTGTTCAGAGCTGATTTTGCCACGCCATAGACCAAATTAGCCTCCCACTGCGGTACCAGGCCGCTGGTGGAGGATATATGAATTATTACAACGTCTTTTTGCGCAGTCATCAATGGTAATAAGAGTCTGTCCAGACGAACTGCGGATAGTAGATTAACCTGTAGGTCCTTTTCCCAATGTTCATCAGTTAACACACTGTATCCGCCCCCGGGACTGTTCAGTCCGCCGACGTTATTTATTAAAATGTCAACTTTACCAAATTTATCCACGATTTCTTTTACTAAAGCTTCGGTGTCTTGCGCATTAGATATATCTCCAGCAAAAAAGTGATGTGCTGGATTTGGTTGTTGGCCGTGATTCCTGGCTACCACGATAACTTTCGCGCCTGCCTGCGTTAACTTGTCAGCAATTGCCTTGCCTATACCTTTTGTTCCACCTGTTACAAGTGCAATTTTACCTTCAAGTTCGTTATTGTAATTCTGTTCGTTTTGCATTGAAAATATTTTTATCGTTAGTTAAGCTTTTTAAGTTTCTTTCTATTCCTAATCTGAATTTTTCGAAACTTTTAGTGTTTTATTTTATACAAAATTAACTGCTATTACTTTACTTTTGCTATGCGTTACCTTAAGGATAGTGACTATTAATATGGGAATTCAAGAATGTGAAGCTGACTTGTATGATCAGAACATGCTAGCGTTAAAAGATGCGATTGAGTTATTAAGTGGTAAATGGAAATTTTGCATTCTGCTTAATCTATACAATTTTGACTTGTCCTGGGAAAAGTTGACACCATAGCGTGTCAAAATGAATCAAAGAGAAAGAAAATCGTTAGCGATCAAAGAATATTTGGCAGGAGGGTCCACATCTGCTAAATTAGGGCTTAAGTACGGGTTCGGGAATTCAAGTATATCAAGATGGGTTGTGGAAGAGAAGAAAAAGCAAGAGAACTGGGAGCTGCGTGCGGCATCTTTACAGGCATTAAACGAACGGGCAGGCATGCCTACGGATATTAAGGAACTCCAGGAAGAACTGCGTATAGCGCGGCTCAATATCTGTTTACTGGAAGCGATGATCGATATATCAGACGAGCAGTTTGGTACCGACATCAGAAAAAAAGCTGGCACCAGGCCGTCATGAAAGTAGAACAGCTGCAGGAGGGTAATTTGTCCCGGCTCTGTTCACTGTCTGGTTATTCCCGTCAGGCTTATTACAAACGGCGTTTATTAGGAAAACGCGAAGCTTTAAGAGAAGACCATCTTATTGAGCAGGTGGCCGGTTACCGGGACATTCAGCCACGCATAGGCGGCAGGAAGCTATTTTTCTTAATGAAACCATTCTTTAAGCTGCACGAACTGGCGATGGGAAGGGACAGTTTTTTCAGGATGCTGGGCAGGCACGGTCTGTTGAACAAAAGACGCCGGGGTAAACCCAGGACGACCGATTCAAATCATTGGATGAAAAAATACCCTGACCTGACCGGTAAACTCGCCCTTACCGGTTCGGAGCAATTATGGGTAAGTGATATTACCTATCTTGATCTTTGTGACGGGCATGCTTACCTGAGCCTGGTAACAGATGCCTACAGCAGGAAGATTGTTGGGTTCCATGTGAGTGACAGCCTTACGGCTGCCGGCTGCATTAAAGCTATGCAAATGGCAATTGCAGGCCGAATTAACAAGATGGGGCTTATTCACCATTCAGACCGGGGAACACAGTATTGCTGTGATGATTACGTTGACCTGCTCCAGGATAACAATGTTCACATCAGCATGACCCAAAGCGGCGACCCGCGGGATAACGCAATTGCAGAACGGGTCAACGGGATACTGAAAATGGAACTGCTAAAACCTGTCTTTACTGATCTGGAAAATGCGCGGACAGAGACAGCAAGGGCAGTAAACATTTACAACTATCTCCGACCCCACAGCAGTATATCCATGTTGACACCTGCTTTGGCACATACCCGAACACTTGATCTGAAACGCTGTTGGAAAAATTATTACAAAAAGAGATCAACAAAGCAGGAGGTGCCGGCAGAATAGTTGTTAACATAGATGCCTTACTTTTTAAAAGAAAAAAAGAAGCAAAAAAAGAAAAACGTGTTAGGATGTGGATAACGCTCCGCGTTACCCACATCCTAACACGACAAGCAAGACACAACAAAATTGTTCTTGCTGTAATTCTAAAAGAATTACAAACAACTAATGTATAATTGTAAACTGTCAACCTTTTTTAGGACGAGTCATTTCGGCACCATGCGATTCAAAGATTTACAAGAAACTGCAGGAGGAATAACTCCAAAAGTACTTTCAAAAGAACTACAGGAACTGGAGGAGAATTTACTTATCACACGAACAGTGAACAGCACAAAACCAGTGACCGTTTCTTATGCTATTACCAGTCACGCTATAGAAACCCAACCAGTAATTAATTCCTTAATTGAGTTCGGTTTGAAACATAGAACAAAAATTAAGCAAAATAACAATCGGGATAAGCCTTAGATGTTTATGGTGTCATCAATTTGGTGATTTTTGGAGAGCGAGGAACGCGGACAGTTCACTTTTGAATACCTGCAACATCGAATCGCCAAAACGAGGATTTACACTCTTGTATTTACCTGATTGACAAATAATTAAAGACCAAAAAAAAGGGCAAGCGGCCGAGTTTTCGTGCTTGCCTAATATGGCTCCCCAGACTGGGCAGAATTCGAACCATTTAATAGAACAGGCAAAGTTGCTCAATAACTTAGGAGAATATAAAATGCTTTAATAATGGAGTGTTGCCTCTGCTTATGGCGAAGAATTACTGGAGTCGTTGACCAGTGTAAAAGTCATTGATTTATAAATAACGCAATTATAGTTTGCGCTCGTTTTCCTCAATCTAAAAAACAGCTGGTTAAATTTACTATAATTGCTAAACGATCAAATGAAAGAACTGTCAGATTTTATAAAATCCAGGGTTACCATTAATGGTGCTGACCTGGATTTTATTGTAAGCTGTTTCAAATTAAAACAGGTTAAGAAAGGCCAGCTTATTTTAAAGCGGGGGCAAATTGCTTATCAATATTTTTATATAAGGTCGGGTGCCCTCCGTTTCTTTTTTGGTGAATTTGACGAGCAGTTAACTGCCTGGGTGGTTTTCCAGGATGAATTTTTTACCGAGATTTCAAGCCTCAATCCGCAAAAGCCGACCAGGTTCAATATTGAGGCTATAGAAGATACAGAATTGCTTTACATAGATAAACCGGATATGGAAAAACTTTACAGGGAATTTCCTGCCTGGCAGGAGTTTGGCCGGGTAACCTGGGAAGCGATGGCAGTGCGTATGATAGATCAGATCATCAGTTTTCAAACCTTATCTGCCGAAGAGCGCTATCTGGAATTTATGGCAAAATCGGAACTGATCAAAAGGGTTCCTGTTAAACAAATCGCCTCTTACCTGGGCATCACACCCAATGCGTTGAGCAGGATCAGAAAAAATATCAAGTAATTCGATTATCTACCAAATGGTAGTTTTTACAGCCGGTTTCGTCTATAAGTTTGCATCATTAACAAACGATGCAAATGAAAAATTTAATATTGGTAGCAGGAGCTACAGGTAATCTCGGTCATAAAATATGCCGGGAATTGACCAAACTAAATGTTCCTACCCGTGCGATTGTACGTGAAGGAAGCGACCCTGAAAAAATACAGGCGCTTGAACAATTAGGTATCGATATTTTTAAGGTTGATATGTCTAATGAGCAGGAATTGATTGGTGCTTGCCATGGTGTTTCCTGCATAGTATCTGCCATAGCAGGCCTGCATGAGGTGATTGTAGATGTGCAAACTAAGCTTTTGAATGCCGCAGTTACTGCGGGAGTTCCCCGATTTATACCTTCCGATTTTTCAACTGATTTTACGACAATGCCTGATGGAGCTAACAGGAATTTTGATTTGCGGAAAGAATTTGAAGCAATACTGGATAGCGCGCCGATTAAGGCAACATCCATATTTAACGGCGCTTTCGCTGACATCCTGCGTTACAACATCCCCCTCTTTAACACAAAGGAAAAAACCATCGCTTATTACGACGATAAAGCAGACTGGAAAATCGATTTCACGACAATGGATGATACTGCAGCCTTCACCGCAAGGGCGGCACTGGATGATGCCACCCCAAGGTATTTAAGGATAGCCAGCTTTCAGGTTAGTCCCAATGACCTTGTTAGTTTAAGCGAAAAACATAAAGGGTCAAAGTTTCAATTGGTTCACATGGGGTCTATGGAAAACTTTTCTGCTTATAACAAGGCACAGCGGGCGGCCGATCCTGAAGGTGAAAATAAGTTATACCCTAAATGGCAGCAAGCGCAATATCTGTACAGCATGTTTTTGGTGCATCACTCCGCATTAAATAATGACAGATACGAAGGTATAAACTGGTCACCGGTCGAGCATAATATATAAAATAATTATAATGGAAAACGAAAAAACAAATACTACCGATCCATACTCGGATACGGAACTCATTAAACAATGGCCAGGATTTGAAAACAGATACACAACCGTTAACGGTGTGGAATTACATTATGTGGAAGGTGGTTCAGGAGCACCTTTAATTTGTCTTCCGGGCTGGCCGCAAACCTGGTATTCTTTTAAAAATGTAGCGCCTAAATTAGCAGAAAAATACCGTGTGATCGTTGTAGACATCCGCGGTATGGGTACATCAGCCAAACCGGAAACAGGCTACGATAAAAAAACAATGGCTGTGGATATATACCATTTGATCAGCTATTTGAAACTCCCAAAAGTACACCTGCTTGGCCATGACATAGGAGGGATGGTGGCCATGAGTATAGCATTTAACTTTCCCGATGTGGTGCAGAAACTTATTGTGATGGATGGCGCGCACCCGAGCGAGGGAATGATGCGAATGCCCCTGATACCGCCCTTGGGAACTTTTACTAATAAAATGCACGGCGATGCACCTTATGCCTGGTGGATGAGCTTTAATCAGGTTAAAGGATTGCCAGAAAAATTATTGGAAGGCCGCTTCAATTACTTACTGGACTGGTTGTTTGATTTTGTGATGATTGACGAAAAAAAGATCTCGGCTTTTGAGAAAGAGGTTTATGCAGCCGCTTATAATACAGCCGATAGCATTCGCGCTTCCAATGGCTGGTATCAAACTTTCACACAAGATATTGAAGATGGGAAAACTTATCAGCAACTCAACATGCCGGTTTTAGGGATTGCAAGCAATGTAAGTTATACTTACATGAAAATGGGCTTGCCTTATGTTGCCAAAGATTGTGAAGTGGTAGGACTGCTGGATAGCGGGCACTATATGAATGAAGAAGCGCCTGAAAAGGTGATTGACACCGTTACTGATTTTCTTCACTAATAGATAAACTGGTAGTCGATAATATCTGTTAACGCAAAATGTCGTGACTATTTGCGTGTTATCTACATCCCCAGGCCGGGCTCGAACCAGCAACCTCTGATTAACAGCGATATTTAAGGTTTGCAAATACGTGACAAAACATTTCTTAGGCCTGATAAAGCATTTAATGTAAATTGGATATGTGATGACACCAACAGATGGTTATTCAGACGATTAGAACCCAGCCTGGGAAAGTAAAATAAGACTGAGCTTGTTAATTTGTTGCTTGAATTCGTAGGAAAGATACATGTTCACTTTATTAGAGAGCTGAACACATCTCATGTGAGAAGGTAGCACAGATTAGAATCTGTAAGGGATTAAAGGTTTACCAGCTGTTGCCCGGAAGAGCGAAAAAACAGCTAAAACGCCATAAGCCAAGCTTAAAATTATTACCGCCGGGATACTTCTGAAAACGTAGTAGCTTAGCAGCGGCAGTATTTGTAATGCGTGGATTCCAATAAAGTGAGCAATTCTTAAATCTCCATACTTTGTACTCCAATCGGTTACCGCCAATGCCGGACCTCCTTCAGGGCCTCCTATGGTATGTGACTGCCTTGAACCCATCGATGCACCCTGAAAAGCAAAAACTACAAAAAGGAAAATACTGAGCCGGATACTCAGAACATAATAACCGGGTAAATCGGGAAAATCTGTACTGAAAAAAAGTAAACCTATATAAGCTGTCCAAAGAGTCACCACTACAGCAGATACAATCATCAGGAACAATAAAAACCCATAAAATGGTGTGCTGGAATTGTAATGGGATAATTGTCCTCGCCCGGCCTGAACGGCTATGTACAGCTCAAGAAACCCTAAGAGTATAATGACCATCCAGCTGTATAAGCTGACAGCATTTGACATAGGTAGGTAACCCGTAAAGTATCCCATAGTCCAGGCGAATATGCCGATGGATAGGAAAAATTTAAAAGGTTTATACCAGGCATTTGCTCCTCTGACCATGGTCTGCGAAACTTGCGTTAATAACAGACAGATTGCCCCGGCAATAAAATCACAATACCCAAATACAAAAAGCGGTTTATTGGTGGATTGTAAGACTTCAATAAAGTGTATCATTGTTCCTAATACCTGTCCGATTAATTAAAAGATTGCCTGAATTCCATTGGTGATACTTTAGTTTTGGATTTGAACAGCTTACTGAATGATTGTAAATGCTCAAATCCCAATGCATAGGCAATTTCGCTCACGGTTAAGTTTGTTGTCGATAGTTTTTCCTTTGCAATAGCTATGACCTTATTATGAATATGCTGCTGTGTGTTGAGACCGGTCTGCGACTTTAGCATTTCGCCCAGGTAACCTGTTGATAAATTTAATTGACCCGCGATATATGCTACAGTCGGAAGCCCTTTTTCATTGATCGAATCAGCGTTGAAGTAATTATCAAGAACCTTTTCCAGTTTGTCAAGCGTTTTATGGTTGCTGATTTTCCTGGTGATGAATTGGCGCTGATAGAAGCGCTCTGAATAATTCAGCAATACTTCGAGTTGGGCGATAATGATGTCTTGGCTGAATTTGTCTATGCTGGAATGGTATTCATGTTCGATATTGCTGATCACACCGGTGATAATGTGCTCTTCTTTTTCAGAGATGTATAAAGCTTCATTTACTGCGTAATCAAAAAATTTATAATTCTTGATATTTTTGGCCAGGGGCGTATTCCAGATGAAATCGGGGTGGATCACAATCAGCCATCCGGATGGCTGGGAATCTTCATTATTGTATGCTATAGTAAAGACCTGGTTGGGCGACATAAAAGAAATGATGCCCTGGTCAAAATCATATTCTTGTTGTCCGTACCTGAAGCTGGCATCGATTGTAAAATTCAATGCGATCAAATAAAAATCAAATATCAGGCTGATCGTTCCATAGCCCGGAACACGTTTGATGTCCGCTAAATTAATGACGCTGATCAAGGGGTGCTCGGGCTTTGAGAGCCCGAGTGCCTGATGATACTGACTGATGGTACTGATACGTTCCGGATGGATATTTGCCATTGTTAATATTATTTTACATAATAGCTCAAATCACAGCTATGTATAGCGGAATCATCTTTTAAAAGTTCATAATTATATCTCGCACAATCCGCAAAAGTCGCTATACTGAATTTTGTTTTGGATCGTCTTAATGTTCCTTTGGAATTACCGTCGCCAGCTATACCTGCTCTGTGTACCATCCACTCGATATCGGCTGCGTTTTCTACCAGATATTTGACTACCGCTTCATTATCGCGGTGTTGTCCAATAAGTCCCGCAAATCGTACTAACGTTTGTTTTAACAACCAAAACATTAAAGGTAAACTTTTTTTATAAGGCCGGGTAAAGCCCCCTGCCTGATAAAGCAAACGCCTTATACCGTTGCGGCGCATTGCCGGAATTAGTTTTTCAACAAATATGGCGTTAACGTTTTCTGTCTTTTGTAATTCAGCGTCGCCTAACATACAAATCACAAAATCCACGCCGCTAAGAAGTTTATCAAAATCCTGGTAATCAAGTACAGAGCCCTTGATTAGTTTTAAATCAGGGTTTTTTGTGTCAACTTTTTCAGGATTACGGACCAGGGCTGTTACTTTATGACCCTCATTAAGCGCGATCGAAACAAAATGTCTGCCGGTTCTACCTGTCGCACCAAATACGAGATAAGTGTATTTTGAATTTGTCATTTTTAATATTTATCAGTAGTTGAGCACTACGTTGTGATTTACAAAGTGTTGTAAATCAAATGTCCGGATTAATTATAAAGTTAATTTAGCCAAACTTCGGAATATGTTAGCCTAAATACAGTTATACCAATTTTTTAGAAATTTCGAATTGATACTTGACTGTAAACTGTTTTATTCCGGTGAGGCACATTATGCCAAAAGGTAAAGTCAGACTGGCAAATTGCTGGTTAGTTGGGCAAATTGTTGTTTTAAGCAATTTGTCTCGTCCTGATTTTACTTGTCTACCGGAATCAGGTGGTCAATATCAGCGGAATATCCACTTTTAGGTAAACTATTCAGCACTAAAATAGAATTAGTTTAAGTGCTGCCCTCTAAACAGGCTGGGACTTATGCCCGTTTCTTTTTTAAATAATCGGGAAAAGTAAGGTGGATTTTCGTAGCCCAGCAAATTGGCTATTTCATTAATCGTGAGATCGCCCTGGTTAAGCAAATTCTTGGCTTCTGTAATCAGGAAAATCTGTATCAGGTCCATTGCGGTCTTCCCTGTTTCCTGTTTTAACAGGTCGCTCAGGTAGCGGGGAGACAAATGCAGTTCGTCAGCAAACATTGCTACCGTCGGTAGCCCTTTTTTCTGGAGCAGCCCCTGTTCAAAGTAGTTAGCCAATGCCTTATTGAATTTGGTGACTGTTGTGCCGGATAGCATAAAGCGATTCATGAATTGCCGCTTATAAAAACGAAGGGAATATTTCAGGATGGATTCTATATGTCCAAGTATGATATCACGGGAAAATTCATCCTGGTTATTATGATATTCAATTGCAATTTTTTCGTACAAATCCCATATAATTTTTTGCTCTTTTGGCGAAATGTGCAACGCTTCATTAAGTTCGTAATTAAAATAGCTATACTTCTTTATCTCCATATGGAGCGGATGACCGCTCAGGTAATCTTCATGAAACCAGATTTCAAATCCCTTACCGTCAAGGGAAATATCTTTCATTTGAATAACCTGCTGCGGCTTTAAGAAATACATCGAGCCGCTCTGGTGATCGTAACGGGTTTTCCCATACCTGATCTCTCCCGAACTTAATTTTTTTAAAGCGATAATATAGAAATCGGTGGTTACTTCGTAGCTGGTCACGCTTCTTAGCGGATTACAAGTAAATAGTGTGAGCAAAGGATGCTCAGGCTCCGGGTAATTATTACAACGATGAAGATCGCTCAGACTTTTGAAGTGCATTGCTATCGAATTACAATCACCCCTGAAACTCAGGGGTGATTAATAAGTAAATTTACGAATAATTAATTGCCATGCGCCTTAACCGATACCTCATTCCATTCTTCCCAGCTTGCCAGGCGCTCTGCATATATTTCCTTTGCTAAGGGAAGTGCCTTTTTTCCAAGGAACAGTCTTAACGGAGGATTTGGCGTATCCACTAACTTTAATATGGCCCCGGCGGTGGCTTTGGGATCTCCATAGGCATCCGGAGCAACTAAATTAGGATCGGCGTATAACTCGGCTTTCATTTTGTCGTAGGCGGCAATAGATTTACTTTGTACCGACGACGCATTAAACTCGGTCGCGAATCCATTTGGTTCTACAAGTGTGATATGTATACCGAGGCCTTTTACTTCCAGTGCGAGCGCCTCGCTAAATCCTTCGACAGCAAATTTACTGGCGCTATAAATGCCAACTGTAGGAAATGTATAAATACCCATAGCGCTGGATACCTGTAAGACATGGCCACTTCCCTGAGCCCTCATTACCGGCAATGCTGCCTGTGTAATCCATAACGTTCCAAAAAGATTGGCATCAATAATATCCCTGGCTTCTTGTTCTCCCAATTCTTCCACGGTGCCGAACACGCCTGTACCTGCATTATTAATAACGACATCAATACGACCGAAATGATTGTTTGCTTTAGCTATAGCTTCAAAACACGCAGTTCGGTTAGTGATCTCCAGTTCCAGCGGCAACAGGGCACTTCCATATTTATCTGCCAATTCCTGTAATCCGCTCAAATTTCTTTAAGTGGCAACCACTTTGTCACCCCGATCCAAAAAGGCTTCTGCCCATATTTTTCCCAATCCTCGGGATGCGCCCGTAATAAAAATTATTTTTGACATTCCTTATTGTTTTATAAGGCAAAGTTATTGCGATCACTCCCTGAAACACTTATACATAATAGCGGAATAGCGATACATTTTTACAAAAATTAACAAACTTTAGCGCTAAATGTGGACATTACCCGAAAAGCGGTTAATAATGATCTGTTACAAAAGCTGGAGGAAATACCGGAAGGGTATTTCATTGATAGCGCAGCCTTAAATAAGGGGATTCCGACTGTACAATACCCGGCAGACCAAATACACCTCTCCACGCACTATTTAAGCGATATGGTCAAAATTTGACTTATATAACGACATGCTCAGTCGATATTAAAAAGCTGCACCCATGCAAGTCAAGAAATTTCTCTTCATCCGGCCTGATCAATTCCATGTAATCTTTAGCACCAAAAACTTTTTCGATAGACTCTGCATTATCAAACCATATCTCTGTGATCCCATCATATTCCGGAGGTGGCAGTCCCGGAAGCGTTACCGGTAGCGGATGACATTGTACGTAACGGCGGACATATTGCTTTACCTCTGGTAGCGAAGCAAACAAAGCCGCGTGATTATTTTTATGATAAGAAACAAAGTCTTCGTGACTGGTTCCGGGACGCCTGCGTAGCAGGATAGTGAATTTAATCATGGTCATATTTTTTTATCAAATATGGCCCATCGTTAACCGCTATAACGTTGACTTGGGTTAAGAAAACTATTTATAATGGATCCGCTTGCGCAGCCTGCTCAATGATTCTGGTTTTACACCCAGGTAAGATGACATGTGAAACTGCGATATTTGATTAAAAAGTTCCGGGCGCGTCGATAAAAGATGCTCGTAACGTTGCTGTGGCGACATAAATTGGAACATTTCTACACGTTCGTTCAACTGCAAATAGACGCGCTCAGCAACAAGACGGCCAAACTTTTCCCAGGCGGGAGATCTTGCATAAAGCCGTTGAACTTCTTTGTAAGAAAATATCAGAACTTCTGAGTCTTGCATGGCCTGCCAGTAATAACGCGAGGGCATCTGGGTAAGAAAACTCTGGAAATCGACTATGAAGTTATCCGCTCCTGTGAACCGGTTATTGATTTCATTGCCTTCCAGGTCAACATAAAACATGCGGAAGAACCCTTTAGTGACAAAACAAATATTTTTACAAACGTCACCTTGTTCCAATAGGTTGCTCTTCTTTTTTACCGATACCTTAATTCCCGGTTTTAAAAGGTCAAAATCTTCGGGGGACATGGGTGAGATTTCATTGATCACGGCTTTAAGTCTTTCCATTGACGAAGATTTGTTTCGTTTCTGCTAAGATCAAAGTTAGTTAACAGAAAAGCGAAGTTATGCAGGTCCACAATGTTTTTATGAGCATCGTAAGCCGTCAGCCCGAATAATTATCTAAACGCAAAGGAAATAAGGGATAGATTTTCAAAACCTACTTCAAGATGCATTTCTGAAGGGCGTAGGTTTTTCCTGGCTACTAAATAGTGGGCCTGCTCCAAGCGCTTTTGTTGTAACCACTTTTCGGGTGTCGTTTCAAATAGCCTGGTAAAATCCCTTTTGAAGGTGGAAAGGCTGCGTCCGACGAGCTTGGCAAACGATGACAGGGGAATGTATACGGATAACTCATATACGCCTATTAGCCGGGATCGAATTCCCTTACTGTTCTCGAATTAAATTTTACTCCGTTTTGGTTACAACACCGTCTGTTTCGGTTACAATGCAGCAGTGTTGATGCCCCACCTTTGTATTACACAAAAGGAAACAACATGAAAACTATTTTGATCACCGGCGCATCGACCGGGTTAGGCAAAGCAACCGCTAAATTATTTCAGACTAAAGGCTGGAAAGTGATCGCCACTATGCGCTCACCTGAAAAGGAAACCGGGCTTAATGAATTAAGCAATATTACGCTGTTGCCATTGGATGTCACCAATAGCGAACAAGTACAGCAAACCGTAAAAGCCGCACTAGAACTGGGCGATATCGATGTGGTATTTAATAATGCAGGTTATGGTTTGATCGGGCCAATTGAATCACATACGGAGCAACAAATAAGGGCGCAATTCGATACCAATTTTTTCGGTACACTATCGGTGATAAGGGCTTTTATCCCTTATTTTCGGGGACGGAACAAAGGTTTGTTCATCAACACCACATCCCTCTGCGGGCTGGTGTCCAACCCGCAGTCTGCGATCTACAATGCTTCGAAGTGGGCTTTACAGGGATTGGCCGAAAGTCTTTCCTATGACCTGGCCCAATTTAACATCGGCATTAAGAATGTAGCCCCTGGTGGTATTAAAAGTGATTTTACCAAAGCCATGCAAGTGACAGAAGACAAAGCCTATGAAGCCACCATGGCAAAAATGATGGAAGGGTTTAAGGATGGTACGTTGATGGAATTTACCGAAGCAGAGCAAATTGCCGATGTAGTTTATACGGCAGCCACCGATGAGCTAGACCAATTGACTTACCCTGCCGGTAATGATGCGGTGCGCCTTTATGCCAAACGGCTGGCTGAAGGACCGGAAGCTTACCGCATCGGGTTAACAAAATACCTTAACTTGCAGAGCCCATATCCTCAAGCATGAAGAACGTAAGTAAACAGCCGGTCATCTTTGATTCGATCTCAGCATTACACCGGGCGCTGGGCCTGCCCAAACCCCTGCACCCGCTGATCAGCCTGGTAGATTATAGTAATATCACCGTAGATACTGCCGAACTGGAAAAAGGAATGTTGTTCAATTTTTATAAGATCTCTTATAAAAAGAACTTTAGCGGCAAGGTTAAATACGGCCAAAGCCATTATGATTTTGATGAGGGCGGCTTGTCCTTTATTTCACCTAACCAGGTGATCACGGCCCTGGAAGGAGAAGCGGATTATGGTGGCTACACACTGCTGATCCACCCTGATTTTATCAGGACATACCCTTTAGGAAAAAGCATCAAAAACTACGGTTTCTTTTCATATGCCGTAACCGAAGCATTATACCTCTCGGACAAGGAAAAGCAAGTCATCATCGGTTTGTTCAAAAATATCGAAACGGAACTGGATTCGCCGATAGATCAGATCAGTCAGGATGTATTGGTTTCACAAGTGGAGCTGTTGCTGAACTACAGCAAACGTTATTATAACCGTCAATTCGTTACCCGAAAAACGGCAAGCAGCGAATTGCTCACCCGTTTTGAAAGCTTGCTCGCTGAATATTTTGATACAGGTAAGCCATTGACCGATGGCCTGCCCGCGGTGGATGATCTGGCCGCAGCGCTTAACGTATCAGCTCACTATTTAAGCGATATGCTCCGTACGCTGACGGGGCAAAATACGCAACAGCATATCCATTCGAAACTGATCGAAAAGGCCAAGCAACTGTTAAGCGCAGGCGAATTGTCTGTGGCAGAGATTGCCTACCAACTGGGTTTTGAATATCCTCAATCCTTTAACCGGCTCTTTAAAACCAAAACCAAATTCTCACCGCTTGACTTCAGGCAATCTTTAAATTGACAACCATCATGAGCGAAACAGCCATCATGAAATTCATTGCAGCGGCTAACCGCTATGACACCCAGGCAGTTCTTGATCTTTTTTCTGCAGATGCAGTGATAGACGACGTGTCTGTGGGGGAAAAATTCCGGCAGCAAGCCGGAATTAGAAAATATTTCACAACGTATTTTATTGGTTATCATACCAAGACTCAATTACTGGCTCTGGAACAAAGTGGCGATAACAGTACCCTCGCCAAAATTGATTTTACCGGTGACTTTGGCCATGAAACAGGCGGCCTGAACTTCAGGTTTAATGAGGCGGGGCTGATCTTGCATATTGATGCTTACCTGGATTAACCAGTCAAAGCGTAGCAATAAATTAATAACCAAATATAATCTTAAGCAAATACCATGAGCGATATGAAATTGAGTGAATTGATCAAGAGATCAAGACAAATAAGAAACCGGTACCATGAATTGGAACTGATGCATCATGGCAGCGAGTGGACAGTAGAGGAAGACGCATTGGCTTTTTTGACTGATGCGGGTCTGGTAGGCAGACTGACGATGTCGCAGCAAGGACGCTGGCCCAAAAGCAATACCACACCCGAACTGGAACACAAACTGGGTGAATGTGTCTGGTGGCTGACTGTCCTGGCTGACCGGATGAATATAGATATAGCAGATGCACTGGAATTGTTCTTGTCGAAAACAGAAGCACTCCTCAAGGAATAGACACATCGAGATCATATGTCCGCAAGCTCGAACAATAAGCTCTTTTAACTTGGTCTTGAACGATCAATTAATAGCGCTGATTTTTAGTAGATTAAAAATGAATAATCACTAAAGGTGGCCTTAAGGGTGTCACTCCATTATTTATATTATGGCCTAACTATTTGTTTAATAATACGTTAAGCAGATATTTGAAGGTGAAACTTCGTTAAATTATAAGGTTTTCATATTGCTTATAACTGCCAGCCTTAATATTCAAAAGAAATATACCGATAGTTTTTTTGTTACCTTTTTTAAATAAAAGAGTAACAATTCATCTAAAATATTTGTTACCTTTATCTAATAAATAAGTAACCATGAGCAGTGCATCCGTACAAATTGAGCAGGAGATCAAACACAAACGTAAAGGTGATCTGATCTTTCCAACGGACTTTAGGGGCATCGGAACTGAAGGTGCCATAAAAATGGCCTTAACGAGGCTAAACAAAGAGGGTATTATTCAGCGTTTGGGGCATGGAATTTATTTACTTCCTAAAACCGATCCGGTTTTCGGGAAGATCTCTCCAGCGCCGGAGGAGATCGCAAATGCTATCGCAAAAAGGGACAAAATAAAGATCAAACCAGCCGGGGCCTATGCTTTACATAAACTGGGCTTAACCACGCAGGTGCCAACCAAGTTGGTTTATTTGACCAACGGCCCCTCGAAGGAGATCAAGATAGGGAAGACAACGATCAAGTTCAAAGCGACTACTCAAAAAAAGCTGGCTATGCAGGGTAAATATAGTAGCCTTATTGTTCAGGCGCTTGGAGAGTTAGGCGTTGAAAATATCGACACCAATACGGAAAAAAGATTGAAAGAATTGCTTTTGCTTGAAGATCCTAAAATACTCAAAGAAGATTTGAAATTAGCTACGGGCAAAATAAATGATTACTTGATCAAATTAATATAAGGTATGATAGGTTGGTTAAAATTGACGGACGCCCAGCGTAAAACGAGTATTGACCAGGCTTCACTGGCCAGCGGAATAGGCACAAAGGCCATTGAAAAAGACTGGTGGGTAACGCTGACCCTAAAAGCATTATTTGCTACAGAATACGCCGATTCCCTTATATTCAAAGGGGGCACATCATTGAGTAAGTGCTGGAAGCTGATAGAGCGCTTTTCCGAAGACATTGATATCGCGCTTGATCCCAAAGTTGTCGGTATGGAATATGCTGACAACCCAAGTCGGGGCTACCTGGGTAACTTAAAAAAGCGTGGCTGTAAGTTTACAAGCACACTGCTTAAAGATGCGCTGGAGCAACAATTCCAGAAAATCGGTATTCCGGAAGGCACTTTGACGATCATACCGGAAGATGTGGAGCCTACAATGACTGATAAAGATCCTCAGACTTTGTTTGTAAGATACATCTCTTTGTATGATCCCAATCCTTACCTCGCTGATGAGGTCAAAATAGAAGTGGGTATCAGATCAAAACTTGAACCGTATTCCAAAGTAGCGATTCATTCTATACTAAACGAAGTATACCCTAATGAGGCCTATTCTGAAGAGCCAATCCTGGTGCAATCTGTGGAGCCTCATAAAACATTTTTACAGAAGGCCTTTCTTTTACATGAGGAGTTTAAAAAGCCCGATCCCGCTAAGATCAGAACCGGTCGTATGTCCCGTCATTTCTATGATCTGGAAAGAATGATGGATAGCGCGACCGGTAAAAAGGCGTTGGAATCAAAAGAGCTGTACCTGAACATCATAGCGCACCGAGAAAAATATAATACGATGAAAGGCTTAGATTATGCAACCCTGCAGACACAAACGATAGATTTTACGCCACCTGATGATCTGATGGCGGCATATCAAAGCGACTATGCAACAATGAGGGAGCAAATGATCTACGGTGATTCATTAGAGCCGGTTCAATTATTTGATCGGATCAAAGAATTACTGGAAAGGTTCAGGGGAATACACTTCTAATCCGAAAGATGTTACGCTTACTGATCACCTTAAAATAAGATAATTTTAAGGTGTAACCCGAATTTGGCATCAAACACAATTTAATGTACCCTAATGGGTGCTTGTCGAACCATTTCATGGATGATTTAAGAAATTTGGCCGCATTGTCTTCTCTTTGAGGTTGATTACAACTGTGTCCAATTAAATATATCCGGTTCGATACCGGTGTCCGGCTTTTTGTAGTTATAAGCGCCCCAGATCAAACTAGGAGCCCCTTAAAGTTAATTAAAGCGCTGCCTGAATTCAAGTGGAGATTCATCGACTCTGGCCCGAAAGAGTTTATGAAGTGATTGCGGATGCTCAAATCCCAACCGGTAGGCGATTTCGGCAACTGATAAAGAAGTGGTTGATAGAAAGTTTTTGGCTTTTTCGATCAGTTTGTCATGAATATGTTGTTGGGTGTTACGGCCTGTAACAGCTTTAAGCATATCGCTTAAATATTTGGGCGACAGGTTAAGTTCCCCGGCCAGGTATTGTACTGTAGGTAAACCTTTTTCGCCGGTTTCTGTGAAGTGCTCATTAAGCAATTCTTCCAATCTGCTCAACACATCATTACCGGCTTGTTTCCGCGTTATAAATTGCCGGTTATAAAAACGGTTACAGTAATTCAGAAACAGCTCCAGGTAAGATATGATGACATCCTGACTAAACCGATCCGCCGGAGAAGCAGATTCAATTGCAATTTTTTTAATGATATCTTCCAGCATCACCTCCTCCTCTTCTGCCAGGTGCAGTGCTTCATATACTGCATAAGAAAAAAAAACATACCCTGCTATTTTTTTGGCAAGAGATGTATGCTGAATAAAATCAGGATGAACTACCAGCCACCAGCCGGATAAAATTCTATCATAATTGATATCCGTAGTCACTACCTGGCCGGGGGCAAAAAAAGTCATCAACCCTTCATCAAAATCATAATAATTTTGTCCATATTTCATTTTGCCTTCAAATTTTTTTTTGATAGCGATACAGTAGAAGTTATACGAAACACTTCGAAGCTTTTCTTCAGAATAGCACTTTATCTTTTCAAAATCTATAACGCTTATCAAAGGATGTTTTGGTTTGGTCAATTCCAGTACACGATGAAGTTCAGATATAGATTGAAACCTATATGGCGGATTTGTTTGTCTATTCATTGTCTTTCTTTATCAAAGCGGAAAACCCTAAAGCTAATTTAAGGTTTTCCCGGAAGTTTTATTGATCGAAATCTGTTGACAAGGTTATATCTTTCCAGGCCGCAAATTCCTGCTTTTCTTTTTCACGGTGTTCAGTAACCAGTTGATAGGTATCCGGCCCTGCCAGCAGATGAAGGGGAGGATTTGGATGGTTAGCCAGATCCATCAACACCTGTGCCAATTTCGCTGGGTCGCCTCTTTGCGTGCCGCTATATTCCCGCCACATTTTTTCCGCCTCGACCAATTTGTAAACAGCAATTTTATTTTCAGCAAAAGCCAGAGAATCCATAAAACTGGTTCTGAACTGCCCCGGAGCAACAACGGTTACCTTAATCCCAAATGCTTTGCTTTCTTCCGCCAGCGCTTCGGAAATTCCTACCACGGCAAACTTTGCAGCATTATAACTACCGGCGGTAGCAAAGCCGATATAGCCGGCATTAGAGGATATATTAATAAAATGCCCTGAACCCTGCTTCCTGAAATGCGGCATGGCCGCTCTAATCGTATTAACAGTTCCAAATAAATTTACATCAATTGTTTCCCTAAATTCCTGATCACTCAATTCTTCTATGCTGCCTACCAGGGAATAGCCTGCATTATTTACAACTACATCCAGCTTACCAAAATTACCAATTGTTTGGCTAATGCTTTGTTTTACGCTTTCATCCCTGGTAATATCTACTGCCAAGGGCAATAAATTATCCGGGTATGCTGCCACAAGTTTATCAAAAGCACTACTATTCCTTGAGGTGGCAGCTACTTTATTGCCGTTAGATAAAAGTAATTTTACCAGGTTAAGGCCTAATCCTTTAGACGCACCGGTTACGTACCATACTTTTTGATTCTTCATTTTTTTTATGATTAATGAAGGCAAATTTCCTGGTTAACTGCTGGCGTAGAGTAACCATATTCCGTTTTATAGTATCCAAAAGGACTCTGATATTTCTAATTCACCGGATCAATATAAATGTATTATTCAAAAACCCCAACCGTGCTCGAACCAAAAAGTGCCTCTATTCACTATAAACACAGGTTACAAAAATGGACAGAAAATAAAAACGGCCTTTACGCTATCGTAAAGGCCGTTTTGTGCGCCTAGTTGGACTCGAACCTACCTGTGTATCATATTGATTTTTAGTTGATTAGAAATGTCTTTTAATCATGGGGGCCAGTTAGGTAATGTGCCTTAACCTGTATTCGCCTTAATAAACTATTTATCAGCGCATTACGAATGCTACTTAGTGTATTAACCAATTTCATCGAAGAATTTAAATCCCCTTAGATATTTGGCATTACTGGTTTGGAAGATTTTACTTGTTCTGTAGATATTTAGTAACGAATTCTTTCGTTGTTAGAATTCTTAGCACAATATACCTATTTCACTTATAAGTGAAATTTTCTCTATATTTGTATATTATAGTAAAATTAATGTATTTTTAAATGAACTTTGGTTTAGAGAAAGTAGATAAGTTGAGCGGCAGTGAGGCTTCGGTCTATGCTGTGACCTTAGCAGGTCAGCCGTCTTCTGTATTCGAACAATTTCTAGCTGAATACCAGGTAGATTACTTGCCTGAAGTAAAAGATATCATTAACCGGCTACGTGTCATTGGTCATAAGACCGGCGCCAGAGAACAGTTCTTTAAACCCTTCGAAGGAAAGTATGGCGACTTGGTATGCGCCTTGTATGACGATCCAGATAAGAAGCTGCGGCTATATTGCATGCGATTCGGCGGCGACTGTGTGATTTTGGGTGGAGGCGGGCCGAAAGAAGTACAAGCATGGCAGGACGACCCTAATTTGACTTACCATGCCGAACTAATGATAAAGGTCGCTAAAAAAGTGCATAAGCGCTTTGAAGATGGAGACCTTAAATGGGCTTCTGGGTTTAAAGACATTAATGGTGATCTTACCTTTATGGAGGACGATGATGAATAAAGAAAATAAAACGACTAGCCGGACACCGGTACTCGATGCCTTAATGGACGAGATCGATCCGCTTGAAGCGAAAAGAACGGAAGATAGAATGCTGATTGCAGTCCGTATCGGTGAATTAATCAAAGAGCGCGGCTGGAACAAATCCTCATTTGCCGTTCGCGTGGAACAGCAACCCTCAGTTATTAGCAAGTGGTTGAGCGGTATTCATAATTTTACTTTGGACACGTTAACTCAAATCTGCGTCGTGCTTGAGGTGCCCTTGGCAGAACTGTTTAGGGAAAAACCACAGGAACTTGTCTTTCGGTCGAATTTTGCTGTGACAGGGCTGGCGGGAACAGCCTATTCGAGGATATATTACGGTGGCGGACCGACGGCGATTTATCCTGGTCTTATTTCCACTGACCCCACTTATATTCATTTGGAGGGAGTAAGCGATCCTGATGACTGGGCAGATTATATCAGACAGACTGATAATGCTCAGGGAATGCTGGTCGTTCCCCACCATGGCAGCAAGAATTGGCAAACCTTAGGAACAACCTATTGGGTCGGAAACGCCAATGATTTGCGTCCAAAGAACAAAAAAGATGTTGACGAAGACAGGAATTACGCATTAAAAGCTTAACCATGAGCAAGACAAAAAAACATCCTGAAATAGATTTTCAACTGGTTCAGATAGAACAAGCAGGTTTTGGCCTGAATATCCCGGAAGGATTTAAAGCCGCCCAGGGATTTCAATTTCGCATAGCTCTGGAAAGTTTTATCAATTCAGAAAAAAAAAGATTGATTGTGACCAATCGTATTGATATACGTGATGGTAGCGACGCGCCCATTTTGGGGCATCTGATCGCGAAATATCATTTTGAATTAATCGGGATCGAGCATATAAAGCAAAATAAAAAAGGAAAGCACTTGATTCCTGACGAACTACAGTTTTTCGTAAATACAATTGCCTTATCTACCACTCGCGGGTTAATGTTTGCGCAATTTAAAGGAACCGCTTTGCAAGGGGCAATTCTTCCTGTGATCGACCCTGCCAACTTTTCAGTAAATGAAGCAGAAGAATAAGATACAGGGATGATTTAAAATGGATGGATAAGTTTCGATGTTTACTGCAAAGCGAACCAACCTTAACTATTAAGTGTTGCATATACTATCTGAACTTTCGTCACCTTTAAAAACAAAATCAATTTTATGGCCAGAGCTTTTATATCCTATAGTCATGCTGACGAAAAGATTAAAGAAAAATTACATACGCATCTTGCAATTTTAAGACGTGAGGGTAAAATTGATGCCTGGCAGGATCAAGAGATATTGGTGGGAACTAATCTTAACCAAACTATTTCATTGGCGTTATCGTCGTCTGAGCTATTTATTGCTATCGTTAGTCCGGATTACCTTAATTCCAATTACTGTTACGAAAAAGAATTTCAACAGGCTTTGGAACTCCAGGCAGCCGGAAAGATGATCATAGTTCCAATTATAGCTGAACATTGTGACTGGTTAAATTCGCCATTTCGTGAAATGAAAGCAGTGCCAAAAGATGGCAAACCAATTAGTGACTGGACAAACGATAACGCTGCTTACTTAAATATTATAAGTGAACTGCGACGATTGCTGGATGCGCTGAAAGCGCCAATTAAAATCACTGCAACGAGTGAATCAGCAACCTTACCTTCTAAAAATTACAAAGTAAAAAAGGATTTTACACAAGTTGATGTTGTTAATTTCAGGAGAGATTCTTTTAATGGGATAAAAAAGTTCTTCGTAGAATCTATTGATGAGATCAACACCGTTGATAACATACAAGCAATGCTGT
Source organism: Mucilaginibacter gracilis (assembly GCF_003633615.1). Lineage (NCBI taxonomy): Bacteria > Pseudomonadati > Bacteroidota > Sphingobacteriia > Sphingobacteriales > Sphingobacteriaceae > Mucilaginibacter > Mucilaginibacter gracilis. The sequence goes on along the minus strand of NZ_RBKU01000001.1, from coordinate 4,700,209 downwards.
TAACCGAAGATAAGGACAGTTTTAGCTGCTTGATATCGAATAGAGCAAAAGTAAACAGTAACGGATATATCACAGTATTTATGCCGAACGAATCCATGTTCGGAAGAGCCGATATCTCATATACACTCGCTGAACGTCGCCAGCAGAATTCCATTCAAATGGATAATATATTTATGATTGAAAATGACCAATATCAGCTTTATTGGTCTGCAAAAAATATCTATGGCTCAAGTGAAAAAAAGTCATGGACAGTAAAGGAAATTTCTGAAAAGCTCTGGAACGCATTTATTGAACAGGTTGGAATCACATTTGATGCAGATTAACAACAGAGGATAGCTTACCTACAGAAATTGAAACCCCGGAAGCCAGATAATAAATCATTCATTTGATGAAATGAATATGCACCTGGTAGTGCTTAATTTAGAAAACCGCCGTCCCTAAGATAGGCGGTTTTCTAATGATTTATCAGTGCTGCCTGTTTGCTGTAAATTATTCTGTTACGTTCAACGAATCGATAAGACCGTCCTTTAGGCCTAAATGAAATTTCAGCACGATAGGACTTCCTGGAAATGTGCCTGAAACCTTTGCGGTTAACATGCCCTTTGAACCCGACTCTTCGTATTGAAGCGGTTTCAGCTGAGATTTATATGCCTCCATTGCATGTTCGATCCACTGGTGAATTTCTTCTCTGCCGGTGTGAGTCTTGCCTTCGTCATGAACGATGGCTGTTTCGGTGAAGCATTCCGTGAAAGCCTTGCTGTCGTAAATCTGCTGCGTTTCTATGAAGCGCTCTACTACTTGTGGTAATTCCATGATATGATGTATTTGTTTTTAGATTGTTGGTAATGTTCCGCCGTCAATAACGAAATTTGTTCCGGTTAAGTAATTGGCTCTTGGTGAAACCAAAAAGCCGACCAGCTCGGCTACTTCTTCCGGGTGGGCCGGCCTGCCGTAAGGTATGCCACCCAATGCATCCATAACGCTTTGCTGAGCTTCTTCTACAGTACTATTAGCATTTCTCGCGATCTCGCCTAAAAAGGCTTTCGATGCTGATGTATTTATCCAACCTGGCGAAACCGCTAGCACACGGACACCTTTTGGTGTAACTTCATTAGATAAACTTTTACTGTAATTGATCAATCCTGCTTTTGAAGCTGCATACGGCAAGGTAGAATCGTATAGAGGCAATATGCCCTGTATAGAAGCGATGTGAATAATAACACCGCCTTTCCGCTCGATCATTTGTGGTAAAAATCCCCTGTCAAGCCTGACAGGAGCCAATAAATTAGCTTGGAGGGTCGATATCCAATCGTCATCATTCAATACTGAAAAACCACCTGCTGGTGTCGTAGAAGCACCAAGGTTGTTTACCAGGATATCCAGCCTCCCATGGGTTGACAGCACTTCGCTGATCACTTTCTTCGCATCCTCTGCATTACTTAGATCGGCAGGAATAAAATGCACGCTGCTGTTTTCTTTTTCAGGGGCATTCCTCGCAGTTATAATTACAGTTGCACCAGCTTGCAACAGCCTTTCTGCGATCGCTTTTCCGGCGCCTTTGGTACCACCTGTTACCAGGGCGATCCTTCCGGATAATTCATTGTTGTAATTCATTTGCTCTTTCATATATGTTATTGTTTATGCAAATCTCAGCAGTACATCAACACCCTACAATTACGGGCTTACGAATCAAATAGGGATAAATTTGTCCGTATTGCTCACCAATAAAGGCTGTTGTATATTTGTAATTATGTACGTAAAAAAAATTGCCCCGTCTCTCAATTGCGGCCTTGACCTGATTGGTGAAGTGCTGTATGGCAAATGGAAGATCCGTATCCTTTGGTTCATTCATGAAGGCCACTTACGGCCAAGTGAATTGCAACGGAAGATACCGGACGCAAGACGGCGGGTGCTTAATGTACAACTGAAAGAGCTTGAAGATCATGAGTTGGTGACCAGGACGATCTATCCCGTTATGCCGCCAAAAGTAGAATATCATCTTACTGACTTTGGCAAAACACTTATCCCGTTGATCCGTTCCATCGGCCTTTGGGGCGACGAACATCAGGAGCGACTACGAAGAGTCATTTTAAAACAAAATGAAATGCTCTCACTCGAAACGGAGATTTCTGAGTAACAATATTCTTTGGGTGGTCAGAGCTTAACTGCTGCGGAAAAGAAGTCTGTATATTAGAGTTCAATATCAAGATAGTATGCCTGTCATATTAATTTAATACCATCTGCAGATTGCCAACAATCAAGTCATTTTTGTTTCGACATGCGCCTGGTTGGGCTCGAACCCGGGACCATGATTTTTTTCCCTTTGTAAATAGCTGATTTTTAGCTATTTTTGTATTGTCAGAGAGGTGAATCCCCAAAGCGGCTACCAAGCCTTTTGCATACCTCGTAAGGCGCTGAAAATCAATTGATAATAGAGTTAGGTATATAGCCCAGGTGGGCGCACTTCATCAAAAACCCGTTTTTTACTATAAAAAACGGGTTTTTTTATTCGTCAAAAGCGGTTTAGGATCGACCGCAACACTGTGACTGTTACACTATAGTTACAGGATTTACATCATTTTTTGTTGAACTTAACGCGGTTTTGTTACAAATATGTAACAGCGATTGCGTGTAATTTTTTGTAAATCATGGCAACTGTAAGTGCAAAAGTTTATGAGCACCACCAAAAAGATGACGGCACCTTCAATGTTAAGGTTGTCGTTTATCACAAACAAGAAAGGAGATTTATCGAAACTCCACATTATGTCTCTAAGAGGCAACTTAATGCAAGCTTTGACATTAAGGACAAGTTCTTATTGCGTATATCATCGACCGGGAGCAGCAGGAAATGACCTAGCTGGGGCGATTTTTATTTGAGGGCCATGACCCTTTCCTGGAAGACATCGGCTCGTTGTGGCTACTGCATTATTCGGCTATTAAAAATGAAAAATTGTATTTGTTCAACACGTTTTTTAACGAGTTTACCAAAGAACGGAGCGAGTTTGCGAAAGACCACCTGATCAACTTCATGAAACGGAAAACTGAAGCGGAAGAGGTCAGGCTTTTCATTGATAAGACTTACGAGGCAGATGCGAATGTGTTTTTAAGGACTTATTTACGCTCGAATGACGGCAAGGTGGACCCCTGATGAGGATTACATTACTGAGGAAGAAGATTTTGACGAAGAGGGAATGGATGACCTCGAAGAAATTCCGGAAGATGAGAACGAAGATTAGTATCTTCGCTAAGGTAATACATTCGTAATTTGCCATAAAACATTATATTAGCCCTTCTACATCCGAAGGTTCCCTTTCAAGGGCTACATATCCACCGGTAAGTTTCAAAGGCTTCGGCTTTAAGTTATATGACAAGTATGCCACCTGAAAAAGAATTATTGATCGCGTTGAAAGCAGGTGACGAAAGCGCTTTCAAGGCTGTATTTGATCTTTATTTTAAAAGGATGTTTGCTTTTTGTTATAAGATGCTTAAAAACAGGGAGCAAGCCGAAGAGGTGGTTAATGATACTTTTTTAAGTGTCTGGACAAACAGGCACAAACTTAATATTGAATTTCCCATAGCTCCATACCTATATACCATAAACCGCCGGTTAACACTTAACGCGCTCAGGCAAATAGCTACAAGCCAAAAAGCGATCAATGAATTGTGGCTTACTATTGAAAAAATCAGCAACGACACGGAAGAATCGATATTATTGAATGATCTGCAACGATTTACCGATGAGGCACTACAGATTTTGTCGCCTCAGCAACAAATCGTTTTTAAAATGAGTCGTTATGAACATTTAAATTATGATGAAATAGCCGAAAAATTGAATTTATCCCGAAATACGGTTAAAAATCACCTAATCGCGGCACTAAAAACCCTCAGAAATTATTTTAGTCAATCAGATTTGAATTTTTTTATATTGATTTCGGCAATTGTGTTAAAAAAGTAAATTTTTTATTGCCTTCCTTAGTCCTCTTTCCGTTTTGATGTGTAATGTTATTATAAACCCAGTATAAAGGGAATATAAACAAATGGCAGACAATCAACAGATAGCTCAATTACTCCAAAAATTTGCAAACGGTCAAATCAATCAGCAGGAGTATAATGAACTTATAGCCCACTTTAAACTCAGCGGTAACGAAGAGGAAATGCTATCGGCTATGGATTCCATATGGCAAGCCACTGCCGGGCCTGAGGATTTAATAACCGAAGCTGAAGCCGGACTAGCCTATCAGAAGCTGGTAGGCTCAACCGCCTACCAAAACGCCAGGGGCAAGGCCAGGGTTATTGGTTTATGGTACCGCGTGGCTGCCGCCGCTGTTTTGTTCATTGTTTTAACTGCCGGTGCTTACTGGAGTATAACAAACCATCAAAAAGCGGCTATGGTCGCGGCCTCAGATAAAATAGGCCCTGGCGGTAATAGAGCAACATTAACTTTAGCAGGCGGTAAAGTGATAAACCTGGGCGACGCCCGTATTGGCAATGTGGCCCGGCAGCAAAATATAGCAGTTACAAAAACGGCCAGCGGGCAATTGGTTTATCATATTACACCGCAGCAGTCAAATAATAAGACCGCGCAAGCCTATAATACCATCACCACTCCACGTGGCGGCCAATACCAGGTTGAGTTGCCCGATGGTACCAAAGTTTGGTTGAATACAGCTTCTTCTTTACGTTTCCCGGTACAGTTTAGCGGCGCCGAGCGTAAAGTAAACCTGACCGGCGAAGCATATTTTGAGGTCGCAAAAAATAAACACCAGCCATTTAAAGTCATCACCGCAAACCAGCAGGTTGAAGTTTTGGGTACCCATTTTAACATTAATGGGTATAACGATGAGGGGACAGTAAAAACAACCCTTTTCGAGGGTTCGGTAAAAGTTACACTGAACGACAAAACGAACGCGGGTTCACAGGTGGTATTGACACCCAACGAAGAATCCGTAAACCAAAATACTTGGCTCACGAAGCATGAAGCAGATATTGAAGAAGCATTAGCCTGGAAAAATGGCTTGTTCTTATTTAACGGCGAAAGCCTCGGCCAAATTATGAAGCAGGCCTCACGCTGGTATGATGTGGATATTGTTTTTGAAGACAGCACTTTAAAAAGCCAGGTATTCTCGGGGTCTATTTCGAGGTTTAAAAATATATCCCAACTATTGGAGGTATTGGAATCAACCGGTTCTGTTCACTTTAAAATTGAAGGAAGGAGATTGACCGCGATGAAATAAACTTTACAGAACGACCAGTGAACATCTGTAAAAAAACCGGGAATGCAGCGAACATCCCCGGCTATAAGGCAGTGTTCCAGAAGAGACGTATCATACATATCAACTTAACCACTAAATACAAATGTAATGAAATTAAGGGATCAATTCCGATCCGGGCATTCCGCCTGTTTATACAATCAAATAGTTCGTACCATGAAGCTAACTATACTTATTATCACCTCCGTTTTATTGCAGGTTAGCGCCAACGGATTAGCGCAAAAAGTAACCTTCAATAAAAAGGATGTTACATTAAAACAGCTTTTTACCGAAATAAGAAAGCAAACCGGTTACAATGTTTTCTGGCAGGATGGCAGGGTTGACGACAGTCAGAAGATCAATGCTGATTTCAGGAACGCATCGCTCGAAGATGTGCTGAACAATGTGCTTGAGCCGCAATCGCTCACTTATTCGATCGTGAACAAAACGGTAGTCGTTAAAAAAAAAGAGAAAACGTTTTTTGAAAAGATAAAAGAAGTATTCAGCAATATAGATGTCAGCGGAAAGCTTATTGATGCAGAAACCGGCCAGCCCATACCTTACGTTACGGTTACGCTGAAAGGTACCAACAGAAAGGTGTTTACCAATGAGAGCGGTACCTTCTTTTTTGCAAAAGTGCCCGAAAACGGTAGCTTGGTTTTTACAAGTGTAAGTTATGAAACGATAACGAAAACTTTATCTGCAACGATGGTTGTTAAATTAACCGTTAGGGTACTTAAACTGGATGATGTGGTTATCTCAACAGGATATCAGCAGATCAGGAAAGGTGCCTCTACCGGTTCTTACAGCATTTTAACTGATAAAGACATTGAAAGTACGCCAAGTGTGAACCTGCTTGAGCGTCTGGATGGTAAAGTACCTGGTGTACACTTTGATGTGCGTAATAATGCTATTCAAATGCGCAGCATTAACGGTTATGTAAAAAACTCCCCGCCTTTAATTGTAATAGATGGTTTTCCGGCGGCCAACCAAAACCTGGTTAACATCTCCAGCAGTGTTATTGATGGTAACCCACTGAATGGAAACAAATCCTATCTGAACCCTGACCAGCCGGGCACCTCAGGCAACGCGGTAATGGATAACATTAACCCGAATGATATTGAGAGTATTGCCTTCTTAAAAGATGCGGCGGCGGCTTCAATATGGGGTGCTGCGGCAGCTAACGGGGTTATTGTCATCACCACCAAAAAGGGTAAACGCAATGCGCCAAGCATTAACTACAGCGTTACAGTAAGTACTTCTGCACCGGGCAATTTCTCTAATGCCAAAGCCATGACCAGCGCCCAGTATGTTGAGTTGGAGCAGGAAATGTTTAACAAAGGGTTTTTTACCGATCCAATCACCGACTTCAGGAATGCACCGATAAGCGAAGCCCAGGAATGGATGTTCCGGGTTAAAAGAGGTACAGCAACCGCCGCCCAGCGCGATTCGGCGTTGAATATACTGTCTAATCGTTCAAACCGGGATCAGTTTAAAAAATATTTACTGCAAAGAGCGACCAGCCAGCAGCACAGCCTTTCATTATCTGGTGGTGGCAATAACAATACCTATTACATAGCGGCTAATTACAATAAAGATGTGCCTGTTTATCGTAGTAACTATGGCGAAACATACGCGCTTACATCTAACCTGAGTAATGACTTCTTAAATAAACGGATTACTGTAAATACCGGTATCAATTACCAGTATACCAAAAGCCAGGTTAATAGTGCCGCATTGGCCGCCCTGGGAACAGGCTCCTTTGGTTATGCCCCTTATGAAATGCTGGTTGATGCGCAAGGGAACCCGATTAACAAAGCGGTAACTTTTACCCAGCGGGTTACTGATAGTTTAAGCAACCTGGGCTATTTACCCTGGGGATATAATGCTGTAAATGAATTAAACTATAGTAACACCATTCTTTCAAAAAACAGCATCAGGTTAAACAGTGCCATTAAAGGCAATATAACCGACTGGCTGAATGTAACAGTTTCAGGCCAGTACCAGCGTAACCTGGCCAATCAGGACTTCCTCCAAAACCAAAACAGTTTTGCCACCCGTAACCTAATCAATACAGGTACTACATTGAGCGGTAAGACACTCATTTATGGTGTTCCGGTAGGTGGAGTATATAAAACCAGTAGCACAACGTATGATGATTACAGTGTGCGCGGCCAGCTGAATATCAATAAAACTTTTAACCAGCACCACATCGATTTCCTGGGCGGTTCGGAGATCAGGCAATACCAATATACCGGCGGCACACAAACCAGGTATGGGTACAATGAAGATTTGTCCACATCGGCTGCGGTAAACCCAACCGTATCGTACGCAACTGTTACCAGGTCTACCTCAAGCCTCGGCTATTCGGATGGTAATATTTTTAAGGATTCCAAACGTTACCTTTCTTACTTTGCCCTTGCAAATTATTCGTTCCAGAACAAATATTTTGCAAGTGGTAGTATTCGTTTTGATGATTATACAAACCAGGGGCTCGACCGTAGCCAGCGTGCTGTTCCGCTTTATTCAGGCGGTTTACGTTGGAATATCCACCAGGAAAATTTTCTGAAAGATGTCAAATGGATAGACGGGCTTAACTTACGCGCAAGTATCGGCACAGGCGGAAGTATACCAACTGCAGGTACATCATATGCAACCATCAGCATCGGCTCAAATGATCCATATACAACACTGCCTACTGCCAGCATTGTGGTACCCGCCAACAGCCAGCTTACGTGGGAAACCACCCGCACTATAAATGAAGGAATTGACGCCGAATTTTTGCACGGCAGATTATCTTTATCAGCAGATATTTATCAAAAGCGCAATTACAACCTGCTTATATCATTGCCTTATAATGCAACCTATGGCTTTACTACATTGCAATACAATGCCGGTGATGCAAAAGGGTATGGTGAAGAGTTTATCATAACCGGCCAGCCCATAAGCACGACTAATTACAACTGGACATCGTCTTTCAACTTTTCGTACGCAACAAATGTTATCACTGATCAGCGTTTAGCTACTACCAACACATCCGGAGGTATTGCCGAAATCACTGCAGGTTACCCGAGTGATAACATTTTTGTTTACCGCTGGGCGGGGTTAGATAATGCAGGGCACTCGCAAATTTACGGTACCGATGGTACTGTACTGAAAAGTAGCGGCTCGCGATCTGTAACCAATGCTGATCTTGTTTACGGCGGCCGCACTACGCCACCGTACTTTGGCGGCTGGACCAATACATTCCGTTACCACGACCTTAGCCTTATTGTTAGGGCAACATATGCCCTGGGCTATAAATTTTTACTGACAGATATCAACACCAGTTCATACCCTACAGGTACCGGATTTGGCGGTTTAATTGTTAACAGTGCTAGGCTGGCCACCCGATGGCGCAATCCAGGCGACGAAGCAACCACAGACGTTCCCGGCTTAGCGGGTAACAGTTTTAATAGTGTATCACGTTTCCTGGGTGCGGATATTAACCTGAGAGATGCAGGCAATATTCGTTTGCAACAAGTTTCGTTGAGTTATCGCCTGCCACAATCATTCACACGGGGGCAATACATTAAGGCTATAACGGTAGGGGCAACCGCAGCTAATCTGGGTTTAATTTGGCGTGCTAACAAAGACGGACTTGATCCTGACTACCAGGTTACCGGTACTTATACCAATCTGCCTCCAAGCGCAACTTTCCTATTCAACCTTAATGTTTCACTTTAACAAAGCCTTGTGATGAATAAAATAAAAATATTGATTTTAAGCCTTGTGCTTTTGAGCATGGGCGCTTGCCGTAAATATGTCGAAATTCCGCCTAACCAGGTAAGGGCGTTAAAAACGACTGCCGATTACCAACTGTTACTTAACGCCGGCCTTACTATTGAACCGGGATACTACTATCCCATCTTCGCAGGGGATGATTTTGGTGTAGATGATGCCGGCTGGTACACCAAACTTACCGTGACCGCCGCAGTTAATACTTATACTTTTGCCGATAAAATTTATGGCTCGACAGAAGAAGATGTAGATTGGGCTTCTTTGTATAAACAGATCTACGTTTTCAATACGGTTGCTACAGGAGTAATGGGTAGTACTGATGGTAACGATGATCAAAAGAAAGCCATTCAGGCTGCGGCATTGGTACACAGGGCGTATAATTATTTTACATTGGTCAATATTTATGCCAAGCAATATGATGCGGCCACAGCAGCCAGTGATCAGGGTGTTCCCTTATTACTCACAACTAACCTGTTTGCTGACCTAACCCGTGCCAGTGTACAAGCCGTGTATGACCAGGTTAAAGCCGATTTGCTGGCTGCCCTGCCTGTACTTCCTGATAGCCCTACTTACGATGTTAACCCTTCAAAAATGGCAGTTTACGCACTCATGGCCAGGGTTTGTTTAAATACACGTGAGTTTACCGAGGCTGAGCGTTACGCTAACCTGGCACTCGCTCTGAAAAGCACGCTTCTTGATCTGAACAACTATGTAACTACTACTACTACCTTGCCCCTTAAACTGGCAAATCCGGAGGTTATGTTTTTTAAACGATCCATACAAAACCCAACCAATGTACCTTTGCAGCCAGCAGCCGTTGCATTGTATGATACCAGGGATCTGCGTTACCTGATTTTTACCCAGGATGGCAGTAAAATACCAGGCAGTACGTTCACTACAGGACGGGGGCTTTATATTCAACGCATTGTAACCGATGGTTTTTATATTGGCCCAGGTGTGCCCGAAATGATGCTTATCAAAGCAGAGTGTGAGGCACGTGCCGGTAGCACAGCCAACGCCATGTCAGCTGTTAATACTTTGCGAAAAAAACGCTTTAAGCCCGCTGAGTATTATGACCTCACCGCCGCCGACCCCAATACCGCGTTACATGTTGTGATTGACGAGCGCCAACGCGAGTTTATGGGCCGCGGCTACCGCTGGTTTGATCAGCGTAGACTGACTAAAGATAGCGGCTTTATCGGTACAGTAACCCATATATTTAAAGGTGCATCCTACACTTTAGCACCCGGTGATAATCACTATGTATTTCCAATAGCCGATAAGTACATTAACCTGAATCCAGAAATAGCACAAAACCCCAGATAAACATACCTAATATATGATTTTTACAAAAAAAAAACTACTGTTATACAGTGGGCTCGGTTTAGTTGCTTTAGCATCTGGCTGTAGTTTATTTCACCACCAAAAAACAATGGTACAGCCACATGGTGCGGTAGCGTTTGATCCGGCTAAGCGTAGAGAAGACAGCTTGAAAAGGACGATGACTTTGAAACCTTATACCGAAATTATCACGAAAGGTACCAAGACCCAAACTGGTTTTTTTACCGTTCATCAAAAGGACACGAAGTACTATTTTGAGATACCTAACAATATTTTGAATAGAGAGATACTGGTAGTGAGCAGGGTATCAAAGGCGTCATCAGATATGCGTAACGGAAGTTCAGGGTATGCAGGTGATGAAATTGGCGAAAGTATTTACCGATTTGAAAAAGGACCGGCAAATAAACTGTTCCTGCGTCGCATGTCGTACGCGGAGTACAATAAGGATAGTACCGCTACCTTATTTGCCGGTGTACAAAAAAACAACATTACGGCTATCGTGGCCGCTTTTCCAATTCTGGCTTTAAAGAAAGACTCATCGGCCAGCGTGGTTGATGTTACCGATTTTTTAAACAGCGATAACGATGTTATTTATTTCCAAAGGAAGATATTTAAGGATAAGGCAGGGATGGGTGCCCAGCAGAATGATAAAAGTTACATAGACTATATCCGCCCGTTTGAACACAATGTGGAAATACATTCGGTAAAAACTTATAGTGCCGGCTTAAATCCCACCAATTCAAGCTATACTGTTGAGTTAAATGCCTCTATGGTATTATTACCCTTGAAGCCCATGAAAGCGCGTTTAGAAGATGAGCGCGTTGGATATTTTACTACATCGTTCAAAGATTTTGATGCTGATCCGCAGGGCGTAAAGCGGACGGCGTTCATCGAACGCTGGAAACTGGAACCTAAGCCTGAGGATGTGGAAAAGTACAAGCGAGGTGAGTTGGTTGAACCTAAAAAGCAGATTGTTTTTTACATTGACCCGGTAACACCTAAAAAATGGGTACCTTATTTAATTCAGGGTGTTAACGATTGGCAAAAAGCATTTGAGGGTGCCGGTTTCAAAAATGCCATCATCGCGAAGGAAGCGCCAACCAAAGATCAGGATAGTACCTGGAGCATTGATGATGCCAGCCATTCTGCCATTATTTACCGCCCATCTTCGGTAGCTAATGCGATGGGACCTAATGTTTCCGATCCGCGGAGCGGAGAGATCATTGAGAGCCACATCTTCTGGTATCATAATGTAATGTCATTATTGCAACGCTGGTACATGATTCAGGCCGGGGCTGTTGACCCAAGGGCACGTAAACCCGAATTTGATGACGAATTGATGGGTAACCTGATTCGTTTTGTGTCTTCACACGAAGTGGGGCATACCTTAGGTTTGCGTCATAATTTTGGTTCAAGTTCAACCGTTCCAGTGGAGAAACTGCGCGACAAAGCCTGGGTGGAACAGCATGGCCATACGCCATCCATCATGGATTATGCCCGTTTTAATTATGTTGCTCAGCCCGAAGATAATATCAGTGAGCAAGGCTTATTCCCAAGGATTGGCGACTATGATAGGTGGGCCATTAAATGGGGCTATACCTGGCATCCGGCATATAAAACTCCGGAAGATGAGCATAAAGCAATGGTTAACGTGGTAACGGATTCGCTAAAGCATAACCACCGCCTTTGGTTTGGATCAGAATCAGAGTACGCAGACCCACGTTCACAAAATGAAGACCTGGGCGATGATGCCATGAAAGCAGGCGCTTATGGTATTAAAAACCTGAAAAGAATAATGCCGCAGTTAGAAAGCTGGGTAACTGTTCCGGGTGAAACGCCGGAAAAGCTATTCAACGCTTATAGCGCCGTGTGGGATCAATACGCGTTGTACTTGGGACATGTAACCAAAAATGTAGCGGGTGTTTATCATACTCCGAAAGTTAACGGAGAAGTTGGTGCTACCTACGAAACAGTACCCTATGCCGTGCAAAAAAACGCTGTTAAGTTTTTGAACGACCAGGTATTCACCACGCCGATGTGGTTGTATAACGAGCGGCTCGCCAAAAAATTCAATGTTAACCTGGGGTATGAATTTGGCAATATACAGCAGGAAAATATCAACGCATTAATTACCCGTGCACGTTTGAGCCGGTTGTTAACCCAGCAGCAAGAAACTACTACCCGTACTTACACTATAACAGACTTATTGAGCGATTTGGATCATGGGATTTTTGCAGAAATATATGCAGGGAAAAACGTTGACTTTTATCGCCGCAATATGCAAAAATACTACGTGTACAGATTGTTGGTGCAAGCTTTTTTAGAAAACGAAATGAATACCATCATGCCCGAAGTATACCACTTTACGGTAACGGATGTGAATGCCATACTTCGCGACGAATTAAAAAAGCAGCAGGCTTTATTTAAAAGGGAGGCCAGAAATCCGGCTTTAAATAAAATAACCCGTCTGCACCTTAACGAAATTGACGAGTTAATTCAAAGAAGGTTTACTGCCGAGAAAAATGGATTAACAGTTAAATAAAGGGGTGTCAAAAATTAAAATCTTCATCGTTCTTTATAAGTCAGTTAAAAATGAGCAGCATATCCAGGGGAGTATGCTGCTTTTTATTTAGCAGATAATTGCATAAGCGCATTTGGTGGCCAGGATAGTGAGAAGGCACTTGAAAAGCCCAACGCAACACTTGGCTTCCGGCAGATACGGACGAGGATTAGTATCTTCGCCCGTGGAGCAAGCTGAACCGATGCTATTACCCGTTGACTTTAACGGCGAGGAGCTCGAATTTGAAATGCGGATACAGCAAGGTTATGTGCCGCGTGTCGAAATTATCATCGCGGGTATCCCGGTGATCTTTGAAACGGATAACGAGGAGCAGTACCGCGCTTTGGTCAGCCCTGAGCAAATGTGTCAAAGCAAGGCCCTGGTGCCGGGCTTACTGCAAGCAGTCGCTGAGCAGCTCCAGGTACTATTCTCCTAATTTGTAAATATTTTATATTTTGGGCCTATGATCGGGATCTATGATTTTATGGCCATGGATGATATCCAAAAAGGAGAAGCTATCTTTAGCCGGGCCTGTTTGGGTGACCGGCAGGAAGACGGCCACCTCATCCAGCTCTACCGCGTTGATGAGGTTTATGTGGAGGTTTTATATGATCCGGTCCTGAACCAGATCACCCGGTTCCTGCCCTTTACCACCAGTGAATTATTAGTTCCTTATATCAATATCAAAGATGGGTTTGTTCAGTAAGTTATTCGGTAAGACAGATGAGGGCGGCAAGCTGGACCTGAGCCCGGAGCAGTTCATTCAAACGCCTTATGTTCAGCATGCTTTGAAGCGTTATCAAAAGCGCGCCGTGATCCTGAACCCGAGAACAACGGCTGGACCGATCAATCCTAAATTAAGCAAGTTTGGAGGAGCGCCTAACCTGAACGGTTTGGATACCTATCCCTGCTGCGACGTGTGTGATAGGCCACTGAACTTTGTCCTGCAATTGTATCAAAGGGATTTCCCGGAACATTATTACCCGAAGGGTAAGGATCTGTTCCAGTTGTTCCGGTGCCCGAACAGCACTTGCCCCGATGCTTATTCGGAACCTTTCCTGGCGGGCCATAAGATGTTCGTGTATTATTGCCGATAAGGAGGGGCTAAAGACGCTGGCGGTCCCGGAGCCGGAAACTGACGAGAACACAGAGGAACGGATACCGGATTGCAGGCTCGAACCGGAACGCGTGATTGATTTTCCAATGGATGATGATTTTGATAACGTAATCAACGATATCGAGGAGCAATACGGTGAAGAACTTTCGGAGTATTTTATGGGTAAGTATTCGGCCATTCAGCGAACGAAGTGTGGCGGATATCCCAGCTTTACGCAGCCTGCACATAACCCGGTTTGTGACTGCGGCAAAACCAAGGAATTTTTCTTCCAGTTATCCAGCGAGGATACCGAAGAGGGTGTGAAAAACCCGGCCTCGGACAACTGGTCGCCGCATGGCATCATGATCGGTGATCTCGGTAATATCTATTTCTATGTCTGTAAAGATTGTGGGGAACAAAGCATAACCAGTTATTGGGATTGTTATTGAGGATCGTAAAGCGGAGCTTTCCTTTTTTGCTTTATTCAGAATATTTGTTTTAATTTAAAGCAAGTGAAACTCAGCGAATTTTTAACCCGGTTATTTAGCGAAGGTGTGGTGGATGTGCCGCGGGAGTTGGTGGATTTTGAGGGAGCTGATCTATTGATATCGGTGGATCTTATCCGCCAGTACGAAGCCGCTATGCGGATGGAAATGCCGGCTCAGGTACCGGAATTGAATACGGATGCGGCGCTTTGGGCGGCGCAGTATTTATTCCGCGCCATTCAACTGGTGCTTTTGCGGGAACTGGAAGCGGAAGTGATCCCCGTTTATTTATCGCCTTATGGCGGTGAAGCCGACGCGTCTGCCATTTATTCGGTCGATCTGCTGTTCCGGCATTTGCGGCCGCTGTTCCAGTTCAGTAGTGGGATCTCTCCGGATGATCCTTTGGTGTTAGCCTTACGGAAGACCGCGGCTTCGTGGCCATTTTCGTCGGTCGGATTCAAGGTGGAGACGATGATAAATACCGATAGGATATTAAACGATAGCTGCTTGCGATTAATGTATCTCGACCGGATCATCGCGCACCGCGACAGGGGGCGTTTAAAAAGCGACGCTGAAATAACGGCATTAACCGAAGTGACCGGTATGCACCAGGAATTATTCTGGCCAGGTTTGGAACTGGCCGAACTGAAAACAATCAAATAATGACAACCACTACGAATAAGGAATTTATAACGATCGATAAACTGCAGGCCGTATTGCGCCACCTCAAAGAAACCTTTGTGGGTAAAGATGAGATTATTGACCTGATGGGCATTTGCCTGGTGGGCCGGGAGAACTTGTTTTTACTCGGTCCTCCGGGTACGGCCAAAAGTGCGACAGTAAGGGAATTATCTAAGTTATTGGATGGCAAAACCTTTGAATACCTGCTGACCCGATTTACCGAGCCGAACGAGTTATTTGGCCCTTTTGATATCCGAAAATTGCGCGATGGGGAACTGGTGACCAATACAGAGGGGATGCTCCCCGAGGCCTCGCTGATCTTTTTGGATGAGCTTTTGAATGCCAATAGCGCTATCCTGAATAGTTTATTAATGGTATTGAATGAAAAGATCTTCCGCAGGGGAAGAGAAACCCGTGCTTTACCTGCTTTGATGGTGATCGGTGCAAGTAATCATTTACCCGAAGATGAGGCCTTGCAAGCTTTATTTGACCGTTTTTTGATCCGGGTACGCTGCGATAACGTGGAACCGCAACAATTGAACGCGCTGCTGGATGCTGGCTGGATGCTGGAACAAAAGACGGGTTCCGAAAAACCGAGTATCGGCACCGAGGAGGTTCGAGCTTTACAACAACAAACATCTTTGATCGATCTGAGCGGTATCCGTAAAGATTATATAGAACTGGTTCAAAAATTGCGTAACTCGGGTTTGGCGGTATCAGACAGGCGTGCGGTTAAATTGCAGCGCCTGATCGCGGCAAGCGCGCTGATCTGTAAAAGGGAAAAAGCCATCGCTTCTGACCTTTGGGTATTGCGCCATATTTGGGATACCGAAGAGCAGCGCGAGATCATCAGCAATATTGTGAACGCCGTAGTAGATACCTCAGAAAAAAATGAAGCCAGCCATCCGAGGGCTTCTTTGAGTGCTTTACCCAACGCGGATGATATTTATTCCGAAGTACAGGAATTAAGCGAGCAATGGCAGCAAGAGATATCGATGGCTGAACGTTCGGTGATCAAGGATCGGTTGATGCACTTGAACAGCCGCTGCGACTGGATAGGCAACGAGGAGCAACGCACTTACGTTAAAAAGCCGATTGATGAGCTTTGGAAGAAGATCATGCATACTGCCTGATGGAAAAGATAGTCGTCCTGGAGGATAAGTACGCAGATACATTGGGTAATTTGCGCGGGATAACCGGTCTTAAAGCTGCGGCGGAGGGGGATTTGATCTGGCTACGCGGTATTGATGCCGTGAACACGGACAAACGGGTACTTTCTTTACCGGTTTTGAACACTTATTTATTGGACACGAATGGTTTGCTTTTTCCTTCGGGTGGTCAAACCCCTGTCGCGAAATTGCCGGTGCTCGATTGGCAGGTGTTAAAGACTTTTTTACCGGTGCAATTGCCAGTTTCCGCTTTGCCGGGCAAGGTGTTTTTGCATGTGGATGTACGCTTAGCCCGTTCGGAGAGAACCCGGGAAGCCTTTGCCCTATTGACCGATCTATCCACCTGGAAAGCTTATGCGGAAACTGCGCCGGAAACGCGGCTCCGCGCTTTACGTTTTGCGGTTTCAGCCCAGGCAGAGGTGCTGGTTTTAGGGAAACCACTGCCACAACTGCCCGGCAGGACTTTTTGGGCGGATGACCGCTTGCTGATACCTACCGGGTATGATCTCGATCCGCCGGTGCTGGCTACGATGTTAAAAGCTGATCTCTTTCAGGCTGAAGACAATTTAGCGCTTTTTACGCCGGATAATACCTGGCAAGCCATTCCTTTATCAGCTTTCCAGGCAGCGCGCCGTAGTGCAGTGCGTTTAACGCAATTGGATCATGATTAACCAGGAGACGAAAACGATCAGTTATTTCCGGGCAACTGCCGGTTATTTCTGGAAGTGGGCCGATAATGGGAGTGTGGTAGAATTTGCCAATGGCCGCACGATCTGTTACCAGGAGGATCTGAATTTTATTCTGGAGGCCTTGGAACTGTCGCGTGATATTCATTTGGGTACAGTCTTGTTGGTACTTTGCGCCTGTAAGGATAACTACGAAACCTTGTTTGAACCGGAGGTGCATTTAAGACCGTTGGGGTACCGACCCGGTTACCTGGAAGCTGAACACCTCTTGGCGAAGCAACTGGTGCAGCAGGCGTTGGACTTGATGAAATTGGTGAATGCATTGCCTTTTAGCTACCGGTCAGGCATAAGCCGGGTCGCGTTATGCCAGGCGGTATTGGCAGGGAAGGAAAATAGCGATGTTAGACCATTAAAATCCTTACTTCAAACTTTCCGGAGTGGTGCGCTTGACGATGCTATTTTCAACAAAAATTTTGATTTCGGGTTTACGGTGTTACAAAGCGACTTGATGCCGTTGGCTTCTGCTTTGGATGAATTAAAAAATACGGCTGCCCTCGAAATGAAATTACGGACAGGTATGGCCGAAATACCTGCCCCGGTGGATATTCCGCTTCCAGCTCCGGTTCCCGATGAATTAATGGCGCAGCTGGAAAGCGATATCAAAACTGTTGGCTTGGCGCGGCTGGCCAAAAGAATCACGGCGGCGCTCAATATTCCGATGCATTTGGCCGGGAGCAGCGACCAGTCTATCGGCGGGGTGTCGGATATCAGCAATCGCGGACACTTTGATAAATTACTTTTAAGCGAATTGGCGCAGGATGATCTGTTGTTGACCGCCAGGCTAGCCAATAATGAAGCGCTTTTTTTACAGCGGGAAGAGCTGCCCAATAACGTGCACCAAGAATGGCACGTGCTTTTAGATACGACCCTGAAAATGTGGGGCACGCCGCGGGTGTTCGCCCTGGCATCGGCTCTAGCATTCAGCGAGAACCGGAAGCAAGACCGGATGAAGGCCTGGGCCTTAGGCGGCAAAGGATATGGCCCGATGGATCTGACGAGCAAAGAAGGTATCATCAGTACTTTGGAAAAACTGGACCCGGCATTGGGATGTGGGCCGCAATTGAAGAAACTAATGGCGGAGCAGGCTGCTCCGCAAGGGAAATATATATTGATCACCGGTGGCCAGTACCGGTTGGATGCGGAGTTCCAACAGGCCTTCGCAACCATTCGCGACCAACTGGATTACCTAGTCGAAGTCGGGCGGGACGGTCAGATTACGATGTTTGAGACGCGCGGCAAAAAACATAAGATCGTAAACAGGGCTTTAATTGACCTGGAGGAAACACTCTGGAACCGGAGAAGTACGATTTTGCAAAAACGGAATATGGCGGGTTTGCCCGCTATGCTCCAGCAAACTGAATTTCCGTTGTTGTTCCCGGCCTCGAAGATCAAATTTAAACATGATAGTATTTTTAAGTGCGGCACAGGGCAAACGATCATTATTACGCAGGACCGGCGGGTGCTGTACTGGACGATCAAGGATGAGGGCGGCCGGGAATTGATCGAACAAATAGAACCCGGTGATTCCTTTTGGGGAGAAAGCCCGCGTTATGTATACCTCCTGATCCGGAATTTACAGGAAGCCTACGTGAAAATCTACCAGGTAGATATGGCCAACATCTCGATCATGGTGCATAACATCGAGAAGATCAAAGCGCAGGAGGTCCGGTTCGCTAAAGGGCTTTTCTACATCACAAGAGAAAATGATGTGATCCTGGTAGATCCGCAATCAGGGCATACCAAACCAGCTGATCTTGGCCGGAAGGATGTCAAAACGCTCCAGGTGACGGCCCATTTCCAGGTATTAAACCAAATTAAAAAGCTCGTCAATAATGGATACAGCGTGATCAACTCAGCTAAAAATATTTATGTGCATACCGCAGGTAAGATCTTTATTGATCAACGGGAATTGAACCTGGCGGCAAACGATAGGCATTTAAGCTGGAAGGAGAACAGTTTGGCCGCGGTACAATGGGTTAAACCCCTTAAACAGGAAAATATTGAACTGGCACACTTGCCTTATTTGAAATTCACTAAATTCAGTTGGGCGGATGGAAGCGAAGCTGTATTGGATTCGCGGGGGCTTTTGCATTTAAAAAGCGCTGATGCCAATATCGCCGAATGTAGTGTTATTTTAGTGGTTGATCAGCCAACCGCCTGCTGGAGCGCAGATGGTAAGATCACGGGATCGCCTTATTTTACGGGAAACAGGCAAGCTGGAGTGATGCTTGCCGGTGATTTTTACAGGGATTATATAGACAGCTTTATCAAACGTTTGAAATAGTATGCAACTTAAGCTCCTTTACCGGGAACAAAATCAGAAACCTATCGCTGGGGCATTTTTGCCTGGTGGTTCGCCTATGGACTGGTTCAGGGGAATGGACCGTTGGCGTATTGACCTGCATACCCTACGGTGCTGGATTATGCCGGAGGGTATGGCAAGCGATACAGGTTCTGGTATGTTCGTTGTTTTCGGCAAAGCTTTGCCTGCAAAAGCCCTGATCCGATACCCATACACCTGTATGGCCGATCGGCTTTTTATTCCTTTGCAATCCGAGCTTTGGCCCGTTGTGGGTGGTGATGAATTGAAAAGCTTATTGCTTTGGGATATGCAGGTTTTTCATCCGGTGATCGGGCTGGTGGGTTTTGAGGCTAAAGATGAAGTTGAATTAAGTGCTTTTGTGCATTTAAAATCGGCGGCCGGGTCAGATTGGTCATTTGCCCATCCGGGTTTAGCGGAGCCGCCGGTGTTGCAGCGGATCGGACTGGAGGCCGTGGAAGAGCCGGAAGATGTGCTGGATTCGCTAAAAGACGATGTGGGTTCAAAGCCGCTGGAAGAAATACCGGGGGCTGATCCGGATGAAACGGCTATCCTGAAATACGGCAAACCAGTGTTCAACGCTTTGGAACAATTGGGTTTGTATTTTATTTTGATGCTGGCCCTGATCGGTAAGGTGCTCCTGATGCCGTTTTCCTGGTTTTTTACCGGTGAAGGCCTGCGATCCGGTTATGCTTCGAAGGGCCTTTTTCAAAAGATGGAAGAATGGGTAGGGCAGCGTTTAGCTGATCTGGATAAAAAGCGGGACTCGGAGCTGAAACGTCTGATGGACCTTTTTGATAAAGATACTGACGAGGCCCTGCAATATGCGATCCCTTTGAGCAGTGCTTATTTAAACAGGGGAACTGCGCCGCCCTCAACTAAACTCACGCGGCGGTCCACAGATTTTAACTTAAGGAATTTGGGCGGTGGCCGGAGGGTAGATGGCTGGAATTTGGACGCTTATAACCAGCAATTGCGCCAACGTTATGAGAAAGCCGCTAACGACGCGATAGCAGCTGGCAATTATAAAAGAGCGGCCTATATCTATGCGCATCTGCTGGGTAATTTTTTTTTCGGCAACGAATGTATTGCAGCAAGGTAAACTCTTCCGCGAAGCCGCCGCCTTGTACCGGGAGCATGTGAAGAATGACAGGATGGCTGCGGAATGTCTCGAAAAGGGAGGTTTATTGGACGAAGCGATCGCTATTTATCTGGAGCTCGATCAAAGTGAAAAGGTGGGCGACCTGTACCGGAAACTGGGTAGGGAAGAAAAGGCAGAAATGTATTACCGGAAAACCATCGAAGAATTGCGTTTGGCAAAAGCTTATCAGAAGGCCGCAACTGTTCTGGTTGATAAACTCGCGGCCCGGGAAGAAGCTAAAGCGATATTGCTTGACGGCTGGAAAGGTGCGGGGCATCCTGAGGCTTGTTTGACTGATTACTTAGAGCTGAGCCGTGATGCGGAAGAGCAACATTTGGCAAGAGAGATCACTTATCTATACAGTACTCATGTACCGCGTTTAAAAAGAATAGCATTTTTGAATGTACTGACCGATATTAACCGGCGGTATCCGGAACCGGGTTTACAGGAAGCGGCTTTGGGTATCGCCTTTGAAGTGGTGAGCCAGCAAGTGGAATTGAACGATACCAGCGCGCTTAAACTTATCGGTAACTTTTTACCGGAAGACCGCTTACTGACCTCCGATGCGACCCGTTTTATACAAAGAGGCTTACAATTGCCTCCCGTTTATACCAAGCCTGATTATGTGTCGCTGCGCAATGATACGAGCTGGTACAACATGGCGACTTTTCATGACCAGCTTTTGGGCATGGGGATGCGCAATGGGGAGATCCATTTTTTACGCGCCAATTGGGAAGGTAAAATAACTTACCAGTTCCTTTTTAAAATGATAGCGCATACTTTACCCTTATGCCTGCTGGCCGATCCGGGCCTTTCTGACCATATATTCATCGTAGCAGAAAACATGAAGACCCGTATCGATCAGAAGTTACTGGCCTATTCCTACTTTGAGCGGGAGATCACGCTCAAAACGTTGGATTGGCTGCCGCAGGGAAGGCTTTTGGGCTGCTGCATCAACGGGCACCAAGGCGTATCGGTATTGCATTATGATATTCACGGTTTAATGCTGAGCCATTTTACGATGGATGGCAAACAACTAAGGAACCAGCAATTGCAATTGAACGATGACAGCATTAACCCTGGAGAAACGCGGTTCGATCCTTATTGCATGGTTTGGCGTAAGGGGCATTTCTATTGCGGGATCGGGGAAATTCTGGTCCGTATCGACACGGAGGGCGCTGTTGAGGTTTTAGATCTTGGAGCAGTATTTACGAAGATAGCGATCACTGATGTTTTAACCGCGCTGAAGATCGTTGTGCTCACCACGGAAGGTTGCCTATGGATTACGCCATCGCTTAAGGAAATGAAATTGACCTCAGGTTTCTTTGGCGGCGAGATCGAAGGTAAAGAGATCAAATTAATGACGGATAACCGCTTGATTATCGCAGGTGGTAAACGTGCCGCAGTGTATGAACTTAAGAACCATGCACCTGTTTTGCAGGGCATGATTGAAACGGAAGAAGAGATCAAAGGGATCATCGCGATCCCTAAGCGCCATTACTGCGCGTTTCTGGAAGGGCATAACCGCGTTTCCGTTTACAAGATCCAGACGGAATAATGTCCGCTCAATTTACAACGAAAGAGAGGCTGTATCATAAATCATGATCAGCCTCTTTTTTGTTGATATTAAACCTATAGGCCATTTTGATGTTAGTAGAGATGATGCTAAATATTTTTCCTTGCAGGCAGTTGTTTTAATTACCTCATTTTCATATATTTAAAGTATAAATAAATGAGATATGGCAATAAGACAACCTGTTTTCAAGCCTTATAACCAGCAGCAGATCCTTGCTATCCCGCCAACATTGGACGAGTTGATCCCGCAAACACACCCGGTCAGAGTGGTCAACGAAGTGATCAACAAGCTTAACATAGAACCGCTGTTAAAAGCCTACCATATCAAAGGGAGTTCCAGCTATCATCCGCAGCTACTGTTAAAGGTCCTGATTTATGGCTATGTAACCAATACCTATTCCAGCCGCAAGTTGGCTGCGGCCTGTAAGGAAAGTGTCTACTTTATGTGGCTGAGCTCAATGGGCTACCCCGATCATAATACCATTAACCGTTTCAGGGGTGTCCGTTTAAAGGATGCGTTGCGGAGTGTATTTGAAGAAGTAGTGAAACTGCTGGCCGAAGAAGGATTGTTAAGCATTGAGGAGGTCAATACAGATGGCACCAAGATCGAAGCCAATGCCAACAAATACACCTTTGTTTGGAAGAAATCCATCCAGACCAATAAGGAAAAAATGAAAAAACAGCTCACGGAGATCTGGCAGTATGCCCAGCAGATCGCATCCGATGAGGATAAAATGCCGGAGCCGCCTGATTTTACGGAAATAGACAGCGAAAAAGTAAAAGCCACTATAGAACAATTGAACGAAAAGCTGGCAGGCAAGGAAAGCATAGATAAGAAAATTAAGGACAAGCTGAAGTATGTCACCAAAAAATACCCGGAAAGCATCGCCAAATATGAGCAACAGGAGACCATCCTGAAGGACAGGAACAGTTACAGCAAAACAGATACCGACGCTACATTTATGCGTATGAAGGAAGACCACATGAAAAATGGGCAGTTAAAGCCGGGTTATAATGTGCAGATCTCCACCTCCAACCAGTTTATCGTCAATTACACTATTCACCCCAATCCTACAGACACCACTACATTGACCCTTCATTTGGCCCAGTATATGGCCAGTTTCGGCAAGGCGCCCAAGGGGCTTACCGCTGATGCCGGGTATGGTTCGGAAGAAAACTACACCTTGCTTGAAAAAGAGAAAGTCACCGCTTTTGAAAAGTATGGCATGTTCGATAAACAGCAGCATGAAAACCATAACCGTAAGTTCCCCTTTGCTGCCGATAAGCTTTTTTATAACCAGGAAAGGGATTGCTATATCTGCCCGATGGGGCAACAGATGCACTTTATCGGCAATTACACCAGGAAAACCAGTACCGGGTTTGAACAAAATATAAAAAGGTACCAGGCGAAGAACTGTGCAAACTGCCCGCTGAACGGTGCCTGCCATAAATCAAAAAACAACCGGGGCATTGAGGTCAATGAGAACCTGAAACGGTTAAAACAGCAGGCGTACGAACTATAAACCTGAGTTTCGATGAATTGCTGAAGTTGTCCAAAAGGGTCAGAACGAACGGAATTCAGGGGATTGTGGCCGGATGCAAAGCTATTTATCTTTATTTCATAGGAGAGCCGTGATGAACGATCTCGACTGAAGTTATTTGATTTTCATAACGAACGACGATTACTCTTTTTTTTCAAAAAAAATAAGATTCCCTACTCGCGATAAGTATTCCCGTCGCTATTTACTGATTGTTTAGATGTATGCGCCCAAACAATCAGTAAATAAAATGATGTTTAGTGGGTCAAGCTTTAGTTTATTTTGTTTTCATGTATGGTAAATTACACTTCATCCTGCTTTTACAAAAGGGTTTCATCCATGCGTCTCACACCCGGCCTAATCGTCCAGCCTTTGGCTGGAAGCACCGTTCCCGCGTCTGCGTCGATTAATTGCCGGTAGGTGAATACAGGACTGGGCATCAGATTGGCTTTTTGAAGCATTTCAAAGGCTGGCAGGTCGATCCTACAGAATTTACGGTCGGGCAGGAATGCGAAACCATTACGCTCGATGACTATTTGGCCATCTTGCGCGTGGACGCCTGCCCAGTACATTTTATCTGCCCGGTAATGGTAATAAAGTTCGGTAACCAGGAATAGCGAGCCGTCTATTTTGATTGCCCCGGAGTCGCTGAAATTACCGGAGCCGTCGATCTCGAAACTCTTTTCTGTAACGGGAACCATAAAGACAAAGGAATAATAGGGGTCATCGTATAGCTGAATAGCGTCGACCGCGTTTTTGACTATTTTGCTGAAAGTATTGAGGGCGACCTGGTCGATGCCCGGGAAGATGTCGATGAATTTGGCATTGGCGAACAGGTTGTCTATGCGTGCATTAAGGTTGATAAGTTTAGCGCCGTATTCATCGGAAAAAGTTTTCTGTTGGGCATCCGACCAGGGCTGATAAGGCGGGAGGACATGGTTGGCTTTGAGCATGCCCAAGTCGCGCATCAGTAGTTGCGCGCAGTATTTGGCCAGGTCGGCCTCGAAATAATTGGGTGTTCTGGACATAAAGCCCGCAAAGCCGCTCAGGTAACCGCCGGGGAGGGTCACAGTGTCTCTGGTACCGTCCGCCTTGATCACCACCGGTGCAACGGCGATGATCTTGCTTTCTTTGCTTTTACCGGTCAGGTTGAGCAGCAGGTCGATAAAGATCGTATAGAGGGCTTCCAGGAAAGGTTTAAGGAGCGTAGTATCCACCGCGGCGGCATCCGCAATAAAAGTATCGATCGCCGGTTTAAGGCCAGAGAAGGCCGCCTTGTTCTCATAACAGACGCGCATCAGTTCTCCCCTGAGGGTGATGGCGCCCTGCGGAATTAAGGTGTTGATCTTGGTCGTCTCGATTAGGTCTTTGACGCTTACCTTAACCGCTTCAACCAGCGGGGCGGTGACCGCTGCGCTATTGATCAGGGTGGCCAGTAAAGCGTCGTATTGTGGCTTTTTATCGAAAAGGTCCATAATGTAGCCGATCTTGTCGTTTTCATTGACCTTGCCCTCATCGATCAGCATGGAGACCAGGGTGCTAAGATGCGGAATGATCCTGTCCAACGTGGCTTTTCGGACCAGGTCGTAGCCGTCCAGCCCCCCTAGAAAAGCCCTGGGTTTTTGTACGGTATAGCGCTGGTGAATAGGTACGCGGTAATTCATTTCATCGTTGTCGAGGCTGGGGTCGACAAAGACGATCACGCGGTCAAAACTTTCCGGGTCGCATTCTGAATCCAGGAACGCCGCCATTCGGAAGGCTTCGCGGACGGGTTCGTTATTAAATGTTCCACCATCCATATAGGTGAAAGGGTAAGAGATTTGATCCGTACGGCCAGTGGCCAGGCGGGAGACTTCCTGGTCTATTTTTTCTGGCCATTGTTCGAACTCAAATTTAAAACGCTCCAGGACCACGGGCTCAAAGGCAAAAGGGAAAGCGCCGCAGGCGATGGAGGTGGCGACGATCCTGGACCAGGCCGTGCTTTTGGTCAGGTCGCCGAAATAGCCCGGTTGCGCGGGCCCCTTATGGTAACGCATCCATTGCGGGGGGAAATTTTCCGGCGTGACATTGCCGCTGGACTGTTCGTTAAAGAACAGGTGAAATACCCGGAACTCCTGATGACAAAAGGACGTGAAAGCATCCCCCGAGGCGGCATAGTTCGGATTGTTAAGCGGGTTTCCTTTCCTGCTGTCGAACCTGACGCCGGTCAGGTTGGCTAGCGAACTGCCAAAGATGACCTCATCCGCCAGGATGCGTTTATTGGGGAACCCGTTTGCAATCTGGTCCATCGGAAAATATTTCCGGGCGAGATCTTCCAGCGCACCGCGCCGCAGCAGACCAGCCTCATAGGTCAGGTCTGCCTGTTGTTCAGGGGTTGTACCCAGCAGTACATCGATATTGATGTCGTTGATCCAGATATCGGCCTGTAGGTCCTGCACCACCTGTGCGGCGATGAGGTCCGCCTGCTGGTCAGCGGTCAGCGTGGCAAAACGCATCGCCGGGTCGTTCTCCAGTGTCGTGGTCGCCCTGGCGATCTCGGCAGGCGTCTGGTAGGCTAGCCCACGAAGCATGATCGCCAGCGACATCGACCCGGCGCTAGCCCCGGCGAATACATCGACGATTACCCTTTCGTACAATTGAAAGTTGTTTTGCTCATCCACATAACCACCCTGCAGGACGGCCTGTTTGATCGCTTCGGATAGTGCGGCGCCGGAAAATGTGCCTAAGGATACGCCTCCGCCCATGGCGAATCCGAGTTTTAATGTCTTTTTCATAAGCCCTTGTTATTATTCATCTGTTTTTTATTTGGTACCGCCGCTCCAGAACCAGTTGCCCTGGATATTCTGATACCAGACTGGGTTGTTATTCACCGCCTCCCCCTGGCTGGTCATGGCCTGATAAGGCAGGATGGTGCCCGGTGCGACGGTCTGGATGATGGCGGAACGGGTACTGGGCTGCGCACGGATATTCAACCGTACGGCAACGGTCGCCTGGCCGGTTTGGACAGCGGTGCCGGGGAGGGCAATGACCGCCCCGGTGCATTCTCGGTACTCCGCGACGACATCCCTTAAAAGCTGATCGTAACTGCGGCGACTCCTGGCCAGTCCGGTCACGGGATCGGTTTTTCGGGCTGGGTCGAGAAAAAAATGACCGGTGATATCCCGGGAAGGGTCCAGCCCGTACACGTTGCACAACTTGGCCAGGACCCAAACGTATTTGGCATAGGCCTTGTCGGCATCGATACCCCCTCCAAAACAGTATTCCACGCCGATGGCCGCGTCGTTCGCGTTCACACCGTAAAGTTCATTATCCTTAGGTACACTGTAAAGCACGTGCCACGCTTTTTCGGGCGGTGCCGTCAGCGCGGGGACGCATTCCAGGATTTGGAGGTCATCGACAAAAAGATGCGCGGAGGATACCTCAGTCTGTGGTACGGTATTGGCGGTATCAATATACCATTGGATATTTCCGGCAGCGGTCGATCCGGGGTTGCCAGTATCGTGCGCGACCAGGAAGCGGACCTTGGTGATGGGAAGCCCCGACCTGCGCCTGGAAGGTTTCGGAATAAATTTCGTACCGATCGTGTATTTGTCTGTGAATGCCATGGTTCTTGTTCTTTAGCCGACGGGTTGTTCTTCCAGATTCGCTTGTACCACAGGAACGACAGGCCCCGAAACGGAAGCGGGTGTTTTATTTTCAGTCGTCTTCAGGGCCGCATAAGTCGCCGAGCTCAGACCCAGGAGGATCAGGTTGTTTTGTGCAATATCGGGCATGACCTGGTTAATGTCGACCTTCGGACCGGTATGCAAGTTTTCCATCACCTGAGCGATGAACCAAACGCCAAAGGCAAGATTGAAGACCACGGTCTGAAAACGGTGGATGCTCACCCCGGTCTGGTCGGACAGGATGTCAATGATAAAATTGGTGCCTTCTTTATCCTGGTGACGTGAAATTGTAGGATCACTGTCCTCCGCAGCGTCAATGGATCTCGCTGTCGCAATTGTGGCCGCACTGATCCCAAGTAGGATCACTGTGGATAAACGCAATTGAGGGGCATCCCCCCGGTCGATCATGATCGTAGTAAATGCGGAAAGTACGATTACCGTCCACCAGGCCAGTTGCACCCTGGACCAGCTATAAGGTTGCTTTTCCGCTTTGCTCAGGTCTTTGAGCATGCAGAACTTTTGGTTGCAATAACCAATCGTTGCCAGCAGCGCGGCGAATAAGAGCCAGAATACGTAGATAGGGTTCATTGTGCTTTTAATTAAGGTGCATGCCTGTCATCTAATATGACTGGGTAGTAAATATTAAATAAACATATTAACAAAAAATAGTTTAAAATACCGTAATGTTGCGTATTTACTTAGGGTATTAATACCCTGTTTACCGGCTGATCACAAAGTATTAATTACCCCAGCCCAGCCTCAGTAAACGCATAGCGTTGCCGGACGTAATGGCAGTGATATCTTTGGGCTGAAACTCCGGGTCGTTTTTCATCGCGGTAATCAGATCAGCCAGCTGTTTGTTTTTGAACAGATCTTTGGGGTTGTCGGCCAGGCCGTCGAAATCGGTGCCGATGCCGACGTGCCTGAAATCTTTGCAGGGACTTTTGGATTTGATGTATTTCATGGTCTGGATCATATAGCCGATGCCGTTCTCGAAGCGCATGGCACGGAACTCTTTGCGGAGATTGCTGTCGGCGCCTGTAAGCCAGAAATCTTCGGGAATGATGCCGATGACGCCGTCGCATTCTGCGATCAGCGCGATTTCTTCATCACTAACACAGTAATGCTTGTAAAAAGGATAACGGTCCTGGTCATAGTATTCATAGACCTGCTGGGCGCCGGTATGGGTGAAGGTCAACGGGCGGAGCGGTTGACCTTCCTCGTCTCTTCTTTTGCGGTTGAGCGCGAAGACGTCTTTCCGGACCTGCGGGGCGGAATGGGTCAGGTCGACAATCACGCCGGTATGAAGCATGTGTTTAACGACCGTCACGCCGATGTCGGTCAGGCCGCGGTCCTGGTCGGGCGTGTATTGCCAGGCCATCCCGGGGGTGCTCTTGGCGTCCGGGGAGATGCCGTCGACGGGATAGGCCAGGTCGTTGCGGAAAAAGTGGGACAGGGTGATCAGGCAAACGCCTAACTCGCGGAAGTCGTCCAGGTTGTGGATATATGGTTTGGCGCGGTCTTCCAGCCGGGTCTTGTCGCCAATCATCTGGTTCTGCTTTTCGTGGCTGAGCGGTTGGAGTTTTTGCTGCGGTTCGAGGGTGATCGGGAAGTTCCGGCCCAGGGCATGGCCGCCTTCGATGGCATGGGCCACGGCGATCTGCTGTTTTTTGGGGTCCTTGATCGCTGCTTCGAATTCAGCGAAATTTTTTGCGATGACATAAGTGACCTGGCCGGGGCCGCGGCTCTTGTTCACCTCGGTCAGTTGCTCGTTGAGCTTGCTGATCATCTTGTTGACCTGTTCCGGGTTCTTTTCGCTCTCGTATTCGATCTTGTCTTTCAGGTCGAGAAACGGGATATGCTTCAGGAAGGGGTAAAGGACATTCAGCGTGTTCCATTCCCTTTTGGTGGCACCTTCCAGGAGGTAATGGGCGGCCAGGATGCCGCGCACATTTCCGAAGCTGAACTGCCGGTCATCTTCCTGCATGTTGAACAGGTTATCGCCCTTGGAAACCAACAGGTGGCGCTTCCAGAACTTTTTTCCCCAAAGGAACATTTTCATCGAAGGGTGGCAATGCAGGTCGATAATGGCGTTGTCATTCATTTTGAAACCATCGTCAGTCACACTCGCGGCCAGTGCCCTGATGGGCGCGGGAACAGCGAATGCTGCAAAAGCGATTGTCGTGTTTTTTAGGAATTTCTTTCGGTTTAATAATCCGTTCATGACAGGCAGGTTAAGTTCTGTTAAATATAAAAATAATATTTTAAATAGCTCATATTAAGGTAGTAAATTATATATTTGATATTTATAGTTAGTATTATATTCATGTTAAACGATTTCCAGATGGCTGCTCCTATTTTTCCTTATATCGATCATGTGTTCGTCCTGATGCTGGAGAACCATTCCTTTGACCATTTGCTGGGTTTTTCGGGAATCCTGGGGCGGGACGCGGAGACGGGCAACCCGACCGCGGTAGACGGATTGACAGGAGGAGAGTCGAACAGCTATTTGGATGTGACTTACCCGGTTAAGAAAGGAGCGGATTATTCGATGCCGGTGGATCCGGGGCATGAGTTTGTGGATACATGCCTGCAACTGACGGGTAGAGCGGACTATGATCCCGCTTCTGGTTATGGGGTGATCGATAACAGTGGCTTTGTGTTGGATTATGTCACCAGCCCGACGGCGGGCGAGGGGAAGGCACCGGATAACTTCGGAAAGATCATGCAGTGTTTCGCGCCGGAACAATTGCCTGTACTGAATGCCCTGGCACGGGAGTTCGCGGTTTGCGACCGCTGGTTCTCATCGGTTCCCGGGCCGACCTGGCCGAACCGCTTTTTTGTGCATGCGGCTACTTCCGGTGGCCTCGACCATAGCCCGACGACGGAGGAGATCTTGCTTTGGCAGAACATCGGCGGGATCCATTTTGAACAGGGGAACATCTTCGACCAGTTGCGGATCAAATTCGATGACGGTTACCGGCTCTACCGGGGGACCAACTTTTTGAGCGACGTTTTCCCGAACGTGGCGGCCCTGAAAGGGATCAACGCCACCGAGGTGCATAAAATGTGGGCCTTTGACGCGGATGTGAACAGCGGGAATTACCCTTATCCCTATACCTTTATCGAACCCAGTTATGGCGATGTGCTGCACAATACCTATAAAGGAGGGAGCTCCCAGCACCCGCTGGACGACGCGACGGGCGGCGAAAAGCTGATCAAATCGGTTTATGAGTCGATCCGCAGGTCGCCTTTATGGCCCAAGAGTCTGCTGCTGGTGCTTTGGGATGAGCACGGGGGATTTTATGACCACGTAGCGCCGCCCGCAGCCGTAGCACCGGGCGACCGGACCGTGAACGCTTCCCTGAACCAGTATGGCTTCGATTTTAAACAATATGGGGTGCGGGTACCCGCGGTGATAATTTCGCCGCTGATCCGAAAAAATACGGTCGACCACCGGGTTTATGACCATGCCTCAGTATCGGCTACCCTGCACGACCTGTTTGACACGGACCTGATGACCGAAAGGGACGCGAACGCGAATTCGCTGATGGGCCTGCTGGATACGGCGAACCCGCCCCGGACAGATGCGCCGATGACCCTGCCGGATCCGGCTGATTCGGTCCTTAACTTTCCTACGCAAACGGTGTTCCCGATGAGTTCGGGTACGCCCGGTGTCACCGCCAATAAGGGGAGTTTGCCTGGTATCTTACATGCCGCGCTAAAAACGGACCTGGCGATTTCCCCGCCCGAAGACCATCCAGCCATTCAGACGGAGTTCGCTGCGATCCAGACCCAGGACGACGCGGCGAAATACATGGGTAAGGTCAAGGGCAAAATGGACGCCGGCAATTTATCAATAACCTAGCTATGCAATTTTTCGATCTCCATTGTCATCCGGGTCTGAAGACCCTGTTTCGTCCGCAAGACGGGACACAGTTCTCGGCCTGGGAAACCCTGGGCGCAGCCCGGGTATTCGGTGATATCCTGTCCAGCCAGTGTTCGCTGCAGCAGATCACGCTCAGGCGGCAGGTGCCGCTGATCTGCATGACGCTACATCCGCCGGAGTCCGGGATGCTGGACCAGTTCATCATCAGAGCCGGTGCGAGCGTGTTGTTTCGCCAGTTGATGGACGTCCATCGCTTACAGGAGATGTACAGCGGAGCGGATGGATACCAGTCTGTATTCGCGGAAGAACTGGCCAACCTCACCGCCTTACCGCGTCCGGCCGATAACATTTCGGCGCAGGTGGCGGTCAAATTTCTGAAGCACTGGGGTGATTTCCGGCCGCAGGATACGGGTACGGTCCACGCGGTATTCAATATCGAGGGCGGTCATGCCCTGTACAGCCATGCCGATCAGCCGGGAACCGTGAAAGAGGCGACGGACAACCTGGATGCCTTCCTGGCACTGGGCTACCTCATCCTATACCTCACACCGACCCACCTCACGCCCAATCAGTTTATCAACCATGCCTACGGGAACAAGATCCTGACCAAAGGGCCCTTGCTCCCCAGGGGCATGGGGATCACACCGGACGGGATGGCCCTGATCCGGCATGTCTATGCCAGGGGACTGCTGATCGATGTCAAACATATGAGCTTGTTGTCCCGATTACAGTTCTACCGGTTACACGCCCTGCATTTTCCGGACCGCCCGATCATCGCCAGCCATGCGGGCCTGGTGGGCTATTACGCCTTCAATGAACCGGGGGACGCTTTCCTGGGCTGGGCGGTGAACGAGGTGGTGACGGCCGATTACGTGGAGCTGAAAGGGGTGAACAACCGGGGCCTGATGGTTGGTACTTCTTTCTATCCTTTATCAATCAATCTTTTTAATGAGGACATCGTCGCGATCCTGAAAAGCGGCGGAATGATCGGTATCTCCATGGATGTCCGTATCCTGGGTGGCAAGGATAATGACCAAGCCTTGCAGCATGATTACCTGAGCCCGGCTGAATATGCCGTATTGAAGCTGCCCGATGCGGAACGGGAGAAGAAGATTGCGGAGCTGGCAGACAATTTATGGGCGGGAGCGGCCCCGGCGGCGGAAACCGTCCCGGCTGATCAGGCCGTTTGGCAGCCCGTGGTCGAAACCGAATCAGCTGAGCTCTTTACGGCCAGTGTACCTACCGCGGTCGGTCCCCTGCTGACGGAACATGCGCGGCTGATCGCCAACCATTTGCTGCAGATCCATTTTGTGGCGGACATATCCGGGCTTCCTTTACCCTGGCAGCAGGTCTGCATCGGTTCGGATTTTGACGGGTTGATCGAAGCGGTGGATTGCTGTAAAAATATCACCGCGTTGGACCGGATGGCTACCGCCCTGGTGGATGCGCTGAAATCCGGAGCCGCTGAAAGGGAGATCGATCTGGGCATGGCATCGGCTGATATTGTGTCAGCTTTTTGTTATGGAAATGCGGTAACTTTCCTGGAAAGGCATTTCACAGGGTGATAACAGTTTTATTTTAACTCGCCAGCTGGCAATCACATCGGATTGACCCAAAGATGAAATTATTCTGGAAAACCCGACCATGATCCACTGCATCTCGCGTCAAGGTCACAGTATCGATGAAATGGGGACCCCACACATGCAGATTCAACAGGGACCTAAGTAAGCATTAAATCGCTATAGCGTATAGTGAGGATTCTGCAGTAGTGTCAGCACCACCTGGTGAGCTGTTTTCTTTTCCCAGCGCGCGATTAACCATGCAATAAAGCTCAAAGTGAAAATGTCGTCGTTTTCTGCCAGATCAGTCAGGTTTAAAACAGATTTTCTATAGGCTGGCTCAACAGCCACACGGGGGTTGAGCAGGTATTTTTCAACCAGCTTCAGGAACGATAGCACGCGTTCCTCCGAAGTTTTAAGCAGGTACTTCTTGTACCGGCGCCGGAAGCTGCTGATCCGGGACATGGCCAGCTCAATGTTAGCAAACTGTGCATGCACTAAAATTTCCATCAGGCTTTTCCGGATGGTCCACAGCATCCCCATTCTTTTTTCGTACCAGGCATCAGACTGTGTCAGTAAACTTAGTTGTTTCAAACTTCCCCGGTCATCGCACAGGGCCAAAAACATGGTCAGGCATATGCGCAGATCTTCGGTATCTTCCGGCTTGGACCTGTGTTTGGTATCGGCGAGTGATTTTTGTAATAGCGTAATCGCATCGCCCGTAAAGCCGGTAAAAAACAGGTTGAGTGAAGCGAGTAACTGATAACGTAAATAAAACAATGCCCCGTAGTGGCTATCGGTCACCATCAGATCCATCATTTGCTTCAGATAGGTGGAACTCGCTTCAAAGCTCTTTCGTCTCAGGTGAAAGTTCGCCAAAAAATACAGGATGGATATATGGTAAAAAAGATAGGTCTGATTTTGATGTGGCTGGCCTTGCATGAATTGGTCTGTCCGCCGGATATAACGCTCTATTAATCCATAATTCTGCTGGATGGCCGCGTATTCATTGGCGATGAAAAGAATTTGATAAATGGATTTATAGGTCATCAGATCCTGCTCTGAAATTTTGTATTTGCGGATCGTCGCGATCATCAAAGCCGTTAGGTTAACGATTTTTCCGTTCAGGTGGACTTCCTGCAGTTCCTGCCTCAGGTAGGCATAGGCCATATGGAGCCTGGCATCGCGTTGCATCTGAGACTGGTTCTGCAGGAAGCGTGCGGTCAGCGTTTCGAGCGTTTCGGCTCCCTTCAAATGGGCGTACTGGATTTTGAGCTGCAGGAGCTCATTTAGTAAATTAAACTGCTCCGATTGTTCAGCCAGGCGCTCAGCCCTGTCCAAACAGTTGAAAGCGATCTTAACCACTTCGTTTTCCAGCAGGAAACGCCCCACCACAAGCAAGCGCAAGGCCTCGTAGGTTTCCGAATGATTGCTTTCAAAGGTTTTCTGGGACAAGAATAACAGCAGATTGTCCTGCAAGCGCTTGCGCAAAGCATGGTAGGCGTCACGGTTTTTCTTTGAATTGTAGAGCTTATTTAAGATCGTTATATCGTCAGTTCCAATCAAATCAAGCAACTGTAGGTTTTTCACATCCAGCCTTTTATTTTTTCGGCTTAAAAACTGCCTGAAAAGTATTTTATCATTATTATCAAGCAGATTGATCAGTTCAGCAAGCGTGTCCATATAGATATATTACGATATTTTAAACGCAATACTACAAAATTATATCATCAGTAATTTTAATTATTTGATTTTGTGCGGTTTGTTTTACACCCGACATTTACTTTCATATTCATCACTAAAACAAAATAAAAATGGAACCGCTAACCAACAGAACAGAAGAAAATTCAAAAATTAGAAACCCGTTCAAACCAACCGCCGCATTTATCGGCGCATCCTGGTTTGCCTTATTAACCGGCGCGATGAGCTATTGCATTGGCTTATGGAACGCCGGCATGGCGCTCAACGAAAAAGGTTATTATTTCACCATTTTATTATTCGGATTATTCGCCGTTATTTCCGTACAGAAAAGCGTCCGGGACAGGGCAGAAGGACTTGCGGTGACCGATCTTTATTACGGTATCAGCTGGTTTGCCACTATTGCATCCATGCTCCTGTTGACGATCGGACTCTGGAACGCGAATATGGCGCTGAGCGAGAAAGGCTTTTATGCCATGGCCTTCTGCCTGAGCATGTTTTCAGCCATTGCCGTACAAAAGAACACCCGTGACGCGAAACTGATCGGGGATAAAGAGCTGTAACGTAGCGGTTGCCGCCCCGCAGTGCCTTGCCCAGCAAGCCTGCGGGTTTTTTGACCTCTTGATCCTTCAAGCTATTTTCTGATTTTGAAGTGGTCTATGTGGATAAACCAATAACAATAACCAATCACTTCTAAACAGAGGCATATGTATATGCGTAGCGGATTACCAATGTATATATCTAAAGAGTTCGAGGAGTCCTTCAAAATTGGATCCTCTCCGGGTTCTTGGAAAGTTACTCCAGGTGTTAATGAGGTGAAACATTTATTGATACAGTAAACCACCTTAAATCAGATCTGGAATCCGTAATATTTGTCAACTATGATCCTTTAAGTTACCCATCGGATTTCAAGTGAAAAATTATGTCCAAGCACTACAAGCCGCTAACTATCACGAAGCGGAGCATAGTGGGAAGATTTTTACGTATTTGAAGCTGCTAGTCAAAGAATGAAGTACATCAATTAAGATGCACATCCAAAAATCAGGCAAACCACTGCCATACTTACAAAGTAAAGGGCCTTATCAAACTCAGATCGGTAATTATAATATCAATATTTCGGTGAAATAATGGAGAATAGGACGACCAGGCACAGTCAGCTCTCGAAGCTTGTCAGCAAACTGACCATGAGGAATTATCTGAAAAAGATTACGGACAGGTATGTAACCGGATTGCCATGCTCTAGCATGCCCATGATCTGCGTTTGCCCGTGCCTTTAAGCGTAAACCTCGGCAAGGAAGTATTAGTCTATCCTTTCCCGTGAAGCATTAGGGAAAGTGTGGTAAAAAGATTTGTCGATCTCGCCAATACCAAAGGGATGACCCACGACAAACTGAAGAATCGTCGTGAGGAAATGTGCCGTTCGGGCTACAGTTATTGAACCATAAGAGAAACCCCATTGAAATACAGCACCCTCAATTTGATGGAGCGGGTTGTCCAAACCTCCTTTATTTTACCCCTGATATTTTAAGTCGCCGCCAGCGCACAGCTCGCAGATTACTCCGAAAATTAACCTTATATTTAATCTTATTGAAATAGACACTTGTTAAATACTAATAAAATTAGTAAATTGGCTTTATGGAACAACGATTCAAGAGCCTGTCATTATTTGAATTTCAGTCAAGATATCCGAACGATGAAAGCTGTGTAAAGTATTTAGCACAACTCAAGTGGTCTGGTGGTTATCATTGCAAGAAGTGTGGCAATGGTCATTACTGTAAAGGGAACAGTGCCGAAGATCGTCAATGTACGAGATGCCGGTATATTGAGTCGGCAAAATCGCGGACAATGTTTCAGGGCTGTAAGTTTCCAATTTTAAAAGCATTCTACATTGTATATTATGTTTCGACAAGTAAAAATGGTATCAGCAGCACTGAACTGAGCAGGAAGTTAGGCTTGAGGCAGAAAACCTGCTGGTTGTTTAAACAAAAGGTAATGAGGGCTATGAAAAGCAGCGGCAACTTTCCTATGGATGGTAAGGTAGATGTAGACGAAACCTATGTTGGCGGCCAGGACGACCAATCCATAGGCCGGAACGAAGGCCGGAAGAAAATCGTAGTAGTATCGATAGAAAAACAGGGGGTAAAGGTGTGTCCAGAATGTATGCACGGGTTATCAAAACCGCAAGCAAGGAGAACTTACTAAATTTCATGCAAGACCATATCAGAAAGGAAGCCAACATTCGTACAGATAGATGGGCTGGCTATAAAGGCTTAGAAAACGAGTTTCCGCATATTATCCGTGAGAAATCAGAAAAGAAAGGAAAGAACTTTGCTGACCTGCACCGGTGCATTATGATGTTTAAAGCATGGTTAAGGGGTGTCCACCATGCTGTCAGGCACCTTCAATCCTACCTTGATGAATACACCTACCGTTTTAACAGGCATAAAATGAAAGAGGGCATTTTTGAAAACCTAATGACCAGAATGGTCGAAAAGCCACCGTATACCTATAAAATGATTATCAATTAAACGCCTATTTCAATAAGCTTAATTTGAATGGATATGTCAAAAACAGACTATGCGGAAAGAGCGATGAACGGAGGTGTTGAAATTGGGCTGAATAATCAACGCATCGTCCCCTTTGATCAAAAACTGGATGACGGGAGCGAAGTGGCTTGGTAACTTACTGACCGACCATACTGAAAAAGAAGGCCCGACCGGGTGTCAAACGCCCGGTCGGGCCTCATGAAGTAGATATACAGATTAACGTTTAATAGCTGTGTTAGGTTTATATTGAGAATACCAGAGACCGAGTTTGGTTAAATTGCCATTGGCGTCTATCAAAGCCGATGACCACAAACGGGCGCTGGTGGGCGAGCCAGAAAACCAGGAGTAGCGCTGCACAAAAGTGAGATCTTCCAGTTTGGGCAGCAGCCTTTGCATAAAGGCCAGCACCATATCCGGTGTATAAGGATTATCAGAAACATTAACCGCACCATTGGCAACAGTAGCAAATTCGGTGATCCAGATAGGCTTGTGATACTTGTTATACAGGTCCTGCAACACTTGCACAAAGGCATTTTCATCGGTACCCACATACATGTGTACGCAAATAAAATCCACCCTGCGGCCCTGTGAGATGGCCTGGTCCATAAAGTCGTATATCCACTGCCTGGTGGGGTAAGATGCCGCCGGACTGCCAAGCGGTAAACCTATAGCTTCCAGTTGTGGCCATGCCGCCAGTGCGTCGGCCACGGTCATGTTGGACTGATCGGCCAGGTCGGGCTCATTGAAGCCCAGTACGTAACGCGCGCGGCCCTGTGTTGCCAGTTGCTTGGTATAAGCAACATTGGCATCGGTAACCGAGGCCTTACTCCAGAACATGGGCACAAACTCCGCGTTTTGTGGCGCAAGTTCCAACGGAATGGAATTACCCCAGGTATAGTACCAGTTGCTTTGCAGGTTAATGGTGTTTCCCCACCATGTGCCAATCTGGGTATTGGTATTAAAGTCGGCACCCTTTTTACCTGTCGGCACAAAAGTAATCACGGAGGATTTTGCCGGGATATATTGATTGCTCTTTGAGCAGCTCAAAAATGTTCCGCAAAGCATCGATAGAATAATATATCTTTTCATTTTATCTTTTTAAGTGTTTAATAAATAATTAAAGTGTTGCCAAACCGCCGTTATAACCAGCATGTTGCAAAGTAGGGTAACCATCCGTATCCGTTTTCCAAATCGAATAATCAAAACCCATTGTACTCTGGAAAAACGTTTGCGTGGTTGTATTTGCCGTGGCGCCATCTAACCCGGCAGCATCATTACCAACAGCTGTTGTGCGTAATGCGGTGGTTACACTGGCAGCAGCGTAGTTACCGGCGTTGGCGCCCGGGCTGTTGCCTGCTGTACCGGCTATCCTGAAAATGTAGTCCCCGTTTGGCGGCGTTGGCGAACCTTCCAGCGATGTTGAACCAACAAAGCTATTGGCTGTGTAACCCCCGTTTTGATAGGTACTTACCATACCGGCAACCGGCATCAGGTTTGTTGTGGCGGCAGCTTTAAACGTTGCATTCTTAACCACACAGTTAACCAGCTTTACCTTGTTTGTTCCGGCTATACCACCAATATTTCCGGTTTGCGGTACGCCAGTACTGCGCAAAGTAGGGAACGCATTGCCAGGCCCCATACCCACAACCAAACAGTTGGTGATACTTGAGCCAACGCCCGCAATACCGCCGATAGAAAAGCCGGCCGAAATAGTGCCCGTAAACATACATTGATCGATTGGTACGATCCCCGCGTTTTGATCGGCACCGAAAATACCGCCTACGCCGTTAACGTTGACCGCGGTGGCAGTACCTGTAGCCGTGATTGATAGTGTAGCCAGACAGTTTTTTACAATACCGCCGCCTACAACGGTTCCTTCGGCGCGGGCCAATATACCGCCTATCCGGTTTTTAGAAGCATTCTCTTCTATCGAACCTGTAGCTGTAGAGAAGGATATCTCGGCAGTAGAGCCTGAGGACGTAGTTAGGCGGCCAACAAGGCCACCAACCATTCCGCAAGATGCAACCATCGTTAAATTCGTATAACATTGGGTTACTTTACCCCCTGCCGCCAATTCACCCACGATGCCCCCCAGCACGTCGACCGTATTGGTTGATGTGACCGTGCCACTCACCATTACGTTTTGTATGGTGCCACCATTGTTTTTACCGGCTACCACACCAAACGGAGCGCTTGTATTACAATTAACATTGGCAAACCTGATATTTTTAATGGTACCTGTATTGGTATTCACCCAGCCATCGTTCGTTATTGCAGTTGTAATAGTCATGTTGTTTACTTTAAATCCCTGCCCGTCTATCGAGCCGCTAAAGCTTGGGATAGGCACCCATTGGCCCGTAAGTGTGATATCGTTAACGATTTTGTAATTTTTGGTAACATCGTTTCTCACCGCATCCAAAGCGGCTGCAGTCGAGATCAGATAAGGGCTGCCAACAGACCCATCACCGGCGTCAAATATCGACCCTTGTGTTTTCGAGAATATTTTTATGGTGCGCAAAACAGATAATTTATTGCTCTGCAAAGAAACAGTCAAATCGCCCGATATAAAACCGGTTAACGGTGTAAGCGTTAGTTTTTGAGTTCCCCCAATAGGTGCTGTGGTTAAGTTAGCCGGAGTAGTTACTACAGTTACTGTTCCGGTGGATGGTGCAAACGAAAAATCAGCAGCTTGCGGAGTCGAAACCCCATACATTGTAGTAGGGAGTGTAGTAGGTACAACCAATATCACATTGGCATTTTGCAACGAACCACTGTTTACCGTTGGTGTTAAACTGGCAATATTGTTACTACCTGTTACATTAAAGGCGCTAATATCGCAACTTGCAATAGTGCCAAAGTTATTACCTGTAATACCACCAACAAAGGTAGTACCGGTTAAGTTACCATTTATAATAACATTGGTTACAGTTCCCCTGTTGATCCCCGCAAGGCCGCCTATATTACTTTGGCCCGTAATATTGAGGTTATCAAGTGTTAAATTTTTAACAACAGCCGAAGTCGATAATTCGCCAAAGTAACCTAATTTGTCGGTTGTAGCGGCATTAATGGTACAGCCCGATATCTTTTTACCATTACCATCTAATGTTCCGGCAAATACAACTCCGGTTGCTGTGCTGGTAGCCTGAGTGATATCGTTGGCCAGTATATACGAGTAGTTTAAACCGTAAGCCACCCTGTTCAGGCGGTCGGCATCGGTCAATTCAAAAGGTGTTGTTGCTGTACCGTCGCCTTTGGAAAATGCGGTCAGTTTAATGGTTTGAACCAGTGGTGGTAACGCCATAAAGGTAGAGGTAACTACTAAATCGCCTGCGGTAAACTGGCTCGTCGGTGTGATCTTCAGCGTCCTTCCTTTAGGAGATGTACTGATCACCTCAACAGTAGTATTGGCCGGTGCGGTGATGGTTAGCACCGTCGAACGGGGATAAATTTCAAAATTAACGCTTGTGACCACATTAACGTTAAACAGCTTCGCCAGAGGCAGGCTTGAGGTAATGGCCGTGATATTCGGCAGATCGACATTGAAGATCTTGGTACAGATATATGTTGTACCTCCAAGATCAATCTTAACAGTCATGGTAAATGTGCCATCGCTGGCAGGGATACCCTTTAGAGGAACATCTACCGTCGCATTTCCCGATAGGGTTACCGGGGTTGGATCGATGGATAAGCCGTTAATCGCCTCAGCACTTATGGTAGCGGATGTACCGGGTGCCGCATTCAGGTAAGCCAGCGTAAAAGTATTACTCGCGGTTAACGCAGTACCATCAACCAGATTACCATTGACCGCCGACTTGGTATCCACAATTTGAAACCTATCTGCAATGGGTTTAACTTCTGATTCTTTTTTACTGCACCCGGTCATCACCATAAGTACCAGGCTCAGAAGAGACAAGCTCTTTTTATATAAATTTTTCATTGTTCGTTTTAAATTAGAGGGTTAATTATTGGCGTACATAGCCTTTTTTAATAACCAGGTAAACATCGCGCCATAAAAGCGAGGCCCTTGATGCAGGCAAATTTTCATAGTGGGTTACCACCATTTCATTTTCAGAAATAGAGGTGATCTCGTATTCTATCACGTCGGCCTGCCCACGGTAAAAGAAAAAGAACGCGCCATCGTAAAGCTGGAGATAATGCTTGCCGTTACGCACCTGCATGGTCCAGTGCTGTATAGGTTTGTTGGGCGTGTAAGCAATCTGTAAGTCGCCGCCATCAGCGGTAGCACTGGTTGTAGTTCCCCAGTTGGCATTTAATTCTTTTAAACGATATTGGGCTATACCATCAATTGTACCGCCGTGGCAATAAGAACTGTTGTTGTTTTTGTAAACCACCTCTTTATTGGCCAACTTAAAATTCAGCTCATCATCGTAAACGCCCTTTCCGGTTTTGAGCAGTTTATTCCATGGCGTATTAGAGTTGTTGTTAATGAGCTTTACGTGCCCGTCTGACAATGAATCCAAAACCCAGGTTTTGCCTGCCGCAGCGCCAGCACCTCCTGTTAATAAACCGTAAACAGGGTCAAGGTCAAAATTATCAGAAGTGAGCGATAAGTTTACCTTTTTTGTTACCGCTGTAATGCCGTTAAATACCGTGAGGCTAACTACATAATCGCCTTTAAAGGGGTATTTACCCAACACGGTGTCGCCAGTAGCTGTAGAGCTATTACCCAGATCCCATTTGGCAACGGCCGTTTTTCCAATTTGGGCGTTAATAAAACGATAAACATTGGGTGTACTGGTTGCTTGTACAATAATATTGACGGTATTGGGGTCAATAGGGTTTTCCAAACTAGCTGTTTGTTTTTTGCAGGCCGCCAGTATCAACAGCAGGCATGCAACTTGTATTATCCTTTTCATATTTTTCCTTGTCTTAATTATTAATATCCCGGATTTTGAACCAAAGCATTGTTCGACACAATAATTTCCTGATCAGGTATAGGGAACAATCCTGCGGCAGCGGTATTGAACTTGCTGATAAAGGGCTCGCCCCTGTTAATGTTGATTTTCGATTGTGCATAATCGAGACCTCTTCTCATCAGGTCCCAATAGCGAACACCCTCAAGGGCCAGTTCAAGGTCGCGTTCGGTATATAGCACATCAAGGGTGACTGTTGGCGGCACATAGGTTGATGGCCTTGCCCTGCGTGCCACCCGTTCAAAATACTGCTGGGCCTTTACGGCACTGCCACCATGCAGCAACTGAAGTTCAGAAGCCATTAACAGCACGTCAGAAAACCGGATATTAATAAAGTGGTTAGGAAAGTTTAAGTGATAATCGCCCTTGGTAGATTGGTTAGTTTTTAGAGCCGCCCATTTTTTAGGGAAGATATCGGTATTTTGGTAGCCGGGAGTAAACGATACCGACTGCGCTTTAGGTAAGAACAAGGTGGCATCCCGGCGGACATCCGTACTGGCGAAGCTATTGTACAGGGCAGTATCCACCGGTGCGAACGACCATCCAGCGGAATACAGAGAGGAAGCGTTGGGATCGCGCATCGACCATAGCATCACAGACAGGTTACCGTTAGCTTCTTCCCGATAGCTGTAATTACCGCTGTAGGCTAAGGCTGAGTATTGGATCTCAAAAACCGATTCTTTGTTATTATTATTAAATGGCGCATCTAATTTAAATACGTCGGCAAAGTTGGGTAACAGGTCATGCCCGCTGTTATTAATCAGGTCTTCGCTAATATTCAGTATTTGGGAGGATGATACTCCCGGCAGGTCGGCCTTTTTATAATAGCCCGTATAATATAACCAAACCCTCATCATCAAGCCACGTGCCGCGTCTGACGATACCCGGCCCAGCTCTTCAGCCGGCAAATTTTTGTAGCGTGGTAAAACGTTAATGGCCTCGGTTAGGTCCTGCGATATCTGGGTATAAACCGTTTCGGGACTGGCCTGTTTTTGCGAGTACTCTGATGCCGATAAGGTTTTGAGGATTAACGGAACATTCCCGAATAAGCGTACCAGGTCAAAATAATAGAATGCACGCAGGTACTTACATTCGGCGGTATACCTTACCCTAACTGCGGGGTTATCAAACTGGGCATCGGGCATTTTTTCGAGCAGCAGGTTGCAGCGGTAGATGCCTGTATAATATTTATACCACAACGCTTTTGGTGCCAGGTCGTCAACACGGATGTTGCCGCGGTCCATACGGCCGATTGTAGGAATATCCGTTACCGAAGCGCCACCGGTAAAGCAGCGGTCGCCCAATACTTCGCTAACGAGTTGGAAGGGAACATTCTGGTTTTGGGGCGCGTCCCACAACAAAACGTTATAGGCCGCGGCCAGGCCCTGGTAACAATCTGCCTGGTTTTTATAAAAATTGGTTTCGACATTAGAAGTAATGGGATTGAGATCAATTTTTTTATTACACCCAACGCTGAGCAGCAGTATAAATGCCACAAATATTTTTATAGAGTTTTGAATTACTTTCATGATACTTTGAATTGAATGATTTAAAAGCCTATGGATGCTCCGAAAATAATGGTACGGGCCTGCGGATATACGCCACGATCAATACCCAAACCCAGGGCACTCCCCGAAACTTCGGGATCAAAACCTGTATATTTTGTTAGTACAAACAGGTTGGTGCCGGTAACGTAAACGCGTATAGTTTTAGCTTTTATCTTTTTAATATCGCGGAGCGTATAGCCAATTGATGCATTGCGAAGCCGCAGGTAATCACCAT
The DNA here is from genome assembly GCF_003633615.1 of Mucilaginibacter gracilis. Lineage (NCBI taxonomy): Bacteria > Pseudomonadati > Bacteroidota > Sphingobacteriia > Sphingobacteriales > Sphingobacteriaceae > Mucilaginibacter > Mucilaginibacter gracilis. Next base: position 4,656,455 of record NZ_RBKU01000001.1, on the reverse strand, counting down.
CTTCTAAAAAGAAGGTTGAGGGATTGACAAAATTTCCATTCAGATCACCGGTAGAAACACGCGGAAAGCTATTAGAGGTACCCTCGCCGTGCCACCTGTTCAGTACAGCTATTGGGTAATTTGCGGTAGGCAGGTCCCAGCGGTGTAAACTGTTGTATATTTTATTGCCGGCTAAACCGTTAAAAAAAACATTCACATCAAAACCCTTATACCTCGCGGTTAAATTTAGCCCGTAATTGTATTTTGGATGCGGTGTACCCACATTAGACCGGTCCTGGTTATCAATTTTTCCGTCGTTGTTCAAATCCAGGTATTTGATATCGCCCGGTACGGCGTTCGGCTGGATCAGGACACCATTCTTTTGATAGTTGTTGATCTCTGCCTGGTTTTGGAAAATACCCTGCATGGTGTACAGCCAGAAGAACCCGATCGGGTTACCCGCCTGCATCCGGGTTACGCCGGTCATTTGATTACTTGCGTCGGCACCAGTGATAAAGCCCGATGACGTGCCCACGTATGTGACATTGTTATAGTTATAGGATCCATTAGCGTTAACTTCCAGGTAGAGTTTACCAAAAGCCTTATGGTAGCCCAGGCTCAACTCAATACCTTTATTGACCACGTTGCCCGCATTGCCCGTTGGGGCAGAGTTGCCAACGTACAACGGAATAGGGATAGTCACCAATAAGCCGATAGTCTCCTTTTTATATAGATCGAGCGTCGCGTTAAAGTTGCCTAAAAATTCAGCATCAATTCCCAAATCTGTTTGTTCAGACGTTTCCCATTTTAAGTCGTCGTTTGATACCCCGCTTGGCGAGGCGCCTACAACCTGCGTGCCCCCGCTACCAAAGTAATAGTTACGGGCATAGGTGCTAATGGTTGACACATATTGGTAATCGCCAATGTTGTCATTCCCGGTACGTCCCCAACTCGCTCTAACCTTTAAAGAGTTGATAGCAGTTATGTTTTCCATGAATTTTTCTTTGGTAACATTCCAGCCGACCGAGACTGACGGGAAATACCCTATCTTATTGTTCGGGCCGAAGCGGTAAGAGCCATCGGCACGCATGGTTGCTGTTGCCAAATATTTACCATCATAATCATAATTTACCCGGCCAAAGTAAGATATCAAACCGGAGTGAAATGCGCCACCGGATGCCGACGCACTCGTGTTATCTTTAGCCAAATCGAGGTAGGCATATGCGGGATCGTCATAAAGCAACCCGTTTTTTGAGGCCGATACATTGGTACCTTTACCGGTGTTAACTGTGTTTCCGATCAGCGCGGTAAAAGAATTACGCTTGATAACCTTAGAATAAGTTAAAACATTCTCCTGATTAAGGTATTTGCTCTCGGCCATAGCGGCACTTGCCCCGGAGGCAATAGTTTGATTTGTTGAATTGAGGTAATAAATTGGCGTGTAACCAGCCGAAACGTCGTACTGTAAGGCATAGCCCAAACTGCTTCTCAATTTCAAATCTTTGGTAAAGTGCAGTTCGCCAAAAGCATCTCCGTTAAAACGGGTATAGCCCGAAGTTCCATTGGTATAATAGATGCGTGCCACGGGGTTCACAACTTCCTGCGAAACATATCTTGAGATGGCAAACGTGCCGTCGTCATTCATAACCGGGGTAACCGGATCCATATTGATGGCGCTTAATATCGGGCCTGCATTACCGCTATTTGATGTAATGGCATCGCGCTGCACATTGGTGATGCTCACGTTTACACCGGTATGCAAAAAACCATCCAAAAATTTTTGCGTTGTATTTACGCGCCCGGTGTACCTTGTAAAATCCGATTTGTTTTTAGCGATGGTGCCGGCCTGCGTAAAATAGGAGAATGATGTTGCGTAGGTTGAATTATCAGACCCGCCCGAGAAAGATAGCTGGTGGTTTTGAATAGGTGCGTTTTGGTAAGCTATCTCTTTTTGCCAATTAGTACCGGTACCCAGTTTTGCTATCTCATTCTCCGAAAACGGCATTGGCTGGTTAGAATTAAAAAACGCCTCGTTTTGGATACGCGCATATTGGGTAGCATCTAACAAGTCGAGGTTCTTACGGGTATTTTGTATGCCGTAATAATATTCGTAATCTATCCTGGGTTTACCTGCCTTGCCTGCTTTGGTGGTGATAATAACAACACCGTTAGCACCACGCGCGCCATATATGGCAGCCGAGGCGGCATCTTTGAGTACCTCCATGGTCTCGATATCGCGTGGGTTTATCGCCTCCAGGTCTCCCCGCGGAAATCCATCTACAATGTACAATGGGTCGTTGGATCCGTTTGTACCCGCGCCGCGTATCCGGATGCTAACGCCTGCACCGGGCTGGCCGCTGTTCAACATCACGGTTACACCCGCAGCTTTACCCTGCAAAGCCTGGTCGGCCCGCATCAGCCCCGGTACCTCAAGGTCTTTCGTTGTAATAGACGAGATGGCACCGGTAACCAAACTCTTCTTCTGTACACCGTAACCTACCACAACAACGTCGTTCAGCGTGGTTGATTGCTTGTTGAGTACAATTTGTAAAGTAATTTGATCGGTAAGGGTAACCTCTTTGGTCTGCATGCCAATGGCGCTAAAAACCAACACTGTTGCTCCCACGGGGACATTGATGCTGAATTTGCCGTCAACATCGGTGGCAACACCAACGCTGCTGTTTTTTACCTTAACAGTAGCTCCCGGAATAGCCGAATTGTCTTCAACATCCTTAACAACGCCCTTTACTGTTTTCGTGTTCTGCGCATTTACCACTGTACAGCACACGGTAAGGTAAAGTACAAGTAAAAAAAATCGCATTAATTGTGTAAAATTGATTCTCATAATTAGTAATTAGTTTTTAAAAATTGCTGGTTTGTATTTGGTTATCAGTTAGTTAATTATATACCATATCCCATTATTTAACGGTATACTATTTGGGTAAAGGCGTTGTGGTAGCTACTATAGCATTTACCGGCTGCAGCCCCAGCGCTTTAATATAACCGTCGTTAGGCTTGCATTTCGTAAACTTGCAGTTATCTAAAAGCTCGGTTAACACTTGTTTTAGCATTTCTCTTTGTAATGGCAGCTTGCGTATTTCTTTAAAGCTTCCTCGGGGGGCCTCTGCGTAATTCACCAGCGAATCATACTTAGCCGGGGGGATGATCGACAGAATGTTTTTAGAACTATCCATTTTTTTGTAGGGCCAAAAATGCCAGCCAATGTGATTGCTCTCCAACAGCGTACGAAATTTGGAAATCCATTCGTCGGTGTTTTCGCCGGTTTCGCCTGCATAAATTGGAACATTGTACTTATCCCTAAAAGCAATAAAACGGGCTATTGAGCCTAAATCAGGTTTATCGCCGTATTTATGAAAAGTGTAGATGATTTTGCTATCGAATGGCTGATTGAATATGGCAAAATTGGTATCCCACTGCGCGCCACCTAAAAACAGGATATGGTTTTTATCAACCTTACGGATCGATTTGCTGATATCCCTGTACAAAGGCTCAATGAGGGGGTTAAACTTTGTAGCGTCAAAGTAATGAGCAACCGGCTCGTTCAATAGGTCGTAACCTAAAACTGCGGTTTCATTTTTGTACCGGTTGGCTATTTTATGCCAGATATCGATCGTTAATTTACGGTTGGCTGCGCTTCCGTATAAAAAGGGATATCCAAAACTATCATCAATATTATCTCCTGTTTGGCCGCCCGGTGCGCAGTGCATGTCTAATATCACATAAAGACCCTCGGCTTTGCACCATTTAACCACGCGATCGAGCATTGTAAACCCTCTGGTTGCATCATTTGCACTCAAGTAATCTTCTCCGGTAAATAAACGGTAGTTAAAAGGTACCCTGACAGAGTTTGCACCGATGGACTTTAAATAATGAATATCGCTTTGTGTGATGTAGGTATCTAAAAAATCCGACCAGAATTTCGCTGTTTCTTCCGGGCCTATTACCTCGTTTATCATCTCGTTAATTAGCCTGGGTGAATTGGTGTTTTTTAATTTGAACATATACCCCTCGGGCACCAGCCAATTACCCAGGTTGCTGCCTTTAATTAAAAATGGTTTACCATCAACACCAATAACGTCTTTACCCTGTACGGTAATAAACTTTGGAGGCACAGCATAGGCCTGCGTTAAAAAGGTAAGCAGTAATAAATAGTATGGTAATAGTTTTTTCATCAGTGGATGCTAATTTTTTGTTTGTATTTGGTTGTAATAGTTTTTTAGTATGTAAAAGGCTTTCTTTTTACGGCCCTGCTGGTCTATCAATCCCTTGTTGTTCCAGCCCTCCTGGTAAGTAGGGTTATTGCGTCTTGGAGACCGAAAATCGGCCAATATCCATGGTGAGGCACCTACATAATTATCAGGCATACGTTTCAGCATGGCAACCTGCTCTTTATAAAACCGCTCCTGGAACTCTTCCGTCCACAAGGTGCCAGCATCGCCGTGGTAGCCACCCAGGGCCTCGGCACCTGTTTCGCTGATGAATAGGGGCTTGTTGTACCTGGTTGACCATCTGGCATCGCGGCAGCTTTCGGGCGTACCGCCGTACCAGCCCAGGTATTCATTAAATGAAACAACATCAACATATTCGCCTAAAGGGTCGTCTACACTTCGCAGGTTTTCGGCAGAATGGTAATCAACTTCTAAAGCTGCCGAAACAAGGCGGCTTGGGTCTGTCTTTTTCGCAGTCTGGAGTAAGGTTTTCATAAAGATAGTTCGGATGTCGCTAACAGGTGTTTCGTTACCAACCGACCAGATGATAATGCTTGCGCGATTATGATCCCTGGTTATCATTTCGTTTAACTGGGCTTGTGCTTTGCCAAGCACCGCCGCGCTCGAAAAATCTATCGTCCAGTAAACCGGTATTTCTGACCATACGAACAAGCCCAAAGAATCGGCCAGGCGGGTCATTTTTTCATCGTGAGGATAATGTGCCAGGCGCACCATATTACAACCTAACTCTTTGGCCCACGTTAATAATTGCAGCGCATCACTTTGGCTTTGCGCGCGGCGCTTACCTTGCGGTATTTCGCCGTGTATACTTATTCCACGCAAAAAAACAGGCTTTCCATTAACCAGTATGCTTTTTCCGGCAACTTTTACAGTTCTAAATCCTATCTTCTCTTCAACCCTATCACTGTTGGTTTTAATAATTACTTTGTAGCATTTAGGGTTTTCTGGCAACCAGCATTGAAACTGCGGAAGGGTTAGTTTAACCTCGGCAAGGTTATTATTTACATTAAAAGTATGTTTTACCTTCAATTCCGGTATTTCAATGGTCGCTTTTTCATTTGGAACGGCGTTGTTCAGCTTAACCCATCCCTCAATTTCGCCGTTTGTTGATGCCGGCGATAATTGAATAAAGTAATCAATGATAGCCGAAGCGGGCAGTTCAACCAGTTTCACATCTCGGGTAATACCACCGTAATTCCACCAATCGGTATTTAGGGTAGGTATCTCATCGGCATAACGCTTATTGTCTACCTTGACCACCAGGTAATTACCTTTTTCTTTCAGGACAGAATCAGCAATTTCAAGATTAAAAGGCGTGAATCCGCCCTTGTGCATACCTAATTTTTTTCCGTTCAGGTAAACATCGGTACGGTAATTGGCCGCGCCGAAATAAATGAACAGCCTGTTTGAAGTTGTCGATTTTTTATAGTCGAACGATTTTTTGTACCATACCGTGCCTTCATAATAATACAGTCTGTCATTTTGTGAGTTCCAGTCCGACGGAACATTCAGCGTATATTTATCAATATAGCCATGCTCCTTCCTGTCCATTTTATTAACCTGAACATCACTGCTCCAGTAGGCTTCGGCATCGGCCTCTTTACGTTCTTTAAAGCGGTAATCGTAAAAACCGGTTTCGTAAGGATCAACAATATATTGCCATCTACCATTCAGGCTGATGGTGTTGCGGGAGGGAATGTTAGCAATAAGATCGTTTTGCGAAAACGCCAAAAAAGGCAGCGATAAAAACGCTGATATTAATAAAATAAGCCTTGTAATAATAGGTTTACAGATCATCATGATGTATTAATATTTTAATCGGTTATGGCACCCTGAGGTGCTGTACGCTTATTTAAATCGGCTTCGCCTATCAGCTAACCATCGGTTGCGCCACTAAATACTGCTGTACTGCTTTGGTTTACGCTGGCAAATATAATTTAGAATAAATGAATAAAACAATTTTATTCGTCGTATTTAATTGATTTATAGATAGTTAAAATGAAATTAATACACTTAAACACCATTGGTTTTTTTACCTAAAATTTGCTATATCACGCAGATAGCAACTTTAGTAAGCCCGTTTAAAAAAAAAGTAATACGCTTAAAAAAAATGAAGTATTTTTAGTTTAATGATCACGAAGGTTTAAACCGGCAAGCGAGGGTGCCTTAAAGATGAATTTATTGATTATAAAACGAGAATGGGGAAGTTATTCAAGGACAAGCCTGCTCCAGCCTTTTTCACCAGCATTACGGAGTTCTTTTTTTCGCTCATCCATGACCTTTAATATTTTGGCGCTATAGGACCAGCAAGTAGCCTGCCTGATCTCCAGCACTTCAGAAAGCTTGTAGGAGGATATCTTACCTTGCGTGCTGTACAAGAGGTAAACCAAGTAGAACGCCTTATTGATTGGTATTTTAGTTTTGTGGAATATCGTATTGGTGGTTACCGATTCATCATAATCACAACTCGCGCACCTTTTACTATACGGTGTGTGGCCATTAAAAGCGGTTTCATGACCGCATTTTAAACATTTAAAACCATTTTCCCATTTCAAATGAGCCAAAAATTTAAAGCAGGCATTATTATCGGGGTATATCCGGCTAAATTCGTCAAAATTAACCTCCTTCGACATTACCCTGGCCTGGGTGACTTCTTCTATGTTGGTATGCAGTACTGCGTTATCCATTTGCAAAAGAGCGTTCATCCGACTGATCTCTTGCGCCTGTTCCATTAGTTCCTGGTTCTTTTTTTCAATAATGGCTGATTTTTCTACGACTTCCCGGGTGCGGTCTTGTACTTTGATCTCGAGTTGCCTGTTCAAGTCGTCCTTTAGGGTATGCTTATGCTGTAATTCGAGTATGATCCTCTTCTGAGCTTTTTCCTTTTTTCTTTTCAGGATACGCACATTGTCGCTTATTGCAAAAGAAACAAAGAGCATTTCGACCAGGAGGCAAAAACTTAGACTATAGAAGTTTGCAGGGCCAAACGGGAGGTTGATGACAATTACCCTTTTGATAAGCCTTATTAAAAAGCCAATAAGGATGAAGGAATATCCTGCTACAAAAAAACGCGCCGGATGATATCCTTTGCGCCATACATAAACGCCGGATAACAACGCTAAGAGTATGGGTACAATTTCGATAACCTTGTAAACAAACAAATGCTTGTCTACCAGCAAACAGGCCAGAAAAAAAATACTTCGCAGAACTATAGTTCCAATAATCAGTTTATCTAAAAGCGGCGCTTTGGTCTTTAGATGCAAAAATGACCTCGTGAAAAACAATGCGAAAGTGGCAGCCGAATAAAGCGCTATGCCATAGGCGATCTCGTTCCAGCGTGGTGAATTCGGCCAGAAATATTGATAGGCGATACCGTTCGAACATATTTCGTAAATGCCTATACTCAAATTGTAAAGAATATAATATATATACTGCTTTTGCCTGAGCGCAAAAAATAAAAGAAAATTATAAAGACAAAATATCAATATCATCCCATATAAAGCCCCAAGCAAAATATATTCGCGTAAACCGTACTGGATGAACCAAGTCAAATTCTTTAAAACGATCATTACCGCAGCTGGCTGCTCAGATCTGATCGCGAAATAATACACGCGGTCGCCGGGTAAACTCTTATCAATTAAAAAGGTGATGTTTTTATGATGGAATGCGCGATTTGAAAATCCTAAACCAGCGCCCAGTCGATATTGTTTGAATTGCCCCGGACTGAGCTCCACATACATATCAATGTGGTCAATCGTTTGATCGTAAAATTCCAGTACCCAGTTTTCATGGGATACTACCGCACTTTTTTTTAGCCGGATACGATACCAATATGTATATTCACAGTCATAAGTCTTGGGCGTAAACGAGACTGAGGGCATAAACCTCAAAGAAACAGTTGGCTTAATAATATCCTGTATCTTCAAATCTCCCTGCTTATCTACAAATTCATAGATCTCGTGATAGGAAAAGATGTGCTGCCGGACACTGTCATCCATGGAAACGGAATTCTGCGCATGAACTTTTGTTGCCGTAATAGCCCAAAGTAAGAATATACTGATCAGAAAAGGAAAATATCTAAGTATCCTATTGCTCATTCAATTCGGTAATTGGGTTTATCGGATATGCAGATGCGAATATACAGGAGTTTAATGACTAATACAGATTTTGATTTTGAGACCCGCTTATTCGGACTGATGGACAGGTTGAGAGAGTTACTAAAAGACTATGACCATGAAAAATATCACCCAACAGTTTAATGAGCGATTCGTGCCGTTCAAAGCCCTGCTGATATATAAGTTTGACAGGGAAGAAAAAGCCGACCAGTTTCAAAATAGCGAAAAGGAAACGCAGATTTATGTGGAGAGTTACGACATAGGCTACAATGGTAAACCTATAATAGAGATAAGTTCGAACCCAGGTTGGAGCCACAAAATCAACGATTTAACCCAGGGCTGACGCATAAGAATAGTTAAAAGTTGATATGGTTATGAACAAAGTGTTGGAAACGTAGGTATAACTTTTGTGGTTTCGGGAGGATTAGAGTCGGGTTAGCGTTTTTTCTTTGTAAAAGCATATGACGACTTCACTTCACAATCATTTTAGATGGATACCTGATCCTCGTACAGGTAATAATAAGAAACACAATTTACTGGAAGTTATCATTTTGTCGGTATTGGCCGTTCTATGTGGTGCAGAAAGCTGGTACGAGATGGAAGAATTCGGGAAGGAGAAAGAAGATTTTTTAAAGCAGTTGCTGCCTCTTGAAAACGGCATACCCAGTCATGACACGATCAACCGGGTTTTTATGCTGATCGATTCGGCGCTTTTTGAACAGTGTTTTCGTGCCTGGACAGCGGAACTTAGCCGGGGTCTTGAGGAGTCGGGCCTGTCTGGCGAAAAGGAGTTGATCGCTATCGATGGAAAGAGCATCTGTAACAGCGCCTGCAAACACCAGGGGTTGGGGGCCTTGCATTTGGTAAGCGCCTGGTCGGGTCGTAACCAGTTGGTACTGGGGCAACAAAAAGTGGATGACAAGAGCAATGAGATTACGGCGATCCCAGCATTGTTATCGCTATTGAACATCAAAGGGGCGGTAGTAAGCATCGACGCAATGGGTACACAGAAAGCGATTGCTGAACAGATTGTCGAAAGCCAGGGCGATTATATCCTTGCTTTGAAACAGAACCAGGAAACACTTTATGAACAGGTAATCAATCAGTTCAACTTTAAAGAAGACAGTTACAGCCAGCACCTGGATAAGGGCCACGGGCGGGCGGAGATCAGAGACTGCAAAGTCATTCATGAACTTAACTGGGTTGACGAAAAGGAAAATTGGAAGGGAATAAAGACCATCATCAAAATAACCTCGGAAAGGATAATAGGTGACAGCCACTCCATACAAGACCGCTACTATATCTCCAGCCTCCGTGCTGATGCTGCCTATTTTAACCAAGCCATCCGCGCACATTGGGGCATTGAGAACCAATTGCACTGGCAGTTGGATGTCGGATTTGGCGAAGATTACAATACCACACGGAACAAACAGACCGCCCAAAACCTTGCCGTAGTCAGAAAGATAGCCCTAAATATCCTAAAAGCCGACAAAACCAGTAAGGCCAGCCTGAAAGCAAAAAGAAAAATGGCCGGGTGGAACCATAAATTTCTTCTTTCATTAATCGCTAAAACAAATTCCTAATGCGTCGGCCCTGCGATTTAACCCCGCACTTCGGCAAGTTTGGGTTTTTTTGTGCACAGAATTTGCACAAAAAAGCTACAAAATAACGATCGCTTTCTTTTTGCATAAGTTTGCCGTTGCCCTCATTGTACACATCAAAGTGCTATGAAATCTTTAAATCTGATAAATAAACTGTTTTTAAGAGCTTCCAAATTTTCTTAGATGGGATGTTGATACGGTTAAGTTTCTAGGGGGGGATTAGTATTCTAAAAAACCAGTTTTATTCGATAAAGCAAAATCTATTGTTAATGTTTAGTTTACAATGGATAACTTACTTTGGCGCATCATTTTAGTAAATTTATTTACACGTAATGGATCTGCTTAGTACGCTTTCTGATGAAGAACTATTGCCTGAATTGATCGCGGGCCGTGCTGAGGCATTCAGCGTTCTTTATGAGCGTTATAACAGAAACATCTATCAGTTTATATATAAATATGTACATTCTGCTGCTTTGGCAGATGACCTTACCCAGGAAGTGTTCATCAGGCTTTGGAACGGTCGGCAGCAATTGAGCCATGTGCAGTCTTTCAAAGGATATTTATTGATCAGTGCCCGAAACCATACCCTAAACAGCCTTAAAGCGGCCTTACGTTCTGAAAGGGCAATGGGGGAGGTTGTAAGAAATTTTGTTGCGCAACGGAAGACTACAGACGAACGTTTGCTGGAAAACGACTATGCGGCGTTTCTGCAACGGGAATTATCCAAACTACCGGAACGCAGTCGGGAGATATTCCGCTTGTGCCGCCAGGAATACCGTACCTACGAAGAAGTTGCCCTGGAGTTGGGGATTTCAAAGAGTGCTGTAAAAAACCACATGGTATATACTATGAAAGTGTTAAAAGCATCGGTAGAGCACGAGCTTGGGGTATCCTTAGCTAGCGTTTTAGTTGTTTTTTTACTTCGGTAAAATTATTTTCATTTTTACTACCCTCCCTCCATATGAGTGTTGTCTTATCCAAAGAAGCGTAAAGAAATGGAAGACGACGAACAATATTATAAATTATTGGTACAACGATTTTCTGACCGTACTGCTACGGACGAGGAATTGGAAGTATTTATCAAATTGGCTAACGAAGGTAGACTGGATAAATATCTAACCGAGGCCATGAACCGCGATGCAGGTATCGCCGCAGAAGATGAAGCGAACTTTTTGCCTCCCGCGAAGATCGGGAGACTTTGGCCGCGTAAAATAGCTGCCGCATCTGTATTATTAGCGATATCAATAGGAGGTTATTTTATATTACACAAACCTGCCGCATTAAAACAAACTGCTCAAATTCAGCCTCAGGATATATTGCCGGGCCATAACCAGGCTACCCTTACTTTGGCCAACGGAAAAAAGATAGTGCTAATAAAAGGCCTTTCGGGTAAACTGGCCCAGCAAGGCAATACACAAATCAATGTGAATGGCTCCAGTGAGGTTATTTACACCGAAACCGGTGCAAATACGGCGATCCAATATAATACCTTATCAACCGCCAAAGGTGAGGTATCTCCGTACCCGTTAGTATTAGCGGACGGGACAAAAGTATGGCTGAATTCGCAATCTTCAATCACCTTCCCGATAGCCTTTACCGGTAATCAACGCCATGTTGAGATCACAGGAGAAGCGTATTTTCAAGTAGCCCACAATTCGGCCAAAGCGTTTACTGTAAAAGCGGGGAATCAAACTGTTGATGATATTGGCACTGCGTTTAATATCAATAGTTATGGAGATGAACAAACTATCAGGACGACTCTTGTCGAAGGTTCGGCAAAAGTAACCGCGAATGGTATCGCTAAAATACTTTCTCCGGGTCAGCGTACTTTGGTAACACAAAACTCTCTTCTATTGCAAACAGCAGACACCGAAGCTGAAACGGCCTGGATGACAGGCAAGTTTATTTTTCACGATGAGGATTTACATAGCGCTATGCGCCAACTTGCCCGTTGGTATAATATTGATGTGATTTATGATTACGACCCCAGAAACGTTCTCCTGGGCGGAGGATTTTCAAAATCAAGAAATATATCTAAAGTACTCGGCGCATTTGAGCAAACCGGTGCTGTTAAATTCAGGATCGAAGGGCACACGGTACATATAACACAATGATCCTTTAAAGAACTGTCAGTTTAAATAAAAAAATCATGGAAAAAATTTTACGTCAAGGCTCACCCTAAGGGTAGCCAAGCGACGAAACAAACCAGGAGTGCGGCAAACACCCCCGGTTAAATGTTTAGGTTGCTCCCCCAGTAAAAAGTGCGAACAAATTATTGAAATTACTAACCCAAACGTCCAAATGTATGAAAATTTGTACAACAAATTTTTGTAGTGAAACCTACATTCCTAAATTTCTGCTGGTCATGAAAATTACCGCATTTATGATACTCATCTGTATCATGCAAGTAAGCGCCGCAACTTACGCCCAAAATATTACGATAAAAAAATCGGGTGCTCCATTAAAAGCAGTGATAGAAGAAATTCGTAAACAGAGTGGCTACGACATTGTTTTCGATGCTAATCTGATTAATCGTTTAAAGCCCGTAACAATAAATATTAAAGACGCGACGATTGAAACCGCCCTTGATATTTGTTTACAGGATGAGCCAATAACTTATATAATACAAGATAAGTTTGTAGTACTTAAAATTAAGAGTCCCTCAACCTCGGTCATATCATCGCAAGTTGTGGTTAAAGACATTGTAATAACAGGTCGAATTGATGACCAGTATAACAAACCGCTCCCCGGCGCTACTGTTAAAATTCAAAATTCACCAACCGCCGTTGCAACTCAGGAAGATGGGACTTACAAAATAGTAGTTCCTGATGCTAAAGCTGTATTGGTTTTTTCATTTGTTGGTTACGAATCGCAGACGGTAACCGTTGGAAACAAAACTGAAATAAACGTTATTTTAAAAGATCGCAACAGCCAATTAAACGCTGTAGTTGTGGTTGGCTATGGCACACAAGCAAAAAAAGATGTATCCACATCAATTGCAAGCGTAAATGCAAGCGATTTGGAAAATCAGATGGTAGGAAATTTTGACCAGGCCCTTGTTGGTAAAATGTCCGGGGTTCAAGTCATCCAAAATAACGGAAAGCCTAATTCACCCACTGACATCAGAGTTCGCGGTACCGGCTCCATTACCTCCGGTGTTGACCCTTTATATGTTGTCGATGGGGTGCCTTTAGGTAGTGGACAGGTAACCGAACTTGTAGACATGAATGATATTGAAACTATTGACGTGTTGAAAGATGCATCTGCTGCTGCGATTTACGGCTCACGAGGCGCGAATGGTGTTGTAATGATAACTACAAAAAAAGGCAAAGAGGGCAAAAAAGGCAAAACAACGGTCAATTACTCATCTTCGTATGGACTGCAATCTATCACCAAAAAAATTCCGATGTTGGATGCCTACCAATATGCTCAACTGTCCTACGAAGGCCACAACGCTGCATATTTAGGCGATGGGGCTACAGCCAGCAACCCAAACCCTCAACCAGGCGATCCGGCTTCTGTCCGGCCAAATTCGTATGATAAAATTCCACCAGATCTATATCCTTATTTAGGTTTAAAGTCGGATGGTACTCCGGGGGGAGCAATTGTTGCCGGGCTAACCAACACCAACTGGCAAGACCTGATATACAGAACGGCCCCAATTGCGCGGCATAGCCTCTCCGTATCCGGTGGAAATAGTAAATCAAAATATTACATCTCGGGAAATTATGAAGACCAGGACGGGATTATCATCAATTCTGATTACAAAAGGTACGGGCTAAGAATGAATTACGCTTTTACTGAAGGGAAGATCAAAGTAAATGTAAATGTTACACCCAGCTTTTCAACAGAAGACCGGGTAAACAGCGACGATTATTATGGAAATTACGGCATAGTTCAATCTGCACTTGCCATAAGCCCAATATGGCCTGTGTATAATCCCGATGGATCTTATAATTACGATGCCAACGGTAAACTTAGGCTGGGTACCGATTATCAACATAACGAGGTTGTTAACCCAGTGGCAATAGCCAATCTTTATAAAAACAAAGTAGATCATGCCAATTTTTTGGGTAACGTTTCTTTTGATTGGGAGATATTAAAAGATCTTCATTATAAATTATCCGCAGCAGCAACTTATAACACTTATGGAAATGATACTTATTGGCCATCAACGCTCCCGCTTATCGGTGTTAAATATTACGCAGCGGGTTCCTATGTACCATCAAGCCCAATTGGCCATACTTCCACTACCACCTACCTGGATTGGTTGACTGAAAATACTTTAAACTACCAGAAAACACTGGGCCAGCATCATATCAGCGCACTTGTAGGGTTTTCGACACAAAAAGATCAAATGAAGAAAGAAGGTTACAGTACTTCCGGGGCTACTAATGATGCTGTTCAAAATGCCGGGGGCGGAAGCTTTTTTTCAGGGACGCCCGATTATGATTTACAAACCTGGACTTTGGCTTCTTTATTAAGCCGGGTGCAATACGATTTTTCAGGAAAATATTTTTTTACCGCTGCATTAAGAGCCGACGGTTCTTCCCGTTTTGGGAAAAATGACCGTTGGGGCTATTTTCCATCAGCCTCTGCAGCCTGGATTGTCTCATCTGAAAAATTTATGGAGCGTGCCAAGTGGATCACCAATATGAAGTTAAGGGCAAGTTACGGGGTATCGGGTAACTTTAAAATCGGTAACTACCAGCAGTCGGAGTTACTTGGCAACAGTGTTGCGGTTTTCGGACAAACACAGGCACTGAGCGTCGGCACCGCCCCCACACAATATGGCAATGATGAATTAACCTGGGAAAAAACTGCCATGACTAATGTCGGTCTTGATATGTCGTTTTTAAATGATAGAGTTGGCTTTGAAGTAGATATATATAATGGCAACACTTTTAATTCGCTATTAAACTTGCCTGTTCCTACCATTACTGGTTACAGTACCGCCTTACAAAACATTGGCCAGGTTAATAATAAAGGATTAGAGATCGCTTTGATCGGCAGCAACACATTTGGGAAATTCAGATGGAAGACGAGATCAAATATTTCTTTTAATACCAACAAAGTAGTCAAGCTGGGCACTCAAAATGCGCCGATCATCACATCAAGTGGAACAGCGACGGCTTATTTTATAACCGAGGTAGGTAAGCCCATCGGTAGCTATTATCTCTTAAAAACTGACGGGATTTTCAAAACGGCAGCCGAATTGGCAAGTTATCCCCATTTCCCAACGTCACAGGTTGGCGATTTTAAGTTTGTTGACGTTGACGGCAATGGCGTAATGGATGTTTCGGCAGATCGTACTATTGTGGGTAGTTATTTCCCGAAATTCACCTACGGCTTTACTAATGACTTTTCTTTTTCAGGATTTGATCTGTCTGTATCTTTTCAGGGCGTTTACGGTAACCAGATTCTCAATCTTTCGCGCCGGTATATTGCTAATATGGAAGGAAATATTAACAATACCACAGAGGCTTTAAACCGTTATGTTGATGCTAATAACCCCGGTAACGGATTGGTGAACAGGGCTAACCGGAAGTCGACAGGTAATAATGCTACAATTTCTTCCTGGCATGTAGAAGACGGATCGTATTTAAGATTGCAAAATATTGTATTTGGCTATACCATTCCTACATCTTTGCTTAAAAAAGTAAATATCCAAAAAATAAGATTGTATTTGAGCGGACAAAACCTGCTGACGATTACAAAATATTCTGGATATAATCCCGAAGTCAATATGAACGGTGGCGGCAACCAGTTGACGCCGGGTGTAGATTATGGCGTATACCCCTTAGCAAAAACGATTGCAATGGGACTTAATTTAACTTTTTAAATTCAACCGACATGAAAAAATATTTAATCATCATCATACTGCTTGGCTCGCTAACTTCTTGTAAAAAGTTTTTAGACCTGGCTCCCGAGGCCGCTGTAACAACCAATAGTTTTTACGTAACAGCGTCTGACTTTAACGCTGCTGTTGTTTCCTGTTATTCAGCTTTACGTTCTTATCCTACCACGGAAATTTTTCCATTAGTGGAATACCGCTCCGACAATATGTACGTGAAGGCTTTTACGGCAGGCTCCCAGGATCAATACATGATCAATAAATTTAATGACGTGTCTGCTAACTCATTGACCACCGCGGCTTGGTCAGATATGTATAATGGGGTACTTAAATGTAATGAGGTAACATCACGGATAGAAAACGCCACCTTTTCCGCTAACCTGAAAGCACAGTACGACGGAGAAGCGCGTTTTATTCGTGCATTATATTACTTCACGCTGGTGAGAATGTACGGCGGCGTGCCGCTCGTTCAAACACCAATTTCTGTAAACGAAGCGCTTTCGACTCCGCGCTCAAGCGTTGCCGATGTTTACGCATCAATTGAATCTGACTTAAACACCGCAATTACTGAACTGCCCGAAACTTATGCGTCTACCGATTTGGGCCGGGTAAGAGCTTCTGCGGCGAAAACATTGTTATCAAAAGTTTATATAACGGAAGGTAATTTTTCTGCTGCACAGCCGGTACTTCTTGATGTAATTAAACACGCAGGTTATTCATTACAAACAAACATTGCTAATGTGTTTTCGGTATCAACAGAAATGAACAGCGAAGTTATCTTTGCTATCCGTTTTGCAAAGTCTCTCACAGGCGGCGGTCACGGTGCATGGTTCAGCCCGGGAGCAGATTCTACCACATCAGAAGTAAATGCATCTTTAATTGCAGCTTACAAGGCAGATGCAAGACGTAAACTTTTATCTTTTACAAAAAGCGGTAGTATCTATTACATCAATAAATATGCTGATGTGCCCGATGCTACAACAAAAAACTTTGATAATGATTTTATCGTTTTAAGGTATGCGGATGTGCTGTTGATGTATGCCGAATGTTTAAATGAAATATCTGCGTTAAACAGCGATGTCACAAGCGAGTCAAGTCCTTTGTTTTGGCTTAATCAGGTGAGAAAGCGCTCCAGTCCTACAGTTCCATTTACCGCAGCGCAGTATACAAGTCAAAGTGTGCTGCGCGATATTATTATTCAGGAAAGGTGGTTGGAGTTTCCATTAGAGGGCCAGCGATGGTTTGATCTGATCAGGACGAAAAGCGCCAAAACGCAGCTACTGAAGAATTCAGGAACGGGCGCAGCTCCTATAACCGACGTGCCCGATTTTCGGTTGATTTACCCTATCCCTAACGCCGAAATACAAAAAGTAAACAACCCGCAAATTTTATCTCAAAACCCTGGTTATAATTAAATAAGGTTTTAACAGGAAATGTATTAGCTCATATATTTCCTGTTAAAACCTCATATACAACTCGTATGAAAAAAGAATCTTTTAAAAAACTGATCATATTTCCTCTCTTGTTGCTGATATCATTGGCAAGTGCCCAGCAATCTCCTCAGGAAAAACTAAAAAGCGTATTTAATCCGCAAAGTAATAAAGTCTTGGTGGCTGCACATCGCGGCGATTGGCGTAATGCCCCCGAAAATTCGGTACAAGGGTTAAAAAATGCTATCGGTATGGGTGTAGACATTGTTGAGTTGGATTTAAAAAAAACAAAAGATGGCGTTTTGATTGTGATGCATGATAAAACTATTGATCGAACGACGACAGGTAAGGGTTATCCTCAGAACTTTGTTCTTGATTCACTGAAAAAACTTTTCCTGAGAAAAGGAAATGGCGTACCGTCAAACCATAGGATACCAACCTTTGAGGAATTTTTAATTGCGGCAAAGGATAAGGTTATTATTGATGTAGATAAAGGCTATGAATATTTCGATGATGTAGTTAAAATGTTAAAAAAACACGACATGACCAAACAAGCGATAATCAACATAGATGATAATACGTATTACAACAGTATTGTTACCCGTTTTGGGGCAATTGATACTTCGGTCATTATTATGCCTATAATCAATTATACCAAACCAAATGCCGGGAAAATCATCGCCAGCTATTTTGGTTATCCTAATACCATCTTCCAGCCGGTTTTTAAGTCAGATACATTATCGCTTATAGCTAAGATGGATTTGCTGAAACATCAAAAATTCGGTTTATGGTTAAATAGTCTTTGGCCATCTCTTAATGGTGGCCACGATGACGATAAAGCTGTAGAAGAAAACAACCCGGATGAAACCTGGGGCTGGCTACTTAAAAAAGGAGCCAACATTATTCAAACAGATCGTCCAAAAGAGCTGCTTAATTATTTAAAAGAGAAAAAATTGCACCAATAATACATAATCTCGTTAGTTAAAGTAATAGTCTACCAAGATTATCAACAAATAGTTCCAAAGTTGCCAGGTAAGGTACATGCTGCAAATCAGATTCTTAGCAGGTTGTCGTTTTTTCCATCAAAATCTGCCTTTACGATAAAGAATACGGATTGTTCTTTAGCGACGTACACGCCTGTTGCTATTTGCTGCCTAACTGCAATATCGCATCCAAGTAACCATTGCCACAGGTTATGATGGTTTTCTTAAGTTTCTTTTCTTCCTTTGCCGGCTCGGTCTCGATTTGTTCCAAGGCTTCGTAAAATAGATCCTCATAATACTCAATATGTTCTGGGTGTACGGTTCGCCAATGGCCGCCAAAATCTTTTTTCAAGAATGGTTGAAGTATAATGTGGCTAAACCGATAGCACTGGCCTCTCTTCGCCGATTTACTTTCTTCTCCTAAGATCTTGAACTTAAGCACTAATGGTGGTTGTTTTTAAATTGGCCAAGCGGGGTTAATCAAATGTGGTTTATCCACCTTAACTTCTAAAATACTTCATTGCTTTTTCATAGCAGATTTAGGTATTTATATCTATGAATTATATATTTGTCGCCTGCATGGGTAGCCCACACCTTTGTTTTTTAAACCAGTTATGAAAAAGGAGATAGAAGATATTCATATTCGACATATTGAGGGGCTTAAATGCGGCCGTCAGGCAGATTTCAACAAGCTTTATTCTATCTACGCCGACCTGCTTTACGGCTTTGTTTTAAATCTTACAAAATCCCCATCAATAGCAGAAGATGTTTTACAGGAAACGTTTCTTCGTATCTGGCAAAGAAGGGAAAGTGTCTCAATCGAGTTGTCATTTAAATCATATTTGTACACCATTGCGAAAAATTTAGTGATGGATTCCTTTCGGAAACAGGTACAAAATATAAATTTTGACACTTATATCCAAAGCGAATACCAACACCCTGTAGAAGATTACATGGGTCAGAAGATAAATTTTGATGACTTTACGGCGAAATTGGAAAGCGCAAAAGAAAAATTACCTCCACGGCAGAAGGAAGTGTTTGAACTCAGTAAGGAAAAGGGACTAACAATCACACAGATTTCCGAACAACTCGATATATCACAGAAAACCGTAAAAAACCAATTGTCTCTGGCTTTAAAGACAATCAAACAGGAATTGACACCGCTTTTACACGTTATTCTTTTGATGATGCTTAAACAATAAAATACGTGCCTGAAAAAAAATAAAATTATAACCGGGACTTTTCTGCCGTTTTAGCGTATCTCTTAAAACCAAATAAACCGAGATGCAGGGCAGCTATTTTAAGAATCTTCTGGAGAAGCTTTTTCAAGGAGAAATTACCTATGAGCAATATCTTGATTTAAAGGATCAGGTTAAAGATTCGACAGACGAAGAAATTTCGTCTGGACTCCAATCGTTGTGGGACGGTTATTCATTGGCTGAACCCATGGAACTGGCAACTAAATTTGGTGTGCTATCAAATATTCATCAGCAAATAGGCGTCGAAAATACCAGGAACAGCCGCCGCACTAATTGGTGGAGATATGCTGCGGTATTGGCCATTCCATTGCTTATCATTAGTACATATTATGCTGCTTTCCACCAAAAAACCAAGTACGATTTTACAGTATTGACGAGTGAAGGCGAAAAATCGCAATTGTTATTGCCTGATGGAACGAAGGTTTGGTTGAATTCGGGCTCAAAGATTACCTACGCCAACGACTTTAGCGAAGACAATAGGGAAGTGCGTCTGATTGGGGAAGCATTTTTTGAGGTAAAAAAGGATGCAAAACACCGCTTTGTAGTTGCAACAGAGCAAGTTAATGTAGAAGTGCATGGAACGGAGTTCAATGTATCGGCCTACCCGGACGAACGGGATACTAAGGTTTCGTTGCTTAGCGGTAAAATATCGCTTATTGACCCCACGAATAATAAAACAATGGCGACAATGAAACCGGGATACCAGGTTGCGGTTAATAAGAATTTACACCGGTGGTTGAGTTATAGCTGCGACGTTGAAACAGAGGCTTTGTGGGTGAAAAGTGTGCTGCGGTTTGAAAATGCCGCCGCCGGGGAGGTTTTTACCAAACTGGAGCATTGGTACGGGATAAAGATTCATATCGAAAATCCCGATACCTCGATAAGGTATGGCTTTACACTTAAAAGCGAATCTATCCGTGAAATGCTCGACCTTATCAATAAAATAACTCCTATAAATTATAAAATAAACGGAGAGGAGGTTTTTATACGGTATAAATAAACTAAAAAAGCACAAAAAACAATTGTTTTTTGTGCCCATGTATGTCTACAATAACGTGAACTCCAAAACTTGCCAGTTTTTCAATTTTTTGATGAAGGAGCAAACGTATGTTGTGGCAAATTTACCATTATAACTTTATAAACCTAAAACGTATGTTGAAAAGAAGAAGTATACTATTCAGCCTGGCCATTCTATGCCTGATGAGTAATATTGCATTTGCCCAATCATTACCCAAAATTGATCTCTCATTGAAAGGAGTAACGCTGAAAGAATTCATCTCAGCTGTAGAATCCAAAACTAATTATACATTTATTTATAATAACCTGGACTTAACCCAAGCTGTTTCTATCGAAATTAAGCGAGGTGATCTTCGGGAAATACTCAACAAAGTATTATCGGCCAAAAAGATAGCTTTCGAAATATCTGGCACAAGAATTATCATCGATCCCAATATCACTAAAAAGAAAATACCCGATAACCCGCAGCTACAAAAAAAGATTTCGGGAACTGTAACAGATGAAAAGGGAATGTCTTTAATTGGCGTGTCTGTAAGAATAAAATCAGCCGGTAGCGGCACAGCCACTGACCAAAACGGAAATTTTACGTTGATGGTGCCGGAAAGCGCAACCCTGGTTTTTTTTTATACAGGCTATAAACAAGAGGAAATAGTTGTGGCCGGAAAACAACAAATCCTTGTTACCCTGAAGGAGGATCATCGGATTTTAGACGAAGTGGTAGTAGTAGGATATGGTGTTCAGAAAAAATCAGATCTAACTGGTTCTATCTCCTCCATCAAGGGAGAAGAACTACAGCAATCAAAAGCGATATCTTTTATGGATGCGATGCAGGGAAGGAGCGCAGGCGTGCAGGTTACCTCTTCCTCTGGCGAGCCGGGCGCGGCAACAACGGTTAGCATTCGCGGAACCAATTCTTTCAACTCGGGGACGCAGCCTCTGTATGTTATTGATGGTGTGCAGATAGATGTCAATAATGCCGAAGCGGCAAGTTCTGGATTGGGCAATACATCTCAAACTAACCCAATGGCAGGTATCAACCCATCTGACATTGCATCGATCGAAATCCTGAAAGACGCTTCTGCCACGGCAATTTTCGGCTCAAGGGGTGCAAATGGAGTGGTCATTGTTACAACCAAGAGCGGCAAATCAAATACATCGGTTATCGAACTCAATACCTATGCTGGTGTTTCCTGGGCATCTAGGAAAATAAAAATGCTTGGTGCACAGGATTATGCAAACTACAGGTTTGAGGCAGATGGCCCTATTGATACCGTATGGTCGAGAGATAGTAATGGCGACGGATTACTGGACGCACCGAAAAATATGGCAGGTGTACCCTCGCACGACTGGCAGGATGAGGTATTGCGCAAGGCATTGTCGCAAAGTTATAACATCAGTTTTAGCGGTGGGAGCCCAAAAACAACATTTTATGGATCAGCCAGTTATTTAAACCAACAGGGCCTTATTCTAAATAATAAATTTGAACGCTACGGATTTAATTTAAAGATAACTCACAATGCAACTAACCGGCTTCGTATAGGCGGAAACATCAATGTTTCGCAGGCTATCGCTACTGGTCCGGCATCAAACGGGGGGGATGGTGTAACGAACTCCAACGGACTTATCCAAAATTTCATGCTGTACAAACCTGTAAATGTTCCAGACCCTGGATCTTTGGCGCTTGATCCTGACGGATCAGCCTTTGGTAGTCCGGTAGACTTTGTAACCTATGCCTATAAATCATCGCCCCTGTCAAGGGCAATTGGTGATTTAGTGGCAGATTACCGGATAATCGACGGGCTTACATTAAGTGTAAGGAGCGGTGGTGTTCTAACTTATTCCTCCAATAAAGAATTTTATCCGAGTAATACATCCTGGGGCCTAGCCGCAAACGGGAAAGCTATATTAAATAACAGTAACAGCACTAACTGGTATGAAAGTAACACGCTGACTTATACGAAGCGATTTAAACAAAAGCACGCACTTACTGCACTGGTGGGCTTTGAAGCAAACTCTTACACCAGCGAAACATTTGACATGGCTGGAGAAGGTTTTGATATACAAAGTATTAACGCGGTGGATAACATTTCAAGCGCGAAAGTGTTGACGAAGTTGCCAACCACTAATAAAATAAAATATAATAGGGTTTCTCAGTTTGGCAGGTTAATCTACGGATACGACGACAGGTATTTATTTACAGCAACTTTAAGAAATGATGCTTCATCAAAGTTAGCCGACAATCATAAATCCGCATTATTCCCGTCTGGTGCGTTCGCATGGCGAATGTCCAACGAAAGATTTATGAGAAAGCAAAGACTGTTTTCGGATATAAAATTCAGGACCAGCTTTGGTATTACCGGTAATGAAAGAATCCCACCATACCAGTCACTCTCCACCATGTCTAATGTTTATTACTCCGCTTCTACCGGCAGTGCTACATTGGGAGAGGCCCCGTCAATATCAGGCAATTCATTACTTACCTGGGAAACCACTTATCAATATGATGCCGGGCTTGATTTCTCGTTATTGGATGACAGAGTAACCGTGTCTACAGATGTCTACTTGAAGAAGACAAAAGATCTTTTATTGCAGGCCGATGTTTCATCACAAACAGGATTTATGAAACAGTGGCAAAATCTTGGGCAGATTGATAACAAGGGTCTTGAATTTTCTTTAAGTACCATAAACCTGCGCAATAAGAACTTTACTTGGTCGAGCAATTTTAATATCAGTTTTAACAGAAACAAAATCATCAACTTAGGATCTGTAAGCTATCTTCCGGTCAACATAAAAGGAGGTAATATTTCCTCCGTAGGCCGTGTTATCGTAGGGCAGCCAATTGGAACCGGGTATGGTTACGTGTTTGACGGTATCTACCAAACCAGTGATTTTATTACAACAGGCACGGTAAATACTTTAAAACCCGGTGTGCCATCAATATTAGGCCGGACCGTTCGGCCGGGCGACCTCAAATTTAAAGACCTTAACGGTGACGGACGAGTTGATAATACCAACGATTATACGATCATCAGCAACAGTAATCCCAAACATTACGGTGGTTTTTCCAATAATCTTAAATATAAGAATCTTGAATTGAATGTGTTATTGCAATGGTCTTACGGTAACGATATTTTAAACACAGGTCGCTACCGGTATCAGGCTGGCGCGGGTTTCTTTGCCAACTTATCCCAGGATTTTTGGACAAACAGGTGGACTACGTCAAACCCTACAAACACCGTTCCGGCATTGAAAGGGCAAGGTAAGACCGATATATCTTCCTACTATGTAGAAGACGGCTCCTACATGCGTCTAAAAAATATCACACTAAGCTATAATTTGAAAGGATCGAAGTTTTTAAAAACGGCAGGCATATCCGGATTTAGATTATATATAACAGCAGAGAACCTTTATACATGGACAAAATATACAGGCTTTGATCCCGAAATTGCTTCTTATTCGCCGTTGTTACCTGGTATAGACAATATCTCCTATCCAAGAAGTAAAACAATTACACTCGGTTTAACCGCTAAATTTTAATTGCGATGAAAAAAATAATTTACTCCTATTTCGCCTTAGTGCTTTTGCTTAATGCCGGATGCAAGAAATTTTTGAAGGAGCAGCCGTACTCGGTAGTGAGTACTGAGAATTTTTATAAAACGCCCGCCGATGCCGAACTGGCTATTACCGGGGTCTATGATATTTTAAACTCACCGGACGTACAAGGGCAGGGCAACCAGCCCATGTGGGGGCGATCTATGGAGTACCTCACATCTATGGGTTGTGATGAACTGATCGGGGATCCCGGGCTTCTAAGCACAGATGTTAATTTCCTGGCGCTAAGTAATTACACTTACACCTCGGAAAACACCCTGTTGTGGTACACCTATTTTGCTTTATACGCAGGTATAAATCGTGCAAACCTGATTATAGAACGCGTTCCCGCGATCAGTATGGACGCCACCAGGAAAAAAACGATTGTTGCCGAAGCGTATTTTATGAGGGGTTTGTTCTACAGTTACCTGGGCTGGCTTTGGGGTGGCGTACCTTTGGCTGATTCATCCATAGTCGATTCAAAGAGCCCCAGAGCTACGATGAAAGAGATTATGGACAGGGCTGAGTTTAACTTTAAATACGCCTACAATAATTTACCGGCCCGCAATACAATTACAGGCAGGGTAAACAAATATACCGCGGCAGCCTTTCTTACTAAACTATACTTATACATAGCCAGTTGTAAGGAGAATAATGTAGGCCAAGGACTGAATTTTCCACTCAATAGTTTTGATTGGGTAGATAAAGATTCTGCTTACCAGTTAGCCTTGCAATATGCAAAAGATGCGTATAGTAATAGCGGCTATAAACTGATAAGGCCATTCAATTACCTGTTTCTCGCGGCAACAGAAACAACCGCCCGTGATGAACACATGATGATTGTACAGGCTGGCGCGGGTGGTAATCAGGAGTATATCGTCTTTACTTATCTTGCTGGTCCAACGGGTAACGCTACAGTTAATTCAGGAACATATGGCTGGGTAAGGCCAGTGAAAGAAGGCTACCTTCGCTTTAATACGAACGACGGCCGAAGGGCGCTAAGTTTCAGCGGTTCAATCCCAAGCAATGCGGCATCAACAGTGATTAATGGATACACATATTACACGCCAGCCGCCATTGCCACCAATCTTTCCAATATCTGCATCAACAAATGGCGGGAAGATGACCCCGTAAGCAAAAGGAACAGGGGAATTCCATCCTGGGCAGGAGAGACAGATTATGGCATTCTTAGGTTTGCGGATATTATACTGATGTACGCAGAGGCGAGATTTAAAACAGGTGACGAAGCCGGCGCCCGTTCCTTGTTGCGCGAAATAAGGTTAAGAGCTTGTAATGACAATGTAACCCAGGTTAATGCCATCACAACCGCCTACCTGAAAACAGATTTTATGCAGGAATTGCTGGACGAAAGATCAAGGGAGTTGTTGTGTGAGGGATGGAGGAGGTTTGATCTGATCAGGACAAATAAATTACAAACTGTAGTGGCGGGTTTGGACGAAGCGGTAATGTTTCCACGAGAAGACGTTCCTTCATTAAAAAGTAATTTTAAGCCTTACAAGATATGGTATCCTATACCCAGCCGGGATTTGGCAACGAATCCAAACCTGATACAAAATCCGGGTTATTGAGTGCCCCGAACAATTAATAAGAGCCCTGTGACGGCAGATTGTTAAGCACTGTTTTACGAGAGACCCGGGGGTGAAATTCCCCGGGTTTACTCCACAACCAGGCAAGCTTTGAACATAACCCAATAAAGGCGAACGCAATAAATTTTGACATAGTAGAACTAACAGATATGTTTATAAAATACTGTTTTAAGCTGTTGCTTATAGCAACCACATTATTTGCCTTTGTGCAAAAAGCAAAGGCCCAAAATTATTCCGAATATTTACGAAAAGAATATGTATCGTTAGCTGGTGATACGATCCGTTATCGGATACTTTATCCCGAAGGTTACGACCGGCAAAAGCATTATCCATTGGTGCTTTTCATGCATGGCGGTGGTGAACGGGGCAGTGAAAACCAGCGCCAGTTGTATACAGGAAATTTGGGTGCCCTTTTATTGGAAAACGAGAACAGAAAAAAATTTCCTTGTATAGCGCTGTTCCCACAATGTCCAACCGATAAATATTCGGCATCTGCTAATATTAACCGGCAAACAAAGCCTTATACCATAGTCTGTAATTACAGCAATCCCATGCCGGTAGTGCTGCAATCCATGCTCGCTCTTACCAAGTCGGTTATCGCCGCCGAAGCAGTAGATACCAACCGCGTTTACATTATCGGCACATCAATGGGTGGTATGGCAACTTACGAGGCAGTTTATCACAATCCAAACCTGTTTGCCGCGGCGGTAGCTGTTTCTGGAGCGGGCGATACCGGGCTTTATAATAAATGCACCACCGCAGAAACGTCATTTATCATTTATCACGGCGAAGAAGACCCCGTGATTGGAGTATCAGAAGCATATCGCATGGATAAATGTTTGGCTACTTTGAAAGCTGATGTGTATATGGCTACATTCCCTGGAGTAGACCATGTGAGTTGGATCAAGGCGTTTGCTCTGCCAGACTTTCTTCCGCAATTATTTTCGAAGTCAAAAAAAAATAAAACTCCATGTAATGGCAAGTAACAACATATACGCTAATCCTAATCAATCGTTAGCATGGTAAAAAACAAATTGAAAAGAAAGCCTTTTTTATTGTTCCTCATGATGGTCTTGCTAAACCAAGCCTTTTCCCAGGAAACGGTATATGTAACCGCGTTCGGAGCTATACCGGACAGTCGCCAGGATGTAACACCGGCACTTAACCGGGTACTTGCATACTGCAAAGGAAAAGCCCGGGTTACTATTCAATTTCCAAAAGGCCGCTTTGATTTTTATCCAGAAGTTGGTCATAAGAAGTCAAACCCCATAGGGATTAATTTATTTAAACAGCATGGCCTTACTATTGATGGCGGCGGTTCAGAATTTATTTTTCACGGAAAAATGCAGGTGGCTAATGTTGATTCAAGCAGTGATATTGTGCTACGTAACTTCTCTGTTGACTGGGACCGCCCGCTGATATCGCAGTGCCAGGTAGTTGCTGTTACAGATACCTGCCTTGACGTAAAAATAGACCGGCAGGTCTATCCGTATGTGATTGAGCAGGATACCATCCAGTTTATTGGAGAGGGTTGGAAATATCCGGTATTGGAAATGTATAGCACCCTATACGATAAAGATACCAAAGAGGTTGTTTACAATACCTGGGATGCCCCGTTAGGTAATATATTTCAAAGTAAAGCAGAGCAGCTGGCCGGCGGGGTTGTTAGGTTTCACGGTAAACCGAAGATGAAACCGGAGGTGTTTTCGGACAAGGTAGACCAGCCCGTTGCGGTTAGGTATGCATGGTCTTTTTCTCCTGATGTTACGCTTTATAACGATGATGGCCTCCCTGCTGCTCCATTTCGTACTGATGACTGGTAGTAATAGAAAGTGGAAACTTATAGATCATAACAAAGGCCATTATCTGGTAATGGCCGGAGTAGCCATACCACTAATTGATGAATTTTTGAATTAACAAAATAGAATATGATAAAATATGTAATAATTGCTTGTTTTTGCCTGATGTCTTTTGTGGCTTCAAAAGCACAGGAACTCAAATCGCCCAATGGGAAGTTTGTCTTGACATTCGATTTAACAACCGATGGAACGCCAAAATACAAACTCGCTTTTAATGGTAGAATAGTTATAAAGCCAAGTAAGTTAGGATTTGAGATAGAATATGGATTACCTGTAGCAGAAGATAATAGGGCTGCTGATGTAGCGCAAAGAACGGTTGACCCCAAAGCGTCCTTATTTGACAATTTTACCATTATTGATACAAGAACAGCCTCGTTTGATGAAAGCTGGACCCCCGTTTGGGGGGAGGTAAAAACGATACGTAACCACTACAACGAATTGGCAATTACCCTTGACCAAAAAACGACCAACAGGCAAATACTGATCCGTTTTCGCCTATTTAACGACGGCCTTGGGTTTCGATACGAGTTTCCAGAGCAAAAAAACTTAACCTATTTCACCATTAAAGAAGAAATAACACAGTTTGCTATGGCGGGTGATCATACTGCCTTTTGGATTCCCGGCGATTATGATAGCCAGGAGTATGATTATACAACGTCCAGGTTATCAGAGATAAGGAATTTGATGGCAAAATGCAAAGCGGAAAACCCATTGCAAACATTTTTTTCACCAACAGGCGTACAAACCTCGTTAATGATGAAAACTGCCGACGGTTTGTACATCAATCTGCACGAAGCAGCTCTGGTTAATTATGCATGCATGCATTTAAATCTTGATGATAAAAATTATGTTTTTCAGTCTTGGTTAACGCCAGATGCCACCGGGCGTAAAGGCCAAATGCAGGCGCCTTGCACTTCGCCATGGCGTACCATACTTGTAAGTGACGATGCACGGGAGATCATCGCGTCAAAGATGATCTATAATCTCAATGAACCCTGCAAAATAAAAGAAACGTCATGGATCAAACCAATGAAATATATGGGCGTTTGGTGGGAAATGATCACCGGTAAAAGCACGTGGGCTTACACTAATGCATACGCATCTGTTCAGTTGGGGGTCACCGATTATAAGCAGGCAAAACCGAATGGAACGCATGGTGCGACAACTGCTAATGTGAAAAAGTATGTTGATTTTGCTGCATTACACGGCTTTGATGCTGTGTTGGCCGAGGGGTGGAACGTAGGTTGGGAAGACTGGTTTGGAAACACTAAAGATCATGTTTTTGATTTTGTTACCCCCTATCCTGATTTCAATGTTGAAGAAATAAGAGATTACGCAAAATCCAAAGGCGTAAAGATCATCATGCACCACGAAACCTCTGGTTCTATACGCAACTATGAGCGTCAAATTGATACCGCATACAAGTTCATGAAAGCTAATGGTTATGATGCTGTAAAAAGCGGTTATGTTGGGAGTATTCTCCCGTTGGGTGAGCATCATTACAGTCAATGGACCGTCAATCATTACCAGTATGCCATTGAAAAGGCCGCTGAATACCATATTATGGTTAATGCACACGAAGCCGTCCGCCCAACCGGCATAGCCCGCACGTGGCCTAATCTGATAGGTAACGAATCTGCAAGAGGAACCGAATATCAGGCATTTGGCGGCTCTAAAGCAAACCATGTAACCATACTACCTTTTACAAGATTATTGGGTGGCCCTATGGATTATACACCCGGTATCTTTGAAATGGATGTCAGCAAGCTTAATCCCGCAAACAAATCTCATGTCAACAGCACAATTGCCAATCAACTCGCTTTGTATGTAACCATGTACAGTCCGCTGCAAATGGCTGCCGATTTGCCGGAAAATTATAACAGGTTTCCTGATGCTTTCCAGTTTATCAAAGATGTAGCGGTAGATTGGGAAGACAGCAAATACATTGAAGCAGAACCAGGAGAATATATTACCGTTGCCCGCAAAGCAAAAGGTACGGGCAATTGGTTCGTAGGCAATGTAAATGGCTATAATGCCCGCAACTCAACCATTGCATTCGATTTTCTGGACGAGGGTAGGCCATATCTTGCCACGATTTATGCGGATGCAAAAAATGCACATTATAAAACAAACCCGCAAGCCTATACCATCCGAAAAATGGTAATAACTAACAAGTCTAAGCTAACACAGTTTTCCGCTCCTGGTGGTGGTTATGCTATAAGCATTATCAAGGCTGATAATGCAGAAATAAAATGATGGAGAAGGTTATAGTTTTTAAGGTACTAAAAAGCAAGTATTCTTTTATTCCGGAACACACTGAAACTGGAAATAATAACATTTATTAATTAAGACTTATGAAAATAAAATCGCCTGTATTGGCAGCCATTCTATTCGGGGTGGTGTTGCCACTAAAAGGATTTTCGCAAAATCAGGATTCCGCGATTACGAAAAAAGTAAATTCCTTATTAGCGCGTATGACTCTTGAAGAAAAAATAGGTCAGATGAATCAGTACTCGGGAGAAGCGGTCACGGGCCCGGTGAATTCTATGAATAAAACACAAAAGAGCGATATCAAGGCCTGGTAGGTTCTATGCTTAATGTAAAAGGAGTAAAAGATACCAGGCAAGTACAAAGTATTGCTTTACAGTCACGCCTCAAAATACCGCTATTGTTCGGCCTTGATGTTATACACGGATATAAAACGGTTTTCCCTATACCCTTGGCAGAAGCGGCATCCTGGGACATGGAGCTATTGGAACAATCTGCACATATCGCTGCAAAGGAGGCTGCCGCTGCTGGCATCCACTGGACATTTGCGCCAATGGTAGACATTGCCCGCGACCCGCGATGGGGACGCATTATGGAAGGTGCGGGCGAGGATACTTATTTAGGGAGTTTGGCCGCCAGGGCCAGGGTAAAAGGCTTCCAGGGAACACTGGGAAGTACTGATGCTGTACTGGCTTGTGCCAAACACTTTGCTGGTTATGGTGCGGCTACAGCAGGTCGTGATTACTATGCTGTTGATATGAGCAACCAGATGTTATGGGAAACTTATTTGCCGCCGTTCAAAGCCGCTGTAGATGCGGGCGTGGCAACATTCATGAATTCTTTTAATACTTTAAACGGTATCCCGGCTACAGGTAACGTTTACCTGCAACGTGACATACTAAAAGGCAAATGGGGTTTTAAAGGGTTTACCGTAAGTGATTGGGGCTCTATCGGCGAAATGGTTACTCATGGCTATGCCGAAAATGATACAATAGCTGCATTGCGGGCTATAACTGCGGGTAGCGATATGGATATGGAAAGCAGAGCCTACCTTAAAACGTTGGGCACCTTGGTCAAACAAAAGAAAGTAAGCATGGCGTTAGTTGATGATGCTGTAAAAAGGATATTATACCTGAAGTATAAGTTAGGATTATTTGATGACCCATACAAGTTTTCTGATGAAAAAAGGGAAAAACAAGTATTAAACGATACATCGCACAAATTGATAGCGCGTTTTTGCGCTGAACGTTCCATTGTTCTATTAAAAAATGAAAGAAATACACTACCCATTCAATCAACAGTAAAGACGATAGCACTGATTGGCCCATTAATAGATGCCCGGGCAGACCTGGACGGTAGTTGGGCTGTTCAGCCTGTAGATACCGCAGCTATTGTAACTTTTGTACAAGGTTTAAAAAACAGATATGGTAATCATGTTAAATTTCTGACTGCTAAAGGTTGCGATGTAACCGGCGCTTCAATGGCCGGTTTTGATGAAGCTGTAAATATAGCGAAGCAAGCCGACCTGGTATTGATGGCGATCGGGGAGTCCGGCAGTATGAGCGGCGAAGCAAAGTCGAGAAGCGATATTCATGTACCAGGCGTGCAGGAGCAACTATTTGCTAAAGTTAAAGCAACAGGGAAGCCGGTTGTGGCAGTTATAATGGCTGGACGGCCCCTTATACTTGATTCAATTGCTGACAAAGCGGATGCTATACTTTATGCCTGGTGGCTGGGCAGTGAATCCGGAAATGCTATTGCCAGCGTATTATCCGGCAATTACAATCCAGCTGGCAAGCTGCCGGTATCCATTCCCCGTAATGTTGGGCAACTGCCTTTTACCTATGCACAATTAAACACTGGCAGACCGGTGATGGAAGATCAGAATACGACATATAAGTCGGCTTATATCGATGTTGCTAACTCACCCCAATATGCCTTTGGCTACGGGCTGAGTTATACCACTTTTGCGTATTCAGATCTTAAATTAAGCCGATCTTTCATGTCCGCAACCGACACCCTAAAAGTTTCATTTACATTAACAAACACGGGCGACTATGCCGGTGAAGAAATTGCTCAACTATATATAAGGGATAGGGTAGCATCAGTTGCAAGGCCAATAAAAGAACTGAAAGGTTTTATCAAAAAAAAATTGGAAAGAGGCGAAAGTGAAACGCTAACCTTTGCCATTACTAAAGAGAGTCTTTCTTTTTATAATAGCCAGTTGAATTGGGTGGTTGAGCCAGGGGAA
Source organism: Mucilaginibacter gracilis (assembly GCF_003633615.1). Taxonomy (NCBI): domain Bacteria; kingdom Pseudomonadati; phylum Bacteroidota; class Sphingobacteriia; order Sphingobacteriales; family Sphingobacteriaceae; genus Mucilaginibacter; species Mucilaginibacter gracilis. The sequence continues at coordinate 4,624,391 of NZ_RBKU01000001.1, read as the reverse complement.
TTTGATATCATGATCGGTTCTGCCTCAGACAAAATTTTGCTTCGAGATAAAATCTTTGTCAAATAAGTATAACTGCCGGGACTTTTCGTTTCAAATTGCCCAGCCTGCCAAAGCAATATTTGTGTTTTTTCTTTGATCGTAATGGTTGCCAGTATCTTATATCGAAAATTCTTAAAAAGAAATGTAAACCTACCAACGGTAAATTACTAACCATAAAAACTAAATAAAATGAAAAACAAAAACAAAATCGGGTATTTCTGCCTGGGCCTGTTAACCCTCGGTGTGACGTCATGTAAGACTGAAAAGTTAATTGACCCCGAGTTTTCAAACGCATCATTCAGAACGCTCAGCATCTCCAGCCAAAGATCTCTGACGCCAACGAGAGCTGCTGATTACGTTAACTCCATTGGCGTTAATGTGCATTTAACGTTTGTACCTTATCATGATCATTTTTACGATATTGTTTACCCGAAACTTAAATTACTGGGTATTAAGCATGTTCGTGGCGGGGTGCCTTACAAAGGGTTTCTGAGCACTGCTGATACCGGTATTATTAAAACTCGTTTTATTATTCTGCACGACAGCCTGGGTATAAAAACAAACTATTCTATCGCAAACAAAAAAGTGGTGGATAGTTTAAACCTTAGAGACGGTGGTAATTATCTATCCGTATTCCAAAACAACTCAAAACTGGTTCAAACTATCCAATCGCTCGAAGGATTTAACGAACCCGATCTTACCATCTATGGCTGGTATCCTTCCAATTACGATACGCTCACTTACAAAATCCAAAAAGGCCTCTATAATAAAACACATTCAATGCCCGAACTTGCTGGTATTCCCGTAGTATCTACCAGTATAACAGCCTGGTGGAGCAGCCCCTCAAGGCCCAACAAGATTGCGGCTATTACGCCGAGCATCAGCAATTACTTTGACTACGCTAATTTTCATCTTTATGATGCAGGCGATGCCAATTATAAAATGTTCCCTGGAACCTATTATGACCTAACCAAAAGTTTTTTCCCACCGGTACGTAACGGCAAACCCTATGTTGTAACGGAAACCGGCTATGAAAATGCCCGCTACTGGAATCAACCAGGCTTAGCTGGTTATAATTCAAATACATATCACTATTTGTCGGAATTGAGCTCCGGAAAATATTATTCTGTAATGTTCATGGAGGAATTGAGTCGCGGTGCTCAACGTGTTTATGCTTATGAATTTATGGATGAAAATACAAGCGATCAAACATATTCTGAAAATAATTTCGGTTTGATCCATACCGATGGTACCGTCAAACCTGCGTTCACAGCCATCAAAAATACGATAGATCTCCTGAAAGATGTTAACACACCTTTCGTGCCAACATCACTTTCATTTATGATGACAGGCGATACCACTAACGTAAAAACCATGCTTTTCCAAAAAGCGGACGGTCGTTATTATTTAGCATTCTGGCAGGGTGTAAAGAAGACTTCAACACCCAACGGGATCAACTATGATTTTCCAAACTTCCAAGATCTACCTGATGACGTGCAGAACGTGCAAGTCACATTTACGTATCCTTTTTCAACAGCTAAAACCTATATACCTCTTCAGTCCGCTTCCCCGGTTACCAGCGGTATTAATATCGTTACGATAAGCATTCCTGTTCCCGATCAATTACTTATTCTGGAACTCAATCCGTAATAGTCAGAGGAACTGCATCCAGGAAATATTCTGAGATGCAGTTCCATATATTGGATAAACCTATAACACTGACCTCTCTTCGCCAATTTATTTTCTTTTCATAAAAGCCTGAATTTAACAAATTGAGGTAAGCAATTGAGATATTAGCCTGTATTTTGTTCTTTTTTTGCTACATTCGGGTTGGCGTGTGGCAAAGATGGATACCCTAAGTGCACTTTCGGATCAGCAACTTTATATTTTGTTTCGGCAAGGTAACGGGATGGCTTACACCGAGATCTATCATCGTTATAAAGGGATACTGCACCTGCACGCATACAAAAAGCTGGGCGATTTTGAAGAAGCCAAAGATGTAGTGCAAGAGTTATTTACCTTGCTTTGGAACGGAAGGGAAGCCTTACCTGATACGGATAACTTTTCGGGCTACCTATATCAATCGCTGCGCAACCGTATTTTTAATGTCATCTCGCATAAAAAGGTAAAATCGCGTTATGCGGATTCTATTACCCAGGTTTTTAACGAAGGTTACGTGATAACCGATCATTTGGTTCGCGAAAAGCAACTGGCATTGAGTATTGAGGCCGAGATTGCTAATTTGCCGCCTAAAATGCAGCAGGTTTTTCTGTTAAGCCGTAAATCATATCTTTCTCATAAAGAAATAGCTCAGGAATTATCTATTTCCGAGTCTACAGTTAAAAATCAAATCAAAAGTGCGCTTAAAATTCTGCGTACCAAGCTGGAGTTGTTAATTTTAATGGGTATTGTTTTCTTTATCGATAAGGTTTGACTGTTTTTGTTAAGCTTTTGTTAATTTTTTTGTTTTTGATATAGCCCCTAGCCCTAAGTTAACTGTCTTGTTGTTATAAAAGGAGAAAAAAATCCTTATAATATGCAAGATCAGGACCCACACATACTATTTGAAAAATACTTGGCCGGCAATTGTACCGAGCAGGAAAAAGCATGGCTTGAAAGCTGGTACCTGGAGTATAAGGAGCAAAACCTGCCCAACCTTACTTCAGCTCAATTTCAGGAAATAGAAAACTCACACCCAAAAGTACTCGGCGCAAGCCCCCGCGTGGTATCGTTTTGGCCACGTATTGCTGCCGCCGCGGCTGTTTTGTTACTGGTATTAGGTGGCGCATGGTTGGTGGTGCGTAAATCCAATTTGGCTACAGTTGCCGAGCAACATATTAGTAGGGATATAAAACCGGGTAATAACAAAGCCATTTTAACACTTGCCAACGGGCAAAAAATTATTCTGAATAATGCTAAGATCGGTCAAATGGCCACGCAAGGAAATGCGGCTGTAGCCAAAATAGCCGAAGGGCAGCTGGCTTACAATGCAAGCACAACAATGGCTTTAGCCGAGGTATTAAACAAGATTGAAACACCGCGTGGGGGGCAATACCAGGTAGTTTTGGCCGATGGTACTAAAGTTTGGCTAAATGCAGCATCATCATTAATCTTTCCAACTGCTTTTACAGGTAAGCAACGCCGTGTTGAGCTTCATGGCGAAGGTTATTTTGAAGTGGCGAAAAATAAAAACATGCCTTTTATTGTAAGCAGCGATGAGCAACAGGTTGAGGTATTAGGTACACATTTCAATATCAGTGCTTATAAGGATGATAACGGTGTTTTTAAAACTACTTTGCTGGAAGGTAGCGTGAGGTTAAATAACAAAGTAATGATGGTACCCGGAGATGAGGCGGATAATACCAATAACAATATTAAACTAAAGCAGGTTGACGCCGAAAACTCCATTGCCTGGAAAAACGGCAAGTTTACTTTTCAAAACGAGGATATTCAAAGCCTTATGCGCAAAATTGCCCGCTGGTACGATGTGCAGGTGGTTTATAGTGGATCAATGATGCATAAAAACTTCTCGGGCAGTGTATCGCGCTTCGCTAATATCGCTACAATGTTGGGCGTGCTCGAATCTACCAATACCATTCACTTTAAGATTGAAGGAAGGAGGATTACCGTTATGCCATAAATATACTTCTCCATAACGGTAACCAAAAAAAGAAAGCCAGGAGTGCTTGGAACCACCCCTGACTTGTTTTTTGCCGGGTTACCTCTTTAAAAAGTACTGCGACTAAACAATCATTTTACGATTTAACCCTAACAATTCAAATGTATGAATTTTTATATTCTTACGCGCACGTATAATTGCCGTGCCGTTCACAAAACCCTATTGGTTATGAAGTTGATCATGATTTTCCTAACGGTTGCTATTTTGCAAGTAAGTGCAAATAGCTTTGCCCAACGGATAACCCTGAACGAAACTAACAGCTCACTGGAAAAAGTTATAAATAAAATCCGCCAGCAAAGCGGTTATGATTTTGTTTACAATGATTTTGATTTGCAGGGCGCGCTGCCTGTTACAGTTCATATCAGCAATGTGGATCTGAAAAGGAGCATTGATATATGCCTTGCGGGCCGCGATCTGGATTATGAGATCAAAGAAAGAACGATCATCATTAAAAAGAAGGAAACAACTTTGCTAACCGAGTTAACAGAATTGCTTACGCCAACTGGCTTGATACATGGGTCGGTTATTGATGCTAATGGTGTTGGTTTGCCGGGTGTAATTATTAAAAACAAAGCCCTGAAAACCATTGCTGTTACAAATACCAACGGTGAGTTTATTTTAAATGTTGAAGAAGGTACCACTTTAATATTCTCATACATCGGCTTTAAGCCACAAGAGGTTATTATGCATAAAACAACTAAAAAGTTCATAATTAGTATGGAGCAGGATATTTCAAAACTGGACGAAGTATCGGTAGAAGGTTACCGCACAGATTCAAAGCGTTTATCAACCAGTGATATAACTATGGTAACAGCCAGTGACCTTGAAAAGCAGCCTGTTCAGGATGTTTTGCAGGCACTGGAAGGCCGCGTGCCTGGTATGAATATTACACAATCGAGCGGTGTGCCGGGAGCGCGTTTAAGTGTTGAGGTAAGAGGAAGATCAAATTTCGATTCAAATTTATCATCAGATCAGCCTTTGTTTATTGTTGATGGCGTGCCGATGGCCGCTGCCAATGATAAGATCAACTCGCAATCAGGTCCGTTTGGTGCTGCAACCGTTCAAGGTTTAACAGCATTTGCAGGTATCAATACGGCCGATATTGAAAGCATTGCTGTTTTAAAGGATGCCGATGCAACAGCTATTTACGGTAGCCGCGGTGCAAATGGTGTAATATTGATTACCACCAAAAAAGGTAAGGCAGGTAAAATGTTGGTAAATGTAAATGCGTATTCGGGCATTAGCACGGTTGATGTTTTAACACCGCTGCTCAATACACAGCAATACTTAACCATGCGTAATGAAGCTTTTGCTAATGATGGCTTAACTAAAACCAATGCCAACGCTTATGATGTTTTACTTTACAACAGCACCCGTTATACCGATTTTGAAAAACTATTGGTGGGTAATAATGCCCGTACAAATGATGCCCAGGTTAGCGCATCTGGCGGCGATAAATATACCCAATACCGTATAGGTACAGGTTATCATAAAGAAACAACAGTTTGGCCGGGCGATAAATCGGCAGACAGGGCTTCGGCAAGTTTTGCTTTGAATACCAAATCGAGCGATGAACGGTTTACCGCGGCCATAACAGCCAATTACTCGGTAAGTACCAACAACCTTACCGCGGTAGATTTGGCTTCGGCAGTAACATTGCCACCCAATTACAGGCTGTATGACGCCAATGGAAATATTGCCTGGAACGAAGGCGGAGTTAACGATGGACGCACAAATCCACTGGCGCAGCTTAATCAACAATATCTTTCTACGCTTATTAATGTAAATGCCAATATGGTATTGAATTACAAGCTATTAAAAAGCCTCACCTTGCGCAGTAGCTTTGGTTACAATAGCTCGCAAAATAATGATCAGCGGTTAACGCCAATATCGGCACAAAACCCATCATTAGCTAATTTGAGTGGTTTGGCAGGTTATGGCAATAATCAGCTTAAAGATTGGATCATAGAGCCACAAATACAATACACCGAAAATATTAGCAAAGGTAAATTAGATGTTTTGGCAGGTGCTACTTATAACAGAACCAATACTGCGGCACAAACCATCAACGCATCCGGATATACCAGCGATGATTTGTTGAGTTCGTTAACAGGCGCAACAACCATTACTGCGGCTAATACTGCCACACAATATAACTACCAGGCATTTTTTGGCCGTGTAAATTATAACTGGCAAGATAAATACATTGTCAATTTTACAGGCCGTAGGGATGGCTCAAGCCGTTTCGGTCCGGATTTTCGTTTTTCAAACTTTGGTGCTGTAGGTGGCGCATGGATATTTAGTAATGAGGACTTCCTGAAACATAACAAGATCATCAGTTACGGAAAACTACGTGGCAGCTATGGTGTAACCGGTAACGACCAGATAGCCAATTATCAATACCTGGATCAATGGAAAGCTACAAGCACTTACGGTGATTCGTCAACCCTGTATTCTGTTAAATTGTTAAACCCGGTGTTACATTGGGAAAAAAACAAAAAAATGGAATTTGGTTTAGAGATGGGCTTTTTCAATGACCGTGTTTTGTTGTCGGCATCAATTTACCGCGATATAACTTCCGATCCTTTGGTTACTTACCCTTTACCTAAGATTACCGGTTTTTCTTCCATTGTAGAAAATTTGGATGGGGTACAAATAGAGAATAAAGGTTTAGAGCTAACTTTTACAACACAAAACATAAAAAAGGGCTCGCTAACCTGGACTACCGATTTTAACTTTACGTTACCTAAAAACACCTTGTTAGCGTTCCCTAACCTGGCAACTTCCAGCTATGCCACCACCTATGCCATTGGCGAATCTTTAAACAGGATATATGCCGCTCAATATATTGGTGTTAATCCAACTACAGGCTTGTATACAGTGAAAGATGTAAACGGGGATGGTGTTGCCAACGTATCTGATTATGCTAGCCTGGGTACTAAAGACCCTAAATTTTATGGTGGTTTAAACAATACATTTAGCTACAAAAGAATAAGCCTGAGTTTTTTCTTCCAGTTTATCAAGCAAATAGGTAAAGATTGGAGAGCGAGTTCAATCGTGAATCCTCCGGGAACGGTTTATAATATGAGTACGCTTGCCCTGAGCAGATGGCAAAATCCGGGTGATGTTACCGATGTTCAGAAATTTACAACATCGGCAGGCTCAATAATCGGTACTTCGGGTTATTACGCTGCATATCTCTCTAACGCGTTTTATACCGATGCATCATTTATCCGTTTAAAAAATGCTTCTCTATCCTATACATTGTCACCTAAGGGACTTAGTGCTTTACATGTATCTGCGTTTAAGTTTTACGTACAGGGGCAAAATCTGTTCCTGATCACCCCATACAAAGGTGCCGATCCGGAAACGCAGAGCTACACCGTTATGCCCCCATTGCGTACCATTATTGCAGGTTTACAATTAACACTATAAGCTATAAAGTCATGAAAATAAATTCGATATATAAAAAATTTACGATATGCACTATATTGATCATGGGCATATTAGTAGCAGGATGTAATAAGTTTGTAGATGTACCAGCCCCGGTTGATTCTATAACCGGAGCCCGGGCTTTTGATACTGATGCAAAGGCCGATGCCGCCGTACGCGGGATGTACCTGTACATGGTATTAGGCAATACGTCGGGGTATGGCAGTACATCACCTGGTTTGGGCGTATGTTCTGATGAGTTATCACTTACAACAAACACAACCTCAAATGCATACTATCAATTATACAATAATGCTATTACATCGGTAAACTCGTCTATCTATAATTACTACTGGGCGCCTATGTATAACGTTATCTACACAGCTAACGCCATTATAGAAGGTTGCGCAAACTCTACAGGCATGAGTGCTGCTGCCAAGATACAGTATACAGCCGAAGCCAAATTTTTAAGGGCCGTAAATTATTTTTACCTGGTTAATTTGTGGGGCGATGTACCAATGCCTGTAAGTAGCGATTATACTGTAAACGAAAACCTATCGCGTACTCCGGCAAGCCAGGTTTACAGCTTAATTGTGGCCGACTTGCAATATGCTCAGGCTAACCTGGCTAAAACTTATTTAGGAGGTGCGCTGCGCTATCGTGCAAACAGGTATGCTGCCAGTGCCATGCTTGCTCGCGTTTACCTCTATCAGCAAGATTGGGCCGATGCTGAAACTGCTGCGACAGATGTTATAGATGGTGCAGGCAGCTCGGTGTATGCAATGGAGCCTACTTTAAATAACGCATTTTTGGTTACCAGTAAGGAAGTTATTTTGCAGATAGTGCAACCTGCTACCAATCTTTATACCTGGGATGCTTTTAATTTTGTACCAAGCCTGGCCACCAGTTTGCCAAATTATCCAATTACCGATGCCTTGTATTATTCATTTGAAACCGGCGACCTGAGAAAGACTAACTGGATCAAAACCATTACTATAGGTACTGTTACGGCTCATGCGCCATACAAATACAAGTTAACATCGGGCACTACCGCCACGGCTAGCCGTACCGAAGCGTTAGTATTTTTACGCCTTGGCGAGCAATATTTAATACGCGCCGAAGCCAGGGCTCAGCAAAATAAATTAGCCACCGCCATTACTGATCTGGATGCAGTACGCCATCGGGCCGGGATTACTTTGATAGGAACAACGCAGCCAAATATTATTCAAGCAGACCTGTTAACCAAGATAGCTCACGAAAGATTTGTTGAGTTGTTTGCAGAACAGGGCCATCGCTGGCTTGACCTGAAACGCACTGGGCAAGCGGATGTAGTGTTAGCAGGTAAACCTAACTGGACACCGCAGGCCCAACTTTTCCCTATCCCCGCTACCGATATCACCAATGATCACAACCTGGTTCAAAACCCTGGTTATAATTGATCTTACTACATCTTAAAATGAAAACCATGAATTTTAAAAGTTTTAAAATTTGCTTGTTAACCCTTGCGCTACCTGTAATGGCACTGGCACAGAATGATCCGTTTACCGTTACTGGTAAGGTAGCAACATCGCACAATGGCGATGTTGTTTACCTTGTCTACATAAATGGCAAAACAACTGTTAAGGATAGTACTATAGTTAAAGATGGCGGCTTTACCCTTACCGGTACTATACCTGCTCCACAGGTTGCTTACCTCCGTATAGGTAAAGTACAGCCAGCTAACAACATCGATTTTTACTTGTCGAAAGAGAAGGTGACCGTTACCGCTACCGACTCATTAAAGTACGCCACAGTAACCGGTAGCAAGCTTGCCGCGGATTATAGCCGTTTAATGGAAAAATTGCATCCTTTAATTAAGCAAAGAGTGCTGGCACAAAATAAATATGTAGCCATTGCGGCAGCTGATAGAAAAGGAGCAGAGGGCGTGGCTTTGGTGGCCCAGATCACGGAGAGCAGTAAGCAGATGAGCGCGGCTATTTATGATTTTGTGGATCATAACCCAACATCATACGTGTCACTTGATTTTTTGGAGAAGGTTGCCGGCTCGGTTATCAGGTACGATGTAATTATGCCGCACTATGAAAAGCTGAACGCTGAGTTGAAAAGTACGATATCAGGCAAAGAGTTTGGCGAAAAGATTGAAGGGTCAAAAGGGATACAGGTTGGCAATGTTGCAAAAGGCTTTGAATCAACCACGCCAGACGGTAAAACGCTGGCCTTAAAGGATGTGGTGGCAACCGGCAAATATACACTGGTTGATTTTTGGGCCAGCTGGTGCGGCCCCTGCCGTGCCGAAAACCCTAACGTGGTAAATGCTTATGCAACTTATCATGATAAAGGATTTAATATTCTGAGTGTATCGTTAGATACCAAGGGCGAGAACTGGAAAGCCGCCATTGCCAAAGATGGGATGCCCTGGAACCATGTATCAAGCTTGCTGGGTTGGAAAGAGCCTGCCGCCGTGTTATATGGTATACAAGCTATCCCGCAAAACGTTCTGTTAAATTCTAAAGGCGTGGTAGTAGCCACCAACCTGCGTGGTGAAGCGCTTTTGGCTAAGCTGAAACAATTGATGTTGTAATTAAAACCTCCACAGTTCAAAAAGCACATCTCCCCGAAAGGAGAGGTGTGCCTTATTTATCTATCTAAAAAAACACCCCATGAATTTTAAATATTTTAAGATTAGCATACTCGGTGCTTTGCTGCCTTTTATGGCCATAGCACAAACCGCCAATATTACCATTACCGGAAAAATTGATCCATCGCATAATGGCGAAAAGGTTAGAATTATTTATGGCCTTACTTTACGAAATATACGTTTGGATAGCGCCACGGTTACAAACGGCCACATCGCATTTAACCTGCCCAATGTTCCGCCACAAGTGGTAACTATAAGCAATGGTAAAAAAATACCTTTTGATCGTTTGTCCATATACGTAAACAAAGAAAACATTACTCTCACTACTCGGGATTCGCTTAAACTGGCCGTAGTGAAAGGCGATAAGCTAACCGAAGATTACAGTCGGATGAATGCCGCCATAGTTAAATTACAAGATCAGGAATATGAATACATGGCTAAATTAAGTGCCATACCGGTAAGTGAGCGCAAAACCAACGAAGCCGCATTATCAATAATGGCTAACCAGCAGGATATTAAACTACGCATAAGCGAAGCCACCTATGCTGCAATTGATGCCAACCCAAATTCATACATATCATTTGAGTTTTTGAAAAATATAACAGGTGGCACTATTAAATACGATTTGGCCATGCCCCACTTTTCTAAACTAAGCCCCGAGATTAGAAACTCCAAAGAAGGAAAAGAATTTGAAACTAAAATATTGCTGGTGAAAAACCTACGCTCAGGTTTAAAGGCGGCAAATTTTGAATCAACCACGCCTGATGGTGCAAAATTAAGTTTACAGGATGTGATTGCGAAAGGCAAATATACCCTGATTGATTTTTGGGCAAGCTGGTGTGTGCCCTGCCGTGCCGAAAACCCTAACGTGGTAGAAGCTTACAATAACTATCACAACAAGGGGCTTAACATTTTAAGTGTATCGTTAGATACCAAAGCCGATGCCTGGAAGGCCGCCATAGCTAAAGATGGCATGCCATGGAACCATGTTTCGGGTTTAATAGGCTTTAAAGAGCCTGCTGCCGTGTTATACGGTATCCAGGCTATCCCTCAAAATGTATTGGTTGATGCCAATGGCACCATTGTAGCAACCAACCTTCGCGGGCCGGATCTGCAGCAAAAGCTAAAGCAAATTTTTGCTCAGTAATAATTCTTAGTTTTTAGTGTGTGTTGGGGTATTAGTTGCCGTTAGGCAATTAATACCTTTTGTGCTATCAGGCTATCAATGTACTGGCCTATGGTTTTAATGGTGGCACTTTCTAAAAAATCTTCGTTACGCTGCATCCATTCGTTACCTGCTTTAAAAAGCATGGCAATACGGCCGTCGGCAAATTCTACCTTCCAAACCTTCCAGCTTTTATATTTATCTACAGTAATGCGTACTAATTGTGATGTGTTGGCTAACAGAACTTTGTATTTCATGATCAATGTTGTAGTAGTTGAGTAGCGTTTTTACCATAACCTTTTTGATTTGACAGATGTTGTTGTAAAGACGTTCCGGACAGAACAATATTATACAACCACAGGGTAATTAGCGTTAAAATTGTGTTAAACTATTAAAAATTCCATTTATATAACCCTGAATATGGATTTGTATAGGCTATCACTATGGGATAAGCATAGCTTTAAACGCATTACAATCTCCCCGGAAAGTATCAAAATCCACCGTATGGTGAATACCGTTCACGGTTGCCTTACTGCTGTGCTGCCAGAATTTTCAATAGTTGGCTTTATCAATGTAATCTTCCGGTTTATCGTAGTGAGCTATCCATAGCGGGTATTCATCGTAAAACCCTTTTAAGTAATCACGGTAAAAGCTTAAGCCAGAATAAATAATAAGTTTTACCGACGTGCGGTGATTAATGGTGGGCATACCTGAATTCAAAGCCAATGCCCCGGACGGTTTCCAGGCTGATGTTCGCGTCGGCGCTTAAATACTTCCGCAATTTGCTGACAAAGACATCCAGGCTGCGGCCCGAGAAATAGTCGTCGCTTTTCCAGATATGCAGCAGCAGTTCATTGCGTTTGATCAGCCGGTTGCGGTTCGCGCAAAAATACAGTAGCAGCGTGGCCTCTTTTTCCGTCAGCCGGGTATCGCCCGTCACGTGGCGCAGCAGCAGGCTGGGGTGGTCAAAACTATAGCTGCCGATTTGTAATAGTTCGGGAATTACCGTTTCAGGCGGCTCCGTGCGTTTCAAGATATTCTTGAGCCGCAAGACGAGCTCCTCGACCTCGAAGGGCTTAACCACATAATCATCGGCACCAAGGCCGAGCCCCTTCAATCGGTCTTCTTTCTGGTTCCGGGCGGTCAGGAAAATAAAAGGTATGCCCGGATGTATCCCGGTGATCTTTTCGGCAAGGGTAAAACCATCCATCACCGGCATCATTACATCCAGTACACAGATGTCCGCGCTTTCCGTTTTAAAAAAGGCGAGGGCCTCCGCGCCGTTCATTTTCCAGCTGACTAGGTAGCCTGCCAGTTCCAGGTATTGTTTAAGGATACCGCCGAAATCCGGGTCGTCTTCTGCTAACAGGATATGTTTGTTCATCGGGGTAAAATTAAAGTAAAAGTGCTGCCCTGCCCGGTGCCGCTTTGCAGCCGGATATTCCCGCCGTGGGCCGTAACCACCTGTTCACTATAGTAAAGGCCAAGGCCAAGGCCCTTGGTAGTATGGATGTCGCCCTTTTCGGCGCGGTAGAATTTCTCGAAGATACGGGACTGGTCAGATTCGGTAATGCCTTTACCGTTGTCACGGATAGCGATGCGGTAAGCATCCGTCTCCGCAACCGTGGTAACGATGACCTGCCCGCCGCCGTATTTGACAGCATTGTCCAGGATATTGACGATGGCAGTGGTCAGGTGGAAGCGGTCGGCTTTAATTGCAGCTACCTGGCTATCCAATTCGGCAATCAGTTCGGTCTGCGGGCTGCTCAGCTTAAAATCTCCCAGAAGTTCGGTGATAAAGGCAGGCATATGGACCAGTTCCCGATGTAGCCGGAGCTGCTGTGGCCCGGCGGTATGCGAGATTACCTGCCCGATCAGTTTCCGAAGCCTTTGCTGCTGCCGGTCAATGGTGGCAACCGAGTTATCCAATACCGCGTCAGGCTGACCGGCAAGCCTTTCTTTAACCGTGCTGAGCGCAACGCCCAGGGTAGCCAGCGGGGTGTTGAATTCATGGGTGATGTTGTTGATGAAGTCGGTCTGCATGTCCGAGATCTTCTTTTGGGTGATTAGGCTCCTGATCGACAGGTAAAAAAGCAAAATGACCACGCCCAGCAGCAGCACTGAGAAGATGAGCAGGCCCAGCATCTTCCGCAGGATACTGTTTTCGCCCCCGTTGATGGCGAAGCCGGAGCGGGAAGTAAAGTTACGGACTAGCCCGCCGTTGATATTGTTATCCGTGGTCAGGTCATGGATGACCAGTTGTTCGCCGTACAGCTGACCACTGCCGAACCAGGGCCGGTCGGTCAAGGTAAATGTTTGGCCGGAAGGGCTTTCCAGCAGGACCTTGCTGATCACCACCTGGTAAACCGTGCGGTACTGGTGCAGTACCGGGTTGGAATTGATATATTGGGCTACCTTTCTGCTCAATACCGGGGCCCCGGAACTGAAAAAACTTTGGGCAGCGGTGATACCCCGCGCGCGCAGCAGGGCGTTGCCATGCACAAACCAGGCATTCCGGACCGAATCGATATTGATCAGGTTCTCCATCCGTATCAGTTCCAGGCGTACCGCGCTTTGCGCTTCCTTCTCTTTGAGGATATACGTATTGTAAATAAAATAAGACTGGATCGCCGCCAGCGCCGTTATCGCCAGGCTGCATCCCCAGATCAGGTATCTTATTTTGCGCTTCATAAATTCAAAGATAGTCGGGTCCGGTGATTTATGTGCAGGAAAGGGCGGCATTAACATTCCGTTAACCAAGCATTAACCCAATCCGGGCTTTCGTTAAGTGATGTTTGCAGCAAATCAAAAGATGATGCGCCGATTTATTTACTTATTACTGTTATTGCCGCTGGCCGGGTTCAGCCAGTCGATCAAATTGTCCGGTCAGCTACAAGACGAAAAGCACCAGCCGGTTCCTTATGCCACAATTACCTTGAAGCACCAGCCGGATTCCCTGGTTTTTAAAAACAACCTTGCCGACAAAGACGGGCGGTTCGCCTTCAGCGGTATCAGCAAGGGCAATTATATTTTACAGGTAAGCGCTGTCGGTTTCCAGGCGCATCAGCAAAGACTTACGCTTTCCGGGGATGCCGTTTTGCCGGTCATTGTGCTGAAGGAGGAATTGACCCAGCTTGGGGAAGTGACGATTGCGGCCAAAAAACCCACGGTCACCCGGAAGATAGACCGGGTGGAATTTAACGTGGAAAATACGGCGCTGTCATCTACCAATGCCTGGGAGATCGTTAAACGCGCGCCGGGCGTACAGTCGGGCGGTGGTGAGCTGTCCATCCGGGGCAGCAAGGGTATCCTGGTGACCATCAACGATAAAAAAGTTTACCTGTCTGGCGATGAATTGAAAGCTTACCTCGAAGGCACCAATGGCGGGGATGTAAAATCTGTGGAAGTGATTACCAACCCACCTGCCAAATATGAAGCTTCGGGCAGCGCGGTTATTAACATCAAGCTGAAAAAGAATACCCAGGCCGGTTATAAAGGCTCGCTCGCCGGGAGTTATGTACAGGGCATTTATGCGAAAAGCAATGTCAGTACCAGCCAGTATTACAAAACGGAAAAGTTGTCGCTCTCCGGTAGCTATACCTTCGGCAACGGAATATATTATAACGAGATCAAAGAAGTGACCCGCTATACCGCCGGGCAGCAGACCTGGGAGGATGAACTCAGGCGTAAGAATTACCGGGATGCGGAACATACCTACCGGGCGGGTTTGGACTATGCCATCGACAGCCTCAATAGCCTGAGCCTCGGGACGGACGGCTATATTGCCCGGCAGAACCATGCACAGTACAATGTACCTACCCGGATCTACGACCAGGCGCACCAGTTGGTCTCTTATTTCGAGACACAGAATAACCGGCTGGCACCTAATCATAACGGTTCTTACAACCTGAATTACGAGCACCTGTTTTCTGGCAAAGAAAAGATCAGCTTAGGGACGAACTATACCGATTACAGAAGTGAAGCTGACCAGGATGTACGCACGGCCTATTATTTTGTTAACCCTCGCGACGCCCGTTTTACCACCGATAATACCCAGCATATCCGTTTATTCAGTACGCAGCTGGACTACAGCAAAAAAAGCAAACTTTTTGATCTGGAAACGGGTTTTAAGTACAGCCATGTCAAAGCGGCCAACGGGGTTGATTTCAGGCGGGACACGCTGGGCGGATTGGTCAATGATCCGGCACTGAGCAATACTTTTGCCTATAATGAATCAGTCTCTGCGGGATATCTGAGCCTGAACAAAGACCTGAAAAGTTGGAGTTTCAAAGCAGGGCTAAGAGGGGAATATACAGCCATTAACAGCCGTTCGGTAAGCCCCTCGGAGCTGAATAGCCAGCATTATTTCAACCTGTTCCCGACCTTGTTTATCCAGGATAAATTATCCCCGGATCATCAACTGGGGTTCTCCTATGGTAAACGGATCAACCGCCCGCAATACAGTTACCTGAACCCATCCCGGAGCTATTTCAGCCCCAATTCCTACCTCGTGGGCGATGCCCGGCTGAAACCGGCTATGACCGACCAGTTCAGTCTGAATTATGATTACAAGGAAAATTATCATGCGCAGTTGTATTACATCAGCGAGCGTAACCCGACCATACAGCTGCCCTTTCAGGATAACGCGACCAATACGCTGATCCAAAAAGTAACCAATATTCCCGGTAACCATTATTATGGTGTTGACCTGAGCACCAGTTTACAGCCCGCAGCCTGGTGGTCTGTGGATGTGCAGGCCGGGCCGGGGCATGTGGAAAGCAGTTTCGGGCTTGCCGATGGTACGGTATTGCATAACCGGGCTTTTACGGTTAATGGCAGCCTGGACAACCAGTTGACGGTCAATAAAAAAGCCGGTTTTACGGCGGGGATCAATTTCAGCTTCAATACCGCCGGTGTGCAGGGCCCTGCACGGGTGAGCGGTACGAGCAGCCTGGGTTTCAGCGCCCGGAAAAAACTATGGCAAAACCGCGCGGAGATCTCCCTGTTGGTATCGGATATCTACAGGGGTGAAAAGATGAAGGTCAGTTCAAACTATGCGGACCAGCATAATTATTTCACCTATTATGGCGACAGCCAGAACCTGCGCATCAGCTTTAAATATAACCTGGGTAACACCGGCTTAAAAGCGAAGGCTGCAAAGGCGAAAACGGAGGAACAAAACCGCTTATAAAAAAGCGGTTTAATGTACACGCAAAACCTTTTATCATCTTTACTGGTTTTGGATTGATACAACTAATTCATGACGACCGAATGTTTTAGACCGTACCACTTTGTATCCTGATCCTGGTGAAAAACGGGCTGGATATAACAAGCCGCGATCAGCATATTGACCATCCTTTATTCCGGGAAGAAATCTCTCTCCAAAAAACAGCAATTATACGCTTTCGAACTTACTTCTTTTCGTCAATTAGCTAAATTTCCTGATCGCATCGGCGGTAACCGGGGTAAAAAAATTAATTAAATTACCATCCGGGTCCCGGAATAATAACGAACGATTGCCCCATGGCATCGTGGTTGGTGTTTGTACGATGTCATTAATAAAATCTTTGATTCTTTCATATTCATCATCAACATTCGCTACGCGAAACTCAATGATTACACTATGGTTATGGGCTGGCTTAACCAATCCCTCGCCAAATAGGCTCATCGTTTTGGTGCTCCCTATGGCCAAAGTAGCCGTGGGGGAAGCAATTTCTGCAAAGTCGTCTGTGTACCACTGTGCAGGTAGCCCGGTTACCTGTTCGAAAAACGGAACCAAAAGTTTAATGTTATCGGTTATAATTCTTAAGGATGTTAATTTCATGATATTGCCCTTTAATTAATTGTGTTGGGCAAAAGTAATAAGGCGCTATGACAGCAGTATGTCAGGGGTGTTGGAAGTTTTTTTCTTTATCTTTTAAATAGGATGCAAGCGTTAGTTCGTGGGGCTCGAAATGGATATGAAGTGGAGTTATACTGGTTATTCGGTCTAAATTAAACATCCGGTACGCTTTTCGTAATCTACAGTAGGCTATCAACGACCAATTTTCTTGCAGCGTGTAATACAATGCAAATGGTTCAATGTTTCTTTCCGTTGTTTCGTCTTTGTAGCCAGACCTGTAGGTAATATTTAAAACTTTAAAGGATGTTAATGCATTTTGAACCATTGTTAACCAATTGCTTGTGGTGGTATTGGGCATGGCGGGGCTAATTGCAATTCTGTTAGCCAACAATTCAATTTTATCTTTGGTTGCATATAATAAAACAGCTTTGATCTTATTGATCGCTTCGGAATATGCGGTAACCAGCGAACTGTCACTATTCTTCATCACCACCTGTTCAACCGTTATCAAAGCATTTGCCTCATCTTGGGTAAACATAACGGGTGGAATTCGATAACCTTCCAGCAATGCGTATCCTTTTCCGTCTTCTGTATAGATAGGTACACCTGCTTGTTCCAAAACTTTGATATCTCTATAAATTGTCCGGATGCTTACACCAAACTTTTCAGCAAGGGTGGTTGCGGTTAGCATTCTTTTAGTTTGCAATTGTGTTAAAATTGCCGTCAATCTCGAAATTCTCCTGGTATCCTTATTATTCATGTTCGGCTCATTTACGGCGTTTTCCATTTGGCGAGGGCTCAATTAGCGTTTGCGCCGTGTTAAAATACGGTTTTAATAACCTTATCCACCCCGTTAATCAGGTCGGCCACCTCCGCCGGTTCGGGTTCGCGTTTTTTGTTGACGGCGCACAAATCATAAAGCTCGGCCAGTAAACCGATGTGCCGGTAGGCCGGGAAATCAATGATCTCGTTTTTTTTAAGAACTTCGTTCAGGTCGGCGATGGTTTTCCGGCTTATTTTCAGTTGCCGGCGCTCACAAACCTGCTCCATGTGTTTTTCGAGGGCGATGGCGGCTATAGCCCCGGCTGCCCGCAAATGTTTGTTTTTGAGTAGTAAAGCTGCTTTATCCAGTTCGGCATCCAGCAAGGCGGCTTGCACCTCGCGCCGGATATCCAGCAGCGAACTATCCAGTGTTTGCAGCACCGCCGCGATGATTTGGTACTGCTGCTCGAAAGCCGGGATAGC
Source organism: Mucilaginibacter gracilis (assembly GCF_003633615.1). Classification (NCBI taxonomy): domain Bacteria; kingdom Pseudomonadati; phylum Bacteroidota; class Sphingobacteriia; order Sphingobacteriales; family Sphingobacteriaceae; genus Mucilaginibacter; species Mucilaginibacter gracilis. The sequence continues at coordinate 4,606,351 of NZ_RBKU01000001.1, read as the reverse complement.
CGCGTCGGGTCCCGCAACCACCTTTTTATCGAAGCCGGCGGTCACTATGGTTTCACTGAAATAATCGGCTATCACGTAATTGTCCTTATTAATCTCTTTCCGGTTCTTCGGCTTTTCATATAAGGCCAAAAAATCATTGTAGCGTAATGGGAGCAAGGTCTTTACTACGGCCGTGGCTTCGCTGTACCAGGGCTGGTAAGCGGACTTAAAAACCGGCAACCCCTTTTTAAATTCCTGGTAGTTTTTTTTAAGCACGTTGGTAAAATGCTGCTCGATTTGCTCGGGGAACTGCTCGTCTCTTATGGCGTTCAATAAGTTTACCCCTTGGGTATGCAGGCGCTTCACCTCGGCTTTCAACTGCTCTAAATCGTTTCTCATATCGGCGGCAAAAATAATAAAAGTCGCCAAAGCATACTGCCGGGCAACGTTTCTCCTAAATATTGTGCGTTATGGTTTTAACAAAAAGGCCTCAACGATATTAATATAGACATTTGGTTCCTCAAACATAGGTGCGTGTCCGGAATATTGCATTTCCACAAAAGTGGCATTTTTTATGAGTGAAGCAACTTCCTTTCCGTCAGCAGGAGGGTTCAGGCCATCATACTTTCCGCTGATAACCAGTGTTTTTGCTTTAACTTTATCGAGCTGTTTTCTGAAATCGAAAGCACTAATAGCTTTATTGGCCGCATTAAATTGTTCGGGGCTCAGCTTTGTTTCAAATACCTCCAAATGGTTTTTCATCAGTTCGGGGTCATACACCATAAATTTTAATAGTTTTAATATGGTTTCGTGCATATTAAAACCCTTAATTTCTTCCTCATTTTCTTTAAACAAACGCTGTATCGAAGAGGTAAGTCCATTGGACTTTGTAACCGTTAATATTAACTTATCAATACGATCAGGCACTGTGATAGCAACCTGTTGAGCGATATAACTGCCCATGGATAGGCCAAGCAAATGCGCTTTTTCGAAGCCAAAATGATCCATGATGCCAATAATATCCTGCACATGATCTTCCATAGTGAATGCTAACGGCTTATCTGACTGTCCGTGACCACGGCAATCCAATGCTACTGTTTGGAAGTTTTTCGACAGTGGTTCAATTACATTTCTTAAATGTGCCTGGTGATCGCCGCCGACGCCATGTATTAAAATAATAGGAAACCCAGTTCCTTTGACTTCGGTATAAAGCCTGATACCATTGATTTTTATAAGTTCCATATAGATTGTTTAAACGTGTTTTGCCATGAAAAGGTATACTTCCTGAAAAATGTAAACATTAAACTACTTTATAAGATTAGTGCCTCCGTTTCTATAACACTGTTATCACATTTAATTATTGCCCTGCATTTAATTGGCGGGGTATGTAGCCCAAATAATCAGGAATATTTTATTCTGGACAATATGCAGGAGGGTTACGAAGAAATTCCGGCAATAATAACCGGCATTTATTATTTTGAGGGCAAAAAGATCCCGGTCAGATTTGGATGGGTCAAGCATCGCAAATCATAAAAGACTATTCTTTATAGATATCGAAACGGCCGAACGGCACTTTACAAAATTTTTAACAATACTTTGAAATATAAATTCTCATCCAGTCAAGAAGAAAATACGAACAATAACAAACTGTACGGTGATTGTAGCGATTAGGCACAGAATTGCGTATTACATAAAAATCAAATTACATTAACCGTTGCAAAACTTGCTTTATGAAAATCACAAATTTACATTTATTGATATTATTGCTTGTCCTAATGGCTGCCGTAAACTTGGCCAACGCCCAAACGAAAGTTGGTATAAAAGCCGGGGTGAACTTTTCTAACGTAATGATGAAGGATGAAAATGGCAATAAAATTAACACCCAATCTGTGCCGGGCATTCTCCTGGGACTGACTGTTGATATACCAATTGCAGGTGACGTTTATATACAGCCGGCAGCGCAATATTCCCGTAAAGGATATAAGCAAGAAAACGGTGGCTTTTATGGCTCCGCCACCAACTTTAAAATTAATGCATCCTATATAGAAGTACCTATCAATTTGCTGTATAAGCCACGTTTAGGTAACGGCAAGTTATTGTTCGGTGCAGGGCCATATATTGCGTATGGAACTGGTGGTGATTGGACGTCGGACAATGATGCGGCTATTGGTGATATTGTTGTAGGGAAAAAGGGAGACGTTATTTTTAAAAACAATGCGATGGATGGAGGGGATATAAATTCGTATTTGTATGGAAAGCCACTGGATTATGGTTTGAATTTTTTAGCAGGGTATGAGTTTTTTAATAAACTTTCTGTTCAATTGGGCGCACAGTTGGGGTTGGCAAATTTACAGCCGCACGTTGACGGCGTAACACGCGAGGACAAACTAAAAAACTCGGGGTTCGGTATTTCGCTTGGTTATAAATTCTGATGGAAATTCAACACGTCCTTTTTAAGTAAAGGGATCACTGCTTTTTTTTTACATTTTGTGTTATTACCTTTAAAAATCATTTTTATACCATACAATGAAGCAACTCCGCATTACTATATATGTCCTCCTGATTTTTTTAGCGCCCAAAGCATTGATGTTTTTATCAACCGTTTAAGAAAGCACCTTGCAGCAGCCCCGTCCATTCGTGTTGGAAATGTGAATGGCGCAGGGGATTTAGGTTTTGTATTGAAGGACAGGCATAAACCCCAGTACGATCAAAAACGAACATCAACTGTTCGTTTCTGATACAAAAGGAGAGTTAAGCAAATATCCATAATTCACTATCGGTCAATCAAATACAAATCAGGCACAATCTTTAATGATACGTCATCTTACCGGATTTTAATTATATTCTTTAGCATATGTTTAAAAACAATATCCTTACAGCATGGCGTAATTTAGTTAGAAATAGGCTCTATTCATTTATTAATATTTCAGGTTTAGCTTTAGGAATAGGATGTGCGATATTGATTTTTTGTCTTTTACGCTACCATCTGTCTTTTGATAACTTTCATAAAGATGAAGACCGGATATACCGGGTTGTTTCCAAGACGACCTATGACATGATCGATTACTCGCAAGGTATTCCAGCACCATTCGGCAAAGCATTTGGCAATGATTACACTTATGCCGAAAAAATTGCGATGCGGGTGAACAGAACAGGCGTTTTATTCAGCACGACAGGAAGAGATATCAAACGTTTTAAGGAAAATGCCGCTTATGTAGAGCCCGAATACTTTGATATATTTAATTTTCCGATGCTTGAAGGTAATGCCAAACAAGCGCTCATTGCCCCTGATATGGCTATTGTTACCAATAAAATTGCTAAAAAGTTATTTCCTAATGAAAACGCTATAGGCAAGCAACTGGTACTTAATAATAAAGATGTATACACGATAAACGGGGTATTAAAAGACATTCCTGTAAACTCGGATCAGCAGCAACAGATCTATTTATCCTATGCTAATTTTAAGAAACATAATCAATGGCAGGCCAGTGACAGTTCATGGAGCAGTATCAGCAGCGGGGTACAGTGCTTCCTGAAATTGAAACCAGGGGTTAAAGCCCAGGAAGTTGAAAACTCATTTCCCCAATTAATTAAAAAATATTGTAAACCTGCCGATGCCAATAGCTACTTCTTTTACTTACAACCTTTATCATCTATCCATTTCGATACCAGGTATGACGGAAAAATTGAACCGAAATATTTGTGGGCTTTGGCGTTTATCGGCTTGTTCCTGGTTATAACGGCATGTATTAATTTTATAAATCTTGCTACGGCCCAATCGTTAAACCGCGGTAAAGAAGTTGGTGTACGCAAAACGATGGGCGGTTCCACAGCACAGATGTTCAGCCAAATCATGGCGGAAACAGCGGTACTAGTCATTACAGCCATCCTGATTGGGATGGGATTGGCTATCATAGTTTTACCATTATTTAACCAATTATTCCATACAGAAATAGCCAGAAATGAATTTTTGAAATGGCCGGTATTATCCTTTGCCGTTGTATTGCTTATTGTGGTTACATTGTTATCAGGCTATTATCCAAGTATAAAGCTGGCCAAATTTAATCCGGTTGAAGCCTTGAAAGGCAAAATAACCCAGCAACAAGGTGGCGGCATATCTATCCGAAGGGTATTGATCATCCTGCAATTTACCATCGTACAACTGATGATAATCGCTTCAATTGTAATAGCTAAGCAAATGCGGTTTTCCTTAAATTCTGACCTGGGATTTAATAAAGACAACATCCTGTTGATTGATCTCCCGGGAAAATCAGCCAAGGCTTTACCTACGCTGCATAACCAATTATCCCAAATCCCTGGTATCAGTAATATTAGTTTCTGTTCCAGTGCGCCCATGTCCGACAGCAATGACTGGTACGGGTTTAAGTTTGACAATCGCCCCACGGAAGAAGCATTTCAGGTCAATGTCAAAAGAGGAGATGACCATTACCTGTCAACCTTTGGCTTGAAACTAATAGCGGGCCATAATATTACTTCTTCTGATACCGTTAGCGGCTACTTAGTCAATGAAACCATGTTGAAAAAGTTAAACTTATCAACTCCGCAAGAAGCACTTCAAAAACGGCTTATAGTAAATGGGTTTTCATTTCCGATTGTTGGCGTTATAAAAGATTTCCACAATGAAAGTTTCCATGCCGGTATTGATCCCATTTGTATATTCAGCATGTCAAAAGATTTTTATAGATGCGCCGTCAGAATTCCTGCAAAATCAACAAAGGAGGATTTATTAGCCATCCAGACATTATTTACAAAAACTTTTCCAGACAATGTTTTTTCATATTCATTCCTGGATAAAGATATCCAGGAGATGTACGAATCGGAGATTAGTTTGCAACAACTTATGGAAGCTATGGTTGGTATTTCCATTGTTATTGGCTGCATGGGACTTTACGGGTTGGTTTCTTTTATGGCCGTACAAAGAAGAAAAGAGATTGGTGTAAGAAAAGTACTTGGCGCAAGTGTAAGGTCTGTGCTTTGGCTTTTTGGAAGAGAATTTAGTAGGTTACTCATTATCGCTTTTTTAATAGCAGCCCCTTGCGCATGGCTTTTGATGTCACACTGGCTTCAGGATTTTGTTTATAGAATAAATATAGACGCGACCATATTTTTACTATCCTTAACTATCACTGCATTTATCGCTACAGTAGCTATCGGTTACACCTCTTTAAAAGCATCCCTGGCTAATCCCATAAAAAATATAAGGACTGAGTAAATCAAATTGACCAACATGAAAAGAGCTATTTTAAGTTCAATATTTGTATTATTCACAGTTGTATCTTTTGCTCAAAAATGTGATTGTAACCTGTATTACAACTGGGTGAAAAAAACCTTCGAACAAAACGATGCAGGATTCACATACACTATTTCAATAAAGGGGCAACAAAGCTATGACCTTCATAATAAACTCTTTCTTGAAAAAGTTTCTAAAACAACCGACTTTACTGCATGTACTGTACCTAGGGTTTTATAATTTTATCCGAGAGTGCAATAAGTTCATTCTGTGTGCCTTGATCTGCTTCGTTTGAAAGTAAAACAATACCTGAATTCAAATCGGGGTAAAATACCATATAACTGCTAAATCCTAAACTGCCGCCTGTGTGGGAGATGCTCCGCTTACCGTTCTCCGTTTTTCTTACTTTCCAATTAAGTGCAATAGCACCATCTTCAACCTTTCCAAAAGTTGGCTGGTGACTTAATTTTGCGATAGCGTTTACTTCATTTAGGTGAAATTTCATATACTTTAACATATCTGAACTCGAAGAAGCTATACTTGCTGCCACTTGCAGATCCTCCCAATCAATAATGGGCATCACACGTCCTTTACCATCATAACCTTTTGCCATTTTTGAGGGCAGTTTTCCAAGAGTTAATAGGAGTGTGTTTTTCATTTTGAGTGGTTCAGCGAAATGTATTTTCAGAAGGTTTTCGTAGGAGTTGTTATAGACGATTTCCATAATATAACCAAGCAATTGGGCGGCGGTGTTACAATGTCGAGCAGTGCTTCCGGGCAATACCTGTAGTTTTACATGATGCAGATCTCGGTAAAAATCTTGTCTGCTATATTTTGTGTGAACTGAATCTAAAATATAGGGAATGGAGTCTGGATTTGCCTTTCCAAAGATATCTTTATCTGGCATCCAGTTGGGTAGTCCAGATGTGAGATTAACCAAATGAAGTAAAGTGATAGGTTTTCCGTTGTAATTCAAATTAGGATAATCTTCTTTGAGGTACTTTCTTATATCATCATCAAGGTTTACCTTTTTATCGAGAACGGCTTTTGCAAGCAAAGTTGCCCCAAATGTTTTTGTAATGGATGCAAGTTCGTAAACGGTATTGCCCGTTGGTAATTCTGATTTTTCCTTTTGGATTGAACCATAATTATAGAGATATGACTTTCCATCTTTAATAATCCCTATTGAAATGCCAACCCTAGAATTATTTTTCATAAATGCAGAAACTGATTGCTCTACCAGTGTATCTAATGAGATTTTTAATTTATTGTCGCTGGGTAATTTAAGTTGGTTTTTTTGCGCAAAGCAGAGCAATATTTGCATTAGAAAAATTAAAAATAGGAATACTTTTTTCATATATTATTATTGAGTCTCTTAATAAGACGCTAAAAATTACGAATAGGTTGCACCGATAATATTTCATGAGACGGATTTGGCTCAGAAGGCTTATAAGGGATCTAAATGAAATAGGTTCAGTAGAAACACTTTGAACACGGTCTAAAGAATATTTAAGCTAGAAAAAGGCAATAAAAAACCGGAATCGATGTGTTCGATTCCGGTAAAGTACTCAAACCCGACGTCTACACGAACCCTTTATTAGAAGACTTAAAACGTTTGGCCACTCTGTTTGATGATTAAGGTCAATTTGAAATATCTAACCCGTTTTCGATTGAACCATTGTTTATCACACTTTACCAAATGTAATCAATCAATATATGTTGACTTAATAAGATACATATAACTTCCATATTTAAGGCATTTCAAGGGGTTTATAACCAGTCATCGCGTCAATATTTCTAATAAGCTCTTTTATCGAGGCTCTTATTTCTGCATCGCTGCTTTTGCTTTGCGTTTTTTCTAAAAAAGCTTTGACGTTTGTTTTAAATATCGAGGCATCTTCTTCGCCAATAGATAGGCGTTCAAGTGCATAGTTTAACCCATTCAATTTTTGTGTGAGCCATTTACGGTCTCTAAACAAACTAAGATTGGCATCATGGTTTCCGATACCATCCAAGCAGGCTTTTATTGTTGCTTTCATGTAATTATAGGTTTTAGGCTAAACAAGTATAATAGATTTAAATTACCCTAAATCATAAGCCACTATGCTGTGAACGCTCATTAACATGGCTATATATTTGGCCGCCGTGCTTTTGTGCATATTGGGAAATCGGTAAATCGCTATTTTGTCGTAAAATAGTTGCGCTCGTTCTATTTTTTCAATCAATTCAGCAAAAGCATTTTTATACTGATCGGGGACGATTGGGTCGTTTTTTAAGAATACTATGTTATGGGCTTGGCTTGCCAGTCTGATGTTTGCATCTTCTTTATGGATGTGAATAGCTTGCAGAATGTTCCCCAGCCTTTCCAATGTATTTGAAGCCCCCATAACTTAGTCGGGCATCGAGTTTATCCTTTGGATTACTTCGATTTGTTCACCACGTTTTTGAAGTGCAGGCACTACAACCGTATCGTAAACAAAACGCTGTTTTGATGACAAGCAATCGTAACCCTCATCTATGACTTTTTGAGAAATGCCATACGCGGGTGTTCCTTTTTCGATTAAGCCCTCATCTAAAAGGTCTTGTATTGCTTCATGCAATTCGTGGTCATAGTCATTAACGCTCATAATATTATTGGTTTATATCAAATATAGCGAATGCCTTGAAATATAAGTGCATGAAATTCAATACATTTGTATAACTTAAATTAACCCGTCAGCGGGATATTATTGGTTAGATCTTTCTTGAAAAATGGAGTTTTGATGGTTTGGTACATCGAACCGGAAAGTTGAACAAAGCGATGGAGCTTATCTATCTGATTAACAGCACTTCACCTAAAAAACAAAGCCGCGTTAGAACTAAAATACGTCCTAATCGCGGCTTTGTACCCCTCGACCTTGTTGGTTCGAACCAATTTATGCAAGATCTTATTCAGTTATCGAGAATACCCTTAAAGTATAATAATGTGTCTATTTATAAATCTTAATTGACGAAGAGGGAGAGCGTTATGGTTCACCCATTCGCCATATTCCTCATTGTAAACGCTATATTTTCTGGTGACTTCTCTTTTGTATTCAAAATCTGCCAATAACGGAAAATGTGAATTTCTTGATTGCGAAAAGGCGTACATAATCGCTACAAACTTATTTGCCGAAAAGCAGTCTGCCGGAGCTAGGATGCGAGGTTTCGCCATCGAACTTTTTTGATAAGGTGTTATGTGCGCTTAGTGCAGATCAATAAGGCAGAATGGCTCTTTAAATAGGTATATATATATATTAAAGCGGGTAGAATCAAGATTTATCACATTCCACTGGAGGTCACGAAGGTTTACTATGTTTATATCTTCCGGCTCAAAAGGCGCAGGGTCTTCTGCGACGGCATAAACGTCGTCAGGATTTTCATCTTCCATTGGATGTAAATCTGAAAAATTTCGCCTCCATGAGAGGACCTGAAACAGTTAATAAGCACCTTTTAGCTTTTATTCAATATTAAAATATTTCTTTTTCAAAAAGAAACGAATACTTACTGTACAAAAAACTGTTTAATGCATTTCGGTATTGTGTGTAATTAGTGTTTTTGTACACGATTTTCAAGCATCGATTTACAAAATTCGATATAAATACAGATATTGTGCCTTAATTTAGGCTATTATTAAATGGGAAATGTGACTGACGACACAAATTTGTGGACTGAAGCTTTGCGAAAAGGTGACGAGAAAGCACTGGCCCATTTTTTTAAGCTTCATTATCGCGGGTTACATTACTTTGTTAGTAAAATGGTTCTGGATGATGCGGAAGCCGAAGATATTGCGGCCTCTGCGTTTGTAAAACTTTGGGAACGTAAAGAAGATTTTGAATCTGCTCAAGGAATCAAAGCTTTTTTGTTCATCACCTGCAGGAATGCAAGTCTGAATTTTTTAAAGCAGTTAAAACGAAGAACCTCCAAGCAACAAGAATACGTTCAGCATCTTGACCTGATAGATTTGGCTGTACTCAACCAAGTTGTAGAGTCGGAATTTTTAAATATTTTGCACCAGGAAGTGGAATTACTTCCTGAACAGTGCAGGAACGTCTTTACCTTACTATATTTTGAAGGTAAAAAAACAGATGAGGTTGCAAGTCTTATGAATATATCTGTTAAAACTGTACGGAATCATAAAGCTCGTGCAATCGAAATTTTGCATAATTCATTTTTGAAAAAAGCCGCTTCCGATGCGCTCACACTCGCCGTATTCATCTTTCTAAATAAAAAATAAAAAAAAACATTTTTGACTGGGCGTTTTGCCGTTTTGTGGTTTCTATGTTAGATGCTGGTTAATAAATTGTAAGATTAAACTTCGGAATCGGCATCAACACCAAGAGACATGTTTGAAAAAGAATTTGATATTGCAACGTTAATCGGCCTCTACCAGAAAGGTGAGATGAGCCATGACGCACGACAACGGTTGGAGGACTGGCTCAGAGAAAATCCAGCCAACCAAATTCTTCTAAATGAATTAATGCAAGAAAACAGGTTGCATTCAAAATTTACAAAATTCAGGGCAATTGACGAAAACTCCGGGTGGCGAAAGGTTTTAGCAGGGATTTCGGAAATTCCGCATCGTCCTGTAAAGGGGCGATGGCTTCATTTGTGGCCTCGTATTGCAGCATCGGCAGCGATAGTCATCATCGTTTCAGGGCTTTATTTTTATAGTAAGAATAATCAATTAAGCCACAAGATACACCCCGCTTACGTTAATGATATTTCTCCTGGAAAAGTTGGCGCAACGCTGACTTTAGCTAACGGTAAGGAAATTAAATTAAGTGAAACTTCAAATGGTGAAATTGCCAAAGAGGCAGGGGTTAGCATTTCCAAGTCCGCAAATGGTGAAGTTGTATACAAGATCAAATCAAACAACAACGATCCAAACAAAACCAACACTTTGACCACCGCCAAAGGCGAAACCTATCTTTTAATCCTTCCGGACCATTCAAAAGTTTGGTTAAATGCAGCTTCTAGTTTAACCTATTCGGCTAACCTTATGGATCATGGAAAACGACGCGTAACACTAAAAGGCGAAGGTTACTTCGAAATTGCCAAAGATAAAGTACATCCTTTTATAGTTAAAAGTAATGATCAGGAAGTTGAGGTGTTAGGAACACATTTTAATGTAAATGCCTATCCTGATGAATATGGCATAGCAACCACTTTATTGGAAGGTTCTGTATCGGTTAGATCTGGCCGCAATTTTCGCATGATCAAGCCGGGTGAACAGGCGTTGAATACAGGGAGTTCAATTAACGTCAGTGAAGCCAATATTGAAAATGTTACCGACTGGAAAGGGGGGGATTTCTTTTTAAATCATATCAACTTCAAAGTGGCAATGCGAAAGATTGCTCGATGGTATGATGTTGAAGTAATTTATGATGCTTCAGTTCCTAATGAACTTGAATCCGGTGGTTGGATATCCAGAAATAATAAACTTTCAGAAGTTTTGAGTGCGATAGAGGCTTCAGGGCAGGTGAAATTTAATATTGAAGGTAGAAAAATACGTGTCTCCCGCTAAAATTTATATCCCCAAATGCAACAAAATCAACAGAATTATTCACTTAAATCAACAATAATGAGAAAACTATTACTTCCGTAAACCTATGGCCATAAAAGAAGAAGCCAGGAATGCTTGTAACATCCCTGGTTCTCGTTCAAAACAATCAGCTAAATAATCAACTGTTTACCCGCAGATGCCACGACCTTCGAAAGCACGGCGTTCTGCTTAATCGAACTAAACAAATGTATAAAAATTATACTAATGAAGTTGGTATACCCAAACCTCTATGCCATAAAATATTGCTAATTATGCGATTAACCACCGTTATCCTTATAACCTTCTTTATGCAAGCCAGTGCCGCCGGATTTGCACAAAAAATCACATTAAACCGGCGGAATGTGCCGCTGGAGGAGGTATTGAAGGAGATCCGTAAACAAAGCGGTTTTGACTTTTATTATGATGGAAAGGTTATTTCCACTATAAAAGACATTGACGTGTCTCTTGAAAATGCTTCAATAGATAAGGCAATGGACCAGGTTTTATCGGGATTGAGCCTTTCCTACACAATTGATGGAAAAATAATCTCTATTAAAGCGAAAGAAAGTTCTATTCTAAAGCAGTTATTTGAAAATATTGACGTAACAGGGAGAGTGCTTAATGAGAATGGTGCTGTACTCGTTGGTGCAACGGTTAAAATTAAGGGGAAGAATTTTAGTGTAGTAACCAATGAAAAGGGCGAGTTTAGAATCAATAATGTAAGAGACGATGCTGTTCTTGAAATTAACTATATAGGCTATAAAGTTAAAGAAATAAAAGTATCTCCAAACCTTGGCGATATAAAACTTGAAGTAGCGGTAAGTAACCTCAATGAGGTAAATGTCCTGGTTAGCACCGGCTACCAGACTATAGCTAAAGAACGGACTACCGGTTCCTTTGGTACAGTCAGTAGCAAAGAAATCAGCAAGTCGACTACTTTTGACCTCGGGTCTGCACTGGAAGGGAAAATAGCAGGAGTTGTCAAAGATCAGAATGGTTTCACCATCAGAGGTAAAGGTACCTTTCTTAGCAATGGTTCCGATCAGCCACTTTACGTGATAGACGGATTTCCAGTTGAAGGGGAGTTACAGTTTGTAAACAATCAGTTTATTTATTATAAGATGCCGGCAATTAATCCCGACGATATTGAAAGCATTACAGTTTTGAAAGATGCTGCTGCAGCTTCAATATACGGTGCCCGCGCAGGCAATGGTGTTATCGTTATTACTACAAAAAGGGCAAAAAAGAAAGGAGCCGCAGAGGTCTCCTTTTCAACCGATATACAGGTAACACCGAACTATGATTATAGCTACATGAAGTACATGTCAGCAAGCAAGTATATTGACATGCAATGGAATTTTGTGAACAATAATCCCGCATTGATAGACCCATCTCAAAGGCAATTGGAAGTAAATAGATTGCGTAATGGGGATTTTATTCCGTCTCCCAGTTTGGATCTAATGCTCAAATATTATGACGGTTCATTATCTAAGCAAGAAGCAGATAAGCAATTGATGCAGTATCGTTCAAACGGGGTTCCTTTACTTGATGACCTTAAAAAGTATATCTATCAGTCGCCTATTATTCAACGATATGCGCTTTCGGTAAGCAAAGCCACAGATGGAATCAATACGACTGCATCGTTTACTTTTTCAAATAACAAAGGATCGTCTCAGCATACAGACGATCAGTCGCTCATTACAAGCCTTCGTAATTCTATTAATCTTACAAAATGGCTTACAGCTGAAATTGATGCTAATCTCCAGTATGGTAAAGGTGAAGCTCCGCAGTATGGGGCGGATGCTGCCGTAACTGATTTGTATCCGTATTCTCGCCTTGTAGATGGTAGTGGAAATTCTGTTTCTTATTACAGATCCAGAACTCAACCAAGCGACCTCACTACCCTCAAACAATATCCTAATGATTTGTTGCCCCTTGATTTTTCCTTAATCAATGAACTGGGAAGTAGCCTGGTCCATACTACTGAATTTCGTACGCGAATCGCTACAAGCCTGGATTTTAAATTAACAAAATGGCTGAAATTTACTTCGGGGTTTCAATATGAGAACGGTAAGGATGAGGCAATTACGTTGGATGATAAAGATTCTTATAGGATGAGATACCTTTATGATGTCAATACATATCTAGATCCAAGTTCTAATACAATTGGTCACCGCGTACCTTATGGGGATGCCCGTACGGTGGCCACAAATAATTCAGAAAACTATACCTGGAGAAACCAGTTGAATTTTAATTATACGACAAACGATCACCTTCATTCATTGGTGGTACTTGCGGGTAACGAAATGCGGGAGGTTAGCGGTAATTATTCAATGAACAAAGTTTATGGGTATAACAGCGATCTTTTAACATGGACAGATTTGAATAACTATGACCTGATACAGGGTGGAGGAAACGTTTTCGGATCGTATGCTTCTTTCAGTAGTGATGATTTCCATGCGGAACGGGAAAATAAAAACCGATATGTCTCGTACTATGGTAACGCTGCTTATACCCTGATGAGCCGCTATGACATAACAGGTAGCATACGGTGGGATAAATCTAACTATTTCGGAACCAGTCTTAAATACGAGAACAGGCCTCTTTGGTCTGGGGGCGTGGCCTGGAATATGATGGAAGAATCATTCATGAAAGATGTTAAGTGGCTTAATCGTCTTAAACTCCGCGCTACGTACGGTGTTAACGGAAATATTGCAAGGGACGTTTCGCCATACCTTGTTGCACAATATAGCTCCGATCAAACTAATTCTGTGACCCAAAGGCCTTACGGTACAGTTAGTTCCCCTCCGAACGCAAACCTTCGATGGGAAAAAATAAAAGTTTTCAACCTTGGTGCCGACTATACCATACTGAACAATCGCCTTAATGGTACTATTGAATACTATAAGCGAAATAGTTCTGACCTACTGGTAGACACACAAATAGACCCTACTTATGGTTTCAGTACATTAAAGCAAAATGCCGGCGATATGACCAATAGTGGAATTGAAATGAGCCTTAATGGATCTATTCTTAAGAAGAAGGACTGGGGATGGACGGCTGGTTTTACATTTGCCTATAATAAGAACAAAGTTACCAAAGTATTTATTCAGCCTTCCGGCACGGCGAGTATTGCCGCCGGAGGAACCGGTACTGGGACCCTTATCGAAGGGTACCCACTAAATTCTTTGTTTAGCTATCGGTTTGCCAGGATTAATGATAAAGGCGATCCAGTTGTTTACGACGAAAAGGGCGCAGAGGTATCAAATGCAAATATTAACAATTTCAGTGCCCTTGTATACAGTGGAAGCCTTGTTCCATTGTATACCGGAGGTTTTAATACGAGCTTTAATTGGAAAGGAATGGAGCTATCGGCCAATATAATCTATAGTGGCGGAAATGTAATGCGTAAACTCAGCGCGAGTCCTGACCTTTCTGCGTACGAACAAGGTGTTACTAACCTTATGTACGATGGGTATGATAATGCCTGGAAGAAACCGGGTGATGAATTGAAACCAGGTGTAACACCAAGGGTAACCTATAATTATGATCAAAACACTACTTACCGAAATCAATATTGGCTCTACACCGATGATAAGGTAGTTTCTGCGAGCTATATCAAACTCCGAAGTTTGACATTTTCATATGACCTGGCACAAACAAAGCTTTTAAGCAGAAGTATTTTCAAGAGCATCCGTTTACGGGCACAAGCCAACAACTTATTCTATATCGCGGCAAATGGCGAAGGTAGCGATCCCGAAGCGTATAATGCCACTAATGGAACACGAACACTCAAATTAAAGCCAGGTTATTCTTTTGGCATAAACTTTTTATTTTAAAATTAAGATCATGAAAAAGATATTATCCATAATAACATGGAATAAACGAAAGGTGATAATCAATCTACCAATATTTATTTTATGCAGCTTCCTCATATCGGGATGCGGTAAAGACTATTTGGGGATCGTTCCCAAAGGGCAAGTAGTTCCAAAAACAATTGCAGATTACAGAGCTTTTCTGGAAAATACTATGTTGCTTACGCACGATGGTAAAACTAAAAGACAAGTTGTAAACGAAATATTTCAGACTTCATCACAAATCAGTGACGCTCCTTATAGAAATAACTATTTGTGGATAGCTACAATAGGAGCTAGAATAGATGCCACAGCAAGCGATGGAACTTATGATGGTGATTATTCTTCGTTATTTTACTACAATCTGGTGATAAACGATGTGCCTAAAATTTCTGGGTTAAGTAGCGCCCAAGTCAAAGAAGCAACGGTATTGGTAGCACAGGCAAAAGTATTCAGGGCTTTATTTTATTTTCATTTGATTAATACATATGCCAAAGCATACAATCCTGCGTCTGCCAATACAGATGGCGGGGTGCCTTATATCTCAACAGCAGATGATTTTGAAACACCTGTACCGCAATTAACAGTGGCCCAAATTTACGGACATATAATGGACGATCTAAATAGTGCGATCCCCGTGATGGACGATAATGTTATAAATTTTGTCTTCCCGACGAAAACTGCGGCCATTGGCTTGCGTGCACGCATCCATCTCTTTATGCATAATTTTAATGACGCGCAGGCGGATGCCGAAACGGTGCTTGCAAAACAAAGTTTTATTTACAATATGGTGAATTATTTCAACACCAATATTGACCCGAATGGCACCGGAAATACCATACAGAACAATCGTTCAGCCTTTGGAGGTCTTCCCCAAATTTGCTTTACCGACGCCAATGCCGAAAATTTATGGGTAGTGGGTGGCTTAACGAACATAGACTACAGTCCCGCTTTTACACCTTCTCAGAACAGAATACCGCTGAGCGACTCTGCCGGAAACCAATTTTGCACGCGTGGTCCGGGTCGTTTTGAAGACGGTGATACGCGTTTTCTCTGCAATTTTTATAGGAACTCGGATAACGGTTATTATGACTATCGCCGGGTGGATTATGCAAATACCGGAGGTATCCGAACACTGGAAGTCTACCTTATCCGCGCTGAATGTAATGCACGTCAAGGTACACAAGCGGGCATTGATAAGGCAATGGATGATCTGGATGCCATTCGGGCAAAGCGAATAATTGCCAGCAAATACATTCCATGGAAAGGCCGGGTAACAACTAAAGCCCAGGCAATAGATTTAATTCGCCATGAACGTGACGTTGAACTCTTTGGAACAGATATGATGTTCTATGATATGAAACGCTTCAATACGGAAACCGAATATCAGCGAACGATGATAAAGACAGATGATAGCGGTGTTAAGCGAACGTTGACTCCTGGTTCCGACCTTTGGATCATGCCATTCCCAAGAGATGTGACAGAAAAGAACCCCCTAATTAAACAAAACACGTCAATATAATTTCTGAAAACCCTGTAGAGCGATGAGACGGTAATGCTCATCGCTCAATTAAAAACCTACAATATTAGTTACTAAACTGTTCGTGTGCGGATAGTATTACGAGAATTATGTCTCGTGGTTAATAAAGAGTTAAAAACAATTCAATGGATAATAAGCATAATGAATCTGGGACTACGGGTGATAGCATCGTTAAGATTGAGAACCTTTCTCATCGTTATACCGTTCAGTGGGCGATAAAAGGTATTAATCTACAAATTAATAAAAAAGGAATATATGGACTGCTTGGATCGAATGGTGCAGGGAAATCTACATTGATGAACATCATGTGTGGAGTTCTAAAACAGACTAATGGCGACATTTTTATTAATAATGTTAATGTAAAGCATGATCCGATACAAGCGAAACGTTTCATTGGATTTCTACCTCAGAAACCCCCTTTGCATACAGACCTTACAGTAGAAGAATATCTTCGTTATGCGGCATACCTTCGTTGGATACCCGGTAACTCGGTCAAAGTCGCCATTGATGAAGTACTCGAAAAATGCAATATCACCCATTTTCGTAAGCGCCTTATCCGCAACCTGTCCGGTGGCTATCAGCAACGTGTGGGTATTGCTCAGGCCATCATACATCGTCCTTCACTTGTGGTATTTGATGAACCAACAAACGGGCTGGACCCCAACCAGGTATTGGAGATCCGAAAGCTGATAGCTGAAATTGGAGAAGAAAGAACCGTTATTCTTTCCACACACATGCTTACCGAAGTTCAGGCAGTATGTGATTATATCTATATGGTGGAACAGGGACAAATGGTTTTTCAGGGTACGGTGAATGAGTTTGATAATTATCTATCTCCTAATAGTTTGTTAATCAGTATGATGAATCCTCCTTTAACAGATGAACTGTCAAGTTTGCATGGTGTTTTAAAAGTAGAGGAGATTGGCAGTAATCGCTTCCGGTTACAGTTTATCGATGTCAGGGACGTTACAGAAAATATCATGAGATTGAGTCTGGAACGCGGGTGGCAATTGACAGAAATTTCTTTAGAGAAAAATTCGCTCGATACCATTTTTGCAGAATTATCAAAAAAAGCCCATAAGTAAGACAGCGCCTAATCACACAAATCATGAAGAAAGTTTCTAATAACCTTCTCCCCAATTCTCATTGGGAAGAGAAGCAAATAGTATGGCGTATTGCGCTGACGGAACTGCAATCGTTATTTTATTCACCAATTGCCTGGGTAATTCTGATAGCATTCACATTGCAACTGGCGCTTACGTATACCGGACAACTTGGGGGATTAATTCAGGGACAAATTGATACGGGTGTTGGGCAATCGGAATTGACGTCCCGCATTCTTGGACAAGGAGTTTTTGGCCTTGTAAGTGTATATGGAGGTGTGCTCGATAATCTCTTTTTGTATATTCCATTAATAACAATGGGACTTTTGAGCAATGAATTGCAAAGCGGATCTATAAAACTATTGTATTCATCTCCTGTAAAAAACTATCAAATCATTCTTGGAAAATTCTTATCGATGATGATTTATGGCTTGGTTCTACTTTTCATCATTTTCGTTTTTGTGATATGGACCGGCTTTGTTGTGAAAGATTTCGGATGGGCACATGCCCTGACCGCAATGGTTGGAGCCTACTTGTTGATCTGTACATTCTCAGCGATAGGATTGTTTATGTCAAGCGTGACCTCTTATCAGGAGATAGCTGCAATTTCTACACTTGCAGCACTTACCTTTTTCACATTGGTCAATAAGGTGGGCCAGGATATTGATTTTATAAGGGACGTTACTTACTGGTTTTCAATAGCCGGTCGTGCAGAGTCATTTGTTAGAGGCATGTTGTGCTCTGAAGATGTCATCTATTTTGTGGTAATTATATTGCTCTTTCTTTCTCTTTCCATAATTAAATTGAATGCTGTAAGGCAACAAAATAGCTGGAAAGCATCGCTGTGGAAGTACATAGCCGTAATTGTATTAAGTTCTGGAGTCGGTTATCTTTCATCAAGGCCTCAATTGATGTCCTATTATGATGCTACTCAAACCAAAACCAATACAATTACCCTCAACAGCCAGGAAATATTAAAAAACCTGAAAGGCGGGCTTACAATAACCACCTTTGTCAACATCCTTGATGATATTTCTGTCGCAGGTATGCCTCAGAACCGGAAAGGTGATATGGAAAATTTCAGACAGTTTATCCGCTTCAAACCGGATATCAGGATGAAATATGTTTACTACTATGCAGATGGTGGTAACCTTGAACTAAAAAAAAAATACCCTGGTCTTAATGCAAGAAAAATTCTTGAGAAGGTTTGTCTTGTTGAAGATCTCGATCCGAATGATTACTCGACTGCGGAAGAGGTAGAGAGGAAGTACCATGTAGATCTTAAATCTGAATATTACCGGATGGTGCGCTTGGTGGAACGGGATAGCGGTGAAAGGACTTATCTAAGGATGTTTGATATGCCAGATCCTCAGCCACGCGAAACGGAGATATCAGCCGCTTTTAAGCGTTTGACAATGAAATCACCTGTGGTAGGATTCTTACAGGGGCATGGAGAACGTAAGTTTAACCAACAGGGGGATTTAAGTTATCGTAGAATTAGTACAGACAAGGTCTATAGGTATTCACTGATAAACAATGGATTTGATTTCCAGCTGGTATACCTTGACAAAGAAATTCCTAAGGATGTAGATTTGCTGGTTATAGCTGAAATGCGTACATCCCTTTCTTCGGATGAGCAGAAAAGATTGAACACTTTTATTGCTCGCGGCGGCAATCTTTTCATTCTTGGGGATATCCGCAGGCAAAAAGTGATGAATCCTGTTATAGAACAATTCGGCGTTCAGTTCAGGCCCGGACAGCTTGTACAATTATCTGAAAATGGAATCCCTCCCAATTTTATAGTTTCTTTCCCTACTGATGAGGCAATTGCACTTTCATACCCCTACAAGCCCTTTGGTTCAAAGAGGGGTATTGGTATGTCGGGAAGTTTGGGAATAAAATTCATCGCAGATAGCGGATATAAAACGATACCCTTTTACCTGACAGATAACAAAACTGTATGGAACGAATTAAAACCCGTTAATTACGAAGATGAGACCCCTGTTATAGATTCGGTCGCCGGTGAAAGGACCGGATTGTATGCTACCGTAGTAGGTCTTACCCGGATGGTGAAGGGTACACAGCAGCGGATATTAATATCAGGTGATGCCGATTGTATCAGTAATGGGGGAATAAATTTCTATCCAAAAGGATTGCCAATATTTAATGACCGATTGGCCAACGGTAGCTTTTTCTGGCTTTCTGGAAATAAAATGCCGGTGGATACGCGCCGTCCGAAAACAACGGACAATGATATCCATTTGGGTACAACGGGGTTTAATATAACCAAAATTTTTCTGGTGTGGGTACTACCAGGATTAATGTTGGTAGCAGGTATTGTAATCTTTCTAAAAAGAAGGGGGCGTTGAAAAAATATATGAAAAAAAATATTGTAAAAAGGATTGCTTTTACGGAGCTACAGACACTTCTCTTCTCTCCGGTTGCGTGGTTGGTGCTTATACTTTTTACGTTTATGTCTGCGATGAACTTTTCGGATATATTGATCCGTTCGGTTCGGTCAGAAGTGTTACACCGTGGTATAACCAATCTTACCCTCAACAGATTTGCAGGCGGTGAAGGGTTTTTTCGAAATGTCCTGGGATTTCTTCAACTATATATACCGCTACTTACCATGGGGTTAATGAGTAGGGAGTTCAGCAGCGGATCTATTAAATTACTTTACTCATCTCCAGTTAAAACTACTCAAATCATATTGGGTAAATTTTTAGCAATGGCGGTGTTTTGTTTGTTACTGATAACGATCGTTTTCATTTACGTTTTAATTGGTTCGCGTGCCATAGAAAACTTCGATTGGGGATTAGTGCTCTCCGGAATGCTGGGAATATACCTGTTGATTATTACCTATTCCGCGATAGGTCTGTTTATGTCGAGTCTAACATTCTACCGGATTGTCGCTGCTGTAATGACAATCACTTTTATCGTATTACTAAACTTAGCAGACTCGTTTGGTCAAAGTGTTGATTTTGTGCGGGAAATAACCTATTGGCTTTCTATTGCCGGAAGAGCGGACCAGTTCATATCCGGATTGATTTGCAGTGAAGATGTCCTTTACTTTTTAATTATTACAAGCCTCTTCCTTACGTTGTCATCTTTGCGTTTACAGGCTGCCAGGGAAAAAATCCATTTGACAAAAGCATGGACAAAATATGCGGTAGCTTTTTTGGTTGCGATGTTCCTCGGGTATTTGACTTCAAGGCCGATACTGATGACGTATTATGACGCCACCCAAACTAAGCAACGAAGCCTAACTAAGAATAGTCAAAATATCGTGAAGAAAGTTACGGGAGGACTTAAGATGACCACATACGTCAATATTTTTGACAATAGTGCATTTGCTGCCATTCCCGAAGCACAAAAGTCTGATAAAAGGCCTTTTATGCAGTTGATACGTTATAAGCCCGGGATTCAAATGGAGTATGCCTATTACTATGCACCAACACTATCCTCTGATCTCATCGCATACAACCCAGGTCTTTCAACGGAAAAATTAATCACTAAGAGTCTTGAGAAGATGAAGGGATTGAGGCGAAGTGAGGTTCTTTCATTGCCTGATATGAATAAAATAATAGACTTGAAAGCAGAAGGGTATCAATTAGTGCGTGTACTTGAACGTGATAATGGAGACAAAGTATTCCTTCGAATGTTTGACGATTTGGAAATGTACCCAAGTGAACACGAAATATCTGCTGCTCTTAAACGAATGACCATGGTTCATCCTCCGTTAGTGGGATATCTGAGGGGGCAAGGCGAACGTGATTTGGAACAAACGAACGACGCCAGTTATAGTCGTTTTGCAACGGAAAAGTCATTTCGTAACTCACTTGTAAACCACGGTTTTGACTTTGTTGTGATTGGATTGGAAAAGGATATTCCTGTAAATATCAATATCCTGATTATTGCCGATATGCGCAAAAAATTAAACAAGCAAGAACAGTCGCATCTTGATGCTTACATCAATCGCGGAGGAAGCCTGATTGTTCTGGGTGATATACATCGCCAGGAAATAATGAATCCAATACTTTCGAAAATTGGAGTTAATTTCCTGGCCGGGCAACTCGTCCAGTTTACCGGAGAGGACTATAGTCCGGATTTCATTGTTTCAGAAGCTACCACTGCGGCTAAAAATCTTAGCTATTTTTTTGATGGTGGCGAATCTTTTCTTGTTACCATGCCCGGAGCAGTTGGATTAAGCTACCGCACCGATATGGGGTTTGACGTAAAGCCTATTCTTGTTACGAAAAGTAAAGGAGTATGGAACGAACAGGAAACATTCGATTTTATCGATAAAATACCAAAATTGAATGAGGCAGCCGGCAAGGTTGAAAAGTCATATCCCACAGCAATTTCTATGGTACGTAAAATTAACGGCAAACAACAGCGGGTAATGATATTTGGTGATGCAGATTGCATGAGTAACAATGAAATTGGCCGAACCAGACAAGGCCTCGCCTCCCAGAATTTCAACCTCATTTTGGGCACTTTTAACTGGTTGTCAGGCAATGAATTTCCGGTAGATACCCGCCGCAGGGAGCCAATTGATAATAACATCATTATCAATATGCATGAGGCAAAGATGTTTAAAATGCTGCTTATGTGGGTATTTCCATCGCTCTTGCTATTTGGATATTTGCTGTTATGGTTGCGTAGGCGTGGAAGATAAAATGAATAGTTATGGCTTTTTATATTGACAATCAAACACTGGAAGATATCAATGTCTTTGGGAAAAAAGGCAGAGCGTCTGTTTTTAACTTATATAATGTAACAAAAACAAGGGGGGGAGCAAAAATCCTTGAAAACATATTCCGTTATCCTTTATCAGATGAGCGGGCAATCAACCGCAGGAGTTCAATAATCCGTCACATGATGGATTCAGGGGTAGAGTTTTCATTCAGCGGAGAACTATTTGATACGATTGAGCATTATTTAGCTAACATAGATACGCGTACAAAGCTAATAGTTGAAGATAATTTTGTCCAACGGAAACTAAAAGGAGCGGTAGGTGCTGATAACGAATATAAGCAATTGCACAAGGGGCTGCTGGCTATTATCGAAATATTGCATCTGTTACATGTGTTTGCGGGAAAGATGGAATTAGATTCCTTCAAAAGCCCCTATCATGAGGAGCTGGAAAAGGTATATAGCTTATTACGTGATCCTGAACTTCGGCCATTTTTGGATAAGCTGGAGGCCAAAAAGATGAGTTTTTCAAAAACCGCTGAACTGGATACATTAGCAAGGTTTAAGGTGCGGGAAAAGCTGCTGGGGATTTTAGATTATATCTACCATTTAGATGTATATATTGCTGTCGCCACAGTGGCATCTCGCCTTGGGTTCTCGTTTGCCGCGGCTTTGCCATCATATAGCACTCAACTGGACGTGGAAGGAATGTATCACCCTATGGTGAATAATGCCGTGCCAAATACAATAAAGACCGACGAAAATGGAAATGTCCTTTTCCTCACGGGTGCAAACATGGCGGGTAAATCCACCTTCATGAAGACACTTGGGCTGACCATGTTTCTCGCTCATGCGGGCTTTCCGGTTCCCGTTAAAAAAATGAAGTTTTCGGTGCTGGATGGCATGTTTACTACCATTAATCTGCCAGATAATCTTGGCACCGGTTTTAGTCACTTTTACGCGGAAGTTATGCGTGTTAAAAAGGTTGCCGGCCATCTGGGTAAATCTAAGCGACTACTGGTTATTTTCGATGAACTCTTCCGCGGCACAAATGTAAAAGATGCTTATGATGCCACAGTTGCCATTGCAGAAGCTTTTGCAACAAGGTTAGATTGTCTATTTGTTATTTCTACGCATATCATTGAGGCGGGCGAAATATTGCGTAGTCGATCGAAAAATGTACGCTTTATCTACCTTCCCACTATCATGGAAGGTACTACTGCAAAATATACCTATACCTTGAATGAGGGCATCACCACCGACCGTCACGGAATGATGATAGTTAATAATGAGAATGTTTTGAACATTCTTGGTTCAGATAAGGCTATAAAAGAATCATCCCAGAACCCCATTAAGCGGTTTGCGGTAGACAAGCAAACACTGGAAGACCTTAACTTATTGGGGGAATTCCGTCCAGACTCCATATTTAACATCTATAAATGTGCCAGGACAAGGGGCGGGAAAGCGCTCTTGGAAGAAATGTTTCTAAATCCATTGACTGACGCCGGTTTAATCAATGAAAGAATTGATTTATTTAAATATTTTCAAGATGAGAAGCATAGCTTTTTGCCCAACAACGAAGTGTTTGAGCGGGCGGAACAATATCTTCAGTTTGCCGGACAAGGAAGCGCTGCCACATCCTTGATAAATATGGGTCAGAAGCTACTGATGCAGTATTTAGCAAACGATAGGGAGTTTCAAATGATCAAAGAGGGCTTGGCGGCGGCTGTAACATTGATTGCGCACTTTAAAATTTATGTTAGTCAATTAAATCGTAAAGATTTACCTTCTTCCATGCTTCCCGCGATAGAAAATTTAGACCGCTTGTTCTCTGATAAAAAGCTGTTATGGATATCGAAAGATGAATCTGGCGAAATAACATGGCGACAAATTGCAAAACATGATTATCTGCTGCGAAGGGTTTATCATCAAGAGATGCAGCAACTGCTTAAAACGCTTTATGAGATCGACCTTTATACATCAGTTGGTGAACTTGCAAGTAAAAGAGGGTTCGTTTTTCCTGATGCCATTCCTTTCAATACGATGGACAACCAGATTTCAATAGATCAATTCTATCATCCAGGGTTGCCAGGTGCCGTTGCAAATCATATAACGATATCGAAAGAGAAAAATGTAATTTTCCTTACCGGAGCTAACATGGCTGGAAAATCAACCCTAATGAAAGCTTTTAGCGTTTCGGTTTATTTAGCTCACATGGGGTTTCCCATTGCAGCTAAGTCAATGAAATTCTCTGTGCAGGACGGCATTTATACTTCCATTAATGTATCTGATAACCTTACTTTAGGGCATAGTCATTTTTATGCGGAAGTTCTCCGTGTAAAACATATTGCAAAAGAGGTGGCCGAAGGAAAAAAATTAGTGGTGGTTTTTGACGAACTATTTAAAGGTACCAACGTGCAAGATGCATTTGATGCAACACTTGCCGCAACAGCTGCTTTTGGAGGACATCGGGATTGCTCATACGTCATATCTACTCATATCATTGAAGTGGGCGAAGCATTAAGAGAAGGCGGTAATAATTTTCAGTTTTCGTATTTGCCAACAATAATGGAAGGCGTGGTTCCCAGATACACTTATAAATTAACTAATGGGATTACCGAGGACAGGCAAGGTATGATCATCATTAACAATGAAAAAATCCTTGAACTTATTACGGATAGACCCCAATAAAATGGAAACGACATGAGCTTTTATACATGTTGTTCATCAAGCAATAATTAAATAAAAAATGAAATTCAGATATCTTTTAGCTTACACGATTAGTGTTTTTGTTATTCACAATGCTAACGGCCAGATTTTGCCCTTAGACCCTGCCGTGAGGACAGGCAAATTACCAAATGGCTTTACTTATTATATACGCCGAAATACGGAACCCAAGAATAGGGTGGTGATGTATCTGGCCAATAAAGTAGGATCTGTTCTGGAAACCGACGAGCAGCGGGGCCTGGCCCATTTTATGGAACACATGAGTTTTAATGGTACCAAACACTTTCCAAAAAGTGAGTTGGTGAATTACCTACAGAAATCCGGCGTGCGTTTTGGTGCAGACCTAAATGCTTCAACTTCTTTTGATCAAACGGTATATCAATTGCCTCTCCCGGCAGATAACCCGGAAATACTTAAAAACGGAATCCAAATTATGCGCGACTGGGCACAGGAGGCTATTTTAGAACCGAATGAGATCGACAAAGAACGTGGTATCGTTATGGAAGAGAAACGCCTGGGCAAAGGCGCCTCAGAAAGAATGCAGAGACAGACTTTTCCTTTAGTGCTGAACTACTCGAGATACGCCTCACGCCTTCCTATCGGAACAGAGCAAGTGTTATTGAATTTTAAACCAGACGTTATAAAGTCGTTTTATAAGGATTGGTACAGGCCGGATTTGCAAGCACTGATCGTGGTTGGTGATATAAACGTTGCAGAGCTGGAAAGAACCATTAAGACTAAATTTTCTGATCTGAAGAATCCCATAAAAGAGAAAACAAGAACAAAATATACTGTGCCTTTAACAGGTAGGAATCAATTTATTGCCGTTACAGATAAAGAAATGCCTTCTACCGTGATACAAGTTCTGATCAAGCATAAAGCACAGGACCTCAAAACCGCTGCAGATTATCGTAGCTCGCTCATCGATGGCTTATTTAATCAGATGTTGAGTGAGCGCTATTCGGAGTTGTCCAAACAGGCGGATCCACCATTTTTGCAGGGCGGGGCAAGCATTGAAGACTTGATGGGCGGCCTGGATATGTATGCAGTTTCGGTAGTGGCTAAGCCGGGGGAACTGGAAAAAGGTTTTAAAGCAGTTTGGAGAGAGAGCCGCCAGGCCCAGTTGTTTGGTTTTACGCAGACTGAACTAAACCGTGCCAAGCAGAATTACCTGAGCAGTATGGAGGCTGCGTTAAAGGAGAAAAACAAAACGCAGTCAGAATCTTACGTAAACGAATACCTTCAATATTTCTTAAACCAGACCGCAGCTCCTGGTATTGTTAAAGTAAATAAACTGGTAAACCTGTATATTCCTGGAATTTCCCTTCAGGAAGTTAATGCAGTGAGTAAAGAATATATTAAAGATGTCAATCGGGATATCCTTATCATGGCACCTGAGAAAGACAAAGCCACCTTGCCGGATGAAGCTAAAGTGCTTAGTTGGATACAAAGTGTTAATGAGGAGAAACTGGAAGCATTTAAAGATAATACGAGTGCCCTGCCTTTGTTGACGGGAAGCCCCATAGGCGGGAAAATTGTAAAAGAGGACAAAGACGCTGCCTTGGGGATTACTACGCTTACCTTAAATAATGGGGTAAAAGTGCTTCTTAAAAAAACCGATTTTAAAGACAACCAAATCGTATTCTCGGCGTTTTCCAAAGGAGGGACTTCTCTGTATAGCGATTCCGATTTTCAAAGTGCTACTAATGCTGCGAGTTTAACCGTAGCTGCCGGAGTAGGGAATTACACCTCTACCCAATTACGTAAATTTCTTACAGGTAAACAAATAGGGGTAGCTCCTTATATCGGAGAACGCACACAAGGATTTAATGGCAGCGCCACGCCAAAAGATTTAGAAACCGCGCTCCAATTGGTCTATGGATACGTCACAGAACCTCGTAAAGACGAAGATATTTTTAAAGGACTCGTTGCTAAAACAAAATCAGGTTTGGCAAATCGCGGAGACGATCCAAACATGGTATTTAGTGATACCGTAAGTGCAGTCCTGAGCAATTATAATATCCGCCGAACGGGACCCAGTATAGAAAAAATTGATCAGATTGATCTGGATAAAGCATTTAATATTTATAAAGAACGTTTTTCAGATGCCTCAGGGCTTACGTTTATTTTTGTTGGAAGTATTGATGAAGCAACGCTAAAACCATTACTGGAAAAATATCTTGGTTCTTTGCCTTCTAAAGGACACCATGATGAAGCAAGGGATTTAGGTATTCATATTCCGCCAGGAAAAATATCTAAAACAGTTTATAAAGGAACAGAACAAAAATCCACGGTATACATGGTGTTTTCAGGGCCTTTTGAATATAGCTATGAAAATGAAGTTAAAATGGATGCTTGGGAAGAAATTCTGGAGATCCGGATGTTAGAGCGGCTGAGAGAAGACGAAAGCGGGGTCTATGCCCCAAGGGTAGAAATTAATACTTCAAAGTATCCTCAGGAAAGATTCAACATGGTAATTTCCTTTGGTTGTGCGCCGGCTAATGTGGAAAGCTTGATTGCTTCGGCCTTGGATGAAGTGAAGAAAGCTGGTAAAAATGGTCCTACACAAGAAAATATCGATAAATTTAAAGCAGAAGGCCAGAGAACCAGGGAAATGGGATTAAAGAATAATAGTTCCTGGTTAACCTATCTCAATGGACAGCTGATCAATAATGAACCTTTAACGCAAGTTAACGATTATGATGCGGCTATTGGCAAAGTCACGGTATCAAGCCTGAAAGATGTTGCTGCGAAATATCTAAATGGGGATAATTATATCAGACTTATGCTTCTCCCGGAAAAATAAAAAATATTAAGATATAACTAATTATTACAAATCATGTAGATCAGTATTTTGCCCTAATTAGTGATCGCTACGCCCGGGTTGTAATGGTCTGCGTGGCCGTTTTGGTTTTTCGGTCTGATTATCACGGCGGGGTGAACCTGATAAGCCAACGGGTGGCTTTTTCAAAACAGGCTTTGAACTCTTATCTTCTGCAAAACGGACACTAATAGTACCGTCATCGATACTGGCACCATGGAATGCTTCATTAGCCCTTGCTGCACCGGTATCATCGGTCATGGTAATAAAACCGTAGCCTTTACTTTCGCCACTCAACCGGTCGGTCACGATGGTAACGGTGTTGACAGTCCCGTGGATGCTGAACATTTCCACCAGTTCAATGTTCCTCCATATCTTTCGGTATGCCTACAATAAAAAGCTTCGCCATGGCGCAAATATAAACACTATGTCAAAGTATTGGCAAATCCGCTAATTTGATAAAACGTACTATTTTCAGGAACTTGTGTTATAAATGGTTGCTGATATGATGATTACTGCGAGCGTAATAACATTAAAGTCGGTCGGGTGATCTTTGAGGATTTTTCTGCCAAGACCTTTAAGCGGCGGCCTGAATGGATGAAGATGTTAGGCGAATTAAAACGGACCAAAGGCAAGCTGTGTGAAATGATCTTGTTTACGAAGTGGGATAGGTTTAGCCGGAATACGGCAAACGCTTATAACATGATCGACGTACTGCAAGCACTGAGCATTGAGCCAAACGCCATTGACCAATATTTAGACCTGAAAATTCCTGAAAGCCGGATTATGCTTGCGGTATATATCGCCCAGGCCGAAGCTAATAATTTAAGAAGAGGTTTGAATGTGGTTGTTGGAATGCGCCGGGGTAAAGTAGAGGGGCGATGGATGGGAAAGGCACCTGCCGGTTACGTCAATAAGATACGTGATAATAAAACAAAGTATATCGACATAGTTGAGCCGGAAGCCAGTCATTTGAAATGGGCATTTGAAACCTTAGCGAAAGGGTTATTCAGAACTGAAGCCGTTTGGAGGTTTGCCCGGTCAAGAGGGATGAAAATGACAAGGAATACCTTTTGGGTATGTATCCGTAATCCTGTTTATTGCGGTAAGATCATTGTTCCGGCGGATGAACATAACGAAATGTACTTAGCTGATGGCAAACATACGCCCATCATCAGCGAAAAGCTATTTTGGGATGTTCAGGATGTACTGAACGGTAGAAAAAAGGTACAAAAGTTTAATCTTGAAGTACCTGAAAACTTAGTTCTTAGAGGATTTTTATATTGCCCTCATTGCGGTAAACAGTTAACAGGCAGTGCCTCAAAGGGTCGCAACGCATATTATACCTATTATCACTGCAAATCACCATGCAAGGCAAGGTTTAAAGCAGACGACGTGAATATGGAATTTGAAAAGGATTTGAGGAAATTCTTACCAAAACCAGGCATGGCGCAACTATTTAAAGAAATAGTGTGTGATGTTACAGCGGATGATCAGCAGAATTTTGAGGTAGAACGTAAACGCTTAATCAACGAAATTTCAGAACAAAATAATATCCTGACTAAAATTCGCACGATGCTTTTATCGGAAGATATAGACCTGCAAGATTATAAGATTATGAAATCTCAATGTGAAGATAAGATCGTGAGGCTTGAGGCAGAATTAAAGGAAGTCAAGGCGAATAAAGCGGTTGAAACGGATTTAAGTTCCATTGTTGATGAAGCTTTAATTAGGCTAAAAACCCTTATAGAATTGTATGATGGGGGCAATACTGATGAAAAAAGGTATATAATTGGTTCGATCTACCAAAAAAAAATGATAATTCTTGAAAATTCAGATCGAACCGGGGATGCTAACTTAGCAGCGCAGCTTATGTATCAGATTAACGACGGTTTAAGAAAGAAAAAAGCCGGAGTTAGAACTAAAATTAGAACTAACTCCGGCTCGGTACCCAGCGCCGGAGTCGAACCGGCACGGTTTCCCACAGGTGTTTGAGACCAGCGCGTCTACCAATTCCGCCAGCTGGGCATGTTGTAAGTTCTATAGTTCCTTACAAGCGGGCTGCAAATGTATTTAAAGTATCTTTAATTCGCAACAAATATTTCTGTCTGTAGTAAATATCTTTTATGCTGTTTAGCTGGCTAAGTTTAGTTGCCTCATCATCAGTTTCATAGGCGGATATGGCTGTTGATAATTCTTTTTCCAGTTCGTTATCCATGCCCGCAATTTGCATTTTAATGGCGTTAAAAGCAGGTTGATCCTCAATTTCCATCAACGCTTCGTTAATTTCCATCATCTCCATTAAAAAACCTGGGGCCAGTTTATGCTTGTCGCCGTCGGCCAGTAGGCCATGTAGCTGTAGTATGTATTCGGTACGCCTGGCCGGGTTGGAGAGGGTTTGATACGCTTTGTTATTCAGCGTGGATAGTTCGAGTATCTCTTGCTGTTTAGCCTCGTCTTCGTTAGCATAAAAATCGGGATGGTATTTTTTGCTGAGTTGATAAAATTTAGCTTTCAACGTTTTTTCATCTACCGAGAATGACTCAGGAAGCTCATATAATTCAAAGTAATCCATAAGATGGGTTATTAGTGGATTGGGTTTATTAAGTATACGGGTTCATGCGGAGCGTTAACTAAAGCCTAATAAACACTCATAACTTAATCAATGTTGCTTAGTTACAAGAGGCAACCCCATCGGTGTCACAGGTTGGTAGCAAAACGAATTAAATAAAAAATTGTGCCGTAGGTACAACACCTGTTGAGGTGGCATACCTACGGCATGCAAATATGCAATTATTAACTAAAACCGACCTTTTGCACCGATGATGCATTTTAAAATTGTTTAACTAAACAACATTGATAACTTAATACCAATTAGTATTTAATAAAATGCTTTAAAATACTATTACCATATACAAATACCATTAATGTAATGAGTATTACAAAACCCACAATTTGTGCGCGTTCCATAAACTTATCATTTAAAGGTTTGCCTTTTATCATTTCTATAACCAAAAACATAGCGTGCCCGCCATCTAATACTGGTATGGGCAATAAGTTCATTAGTGCAAGTGCCATTGATAAAAGCCCCACAAGGCGCCAAAAGTTCAACCAGTCTATATGCCCACCAAACATAGTGGCTATCTCAACCGGGCCGGCAAATGCCTTTGTGGCCTTAACTTCGCCCTTAAATACTTTTCCTAAACCTTTGGCATTAGCTGCAAAAGTAAGCCAGGCCTTTGATGCACCTACAGGCAACGAACCAAAAAAGCTGTAAGTTTCGGTTGTTTCCTTAGGAAAACTATCACGATCCCTGTAAAAGCCCAGCGTGCCATCGGCAGAAACCTGAGCAATTAGTTGTTTAGGTACGTTGTTTCTTTTTATGGTAAGATCTAATTTTTTATTTATATTTTGCTTAATGGCATCCTGTAGCTGGTCGTAAAACTCAATAGGTTGTTTGTTTACGGCAACAATACTATCACCTTTTTGCAAGCCTGCCTTATAGGCATTACTGCCCGGCATTACCGAGTCTATCTTAAACTTGCTGCGCAAATTGATAAATTCATCAACATTGTCTGATAAGTCGTTCAATATTGTGGGAGGTATGGTAATTATCACTGTTTTATCGCCACGCAACACAGTAAGTTTAGTATTGTTCATCAATACGTTCGAACTATGCAACTCGTCGTAACGCAACAGGGGTTTACCATTAACTTCGGTTATTTTGTCGCCAGCCATAAGTCCTATTTTTCGGCCCACACTTCCGGGAGCTATACCATATTTTACATTGGCTGCAAGTGTATAGCTATCGCCGTATTTAACGGTAAGCATCCAAAATATAAAAATGCCTAAAACAATATTTACAAAAATACCAGCCAGCATTACAATTAAGCGTTGCCAGGCTGGTTTTGAGCGGAACTCCCAGGGCTGTGGCGGGCCAGCCATTTGCTCGGTATCCATAGATTCATCAATCATGCCGGCAATTTTTACATAACCGCCCAGTGGTAACCATCCAATTCCATATTCAACGCCTTTGTAATTAAATTTTACCAGGCTTACGTTCCAAGCATCAAAAAACAAATAAAATTTTTCTACTTTAATGCCAAAAGCCCGAGCCGCTAAAAAGTGGCCAAGCTCATGTAATATTACCAAAATAGAAAGGCCCAGTATTAACTGGACTATCATAATAACTACACTCATCCTTTATATTTATATCAAATAGTTATAAGCGCCTGCGGCGCTTGCTTAATTAAATTTTGCGCTAATATGCGGGTTTCTTTATCAGTATTCAAATAATCGTCTAAAACGGGCTTTTGTATAAAACTCATTTTTTGCATGCATGTTTCAATCATATCGCTCATGCCCAAAAAGCTTACATTGCCGTTAAGAAAGGCCGCTACAGCAACCTCGTTAGCGGCATTGATAATACAGGGCATGTTACCGCCCATGCTTAATGCCTTGTATGCGATGCCTAAATTACGGAAAGTTTCCAGATCGGGTTTTTCGAAACTCAGTTCCGGGTAATCCATAAAATTGAACCGCTTAAAATCGTTTTTAACGCGGTTAGGGTAGGTGAGGGCATATTGTATGGGCAGGCACATATCGGGCAAGCCCATTTGCGCTTTAATAGAGCCATCCTCAAATTGAACCAGCGAATGTATAATTGATTGCGAATGAACAATAACTTCTATCTGGTCGGCATCAACATTAAACAACCATTTGGCTTCAATTACCTCCAGGCCCTTGTTCATTAGCGAGGCCGAATCGATAGTGATTTTGGCTCCCATTACCCAATTTGGATGCTTTAGGGCATCGTTTTTAGTAACCGACGATAAATAATTTAAATCTTTGCCCCTAAAAGGGCCACCAGAAGCGGTCAATATCAGTTTTTCTATCGCGTTGCGTTCCTCGCCCACAAGGCATTGAAATATAGCCGAATGCTCAGAGTCAACCGGGAGTATTTTAACCTGATGCTGATTGGCAAGCACCGTTATTAACTCGCCGGCTACAACAAGGGTTTCTTTATTTGCGAGGGCTATGGTTTTGCCTGCTTTAATGGCGGCTATTGTTGGCTCTAAACCAGCAAAGCCAACCATTGCGGTTAAAACGGTATCAATTTCGGGGTGGGTAACAATAGCTATAACGGCCTGGCTGCCTGCTAAAACCTCAATAGGCAAATGAGCAAGTGCTGCTTTAACGTAAGCATATTGTTTATCGTCGCCAATAATTACGTAGGCCGGCAAAAAAGCTATGGCTTGTTCAATAAGCAGGTTAGCATTGCTTAGTGCGGTAAGCACAAAAGCCCTGAATAAATTTTTATTACCCGCAATTACTTTTAAAGCCTGTGTGCCTATGCTACCTGTTGAACCCAGGATAGCTACATTTTTGGTCTGTTGTTGATGCATCTATAATTTTAATTCCCGCCTAAAATCGTTCCCGGCACGTCATCCTGTGTTGTACAAAAGTATTATTCTTTTGGTAATTATTTATCCCTTATTTGAGTAATGTAATAATTCGTTGGCAATCTTACGGTCGTTAGCTAAACGCGGAACTTTATTTTGGCCGCCCAACTTACCTTCCGATCGCATATAATCAATAAAAGCATTCTTTTTTAAACTGGTTACTTTTAACGGTTGCAGTATGCTCCCTTTAATGAGGTCAAAATAGTAAATATTTTTCTTTTGCAAAGCATCATCAACCTTTAAACTAAAGGCTGCTAAATCTAAAGGCTCTGTTCCAAATTCAACAAACCATTCGTGATAGGGTAGTTGGCCCTGTGGCGGGTTTACCTGTGGTGCTACGGTAAACTCGGTAATATCAATCTCTTGCTCCCGGGCAACACTCAGCAAGGCGTGTTCAACCTCTTCGCCAATTACATGTTCGCCAAAGGCCGATATATAATGCTTAATACGGCCGCTTACCACAATTTTATATGGGTTTTTAGATGTAAATTTTACCGTATCGCCAATACTGTATCCCCATAACCCGGCATTGGTGTTTAATATGAGGGCATAGTTTTTATTAAGTTCAACCTCTGATAATTGCAAGCGGGTTGGATTGGCGTCAAAATACTCGTCAACCGGGATAAACTCGTAAAATATGCCCGAATCTGCCAGTAACAGCAAACCTTTATCTTTTTGCGAATCCTGGAAGGCAATAAAACCCTCGGATGCCGGATAGGTTTCAATGGTATCTATTTTAAAACCTATGCTTTCTTCAATTTTAGCGCGGTAAGGCTCGTAGTTTACGCCGCCATAAACAAAGAGTTTAAAGTTGGGGAAAATATCCTTTATCTTTTTTCCTCCCGCTTTTGCGGATAACCTGTCGAAATACATTTGGCACCAGGGCGGTATGCCCGATATGAGGCGCATATCCTCGGTTAGGGTTTCGTCAACTATGGCATCAACCTTTTGTTCCCAATCTTCAATACAATTAACCTCGTAGCTTGGCTTGCGGTTTTTTTGCAGGTATTGCGGTACATGATGCGCCACAATGCCCGATAGGCGACCAACTTGTATACCATGTTTTTCGGCCATGATGGGGCTGCCCTGTAAAAATATCATGCTGCCGTCAACAAAATCGGTTTTGCCGGTTTCGTAAATGTAATTGAGTAAAGCATTGCGTGCGGCCTTAATATGCTGCGGCATGCTTTCTTTAGAGATCGGTATGTATTTTACGCCCGATGTTGTACCCGATGTTTTTGCCAGATAACTTGGTTTACCGGGCCACAATACATCCTCATCGCCATGCACCATACGGTCTATGTAAGGGCGCAGGTCTTCATAATCTCTTATGGGTACGTTGCGTTTAAAATCGGCGTAAGTTTTAATGTCGCTAAAATTATGGTCTATGCCAAAAGCGGTATTTTTGGCTTGCGCTATGAGTTTTAAAAACACCTGCTGCTGCATAGGCACTGCATTTTTGCGCAGTTTATTCAATCGCAAATTAATAAGCGCTGCAAAGGGCTTGCTTAGTGCTGCTTTTAGTCCCATAGGTTAAAGTGTTTCGGCAACATCGTCGTCAACATCCTGATTGCTGTAAATCAGTTTACGGTAAGTGACTATTAAAATAATGTTTACAAAAGGGTAGGCAAATAATAAAAGAACCGATAGAGGAGGCAAATACTGCGAAACTTTTGCCGGAATAGCTATTAATATCACTATGATACTTAAAATAGAGACCACGTGAACCATGTGATCTTTTGTTAAGCTAAAGCTTTGATTTAAAGATTCAATTGGCCCCGACAGATCGTCTACCACGTAGGTATTAAAAAACATAAACCTCAATATTAAGTACAACCCAATAATTACGCCTAAAACGTTAGCCGCAACGCTTGCTAAAGGGTAAGGCAATAAATGATCGAGTATAAATATTTTGTAGGTTACTACACAGGTGCCAATTATAAATATTACGGCCAAGTAGCTTAAAATCATTCGGATGTGTGGCAGTACCTGTCGAATTTCAAACTCATAATATTCGCTGTCTATGAGCGTAAATATCAGCTTATAGAGGCCCAAGGTTGTATAAGCTTGTATAAAAACTAAAATGAACGAGGCCAGCATCTCGGTATAAAAATCGCCCGATGGGATTACTAAACCTATTACTATCGACATAAAGAGCATTAGAAGTGATGCTATTGCCGAGTACACAATAATGGTAATAAAGTTTTTTCTGAAAATACCCCAGGCGGTTTTAATTGTATCCGCAACAGAGAATGGATGGTACATGGCTTATGATTTTTTAAGTATTACCCTCTTCCACAAATCTTGAATAAAGCCCAGGCCGTAGGCTGTTAGTTGCGTAAAGGCTGCAATAATACTCAAAAATGCAACTTTTACCGATTTATTACTAATTAGGGAGTGAAAAAATATCAACAAAGTAAAAATAGTTAATATAATGTTACACAGGTAAGTTAACGGCGTTTTAATAACATTTGTAATTATTGTGAACAACAAAAACAGGGTGAATGAGGCCGGAAAAAAATGCACCAACTTTAACTCGCCGGGGAAAAACTTGTAAATATTGATACGCGCCCTCCCAAAAAAATGCAGTTGCTTAAAAAACTGTACAAAGCTTGTGCGCCGCTTATGGAAAACAACGGCATCGGCAATTAAGCCGATTTTAAAACCCATTTTATGGATGCGGATACTATACTCAATATCTTCGCCTAAACGGGTTATGATAAAGCCGCCGGTTTTTTCCCATACCTGGCGCGAAATACCCATGTTGAAACTTCGCGGATGGAACTGGCCTATACCCTTTTTATTACCACGTATGCCACCGGTTGTAAAAGGGGAGGTCATGCTGTAGCTGATGGCTTTTTGCACAGGTGTAAATGATGCTGCCGCGCCATCCGGGCCACCGTAGGCATCCAGAGGATGGCTATATAAATAATTTTTTACCGTATTGAGGTAATCGGGCGGAATTAAACAATCCGAATCAAACACCACAAAGTAATCGCCTTTAGCTTTTGCGAAGCCATAGTTGCGTGCAAAACCCTGGCCCTCGTTGGGTTTTACGTAATAACTAATATCCAAGCGGTTGCTGTAACCCTCAACCACGGTTTTAGCATCAGCGGTTGAACCATCTTCAATAACCAAAACCTCAAACTGTAAATAAGTTTGATGGGTTAGGCTTTCCAGCAGCTCGTTGATTTCCTGCGGGCGGTTATATAGGGGTATGATGATGGAAAAAAACATTCTTGTTAAATGTGCAGATGAGTTGGAATGTGCATATGTACAAATTAGTAAATGTGCAGGTATATTTATTTTTTAATGATTAAATGATTGCTTAAACTGTTTAAAATACTCAAATGCGTCATTGCGAGGTACGAAGCAATCTCTAACTATACAGAGCGATTCTGCAAGTCCGTTTGTCCTATGTAGAGATTGCTTCGTACCTCGCAATGACGTGATTATTGGATGTTTTATAGTTTATAATTATTAGTAATAAATTTAAACAAGCCATAGCTAAAAAAAGCATTAGCACATCTACTCATTTGCAGATCCGCACATTTACAGCTTTTCTTCTATCTGGTAATTATTTCTTTCGGTTGAGTTACGCGCCACCAATTCGGCAATAAAGCCGGTTAAAAATAATTGGAAACCTACAATTATTGCTACCAATGCTATATAAAATAGTGGATCGTTTGTGGCATCGCGATATGGTATCTTTAAATGCTGGGTTTCGTTTTGATGAATAATATATTGCTTTTGGCATACTATCCAAATTGCTATCACAAAACCTGTTAAAAAGCTTAAAACACCCATAGTGCCAAAAAAGTGCATAGGCCGTTTGGCAAATTTGCCTACAAAGAAAATAGAAAGCAGATCGAGAAAGCCGTTAACAAAGCGGCTTAGGCCAAATTTAGTTTTGCCGTATTTGCGCGGAAAATGCTCTACAGCTTGTTCGCCAATTTTAGTAAAACCCGCCCATTTTGCAATAACGGGTATATAACGGTGCATTTCGCCGTAAACCTCAATGTTTTTCACTACGGTTTTACGGTAGGCTTTTAAACCACAGTTAAAATCGTGCAGGTTGTTTACGCCCGACATTTTGCGTGTTGCGGCATTAAACAGCTTGGTTGGTATAGTTTTACTTAACGGATCGTGCCGCTTGGCCTTCCATCCCGATATGAGGTCGTACTTTTCTTCTGTAATACGGCGGTAAAGTTCGGGTATTTCGTCCGGACTATCCTGCAGGTCGGCATCCATCGTGATAACCACGCTGCCAACTGCGGCGGCGAAACCCACATTTAAAGCTGCAGATTTACCATAATTACGACGGAACTTAATACCTTCTATAAATTGGTTCCCTTCGCTTAGTTTGCGTATCATTTCCCACGAGCCGTCGTTACTGCCATCATCAACTAAAATGATCTCGTAACTAAATTTGTGTTCGCTCATTACCTTGCTTATCCACGAGGTAAGCTCAGGCAACGATTCCACTTCATTATATAAAGGAACTACAACAGATATATCCATTTTTTAAGCTGAAAGCTACGAAGCATAAAGCTAAAAGCTTTTTTTGAAGATTGATTTAATTTAACATTTTTTAAGATAGCCGCTATTACTATTTACTTAGTTCGGCATAGTGTTTGTGAAACAATGGTATGGTTTCTATCCCCTTGTAATAGTTAAATATATCGTATTTTTCGTTTGGCGAATGCAATGCGTCGCTATCCAAACCAAAGCCCATTAGCACGGTTTTTATACCCAATACCTCTTCAAACAAGGCTACAATAGGTATGCTACCACCACCACGGGTTGGGATAGGCTTTTTGCCGAATGATTCTTCAATAGCTTTTTGGGCCGCCTTATAAGCTATACTATCTGTAGGAGTAACCACAGGCTCGCCACCATGATGCGGGGTTACCTTTACCTTTACATAAGGCGGTGCTATCTTTTCAAAATGTTTAGTAAACAACTCGGTTATTTTATCCGAAGATTGATTTGGAACCAGCCTCATCGAAATTTTAGCATTGGCTTTTGATGGTAAAACCGTTTTAGCGCCTTCACCAATATAGCCGCCCCAAATACCATTAACCTCTAAAGTTGGGCGGGTGCCGGTGCGCTCAAAAGTGGTATATCCTTTTTCGCCCCAAAGCTCTTTAACGTCCAGGTCTGTTTTGTATTCCTCTTCATTATATGGAGCTGCATTCAGTTCGCTGCGCTCGGCTTCGGTTAATTCAATAACGTCATCGTAAAAACCGGGTATGGCAATGTGATTATCTTCATCATGCATTGAGGCTATCATTTTAGCCAAAATAGTTGCCGGGTTGGCAACCGCACCACCATAAACGCCAGAGTGCAAATCGCGGTTGGGGCCAACAACTTCCACTTCCAGGTACGAAAGGCCACGCAAACCTGTCTCTAACGACGGGTTTTCCATGCTTATCATGGATGTATCGGAAATTAAAACTACGTCGGCTTTTAATCTGCTGGTGTTAGCTTTAACAAAAATACTGAGGTTTGACGAGCCAACCTCTTCTTCGCCCTCTATCATAAATTTGATATTGCAAGGCAAAGTATTGGTTTGCATCATCAGTTCAAATGCTTTTACATGCATATAAAACTGGCCTTTATCATCGCAAGCACCGCGGGCATATATTTTACCATCTCTAACTGTGGGTTCAAAGGGCGGTGTTTTCCAAAGCTCTAACGGGTCGGGCGGTTGTACATCGTAGTGCCCATAGGTTAAAACAGTTGGGAGTTTGGGGTCAATTATTTTTTCGCCATAAACTATAGGGTAGCCTGCTGTTGTGCATACTTCAACATTATCGGCACCGGCATCACGTAGTTTTTGAGCAACAAAATCTGCCGTTTGTAGAACCGATTCCACATATTTGGGATCAGCACTTACCGACGGAAACCGTAACAGATCAAAAAGTTCGCTTAATAAACGCTCTTTATTTTGCTCTACATATTGTTTTATAACCTGCATGTTTTGTATTTTGAAGGCAAATATAGAATTTAACTTTTATCTGATATAACCAAAACCCGCCCCTGTACTAAAAAGAAGTTATATAAGATAGTTAAAATGAGATTTTATGGTTGTATATTTGTTTGAGTTGCTACGAGTTAAGCAATAAGTTTTGTTACGATGGGTTTGAGGAAGTTACTTGTATTTTTAGTTTTATTTTTTTGCTTTTTGAGTTTGAAGGGTTTGGCCCAAACGCCAAGCTGTAGCGCGGCATCTAAATTTTACAGTAAAGATAGTATCATTATAACAACTTTTGGAGCCAGTACTGTTGCTGGTGTTAATGGTTACTCGTTTCAACCATATTTGCAGGCAAATTTTAAATATTGTTACGTAGGTAAAGCCATTGTTGTAACCAACTACGGTATAGCCGGGCAAACAACAACGCAGGGCCTTGCTCGTTTTCAATCGGCTATTACCGGTAAAACCGGATTTGTATGTATATTAATGGGGGTAAACGATGCGCTTAACCTGGTTTCGGGCTCAAAGCCGGCAACTGCTGCACAAGTTACCAAGGCATTGGCCATTACCCAAAGTAATATGGAAGACATGGTTCAAATGGCCCTATCAAA
The DNA here is from genome assembly GCF_003633615.1 of Mucilaginibacter gracilis. Taxonomy (NCBI): domain Bacteria; kingdom Pseudomonadati; phylum Bacteroidota; class Sphingobacteriia; order Sphingobacteriales; family Sphingobacteriaceae; genus Mucilaginibacter; species Mucilaginibacter gracilis. Next base: position 4,566,765 of record NZ_RBKU01000001.1, on the reverse strand, counting down.
CAACCTGGTGCCCATTATTGGAACTATACAATATGTAAATGACAGAAATTTAGCTGCTTATAAAACGGCAAACAGTTACATTAAGCGTATAAACGCCGGTTATATAAAATTGGTTAGTAAATACAAAGGCAAAGTTTATTTGGCCGATATAAACGCAGCACTTGGTTATGATTTTACGCTTTTTCAGGCAGATGGATTACACCCTAATGATAAGGGCGACAAAGTTATAAGCTACGTTTGGTTTGACGCTATAAACGAGGCTATTGAAAATAAATTATTATTAATAGGCTTAGATCAAAATTACCCTAACCCGGCCCGTACTAAAACAACCATTGGTTTTAGTTTGTCGCAATCGGGCAATGTTAATATACAGCTATACAATATGCTTGGCCTGCCATTAAAAACTTTAGCTAACGAGTTTTATAATTCGGGCTACCACCAGTTGGATGTTACACTTAACGATTTGAAGCCCGGCATGTATATATACGTGATGAAAATTGCAGGCAGGCAACTCACTAAAAAAATGATAGTAGTAAATTAGTTTTAAGTTAATAGTACTAAGTATTGAGTCAAAAGTTAGATTATTCTTTTTTTGACTTAGAACTTAAGACTTCCGGCTAAAGACTAACCGTCAGCTCTCATACATTAAATTAATCTGCGCGGCCTACGGCATCGTATAATGGTGCTTTATTATCGCTCTTTTGCAAAATATTCTTTTTAGTTTCTAACTTAGAAACGTTAGCAGCAACATTAGCTTTTTTTAAGCTGTTTGATAACACGATGCCTGTAGATAACAAAGCTAAAACAAGTATGATAATTTTTTTCATGATAACAATAAGGTTATGTATTTGTGTTAAAACTAGCTGTATTTAAAATACAGCCGTATAATGTTTTATTAATATCCCTGGCCTACGTCTGTTTTATCAGAAGTAACATTTTTTTGTTTAGAACCTGGTTTTACACTATTGTATTTAGTACATTATTGAGCACCGCCCACAACTGGAGGAGGAGGAGTTGGAGTAGTATCGCCTGTGTAGTCGCCCTGGCCTACGTCGGTTTTATCAGCAACAACTGTTTTTTGAGTGGGCTTTACGCTGTCTTTAGTACAAGAAGAAACTAAACCTGTGGTTGCAATTACAAATGCTATGATGATTATTTTTTTCATGATGGTTGTGTAAATAGATGGTGTAGAATAGGTTATTACTTTGTTTTTAATTATTGAGCACCGCCCGGAGTTGGTGGAGGAGTTGGGGTAGTATCGCCTGTGTAGTCGCCCTGGCCTACGTCGGTTTTATCAGCAACAACTGTTTTTTGAGTAGGCTTTACGCTATCTTTAGTGCAAGACGAAACCAAACCTGTGGCTGCAATTACAAATGCTATGATGATTATTTTTTTCATGATGGTTGTGTAAATAGATGGTGTAGAATAGGTTATTACTTTGTTTTTAAATTATTGAGCACCGCCCGGAGTTGGTGGAGGAGTTGGGGTAGTATCGCCTGTGTAGTCGCCCTGGCCTACGTCGGTTTTATCGGCAACAACTGTTTTTTGAGTGGGCTTTACGCTGTCTTTAGTACAAGACGAAACTAAACCTGTGGTTGCAATAAAAAATGCAGCAATCATTATTTTTTTCATGTGGATAGGTATATAGAGTAGTTATTAAATAAATCAAATTAAGGGGCAACATTGAGTGGGGAAACCCGTATAAATCAATCGCCCTGCCCAACGTCGGTTTTATCAGAAACTATAGTTTTTTGTGCATTAGCTGCTGGCTTAACAGTATTCTCCTTATTGCAAGATGAAGCTACAGTAAGTGTTGAGATCGCAGCGAATAAAACAATTATTTTTTTCATAATATGTTATTGATAAAGTTGTTACAATGTTTAATTGATTTTTTTATTGAAGCAAAACTATTAATTTAATATTACTTACCAAAACTTTTTTCATAGTTTTGCAAATTTTTTTTTTGAGATGATTTTTAGCCGACTGGCGTAACTTTAGCATTAGCCAACCCGTATAAAACTGATTATTTAATTTGTTTCAACCGTCCAAAATATTACTTTTATTTAATGAAATCCAAATGTCTTTGTCTGTTAGTTATTGCGTTAACTGTCGCCACACATCTGAGCGCATTTACTGTAAATGATAAAAGCACGCCTGATTCTATCAATATTATAAAGCTTAATAAGCAGGCCTATAATAATAGGTTAACCGACCCTAACGAAACTATATTACAAGCCAGAAAGAATGTTGTTTTAGCGCAGAAAATAAATTTTGATAATGGCGTTGCCGAAGCTTATCGGGTTATTGGTATAGGGTATGATTATGTTAGCCAGCCAGATACGGCACTTAATTACTTTTTTAAAGCCCTGGCTATTTTCCAGTCTACAAACAATCAGGATGGAGAAGCTAAAGTAAATAACAACATTGGCAACCTGTATCACGAAAGCGATTACGAAAAATCAATAGAGTATTTTAACGAGGCACTCAATATTGCAAGCCGGGTAAAAGACCAAGACCTTATTGCCACTATAAATTTGAATTTTGGTAATATTTACTATCGAAAAAAAAACTTTACCAAAGCGCTCGATTACTACACCAAAAGTAACGAGTTATTTATAAAAGTTGGTAATGCTACAAACTCCATTTTGTGTTCGCAAAATATTGGAGTGATATACTATAATTTAAACCAATTTGATAAGGCAGAAACTTTGCTGCTTGATGCTAATAAAAGAGCCAAAGAAAAAGACCTGAACGCAGCAGTTGCCAGTATTAATTTAACACTAACATCGTTATTTGAAAAAAAAGGGGAGTTTGCCCAAGCCGAAAAGTATTTGGCCGAAGGCTTAACCTATGCTTTATTAGTAAAAAGCAGCAAGTTAGAGTACGATTATAAATTAACCAAATACGAGCTTGAATTTACCCGCCGTGATTACAAGGCCGCCTTATTTAGCTTACAGGATGTTTATAAGCTTGATAGCATAAGGTATAAAAATAACGTATCAAACTCGCTTAGTTTGCTCACCGTTCAATACAAACAAATAGAAAGCCAGCATAACAACGAAATGCTGGCCGCACAGCAAAAAAAGCAACAAATACTTTTTTGGGCCACTATATTGGTAGCCAGTTTATTGCTTGTAGTAATATTTTTATTAATTAGCAACGTTAACAGCAAGGCAAAAACAAACAAACACCTTACTGCCCTCAACGAAAAAATAACCGAGCAAAAAGAAAACCTCAACCAAATAAACCATCATCTGGAAGAAATTATTGACGAAAGAACCAAGGATCTCCAGGTAAAAAACAAAAAGCTGGCCGATTATTCGCTACATCTTTCGCACCAGATACGGGGGCCTATTGCTACCTTAAAAGGTTTGTTAAACCTTGAAAAAGACAGGCTGATAGACAAGGATGAATGCGTTAAACTGATGAACAAGTGCGTATCGGAGATTGATGATAATATTATTGATATGAGCGATATGCTGCACGAATCGTCAAATAAACCGGTTTAATGTATTTGCCAGTTTATAGGTTGCTTTCCTTCTTCTATTAAAATTTGATTGGTTTTTGAAAACGGGCCACTGCCAAAAAAACCACTATAGGCAGAAAAAGGAGAGGGGTGGGGCGATTTTAGGATGTGATGTTTTTCACCATCTATAAGCTGGGCTTTGGCCTGTGCAAACTTACCCCACAAAATAAATACGATACCTTTTTTATTGTTCGAAATTTCGCTAATCACCTTGTCGGTAAATATTTCCCAGCCTAATTTTTGGTGCGAGCCTGCGGTATTTGCCCGTACCGTTAAAGTGGCATTTAACAGCAACACGCCTTGCTGTGCCCATTCGGTAAGATCGCCGTGTGCAGGTATCTTAAAACCTGCTATATCTGTTTGTAACTCTTTGTATATATTTTGGAGCGATGGTGGCACTGCAACACCCTTTTGCACCGAAAATGATAGGCCATGAGCCTGGTTTACTCCATGATAAGGGTCTTGCCCAAGTATAACTACCTTTAAATTGGTAAAAGGCGTTTCGCGGAAAGCGTTGAAAATATCTTTACTCCGCGGATAAATAATTTGATTTGATGCCTTTTCGGTTTGTAAAATATTTTTGAGATTGACCATGTAATCCTTCTCAAATTCGCCCTTTAAAATATGGAGCCATGATGCTTCTAAATCGATTGACATAAATGTAAAACAGGTGTTGGTTAACAGTACAAATAAACAGATATTTGCAACGTTATAAAATTACAAACTATGTTAAATATTGTTCGTTTAATTATTGCCTGTGTGGTACTTGCTGCCTCAATAGCAATGTGCGTTTTTGGTTTATGGGGATGGGGGATACTTGTTTTCTTTATAGGAGGATTAATTTTGTTAACTTTCTTTTTAAACGAAAATATGTTGATAGCCCAATATTATTTACGTAAAGAGGATACCGTAAAATCTGAACAGTGGTTACTGAAGATAACTGATTACGAAAAACAACTTTATAAGGGCCAGCACGGCTATTATAATTTATTGATGGGGTTGATTGAATCGCGCAAGGCACCTTTAAAATCGGAGAAATTTTTTAAGAAAGCGCTTTCTTTAGGGATGAAAATGTCGCATAACGTTGCATTGGCAAAATTAAGCCTTGCCGGGATAGCCATGGCTAAGAGAAATAAGCGTGAAGCTACCATTTTATTACAGGAAGCTACCAAGGCAGATACCAATAAAATGCTTACCGAACAAATTAAGATGATGAAGGGCCAAATGGCTCAAATGGATAAACAACAGGTTGTACGCGGCGGATACCGCCAGCAGTATTAAAAGATATAATCTGTTATCACACAAAAAAAGCTGATGTATAATTAAAATACGTCAGCTTTTTTTATTTGTCGTCTAAATGGCTGTAATAATCGGGACTAACTAGTGTAGGCCCGTCCGAAAAATTATTATCCGGAATAAAATAATCGTTAGATGAATGGGATATCTCCACAATTTTTAACAAATGGCGGATAAAAGAAACATCAAACTTGCTCCGGCTAAACTTAATTAGATATTCGTTTTCTGTTATTTCGAGGCTGGTGTTAGTCATAACCAATGGATTTTATGAATTATAAATATATATCTTCATAATCATGCCAAGGTTTTTAAAAAATTAAGCTTCGGTTAAATTTGTGTGAACTCAATTTCAATACTTGTTGAAAAGGTTTGTTAATAACTGCAGTTTGCTTTTAATAGCTTTATCTTCTTTTTATACATTGCCCTTTGTTATCATCAAATGAAATTAAAATTCATTTGATGATAACATTAATACGGCTTTGCTTACTTCGGCTTATTTATACGCTGTTCCAATTAATTTACTAAACAAACCAAGCCATTACCACCTCTTTTACGGGCATTGCAATATCAAGCTTTAACTTTTTGCGCATGCCGCCCAAATCGTTAAATACCTTGTTGGGATTGCCTGCCTTGAGTTCTTTAATGTTACTAAAGCCCATTTTTTTAAGTACCGGTACCCACTCTGTTGGTACACCGGCGGCTGTAAATTCAAGGTTTTCTTCGGCTTCGTCTTTTATATTGGTAACGGTTATACTTTCGGGGCGCATTTGTGGGAAGAACAACACTTCCTGAATGGTGGTTTGGTTGGTCATGAGCATCACCAAACGGTCAATACCTATACCCAGGCCCGATGTTGGCGGCATGCCGTATTCTAAAGCACGCAAAAAGTCGTCGTCCATAGCCATCGCTTCCTCGTCGCCACGGCCAGCTAAAAGCAATTGTTCCTCAAAACGCTCACGCTGGTCTATCGGGTCGTTAAGTTCGGTGTATGCGTTGCCAATCTCTTTACCCATTACAAACAACTCAAAACGCTCCACCAAACCATCTTTAGTACGATGTTTTTTAGCAAGCGGTGTCATTTCTATCGGGTAATCGGTAATATAAGTGGGCTGTATTAAATACTCTTCAACTTTGGCACTAAATATCTCGTCAACCAGCTTACCTTTTCCCATTGTGGTATCCACCTCAATAGCAAGGTCGCGGCAGGTTTGGCGCAAAGCGGCCTCGTCCATTGCCGATACATCAATGCCCGTGTACTTCAAAATACTATCAAACATCGAAAGTTTTTCGTAAGGTCCGGCAAAGTTAATATCGTGTTCGCCAACGGTTACTACCGGTTTTCCATGCACTGCAAGAGCTACTTTTTCTAAACACTGTTCTACCATAGCCATCATCCAGATATAATCTTTATAGGCTACATAAATTTCAACCGAAGTAAATTCGGGGTTGTGGGTACGGTCCATCCCTTCATTGCGGAACATCTTACCAAACTCATAAACACCATCAAAGCCTGCTACAATTAGCCTTTTTAAATAAAGTTCGTTGGCTATGCGTAAAAACAGCGGCATATCCAACGTGTTATGGTGCGTTTTAAAAGGCCTTGCTGCGGCGCCACCGTGTACACTTTGTAAAATAGGCGTTTCAACTTCCATCCAGCCCTGGCTATCAAAAAAGTTTTGCATGGTGCGGATTACTTTTGACCGGTTGATGAAAATTTGTTTAAATTGCGGGTTAACCGTTAAATCAACATAACGCTGGCGGTAACGCATTTCCGGGTCGGTAAAGGCATCGTGTACTGTACCGTCTTCTTCGCGCCTAACAACGGGCAGCGGTTTTAACGATTTAGACAGGATGGTTAACTCCCGAACATGTACCGATGTTTCGCCGGTTTGAGTAGTAAACACATACCCTTTAATACCTATAAAATCGCCTAAATCCAGTAATTTTTTAAATACGGTATTGTACATAGTTTTGTCCTCACCGGGGCAAATATCATCGCGCTTAATGTATATCTGTACGCGGCCGGTAGAGTCTTGCAGTTCGGCAAATGATGCGCTGCCCATAATGCGGCGGCTCATCATACGGCCTGCAATTACCACTTCCTGGTAAGCATCGGGCTTGGTTGCAAAATTCGCCAAAATATCTATGGCGTTAGTATTTACGTTAAATGCTTCGGCAGGATAGGGGTTGATGCCTAAATTGCGTAGTTGCTGCATCGCCTCACGGCGAAATATTTCCTGTTCGGATAGACCAATGCTCATAGCTAAAAGCGTATTTATTTAAAGGATTGCAAAAGTAAGATTTTATGGGCAGAGTTGGGAATGTTGTGGATAGTTTTGATGTTATACATCAGCATCACTTTGTGAAACCTTATTGGCGAAGTGGCATATTAAACCACAGACGCTACCAATTACCGGTACTATCACTATGATAATAAATGAGCCGAGCATAATAGCCACACCCTGTGGCATACCGCAGTGAATATTTGAACCTTGTAATGAATTCGTAATAAGGTTAACAGATAACATAGTTAAGCCCACGCCTAATAACATCATTAATGCCATAATTGCGCCAATGGGTATTGCTATTTTATGACCAAGCCTAAACCCGGTTAAAATAACTGAAGTATGGGTGGGATAAACAAAATAAAATATTCCATAGTATGAACATTATTTTCGGATGTTTAATAACTAATTCATTCTTGTTTAAGTTGCCTGAACTACCTTCTTTTTTTATAGTTCCAAATTAGAAAGCCTGCCATTCCAACTATCGGAATTACAATAGTGCTAACCGCCACGCCATAGAGGATAAGTACAAAACCTGTTAACGCATCTGGTGGCTGGTGAGTTATGTAATTGGGCTTTCTTTGATAATATGATAAAGCAGCAATCCAGAAAATGTTTAAAATGGTGGCTATAATTGCAATTTTACCGATAGATAAACGTATTCTGTTGTTTATCCTTAACAGTGTAAGAATAGCCTGTATTATTGCAGGCGAAAGAAATAGAATTAATAATGTAAATGCCGTCATATCATTTTTATCAATTCCATCTTTTAATATTTTCATCGCGTGAATTTTGCAAAGTACCTTTGTACGGATTAATGCTTGCCTCGCCGATGTTTTTGGTTTTTGAGTACAATATTAACCCACCAATTATGCCGATTATTGGTATAATAATTACGATAAGGAAAAAATTTATGCCAATTACGGCAGGAATTGTCATATCGCATTTAATAACAGTTTTGCTGTATGTTGCATTAACTGCATATAGGCACCAACCCAATTAAGCTTAGTATAATTGTTGATAGCATGGCCAACAAGGTTATGCTCATAATGCTGGTTTGTATATTACCCCTAAGCCGTTTGCTTACCAGCACGGTTTGGCCTATTGGAGAAGCGAAGATTAAGAATATGACCAATATACCACCCATGCTATTAAATTTATAGTTAATACAAAAGCAAACAAAAGGTAACCTAAGCCTACCTTTTTTGTATTATTTATTTAAAGCAATACACCCACGTAAAATACAAAAGGTGGCTTAGTTTTACCCAAGCCACCTTTTGTATGTGTTTTTTTACAATATTGCTATCCGTGCCTGCCGTGGTTACCACCCATAGGGCGGCCACCGCCGCCAGCCGGACGTGGCTGACCGCCTTGCGGATGTTGCGGAGGCCGCTGTTGCGGAGCATGTTGCTGCGGTTGCTGCCTTTGTTGTTGAGGCTGTGGCCTTTGCTGCTGTTGCTGAGCAGGCTGAGTATGCTGTTGTTGCGGAACTGGTTGCACATTCTGCGGTTGCCCTTGCGGTTGAGTAGCGTGATTGCCAAAACCACCGTGATTGGTATTTGTAGGCGGCGTATTATGCTGCGGCTGACCTTGCTGTTGACTGCCTTGATTTGTATTTGCCGGCTGGGCAGTATGCTGTTGCTGATTTTGAGGTTGGCTGCCCTTATTACCAAAGCCGCCGGTATTAGCAGGGTGGTTTTGGTTGGTTTGGAAACTACGACCGCCTCCATTACTTACCGCCGTGCGGGCTGGCTGCCCATGGTTGGCGTTAGCATATTGGCCCTTATCGTTACGGGCGGCTTGCACGTGCGACTGTTGTGCCGCTGTTGGCTGTACATGGTGTTCGGTCATGGCTGCGCGCTCTTCGGGGCGGGGAGTTGCCCTTACACCACCGGGCCCGTTAAAACTAACGCGATTTACAGTTGTGTTACGAATAACGGTGTTGTTTACATAGGTATTGTGTACCACTGTGCGGTTAACATGCACCACTGCCGTATTATACCTAAACGAATTGCCACGCCATTCGCCACCCACAAAGCCGGTGCCTATGTAGCCGTAACCGTAGTTAACACCGCCGTAAAAACCTACATGGCGGCCCCAATATCCGCGGTGAAAACCATAAATGCCACCTTCGTAACCCCAGTAAGCGGGCGTCCACAAATAACCTGGTTCGGGTGGTGCTACCCAGGCGCCCGGCACCCAATAGTAACCGTCAACATCGTTATAGGCCCAATACCCTGGTGTCCATAAATATCCGTCAACCGGGCACTCTGGCTGATCGTAAACCGGTAGAGGCGGGGGTGCAATACGAGCAGAAATGCTTATCCCTAAGCTTATTTGCGCAAAAGTTTTTGGCGTATTTAAGCCCAAAACTAATAGAAATGCTAAAATTTTGAAACTATTTTTCATAACATTGATTATTTAAAAATCAAGATTATGACAGTTAAAACGCGTTAAGGTTTTATTTGGTTAATATAATATCCAATTTTAATCCGGCTTTAATCTACTTCGGCTTCCTGTAAATACATTTCATCAATAATTTGCGCGTATTTTTTTTCTATCACTTTACGCTTGGCCTTTAGGGTGGGAGTTATTTCGCCCTCGTCCATACTAAACGGATTGCGTTTTATTTTAAAGTTTTTAATACGTTCAAATTTGGCTAACTCGTTGCTTAGTTTGCGTATGTCCTGGCCTATCCAGCTTGTTATTTCGGGGTTGTTAATAAATAAGTCAGGTTCTTCAAAAAAGGCATTGTCCAGGTTAAATACCTCCTGTAGCGTTTCCCTTGCGGGGACAATAATTGCCGTAATGTATTCACGTTTATCGCCTATTAAAAATACACCCTCAATTTTGGGGCTTTTTAAATAAGTGTTTTCAACCGGGGTGGGGTAAACGTTTTTACCGTATGCATTAACCAGCATGTTTTTAAGCCGGTCGGTAATTTGCAGGTTGCCTTTATAAAAACGACCAATATCGCCGGTATGGAACCAACCCTCTATATCAATGGCAACGGCTGTTTCTTGCGGCTTATTCCAGTAGCCCTTCATCACACAGTGGCCGCGAACAATGATCTCACCTTCCTCGCTTTGGAAATCAGGATTAAACGATTCGTAAGTTTGGATGCTGTAAATATGCCCAGTATCAACATTTTGTATAGCTACCTCAATACCCGGTATAATGCGGCCAACGGTACCATAAACCTGCCTGTCGTATTCCGTAACCGACATAACCGGCGATGTTTCGGTTAAACCGAAGCCCTCCAATATTTTGATACCCAAATCGCCAAAAAATTCACCTATGTTTTTAGGTAATGCGCCACCGCCCGATATCATAAATTTTAAGCGGCCACCCGTTTTTTCCTTTATCTTACTAAAAACAAGTTTTTCGGCCAGTTTATGCTGTTGAGCCAAAATGAAACCTGGTTTTTTACCGGCTTCGTGTACCAGGCGATATTTTTTACCTATTTCTAGTGCCCACAAAAATATTTTGGTTTTGGCGCCACCTGCTGCTGTACCGTTTTTAATGGCTTTATCATGAATGCGCTCCAGTAACCGGGGTACGCAATTCATTACGGTTGGCCTTACCTCGCCCATATTTTTGGCCAACAGATCGAGGCTTTGGGCGAAGGCTATTTTACAGCCCTTGGCTAAACAAACATGGTATGTTGCTGTGCGTTCAAATACGTGCGAAAGCGGCAAAAACGACAAAAAAGTTTCGTTTTCATCAATAACGGGTATTTGATCCAGACAAACACGCACGTTTTCAACCAAATTGGAGTGGGTGAGCATTACCCCCTTTGGCGTACCTGTTGTACCGGAAGTATAGATGAGGCACGACAGATCCGACGGGATAATTGCCTCGCGGGCGGCACCAATGGCGGAACGGTATTGATCTACGCGGGTTAAACCTTCGGCTATCAAATCGGTAAAGCCTATAACGCCTGCATTAAGATTAACGTTGGCAGTGTGTTTTCCAAATTCGTCAAAAGTAGGCACAATACGCATTAAGTCGGCACAGTTATTGGCTATTTTAATAACCTTGCGGAACAAAAAAGGATTGCCCACCAATACAGCCCGCGCGCCGGAATCGTTTAGTATATATTCAATATCACTTTCGGATAGGGTGGGATAAATGGAGGTATTTACGGCTCCAATTTGTTGCAGGGCCTGGTCGTAATAAACATAATCGGGGCCATTTTCAATAATGAGGGCCAGCCTGTCGCCTTTTTTTATACCGATATCTAAAAGATAGGCCGAGATAGCATCAATTTTATCTAAAGCTTCCCGATAGGTTATCTCAACCCAGGCATCACCAACTTTATGGATCATGAAAGTATTGGTGTCAGGGTGGATATTGGCTACCGTATTGCGGATTAATTTAGGGACAGTTGATTGAGGTGTTACCGGGTTCATTAAATCAGGGTTATAATCAAGCAAATTTATATTATTTAACATAAATATAAAGCTATCTTGGTTTTGAGTTGTTTATTTATTTTAGTCTAATTTTGCCAAATGCCGTCAATTCGCCTCGAAACCCCAATAAATGCCCCAATTGAGCTGTGTTTTAACCTTTCGAGAAATATAGATATTCACCTGGCATCAACCAAACAAACGCAAGAAACTGCCATTGCCGGTAAAACATCGGGCTTAATTGAACTGGGCGAAACCGTAACATGGCGCGCCAGGCATTTTGGCGTTTGGCAAACGCTTACATCAAAAGTTACCGAAATGGAAGAGCCGTTTTTTTTTGCAGATGAAATGGTACACGGAGCTTTTAAATATTTTAGGCACGAGCACCACTTTATTGAGTATAATGGTTGTACCTTAATGACTGATGTTTTTATTTTTGAATCGCCTTTAAAAATATTAGGTAAATTAGCCAACGCGCTGTTTTTAACCCGGTACATGACTACTTTATTAGCAACACGTAACAGTATAATTAAACACCTTGCCGAGCAACAATAAACAAAACAAAGTACCTTAATTACCGTATACATAAACAAAAGCTATATTTATGAAAGTTTTTAAAGCCATATTGGCCGCGCTTGTATTGGCCATTATTTATGGCGGTTGCGCAAGGGATTCGAAGAAAAACACTGCCGTGGCAGCCGTACCCAAATTAGTGAGCGGCGATTTTAACGGCGATGGCAAGAAAGAAACGATAACGCTGATTAAGCCCAAACTAAATGCCGACGGAACAGCTTGCTTAGATAGTAGCTGCACGGCTTACATCAGGTTTTCGGATACTACAATTCATCAAATTGCTGTTAAAAATTGTATAGGGGGCACCCCCGATAATTTGGGCGACCTTAACGGCGACGGCAAAGATGAAATTGGCCTATTGCCCGATTGGTTTACAAGTTGCTGGCATAGCTACCTGGTTTATTCGTACACAAACGATGAATGGGTTTACGCTGTACCACCCATACCCACACATTGCAACCAGTGGGAAGCGAATATAAAGCCCATTGAAAAAGACTCGTTAAATAAAGGATACGTGGTTATACACTACAGCGAAATGGATAACGACAAAATTGTAACAAAATCTAAAATTATATCTATCAAATAGCTTCTTATTAACCACGAAAAACTGGGCTGGAATCACCTTGCGGGTTTTTTTTGACAGTTGCAGCCGTGTTTGTGATATTTAAAAACTGCTGAACTAAAACTTTAGTGTTAATTTATGTTAAAACATGTGCCAAATTAGATACATTAATATAACTTTATATCACCAAAGTATTTAGCCAACTTACAATACACAAAGTTCTTTATTTGGTAAATAATAAGGTCAGTTAATTAAAAAGAGAGAGCACCCCGTGTTTTCTCTTTTTTTTTGCCCGGGTTTTAAAAAGGTGTGCTAAAAACAGGAGCGGTTTCTTATTTTTTCTTTAACGAGCCATTAACTTAATTTTGCCCAATGGCATATAAAGGCTAATTTTAGGTGAGTTGATGATGAATAATCCGCAAAATAAAAAACGGCAAGATAAAAGTGGTGCATACATTTTGTTGTTGTTTTGCCTGGTAATCTTATTTTCGGCCTGGGATTATTATAGCAACGTACCGGTTGGGCCTTATCAACTTATATATCCTTCTAATTTTGGTAATCGCATTAATATACCCCAGGATAACCCAACAACAAAGCAAGGCGTTTATTTAGGCAGGCTGTTATTTTACGAACCTAAACTATCGGCCAATAACAAATTATCCTGCGGAAGCTGCCATCAGCAGGATAAAGCTTTTACCGACGGAAAAGCTTTTAGCGAAGGCGTGGATGGTGTGCCTACTCCGCGTAACTCCATGTCGTTAACTAATTTATTGTGGACACGCAGGTTTTTTTGGGATGGCAGGGTTACAGGGTTGGAAAGCCAGGCCGCCGTACCGCTAACCAATGAGCACGAAATGGGGCAGGCTTTGGCTGTATCGGCAAAAAAGCTAAAGGCCGATAAACAATATACTGCCTTATTTGAATTGGCATTTGGCGACCCCACGATAACCGGCGATCGCATTTTAAAAGCAATAGCACAATTTGAACGTACACTAATTTCGGCAAATTCGCGATACGATCAATATTTGCACGGAACCTATCAGCCAACAACCGACGAATTGAAGGGCATGGAGCTATTTAACCGCGATCCTGAGCCTGAAAAAGGTATTCGTGGTGCAAATTGCGCGCGCTGCCATGGCGGAGTTAAAAATTATAGCGAACTCTTCCACAATAATGGTTTGGATAGCATACCTAAAGACAATGGAATTGAAGCCCAGAGCGGACTGGCAAGCGATCGTGGCCGTTTTAAAGTACCCACATTGCGTAACATAGCCCTCACTGGGCCTTACATGCACGATGGCCGTTTTAAAACCCTGCAAGATGTTGTTGACCATTACAGCGATCACATCAGGCAATCGGTAGCGTTGAGTACTTTTTTGCGGGGACAATCTAACGAGAAAAACGGCAAAACGTTAAAATTGCTGCCCGAAGAAAAGAAACAACTTGTCGCTTTTTTAAATATGCTCACCGATTATACCTTTGTAAACGACCCGCGTTTTTCTGATCCGCATCAACCTGCATCTAAAAATAAACACCTATGAAAAAAATACAAACCCTTTTGCTTTCCGCATTATTTGCCTTGCTGTTAAATCCTGCTTTTACCAGCGCCCAAACAGGCAGCAAACAAGCAACGGTTAAAGTTAGTGGCGAGGTTTCGGCACCGCTTGATATTAAACTGAGCGATATGGCACAGTTTGAGCAAACCAAAGTAAACCGCAAAGATAGGGACGGTAAAGAGCGCGTATATTCGGGCGTGATGCTTTCGGCGATATTACAAAAAGCAGGCGTTACCATGGGTAAGGATTTGAAAGGGGAGAACCTTACCAAATATGTATCGGTTGAAGCAAGTGATGGTTACCAGGTTATATTTGCCTTAGTCGAACTGGATAAAGACTTTACCGACAGGCAGATTATTTTAGCCGACGAGGTTGACGGAAAGCCCCTGCCCGAAGGCGACGGGCAATTCCGTATCATAGTTCAGGATGAAAAGAAACCCGCCCGTTGCATCAAAATGGTAACAGCAATTACCATAAAATTTGCCAAATGATGAACTTGTAGACGCAACGGTATTTTGCCAAGGCAGGGACTAAAAACCAATTACAGTTAACAATTGGGCCTGTTATTGAAATTTAAAATCACAGCAATAACGCTCACTAAGTGGGTAAGTTGCCTTGTTTTACTATTTGGTTCGGTGTTCTTTAATGTATTCGGCCATGGTGTTTACATCCACCAACACCTTTCTGCCGTCTTTTGGGTCGCGAATATCAATGCCATACTCACGTTTCAGCAGCACTATCAATTCCAGCGAATCTATCGAATCTAAGCCTAAGCCATCGCCAAATAAAGGTTCATCATCCTTAATTTCTTCGGGCGTCATCGGGGTTAGGTTTAAAAACGAAATGATCTGTTGCTTTAACTGTTCTTTTAATTCTGCTGTTTCCATTAATTTCTATTATCTATAAACTTGCCGCGTTTTGGTTTCGCTAATAGCGGCTTAAACTAAATCAATTTTTTAACTTTTAACCCTAAAACGGCTGTAGCCTGTAATACCAGGGTTATACCCAGCAAAGGTATAATATTTACTAAAACATCTTTCAGCTTTCCACCCTCTAAAAAAAGCCCATAATAAGCTTCAAGGCACCAATGTAGGGGCGATAATTTCATCACAACCCTAAACGATTCGGGCATCGAAAAACTGGGCACCATTAAACCGCCTATAGCAGCCAGCATTACAATGGATATTGCTCCAAAGCCATTTGCTTGTTCTTGCGTTTGCGCAAATACCCCTATACAAATAGCATAGCTTACCGCGCACCAGCCACACACCAACGATACAAAAACCAGCGCGCCAAAATCTGCCGGGAGATTTAATACAGGTAAACCCATGTAAGGGAAAAGCCATATCCCGATAGCAAATATAACCGCAGCCTGTAGCAGGGTAACTAAAAGATAGGTGATTTGTTTGGACAAAAGCGCCACAAAATAATTGGTAGGCAGGGTTTTTAACCGGATAAAACTGCCGCTTAATTTTTCGCGAACGATACTCCCGGCAAGGGATATGACCACAAAAAACATAGCAAAGATAGTCCACGACGGTACGTTGTGTTGTGATGCATTGGGAATATTGCGGCTGCCATCCCATAAAACAGGGGTTTCGGTAATGGTAATTTTATTGTTAAGCAGTTCATCTTCCAGTTTAGGCGGAAGTTTTTTCGAGTTGATAGCGAGGTACATAACCCTAAGTATCTGCTTGCTTTGTACAACCTGCAAAGCACTGTAAAGCGCGCCCTGTACAGATTGCCTGAACTGGTTTTGCAGTGCTGGCTTATAATACATATTGAGAGGCAGCATGGGCTTTGCAGCCGAATCTACTTTGCCACCATCGAGGCCAAAAGTGTTAAGTGCCTTGCCCGATACCAGCTTTGCCTTTGCATCTATCATTGTCGAAAAATCGGCGGGAATAACGATGGCTAATGGTGCCTCGCTATTGTGCATGCGCTCGGTTAAGTTTTCACTACGCTCAGTTTTGGGGATAGTTTGCATTTTAAACATGCCTATACCATTAACAGCTTGCAAAAACTCTACACTCAGTTTCCCTGTATCGTTATTGCAAACCAGCAGTGCAACCTTGCTTTTATTCACCAGGTTAAAGGTGCTGTTTTGTATACTGGTGATGATAAGCACCAGCGCTATGGGCATGCCAAACATCAAAGTAATACCAACCTTATCCCGGCTTAATATCCGTATATCTTTAATTATAGTTGCCCACAGTTTAAACATATTAATCCCTGTAGTTTTTACCTGTTAAATTTAAAAACAGGCCCTCAAGCCCATCCTGTTTGTGTTCGGTTAATAAGTTGCTTAGGCTGTTATGCGCAATGAGTTTACCCTCGTCTATCATGGCTACTTGTTGGCAAAGGCCTTCGGCCTCGCTTAACTGGTGCGATGTATAAATGAGCGTGGTGCCGTTTTTATTGAGTTCTAACAAATAGTTGATGATAGCATGCCGGGTTTGTACATCTACGCCAACAGTAGGTTCGTCTAAAAACAAAATGGCGGGGTTGTGTATTACGCCAATAGCCAAATTAACGCGCCGCTTCATCCCACCCGAAAACTGCTGAACCGGTTTATCACTCACATCGGCCAAGCCTAAAACATCCAGCAATAGGGTAGTGCGCAATTTTATTTGCTGCCTGTTTAGGCCACACCATGCGCCAAAAAATTCCAGATTTTCAACCGGACTTAACTCCTGGTAAAAAGAAAAATCTTGCGGTACAAAGCCAAATAGCTTGTTAACTTGCTTGTTGTTGCCTTTAATCTCTTGGCCCAACAGTTGTATTCTACCTGCTTTAACAGATAATAAGCCGGTCATCAGGTTCATTAATGTGGTTTTGCCGGCTCCGTTGGGCCCAAATAAGCCAAAACGTTCGCCTTTTTGTATTTGCAGGTTAAAATTCCGGAAAAAGGTATTGTTATTTCCGGGATAGTTAAACGCAATGTTTTGTATGTTAATGGCCACATTGCTCATGGCTTCCATGTAATTTTCGATAGCGATGTAAACGCCTGTTTTTCTATCTCGGCAATCTCAAATAAATATTCGCTCATCTGGTTAAAATCTTCCTGACTTCCAATTCTGCCCTTATATATTCCCGAAGCCTGTACGGCAGCCGAGCGCCATAAATCGCCCGCTTGGGTAAATGTGTTTGATATTTCGAGCAAATCGTCGTTGGGTAAATAGGCATGGGCCTGCTGCAAAAAAGCGCCATAAATGTAACGGAAACCACCACCGCCGGTGCCAATTTCTTCTTGCATACGTACCAGTTGGGCAAGGTATAAACCTGCAGTTTTTAAGCCAAGCTTATCGCGCCAGTTTTTTATCCGTTTGGCTATAAATTTTATGCCATCCACACCTGCAATGGGGCCTGGAATGTGCAGCATATTATTCACATTTTTGGCGATGCCTTTTTTTATTGCCCTGCGTATTTGCTCATCGGTAACCGGGCGCCCTTCTTTAGGGTAATATAACTGGCCCTTTGGTGCCAATGCGCCTTTTGCAAAACGTACGCGTTCTAATTCATAACTCGTCATGGTGGTAACGGTCTCCATCACCGGGTCGCTTATCAGGTAATTATCGCCCTCTTTGCCATAAACTATCAGGTTGTGGGCATTAAAATGGAAACGGTATTCTTTCGGGAAATAAGGCAGATAATATACACCAACCTGGCAACCAACCGGGTGCCCATCGGCCAAACATTGGTCGAGGTAGCTTTGAGCTTTTTGCTTTGAGCTAAATTTTTTTCGTACAACAGGTATATCCAAAGCCTTACAGGTGCGGTTAAATACCAAACCCGGTAACGTGCGGAAAGCAATTGCGGGCCCGTTATTAATTTTAATAAGCGGGATGTAAACAAAAAAAAGCCCAGCGCCAATACCAAAAGCAAGCGGCTCGGTAATTTGATGAACACCCACATTTTGCAGCAGGCTGGTGGTTACACCGTTTTCGCAATGTGCCGCCTGAAAGTGTTCATAATTAAGTTTCATTAACGCTCATGTTTTTTAAATCGGCTATGCTCACGTTAAAAACCTCGGCATAGCGTTGCAGTTTTTTGTCGGATAATACTTTAAATACACCCGGCTTTAAATGCCTGCTGATTTGCCATTTCCAAAAGCCGGTATAACCGGCCAGTATGCTTATATCCATTAAAGCCTTCTCCATAAAAAAAAGCAGCGGGCTAGCCTCGTTGTTTAATACCTTTTGCCTCGCCTGTTCCACGCGCAAAGCAATATCGTCCCAGGCGGCATCAAGGGCGGTTATTTTAACATCCCAGCCCTTACTTAGTTGGGTAGTGTATTTGCCGTTTTCGTCGGTGGCGTAGCAAACTTCCTTGGTTATTTTGCCCAGCGAACTTAAATCCTGCGGCACATCTTCCTTTTTCATCAGATGCTAAACAACGGTAAGCATGGCGTACATATACGAGAAGCGCGAACTCTCGGGCACCAGCAGCAACAGTTTTTCGCCAACCTTTAACCTGCCGCTGTTAAAAAGCTCATTAATCATTAAATAAATTGAAGCCGCACCAACGTTACCAACGGTGTAAAGGTTGATAAACCATTTTTCGTAGGGGATGCCGCCGCCATATATCTCAACCAAATCGTAAATTTTGCTCTTGAAAAAATTGCTCGATATATGCGGTAAAAAATGATCGATGTCTGCAGCGGTTAATCCTCTCCGTTCAAATATCTCTTTTATTTTTTTGCCGCCCAGCGCAACAATATTATCGCTCAATAAATTAATATCCTGCTTTACGCTGAAGATGGATTTAGTCATGATTTCTTCGGGCGTATAATCCATAAAGCCTTTTAGCGTGCCATCGGGTTGTTTATCGCCGCCCATGTACATACAGGTTTCCATTTCGTTGGCGTACGAAATACCTTCTATCCAATCTAACCGCAGGCTAATGCCCTCCTTATTCGGCTCGTCGGACATTAAGAAGGCTGAAGCTCCGTCGGACAACATCCACCGTAAAAAATCCTTTTGGAAGGCGATGTATGGGTTGGCATTTAACTCAACCAGCTTTTGCGCTTCTTCCTCAAACACATCGGCAACCAGTAAGCCCGAAAACCTTTCGGATCCCGTGGCAACGGCCAGCTTAACATCGCCCGTGCGGATAGCCATATAGGCGTATTTTAGCGCGTGCATACCTGCGCAGCATACACCTGCCGGCGATACCACTTCAATAGCTTCGGCCTCGGGCAGCCATCCGTGCGTCATTACGCCGTGGCTCGGCATCATTTGGTCGGGCGATGAGGTGCCGCACGATAGCAGTTCAATATCCTTAATATGCAAAGGTGCATCTTTAAACAACTCCTTTACCGCTAAGGCTGTCATTTGCGCATTGGTATGGGTTGATTTGCCTCCTTTTTCGAGCGCGTAATAGCGGTTTACAATGGCATTATTACGTAAAACAATACTTTTTGATTTTGATGGCTTACCATTAATATAACCCAGGTAAAGCTCCATATCATCATTAGGAACGGCTTGGTTTGGAAAAAAAGCAGAAGTTTTATTAATATAAACGGGCATATACAAATTTATGATAGACTTAAAAAATATTGCTTCCGGGCCATAATTCGCTTAGGTGTTGTAAAGCGAAAAAATATGGCGTTTAGCGTTAGCATAACAGGCGCGCCAATCCAAAAGGCAACTAACAGATAGTACTTGAATACCTTTAACCAAGGCATTTTGTTTTTTCTTTTCGAAATAAATGTTGCCCAAACTTTAAAAATTTTACCTGCAACGGTTTCAATTACCATTAAGTTGTACTTTAATACAACAGCCTTTTGGGCATTAAGCTCATCCTGAAAGCCGTTATAATTATTATTAAGCAGATGGGGCAGCAGGCTTTCGCCGAAGTTTTTGCTCCGTTTTATTTCATCATCGGGTACACCCGGAGGCGGAAATATATTGAGGTACCTATCCTTTTTGCCCTTGAGCATCCAGTGGAAAATGGTAACAAAACTAACAGGGTTGGCATGCGTATCAACAAGGGCTATATTGCCAACATGTTTTGCCCCGGCAGCACTAATTAGTTTTTTTACCCGTACAAAGGCATTGAGCCACATATTGCGGGCCCCCGTTACTGTTATAACCGGCGCATCTTTTAGCAAAGCCTTAAAAGCAACATCATTCATCAATGAGTTAAAGGGGATGCTGGGCGATAAAAACCAGGCCTGGTAACCCAGTATAATTAAATCGTATTGGGTTTGTTTTAAGGTAAAAGGTTCTAATTCGGCTGGTATATCCAGTTGGCAATCGGGCATTACACTAAAAAACCGGTCTGTTGTCCAGGGGAAGGCGTAATTGTTTTTTAGGTTAACGTTTACTTTTTCCACATCAATCCCGGCTTCCTCAAGCGGCCCGGTAAAATTATCAAGTATGTCCCTTAACTGGCCCGATTGTGTGTAGCAAATTGCTAAAACCTTTTTACTCATGCGTTCAAAAAAAATTAAAGATCCTGTTGGCGTAATATTTTCGAACTTTTACTGTAATCAACAATGGCATCCTGCACTACAAGCGGCAGGCTTTTAAATTGTTTTTTAATTTGCAATTTATCGCCATCAAGCTGTTTATTGTATTTTACAATTTTAGGGGCATGCTCTTGTATAATTAACCGTAAAAAACGGTATTCGGCGTTGCTGGTGTCCTGGGCAATTTCGGTTTCCAGCTTAATGCGGCCTTCTTTAAATAATTTTAACTTTTGCGCGGGTATTTTTACCAGGCCTGCTTTCCGCATTAAAAGAGTGCCTTCAAAAGCTTCCTTTTGATGTGCTGATGAAGTATTTAGCACCAAAAGTTGGTTGTTAATAACCTCTACCTTTTCCGATTTTATGGCCGCGTAAAAAGCCTCGCGGTCTAATTTCTGAAGCAGACCTTCGCCTTGAGCAACAGCAATCAGCAGCATTAAAAGCAGCAGCAAAATAGTCCTTATCTTCATCTATAAAACAAACAATTAACCATGCGAATATAAATATTTATGTTGAACTTGATATTTAGTATGCATGTGTTAGCCTTATTTTGATAGATTTCCATTACTTTTGGGGCTTAGCCATTGTGTTAAAAAGGGGTTAAAGGCCTCAAATTATATATATTTATAACAACGTTAAGTGCATAGTCCCCTAAAGCAATTTACCAACCATTGGGCCATTATTTTAGGCGGCTCGAGTGGTTTTGGATTGGCATCTGTTGAAAAACTTGCCTCTCATGGTATGAACATCGCTATACTGTACCGCGAAACCCGTTCTTCCGAAAGGGAACTTAAAAACAAACTTACCCTGCTTGCCCAAATTCATAACGTTATAATAGCTCCCTTCAATATAAATGCGCTGGATGCCTCAGGGCGCGAACAATTTATTGAGCAAACTAATACTATAATAGCCAAGGGAAGTGTTAAATTGCTGCTGCACTCTATCGCCCGCGGAAATTTAAAGCCGCTAATGGCCGATGCCGACGGCGGGGCACTTTCGGTAGCCGATATTGAACATACCAGTTACGCCATGAGCAATAGTTTGCTTGATTGGGCAAGGCTGCTTATTAAAAACCAGCTTTTTAATACCGATGCCCGCATAATTGGTTTAACCAGCGAAGGTTCAAACCGGCATTGGGACGGCTATGCGGCCGTTTCGATAGCCAAGGCATCGTTACAGAGCCTGGCTACTTACATGGCCGTGGAGTTGAGCAAATATGGCCTCCGTACCAATTTGATACAGGCCGGCGTTACCAATACACCATCGTTAAGAATGATTGCCGGCAGCGAACAATTAATTGAAACTGCTGTTAACAGGAACCCAATGGGCAGAATTACCGAACCGCAGGATGTGGCCAATGTAATTTACCTATTGTGTACCGCCGAGGCGGCCTGGATAAACGGATCGTTAATTCATGTAGATGGCGGAGAGCACTGCCGCTAATTATTTAATGCTATTGATAAAACATGAATAACGATATATTAAGCCATTTACCTTACAAATCTTCGTTTTTGTTTGTTGATAACATTACCGCTATTGACGATGATGGCGTTACAGGCAACTATACTTTAAAGCCAGATGCTTTTTTTTACGAAGATCATTTTGTTGGTAACCCGGTAACCCCAGGCGTTATTATTACCGAAATTATGGCGCAAATAGGCCTTGTTGTGTTAGGCATCCATTTAATGATAAGCGGGCAACACGAAGAGGGGGTATTGATGGGACAGGATTCGTTTCCTCTGCTCACATCAACCAATATTGACTTTTTTAAAATGGTACTACCCGGAGAGAAAGTTGTTGTAACATCCAAAAAACAATATTTTAGGTTCGGTAAATTAAAATGCGCTGTTGAGATGCTTAACGAGGCTAACCAAGTAGTGGCAAAAGGTATATTTTCGGGAATTATTAAAAGTGCCGTAAAAAGATAAATAAAGCATATGGGTGGTAGAGTTGTAGTTACGGGTTTAGGTGTGGTTTCTCCAAACGGGATAGGTATTCCCGATTTTTTGCAGGCTATCCAAAACGGCGTATCGGGCATAAAATTCGTTCCCGAATACGAAGAACTAAAATTTAACTGCCAGGTGAGCGGAACTCCGGCCTTTGAATGGGAGCAACTGCGTAACTATATTCCGGAAACATCATTGTATGGTTTAAAAGGTAAGGGTATAGCCTTTGGCATTAAAGCGGCCCTTGATGCCTGGATGGACGCCGGGAACGAAATTTATAGCCCGCATACGCTTTGGGATACCGGGTGTGTTTTTGGCAGCAGCGTATCAGACACAGACGTGATAAAAAATGCCATAACCCGTGTTGACGCTAAAGAATCAAAAAAATTAGGTTCGCGGGTGGTAGAACAAATTATGAATAGCGGTGTTACAGCCTATATTTCGGGACGATTGGGTTTGGGGAACAAAATAGTTAACAACTCTGCCGCGTGTGCCACGGGCACGCAATCGGTATTAATGGGTTACGAGTACATTAAGTTTGGCATGGCCAAACGCATGGTTGTAGGCAGTTGCGAATATGTAGACAAATACATTTTTGGCGGTTTTGATTCGATGCGGGTTTTATCGCGCAAGTTTAACCATGAGCCGCAAAAGGCATCGCGCCCAATGAGTTTAACTGCCGGGGGCTTTGTACCCGGTTCGGGCGCGGGAGCTTTGGTTTTAGAAGATTTGGACTATGCGCTGGCCCGCGGAGCGAAAATTTATGCCGAAATACTTGGCGGTTCAACTAACTCGGGCGGCCAGCGCAATGGTGGCAGCATGACGGCCCCAGCCGCCGACGGCGTAATTAAATGCATTAACGAAGCAATAAAGCTATCAAACATTGACGCAAGCGAGATTGACCTGGTGAGCGGCCATTTAACCGCAACAATTGCCGATAAGTTTGAAATTGAAAACTGGAGCAAGGCTTTGAAGAGGAGCGGGGACGCTTTCCCTATGGTAAATTCGCTTAAATCCATGGTGGGGCACAGCCTGAGCGCGGCTGGTTCGTTGGAAACCGTTGCCGCCGTTTTGCAAATTGTTAATAATTTTGTGCATCCGAATGTTAACTTAGACGACCCCAACCCTGAAATAATTGAAATAACGGGCGAAAATAATTTGCCCACAAAAAAAATAAATAGGGAAATCAATATTGTAGCAAAAGCTAATTTTGGTTTTGGTGATGTTAACACCTGTTTAATCATATCAAAATATAATAACTGATGAGTAGAGAAGAAATTTTAAGTGAACTAAAAAAAGTGCTGGTACCTTACACCGAAAACAAAGAAATGCTTGCCGGCATAACCGAAGAAACCGACCTGATAAAAGATCTGAATATCAATTCGGCCAACCTGGTTGATATTATTATTGATGCGGAATCGCAATACAATATTGAAATTGATTTTGATTCGGCCGAAAAAATGTACACCGTAGGTAACTGCATAGATGTAATTGCCGAGAAAATAAATCACTCTGCTTGATAAGCATCGGCAACGATATTGTTGATTTGAATGCCATCAACAAGCAGCGCACTGCCGATACTCGTTTCTATTCCAAATTTATCACTCCCGCCGAAATTGAACTTCATGATCCGGCCATAGCTACGCTACCGTTACAAAGTTTTGTATGGTTACTATGGTCGGTTAAAGAGGCCGTTTATAAATATCAAAAAAGGCTTAACCCGCAATTGGTATTTGCGCCCATTAAAATTGTAGTTAAACAAATTACCGTTCCCGCATTATACAACGCCGCCCAATTTAATAGTGATAGCTGGGAGGGTAGCCCAAACCATAATGATTTTTGTTTTGGGTGCGCCACCGGCAACGGCCAAACACTATTTTTTAAAACCATTATTCATCAATATTATATTGCCACTATTGTAAGTAACAATAGCTTGTTTCCTCATGTTTACTGGGGCGTGCAGCGTATTGCTAATGGCGGCCATCAACATCAATCGCAACTTGTACGCACGTTTTTACTAAACAAACTCAGCAGTGTTTTTATAAAGCAAGATCTCGCTTTGCAAAAAAGCCCGGTTGGTTATCCTGTTCTTTTAGTTAACAATATTGAAGCCTGCATGCCTATCTCGCTGGCTCATCATGGCTTGTTTACTTCGTATTGCTTTCAGTTAAATTTGCAAGGGTTGTAATGCAAATTGCTATTTATGCTTTTTGTAATTGCGGTTTAGTTTACTGTTTTAAAACAGCATGAGGCATAGGGTATCCACAACTAATTTTTTTTCATCTGTATAGTTTTAAAGATTGCCTCTTTACCGCAATAGTTTAATATTGAGTTGCTTAATTGCTAGCCTCTGTCAGTAATGCTATTGCTTCGGTATCAAGCTTTAAATTTGTAGCCTTAACTAAATCGGCCAGTTGCTCAATGCTGGTGGCACTGGCAATTGGTGCGGTAACAGCGGGTTGCGCCAGTAACCAGGCTATTGATACCTGTGCAGGGTTGGCACGGTATTGCGCCGCAACCTGGTCGATGGCGTTTAATATTTTAAGGCCTCTATTGTTGAGGTATTTTTTGTTGCTTGCACGTTTAGTGGTAGCTAAATCTGCTTCGGTGCGATATTTCCCGGTTAAAAAACCGCTTGCCAGGGCGTAAAAGTTAATTACAGCAATATCGTTTTCTAAGCACACGTCTTTAAATTCGGCTTCAAAATCTGCACGGTCATATAAATTATATAGCGGTTGCAGGGTTTGGTAGGTAGCCAGATTATGCTCTTTACTAACATGCAAAGCCTCTGTTAAACGTGTGGCACTGTAGTTTGATGCACCAATGGCGCGCACCTTGCCCTGTTTAATTAAATCGGTGTAAACTTCAAGAGTTTCGCGTAGTGGTGTATGGGTATCATCATCGTGAGATTGGTATAGATCAATATAATCCGTTTGCAAGCGTTTTAATGAGTCTTCAACTGCCTGGGTAATATATGCTCTGGAAAGGCCCTTTTTATCCGGCCCCATCTCCTTACCAACTTTGGTGGCAATAATAACATTATCGCGTTTGCCGCTTTGTTTTAGCCATTTGCCAATTATCGTTTCCGATTGACCGCCTTCGCCGCCATGCGCCCATGTCGAATATACGTCGGCAGTATCTATGAAATTAATACCGGCGTTGGTTGCGGCATCCAGTATTTTAAATGATGTCGCTTCGTCTATCGTCCAACCAAAAACATTTCCGCCAAAACATAGCGGGCTCACATCAATACCGGTTGTGCCTAATTTTACTTTGTCCATTTCTATTTTACTTTTAATTCTGCAATATGTTCTGCCAGTTCAGCAACCCAACCCGAAAAGTAAGGCTCCGATCCGGCAACGCGAATCCATTTGCCGGTATAATCCCTGGCGATAGTCAAATGTAACGAATCGTCCAGTGAGGTAAACTTATATATTTCGTTAAATGACGCATGACTGACCGGCGTAACTATGCCATCAACCAATCCGTCGCTTCCTGTTAATGTTGTTTCAAACGTTTCCATAATGTGTTATTTAGTATGCTTACTTAACGCATCGGCGGCATTTGTGTTTTAAATAGAATTGTCCATAAAAGCATCCTTTTATTGCTTAATAATTAAAATATATTAAGTAATTGTAAAACACTCAACTACTAATGCTGTTAAACCATATAGAACTACTATACTAATTATGATGTTAAACAACAAAGTGAATTATTACCAGGTTACGCAGGGAGTTTGGGGAATGAAAACCCTTTTTGTAAACATATACATGGTGGCTAACCGCAAAGGTATTGCCGATGGATGGGTTTTGATAGATGCTGGTTTGCCTGGTTATTCGTCAAAAATAATCCGCATGGCCGAAGCTTTGTTTGGCGAGGGTGCCAAACCGGAGGCCATTATTTTAACTCACGGCCATTTTGACCATACCGGGTCACTATCCGAGTTATTGAAGCATTGGGATGTACCCGTTTACGCCCACCCTTTGGAACTGCCTTATTTAACCGGGCGATCATCATACCCACCCGCTGATCCAACCGTTGGCGGCGGTTTAATGAGTTGGCTCTCATGGTCGTACCCAACAAAGCCAATTGATTTGGGTGATAAGATACAGGCTTTAGATACCAGCGGCGATATTACTGAACTGCCCGAATGGAAAACTATTCATACACCGGGCCACTCGCCGGGGCACGTATCTTTGTTTTTTAAATTGAATGCCACGCTAATTGCCGGTGATGCATTTGTTACTACCAAAACCGAATCGGCATTTTACGCCCTAATATTTGCGCAAAAACTATCGGGACCACCCAAATACCTTACTACCGATTGGGCCGCGGCAGCACAATCCGTAAGGAAGCTTTACCAGTTAGAACCCCGTACAGTGGCCACGGGGCATGGCTATACCATGCGAGGCAAAGAGCTGCAAACCGAATTAAAAAACCTGGCCGACAACTTTGAGGATATAGCCATACCCGCCAACGGGCGATATGTGCAGGTACCCGCTATGGCTGATGCTGATGGGGTAGAATACGTGCCGCCGTTAATGGTATCAACCAAATTTAATTTAGCGGCTATTGCCCTGGTATCGGTTACTATAGGTTATTTTGCCGTTAGAGAGGTGCAAAAAAGATTTTTGTAAACCCGGTTAGTGCTATATTTGCTGTAAGCAAGCAACATTAATTTGGACCCGGATATTCTTAAAAAAATAATAGTTACGCCTATGCCTTATGGCAAGTACAAAGGCACCATGATATGCAATTTGCCTGTGCATTACCTGGAATGGATGTACGCACAGGGTTTTCCGCAGGGCAGCCTGGGTATGATGTTGCATACCATTCACGAGATAAAAATAAACGGACTAGAGTATCTGCTTGCGCCGTTAAAACGGAAGTAATAGGGAGTATGAAGTAATACCAAATGAGGGCGTGCGATTCCCTCCCCACGGGAGGGTGTAGGGAGGGGGGTTATTCGAGAGCAAAGCAAATAAACCCCTCCCTGCCACTTCACCGCCTAACACACCCCTCCCCAAGGAGGGAACGGAAGCTATCCATTATATTTGTGTTGTTACTTTAAAGCAATTTAAAAAGATTGTAGGTGTTTCCGTCAATCGCTAATCTTACATTGCGCTTACAACCACTATAATGCTAAGTTCGTATATTGAGGTATAAAATTAAAAACGAATGAAAAAGTTAAGTTTGTATTTGTTAAGTGTGGTTTTGTTGTGGGGATGTGCTAACGGCCAGCCCGAAGACCATTCATTTGCCAAATTACCCGAGCCAAAGGCTGGCGAAAAAGTAGCCACTTTTGCAGGAGGCTGCTTTTGGGCCATGAGCGAGGCCATGTCCGAATTAAAGGGTGTTAACAAGGTAGTTGCAGGTTATGCCGGCGGAACGGTTAAAAACCCTACCTACGAGCAGGTTTGCCAAAAAAATACCGGTCATGCCGAATCTGTTCAAATTTATTATAACCCTGCTGTTATTACCTATGCCCAGTTAGTTGAAGCATTTTTTTATGCGCACGACCCTACCGAACTTAATTACCAGGGGCCGGATGATGGCGAAGATTACCGTTCGGCAATTTTTTACCGCACGCCCGAAGAAAAAGCAACCGTAGAGCAACTAATTAAAAAAGTAAACGCTACACACCATTATAAAAACCAAATAGTAACCGAAGTGGTACCCTACAAAGCTTTATACCCCGCCGAAGTTTACCACCAGGGCTATTACAAGTTACATCCCGAAAGCGGATATATACAAAGTGTATCGGTGCCTAAAGTAATGAAAATGCGCCGTGCCGTGCCTCAATTGCTTAAACCCGAGTTTACAAAATAACCTACAGGTAATTTAAAGCCTGAGGGCCGTGGTTAAACAATAGATCAACAATGCTCAGGTTTTTTAAAAAGCCCTGCTTCTCTTCAAAAAGCTGAAAGTAAGGCTTCTGGATAAATTGCGATTCTTTTCTCGGGTCAATATTTGTCCGGAAGTCTTCCATTTCCAAATACTCGGGCATATACTCCTCGGTATAGTTTAGCTCAACTTTAAGTTTTAACAACTTAATAAGCAGCCTCAATAGCTGGTCGTTATAATCAAACAGGTACTCAAAGTGGTTATGATAAAACGGAGCTAGCTCATCCTCATAAAATTCAAAATAAGAGCTGCGCCTGTAGCAATTTTGTAACGATAGCCAATGCAATCGCTGCCATTT
Organism: Mucilaginibacter gracilis; assembly: GCF_003633615.1. NCBI lineage: Bacteria > Pseudomonadati > Bacteroidota > Sphingobacteriia > Sphingobacteriales > Sphingobacteriaceae > Mucilaginibacter > Mucilaginibacter gracilis. The sequence goes on along the minus strand of NZ_RBKU01000001.1, from coordinate 4,537,941 downwards.
AAAATCGTAACTTATTTTAACGTCCTTAATTTTGGTGTGTACTTTGGCACCTTTAGCAACTGGTACTGTTATAGCCAACACACCATCGGGCGAATAAATATTGGCGCGGTTGCGGTACGTTTGCTTAATTAAATGCTCTTCGCCCTCAATTAAAAAATTGGTTTTATGCTTATTTAGTTGTGCAAAGTATTCAACAGGAGGCAAATAGAACATTGGCAAAATAGCGCCTTTTCCGGTCATATATATTTTTTATGTTTGTGGTTGGGATTTTAGCAAAAATAATGATAAAAGCAGTGCTTTCAAGAATAGTGTTTTTCTTTTTATTTCTTATTTCATTGCTGCCTTTTTGGTTTTTGTACCTCGCGTCGGATGTATCTTACATCGTCCTCTTTTATATTGTTGGCTATCGCCGTGAGGTAGTACAGCAAAATTTACGCAATTCATTTCCAAACAAAAGCCCGCAGGACCTTAAAGTAATTGAAAAACAATTTTTCCGTTACCTGTGCGATTTGATATTCGAAACCATTAAAATGATAACGATATCTAAAAAGCAGGTTTTGCGCCGCATACGCCTAACCAATCCCGAATTAATTGAAGACTATTACCAGCAGGGCCGTAGCCTGATTGCCGCCGTTGGCCATTATTGCAATTGGGAACTTTGCATACTACGTTTTAGCCTTTTGCCCCAGTATCAAAAAGTAATGGTTTATAAACCCTTGCAGGATGCCGCATCCGACAAGTATTATTTAAAAGTGCGTGGGCGTTTTGGCGTAACGCTGGTGCAAATGAAGGCAACCTTGCGTAAATTAACCGAATTAAGAAAAAGTTTAACCTTTACCGTTTTAGCTGCCGACCAAACCCCCGTACAGCACGAAACGCAATATTTTACGCTTTTTTTAAACCAGCAAACCGCTGTATTTCAGGGTATTGAAAAAATAGCCATCATGTTTAACTCCGCCATTGTTTTTGGCGAAATAAAACGCATTAAACGTGGGTTTTACCAATATAAATTTGTGCCTTTGGTTAACGAACCCAAGCAAACACAACCATTTGAAATAACAAATCTGTATCTTCGGCATCTCGAACAAATGATAAATAATGAACCACAATATTGGCTATGGTCTCACAGAAGGTGGAAGTTTAAGCCGGAGGATGTAAATAAATGATTTTTCCAAAAGTAGCCGTTGTTATATTAAACTGGAACGGCAAACATTACCTTCGCGATTTTTTGCCATCGGTTTTGGCGAGTACTTATCCTAACCTGGAAATTATTGTCGGCGATAATGCCTCGTCCGACGGCTCGGTTGAATTCTTAAAAGAAGAATATCCAACTGTAACCATTTTAACAAACGACCAAAATTACGGTTTTACGGGCGGCTATAACCGCATACTAAGCAGGATACAGGCCGATTATTACATATTGCTCAACTCGGACATAGAAGTTACCTCTGGGTGGATAGAACCCGTAATCAGGATGATGGAGCAGGACGCGCTTATTGCCGCTGCTGCTCCCAAAATAAAATCGTTTAGTAATAAAGCCCTTTTTGAACACGCCGGTGCAGCCGGTGGCTTTATAGATAAATTTGGGTACCCATTTTGCGAGGGACGTATATTTTTTGAGATAGAGGCCGATAGGGGGCAATACCAAACATCGAAAGAGATTTTTTGGGCATCGGGCGCGGCGCTGTTTATCAAAAAGAAGTATTGGGACGAGTGCCTGGGTTTTGACGAACGCTTTTTTGCCCACATGGAAGAGATTGACCTGTGCTGGCGCCTAAAAAATATGGGCTTAAAGGTAATGTACTGCGCCCAATCTGAAGTTTACCATGTTGGCGGAGGTACACTCAATACCGAATCGCCATTTAAAACTTATCTCAATTTTAGAAATAACATGGTGCTGCTCAAAAAAAACCTCCCTTTTTCAAGGGCCATTATTATTATTCCCATCCGGTTTTTATTCGATTTAATGGCTCTTTTCCGTTTTATTACCGAAGGCAAGTATAAAAACGCCTGGGCAGTTAGCCGCGCGCATCAAAACTTTTTGCGCAGGTTGTTCACCAAAAACATTACCACGGTAAAATCGCGAAACCGCAATTATAACCTAACAGGCATGTACACGCGCAGCCTGGTGCTCGATTTTTTTGTAAGAAAGAAAAAACACTTTAGTGACCTTGATCCGGCGGACTTTCTTTAGTTATCTCGGCGTTTTTTACCAGTGCTTTAGTATCTGTTCCTTCCGGGAAAAACACCTGTATATCGCGTTTAGGGTGCGGTATCTCAATACCTTCTTCGGCAAACTTGATATATATTTCGCTCATAATCTGGCTCTTTAACGATGTCCAATTGCTAATCTCGGCAGCCCAAAACAATACCTTAAAATCAATGGAGCTTTCGCCAAAATCGTTTAAATACACCGCCGGGGCAGGTATTTGCATAATATCTTTGTGTGTGTTAACAATATTTTTCAGTATCTCCTGTATTTTACTTACATCCGAACCGTAAGCCACACCAATAATCAGCTCCACCTGCCGGTTGTTGTTTGATAAGGTCCAGTTTACCACGTGTTGCGATATCAAATCGCCGTTAGGTACAATAAGCTCCGAGCCGTTACCGATATTGATTTTACTTGAGCGGATACCTATCTCGGTAATCGTTCCGGATTTACCGCTAACTTCAATAATATCGCCAACCTGCACTGGCTTTTCAAACGCCAGTATAACGCCCGATACCAGGTTATTTACAATGTTTTGTAAACCAAAACCAATACCCACACCCAGGGCACCTATTACAAGCGTAACTTTATCCATAGGTATGCCTGCGGCATTAATGGCTACAAAAAAGCCCACAACAAATACCGTTAAACGGATGAGCAAAATGGAAGAACGTGTTTTTTTAGCCTGCGGCGTTAGCTTGGTTTGCTGGCCCGCAAAATCATAAAAATAACTAATAACCCGTGCCACTAAGCCCGATATCCAGATGATAATCAAGAAAATAAATAAGCTACCAAAAGTAAAAGCAGTACTGCTAAATTTGTACGGATGGTTTAAAAAATCGCTGGCCTGGTCGTAAAGGTAATCGTCAACCAAAAGGTTTTTGGCCAATATTACTAACCATAGTATTGCGGTTACCTTTATTAAAACATCTTTAAATTTCTTTTGCAGTAACTTAAAATCAAAAAACGAGGCTACACTCTGGTTGTCGGTTTTTTTGTTGGCTTCCAACTGTAAAAACAAGCTTTCCATTAGTATTTGTACCAATATGTACATGCCCATACCCATACAAAGGTTAAATATGGCTGTGCAGCCCACTATATTGGCAAGGCTAAACCTGCCTGCTATGTTAAGTATTATTGAAACCCCGTTTAGGGCTATAAAAATCTTCAATATGGGTAAAAGGTATGGTGGGTATTGTTCGGGTATTAATTTAACCGCCTTTATTAACCTTACGGCAGCATAAATTGCTGTTGCCGATAAAAGCAGCAACAATATGCGGGCAAGGTGGGTTATCTCAATAAACAAATTGCCTAAACTGCATATTACGGCCAGCACAAAAAGTATTTTCCAGAAGGTAAATAACGGTTTGGGCCAGTTGTTTTCAATAAGCACACCTATACAAGCCAATGTACCTATTAACATGGTTTGGATAAAAACCTGCGGCGGATGATCGTAAAAGAAGGGTGCCAATATGCAAAGCACCACTAACGACGATGCAAACGGATGTTTTATAACATAATGCGTTTGAGCAAACAGTTGTGTACAATCGGCCCCTTTAATGCGGACTATTTTTAGTTTGCTGGTTAATATCCAGGCAAAAAACAAAAGCAACAACAATACGCTCCCCAAATGGCTCCAATAGTTTGCTTTGCTGGTAAAAAAATATTTATAAAGTTTATAATTGAGCTTATAGGTTTGAAATAGGGCACTATCTACCGGGTTGCGCTGCTTGTGCATATCCCATATAAAACCGTTTTCGTTGCCAATGGCATTTAGGGTAAACTGGCTAATTTTAATATCCACTTTATCATCAAGGTCTATCATTAAAATGGATAACGATGAAATGCGGTTTTGCAGGAGCCCTATTTTTATAATTGATTTTTTTGCACAGCTATCTAATTTTTGCCACTTGGTTTCAAGGTTTTCAACCTGTAATACGTATTTATCCTGTAAAGTACTGTCTTCGGGCGCCGAGTGCAGAACGGTATCTTGCTTAAAGGCAATAATATCGGTGTGTATTTTATCCAGCTGGTTGCTGTATTCGGTTAGCTTATCTTCCCATTTATTGGTTTGATCGCTAATATGATCTATCATGGTGCGGATAGTAACCAGGTAGCCAAGCGTGCCCGAATTATCAATGGTTTTTTTCATGAGCGCCATGCGCGATTCTAGAGTAGGAAGTCGCTGGCTAATATCCAGGGTATCAAATCCTTTAGAAAGGTCGGAGTTGGTTTGAATATAGAGGCTGGTGTAATTTTCAATTTTACCCAACAAATCATCTAACGAAGCATCCCCGGTTCGCTTAAAGGATTGCATCATTGAGTCGCGCTGTAGCACTTTATGCCTAAGTGAATCGCGCAGGGAGTGCGGTGTTTTTTTCTTTTTGGCTTGCGCACTGCTGTTATTTACTGTTGCAAAAAGCAATAATACAATTAACCCCGACGATAGAAGTTTAAAAAAATTACGCATATGTTATTGTTATTCAGATATTAAATTCTCGATACCCAGCCTGTACGAATCCATCCCGAAACCGGCTATAACGCCCTTGCAGTTACAGGCCAGCATAGAGTGGTGCCTAAACTCCTCGCGTTTATAAACGTTTGATATATGTACTTCAATTACAGGTACAGTAATGGCGGCAATAGCATCGGCAATGGCTATTGATGTATGGGTGTAGGCACCAGCATTAATAACAATGCCGTGGTAGCTAAAACCAACCTCGTGCAGTTTGTTAATGATATCGCCCTCTGTATTGCTTTGGTAGTACTCAATGTTAATATTGGGGTACCTATTACGCAGTTGGGCAAGGTACGTTTCAAAATCGGCACTGCCGTAAATAGATTTTTCACGAACACCTAACAGGTTTAAATTCGGTCCGTTGATAATTTGTATCTTCATCAGTTCAAATATATACAATAAAACAAAAAACAGGTGGATTGGCAGAGGGCAAAAAAAGGTTTTAGTTCGTATTTAAAAATAGAAAAATCCTTATCGGGAAATTCGGTAGAAGCCTACCTTGGCGATTTGGAAAAGCTGATTCAATTTGCAGATAGTAAGCCGGTTAAGCTAAAGCCCGATACAGTTGAGCTAAACCACCTGCGAGAGTTTATTATGTGGATAAACGAATTGGGGATGATACCCTCGTCTCAGGCACGTATTATATCGGGCATTAAAGCCTTTTACAAATACCTGCTCATGGATAATCAATTAAACTATGATCCTTCGGAATTACTGGAAGCGCCCCGCCTTAGCCGTAAATTGCCAGATACTTTAAGTGTTGTTGATATTGACAAATTGATTGATGCCATTGACCTATCAAAGCCCGAAGGTATGCGAAATAAAACTATGATTGAGGTTTTATATGGCTGCGGGCTGCGAGTTACCGAACTGGTAAACCTGCGCATATCAAACCTATACCTCGACGTTGAATTTATAAAAGTGCTGGGGAAAGGCGATAAGGAACGATTAATACCCATTGGCTCGCAGGGCGTTAAATTTTTAAAACTTTGGTTGAATGAAGTACGCACGCACAACACCATACAAAGCGGGGAAGAAGATATTGTATTTTTAAACCGCCGGGGCAAACGCTTATCACGGGTGTATGTATTTTTGATGATAAAGGAACTGGCCGAAAAAACAGGCTTAAAAAAAAGCATTAGTCCGCACACGTTTAGGCATTCTTTTGCTACGCATTTAATAGAAGGCGGTGCCGATTTACGCGCCGTGCAAGAAATGCTTGGCCACGAAAGCATTACTACCACCGAAATATATACCCATTTGGATAAAGAATATTTAAAGGGTGTTATTATTGAGCATCACCCCAGGAGTTAACCTATCCTTATGCAATGTTAAGTTAAGAAGGCATTTATGCACCGGCAGACTATTGCGGTTAAAGTTTGAATAAGGTTTAAAAAGTATTGTTGAGTACCCGGCAATCGCCGCCTGTTATAACGGGGATTGCCAGGTACTCAATAATACCAATTCAATTAATCATGGCGGCCACGTCCATGGTCGTCTTGGCCGCGTCCGTTATCGCGGTGTTCGCCCTTGTCGTTGCGTCCGCGTCCATTATCGTGGCCTCTATCGTCACGGCGGTCGTTTCCACGCTCATTATTAAATTTTTTGGCCTGTCCCGGTGGCATTCCGTGCGGGTTTCCACCCTGGCGGTACCGCACATCGCGTGTGTTCCGTATAATTTCCTGCCGTCCGTGGTATCCTTTAAATTTTCTGTATTGAACCCTGTCCTGGCTAAAATTTAAATAGGGGCGTGGCCTGTTTACTACAACTTTATAACCTGAATACAGGTCATAATTGGCATAGCGCGTTGGCAGTGCCGACGAATATATCCATCGCCCGTTACTTAAATAAATAAACTGGTGCGATGAAACATTGTAATAACTCTCCACATCGGGCAGGTAATAATAGTCGGCCCTGTCATAGCCTGTAGGCCCCCAGGTGGGCTGTGTGCCTATGTTAATACTCAGGCTCAGTTGAGCATAGCTTGTATAATGTACCGTTGCAAGCGTAATAACGCTCAACAGCATCGTGTAAATCAATTTTTTCATGTTTTTTGTAATTTCTTATTAATTAGATAGATTTAGTATTCTTTAATTGTTTATATATGCAAACTGTAAGCATCTGTAACAAGGTTCGCTTGCCAAAATGCGTGCCGTTAATTATTTTAACATTAGGCATAAAAACTAATAAGTTTATATTTGAGGCAAGTTAGCCGTATTTGCAGGCTGATAATTTTTGATAATGACAAACACAAGCGTTGCAAACATCCACAAATATGAGTTGGTTGTTGGTTTAGAAGTACATGCACAACTATCAACAGCAAGCAAAATATTTAGTGCCGATTCATCTGCCTTTGGTGGCAAACCAAATACACATATCAGTCCGGTATCGTTAGGGCACCCGGGTACTTTGCCTAAACTTAACAGCAAGGCCATTGAATATGCAGTTAAATTAGGCTTGGCGGTTGATAGCCGTATTAACCTTAATAACCATTTTGCCCGCAAAAATTATTTTTATGCCGATTTACCCAAAGGCTATCAAATTAGCCAGGATACACAGCCTATTTGTATTGGGGGCAGCATAGAGGTGCATTTAAAAAGCGGCGAAACTAAAAACATTGCCATCCACCATATCCATATGGAAGAGGATGCCGGTAAAAGCATGCACGACCAGCACAGTACCGAATCGTTTATCGATTTGAACAGGGCAGGGGTGCCGTTGCTCGAAATTGTATCAGAACCGGATATTCGCAGTGCCGAAGAAGCGCACCAGTATTTAAACGAGATACGCAAATTAGTACGTTACCTTGATATTTGCGATGGTAATATGGAAGAAGGCAGCTTGCGATGCGATGCCAATATTTCGGTACGCTTAAAAGGTGCCGAAAAACTGGGCAACCGCTGCGAGGTTAAAAACTTAAACTCGTTCCGCAATGTGCAGCGTGCCATTGAACACGAGTTTGTGCGCCAGATAGAAGTACTGGAAGCTGGTGGAAAGATAGACCAAAATACCCTTAACTTTGATGCCGATACCGGCGAAACATCCGTTTTGCGCTCAAAGGAAATGGCAAATGATTACCGTTATTTTCCCGACCCAGACCTGCCACCTGTTATTTTAACAGAAGATTATATACAGCGCATCCGCACGGCTATGCCCGAGTTGCCCAAAGCGCTGTATCATAAATATATTACCACGTTAGAACTATCAGTTTACGATGCATCGGTTATCACCGCCGATAAAGACCTTGTACATTACTTTGAAGAACTGATTAAGCTAACTGCCAATTACAAAGCTGCCGCCAACTGGTTAATGGGCGCAGTAAAATCGTACCTTAACGATCATGGCATGAGCATTAACCAACTCACGCTTACGCCCCAACAATTGGCGGGTTTAATAGCCTTGGTTGATAGCGGTAAAGTAAGTAGTTCGGTGGCGGCGCATAAAATATTCCCGGTGCTGGTTAAAGATTCGGCGAAAGCTGCCCAACAGGTAGCCGACGAGCTTAATTTAATTATCGACGAAAGTGCATCCGATGTATCGGGCTTTATTAAACAAACCTTAGAAAAGCATCCCGATAAGGTTAACGAATACCATAACGGTAAAAAGGGCGTTGTAGGCTTGTTTATGGGCGAGATAATGAAGCTATCAAAAGGAAAGATAGACCCTAAAAAAACAAATCAATTATTGATAGACGTACTGGAATCATCAAAATGAGATCGAAAATAAATTTGCTGTTAATCGTTTTTTGTGCCGTAACCATTGCCTCGTGCAAGCACGACGACTATTTTATTTTAAGCGGCGAGGTAAAAAACCCAAGGAGCATTCAAAAAGTATACCTGCTTAAAATGGATACTCTTAATAACGCTACCAAAGAAGTGCTTATCGATTCGGCAGCTTTGAGCGACCAAAGCAAATTCTCGTTCAAACAATCAACATCGTACCCCAACATGTACAAGCTTAAGGTTGGCGGTACCATATTTGATTTGATTGCGAAAAACGGCGACGATATTGATTTTAAAACAGATGCAACCGATACCACCAATATGTATGAAATAGGTGGGTCGATGGATTCGGAGCATATTAAGGATTTTAACAAGCTGAGTAATTTTTATGGCAAAATTACCGAGCAAATTATGACGGACTATAACGCCAAGCTAAAAGCCATAGGCGCGCCTTCCGATTCGTTGTTTAAAATTTCGGAAGCCAGTTACCAAAAAAACGAAAAGGATTACGCCGCTGCCGCCATTAAATTTATGAACGATAATAAATCATCGCTCACAGGTTTTTATGCTGCATCAAGTTTAAACCCCATTGTTTACGAAACCGACCTGATTGCTTATGCCGATGCCGTGAGGGATAAATTTAGCGGTAACCCGGCGGTTGAGCAATTTGTTAAGCACATGGACGACGTTAAACCGGTATCAATTGGCCATAAAGCACCGCAGTTTACCCTGATGGATGCCAATTACAAACCTGTTAAGGTGTCCGATTTTTTAGGTAAATACCTTATTATTGATTTTTGGGCATCGTGGTGCCTGCCTTGCCGTAAAGAAAACCCCAACGTAGTTAAGCTATATAATAAATATAAAAACAAGGGCCTTAACATTTTAGGCGTATCGTTAGATAATGAACGGGCTGATTGGCAAAAAGCCATTGAAGCCGACCACCTAACATGGACCCAGGTTTCGGAGTTTCAAAAGTTTGACGGCCCGGTTGAAAAGGCTTATCGTATAGAGGCTATACCATCTAACTTTATTATCGACCCAAAAGGAAACATCGTTGCCAAAAATATAATGGGTGCCGAACTTGAAGATTTTTTAAACAAGGCATTCAGTAAATAGTAATTGAACGTTAAGCTTATGTAACTATTAACAATTTGTTAATATTACATTAACGTATTGGTATGATTAAGCTTATACATTTGACAAAAAAACAATATGAGCAATTCGAAACAAAAGATCCTGATAGTTGATGATGAACCGGATATTTTGGAGCTGATAGAGTATAACTTAAAAAAAGAAGGATACCAGGTTTATACAGCCCGCAATGGCCAGGAAGCCGTTACAGAAGCAAAACGATCATTACCGGATTTAATAATTCTGGATATTATGATGCCTAAAATGGATGGCATTGAGGCTTGCCGCATTATGCGTACCATGCCCGAGTTTAAAAATACCTTTATGGTTTTTTTAACCGCCCGCAGCGAAGAATACTCCGAAATTGCAGGTTTTAACGTTGGTGCCGATGATTATATAGCCAAGCCCATTAAACCCCGCGCTTTGGTTAGCCGTATTAACGCAATATTAAGGCGCAACTCGCCAACCGAAGAAGTATCAGACAATAAGCTTGAAATTGGCGATTTAGTTATCGACCGCGAAGCTTACCTTGTTTTTCAAGGTGGTAACAAGGTTGTATTGGCTAAAAAAGAATTTGAATTGCTGTACCTTTTGGCATCAAAACCCGGCAAGGTATACACCCGCGAAATTATCCTGAAAAACATTTGGGAAGATTCGGTAGTGGTAACTAACCGTACAATTGATGTACACATCCGTAAACTGCGCGAAAAACTGGGCGAAACTTATGTTTCAACCGTTAAAGGTGTAGGCTATAAATTTGAACTACATTAATACAGAATAACTGCTAAGGTTATTTGAGCTATTATAAAATGATAAAGCCGGGTAGCTTAAACTATCCGGCTTTACTATTGTACATTTTATTGGTTAAAAATTTCTCCAATGGCCGCGTTCCCAAACGTAACCGCCAGGAGTTTCGCGCCAGTGGCCGGGTATCCATTGCCTATTGCTGGGGCGTTCGTAATGGCCGTTAATGTAAACATAATGGTTACCGCGCCATTCCCATTCTCCCGGAATCCATATGGCACCCTGGTAGGGCGGTGCAGGCCGTTCGTACCTCGGTTCAACAGGCCTTTCACGAACTACAAACACGGCACGTGTTGTACCACAACCCGCTAACAGCATAGATGCTATGCCAACTATTGTTAAAAATTTTGATATCGTTTTCATCGGTATAATTATTTATACTGATACGACAACTATTTTTTGCAAAAGTTTAATCTGTAAACCTTATGGTTTTCTAAATTTAGCCGCTACTACCAACTCTTTAGTTCCGCTGCTATAATCGTAAAAGCCTAATCCCGTTTTTACACCCTTACTACCGGCCGTAACCATATTAACCAGTAAAGGGCAAGGCGCATATTTTTGATTCCCGAAACCATCATACAGCACCCTCAGGATGGCAAGGCAAACATCTAAACCAATAAAATCTGCTAGTTGCAACGGCCCCATCGGGTGGCCCATGCCCAGTTTCATCACGGTATCAATTTCTTCTACACCGGCTACGCCTTCGTATAAGGTATAAATAGCTTCGTTTAACATCGGCATTAAAATGCGATTGGCAACAAAGCCCGGATAATCGTTTACCTCAACAGGCTCCTTATCTAAATCCCGCGATAGTGTCATAATGGCTTCTGTAACCTTGGCATCAGTAGCGTATCCGCTTATAACTTCCACCAGTTTCATTATCGGTACGGGGTTCATAAAGTGCATACCAATCACTTTATCGGGCCGCCCGGTAACAGCCGCTATTTTGGTGATTGATATTGACGATGTATTGGTGGCTAAAATGGTTTTTGCCGGGCATATCTCATCCAGTTCCTTAAATATTTTTAGTTTAAGGTCGGTGTTTTCTGTAGCAGCTTCAATAACCAAATCGGCAGTATCTACAGCTTGTTTAATAGCTGTATAAGTATTGATGTTGGCTATGGTATTCGTTTTTAATTGTTCGTTAATAATACCCTTGGCTAATTGCCTGTCTAAATTTTTTTTAATGGTGTTTAGGCCTCTTTCTAATGCAGCACTATCCACATCAACCATATTAACAACGTAGCCGTGCTGGGCAAAAATGTGCGCTATGCCGTTACCCATCGTTCCCGAACCTATCACCGTGATGTTTTTCATTTGCTGCTTTATTAAGTTAACTATCGTTTTAATTATTAAAAATTTATGGCGTGGGTTATTGAACTGATAGATGCCTTGTTAACAACCGGCATTTGCGGCAAGTTACAAAGCAATGGCGCATTGGAGTAATTTAAAATGACAGTTTGCGTACTTTCGTCGGCATCGCCATTAAAAATAATTCCCTTTACGGGGATGCCTTTGTGCTTTAAAGCATCTATTGATAGTAAGGTATGGTTTATACTGCCCAAATAATTTTTTGATACCAGTATCACCTCGGCATCAAGTTGCTTAATCAAATCTATCATAAAAAAACTATTGTTTAGAGGCACCATTAGCCCGCCTGCACCTTCAATAATAAGTTGATTTTTTGTTTGGGGAGCAATAATTTGTGTCATATTAATAACCAAACCGTCCAATTGCGCCGATTTATGTGGCGAATAAGGCTGCGTTAAACGATACGTTTCGGGGTGAAATACCGAAACCGTATTTGATACCAGGCTTTTCACCAACAAGGTATCGCTGTTGTCCAAATCGCCGGCTTGTATGGGTTTCCAGTAATCGGCCTTTAGCTTTTCAACCACAATAGCCGATACGATTGTTTTTCCAATTCCGGTTCCAATGCCGGTTATAAAAATAGGTTTGTTCATTCGGTTATTTGTTTGATCAGTTGGGTAAGGTTAATTATTTGTTGTTCGGTATTAAATGCATGGATGCATATCCGCAGCCGTTCGGTGCCGGCAGGTACTGTTGGGCTAAGTATCGGGCGAACATCAAAGCCGTTGTTTTGTAGATGAGCAGCAGCTTGCCGTGCGCTATCATTGCCGTCAATAATGATGCTTTGAATTGCACTGTCGCTATTAATTAACCCGCTATTGTTAGTCAGTTGTGATTTAAAAAGCGCAATATTATGCGCAAGGTTTTGTTGCTGCCCTTTTGAAGCCTGCAAAAGTTGATAAGCCATTTTTACGCTCACTAACTGATGAAACGAGGCCGCCGTGGTATAAATAAACGACCTGGCAAAGTTGATAAGGTACTGCCTTAACACATCGCTGCCCAAAACTATGGCACCATGCACGCCCAACGCCTTGCCAAATGTTACCACCCGGGCAAATACCTCATGCTGCAGGTTAAGCTGGTTTACCAGTCCCTTGTTGAATACACCGAGGGCGTGCGCTTCGTCAACCACTACATTGGCGTTATAAGCTTTTGCCAAATTAACTATTTCATTTAAGGGTGCCACATCGCCGTCCATAGAGTAAACGCTTTCTATGGCTATATAACAATTGCCCGTAGCATGTTTAAGTTTTTGTTGTAAACTATCTAAATCGTTGTGCTTAAAGGTAAACCTGTTGGCGTGGCTTAGGCGGGCGCCATCAATAATGCAGGCGTGTATCAGTTCGTCGGTAATAATGGTATCGCCGCGTTGCGGAAGGCACGAAAACAGACCCAGATTGGCATCATAGCCCGAATTAAAGATGAGCCCTGCTCCGGCATCATGAAACTGAGCAATGCCGGCTTCCAGTTCTTCGCAAAAAGCGGTATTACCAGTTAACAGCCTCGAGCCTGTTGAACCATTAAGGTAGTTAGTATGTTGTGCTAAAAAGGCATCTACATCGGCCTTTAGTTGGGATGATTGGGCAAAACCAAGGTAATCGTTAGAGCAAAAATCAATAGGTGGCTTATCGGTTTTTAAGGTGCGGTAAGTACCGGATGCTTTCCTGTCGTCCAGTTTACTTTTGATATAGGTATCAGCGCTGTTCAATATCATTATAATTTGCGCTAAAATAAGAAGAGGCCGTCTCATAAGCAATTATGAGGCGGTTTTTTTATGGAATATATTTGGATTGTGCTATTAGGGGCTGAAGCTCTATTGTGCAGATATTTCGTTTCTGATCGATTCTAAGAGCGTTTTTTGGAAAAAGGGGGCGAAAAGCCTCAGGCTTTCCACTTTCTGAGGTTATGAGCGATGGATAACAGGCCTATTTCGACCTCGGTTTTGGACATGCCTTTCAGCAGAAAGCGCCTGAAGCCATGATTATGCTTCAGTTGGGCAAATACCGGTTCCACATCGGCAGGCCTTCGCTTTCGGTATTTGATGCCCTGTTCTGTATTTAATCTTTCCTTTGCTTCCTGCTTGTGTTTTCTCAGGGAATGGTTCACCTCAACGATCCGGTTGCCCTGCCCGCTATGGCATACGCCACGCATGGGGCAGTTATTACAATTCTTTGCCTGGTAACGGCTGATCAGCTGTACATGGCCCGATGTGGTTATTCTTTGACCATCACCGATATGTGCCATCCGCTGGCCCATCGGGCAGGTCAGGTAGTTTTCCCCTTCGTTGTAATGCAGGCTGTCATTACTGAACGCTTTGATGCCTTCCTTTTGTTCTTTGTCGAACGTATTGTACTTGATATAGGCTTCGATGCCTTTTTGCTGTAAGATGCCGTAGTTCTCGTCTGAACCGTAGCCGGCATCGGCCACAACTGCTTGGGGAAGTGTGTTGTATAGTGCTTCGTATTGGTCTATGTGAGATGGCAGGGTCTGATAATCGGTAGAGGTTTGATGCAGGCTGTAGTTAAGGATGAACTGATCTTGTGTGGATATTTGTAGGTTATATCCAGGTTTAAGCTGCCCGTTCAGCATGTGGTCTTCCTTCATCCGCATAAAAGTCGCATCCGGGTCGGTCTTTGAAAAGCTGTTACGGATACCTAACTGCTTTTCCTGCTGGTCATAACGTTCCAGGTTTGCAGGCCAGTTCTTTCTGGCATAGTTCAGCTTTTGTTTGACCTGCTTGCTTACTTCTTCCTTGTCGTTCAAAGCGGCATCGATCTTAGCTATGGTTTCTTTTACTTTTTCAGGGTTGATCTCTTCAAAAGATATTGGCGTGGTATCTTTTAGTTCTTCTGCCGCAAGGCCTTGCGCGTACTTCCATAGTTCATCCAGCTGGCTTTTGATCTTCTCTTTACTGTTCTTGATGCTTTTGCCCCATACAAAGGTGTATTTGTTCGCCACCGATTCGATCTTGGTGCCATCGGTAAACACAGTCTCTTTAAGCGAAACGATACCCTGTTCTGCCAACAGCAGTACAATCTGAGAGAAGATCTGCTTTAAGATACCCGACAGCTTTTCGCTCCGGAAACGGTTTATGGTATTGTGATCGGGCTTCTTCATCCCCAACAGCCACATAAAGTGGACGTTCTGTGCCGCCTGGTCTTCCAGCTTTCTTGATGAATAGGTATTGGTCAGGTAACCATACACCAGCAGTTTCAGCATCAGCCGCGGATGGAAGCTTGATGCCCCGCCGCCTTTATACTTGCGGTTGATCGGTTTAACGTCTATCAAGTCAACTACTTGTTTGACTATGCGTACCGGGTGGCCCTCAGGTACTAACTCCTCCAGTTTATACGGTAAAAATGTTAACTGGTCAGGGTCATATGGCTTAAAAACTACTTTCGCTCCCATGCCTTTAAGTTAACAAAAATCACTCTAAAATAACAAGAGGCTGCCTCACTTTTGAGACAGCCTCTCTCTATTCAATTATTTTTGTGATGGAGGGGGAGGTGGATTACCGCCGCCGCCATTACGCATTCTCGACATTCTTTCTTCTTCCATTTTTTTGTACGCAACTTTTTGATCGTCGGTTAAAACGGCCAAAATTTTGTCATTGGCTTCTTTCCTCAACGGTTGCATTGCCGACCGCATTGCATCTCTGTCGCCGTTTGCAGCTTTCATAACGCTATCCATTTTGGTAGATTGTGCGGTATAAATTGACAAAACTTTAGCTGTTTGATCGTCGGTTAATTTTAACTGAGTTTGCATTTCTTTAGCCTGTTCCGCCGGGCTTCTACGCATACGGCCACCTTGAGCCTTGCTCAAAGACACTATGCTTACTACAAAGCAGCATACCATTAATAATTTCTTCATTTTTTTTTAAGTTTAACTGTATGATAAAGATAGGAGCAAAAAGATTAATAACAAGCCTGTAACTTAATTGTTGCCTTTGTTCATCTTTGAGATGGAGCGTTGCATCTGCATCATCATAGCGGTTAAACTTTCCATGGTTGGCTCGGGTGCTGGCTGTGGTATCTGTGTTGATATATAGGCCTTGGCCTTCCATAATTCTAAAATATCTTCGCCGTTAACTTCGTAAGGCTCGTACACCGGGTTGTCAGATACCAGCTTCAGTTTCTTTTGATCTTTAAACTTACTGCCTATGCGTTTGTAAACCACGCCATCGCTTTTGCTTACAACCACATAAGTTTCGGCAAGTTTAACATCGGCCCAGTTTTCAACGTATTCGCCAATAATAATTGAACCTGATGGAAGTGGCAGCATCGAATCACCTTTAATTTCGAATGCGCGGAAAGTGCCGCCGGTAAACATGGGTAAATTAAATTTGGGTAGTTTGGCAACATATTCCGGGTCGGCGTAGCCGTTCATATAACCGGCACTTGCTTTCATGGGTACCAACTCAATATTTTCGTTATCGTCTTTATCAACCGATATACTTAGTATTCTCAAATTAGCCGGATTGCCCTTTGGCTTGGGCGCCCATTTATCGTCAATGGCTTCGTTTATAAAATCGTCAACACTTAAATCAAAGTATAATGCTATTTTATTTAGTAATTCATACTTGGGTTCGGCGCGGTTTTCCTCATAAGCACCCACTAAAGAACGCTTAATATCCATCTCATCTGCAAACTGTTGCTGTGTTAAACCCTTTTTTTTGCGGAGATACTTAATATTTGAAGAAATATTTGACATAAAATTTGGAATTGCTAAAATTGTTAGTATTTTTATGCCAATAAAATTAGTAATTAAAATTTAAACAGCCAAATTAAATTATGAACACGTTTATTTATATCATTACCGACAGAAACCGTAATTGCTTACACACAGGCACAAGCACTGATTTAATTAAAACTTTGGACTTTTACACCGAGATGCCAAACCTGTTTTTTGACAGTGCACAGCAATTAAACCGCCTTGTTTATTTTGAGGAAATTACTAATGAAGAAATGGCCATGGAAAGGTTTAAGGTATTGAGCCGTTTTACAAGGGCCCAAAAAGAAAAAATGATCAGATCTGTTAATCCCGACTGGGTAGACCTGACCATTGGTTTAAAATTTGAAGCCAATGCCATGCAGCGTACAGCCTTCAGGCCATCGATAGCAGGCGGCAGAAAGCGCGTTAGTTCTTTTTAAATATGAGTGCGCCGGAGTTCATGCAGTATCGTTTACCACCTCTGTCTGCCGGTCCGTCATCAAAAACGTGGCCCAGGTGTAAACCGGTACTTTTTTCTATAACCTCGTCGCGGCTCATGCCGTAGCTGTTATCCTGAATAATTTCGATTTTTTTAGGATCAAAGGGTTTTACAAAGCTTGGCCATCCGGTTCCGCTATCAAACTTGTCTTCAGACGTAAATAGAACGTCGCCCGTGGCTGCGCTTACAAATACACCTTTTTGGTGCATTTCAAAATAGGCGTTTTTAAAAGCAGGCTCGGTACCGCGCTCAACCATAATATAATACTGGTTGGCGGTAAGTTGTTTTTTCCACTCGGCATCAGTTTTTGATTTTGGGCGGCCCTTTGTTATCTTATTAGTTTGCCCGCTGCTCATTTGGCATCCGCAAAATGCTATTAGCATTGTAATCGCCAAAATATTGATTGCTTTTTTCATGACATTTGTTTGTTTTAGTGGTTATGTAAGTAATTACATTTTAAAGCTTAGTTGCTTTTATTTTAATAACCTTACAATTGTTTGTTAATAAAATTACGAAGTATAATTTAATTTGGTTTGTTTGAGCCTCGTAGTTTACAAACAAATGATAATGAAAAATTATTTGCTATTGGGCACCAAAACGCTGGTTACAACATCAATAATACCGTTGCTTTGTTCAATATCAAATTGACTAATAGTTGCTTCGTTGCCTTTTTCGTCTATCAATACTATATTTCTGTCGCCGTTTATTTTAGCACGCAGCTTTGAGCCCGTAAGGGTAACAAATACCACCTCGCCTTTGCCTGCGGCTATTTGTTTAGCTATATCTTTTGATGTAAGCCGCCCGTTAATAACGTGGTAGGTTAACAGCCTGGTTAAATCGGTATTATGCGCGGGTTTTGATAGCGTATCTAAAGTGCCCGGGGCCAGCTTTGCAAAGGCTTCATTTGTAGGTGCAAAAACGGTTAAAGGGCCGCGGCTTTTAAGCGTTTCTGATAAACCGCAAACAGCAATTGTACCTGTTAAGGTGGTATGATCTTTTGATTTTACAATATTATAAACAATATCTTTATCTGATGTCATTTGTGCGCCGCCTACCATTCGGGTTTTAACGTGTTTAGCAACTGTGCTTTTTGTTGTGTCGCCGGTACGCGCAACCTGTTGTGTGGTAGTATTAGCCGTTGCTTTAAGTTGGGCGTTTGAGGTATACGAAACACAAAGGGAAACTACTATTATCGAAAAAAATCTCATCATCATCTGCAAAAAATATTAAAATTGTTAAACGGCACCTTTAAGTAAGCCGCCATCAACGCGTAAGGCCGCACCGTTGGTGCCTGCCGATAAGGGGCTGCAAAGATAAACAACCAGGTTTGCAATTTCGTCGGTAGTCATAAAACGTTGCAATAATGAGGTTGGGCGCATGTGGGTAAAAAAATCCTGCTCAACATCTTGTTTTGATTTATTTTGATTTTTGGCCAGATCGTCAATAAAACCGCCAACACCTTCGGACAGGGTAGGCCCCGGTAAAACCGAATTTACGGTTACATTGGTGCCTTTAGTTAACTCGGCTAAACCGCGAGATACGGCTAATTGTGCAGTTTTTGTCATGCCGTAATGTATCATCTCGGCTGGAATTTGTATTGCCGATTCGCTGCTGATAAATATTACACGTCCCCAATCCTTTTTAATCATTTTAGGGAAATACACCCGCGAAAGCCTAACACCACTCAAAACATTTACCTCGTAAAACTTCAGCCAGTCGGCATCGCTAATTTCCTCAAAGGCTTTAGGCTCAAATATTCCTACGTTGTTAACCAGTATATCCACTTCGGGAAGTTGGCTCAACAGGCTTTCAATCTCGGCAGGCTTCGAAAAATCGCAGGCAATGCCTTGTATATTATTATTGCCTGTTTCTGTTTTTAATTGTTTAACGGCGGCTTCAATTTTATCGAACGATCGCCCGTTAATATAAACCATTGCCCCCTCGGCGGCTAATAACCTGGCTATTGCAAAACCAATCCCGGCGGTAGAGCCTGTAACCAGCGCAATTTTGTTTTTAATATTCAAGTCCATTAAAAGTATATTTAAAGTTTATGATGTCCCTGTTCACGCCTTCGCGAAGTATTGTCAACCAGTTCAAATATTTTAGCCAGGCTAACTGGCTGGTGGCTCCGTAGCTTTTCGCCGTTATCATTACCTATCAATATCACCGTAAATGGCACGTTTGATACCTTCCATTTTTTGTAATGCTCCGCATTGTTTGCCGAATAGGTAACCACTTTATAAATAATATTGCGACTATTGGTTCCGTTTGGGTCGGCTTTTAAAATATTAATTTGCCTAATTAAATCTGCATTGTTGGTTTTATCGGCAAAAATAAAAACACAATGGTTAGCCGGCCCCTGGCTTTTAAACCATAAGCAAGCCGCAAAGATTATCAAAATTTTAATTTGCATAGCCATGTTAAAGCCACAACAACAAAATAACTACATTGTTACAGCTTTTACATACTTTTGATTAAGCAGTTTAAACATGACAACTTTTAAAAAACCAAATTTACGTTTATGGCATAAAACAGCCATTTTTTGCCTTGCATTAAGCCTTATATCGTGGGGCAAATACGGGCACGAACATATTAACCGCGCCGTGGTAATGAGTTTGCCGCAGCCCATGCAAAGCTTTTTTTATAACCATATTGATTTTTTTACCACAGAGGCAAACCTGCCCGACGTGCGCAAATATACCATTGGCGATACCGCCGAATTTCCGCGGCACCATATCCATTTAGAGGCCTATGGTAATTACGACGAAATACCCCGGTCGACAAAAGATGCCAAAACCAAATACGGCGCTAAATTTTTAACTACTCACGGTATTTTACCCTGGTATATTCAAGATATGATGGCGAAGCTAACTGCCGCTTTTAAAGGCAAGCATAAATCGGACATACTTTTACTTTCTGCCGATTTGGGCCATTACATTGGTGATGCCTACATGCCGCTACATACATCCGAAAACCATAACGGCCAGCTCACCAACCAAAAAGGGATACACGGCTTATTTGAGGCCCAACTGCCGGAATTGTTTGGCAATACCTATAATTATAATGCAGGCAGCCCGCGTTTTATTGATGATGTGCAAAAAGAAACCTGGCGCATAGTAAAGGCATCTAACAGCACAGCCGATACACTTTTACAGGTAGACAGGGATTTGGTGAAGCAATTTGGCGGCAGTAATGTGTATGAAATGGAAAATGGCAAGGTAAAGGTTAACATGTATTCGGATGTGATACATACAGCGGAATATTCAAAAGCTTATCATACCAAACTAAATGGTATGGTTGAAAGGCAATTGCGCGGCGCCATAGCATCAACAGCCAGTTTTATTTATACTGCCTGGGTAAATGCCGGTAAACCCGATTTAACCGATTTAGACAATACCGAACTTACCCAACGCAATGCTACCAATTTAATGCACGACAGGGTTTTATTTAAAAGCGGAAAACTGTTTGGCCTAAAAAGCGAAAAGGAGTTTTAACGAAATTTAAACAGAAATAACTGAACAAAAATAAATGAGAACATATAGCGAAAAGGAAATAAAATATTACACCGAAGAATGGGCCGTAAAAAGGCTGAATAAATGGAGCTATGTTTTTAAAAATGGACTTTTATACCAGGGTTTGCCAGTTGGTGTAATTTGTTATTTTTTTGCGATATTGCGTTTTCATTTCGACCAGTTTAAACTGATTGATTTTTGTGTTAATATCCTTGTGTATGGCATTGGTGGCATGTTAATGGCCTATTGGACATTTAAAACCGTAGATAAAAATTATAAACGGGCCTGTGAGCAACAGGCAGTACAGCAGTTGTAAAATTGCGAACTTAAAATAATATAGACTACTTTGATAGTCTTTTTATAGATTTGGGCAATTTTACAACATACATTGACAAAGCCTATACTCGTTATCAAATTCGGAACAGCATCTATCACCCATAAAAATGGCGATCTGGATGAAACCGTAATGGCCACCATTGCCCGCCAGGTGGCAAGCATTCATCAGGATTACCATATTGTTATGGTGTCCTCCGGCGCAGTAGCTGCCGGTAAAAAATTATTAAAAAATTATAGCGGCACCATTAGCGAGCGTAAAGCCGCCGCCGCAATAGGGAACCCCTTATTGCTAAACAAATACTCTGGTTTTTTTGCGCCTTACGGGATAAATATTGCACAGAGCCTTTGCGAAAGGCAGCATTTTAGCAATCGCAACCAGTTTTTGCAGCTAAAAAAAACCTACGAGGACCTTTGGGCCAATGACATTATCCCCATAGCTAACGAAAACGATGTGGTAAGCAACCTTGAACTCAAGTTTTCGGACAATGATGAGTTGGCTACCTTAATTGCAGTTGGTTTTGGTGCTTCGGTACTGCTTTTTAGTACATCGGTCCCCGGTGTGCTTGATGCTAATGGCGAGGTAATACCTGTTATACCCCTAATAGACAAAGCTGCCCTGGGCCTGGCTAATAAAGAAAAATCGGCATTGGGTCTGGGCGGCATGGTATCAAAACTAACCTTTGCACGCCTGGCAACCAGGATGGGTATTAAGGTAGTTATATTTGGCATAAGCACTACCGATGGTATTTTGAGCGCTATTAAGGAAGAAACCGGCACCCTGTGCCATCCGCAGAAATGCTCTATGCCTGCCCGTAAAAAATGGCTGGCAAGCGGTAGCTTAGTTACCGGTAGCCTGCAAATTGATGCCGGGGCATGCAAGGCATTACAAAACGGGCACAGTTTATTGGCAGTAGGTGTAAAAGCCATTATTGATAAATTTGAACAAGGCGAGGTTATTGAGATACTAGACGAAAACCTGGTAACTATAGCAGTTGGCCGTTCAAAAGTATCATCGGACGAGATTGCGGGCAACATGAAAACGCAAAAGCTAACCATAGCCAATGCCGATGATATTGTTTTATTATAAAACCGAAAATTATGGAATCTATCCAGCATTTACTATACCAGGCACATAAGGCATCAACGGCCATTAAGCTGTTGGAAGACGATAAAAAGAAAGCCCTTTTAAAACGCCTGGCTATTATCCTTTCGGAGAACCACGCTTTAATTATTGAGGAAAACAAAAAGGACCTGGACAAAATGCCCGATACTGACCCAAAAAAGGACAGGCTTTTGTTGAATGATGCCCGTATTGCCGATTTATGCACCAGTATTAAAGACATTGCTGCCTTGCCCGATCCGGCTGGGCAAATTGCTTTGGAGCATACCACCGCAAACGGCTTATTTATTCAAAAGAAAACGGTACCGCTGGGTGTAGTAGGTGTAATTTACGAATCGAGGCCGAACGTCACCATTGATGTGGCTGCGCTTTGCATCCGCTCGGGCAACGTTTGCGTTTTGCGTGGTGGCAGCGATGCACTAAACACAAACATTTGTTTAGTAAACCTGATACACAGCACACTAAAGGAGTTTGGTTTAAACCAAGCTATAGTACAACTATTGCCAACCGACCGCAAGCATATTACCGAAATGCTTACTGCGGTAAAGTATATTGATATTATTATCCCCCGCGGATCGCAACAGTTGATTGATTTTGTGCGCGAAAACTCGATGGTACCCGTAATTGAAACCGGGGCCGGCGTATGCCACACTTACGTTGAAAAAACTGCCCTGCTTGATAATGCTGCTGCCATTGTGGTTAATGCCAAGGTAAGCCGCCCGTCGGTTTGCAATGCTTTAGATACAGTATTGGTTGACGAGGAGGTTGCAGTACAGTTATTAAAGCTGGCCACACCTGGTTTGCTTAATTATAAAGTTGAAATTTTTGCCGACGACGACAGTTATGCAATACTAAACCAATTGCAATATCCGTACCTGCAACACGCTACCGCCGAAGATTTTGGTCGCGAATTTTTAGATTTTAAATGCTCCGTTAAAATAGTTAACGGCATTGACGAAGCTTTAGAACACATAGGCAAATACTCATCTAAACATTCGGAAGCGATAATCTCCGAAGACAAACCCTTAGCCGAACGTTTTATCAATGAGGTAGATGCGGCGGCGGTATATGTTAACGCATCAACCCGCTTTACCGACGGCGGCGTTTTTGGCCTGGGTGCCGAAATTGGCATCTCAACCCAAAAGCTGCACGCACGCGGCCCATTTGCCCTGGAAAAATTAGTTACCGAAAAATGGTTTGTTAGAGGAGATGGGCAGGTAAGGTAGATTGTTGGTTTAAAAAAAATAACTGGCTGTGCCAGTCAAGGCTATTTACAATATTTGCATTTGACGAATTGAGTACATCGATATTGAACAGTCTATGTAGCAGCCTGGATTTCCATTTTCTTTTTACCCAGGGTAAATTTTTGATTGTGTCATTAGAAAATAGCTTTATTTCAACGTTCTCAATACCTAAACCTTTGCGCTTCCTAAATAATTCAATTTCTTCCCATCGAAGAGTTTCTTCCTTATTGGTATCCGGGTGTAGTAGGTAAATGTATTCATCGGTGACGATTAGTGCCGGTAATTTTCTATTTGCGAAACGCAATATCCTAACTGACATAATTAGTAGCCTCAATAAAATAAATGGCCAAACAATCATATAAAGATGCGCTACATCCCACCTATAAACCAAAATGACAGCGCAGTATAGAAACAACAAAAAGAACACCGAGCAAAGTAAGAGCCTCGTAATGGCTTTAGATTTACTGAAATAAAAAGTATCCATACTTTAAATATCGGCAAAAGGCATCATAAAACAAATATCGCTATAAACTAATCCAACTTTCCTTTTTAGCACTCTCAAACAAGGCATCAATAACTTTCATGTTATTTACGGCGTCGGTTAATGGCGTTGGTACGGGGGTATTGTTCAATATCGCTTTACTAAACTCATCGGTTTGTATAGTGTATTGGTTAACGGGGTCGGTTAGCATCTCTTTAATTTCGCTGTTATTTTGTAGCCATAAACGGGCGGGTTCATCGGCTATGGCGTTAACCGGTATCTCAATTTCTAAGCGGCCTTTGGTACCAAATATGTTTACGCGCTGGTAAGGTTGTAATTGTGTAGAGCAGGTAAAGGTTGCCGTTACGCCGTTCCCAAAATCTAACAAACCCGATGTTAGGCGGTCGGTTTTCATTTCCGGATCAAAGTCAATTAGGCTTGTAACGCGTTGTGGTTCGGTGCCTATTATGTAACGCGGAAACGAGATGCAATAGCATCCAATATCCATCAGC
This sequence comes from Mucilaginibacter gracilis, assembly GCF_003633615.1. Classification (NCBI taxonomy): domain Bacteria; kingdom Pseudomonadati; phylum Bacteroidota; class Sphingobacteriia; order Sphingobacteriales; family Sphingobacteriaceae; genus Mucilaginibacter; species Mucilaginibacter gracilis. The sequence continues at coordinate 4,513,766 of NZ_RBKU01000001.1, read as the reverse complement.
GCGCCGCCACCAGTTTCGGGCTTATTGCGGATGTTGGCGGCATCATTGTTAAAATAGGAGAAAAACGCGTTTATCGTTTTTACCTCGCCTAATAAACCAGCATCAACCAGTTGTTTGGCTTTGAGCCATTGCGGGTGGAAACGGTACATAAAAGCTTCCATTACTTTAAGTTGCGGGTATTGCTGGCAGGCATCAAATAGCTGTTGAGCTTCGCGAGCCGTTAAGGCAATTGGTTTTTCGCAAAGCACATGTTTACCGGCCTGCAAAGCTTTAATGGTATAAGGCACGTGTAAATGGTTGGGTAGCGGGTTGTAAATAGCATCAATATCAGGGTCGGCCAGTAGGGCTTCGTAGTCGTCATATATTTTAAAAATTCCCAAATCATTGGCAGTTTCTTCCGCCTTTTGCTTGTCGCGCGAAGCAATGGCAACAACCTGTGCATACTGGCTTTTTTGCATAGCCGGTATTACCTGTACACGGCCAATTTTAGCCGTGCTTAATATTCCCCAACGTACCTTGTTCATAGTGCTTGTTTTTATAACGAATAGCAAAGGTATAAACTTGTGGCAGAAGCATCAATTTCTTATTACGGACTATTATTATCTTTTTAATTAAAATAAATCACACAAACTATAAGTTTAACGGTTATCTAATCTATAAAAAAAATAAAAACTATGGATACCATAAATGCAACGCAACAAGAAGAACATATTAAGCCGCTGGAAGGAACTGAGGCCATTGAAAAAATAAGGGAACTAACCAAAAAAGCTGACTCTTGCTTTTTTATTACCAGTATTAAAACAGGTTTACCTGTTTCGGCCAGGCCAATGTCTACCCAGCAGGTTGATGACCAGGGTAACCTTTGGTTTTTGAGTGCTAAAGACAGCGAACACAACAAAGAAATTACCGCCGACCCTTTTGTGCATCTGTTTTATCAGGCATCGGCTCATACCGGTTTCGTCAATATTTATGGCATGGCCGAAATTGGTAACGACAAAGCCAAAATTGAAGAAATTTGGGACCCCATCGCCAAAGTATGGTTTCAGGGCGGTATAGACGATCCGTTGATAACTACCATTAAGGTTAGTCCGCTTCAAGGTTATTACTGGGATAATAAGCATGGTTCTATTGTTCAATTTGCTAAAATGGCGGCATCCCTGGTAACAGGCAAAACAATGGACGACTCGATAGAAGGCACGCTTAATGTTGGCGAATAAAAAGCCACGGCAATGCCTTTAATTTAACGGCATTGTTATAATTCCCCGGTATAATTTTTACCGGGGATTTTTATTTCCGAAAAGCTATATTTGAAGGATACAAAAAATGATCCGTTTCAAATACAGCAAAGGCCCCATCCAATCAAAAATTGCAATTATTGTGGTTTTAGCCGCAATATGGGTATTGATGGTGCTTTTTATGAACCACCCTACGGCTGTAGAACGCTACTATTCGGGTAGCTTGTATTTGGGTATTTGTTGGGTGCTGCATCCGGTATTTAATTTGTTTCCGTTTAGCGTTGGCGATGTATTTTATATCCTCCTTATTGTTTATCTGCTGTACGTTCTTATCAAAATTATCCGTTTATTGGTATTGCGCCGCTTTAGGTTAATGTTTATTTGTTTGCTTAAAGTAATTATAGTTGTACAAGCTTTAATTGTGGTGTTTTATATTTTTTGGGGATTAAATTATTTCCGTCCGTCGGCAGCAAAAAGGCTAAATCTGCAAGATACGTCGTACAGTTTTGAGGATATAAAACAGGTAACCGCAATGCTTATTGATAGCGCAAACGCAAGCAGGGCCCGTTTAACCAGCGAAGATACGTTGCAAAATAACGCAGCTATTTATCAAACGGCAGCAAACGCTATAGATACCCTCTCAAAACAGTCAAAATATTTCCCCGCTATTCATCCCAAAATAAAATCGTCGTTACTTACTTTTTTTATGAATTATTTGGGTACCGAAGGCGACTACAACCCATTTACTTCCGAGGCGCAGATGAATTACCAGATGCCTGTTTTTTTGCGCCCATTTACCGCCTGCCACGAAATGACACATCAAATGGGCTTTGGCGCCGAGGATGAAGCTAATTTTGGCGGTTTTGTAGCAGGTATTGGTTCGCACAATCGTTTGTTGCGGTATTCGGCTTATTACAGCGGGATGGAGGAGTTTATGCTTACAGTTTTTTTAAAAGATAGTTTAAGTTATAAAAAGCTCAAAACAAATATATCGCCACAGGTACGTAGCGACCGTAAGCACGACCGGCTTTATTGGAAAAGTTTTGAAGGTAAGGCAGGTATATTCGGCAGCATTTTGTACGATAACTATCTAAAAAGCAACAATCAGCCGCAAGGCTTAAAAACTTATAACCGAATGATACGCCTGGTTATGGCCTGGTACTGTAAAAAGGAGCCATAAAATAACTTAAATAAAGGCAACCTTCTTAATTTACATACGTTCAAGTCAGTATCAACTAACTACCAATTTAAAACATCAGTATTTTGATTTTATTATTATTATTGGCTATCTATACCTAAAAAAGGTAGTGGCCATAACCTAAATTTTAGATGAGTTTAAAAAAACAAATTTTGCAATCAGGAAAACCTCTTTTTAAAAGTATCGAACTAACTTTTTTTCGGTACGGGGTTTCTGCCGGTGGTGAAATTAACATTATAACTATAGATAAAAATGCGCAGCAGCTATTTGACGTGCCAGCAGATGATATTATAGCCGATGCAAACAAGTTACTTAATGTGATTGACGAAGCCGACAGGGAAACATTAATTTCGGCATTAAAACAGCAACATGATTTTGAATGGGAGGGAAAAGTTACCGTAGCGCCCAACATCCGGAAATTAATAAAAGCCCAGGTAACTCATACTAATAATACCCTTAATTGTGCATTTATAGATATTACCCCGGTTAAAAAATTACAACTAAAGCTAAATAAAGCTAAGCGTTTGCTGAGTGAAACCGGTAAGCTGGCCAAAATAGGCACCTGGGAAATTAACCTGGTAACTGGTAAATTAACCTGGTCTTCCGAAGTTTATCATATGCATGAGATGGACGTTGAAGATGGTATTGATTTACAGACGGCCATAAATTTTTACACCCCTGTTTCCAGGCCGGTAATAAAGGCTGCAGTTGATAAAACCATTGCAACAGGCGAACCTTACCAGGTTGAACTGCCCATGCTAACGGCCAAGGGTAATTTATTATGGGTACGATCTAGCGGTAATATCATTAAAAAAAATGGCAAGCCTAAACGCTTATATGGCGTTTTTCAGGATATAACGTATCAAAAAGATATTGAAGAGCAGCACAGGGTTATTTTCGAATTTTCTACAGATGCACATTTACTGTTTGACGAAACAGGAATAATTGATTGCAACAATGCTGCTGTCGAGATGATGGGTTACTCGGATAAATCGGAGTTAATGTCACATCACCCGGCTGATTTTTCGCCCCAATATCAACCAGACGGACAGTTATCCCACGAAAAATCGAAAGAGATGGATAGGCTTGCCCACGAAAAGGGGGTACACCAGTTTGAGTGGATGCACAAGCGTAAGGATGGCACCGAATTATTTATTGAGGTTACCCTCAACCCCGTTTCTATAAGGCATAAAGAGGTGTTGCTGGTTGTTTGGCACGACATCACCCTGCGTAAACAAGCTGAGGAGAAGCTGCGGAAAAATGAAGCATTGCTATACGAAACCCAGGAATTAACCCATAGTGGGAGCTGGGAGATAGACCTTGTAACCGGAAAAAATTATTGGTCGGCGGAGGCCTTTCGGATATTTGGATTTGAACCTGTTGGTACCGGCCCGCAAACCCACGATTTTGATCAGCTCATTCACCCCGACGATCGCGATAAATACAAAAGTGCCATAAAAATGGCCGTAAAAGGTGGTAAAACATCCGATTTTGATTTGCGCATTTTTCCTAAAACCGGCGGTATAAAGTACATACAGGCAATTGGCAAACCCCAATTTAACGAGTATGGAGCGGTAACAAGATTATACGGTGCAATTATTGATATAACGGCCTATAAACTGGCCGAAGAAGCAATTCGCCTAAAGCAAAAGCAACTGAATACCTTTATAGAGGTTTCGCCGGCTGCCATTGCTATTTTTGATAAAGAAATGCGATATATAGCTGCAAGCGACATCTGGAAAAAAGATTATAAGCTGGAGCGTAAAAACATTGTAGGGGTGCGGCACTACGACCTCTTCCCGGACTCGTCGTTGCGGTGGAAGGAATTTCATGACAGGGGCCTGCACGGCGAAATAATTGGTGAGGTTGAAGATAGCTATGTGCGTAAAAATGGCAAAGTGCAATGGTTTAGATGGGAAATAAGGCCTTGGTTTGAAAAAGACGAAATAGGCGGAATCATTATGTTTACCGAAGTAATAACCGAGCGTAAAGAGGCCGAGCAGGCCCTGATAAAAGCAAAAGAGCAGGCCGAAAACGCCGCTCAGGCTAAAACTCAGTTTCTCTCTACCATGAGCCACGAGATACGCACGCCCATGAATGCGGTTATTGGCTTTACGCACTTGTTGTTGCAAAACCCGCGCAAAGACCAGGAAGAGTACCTTAAAATATTAAAGTTTTCGGGCGAAAACCTGTTGGTGCTCATTAATGATATATTGGATTTTAGTAAGATAGAAGCCGGTAAGCTGGAGTTTGAAAACGTTGATTTTAGCGTTAAAGACCTCATTCGCAATATAAGGGCCGCTATGGAACAGCGCGCTATTGAGAAAAATATCCAGCTTAAGCTGATGATAGAAGACGATTTGCCTCATGCCGTAATTGGCGATCCGGTTAGGTTGGGCCAAATATTAACCAACTTAATTAGCAATGCCTTAAAATTTACCAATTATGGCAAGGTAACGGTAACAGCGTCGCTAATTAACCAAACCGAACAATCGGCAACTATTGGCTTTGAGGTTAAAGATACCGGCATTGGCATACCCTTAGATAAGCAGGCATCTATATTTGAGAGTTTTACACAAGCCAGTTCGGATACAACACGTAAGTATGGCGGTACAGGTTTAGGGCTTACTATTACCAAACGCCTGCTGGAAATGCAGGGTAGTTTTATTAAATTACAAAGCGAGCCAGGCGTAGGCTCAACATTCTCGTTTAACTTAACCTTTGCCAATAGCAACTTAAAGTTAGAGTCGAGCGTATCAAGGCAATCACCTGTTGTACAGGGAAGTTTGTTGGGCACACGCATTTTATTGGCCGAGGATAACCAGATTAATATTTTGCTGGCTAAGCAGTTTTTAAAACAATGGGACGTGGAATGCGATGTTGCCGAAAATGGCGAACTGGCTGTAAAACTCACCCAAGCCAACGACTATGATATGATATTAATGGATTTGCAAATGCCAGAAATGGATGGTTATACAGCCACCCAAGAAATACGCAAACTTGAGCCGGCATATAAATATCGAAAATTACCCATTATAGCCCTAACAGCATCGGCCATGTTGGATAATAAAGACAGGGCATTTATAGTGGGTATGGATGATTATATTAGCAAACCCTTTAACCCCGACGAGTTGTACCGTAAAATTGCGCACTACAGTAAAATATCAAAAGCTAATAAGCTATTGCATGCCGTAAATTAGTTATCTTATATTTTCCAATGCTCGCATTTGGTTAAAAATGCCTCGTCGGCATCCGCGCCAATACCAATTGCATGTGGTAGCGATAAAAAATAACCCTTGTATGTTAGGCCGCCAATGCAGGGGTCTGCCAGGTGGCCCAGCATACAGGTATCCATATCGTAAAAACTAATATTCGGGCTGGCGTAAACAAAATGTAGCTGTGCGCTTGCGGCAATGCGGCTTTCAAGCATACCGCCCATCATGCAGGCAACGCCATGTTCTGCACCCAAGTTATGTATCTTGATGGCTTCGTTTATCCCACCCGATTTTGCGAATTTAATATTAATGTATTCGCACGACCCGCTGTTGATTTGTTTGTGCGCATCGTGATGGTTATACACACTTTCGTCGGCCATAATTTTGATAGGGGATAGTTCCTTTAAACGGGGCAACAGGTCATCATACCAGGTACGCATTGGTTGTTCGCAAAATTCAACATCGTAATGAAACATGTTTTGCAATGCATAAACAGCATCGTCAAAATCCCAACCCTGGTTAGCGTCTATACGTATTTTTAAATCCGGGCCAACGGCTTCACGTATTAGTTTAATACGTTCAACGTCTTGTTTGGCATCTTTGCCCAATTTAACTTTAAGTATAGTTGCACCGCTTTGTTTAAACTCTACAGCTTTTTGTGCCATTTTACCGGGCTCGCCAATGCCTATGGTTATATCCGTTTCAACCTCGCGTATTTCGCCACCTAAAAATTGGTAAAGTGGTAAATTGGCATCCTTTGCAGCAATATCATAAAGTGCCATATCAAATGCGCTTTTTATAGTTGCGTTACCGGCGGTAAAGTTGTGTAGTTGCTGTAGCCTTTCGGGTATATTTAAAGGGTCTTTACCTCGCCATAACTTGGCAAATTCGCGCGCCATAGCCAGGCAGGTATCCTGCGTTTCGCCAACAATCATCGGGAAGGCCGAGCATTCGCCAACACCATAAAAACCGGCATCGGTATGCACGCGTATAAATGTATTTTGCGCATAATCCATAGTTCCGGTGGCAATGGTAAACGGTTCCATAGGTATGCTGAAACGGTAAATATCAATATAGGTAATTTGCATAACGCTAAGATAATAAATGTACCAGTGAATGTGTAGGTGTGCGAATGGGTAAATGTGCAAATCAATGTGCTTGTGTGCGAATGAGTAAATGTGCAAATGCCTTATAACATTAAAAAATTGAAAAACAATTTGCACATTCGCACATTTACTCATTTGCACATCTACAATGAACAAACTATCAAATTCAACTTCGCCATATTTACTTCAGCATGCCAATAACCCGGTTAACTGGTTTCCGTGGGGCGCCGAAGCTTTACAAAAGGCTAAAGACGAAAACAAGCTTATCCTGGTTAGTATTGGCTATTCAGCCTGCCATTGGTGCCATGTTATGGAACATGAGAGCTTTGAGGATGAGCAGGTGGCCGAAATCATGAACGACCATTTTGTTTGTATTAAAATTGACCGCGAAGAGCGACCCGATATTGACCAGATATACATGAGCGCCGTGCAGTTAATGACCGGCCGTGGCGGTTGGCCCTTAAATTGTATTTGCCTGCCCGACCAACGGCCCATTTACGGGGGCACATACTTCCCTAAAACCGATTGGATGGGGCTACTTTTTAACCTCGCCAATTTTTGGGAACAAAAACCACAGGAGGCCGAAGAATATGCTGTGAAGTTAACCGAAGGTATACACCAGTATGAAAACATTAGTTTTGTTAACGAGCACATGGAAAATACCCCTGCCGACTTACAAGCTATTGTTAAACCCTGGAGCAAATATTTTGATTTCAAAGAAGGTGGAATGGACAGGGCTCCCAAGTTCCCGATGCCCAATAACTGGCAGTTTTTAATGCGTTACGCTCATTTAATGAAGGATGAGGAAACCAATGTTATAGTTAGGCTTACCTTAGAAAAGCTTGCCAAGGGCGGCATTTACGACCATATTGGCGGTGGCTTTGCGCGATACTCGGTAGACGGGCATTGGCACGTACCGCACTTTGAGAAAATGTTATATGATAATGCCCAACTCATCAGTTTGTACTCCGAAGCCTATACCTGGTGCGGAGATAAGCTTTATAAAAATATAGTTGACGAAACCATTGCCTTTATAAAACGCGAACTCACATCGCCGGAGGGCGGCTTTTATTCGGCACTTGATGCCGATAGTGAAGGGGTAGAGGGCAAGTTTTACACTTTTACCCTGCCAGAGATTGAAGAAATATTGGGCGACGATGCTGGTTTATTTGCTATATATTACAACGTTACCGCCGATGGTAACTGGGCCGAAGAGCATACTAATATATTTTTCCGTAACGATGAGGATGAATTATTAGCGCATAAACTTGGTATCCCGGTTGATGCTTTAGTTGATAAAATAGCCCAACTCCGCGTTAAAATGCTCCAGGCCAGGAGTAGCCGTGTAAGGCCTGGGCTTGATTATAAAATACTAACATCGTGGAACGGCCTTATGCTTAAAGGGCTTTGCGATGCTTACCGTGCCTTTAACGAGCCTGCTTATTTAGAAATGGCACTAAAAAATGCCCATTTTATAAAAAACAATTTAATTAGCGATAACAAGCAAATAAGCCGCGTTTACAATAAACTAAACGCAAATGATGGTATAGCGTTTTTGGATGATTACGCTATGTTGGCAGATGCTTTTATAGCGCTTTACGAAGTTACGTTTGATGAAAATTGGCTGCAATTAGCCAAAGCCTTAACCGAATATGCGCTTGATTATTTTTATGACAACGCTACCGGAATGCTATTTTACACGCCCGACAATGGCGAGCAACTGATAGCACGCAAATTTGAGGTGATGGATAATGTAATACCGGCATCAAACTCGGTAATGGCGCGCAACCTTAAAAAATTAAGCTTATTTTTTGATAATACCGAATATGAGGCACTTGCCGCCCAACTGCTGCGCAACATTAAAAAGCTAATGGCTAAATATGGTTCGGCATACTCCAACTGGGCCATGCTGATGCTTGATGATATAATGAGCACTTATGAAATTGCCATTACGGGCCATGATGCCGAAATTAAGCGTATTGAGATAGAAAAAAAGTACATCCCCAATAAAATTATCTTGGGCGGAACAAAAGGAAGTTTACCTTTGTTGCATGATAAGTTTACGGCACAAACTCAAATATATGTTTGTGTTAATAAAACCTGCCAATTGCCGGTAACAGAGGCTGAGGCGGCATTTCAACAAATAAAAGGTTGGGATTAAATGGTTTGCGGCGGGGTAGCCGCGGATTTTTTATTCCGATTAATTTAAAAACACAAAAAACATAATAATGAAGATTGAACCCCAACACGTAGTTTCGCTTACTTACGACCTGTATGTTAACCAGGAAGATGGTACTGAAGGATTAGTAGAAAGTGCAACTCAAGAGCAACCATTAACCTTTTTATACGGAGCAGGCCAAATGCTGCCTAAGTTTGAAGAGCATTTGAGTACCTTATCAACCGGTGATGATTACGAATTTCGCCTGAGTGCCGAAGATGCTTACGGCCAATATGACGAAGAAGCTGTGGCTAACCTGCCTAAAGAAATGTTTAACGGAACGGATGTGCCCGAAATTGGCAGCGTTTTACCTTTACAGGATAACGAAGGTCATCATTTTCAAGGCCAGGTAGTATCAATTGCCGAAGACGCTGTAATTGTTGACTTAAACCACCCTATGGCTGGCCAGGCCCTGCATTTTAAAGGTAATATTTTAAATGTGCGCCCTGCCACTCCCGAAGAACTTTCGCACGGCCATGCACACGGAGCAGATGGTCATCATCAGCACTAAAAATTTATTATACAATAAAAACAAAACGGGTCATTGCTGTAATCTAATCAGCAATGGCCCGTTATTATTTGGGCGAAATTAAAAACGGGCTGTGTTGTTGCCAGTTATAAAATCCCGAATCTTCTGAAGCCTGAAATAACGAAAAAGTGATAGCCTATACAACTGTCTTTTGACAGCCCCTCCGGTATTGATTGTACCCAATACTGCGCCGTTAGGTGCAATAGCCCGGTAGAAAACAAAATATCTAATCCTTTTGCGCCGTAGGTGACAATACTTAACAAACTATTATTGTTCGCGATAGAAACCGGCCAGGTATCGTACCGCCGGCACGAACTAATTGCCGGGCGTTTTTTCTACCGACCTTTAACTCATCCGGAGTTAAAAAAATGTTGCAATAGTAACTCCATAGCTTGAAATTAAAAACGTTATGGGTAGCGATAGCGCGGCAATCGCAAACTATAGAGGGGGCGGAAATGTATCGGTGCGGTTGTTTCCTTACAGCAATTACACGTTTTACTGTAAAAAACCAATAAACTAATAAAGGGGAAAAACGCAACGTTTTTCCCCTTTATTAGTTTATAAAAGTAAGGCTCGCTTACTTCAGTTTTTTGGGTGGTGTGGTTGATGCCGGTGCTTGCTTTACTTGTTGTTGCTGGCGCATCAGTTCTTCCATTTTAGCGGCAAAACCGCCTTTCTTTTTAGTTTTATCTTCAGGTTTCTTTTTGTTATCCTGTATTTGGGCGTGTATTTTTTTATCATCAACCATCAGGCGTATTAAATACTGTTGGGCAAAGGTTAACATGTTTGCCAAAAAGTAATAATAATTTAAACCCGCAGGGTATTTGTTTAGTACAAAAATGAATATAACAGGTGTAATGTACCCAATATACTTCATTTGGCCGCTTGCGCCCGATATTTGGTTGTTAAAGTAAGTGTAAATAAATGTTGAAATAGTCATCAACAAACACATTAAACTTAGGTGATCGCCCAGTAAAGGTATGGTGGTTCCAAATTTAATCAAATCGTCATAGGTTGATAAATCCTTCATCCACAAAAAGCTTTGGCCGCGTAACTCAAACAAAGCCGGGAAAAACCGCAGAAAAGCAAATACAATTGGCAATTGCAGCACCATGGGCAAGCAGCCACCCAGGGGGTTAACTCCAGCCTTTTTGTAAAGCTTCATGTATTCCTGCTGTAGCAGGGTAGGGTTATCCTCGCCAACTTTGGCTTTTATCTCGTCCATCTCGGGCTTTAGCACACGCATTTTAGCCATGGATAGGTACGATTTATAGGTAAGCGGCGATAGTACCAGTTTAAGCAAAATTGTCAATATCAGGATAACAATACCATAGTTCCAGCCAAACTGTTTCAAAAAGTCGAATACAACTAATACTACATACCTGTTAATGTATTTAAACAATACCCAACCTAAATCAATTTGTTTATCAAGGTTATAACCTTGCGCCTTCAATGTTTTAAACTCGTTTGGCCCAAAATAAAACTCCATCGGGTAAACACCGGCTGTATTAGCAGGTATTTGCAAGCTGGCCAGCATCTGCTTAACCTCGGTTTTATTACTGGTATCGAGGCTTACACGGAGGTCTGATTTAGTAAACCCGTCTTTATAAATCAACACGTTTGAAAAAAAGTGCTGTTTAAACGATACCCATTGCACCTTTTTATCGGCAATGGTTTTGGCTTCATCGCCGGTTACGCTTAGGTTGTATACATCGTCTTCGGTATTTTTATACGTAACGGTTGAATACTGGCGCTCCATACCCATGTCCTTTTCGGTTTTGAGCATGCTCGATTGCCAGTTGATGTCGATAGTTTTATTATCAGCTACAACGTTATCTAAGCCAACCTCTTTTATAGTGAGGCCCAATTTATAACCTAACGGACTAAGGGTGTAAACATAGTCGATGTATTGGGTGGCACTGTAATTTAAACGGAAGGTAATTGTAGAATCGGCACCGGCTGAGTTTAAACCCGCGGATGATGGTTTAAAATACAAATCGTTGGTGTTGATTTTTTTATTGCCGGCAATAAAATTTAAACCAAAATGGTTATTGGCACCATCAAACAGTATGAGTGGTTTGCCATCAAAAGTTTTAAATCTCTTTAACTCTACCGACTGAACGCGGCCACCAAGTGTTGAAACTTTTACCAGTAATTCTTTATTTTGTACGGTAACCAGTTTATCATCACCTACTGTAGCTGCGCCAAACGCAGTTTTCAATAAGGCAGAATCAACAACTTTGGGTTTTTTAACCGAATCGGCTTGCGGAACTACAGCGGCTGTTTTAATTCCGGCTCTTTTTAACGAGTCGGCATGTGCGGCTATTTGTGCTTTTTTAAGTTCGGCTTCACTCGGCTTCATCAGGTAAAATGAGCCAAAAAGTATCAGCATAATCAGGAATAATCCTGTGTAAGTATTTTTATCCATTGTAATAAGTACGTAACAAGCTGCTATTTTTTACGGGCATAAACCAGCGCAGCGGCCACAAAGTTAACAAAAAGTGGGTGAGGATTAGCAACCGTTGATTTTAATTCCGGATGAAATTGCGCACCCACAAAAAACGGGTGATTTTTAAGCTCTACAATTTCAACCAGGTTGTTTTCGGGGTTCATTCCCGATGGTATCATTCCGGCGCTTTCGTATTGTTTAAGGTAATCGTTATTAAATTCGTAACGGTGGCGGTGCCTTTCGGAGATGTTTAATTGGCCGTAAATAGCTGCCGCTTTACTGTTCTTTTTAATTTGGCAGGCATATGCACCCAGGCGCATGGTGCCGCCTTTGGCAGTAATCTTTTTTTGTTCCTCCATCATGTTGATAACCGGGTAGGGGGTATCGGGGTTCATTTCAACACTGTGTGCATCTTTTAATCCCAATACGTTGCGGCCAAATTCAACCACGGCGCACTGCATGCCCAGGCAAATACCAAAAAACGGAATATTGTTTTCGCGCACGTAACGTATAGCTTCTATTTTACCCTCAATGCCGCGCACGCCAAAGCCAGGCGCAACCAATATACCATGCAGGCCTTTCAAACGGTCAACAGCGTTTTCGGGTGTTAATTGCTCCGAGCTAATACATTCTACCCGTACCTTGCACTCATTTTGCGCGCCGGCATGTATAAACGATTCGGTGATGGATTTATAGGCATCCGGCAATTCAACATATTTACCAACCAGGCCAATGCGTATTTCGGCAGTTGGGTTTTTCAGGCGGCCTAAAAAGTCTTTCCAGCGTTCTAAATTAGGCTCGTTTTTGCTCGATAGCTTGAGCTTGCTCATTACTGTTTTATCTAATTGCTCTTTAAGCATCAGCAACGGCACATCGTAAATGGTTGATGCATCTATCGATTCGATAACCGCGTTAACATTTACGTTACAAAATAAGGCTATCTTTTTACGGATGTCCATATTGATATGATGCTCGGTACGGCAAACCAAAATATCTGGTTGGATACCATACTCCAACAACATTTTAACAGAGTGTTGGGTTGGCTTGGTTTTTAACTCGCCCGCAGCAGCTAAAAATGGAATAAGGGTTAAATGGATAACGAGCGAATCATTTTGCCCATGCTCCCACCTAAACTGGCGCACAGCCTCAATAAATGGTAACGATTCGATATCGCCCACGGTGCCGCCAATCTCGGTTATTACAACATCATACTCGCCGGTTTCGCCCAGTATGCGGAAGTTGCGTTTAATCTCATCGGTAATGTGCGGAACTACCTGTACTGTTTTACCTAAAAACGCACCTTCGCGTTCGCGGTTGATTACGTTTTGGTAAATACGGCCTGTAGTAATGTTATTGGCTTTTGATGTTGGCGTATTTAAAAAACGCTCGTAGTGCCCAAGGTCAAGGTCGGTTTCGGCACCGTCTTCGGTAACGTAGCATTCACCGTGTTCGTAGGGGTTTAATGTTCCGGGATCGATGTTAATGTAAGGGTCAAATTTTTGGATGGTAACCCGGTAACCACGTGCCTGTAGTAATTTGGCCAGTGATGCAGAAATAATACCCTTCCCTAACGACGAGGTAACGCCGCCCGTAACAAAAATATATTTAGTCATATGTTTTTTTTGAATTTCGGTACCCGATGAATGGAGAACAGAAATTGTTTGTGTACGGGATGCAAAGGTAAAAAATTATTTGGGATTTGCCCGATGTGTTGGTAAAACGACACCGATTTTACAAGGCAAATGATACTGCCGTAACTAACAGCTTGTTAAAAAGGCACATGGGTAATAGCAAAACACAGGCAATCAAAAAACATGTAAGGCAAGGGCACGTTACAAATTCTTCAACAACTTCGTCAAATCTTCCGGCGTATCAATGGCATAGGTTTCCAGTTCGGTTTCGGCAACTTTAATGCGGTAACCGTTCTCAATCCAGCGCAATTGTTCAAGGCTCTCGGCTTTTTCAAGTGACGATACCGGTAATATCGTTACCTGCTGCAAAATATCGCTGCGGTACCCATAAATACCAATGTGCTTGTAATAAGTATAATGGTAAAGCCATTGCTGCGGCTCGCTGCCACGCACGTGGGGCAGGGGAGAGCGCGAAAAATAAATTGCCTCCGAGTTTTTATTTAAAATAACCTTTGGCGAACTAAAGTTATACAACTCTTCGGTTGTTTGTATTTTTTTAACCAGGGTGGCAAGCTGCGTATCCGGTTCATCAAAGCACGATGCCACTTTGGCTATCTGCTGCGGATCTATAAATGGTTCGTCGCCTTGTATATTGATAATCACCTGGTATTCGGGATGCGCACCGGCAACTTCCGCACAACGGTCGGTGCCGCTTTGGTGTGTTTGTGCCGTCATCACCGCAACGCCGCCAAATTGTTGTACGTGCGTAAAAATGCGCTCATCATCGGTGGCAACAATAACCTCGGTTAAGGTATCGCATTTTTTTGCCTGTTCGTAAACGCGCTGTATCATGCTTTTACCGTTGATATCAACCAACGGTTTTCCGGGAAAGCGGGTTGACGCATAACGGGCGGGTATAATACCTAAAATCTTCATTTTTTCAATGTAATCGTTTTAAACGCCTTCAACGCCTTTTCCTGGTCGCCTTCCGAAAGGCCGTCGCCCACCATATTAAAATTTAACTGCGAAGTGCGGCTTTTAATGTAAACCCCGGTTTTGCCTTCGGTAGCAGTTTGGGGCCAAATGGTTTTGATGATATATTGTTGAGTAGTATCAAGGCGTATGTTATGGCTTTTAATGGATTGAGGTATGCGGATGGGTACATAAATGGTACTATCCTTATATTTCAGGTCGGCAATATAATCGGCTCCGGGATAATACCTTCGCCATTTATCGTCGGGCACGCGAATCTTTTTAGTGTATTCAATATTAGCCTCCACTTTTATAGGCAATGCCCCTTTAATTGCCTGTTGTTGCATTAAACGTTTAGTTTCGGCTTCCAGTTTTTCTTTGGGCACGTAAGTAACATCCGGGTCACAAAAATAGCAGGTAGAAGAGGACCAGTTTTTTTCGTCGGTTAGGTATTGCTGCTCAGTTGCAATTAAACTACTGGCATAGCCCATTGTACTATAATCAAATGATATGGTGCCCGACGATGTTGTAATAGTACCCACAAACGAATCGGTACCATTACCAGGCTCATAGCTCCAGCCGTAAGGCATATCCATTGTAAAGTAACCTGTATCGAGCTTTTTGGTGCAACTAAATAAGGATATAAATAAAAAGAGATAAATAAAATTTTTAACTTTCATCATCTAATGTCAGCCCTTTCCTTAATAGATATAGTTTTAAAGGCAGTTAAAGCCTGTTCTTGCTCTCGCGCATCTAAATTAGCAGCCACCAAATTAAATGTTAAATGATCTTTTTTGCCATAAAAATAAATAGCTGTAATACCCTTACCAGTAACTTTTGGCGATATTGTTTTTATGATATATCTATTGGTTGAGTCTATACGAATATTGTGATTTTTTATTTCAGAAGGTATGTTTATCGGTAAAATAATTGCGCTGTCTTTATATGTCAACTTCGCAATATAATCAGCTTTAGGATATTTTATTTTCTCTTTTTGATTTGGTTGATGAATTTCACTTTTGGGCGTTGGCTCGGCTTCCACTTTAACCAATGTAGAATCGGTTATTCCCTTTTCTTTCATTTGCCTTGCCTTCTCACTTTTTACATTAAAATTGGCTGTATAAGTTATACCTGGTTTACAAAATAAACAATCTTTTAACCAGCTTTCCTTTTTTAGATATTCTTGTTCGGTTGGTATTAATGAATTAGCATAACCGTGATAACTAAAATCGAATACAAAGTAAGAATGCATTGTTAATATTCTTCCAATAAAGGAATCTTCACCACGTTCTTCTTTATAAACCCAAGTCCTCGGAATGATTATCTTAAAGGATTTCAAATCGAGTTCTTTTAAATTATTATACTGAATAAAGCCAAATAAGATTGGTACAACTAAAATAAGCCACTTACTCCGCATGCTGTATATTATTAAAACAATCCGTTTATCTCGCGCTCTATCAGTTGTATAATGGTACCCAGGTCTTCGGGGTTATTGGTAAAATCAAGGTTGTCTTTATCCAAAATCAATAATTTGCCAAGCTTATAGCTTTCAATCCATTTCTGATACTTGTCATTCAGTTTTGAAAGGTAATCAAGCCTGATACCACTTTCGTATTCGCGCCCGCGGCGTTGTATGTTGCTAACAAGTGTAGGCACCGATGCCTTTAAATAAATAAGCAGATCGGGAGGTTTAATAAACTCGGTAATGTTATCAAAAATAGATCGGTAGTTTTCAAAATCGCGCGTTGTCATCAAACCCATATCATGCAGGTTTTCGGCAAAAATAAAGGCGTCCTCGTAAATGGTTCTGTCTTGTATAATCTGGCGATCGCTTTTTTGTATTTCTATAATTTGCTGGAAACGGCTATTTAAAAAATAAATCTGCAAATTAAAGCTCCACCGTTTCATGTCGCTATAAAAATCTTCCAGGTAAGGGTTATTGTCAACAGCTTCATATAGCGGATCCCATCCGTAATTTTTGGCCAATAATTCTGTGAGCGTTGTTTTACCGGCTCCTATGTTTCCAACAATGGCTATATGCATGCGATATGGTTAGCCCCCCGGCCCCCTAAAAGGGAGGCAAAGGGAAATAGTTTAATATTAAGTATGTTAGTTATTTATAGTGCAAATTAATTAAAACATCTGCAATAACAAATAGATTTTATTGCTCCCCCTTTAGGGGGTTGGGGGGCTTTAAAACTTTCTAAAACCAATTATCTCCCTTACTTCACTAATAGTTCTCCGTGCACTTTCGCGGGCTTTATCGGCACCTTGTTCGGCAACTTTGCGTAAATAAGCCGGGTCGTTGGCAATGGCGTCAATGCGTTCGCGAATGGGGGCTGTGGCAATAATCATATCTTCGGCCAGTTGCTTTTTCAAATCGCCGTAGCGTATCTGGCACTTGTTATACAAGCTATCAAAATGTTGGACAGTATCTGCCGACGATACAACCTTCATCAAATCAAACAGATTTTGTATTTCCGATGGTTTTTCCTGGTTCTCAACCGTTGGCCCTGCATCGGTAACGGCGCGCATTACTTTTTTGCGGATAACCTCCGGCGAGTCCGACAGGTAAACCGCATTAGCCTCACCTTCCGATTTTCCCATTTTGCCTTTCCCGTCCAATCCCGGTATTTTTACCAGGTTGGCACTGTAACTAAAGGCAAAAGGTTCTGCAAAGTATTCGGTATTGTACAGGCGGTTAAAACGGTTACCAAAGGTGCGGGCCATTTCAAGGTGTTGTTCCTGGTCTTTACCTACGGGTACTTTGGTGGCTTTATGTATCAAAATATCGGCAGCCATTAAAACCGGGTAGGTTAATAAGCCTGCATTTACGTTTTCGGGGTTTGCGCGTACTTTGTCTTTAAACGATGTGCTGCGTTCCAATTCGCCAAGGTAGGCGTTCATGTTCATGTATAAATACAGCTCGGCAATCTCCGGCACGTCCGATTGTACGTAGATGGTCGCTTTTTCCGGGTCAATACCGGCAGCCAAATATTCAACAAGCACCTGTTTAACGTTGCCGTGCAGGTTTTCGGGGGTAGGGTGTGTGGTTAATGAATGCAGGTCGGCAATAAAAAAATAGCATTTATATTCTTGCTGCATTTTAACGAAGTTTTGAATAGCTCCGTAATAATTCCCTAAGTGTAAATTTCCGGTAGACCTAATACCGCTAACAACAGTTTCCATTTGGGCGAAAGTAAGTATTTTTTCTATTTTTGAGGACGATGAAAATGATATTGAAAAAAATCCACGCCCGTTTTTACCGTTACAGCGTTGGCTTTTTTGTTGCACTGTTTTATCCGCTACTGTATTTTTATTCGCGAAAGCCGTCCCGTTACGCAACCATGAACCGGCTTAGGCAGGCTTGCAGTTGGTGCAGCTCGGCCATATCGGGCATTTTTTACCGGGTAAAGTACGAACAGCCTATTGATTGGCAGCGCACTTATATTGTGTGTCCTAACCATAGCTCCAGTCTGGATGTTACGGCTTGCAACATGGCACTCAAAAATAACTTTCACTATATGGGTAAGGATGCGTTTTTAAAAAACTGGGCCTTAGCTATCTTTTTTAAAAGCATGGATATTCCGGTTAACCGCGAAAGTAAAATGTCGTCGTTCAAGGCATTTAAAAAGGCTGCCGAAAATTTAAAAAACGGGCGTACACTGGTAATTTTCCCCGAAGGCAAAATACCCGACGATTATCCGCCCCGTTTAAACGAATTTAAAAACGGCCCCTTCCGCCTGGCTATTGAGCTTAAGCTGCCAATATT
The DNA here is from genome assembly GCF_003633615.1 of Mucilaginibacter gracilis. NCBI lineage: Bacteria > Pseudomonadati > Bacteroidota > Sphingobacteriia > Sphingobacteriales > Sphingobacteriaceae > Mucilaginibacter > Mucilaginibacter gracilis. The sequence goes on along the minus strand of NZ_RBKU01000001.1, from coordinate 4,495,441 downwards.
GCCCATAACATGTGTAGACAACTGGAAAATAATATGGGATACCGGCCTCGAAACCGGTGGCAGCCCGGGCATTGGCCATGTGTACGTGCATAAACCCATAGAAACTTCACATTTAACCTTAGAGGATGCCGACAGGTTGAAGGATGAAGTATTCGGCATCATTAATACCAAATTTACAAGTGGCCAATGGTAAACATCTTGAATAAATGATTCGTTTTTTTAGGCGCTTACACAACTACTATTACATATTTACGGCTCTGCTAACATTAGCACTGTTTTATCCGTTGCTTTGGTTTTATTCGCGCAAGCAGTCAAGATACCCTACGTTAAACAAATTGAGGCGAGTATGCTGTTATATAAGTTCAACGGCATCGGGTATTTTTTTTAATGTTACCGAGCAGGAACCGGTAGATTGGAGCCGTACCTACATTGTTTGCCCCAACCATACATCTAACCTTGATATTTTGGCAATGTGTATTGCCGTTAAAGGCAACTATCATTTTATGAGCAAGGCCGAACTGGCAAACACACCTTTTTTTAAAATTTTTGCTAAAACGGTAGATATTCCGGTTAACCGCGAAAGCAAAATATCGTCATTTAAAGCATTTAAAAAAGCGGCAGAAAACCTTAAACAAGGCCAAACGCTTATCATTTTCCCCGAAGGCAAAATAGGCGATGAGTACCCTCCAATTTTAGAGGAATTTAAAAGCGGCCCGTTCCGGTTGGCTATTGAGTTAAAAATACCTATCCTACCAATTACTTCCTTAAACACCTGGCATATTTTACACGACAGTGGCTTTAAACGCGGCAGCCGCCCCGGCATTTGCGATATATTTATTCATAAATCCATTGAAACCGCCCACCTTACTATTAATGATGCCGATTTGTTGAAGGATGAGGTTTATAACCTGATTAATCAAAAATTTATGAGTGCGGATTTGCCGAATGCCGTTACAATGAAATCAGTTTCGGTTGGATAGGGATATATGATTTACACCTGCCAATACAAAATACATTATCTTTTTATTTAACTTTACCTGCCATGACAATAGATAACGAAACCGTTGAGAAGATAGCCCACTTAGCGCGCCTTGAAGTTACAGAAACCGAAAAAAAGGATTTAGCTAAAGATATGAACCGGATATTGGATTTTATGGCCAAACTGAATGAGGTTGACACAACTGGCATTGAACCATTGGTTTACATGACCGAATTAACCAACAGCATCCGCGAAGACGTTGTTAAACAGGAAATAACCCACGAAGAAGCCCTTGAAAATGCTCCTGAGCACGATGCCGACTATTTTAGAGTTGCCAAAGTGATAGGCTAATACATTTTTGACAGTTCAATATTGATCCTAAGAAACGTATTTTAAGCATCTGATAGGCTGTTATCATTAACGGATACTTAAAAATGCGTGGCACTAAATAAATAAACTGCCGCTTGTAACATTTACCTATATATCTTAGTCAAAGAAAGAAAAAACGGATGCAACCATTAATAACGCTTAAAGATATTGGTCGTAAATATGTTATCGGTACCGAGGTTATACACGCCTTAAAATCGGTTACGTTAAATATTAACAAAGGTGAGTTTGTGGCATTAATGGGCCCTTCGGGTTCGGGCAAGTCAACCCTGATGAATATTTTAGGCTGCCTTGATACACCAAGCAAAGGAGAGTACACATTAAATGGTACCGACGTAAGCCGCATGAGCGATAATGACCTTGCCGAAGTACGTAACAAAGAAATTGGTTTCGTTTTTCAAACCTTTAACCTTTTGCCACGTAATACCGCTTTAGATAACGTTGGCCTCCCGCTTATTTATGCCGGGGTAAATAAAGTAAACCGCGAAAAGCGCGCAAAAAGTGCCCTTGAAAATGTTGGACTTGGTAACCGTATAGATCATAAACCAAACGAGCTTTCGGGCGGGCAGCGGCAGCGCGTTGCTGTGGCCCGTGCCTTAATTAATAATCCATCTATCATATTGGCCGATGAGCCTACGGGTAACCTCGATACCAAAACATCTATAGAAATTATGGCCCTGATGGAAGAAATTCATGCTAAGGGCAATACCATTATTTTAGTTACCCACGAAGAGGATATAGCCTTACACGCCCACCGTATTGTACGTATGCGCGATGGATTGGTAGAAAAAGATTATTTAAATACCGATATACATACAAGCAAACAAACAGCCAGTCTTTAGTCGTCAGTCTTTAGTTTATAGTCATGAGTATTTGCGGGTTAATAGCTGCTTTGTTTTTTTGACTCAACATTTAAAGCTCAGTACTTTAAACTAAACCTTAGCCATTCCGGGGATAGAGGCAATAAGCTTTTTGGTATAATCTTTTGTTGGGTTGTAGTACACTTGTTCGGCATCGCCAACCTCTTCAATAGCACCCTTGTTCATCACTATAATACGATCGGCTATGTGTTTAACCACCGATAAATCGTGCGAGATAAAGATGTAGGTTAGGCTAAACTCCTCTTGTAATTCGCGCAGTAAATTCAATACCTGTGCCTGTACCGAAACATCTAACGCCGAAACCGATTCGTCGCAAATAATAAATTTGGGTTGTAAAGCCAAGGCCCTTGCAATTACAACACGTTGCCGCTGCCCTCCCGAAAACTCGTAAGGGTAACGGTTAAAATGATCGGCATTTAAATTTACACGCTTTAAAAGCTCCATAACCCGCTCTTTGCGCTCGGTATTGTTGTTATACAATTGATGCACGCGCAAAGGTTCCATAATAGCTTCGCCAACAGTAAGCCTTGGGTTTAGAGAAGAGTAAGGGTCCTGGAAGATGATTTGTATATCTTTTCGCATTTGCCTCATTTGCTCGGTGCTTAGGCTTTGCATGTTGGTATTTTCTAATAGTACGGTACCCGATGTAGGCTCAATAAGGCGTAAAATACTGCGGCCCAACGTGCTTTTTCCACAGCCCGATTCGCCAACAAGGCCCAGAGTTTCGCCGCGGTAAACCTCAAAACTAACATCATCAACTGCTTTAACGTAGTTTTTAACAGGCTGTAAAAAGCCATCGTTTACCGGATACCATTTACTAAGGTTTTGAACCCGTAAAAAAGGCTCCTGCGAGTATAAATTTACCTTACGCTGCAATAATTGGTTAATACTGTAAGCGTTTTTCTGCTGAATATCATGAATGCTGAAATCGGTTTTAACCATTTCACCACCGGCATCAAAGCGCAAAAAGTCCGAAACGGTAGGTAACATTTTTAAATGATGCGCCGTTGAGGGCCTGCACGCCAGTAAGCCTTTAGTGTAGGGGTGTTGTGGGTTGTTAAAAATTTGGGCAATATCGCCGTGTTCAACCACATCGCCCTTGTACATTACCATAACCTGGTCGGCTACTTCGCTTATCACCCCCAAATCGTGCGATATAAATATCAAGCTCATGTTGCGTTCGGCTTTTAACCTGAGCAAAAGTTCAATAATTGTTTTTTGCACGGTTACATCAAGTGCTGTTGTAGGTTCGTCGGCTATCAATATTTCCGGATCGCACGATAATGCCATAGCTATCATTACCCGCTGTTTTTGCCCGCCGGATATTTCGTGAGGGTAAGCTTCAAATATTTTTTCGGGTCGTGGCAATTGCACTTCCTTAAACAATTCAATGGTACGTTGCCTTGCCTCTTTGTTATTTAAACCCTTATGCAGCCTGATGGCTTCGGCAACCTGCGAGCCGCAGTTGAGCACCGGGTTTAACGATGTCATCGGTTCCTGAAATATCATACCGATGCGGTTACCCCTTATGGCGCGCATTTCGCGGGCACGCAGTTCAAGCAAATTAATATCGTCGAGCAATATCTGCCCTTTAATGATGCTTTTAGACGGTTCTAATAAACGCATAATAGCCAGCGAAGTAACCGATTTTCCCGAACCCGATTCGCCCACTATACCTATTACCTCGCCCTTATCAATTTTAAACGAAATATTTTTAACAGCCGTAAACAGGCCATCGTGGGTTTTAAATTCAACAATAAGGTTTTTAACAACAAGCATAATTAATTAAACAATAGTTACATTCTCATCCGCAATCAACTCGTCCCCTCTAAACCGCCTGATGAGCTGTGCCGTAGCAATAACATCTTTTTGGCAATAAGTGCATATTCGCGCCAAATCGTTTTCGTTCCAATAAACGTGGCCCACCATGCTACCATCAATATCGTCTTTTGGAGTTGGAATATTGAATATTTCGGTTAATAAACTTAATGAGGTATAGCTTTTATAATCGCCAAACTTCCACAACTCCATGGTATCCAAATGGTTAATTTCCCATGGCTTTTTTCCGGCTATTTGTAATTGCAGAGGGAGCGAAATTCCATTAATCAGCATACGGCGGCAAAGGTATGGAAAGTCAAACTCCTTGCCGTTGTGCGCGCACAAAACCATATTTACAGGTTGCTTTTTAAGCAGAAGGCAAAACTCTTTGAGCAATTCGCCCTCGTTATGCCCTGCGTACGATTTGATGCGTAAACCCATAGGTTGCTCCTTGGTAAATATACCTACCGATATGCAAATAATTTTACCAAACTCGGCCCAGATACCCGCACGTTCGTAAAACTCATCGGGTGTTTCGTCTTTACGCTGGTACTGGGTTTTGGCACCCCACAGTTTTTGTAAAGTTGGCGGCACTTGTTCAAAGTTAGCATATTGAGGTACGGTTTCAATATCAAGCACAAGTATGTTTTGCAAATCGAGCTGTTGAAGCATAGCTAAAATTAATAAAAAAAACAGTAGTTAAAAACTGTACCGGCTGACTGAAATTAACTACACTGTATAAAAAATATACACTGCATTGCCCTTAAAAACGTTGCGTTTTTGTTATAGAAAATTGCAATAAAATGCCAGACTAATAATTATTGGGTATATGGCTGACCAGCAAGTCAGGTTTTAATAGCTACAACGAAATTTGGACTATAATTTGCTGCTAACTAAGTAATTAAACGCCAACCATATGAAATATATAGTGCCGAAGTTAAAAAGCTTTATAAGTGCGTTGGTTCACCCACGCACATTGGCCTTGCGGAACGAAGGTTTAACCGACGAGGAACTGTCAAAGGATCATAACACCTGGTTTATTTAAAACCGGAAGTTTGATAAAATTTGATTCGATGATACTTTCGGGAAGGAATATAAATTTCTTGTCGTAAATATTGCCGTCTAAGTAATAACTCAGCCAATACTCGTTGTTTAGCCCAAAGGTAGCCTCGTCAATTGGTTCAATCAGCGCGTACCCCTGGCTTTCAACTTTAGGTATCATATGCCTTAAAACGGAGGTTTTTACCTGTTCGCCATTTTTTTCGCCATAACCTTTTGATGTAATTAATACGTTTTCAATAATTTCCTTTTTTAGGTTTATTAAATAAACGTACCATATTTTACTTTCGCTGCTTTCGCGCTCAAGTGCCACAGCAATGGCTATATCTTTAACGTTATTATCAGGTAAGTCTTTTTTCATAACACATGAAAAAGTAACATATTATTTCTTAACTGCCTTTGCCTTTTTAACAGCAGGCTTTTTAACAGGTGCAGCTTTAGCTACAGCCTTCTTGGCTCCAAATTTCCCTTTTTTAGGTTCCTTCTCGGCAATCTCGGCCAGGGCTTTACATTCGTCAAAGGTAAGCGTAAGCGGGTCCTTATCTTTAGGTATCTTAATGTTGAGTTTTTCAAACTCAATGTAAGGGCCCCAACGGCCATTCAATATTTTAACCTCCGGGTTTTCATCAAATACTTTAATCAGGCGCTCGGCGTCTTTTTTACGCTTCTCCTGGATAATTTCAATGGCCTGGTCTTCCAGCACATCCAGCGGGTCAATACCTTTTGGTAACGAGTAAAAAGCACTGTTGTGCCTAATATATGGGCCAAATTTACCAATGGCAACCGTCATGTCCTTCTCTTCAAAAAAGCCAACTTTTTTGGGTAGCTTAAATAGCTCCATTGCCTCTTCCAAAGTAATGGTTTCCATCATTTGGCCGGTGCGCAAGCTTGCATATACCGGCTTTTCCTGACCCTCCACTTTTTCCTTGCTTTCGCTTTCGCCTATTTGTACAAATGGGCCGTAACGGCCAATACGTACCGAAACCATTTTGCCCGATTTCTCGTCGATACCTAAATCCCTGCCGCCGTTGGCTCTGTCGGCATTTTTAGTGGTACTTTCAACCTCCTGGTGGAAAGGCGTATAAAACGACCGGATCATGGCTGTCCATTCCGTTAACCCTTGGGCTATTTCATCAAATTGCTTTTCAACGGTAGCGGTAAAGTTAAAATCAACAATGCCATTAAAATGCTGAACCAAAAAATCGTTAACTACGGCACCAATATCAGTTGGGAACAATTTAGAGCGTTCCACACCTGTATTTTCGGTTTTTTCTTCTTTAGCAATTTTTCCGTCGCTCAAAGTCATCACACGGAAATTACGGGGTTTGCCATCCCTGTCTTCTTTAACCACATAGCCACGATTTTGAATAGTGGAAATGGTAGGAGCGTAGGTACTGGGGCGGCCAATGCCTAATTCTTCCAGTTTTTTAACCAAACTGGCTTCGGTATATCTGGCTGAAGCGCGAGTGTAGCGTTCGGTAGCTGTCATTTCCCGTAAGGTGAGTAACTGCCCTTTGGTTAAAGGCGGCAAAATAGCATTGTCGCCGTCTTCTGATATTTCTTCATCCTCGTCAGAAGATTCCAGGTAAACCTTCAAAAAGCCATCAAATTTCATCACCTCGCCGTTAGCAACTAAATCTTCGTTACGGGTTGATATACTAATTTTTGCAACGGTTTTCTCAAACTGTGCTTCACTCATTTGCGATGCAATTGCACGCTTCCATATCAATTCGTAAAGCCTCCGTTCAGAAGGGTCGCCGTCTGTGGTATGGTTTTCAAAAAACGTTGGGCGGATGGCCTCGTGAGCTTCCTGCGCGCCAGCCGATTTAGTTTTGTATTTACGTAACTGATGATATCTTTCGCCGTATGCGGATGTGATTTGCTTCTCGGCTGCCTGCAAAGCAGTGTCGGATAAGTTTACAGAATCGGTACGCATATAAGTTATCTTACCATATTCGTACAGCTTTTGCGCTACCTGCATAGTGCGCGAAACCGAAAAACCCAGTTTGCGGCTGGCTTCCTGTTGTAAAGTTGACGTGGTGAAGGGAGCCGCCGGGCCACGTTTGGTTGGCCGGGTTTCAAGGCTTTTTATATTAAAAGCTGCTGCAATACAATCGGTTAAAAATTTCTCGGCATCCTCTTGTTTGCTAAAGCGCTCCGGCAATTCGGCCTTGAACGATTCGCGACCTTTACCAAAAAGAGCCACGATGCGGAATGCAGCTTCGGCCTTAAATTTATTGATCTCTCTTTCCCTATCAACAATAAGCCTTACAGCTACCGATTGAACACGACCTGCTGATAGCGATGGTTTTACTTTTTTCCATAAAACCGGAGATAGTTCAAAACCAACCAGCCTGTCTAAAACACGACGCGCCTGCTGTGCATGAACTAAATTATAATCTATTTTACGTGGATTTTCTATCGCCTTTGTTATGGCCGATTTGGTGATCTCATGAAACACGATGCGTTTTGTCGTTGCATCCTTTAAATCTAATGTATCAAATAAATGCCATGATATGGCTTCTCCCTCGCGGTCCTCATCCGATGCCAGCCAAACCATTTCGGCTTCTTTAGCTAACTTTCTTAACTCGCTCACTACCTGTTTTTTATCGGCAGGAACCTCATACTTTTGTTCAAAGTTATTGTTAATATCTATGGCATCTTCCGATTTAACCAAATCACGGATATGCCCGTAGCTCGACTTAACAGTGAAGTCTTTTCCCAGGTATCCTTCAATGGTTTTGGCTTTCGCCGGTGACTCAACTATGAGTAAATTTTTGGCCATTCAACAATTTTTTTCTGCAAATAAAGCATAAAGTACGCGAAACACAAACTTTAGTTTTGCTTATGTGAGGATAGGTATAACGTTATAGGGGTATTGAGTTGCTTGTTAGTTATTAAGTTATTTGGTTATTAAGTAATTACTTGGTAAATGATTGATTTATTAACCTCAATAACCAATAACTCAGTAAACAAATAACTAAAAATAGTTCAATAACTATATCAAAAACCCGCCGCCTAAAAGATCATCACCCTCGTAAAACACTGCCGATTGCCCCGGTGCAATACCCGAAACGGAATGATGAAAATCAACCTTCATGTGGTCGCCAATTTGTACTATATTACTTAACATACCGGCGTCTTTGTAGCGTATTTTGGTAATGGCTTCAATGGGTTCGGCAATGCTGGCGTATTTAATTAAATTAAGGTTACGCACCCAGGCTTCTTTACGTTCCAGTTCGTCGGCGGTACCTAAAACAACGGTGTTGCTTTCGGGCATAATTTGCGTAACAAACATAGGTTGCCCCAAGGCAATGCCCAAACCTTTACGTTGCCCTATGGTATAAAAGGGGTAGCCCTGATGTTTGCCCACAACGGTGCCATCGGTAAGTATATAATTGCCACCGGCTACTCTTTCTTCAAGGTCGCCAACTTTGTGTCTTAAAAAGGCTCTGTAGTCGTTATCGGGCACAAAGCATATTTCGTAGCTTTCGCTTTTATTGGCTAATTCAAGCTGGCCCATATCTTTAGCCATTTGGCGTATCTCGGCCTTGGCAAAACTACCCAGCGGGAATTTGGTGCGGGCCAGGTTTTGTTGTGATACACCCCAAAGCACATACGATTGATCTTTATTTTGATCCAGGCCCTTTGATATTACATGGCGCCCGTTATCGTGCTGCCTAATGTTGGCATAGTGCCCGGTAGCAATAAATTCGCAATCCAATTTATCGGCACGTTTTAATAGTGCTTCCCATTTAATATGGGTGTTACACAGCACACAAGGGTTTGGTGTGCGCCCGGCAAGGTATTCGTCAACAAAGTTATCAATTACAAAATCGCCAAACTCGCTGCGTATATCTAATATATAATGCGGAAAACCATACCCAACAGCAAGGGCACGGGCATCGTTAATACTATCTAAACTGCAACAGCCGGTTTCTTTGGTGTTAGTGCCCGACGAAGCATAGTCCCACGTTTTCATGGTTAAACCAATCACCTCATACCCTTGCTCGTGCAGCATCACTGCCGCTACCGAACTATCAACCCCGCCACTCATGGCCACTAATATTCTACCGTGCTTGCTCATTGTTATAGGGTGCAAAAGTAGTTATTAAATAAAACAAATAGGGTATGCCTTAGTCAGTTAAAGGTAAAGAGAACGGTGCTTATACATCGTAAACAAGGGGGAGTTTTTTGGTTAAGGCCGGGCACAAACCCGTTGGCGGAATTAATTTAATTTTATTAGAGATAAAGATATACAAAAATTTAGCACCCCTGCTGCAAATAAATATAGTCCAAAAACCGCAATAAGAGCACTATATAAATAGATTACCCCCAAAAACAAAGTAATTATAGCCCAAATATTAGAGTGCTTTTTTTTATTCTTTCCATAGTATCGATCAATAAAAGACTGTGAAATAACAAATGGCATTCCACAAACTATGTAAGAAAAAAAACGCCAATCATATTTACTGAGTGATGCCAAAATGTTAGGTAAATAAAAAGCAATGATGTTGTATAATATCCAAACCAGATCAAGTGGTATGAAATAATTGATAATGTACGCTTCATTCTTAATCTACTTTAATAAAGTTACCGGCGATAGCAAAATAAGTTGAAGAAGAATCATAGTACCTTTGTACGTATATACTACATACAAAAAAGTTATACTTACGTGATAGAATGCCATCTGAAAAGCCAAGATATTCTTTAAACTGTTTTGGATTAGGGTTCATTGTAATAAGTAATATTAAGATCGCGTAGAATACGTATGAGATCTTTTTTTTGTTTAACTCAAATTTTGAAGCCATTGAGTTAAATATTGATTTAAAGGTAATTGAATTATATTTTTGTGGTTTCTTTGTTACTACAATATCAGGTGATGGTTGTGTGTATTTAAATGAAGAAGGTATAACTATGGTTCCGGATGCCGAGTCATGGAAGCCTTCTCTCCCAAAGAAAGTAAATTGCTCTAATGGAATAAGGCGAAGAATAGACCTAAGTAAAATATTTAAGATTTTAGGAGTGGATCCATCGCTCATGGCCACTTTTGTTCTTGTTAAGAGTTTACCTACGGTATAGCCAGTAAAATATTCCATCAGGGTGTAATACCCAAAAGAGCAATAGCAGAATATTTGTAGAGAAAAGTACTTTTCTGATTTATAAATATCTTCATAAATCGGATCTATTTTAAATATGCATTCTATTACCAGCGGGCATATAGCATATAATAAAATTAAGTTGTCAATAAAAAGGTTAGCAAATCTTCGATAGATGCCAGCAGGGTGCATTGTGAAAAGGTTTATGTTGCCATAGCCCCAGTCTGGCGGATTAAAAAAAAGAAGCGTGGGGCCTCACCGGACAGCAGGCACGACCAAGCGCCTATATACGAGTGATAATCCCCACGCTATCGCGTATGGCAGTTCTCGGCTCGTATAGTTCGGGTTGAATTTGGTCGTTTCGCTGCCCTGAACGAGTTCGCTAATAAATAATTAACCAAATATATAAAACGCCAGGTGAATTTACACGGGTATTTTTATACTTTAGAGGAAAAATAACCTATGCCTCTATTCTATTATGTAACAGAAGACTTTTATTCAAGAAAGAAGAAATTTGAAGCTGAATTAAGAAAGTTAGAATTAGAGCATGTTGACTTTTTTATGGAAGTCAATAATCAGCATAAAAATATATATATATCCTTAATCGAATATATAGTATTGGGAGTTAGCAACGGGATGGTTTTTTTCGAATTTAATAAAAATTATTTCGATGCAATCCCTGAAAATGTCAGGGAAGATTGTGTTAACTTATTTATTGAGATTTTTGAGCATCCGCGCATGGTATAGGTATACTTACCCTTTCTCCTGATTTATTGCCATCGATAGAAAGAAGGAGAGCGCTTGGTGTGATCCATCGATATTCCACACCATCTTTTAGCTTGAAAACAAGATTTATAGGGTCATTGCCTATTATTTCAATAAAATCCTCTCCGTGGTAATTTTCAATTTTAGTACTCATACTTTAAAGGTAATCAATTTCTTAAATAGATTACATCAATGCATATTTAATTTTACTAACCGGCTTATTGGTTTTTTGGTTAATGTAATTTAGGATAGTCATAGACAATAGTTTTGACCATATCCTGGTAAAGTAGGCTACCAGTGTTTTAGCATAATTTTGCTGTATTCTAAACTGATCTGCAAGTTGTGAAAATACAGTTTCAATCCTTTTACGTTTATTTCTGTATGGCTCTGGGATAAATGAGATGTTTTCTATTTTCGCATTTGCTTTAGAATCGTAAAGGAGGCTAATTTTAGATTCTTCCTTTAGTGTTTTTTTATAAGACTGGCTGGTATATCCTTTGTCTGCAATGAGTCGGATATAATCTTTGTTATTTTTTCGGGTTTCATTAAATCTTTCGCCAATACTATCTAAATAGTTAACATCGTGATATGATGCCGGAGTAACATCAAAAAACTGGACAGCGCCCTCAAAGGAACATACAGCGTGTAACTTATATCCGAAGTAATATTCGTCCTGCGAAGCGCAATAGCCTACGTTAGGCTTAATGTAATGATGTTGGGCACCAATCTTAACCCAATTCTTTCGAGCGAACCTACATAGTCTTAAAGGCATAGAATCGACTATGAAAACCTGTTGAGCGGTGACGATCTGCGAAAGTACTTGTTTTCGTACTTCCTCTATCTGAACTTTTAGCTTTCGCCTTCTATCGTTGTATTGTCGTCTGCTAAGAAGACCTGGAAAATCTTTTTTGCTAAGTAGGGCGAAGAAATAGTTTTCGCTGGTATGGCCCATACTTTCTGCCGTACAAGCCAGCGCAATTATTTCAATATCAGAGAAAGTAGTTTTAGGGCCAGGTTTAACTTGTTTTTTAAAAATAGGAGAGTCTTCGCCTAAGACCTGTCTTAGAACGCATAATATCTTGTCGAAATTTGACTTAATAGAATGCATTGAAAATTTTGCCCGTAGCCAAAACTTTCCTTACTTTTGAGGTAAGAAAGATAGCCGAACGGAATTATTCGTTTAGTTGTTTAACTTCTTGAAAAGCCCCTCTGCGTCGCCAAACTATGAGGGCTTTTCTATTTAATAGCTACAATATCAATTTATCAAGGTTTGATACATAATTATCTTTTAGTTCTTCTAATCCATCTTTGAAAAATTCTTTTATTCCATAGTAATAAACACCATTATGCATAACACGCCCAATCTGTTTATCTTTAAAGAGAGAGGATAGGGTAACGGTTATTTTAGTTTTGATTTCTGCGGTAATATCAATGGTGTGCTTAAAGGCGATACACTTGTAAACCCCAGCGGCATTTTTAATAAAGTAACGAGGGTTTTCAGAATCAATATCTAAGCACCATTTGATAGATTCGCGCCATTTTATTTGCACGTCAGGTCTTTTACCTTTGGCAACATGGAGCTTGGCTTCTAAGTCCGTTATCTCCGACTTTTTAACAGCTATCTCATCGATGATTTCTGCAATTTCTTTAGCTACCGGATCTTTTTCAAGTTCTTTTTCGGTAGCCTGAATTACTGCATTTGATAACTGATTAATATTAGCCATGTTATTAAATTTATTCAAAAGTAATAACAATTATTATTTTTGTCAATCAAAAGTTTTCAACAAAAAAGCGGCTCTATTGGCCGCTTTTAAACATTATCTTTTTAAGAAATTAATTCCGCCAACGGGTCGGGCACAAGCATTAACTACAAAGAAATAGGCATTGTTTATCAATAACTTATATAAGTTATCTAACTAAAATATTTATATTTCCATTCAAATCTTCAACAGTTACTATGCCCGCCAGTTCAGAAAGTGTGAAGCAGGTTTTATTTAAATGCTGAATTATTTTTAATATTTCTACACTTAAATTGGGGCTTCCCCAGCCTTTCGCTTTAAATACCTCGGGGTAAAATCCATTCATTCCAAGCAGATAAAAGCCACCATCTTTAGTGGGGCCAAGCGCACTGTCAAAATGTTCCAGTTGCCTAAATGCTAACCTAATAATGCGTTCATCCAATTCAAGGCAATCACTACCTATAATAATTACATGTTGGTAACCTAACTTAAATACCTCAGCAAATGCGTTGGCAATGCGCTGGTGCATATCTAAACCTACCTGCTTTTTCTTAATATAAATATCGTTTGGCCAGTTGTCGTTTTTATCTACCGCTCTGTCATAGTATAAAAACTTATCAGTACTTAATGTTTTGGTGATAAGTTGGGCATGACTAAGCATCTGCCTATAAACTTCAAGCGCTTTATCATCGCCAACTGTTTTAGCGAGCCGTTTTTTCACCCGGCCCAAGTCGGGGTTTTTTATAAAAATAATGATGGCGCTTTTTTTCATGGCATAATAGGTTAACATGCTAAATATAAGGTTTTAAAGTACTTTTTTGTTGCGCCAAACCATAATATTACTTTTTGATGTGAGTGGTGTAAGCTTAGCTTGTTTTTAAATTGTACGCCAATTATTTTTCTGTTTTTAATACCCCGAAAAATGTTTGATTTATAGGTGTTTATTACCCACCAGGCATTTTGCGCAGAATTTGTGTGTTTAAATTGAATTTGGGACGTTTTTTGGCTGCTTTTTAAATTATGCAGTTATAAAAATATAAGGTTTTTTTTGCCAAAATAACACTGAAAAAACTAAACTTTTAAACAGTAATTAATGTAATTACCTTGTTACTTTAATAATAATAAAAGTGCATTGCACCCATTGTAACAGTGTTTTATTATAATAGATTTGACTAACCCTTTAATTAAAATGAAAACATTATCAAGCAACCTGACATTCGAACAAAAGTTACAAGGCTTCATTATAGCAATAATTGGCATAGCCGCTATTGTTAACTATATAATCTAACCAATTATAAACCTGAATTGTAACCTAAGGGTGATGCCGCTCGGCTATCACCCTTTTTGTTTTATACTTTTTTGGCCGGTGCTATAGCTATTTTGTGGTTGTTGCGGTGTTATTTTTTTTATTTTAGCACCGCCCATGAAAACAAAGTTTTATTTTCTGATTTGCCTAATTGTTTTAAGTGTGGCTTTAGCCGCTTGCAAACACCAAATTGATGCTAAAATGTTGGTAGGCAAGTGGAATTATACTAAAGTAGAGAATCCTTATTCGGCCAATCCGCCCGATACAGTTTCGGCGCAGCAACTGGCCGATAAAAAACCATCTATCAGCTTATCCCCAAAAGGCGAATTATTAATGATTTGGGGTGGTAAAGTGCTTTCGCATGGCACCTATAAATTAGTTGAGGGTAGTATTAGTTATACCGAACAATTGCCCGATGGCAAAACCAGAATTTTTCCTTTCTGGATAAAAGAACTAACGGATAAACAAATAATTTTTGAGACCAGGGAAGACGACGCCGTCCGGGTAACCGCAAAAAAAGAATAGATGAAACAACAAAGAAAATCGGTTGCCATTGATATGGACAACGTTATAGCCGATATTGAAGAACAAGCCATTATTTGGTATGAACGGGAATTGGGCGTGCGTATACCCAAAGAAGCCATGCACGGAATCCCCGAAAAAGACGCCTTTCCCGACCAGGAAGCTCTGTTCCGATTTATACACGCGCCAGGCTTTTTCCGCACGGCACCAGTTATTGCCGGCGCAATTGAGGCTTTGCAAAGGCTGATGCTTAATTTTGATGTTTATATTGTATCGGCAGCCATGGAATTTCCGCTTTCGTTATACGAGAAGCACCAGTGGCTTGCAGAGCATTTTGCCTTTATCAGCTGGCACAATATTGTTTTTTGTGGAGATAAAAGTATAATCCATACCGATTATTTGATTGACGATCACCCAAAAAATCTGGATTTTTGCCGCGGCAAAGCTATTATGTTTACAGCCGGCCATAACCGCAACCATACCCAATACAACAGGGTTAATAGCTGGGCCGAAGCTATTGAATTGCTGGAAAGCGAATTATAAGCCCGTTAACTTACTTTAATAGCATACTGCTCGCTCACCGCCTGGTTTATAAACGTAGTTAAGCCTTTGCCCTTTTCGGCAAGGGCCTTCATTTGTTCAATGTTATCAACCCCGGCGCTTTGGTAGGTGTACAGGTAAATAGTGCCATCCAAAAACTTAACCTTAATACGGTCTTCGCCTATCTCATAAGCCAACACCCCAGAATTTACTGAGCTTTTGTAGCGCTGCATAATTGGTGAACAAAAATTGGTTTTATCGGTTTTTGCTAACTGGTTTAATTAAGTAACTAATAACTAAGCCAGAAATGTTTAATGAAAGTAGGCAATTTTTATCAAATAAAGTGTCAGGTTGAATATTATTGCAAACCAATTTTAATGTATTGATTTTGAAGCACTAAATTGCGATAAATAAAAGAGGCCCACCCGCAGGCAAGCCTTTTTATAATAAAAATCGGTTTAAATTTATTCGGCTATAATTTTAACGTCGATATTGCCACGTGTTGCTTTAGAGTAGGGGCAACCCTTGTGCGCTGCGTCGGCAAGTTTTTGAGCCTTATCCGTGTCAATACCGGGTATGTGGACGTGTAGTTCGGCAGATAGGGCGTAAGCCGTTTCACTCTCTTTATTAAAGCCAACATGCACATCAACAGTAGCTTCCGAGACATCAACACCGTCGCGCTTCCCAACCGAGCCAAGCGCGCCTAAGTAACAACTACCCCAGGCACCGGCAAACAACAGCTCGGGGTTTGCATAGCCATCCTCGCCTCCCATTTCTTTAGGGGCCTTCAGCTCCAAATCAATAACACCATCTGCCGATTTAATATGGCCATTGCGGCCACCTTTTGCTGTAACTACAGCGGTATATAATTTTTCCATTATCAATTACTTTTAATTTAATAAAGCAATTTTTGGCTAAGATGTTTGAGTTAATTGAAATTGTTGAGGGGCTTTATATAAATTGAAGTATAACGCAAACGAGATTAAAACCGGGATTACGTACGCATCATTTGTTGAAAACGCCCATGTTAATAACCCTTATTAAATTACTCAAAAAACAGCCAAAAACAACCCGAATCAATTTTTAACATGTTAATAATTAAGTAGTTATAGTTAATAACCTGTTGAAAAACCTTTCCGCCCAAAATTGAAAGCGAATAAAAAATACACGATATTAGTACCATCAGGAACGACGTGCTTTAAAAATCATTTTAAAATGCACACAAAACTTGGTACTTACCGCCAGGCTATGGCAAAGCGGTTATTAAAAACGGGAGCGCAGGTTGAAAAATTTGACTTCCGTTTTCTTTTTTTAATACGTTTGTGTTTTACACCATCAACTGTAATGTACTCATTAACTGCAAGTTGTTGTTTTTACTTATTGATGTTGATTTTTAAACCTGCCTTATTGTTATCAAAATTGAAACCTTAAAAAGTTATTGCCCGTATATAGGCTATATGCACCATTAATACTTTAAGCTATGTTTCAAATAATCGCTGTTTTTTCTCTTGTGTTAATCGTTTTTGTATATACCAACTTTGTTCAAACCGAAAAGGAAGACGAATGGTTATAGTACAAAATTAATACTGCGCAAATATTTGGCCGGTATTGCTTTTTTATGGGTATCTGAATTTTCGGGGCATATCCTCGTGCTGGGTATTTAAAATTCTATGTTCGGTATGTGTTTTAATGCTTTGCTGGCAATTATTTAAGGCGAAGTAGATATTAAAATAGTTGTTATAAATATGATATTTTAATAACTTGATTAAACCATTGCTATAATAAACCATCAAACAACAAAAAACAAACCGAAAATGAAAACCCGAATTTTTACGCTATTTGCCTCATGCTTTACATTGGTTTTTATGTTAAATACCTCGCTGGTGTTTTCGCAAGACATTGCGGCTACCATGAAAAGCAGAACGCCCGAAGAAAAGGCGCAGGGGCTTACCATGATTATGAAATCGAAACTAAATCTTGATTCGGCACAAACTACCAAAGTGCAGGCTATTAACCTTAAATACGCCATAAAAACCGACCCGATTATGAAGGGCGATGGCGGTAAGTTTGCTAAATTTAAACAGCTAAAAGAGATCCAAAAAGATAAAAACGCCGATTTAAAGGCCGTTTTTACGGCCGACCAATACCAACAATACCAAACTTTGCAGGAAGAGATGAAGGAAAAGATAAAAGAGAATATGAAAGAGCACAAGCAATCATAACATCTAAAAATAATAAAAAAAGGGATAGGCAAAATGGACTTGCCTATCCCTTTTTTATTGCCGTGTTAACTTAATTGCCGGCTAATAATGGGTTGTTTAATACACCCGTAAATAATATTAAACCTGTTTTTACTTCCCTGATAGCAAAAAAGAAAGGCCTGTCAATAGTGTTATTGGTTGGGGCGGGGGCGCCAACGCCAATTTCTACAGATGTTGCTGCTGCGGCTTCGGTACCATCTTCATTTACTTCTATAAATGTTTTGTGCTGCACTTTTGTTATTTGCAGGTTGCCGGTAGCGCTAATGCGCGTAAAATTGGCTAAAGGCGAAAAGGCGTTGCCCATACCAAGCCCAATTAAGGCATTATTAAGCGGGAGCCCATAGCTGAATTTGAATTTTGGGATATTGAGATTGCCATTATTTGCATGTAACTGTGATGTTAAAGATTGCCATTTAGCCGAATCTAAAGTGCTCACCAAACTTTGTACCGTTGTGGTGATGGGCATAATAATTACCATGTTAAATTTTTTGTTGTTATAGGGTAATTCAAAAACATGCACGTCATTATTAATATAGCTGTTATAATGTACCACACCGCTCATAAAATCGGTTTGAATGGTATTGTTGTTTGCCAGATAAAACGCCTGTTGGTGGGTTGAGGCCGGGTTGAAACGATTGTCCCAGGTGCCTTTAAAATAAAGTGCATTGATAAGATACATCACATCTAATGCATCGGTTTTGTCTACAAGATTTGGGATCTTACCATTGGTTTGGTCGCTCACCCACTGGTTCATCATATCTTTTGTAGCCGCCGCGCCAAAATCTACCGATTGTACTTTTGCCTGATACAGCGTGCTATTGGTTTGTGTAAACTGTGGCAAAACAGGTAATGTTTGGGTATACCAAACCGAATTAGCAACTTTTAAAATGGTGCCGGGGTCTACCTTGGGCAAGCCTGTTATAAGTTTGTTGTAATAGTTATTTACCTGGTCTGGTGTAAAACCATTAAAATTCATGGTGCTGTTAATATCGGTAAAGGTTTGGCCCGCGCTGCCATTGTTTGCCATGGCCATTGCAAAACTTACGCTCAAAGGCGATATCATCAGGTTATCGTTAAACGATGCATCTGCCGATACTTTTTTTAACAGTTTAAACGAAAATGAATTATCGGCTAAAACTTTTTGTTGTTCGGTAGTTGTGAGTTCCAAATCAACACCTTGTTCAACCGAAGGGTTGTTTTTTTTACATGCCGAAAACAACAATAATAAAAGGCACAAAGCAGGGAGTAAACTTTTGCGTATCATATAAACGTTTTTTTTACAGGTTTATTTAATAATACGCTTTGCCTTAAAAAAACGCTACAGTAATACGAAAAAATATTTTTGGACGCTTATATAAACCTTAAAACTAAGATTATTGATGTGGGTAAAACCTCGGCTAAAAAACCGAGGCTTTTTATTAGTTAAATAAGGAGCCAAAATTTTGGCCGCTACTATTTTGCAGCAAACAAAGTTTTATAATTATTGCGATAGTAGTAAGCTACAAACAAGTCGGCTAAAATTAAGGCTATAGACATTGGCAAGTTCGACGGGCCCAGGTAAGCATTAAACAGCGCGATGTTAATAAGAATAGGGAATATTACAACCGCAGCTAAGGTGTTATACCGCCCAATAACAAACAATAGGCCACAAACAAGTTCGATAGCTTTTACAATACTCATGATATGCACCAGGCTGATCCCCGTCATATAAGTTTTAACATCCGCTGATGGTACGGGTTCCTTCATTAAGTGAAAAAAATAAGATACTGAGGCAAACAAAAGCAGGGCACCAAGTAACGAACGTACAATAATGTAAGCGATTTTCATTTTTTTTTAATTTTATGATATGATTTAAAAAAGGTGGGTTTATTGCTGTTCGTTATAATCGTAATTTACCATCCACTGCATGCCAAATTTGTCTGTCCACATACCAAAATATGCGCCCCAAAAGGTTTTTTGCAAGGGCATGGTTACTTGTCCACCGGCAGATAGGCCATTAAAAAGCCTGTCAGCTTCGTCTTCACTTTGCGCACCCAGCGATAAAGAGTAGTTGTCGCCTAAAGTGTATTGCCCCTTCCCCATAGATGCAACAGCGTCGCTAGCCATTAAAATATTGCCGTTACCAATAGGCAGGCCAATATGCATTACTTTGTCCGCATCTTCGGGTCCTAAGTTGTCTGATCCGGAAATGTCTTTATACCGTTGTATCATTGTAAACTCACCGCCAAAAACAGACTTGTAAAAATTGAAAGCTTCCTCGGCATTACCCGGAAAAGTTAAGTAAGGGTGAATAATTGGCATAATTTATTTGGTTTAATATTTGGTTTTTAATTGTAGCTAAGTTATGATAATCATCTTGTTTTGATGCCTTTAAAGTCAATTTTAAGTGTATTTTGAGACAGCTTTTTTAATGTTTACAAATATTAATTATGGTGGGCATCAAACAACTTGTAATTTTAATAACCCGGCAATACCCGTTATCCCCGCGTTTAATACTGAAGACATGAAAGCGTTGCCGCGACATATTTTACCTGAAGATAAATTATGGATTGTTAGCCTTGTTGTTTCAATCAAAATAAAACGTTAATTTACAAAGCTTTAACGTATACTCATATACACCCAATATTATTTTGAACCTGCTTTTTAAATCAAATTAAAACTGAATGACTAAATTAACGCTGGTTTTTATCTCTTTGTTTGCATTTGCAACTGCTATAAAAGCACAATCAACAACATACCATGCCTTTAAAATTGATTTGGGTGCCGGAGTCGATCTGCTAAATGATAATGCCGCCACATTTACTTTTACTATTGAGCCCCATTACCGCCTTAGCGACGTATTTGCATTAGGCCTGAGGTTTCAAGGTGCGGTAAATGTCAGTCTGAAAAATAACGGCGGTGGCGTACACGCATACTCTTCAGATTGCCTAAGCGGCGATTATTACGTAACCGACGTAAAAAAAACAAGCATGCTGTTTATTGGCGGCGGTTTAGGCGTTTTTACACAATCGGACAATAACGGCGACAACCAGGTTGATAACTTTGGTTTTTTCCCAAGGGTAGGTGTCGAAACATCCCGTTTCCGGGGATCGTTAGAATACAACGTAACCGGCGGACTAAGAAATTATTTCTCCATTAATGCAGGCGTCTATTTTGGCGGCAGGCGCCGCTAACGTTGCTACGCTCAAAATAGTTACTGCAAGCAAGCCGTCAGTTTGGCCTTTTTACCTGTTATTAAATTTGCCCACCCGTTTTAATACTGATGCTATAAAATGTTTATTGTCTTCGCTTAGTGTATTTGTTTTTGTGCCATCGCTTAATTCGTAAATGATAGATCCGTTTTCACGTTGGGCAATTAGCTTTTCGCCGTCCATTTTAAACTCAATATAACTATCAGGCGACATACTTTTAATGCTCATGTTGTCATCGGCAAAAGCGATCTTACCATAGTAGCTCATTCGGGTTAAAACGCCATTATTATCATTTTGTATAACCACATGCTTGCCTTGCCTGCAAGCTGTTAGGGCTATAATTATAAAGGCAGCCAACAATATAAAGTTTATCTTTTTCATTTGTTTTATTTTATAACACAAAGATAAATAAAACATAGTACCATACAATACATAGTACTATTTATATTTGCTGAATGCCCTATTTTATTTACAAGAGGTTTCTTTTATGTTGTTTAAATTTATCTAATTTTAGCCCTATGAGCAAAGAGGTTAAAACCAGGGGCATTGGTAAACGTAAAATATTTGTACTTGATACGTCGGTTATTTTATACGACCATAATGCATTTCAAAACTTCCAGGAGCACGATGTTGCCGTGCCTATACAGGTTTTAGAAGAACTGGATAACATGAAAAACGGGAACGATAACCGCAACTTTGAGGCCCGTAGTTTTATACGCTTAATTGACGAATTTGCCAAAGGTAACCTCATTAGCCATTGGCTACCGTTAAACGGCACCAACAAGGGGCATTTTAAAATTGTTGTAGATAAAAAAACCGACACCGACGCCGTAGAGATATTTGGCGACGGCAAAGTTGATAACCGGATACTGAATGCCGCGCTAAGTTTGCAATATGAAAATCCCGACAAAAAAATTATCCTCGTATCAAAAGATATTTGTTTGAGGCTAAAAGCAAAATCGCTTGATTTGCATGCCGAAGATTATGAAACCGGTAAAATAAAAAACCTGGAGCAGCTTTATACCGGCAAGGCAATAGTTAACAAAGTTGCCGATACGCTACTTACCCAATTCTCAAAAAATGGAACCTTAAACGCCACCGACCTTGAAATTGGTAATTTTCAAAACAATCATTTTTACATACTGCATGGCAAACGCAAATCGGTTCCGGCATTTTATAATGGGCAAACCAAGCAGATTGAAGAAATTGTTGAGCAGCCTGTTTTTAATATCCATCCTAAAAATATGGAGCAGTCGTTTGCTATACATGCCTTGCTTAATCCCAATATAAAACTAGTAAGCATACAGGGCAATGCAGGTACCGGTAAAACGCTGCTGGCCCTTGCCGCCGCACTGGAACAGCGTAAAAACTTTAGGCAAATATTTGTTACGCGCCCAATTGTGCCGCTTAGTAATAAAGATATAGGTTTTTTACCGGGTGATGTAAAATCGAAGATAGACCCTTATATGGCTCCTATATGGGATAACCTCAAGTTTATTAAAGACCAGTTTAGTGATGATGAAAAGATGCAGTTTAAAATTGACGAACTTGTTGCCAACGATAAAATAGCCATTGCCCCCTTGGCTTTTATTAGAGGCCGCACTTTAACCAAAATATTTTTTATTGTAGACGAAGCCCAGAATTTAACACCCCACGAAGTTAAAACCATTATATCGAGGGCGGGAGAACACACCAAAATTGTATTTACAGGCGATATTTACCAAATAGACACGCCATACCTTGATGCCGAAAGTAACGGTTTATCATACCTTATAGATAAGGCAAAAAATCACCCCCTATACGCCCACATAACCTTGCAAAAAGGGGAGCGGAGCGAATTGGCCAATTTAGCTATCGAACTTTTATAGCGTATTGCCGCTTAAAAACATACACATCGTTATCAAAAATGGTGAGTATTTAATCAATCAAAGCGTCTGTTACTTTGGCAATATCGGCACTTACTTTGGTAATAAACTCTAATTGCTCTTTTAACAAATGAGCATCCAGTGTTACTTCGGGTTTTGGCGGTAACGTTTCTCCAACCGCAATGGGTATTTTAGGCGGTTCGGTTTGCACGGGTGTTACTTTTTTTGCGCTCTCAAATAAAATATTGATGGAGCGTTTAACCAGCTTTAAATTATCAGGCTGTGTGGTTTGTGGCTTATTAATCATTGCCGAAGCTATATTGGCTATATACGAAGTGAGGATATGATTGAGCACTACAAATTTATGTACTTCTTTAATATGCTGTTGCCGGCGTTTGGGTTCGGATGTCATCCTCTCAAAAGCGGCTGATAAATTTGCCGAATACACATACACGTCTTTACGGGCTAATTTATATTCGGTAGTATTAACATTTTTGCCCGATAACGATTCGGCCACCTTCATCAGGTAATTAATATTGGCTTGCAGTACGTCGTTAAGCGTAGTTTTTATCAATTCAAACTCCCAGGTAGGGAATATAATATAACTGGCTATAAAAGCTATTGCCGACCCTATAATGGTATCAATTATCCGCTCTTCAACAACATGGCCCACGCCTAAAAATTTAAAAAGTATCAGCACATAGGGCGTCATAAATATTACACTCACTATGTAATTAAGCCTTTGAAAGCTGTATGCCCCAATCATAAACAGCATTAAAATAACAAATTGCGCTGTGGTATTATTAACAAAGTACAAAACCAAAATACCCACCGCGCCGCCCGCAATAGTACCTAACAAACGCTGGTAATTGCGCTGCTTGGTAAGGCTGAAGCCAGGTTTTAAAATTACAATAATGGTGAGCAGTATCCAGTAGCTATGGTGCCCGTGCGTAACAGTTTTACTGGCAATAAAGCCAATTAAACACACCAAAGCTACCCTTAACGAATGCTTAAAAATAGACGAACTTAAGGTTAGGTTATCGGCATAAATGTGTTTGTCGTAATCCTGATGGGTAACAAATTTTGAATATTCAACTTCGGCCCGGTTCTCCAATAACTCAGCCGATTTGGAGTTGTAATATTTTGATATATTCACGATGGTTTTATCCATATCGCGAAGGTTAACGAGTATCTTTTTTAATACCAGGTTGCTAATTTCCTTTTCAACCACGGTAAGTTCATCTATTCGGGCCTTTAGCTTCTCTAATTCAGGTGCAATATTAACAGTGTCTTTATAGGTTAGATTTGCCTGTATGGCAAAACCCAAATTGTCCAACTCATCCGCAATGTGCGCTATTACGCGGGCAATATCGTTCAGAATTCCCGTCTTTTCAAATTTTTGGTGAATGGCTGCATAATCATAATGCGTAGCCATTATTTGTTCAAATAAATCAACCAGGTCCACAAAGGTTAGTACCAATATGCGGCTGGCATTGGTAGATTCCTTTACCACAAGGCGGCTTTTAAACAATAACTCCCTAACAGCATCCTGGTTGTGGCTAACCTGTATCTGCTGCGATACTACTTTGTGATAGTTATCTTCAATATTAGTTTCTGGCCGGTAAAAGTCGGCTTTAATGCGTAAAAATTTGGCAACATCCAGCATGTTTTCGCCCAGGGCTTGTTGTGCCGCACGATATGGCCTAATGCTAAAAAATGTTATGCTTAATAAAGTGTACCAAATGCTACCGGCAAGTATGGTTGCGCTGTAGCCCAGTATTTGTGCGGGTTGCAAAGCTTGTTCCATCATTAATATCATAATGAGCAAACAAGCCGTACCTACAGATGCTGCGCGGTTACCGTAAACCGAAAACATTGAAAAAAAGAAAGCGAATAACACAATCTCTATCCCCATTGTAAACACGTTTAGGCGGGCAAAACCTGTGGTAATGGCAACAATAAACATAAAGGCACTGCAAATAAGCATACCATTGCGTTTATGCATTACGGGGCCGGGGTTATCGGCACCGCTTACGCAGAGGGCACCAAGCGAAAGCGTTAGGCCGGTTGCCAATAATCCAAATTGAGCCAGCACCAGCGATGGCAATAAAACTCCCAACGAAATACGCAATCCATCAGAAAAGTACTGACTGAAAAAAAAACTTTGTATTTCTCGGGTGTGGCGCTTCATCATTAATCAGTGCGCTAATATAGCCAAGTAATATTTAACCCAAAACAACATATCGTAATTGCAATGTAATACATACCATACCTATTTACTGGGTTTTTTTATAATTAAATAGGGTTAATTCAGCTAATTTGCCTATTTTCAGCCCTTGGGTAGGTAATTGAGTTATTACGTTATTGGTTATTAAGGTAACTAAGATAATAGCCCAATAATTAACAAGTTGCTAAGTTGTTTAGGTAACAACATCACAACTCAATTACCTAACTACGCAACTCAATAACTTAACAACTCAATAACTAAAATATCATCAATCAAACCAACAAAAAATCTATGACCTCGGTTTTAAAACTTAGTCAAAAAGAAACAGCTTTTAATCAGGAAGTTGTTACCCGTTTTGAATTATACAACAGCTTATTCCTTACGCTTCCTTTTTACCAGGTTAAGGATACCGGTATATTGCTACCCTTTTTTAGTTCGCACTGCGAACATGGGGCCGCCGAGCAGCTTGCACCACTGGAAATTATACGAAGCTTTTTTGAAAAGTATGTGCCCGATATTGATCGTGAGGAACGCTTGAACCGTTTGTTCCGTTTTATACAATATATTGAACGGCAGGTTGTATTGTTTGATTCGATTGAAGACGCTGCCTTTAACAAACTTGGCCATAACGACGATGGTGGCGGCACCATACAAGGCTTGTTACAGCAAGCCCAAAGCCGCGACGATATGCGTAAAACCATTGGCGAAAAGTTAAACAAATTTTGTTTAAGGCTGGTGCTAACTGCACACCCAACGCAGTTTTACCCCGGTCCGGTTTTAGGTATCATGACCGATTTAAGCGAGGCCCTAAAACACGATGATATTAATACCGTTAACCTGTTGTTACAGCAATTAGGTAAAACTCCTTTCTTTAATAAAACATCGCCAACCCCGGTTGACGAAGCTGTTAGCCTGGCCTGGTTTTTAGAAAACATATTTTACAATGCCGCAGCCTCTATACAAGCAAAGGTTGACGACCAGTTTGATGGCGACGGCGAACACCAGGTTATTGAATTAGGCTTTTGGCCCGGAGGCGACCGCGACGGTAATCCTAATGTTTCGTCAAAAAGCACTCAGGAAGTAGTTGTTCACCTGCGGAGGTCTATTTTTAGGTGTTATTACCGCGAGTTTAAAGAGATGAAAAAACGCATCAGCTTTCGCGGAGTTACCAAGGCGATGAATAAGCTTGATGAAATATTTTATCAAAACGCTTTTAACGCGAGCGATAAACCTCAAAACCAAAAAGCCGAAATACTGCAAAACCTGCTTACCGTTAAAGATGTATTGGAGAAAGACCATTACTCGCTGTTTGTAAACCTTGTTGATAGCATGATACGCAAGGTTAAGCTGTTTGGCTGTTACTTTGCCACTTTAGATATACGGCAAGATAGCCGTGTGCTACGCAATGTATATAAGTACTGCACCGATAATAGTTCGTTAAAAAGTGCGGATAGCAGCAAGTATTTTGATTTAGACGAGGCCGGCAAACTGAAAGCCATCCAATTTACCGAGATCAACTACAGCCCGTTAGACGATGCCGACGATATGGTAAAAGATACCCTGCAAACCATCAGGCTGATGAAAGATATTCAGCTATCCGGTGGCGAAAAGGCTTGCCAGCGTTTCATCATCAGCAATTGCCAGCAAGCATCAGATATATTGCAACTTATCAACCTGTTTTTATGGTCGGGATGGAAAAAAGAGCAACTCAGTGTTGATTTTATGCCACTGTTTGAAACCGTAAACGATTTAGCTAACGCTGCCGATGTAATGGAGCTTTTGTACACTCATCCGTTTTACAAAGAGCATTTGCAACGCCGCAACAACAAGCAAACCATCATGCTTGGCTTTTCTGATAGTACTAAAGATGGTGGCTACTTAATGGCAAATTGGTCGATATACAAAGGCAAAGTTGAACTTACCGCTATGGCCTTAAAATATGGAATCGAACTGGCGTTTTTTGATGGGAGAGGAGGGCCGCCGGCCCGTGGCGGCGGTAAAACGCACCGTTTTTACTCATCAATGGGTAAAGAAATAGCTAACGATAATATTCAGCTCACTATTCAGGGCCAAACTGTTAGCTCCTTATATGGCTCGCAGGATACTGCCGTGTTTAATATGGAGCAGTTGGTTAACGCCGGCATCGTATCGGCTATGAACCCCAATGTTAACGATTTATTGGACGACAGCCATAAAAATATGATTTCGGACATGGCCGAAGCCAGCCACAAAAAGTTTATGGCCTTGCGCGAGCATCCTTTGTTTTTAAAGTATCTCGAAAAAATGAGTCCGCTTAAACTCCTGTCCAACATTAACATCAGCAGCAGGCCAACCAAGCGTAACGCCAATTCGGAGTTAAAGCTTGAGGATTTGCGCGCCATTAGCTTTGTAACGGCATGGAGCCAGTTAAAACAAAATATACCGGGCTTTTATGGTGTAGGCACTGCATTAAAAAAGATGAAAGACGATGGCCATTGGGATGGTTTAAAAGATTTGTATGCTAAATCGGGATTCTTTAAAACGATGATAGATAATTGTATGATGTCGATGTCTAAGTCCGACTTCCGTATCACCGCTTACCTGGCCAGCGATGAAACATTTGGCGATTTTTGGAAGATGCTGAAAGACGAATTTGACTTAACAAGCGAATTGCTTTTAACCTTAACCGGCTCAACTGTGCTGATGCAGGAATATCCCGTTGAAAGAAAGTCCATCGCCATACGCGAAAAGATAGTATTACCGCTGGTTATTTTGCAACACTTTGCCTTGCAGCAACTTAACACCTTACCGCCCGACGATAAATTTTATGCCGTTTATAACAAACTGATAGTACGCACAGTTTATGGCATTGTTAATGCAGGCCGCAACTTAGCTTAATACTATTTTACGCAAACGAAATGCTTTTTGGGATAAAAATTGAGCGCCATATGTATAATATTTATTAGTTTTGCCAAATACAATAATTAACATCAATGAAAATCCAATCACTTAGTTTTATTATGCTGGCCGTTTTGGCTACTGCATCAATACAATCATGCAGTCCGGATAGGGCCAAGGCTTATAACAACCGTACTAATGTTGACCCCAATGGCTTAGCCTTTATACAAGGTGCTCACGAAGGCGGATTAACAGAAATTGAAGCTTCAAAAATTGCGTTGAAAAACTCAACTAATAAAGAGGTTACCGATTTTGCCGCAATGCTGATTAAAGATCATTCGGAAGCCGGAGTTGAAATTGATACGCTTGCCGATCACAAATATGTTTACCTTAAACCACAGGTTAACAAAGAGCATACCGAATTATTGGATAGCCTGGCTACCAAAACCGGTGCTGCTTTTGATAAGGCATACATAGAAATGATGGTTAAGGATCATGAAGAAGCTAAGGAGCTTTTTGATGGCGGAAAAGAAAGTACTTATACCGATATTCGCGAGATAGCTGATAAAATAGCCCCTAAAATAGACGACCATTTAAAAACTGCAAAATCTATCCAGGCGTCTTTAAAATAGTAAATACTATAAAAGCCTTATTGCCAAAGGGAAGCTCATAAAACAGCTTCCCTTTTTTTGTTAACTGTATATTAATAACAGCATCTGTACAAACAAATGGGCCCAAATTTTATTTCATAGTAAACATTGCTATGAGTAAAACCATCATTATATCAAACAGGCTGCCTGTAAAAATTACCGGAAACGAGGGCAACTACAGCCTTGAACCCAGTGAAGGCGGGTTAGCTACCGGTTTAGGCTCAATATATAAACAAGGCGATAACGTTTGGATAGGATGGCCCGGCGTAGACGTGGCCGAAGAGCAACAACCAGATATTACCCATAAACTTCGCGATTTAAGTTTAATGCCCGTTTACCTATCGCAAGAAGAAATTAATGAGTACTACGAAGGTTTTTCTAACGAAGTGCTTTGGCCTGTATTTCACTACTATGCATCAACATACGCCAGCTACAAACAAAGCAACTGGCAGTTTTACCAACAGGTTAATAAAAAATTTAGAGATGTTGTTTTAAGAATATTGGAGCCCGGCGATATTGTTTGGGTTCACGATTATCAATTGCTTTTATTACCCGGACTAATTAGAAACGAACGGCCCGATGTTTCAATCGGGTTCTTTTTACATATCCCGTTCCCCTCATACGAAATGTTTAGGCTTATACCCTGGCGCGCCGAATTGCTTGATGGTATCCTCGGTGCCGATTTAATTGGCTTTCATACCTTTGATGATGCCCGGCATTTTATGAGCGCGGCTACAAGGCTGCTGCCGGTAAGGTCGTCGTCAAATATTATCAATACCGGCGACCGGTCTATCGTTGTAGAATCGTTCCCGATGGGTATCGATAGCGAAAAATATGCTGCCCTAACCAAAGCACCCGAAGTGCTGGAGCAGGTTAAACTTTTAAAACATAATTTCAAAGGTCTGCAAATCATCCTGTCTGTTGATAGGCTCGATTACAGCAAGGGCATATTGCAGCGTCTACAGGCTTTCGAAATGTTATTAAAAACCTATCCCGAATACAAAGAGAAAGTATCGCTCTACATGATTGTGGTGCCATCGCGCGATACCGTTCCCCAGTATAAAGAACTGCGCGACCAAATAGATAAACGCGTAGGTAATATTAACGGCTTGTACCGTACCATGGATTGGAACCCGATACATTATTATTATCGCTCTTTTCCTATCGAAACGCTATCGGCACTGTACCATATTGCCGATGTTTGCCTGGTTACACCCATGCGCGATGGTATGAATTTGGTTAGTAAAGAGTTTGTAGCCAGCCGTACTAAAAACGACGGGGTACTTATATTAAGCGAAATGGCAGGCGCATCTAAAGAGCTTACCGAAGCCATCATAGTAAACCCTAACAATATGGTTGAGGTATGCAGCGCCATTGTTGCTGCCCTCAACATGATTCCCGACGAAAAGAAGCGCCGGATGGTACAGTTGCGCAGTATGGTTTCTAAATTTAATGTAAACCATTGGGTTAAGCTTTTTATAAATAAACTGGCCGAGGTTAAAGAGATGCAACTTGCTATGCGAACCAAGCATGTAAGTTATAAAACCGAGCAGCACATCAAAGATCAATTTGCCAATGCTACCAAACGCCTTATATTTTTAGATTACGATGGCACGCTTGTTAACTTTAAAGCCACCGCCGAGCAAGCTATACCCGATAAAGACCTTTACGACCTGCTGGATAAACTAACAGCCGACCCTGCAAACCACGTTGTTTTAATTAGTGGCCGTAAGCACGAAAATTTAAACGATTGGTTTAGCCACACCCAAACAGATTTAGTTGCCGAACACGGTGCATGGACTAAGTATAAAGGGCAAAAATGGCACCGCATACCCGGCCTTACCGACCAATGGAAGCCCGACGTGATGCAAATTTTAGAAAGTTATGTAGACCGTACACCGGGATCATTTATCGAAGAAAAAACGTATTCGCTGGTATGGCATTTTCGCAAAGTGGAAGATGGCTTGGGCGAATTACGGTCGAACGAGTTAATGAGCAACCTAAAATACCTTGTTTTAGATAAGGGCCTGCAAATATTACCCGGCGATAAAGTTATTGAGGTGAAAAACATGGAAATAAATAAAGGAAAAGCCTCGCTTACCTTACTTGCTAATCAGGATTATGACCTGATTATGGCCCTTGGCGACGACCATACCGACGAAGATATTTTTAAAGCCCTGCCACCCGAAGCGATAACAATTAAAATAGGCAGCAATAACTCCGCTGCCAAATACTACCTGCGCAACCCTTTCGAGGTTCGCCGTTTGTTACGCTCATTAACTCAATTGGGAGCATAAACTTTAAACGGCAACCTCTTCAACCAGCATGTTGTAATGCTGTAAAATATCATCGGGTATTTTTACCGCTTTGCCGGTAATCATATCAATCATAACAAAATCAAACCATCCGTCGCAACTGGTTTTGTCGTTAGTTTTATTGGTTATCATAAATCTTACACGGCAACCGCGGTCGTCAATAGTTTCTATGCTTGTTTTCACAATAAAATAGTCGCCCAGCACCAGTGCGCGTTTGTAGTTAATATGTACCGCCTTTACAACCCAACCAAAGCCGCGCTCCATAAACTTCTCCATCGACATGCCATAGCAAACGTCCATCTGGTCGTAGCGGGCTGCCAGCACATAATCCAGGTATTTACTGTTATGTACATGCCTAAACATATCAATATCATCAGGACGCACCCTTAATTCGCTTTCAAAAGTTTTATAAATGGTTGTATGTGGCATGTTGCAAATATAGTAATTGCTTGTTTCAATTGACAAACACACTACAATGGTTAGTGTTTCAAAAAAACGCTGAGTATTTAACCTTATAATGGCACAAATCAGGCTTTGTAAGCTTATCTCTTTTGCTAAAGGAGATTCTTAATTTCAACAAAAGCGATACTTTGCAATATAAATTACAGTAAAATATCGATTTTGTTACCAACTTTATAAAGTTTTAAGGTTTTTAATTTAAAAATAGCAATCACTTAATTTTACATATTGTTAAAAATACACTATCTAAACCGAGTTAAATTAATAATTGCAAAGAAAACAGTAATTTGTTATGAAATTATCATAAAAATTCATTTTTATTTGAATATATGTTAATTCAGCCTTACTTTTGTTATGTAATTAAAATTTTAAACATTTAATTTAAGAGTCATGAAAAAGATATTAGTAACTGCTATATTATTCTCGAGTTTATCAATAGGTGTTTTTGCTGCCGATGGTGGTAAAAAGAAAGATGCATCAAATTCCGAAGCTGTATCGTATACAGTTTTAAATCAGTTTGCCTATGATTTTAAAGATGCTAAAGATATTGTTTGGAAAGTTGATGCCAACTGCCAAAAAGCTGACTTTATTTCTAACGGACAAAAATATACTGCTTTTTATTCGGTAACCGGCGAGTACATGGGCATTACCCGCGCCATCACCATTACCAGTATTCCTGCTGCAGCTCAAAAAGAAATAGCCACTCAATATGCCGGTTACCAGGTAGGCGAAGTTATTGAACTACAGCCTAAAGCAACAAGCACATCTGCACTGGAGCCTTATGCATCATCAAATGCAGACGAAACTAAAGTTTTCTTTGTTGATCTGAAAAACGAAAAAGAAGAGATTTTAGTTAAGGTTAATTCTAATTCCGATGTTTATTTTTTCAAACAAGTAAAATAATTTATCCCGTAAAGTAATAATAAGAGCTGGTCGTTTTGTCCGGCTTTTTTTTTGTTAAAACTATCAGTTGTTGCGTTGTCGGCGAGGTAAACGGGATAACAGTATTATCGTAATACCTGTATAGGTATGCAGGCAACGGCTGTCTGCAATTTACCGCAGTGCGCAAACTAAAACCCGGGCTGGGTGGCTAAAGCGCGATGGTGTACCGCAAGTAACCCCACTCACTAAAAATAAGTAATTGCAGCATGCGGCTTGTAAAAAAATGAGCTTATGGTAGGGGAGTGCCACAAGGAAGAAAATCATTTATGAATTGGTGCCAATTTAACATCGGTGATGATTGTCGCTCCCGCTACAGTATTTTTTTTGACGTAAATGCAAACAAATTTTCTTTCCAGTTTCGCTTGCTTTAATAGTTCAAGTTTTTCGTTGGCTTTTGGCTCTTTTAAATTCATGATATAAACTGCCGCCGACTGTGCAAAACCAACTGCGGCAATGGTATCGCCCTGAATACGAATTACGGCTGGTTGAAAATAGCATCCAAAAAGAACATTAGGTTGCGTTGTTTGACCACTTACAACCTTGGTAACGAACAATATGGCCATCATGCTAATAAAACTGAATGCTATTTTTACTATTTTCATGATTTAAATTTAGTATTTGTAAAACTAATTTATTAAAAAGAATGCTCATTAATGAGTATTAAGCCAAAAAAAATAATTTATTTTAATTGGAAGTTGTTATCGAGGCTGTGGCTTATGAAAAGTTTGAGGTATTTGATATTACACAAAGCCACCAACCACCGGCTGGCAGATACCAACAGCAGCAGCTATTGCAGTGCGCTGTGATAAAAAAACACATATCCTATAATTAATATTATGTTAAGTAACTTCATTCAATAAAAGCCCGAATTACCGGGCTCCTATTTGTTTATTTATTGCCTGCTCTTAAAGCATCTAATTTCTTTTGCATCAAATTAGCATTTACAGCATCTTTTTTACCCAAGTAAACCTTTTTTAAAGCATCAATCGGGTCTTCTTCTTTTGGTTGCTCAGCAGTAGCTTTTTCTAAATACGGCTTAGCTTTATCAAAATATACAATTGCTTGTTTAGATAATAAATCGTATTGAGCCTGGCTGGCTTTGGGGTTTGATTTGCTTATAGGCATTGTATTTGCTTTGTTAAACAAATCTATACCTTGGTTAAGGTATGATAATCCCATATTCAAATTAGCATCGTAATAATCCGGATCGATAATTAAAGCCTTTCCAAATTGGTCTGCTGCCTTATCATACGATTTTTCTTGCAGCAAAATGTAACCCTGGTAATAGTATAAGCTCTTATTTTTAGGGTCTACCTCAATAGCCTTATCCAATTTATCACCTAATTCTTTAACACGGCCTTTTTGTAGGTAAAGCTGTATTTCACGGTTACGCAAACTGGCGTTTGCTGGGTATTTAGCAACCGCTTCTGATACTATTTTCATAGCACCGGCGGTATCTTTATTTAACATATAAACCTGCACCAAATCGCCGTAAATATTTGCTTTGCCGGTGTACGGTGTAGCTAAAAGGTTAGTGTATAACTTAATTGTTTCGGGGTACTTTTTTGAGT
Organism: Mucilaginibacter gracilis; assembly: GCF_003633615.1. NCBI lineage: Bacteria > Pseudomonadati > Bacteroidota > Sphingobacteriia > Sphingobacteriales > Sphingobacteriaceae > Mucilaginibacter > Mucilaginibacter gracilis. Next base: position 4,461,988 of record NZ_RBKU01000001.1, on the reverse strand, counting down.
TTAACGCCGATAAGCCGGTGTAAAATATGGCGTTGGTATCTTCGGGCATCACGGTTCTGTAATAATCAAAAGATTCGTAAGCGCCATTATAGTTACCTTTTTGGTATTGCCTAACACCCTTATTAAAGGTGTACTGAGCAAGGGTTCTGTACGAATCCTCAATCTGTTTCTTGTTCTCCCCTTTTGTATCCAGTTCTTTTGCTTTTTTCAAAGCTTCATCGGCAGTAATAAACAAAGGTGTCGATCTGCTTGCTACGGTATCATTTAAAGCTAATGCTGCGTAAATTTCACCTTTAACGGTGTAAGTAAGCGGCAAGCCCGATGTTTTGGGGTGTACAGCGGCCTTGTCTATTAAATCTTTAGCTGTTGTTAAGCTTGGGAGTGCTAATTTAGGCGAAGCCCTTAACCCATCGTATTTGGTAAAAGCATCTTGTGCATCTCTAAGCACATCTTTCTGCGCAAAAACGGCAGTTACCGAAACAAGTGATAATAAGCCTGTTATCAGAAATTTAATTTTCATTGTCAATTATTTTAGTGGTTATTATTAATGCATCGCTAAAATGCATTTTTTATTTCAATTGGTTAACTGGTTTAATTTATTATTTACCTTTTTCAGCTGAGTTTGATCGCCCGTTTGCAAATATAGCATTTGTAGTGCTTTTAAACACGTTTCGCTATTGGGGGCCATTTCGCTCGCCTTTTCGAGCCAGTTTTGCGATTGATTTATACAAACCTGGTATTGCTCAGGTTTGTTTTGATGCAGGGCTTTTTTTAAATAAAGCAATCCCAGGTTAAAAATCGGATCGTAGTTATTGTTGTTAATGTCAATCACCTGGTGATACAGTTGCTCTGCCCTATCCGGGTCGTTCAAATGGTCGTAGCAATTGGCGGCCATAAAAATAACATTCGGGTCGTTAGGTGCAATTGTCATCAGGTTATTAAGCACCGGCTTTAACAGGTCGTAATTTTTTTGATTGTTGTAAATATTTGCTTCCTCAGATAGTAAATATTTATCACCCGGATACTCGTCTAATCCTTGTTGTATAATTTGTAGGCTCCTTGTAGTATCGCCCAGTGTTTTATAAACATTTGCTGCAGTTTGTATGTGTTCGAGGCGCGGTTTTTTTAGCATTAAAACCGTATCGTAATAAGCCACAGCAGTTTTGTAATTGCCTAACTTATAATAAATATTGGCCAGATAAACATTAATTTCTTTAGCGGCAGGCACATACCTTTTGGCTATATTAAAATTTGATATAGCAAGGCGGTAATTGTTTTTGGTATAATAATCAAACGCTTTACGCTGATATACATTGGCCAGGCAGCCCTTACTGTAATTCATTTCGAGGTTGTACCTGTATATTTTGCGCATGTGCAATAACCTGTTTACAAGCTTTGTGGTTTGTAACAGCATGGTATCGGGCAGGTTAAGCTTGTTTACCGAATCGATATTAAGAATGGTGGCATAAACCATTGCCTTGTACACATTTTTACCCATGTCCACGCTATCCGAATGGGTTTTGAAAGTTGCATCGACCGATTTTTTTGAATCGCCCAAATATTTCACATCGTTTTTTTTATGGTACAGGGCCAGGTTGTTAATTACATCCTTCATCGCCTCGGACTGTGCCCTGGCAATAAAGGATGTAAAACAAATACATGCGATCAGTAAAGTTATTTTACGGATTAACATAACCTAAAATTTATTCTTCTATTTCGTCCTCGTCGGCAGTGCCTTCAGTTGCGTCGCTGTCTGCATTACTGTCGCCTTCAGCCGGTTCGCTGGCTTCAGCAATTATAGTGCCTTCTCCTTCAGTAACTGTTTCTTCGGCAGCTTCGGCTTCTACCACCTCTTCTTCGCGTTCTATCTGTGCCACCGAGGCTATACTGTCGTTCTCTTTTAACGATATTAACCTCACTCCTTGCGTTGCCCGGCCCATTGTTCTTAACTCGCTAACTGCAATACGTATAATAATGCCCGATCGGTTAATAATCATCAAATCGTGCTCGTCGGTAACTCCTTTAATAGCAACTAATTGGCCGGTTTTATCGGTAACGTTAATGGTTTTAACACCCTTACCTCCCCTGTTGGTTACGCGGTAGTCGTCAATATCGGTACGTTTACCATATCCTTTTTCTGATACTACTAATACCGTTGTGGCGGCATCATCAATAGCTATCATACCCACAACTTCGTCGGTTTCGCTGGCGAGGGTAATACCTCTAACACCTGTTGCAGTACGCCCCATTGGCCTAACGGTTGATTCGTTAAAGCGTATTGCTCTGCCCGATTTTAAGGCCATTACAATTTCGCTGCTGCCAGTTGTTAACGTTGCCTCAAGCAAAGTATCACCTTCATTGATGTTGATGGCGTTGATACCGTTAGCGCGCGGACGTGAATAAGCTTCTAACGAAGTTTTTTTGATCACACCTTTGCGGGTACACATAATAATAAAGTTATTTTCCAAATAATCTTTATCCTTTAGGCTTGTTAACTTAATATAAGCCTTAATGTTTTCTTCTTTAGGGATATTGATGATGTTTTGGATAGCACGCCCTTTTGATGTACGCGTACCTTCGGGAATTTCAAACACACGCAGCCAAAAGCATTGGCCTGTTTCGGTAAAAAACAGCATGTAATTATGGTTTGATGCAATAAGCAGGTGCTCAATAAAATCGGCATCGCGGCTATTGCTGCCTATAGCTCCCTTCCCTCCTCTTGCTTGCGTGCGGTATTCGGTTAAAGGTGTACGTTTAATGTAACCTTCGTGCGATATAGTGATTACCACATTTTCATCCTCAATAAAATCTTCGGTTTGCATTTCTGCAGATGAATGCACTATTTGTGTGCGGCGCTCATCACCGTATTTTTCTTTAATCTCGGTCAGTTCGTCTTTGATGATCTGCATACGCAAACCTTCGTCGGCTAAAATAGATTTTAAGTAATCTATCAGTTTCATAAGTTCGGCATACTCCGCTTTTATCTTATCGCGTTCCAGTCCGGTTAAACGGCGAAGCGTCATATCCAAAATAGCACGGGCCTGTATTTCGCTCAAGTCAAAGCGCGTCATCAAGCCGTCGCGAGCCTCGTCCGGAGTATTCGAACTGCGTATCAGTTGAATAACCTCGTCCAAATGGTCTAAGGCGATTAACAAACCCTCTAATATATGGGCGCGTTTTTCGGCTTCGGCCAGTTCAAATTTGGTACGGCGTATAATTACTTCGTGGCGGTGCTCAACAAAGTGATGTATTAAATCTTTCAGGTTCAATAACATTGGGCGGCCATGTACCAGCGCAATATTATTTACACTAAACGATGTTTGTAACGATGTGTATTTAAAAAGGTTATTTAACACAATAGCCGCATTGGCATCGCGCTTAATTTCGTAAACCACACGGATACCTTCACGGTTTGATTCGTCGCGAATGGCCGATATGCCTTCCAGTTTCTTTTCATTCACCAGTTCGGCAGTACGCTCAATCATGATGGATTTATTGATCTGATAAGGTATCTCGGTAACGATGATGCGTTCACGGTCGCCGTTATAAATCTCGATCTCGGCGCGCGAGCGCAATACAATACGGCCACGACCGGTTTCTGATGCCTCGCGGGCACCTTCAAAACCATAAATAATACCACCGGTGGGGAAATCGGGGCCTTTAACAAACTTCATCAGTTCGCTAATTTCAATGGCCCTGTCATCAATATAAGCTATGGTGGCATTTACAACCTCGGTAAGGTTGTGTGGTGCCATATTGGTAGCCATACCTACCGCAATACCCGATGCTCCGTTAACCAACAGGTTAGGGAACTTAGCGGGCAATACAGTTGGCTCTTGTAACGAGTCGTCAAAGTTTAACTGGTAGTCTATGGTGTCCTTATTAATATCGGCCAGCATCTCTTCGGCAATTTTTTGCAACCTTGCCTCGGTGTAACGCATTGCCGCAGGGTTATCACCGTCTATCGAGCCATAATTGCCCTGCCCGTCAACCAAAGGGTATCGCAGGCTCCAATCCTGGGCCATACGCACCATAGTGCCATATACCGACGAATCGCCATGCGGGTGATACTTACCGAGTACCTCACCCACAATACGTGCCGACTTTTTATAAGGTTTGTTTGCGTTCAATCCCAAATCAAGCATACCAAAAAGTACGCGCCTGTGTACAGGTTTTAAACCGTCGCGAACATCAGGTAAAGCCCTTGATACGATAACAGACATCGAATAATCGATGTATGCCGACCGCATTTCTTCTTCAATATTGATAGGGATAATTTTATCAGACGAGCCTCCGCCGCCATTTTCTAAATCTTCAGCCATTGTTATATTTTATGCAATCGTCGCTTATTACAAAATTAAATTTAGGTGCTTTTTAAAGCGACGTGCGAAGTTAACAAAATATGTGGTACGGGGGTACGCTGTGGATAAATTTTGATGTTGTAGATTATGTATTAAGCGTATCAAAAGTTTTGCTTTTACTCAAATATAATTCAACCGTTTGCTTTAGCAATTCAAAATTACCGGTTGGCAAAATGGTTAAATTAGGGTGTGCCTGCAAGCCGCAGGCTGTAGTGGTTATAACGGGTATGCCGGCGGCAAGTGCTTTTAGCAGCATAACCGGCCGGTGTTCAACATAAGCCGGGTAAATAACCAGCCCTATACCATCCAATATATTTTGCCCTGCGGGTTCAGTTTTAACGCCATCCCAAAAGTTTTCATACTCGGTAGCTTTGCCGGTAACTACAAGTGCAAGGTTTAACTCTGTTGCAAGTTGTTTTATTTCGTAAGCACCCTTGCGGCCCACTGCCGATGCCGGGAACAAAATTTTGTTACCCGCCAACGGCTTTTTGCCAATGTTAGGCAGTGCCCAGTTAAGTTTAACGGCTTTGTTATTAAAAATATTAGCTATCTGTTGGTGTGGCGTTACAATATGCCTGGCTTTAGTTAAAGCAATGCACTCAAATTCGACCCAATTTGCCGGGGCGCGAAAATCATTGAGCGTTTCGCTTCGCGAATGTATGGTGTGTGCATGGTTAAGGCATTGGTGCAATTGTTCAAAGGGTAACCTGTTCATCAAAACATCAAAGGTGCGCCCGCCTAAGGCACCATACTCAAACATAAAAGGCAACAGGTTTTGCGCAATAACTAAATGTGTGCATTCTATAGGGATGTTTTTCGACGCCGCTTTTGCCAACTGTCTATCAAAGTTAAGGGCCTGTTTAAACACGTTGCCCTTTGCAAACAGCCTAAGGCTAATAGCCCTTTTTACAGCCACTAATGGCAGGGTTTTTACTTTGGCGTTAGTGGCAATTACCCAATTATATCTGTTTAGCCTGATAAACTTACTTTGATGTATGGGTACTATAAAATAATCATCACCGGATGCCTGTTTATTGATGTAATCGTTGTACTCGTTCCACTTTTCGTCTAACACGAAGGTGGTTATGGGTTTGGCACTGGCGCGCTTATCGGGGTTTGGATAATTAAAACAACCGAAATTGCCGCACGAATAACAATCGTTTAATTGGGATGGCTTAAGTTTAGTTGCATAATCGATTTCCGAAGTAACTCCGGTGCCGCCGCTTCTAAATTTGATAATAAGTTTATCTGCCGTAAGTTCGGCTTCAATTCTAAAGGGTTTATTGGCTTTAAAACGCAAATCAATGTAGTTCCATTTTACGGTAGCATCCCTATCCTGCTCCGCCAACGATCCTTTTATTACCCGCGTATGCTTGTGGCGTTCAATAATATCAAAATTTGCTTTTAATGCGGCATCATACAAACCGTTTGATAGCTGGCACAAACCACCTGCAATGGTTGGTACTATGCACCCTTCCCTTATTTCGCGACCTAATACGTAGCCTTTTAACTTGTTGGGGCTGCCAACATATTTCCAAAAGCTGAACACCTGCCCGGCATCAATTTCTACACCGTTTATTTTTTTAACGGCTATGCGCAAGTTTTCTATTTTGCCGGCGGTTAGTATCCAGTTTTCGGCATTATCGTCTGCGTTCCATAGTTCACTTTCCGAAACCGAAACAACTGCTTGCTGTTTTAAACTTTTGTTGTGATATAATTTTTGTTTAGGCGTTACCGTATTAACAAAAAGCCGTTTGGCTATCAATAACCGCGACTTTAAATGAAAAACAGCTTCACTTAAAAAGTTATGGTTATTTGCTAAAGTTTGTTTTGTAAGCATTGCCAGCCATCAAAAATATTGATGACATAAACTTAATAATTTTATTTAAAAGTGCGTTTTAAAATAACACTTTTACCCTGCCGGAATAAACGCCTTTGCTTTTTCTAACACCTTTGGTAAGCCGCTAACATCCTTGCCACCTGCAGTTGCATAAAATGGCTGACCGCCGCCGCCACCCTGTATCTCTTTAGCCAATTCGCGGATGATGCTGCCGGCATTTAGACCCTTTTCTTTCACCAGGCTTTCTTCTATCATTACCGTGATGTTAGGTTTGCCGTCAATTTCGGCAACTAATACTAAATACAGGTTGGGTACAATATCTTTTAAGCTATAAGCCAGATTTTTTATCGCATCAGCGTTAGGTAAATCAACCTTTTGGGCAATAAAGTTTACCCCGTTTATATTTTGGACCTGCGCCGCCAAACCTTGTTTTAAACCCGAAGCTTTTTCGAGGATGGATTTTTCCAGTTCCTTTTTCAATTTGCTGTTTTCGTCCATTAAATCTTTAATGCTTTTGGCTATGTCTTTCGGGTTTTTAAGCAGTTCTTTAATATCCTGTATCAGTTTATTTTGGTTGCCGATATATTTTTCGGCAGCCAGGCCGGTTATAGCTTCAATACGGCGCACACCTGCGGCAACGGCACTTTCGGTAATAATTTTAAAGTAACCTATTTGCCCGGTTGATTGCACGTGCGTACCGCCGCAAAGCTCAATGCTAAATTTAGCATCTATTGTTACAACCCTAACCGTATCGCCATATTTTTCGCCAAACAAAGCGTTTGCGCCTAAGGCAATCGCTTCCTCTTTGGGGAGTTCTTTAATATCAACGTTAATATTCTCGCGTATCTTTTCGTTAACGATAGCTTCTATCTGCGCTATTTCATTATCGGTAACCTTGCTGAAGTGCGAAAAATCAAAACGCAAATATTCGCCATTTACCAAACTGCCTTTTTGGTTTACATGCGTACCTAAAACCTGTTTTAAAGCCGCATGCAACAAGTGCGTTGCCGAGTGGTTGTTATTGGTTGCCTTACGTTTAGCCAAATCGACAATGGCGGTTAAGGCATCGTCAATATCCTGCGGAAGTTTATCTACAAAGTGTACTATCAGCCCGTTCTCTTTCTTAGTATCGGTAACGGCAACAATCTCACCATCCGGAAAAACCAGTTCGCCGGTATCACCCACCTGCCCACCGCTTTCGGCATAAAAAGGCGTTTTATCTAAAACCAACTGGTATTGCTCCACACCCTTTGCCTTAACCTTGCGGTATTTAACCACGTGAGCAATAGTTTCGGTTTCATTATAACCTACAAACTCAACCGTTTCATCGTCTTTTAAAACAATCCAATCGCCGGTATCAATGGCAGTTGCCGCGCGGGAGCGGTTTTTTTGTTGTTGGAGAGCGGCTTCGTAGCCAGCAATGTCAACAGTAAAGTCAAAGTCCTTCGCCATCAGTTCCGTTAAGTCAATCGGAAACCCAAACGTGTCGAACAATTCAAATGCAACAAACCCATGCAATATTTTTCGGTCTCTGTACGCATTTATTTCTTTGGTTAGCTCCGCATTTGAAGGAATAACGGCGCCCCTTGTCATGATTATATCAAATCGAAGTATTCCTTTTTCCAGCGTTCTTAAAAATGCTAATTCTTCTTCAAGAACAACTTTTTTCACAAATTCTCTTTGTTCCCAAAGTTCATTAAAAACACCTTTAAACTGTTCGGCCAAAATAAGAACCAATTTATTTAAAAAAGGTTCTTTTATTCCTAAAAACTGATAAGAATATCTAACCGCTCTACGTAATATCCTACGGATCACATAGCCGGCCTTATTATTGGATGGCAATTGTCCATCTATAATGGCAAAACTGATTGCACGTATATGGTCTGCCATAACACGCATAGAAATCGCTTCCATTTTATCTGCTCCGGAATTATCCGAAACTTTTTCATATTTAATTCCGCTCTTCTCCGAAATAAACTGTATTAGGGGTTGGAAAATATCAGTATCATAATTAGATGCTTTACCTTGCATCACCCTTACCAAACGTTCAAATCCCATACCTGTATCGATATGTTTAGCAGGCAAGTCGATTAGTTTAGAATAAAGGAATAAATTGTCAGATTTCCATTTTTTTATATCAAAATTAAGCCCAAGGTTGTTCTTATTTTCTTCTATAACTGCAATGTATTCTGATAGCCCGCCTTTTTCACCACCAAAAACTCTATTGAATTGCATGAAAACATTATTCCAAATTTCTATTACGTCGGGATTGTCTTGATTTACTAAATCTCGACCTGGAAGTTCTAATCTTTGTTGCAATGAACGCCCATCATAATGAATTTCCGAGCACGGACCGCATGGGCCTGTTTCACCCATTTCCCAAAAATTATCTTTTTTATTTCCTAAGACTATATGATCTTCGTTTACATATTGCAACCATAAATCAATAGCTTCTTGATCTTTAGGCAATCCCTCCTTTTCATCACCTTCAAAAACCGTGACGTATAGACGATCTTTCTCTATTTTGTAAATTTCCGTTAATAGTTCCCAACTCCACGCTATGGCTTCTTTTTTAAAATAATCACCAAAGCTCCAGTTACCTAACATTTCAAACATCGTATGATGATATGTGTCGATACCAACTTCTTCCAGGTCATCGTGCTTGCCCGATACTCGTAAACAACGTTGAGTATCCACAACGCGCGGAAACTTTATTGGCTCTTCTCCCAAAAAAACACCTTTAAACTGATTCATGCCCGCATTGGTAAACATTAATGCGGGGTCGTTTTTAACCACAATTGGCGCCGATGGCACAATCTGGTGTCCTTTGGAAGCAAAAAAATCTAAAAAAGCCTGACGTATTTCCTGAGCAGTCATGTGTATAAAATTATGGGTGCAAAGATATTTTTTTGATGTCGGATTTCGGATGTCCGATTTCGGATTTATTTTTATTTCGGAGATCGGCTGTTCGATGTCGAATTTATTTCTATTTCGCAGGTTCGATTTGGAATTTTTAATATCAGGAAGAAATGTTAGTACTTTGATGCAAAGCACACTAAACTCAAACGTTAGCAATTCATTTTTCAAATCCGAAATCGAACATCCGATCTTCGAAATAAAAAATCTTTCAATCCGAAATCAAAAATCCGAAATCCAACATATCTTTGCCCTATGCCTTACAAAGAACGCGACATTAGCAAGCTGTACTATACTATGGGCGAAGTTTCGGCCATGTTTGATGTAAACCAATCGTTGTTGCGGTTTTACGAAAAGGAATTTGATATTCTGCAACCCAAAAAAAATAAAAAGGGCAACCGCTACTTCACTCCCGAAGATATTGCGAACCTCAAAATTATTTTTAACCTCATTAACGAAAAAGGCTATACCCTGCAAGGTGCAAAAGATTACCTGCGCGAAAACTTAGGTGTAACCAAAGATAACCAGGCTGTTATCAATTCGTTAGAAACTTTAAAGCAGTTTTTGCTGGAGGTGCGGGATCAGATGTAGGGAGCCTCACCCTGCCCTCTCCAAAGGAGAGGGTTCTTGATGTGCTTGGTTTCAAAGTCCTCTCCTTTGGAGAGGATTTAGGTGAGGCTCTTGTTTTTTCAATTATCTTGTTATATTTGCCGCAACTTACCTCAAGTAAACATGAACGGTTTTCACATACATCAACTGCATCTGCACCATCGTACCAAGTAACGATACGCATTTACTGTATGTTTTTATTAGCAATAATAACCCGTTTAGTCCATTACTACCCTTAATACCAAATTTGTGAAAACACTTAAAATAGCGATCCAGAAATCGGGGCGCCTTAATGAAAAATCTGTTGAGTTACTAAAAAACTGCGGATTAAACTTCGAGAACTACAAAAGCTCCCTTATTTCGCCGGTATCAAATTTCCCTCTGGAAATTCTTTTTCTTCGCGACGATGATATTCCCGAGTATGTTCAGGATGGCATTGCCGACCTGGGCATCGTAGGCGAAAACATGATTGAGGAAACCGAAGTTGATGTAAATTACCTGCAACGCCTGGGCTTTGGCAAATGCACCCTAAAAATTGCCATCCCCAATAGCAGCGATATTCAGCAACTGTCGGATTTTAATGGTAAATCCATTGCTACATCCTACCCTGCCATCCTTAAAAAATACCTGGCTAAAAACGATATCAAAGCCGATGTGCGCATGATATCCGGCTCCGTAGAAATTTCTCCCGGCCTGGGTTTAAGCGATGCCATTTTTGATATTGTATCAACCGGCGGAACCTTAAAGAGCAACGGGTTAAAACCGTTTAGCGATGTCATGACGTCCGAAGCTATCCTGATTGGCAATAAAAATGTTGACAGGCCAGACTTGATTGAAGAACTGATTGCCCGTATACAATCAGTATTGCGCGCCAAAGAAACCAAGTATGTAGTACTAAACGTTAGTCGCGATAATTTAGCCCAGGTATTGGCCCTGCTTCCGGGAGTGAAAAGCCCGTCGGTAGTACCATTGGCCGAAGCTGACTGGGTGGCCGTTCATACCGTTATCCCCGAACGCGACTTTTGGGATAAAATAAGCAAGCTAAAACAAGCAGGTGCACAAGGCATAGTGGTTATGCCAATTGAAAAGATAATTGCTTAACCCCCCGGCCCCCTAAAGGGGGAGAATATGCAAGTGGCTATAAAAGATTAATGCAATGAATAGCATAAACAAAAAAATTGAGGACAATAGTTCCCCCTTCAGGGGGCTAGGGGGCTATACGTATGGTGAGCTTTCCGCTGCCCAACTTCGCTCGCTCGTTCAGCGCAACGTTGATCCGGCTAACGAGATACGCGCTGTTGTTGAAGATGTAATAAGCAATGTGCGTGAGCATGGCGATAATGCTTTACTTGGCTACGCACAAAAATTTGATCATGTTGAATTGCAAAAGCTGTATTTAGATAAAGCCGAACTTGAAGAACTGGCTACCGCCCTCTTGCCGGAGCAAAAACAGGCTTTGCAAACTGCTTATCAAAACATCAAAAAATTTCACCAAACGCAACTCAAAACCGAAGACAAGGTTGAAACTATGCCCGGCGTTACCTGCTGGCGCGAGTTAAGGCCTATTGAACGTGTTGGTTTATATATACCCGGTGGTAGCGCCGTTTTACCAAGCACATTGCTCATGTTGGGCATTCCGGCGCAAATTGCAGGTTGCCACCAAATAGTGGTTTGCTCGCCGCCACAAAAAAACGGTAAGGTAAATGCATTTATAGCTTACGTTTGCCAATTGCTTGGGATAGATAAAATTTACCTTGCGGGAGGTTCGCAAGCCATTGCCGCTATGGCTTATGGTACCGAAACTATACCGGCGGTTGATAAAATATTTGGTCCCGGAAACCAGTTTGTAACCAAAGCCAAAACCATCATCCAATCAACCACTACCTGCGCCATTGATATGCCCGCGGGCCCATCGGAAGTATTGGTAATTGCCGATGAAACCAGCAACCCTGAGTTTGTGGCTGCCGATTTATTGGCCCAGGCCGAGCACGGTGCCGATAGTCAGTCTATATTAGTAGCTACGTCACAAAATATAATTGATGCCGTTAACAAAGCTTTGGAAAAACAATTACCCGTTTTACCAAGAGCCGAAATAGCCGGAAAAGCAATAGCAAACTCCTATTCGGTTTTGGTTAATGATTTGCAACAGGCTATGCAGTTTAGCAACCTTTACGCACCGGAGCACTTAATACTGGCTACCGAAAATTGGCAGTCGATAGTAAACAGCATCATTAACGCCGGGTCGGTATTTTTAGGAAACCTAACCCCCGAAAGCGTTGGCGATTACGCATCCGGCACTAACCATACCCTGCCAACCAGTGCTTACGCGCGGGCATATTCGGGCGTATCGGTTGATTCGTTTGTGAAGAAGATAACCTTCCAGCATATCACGCCCGATGGCATCCAGAACATCGGGCCAACCGTAGAGATTTTAGCCGAATTGGAGGGCTTGCATGCGCATAAAAATGCGGTGACAATACGAAGAGCCCCCTAACCCCCTAAAGGGGGAACTGATTGTCCTGACTGATTGTCCTGATGGGACTGGAATTGATTACAGTAAAAGAATTATTACCATGACACAAGATATTTCGAATAACGAATCATCAAGCAGTAGCAACCTTGCTAATCAAAACTCCCCCTTTAGGGGGCTAGGGGGGCTTCTACGAGAGAACATCCGCAACCTCACACCCTACTCCTCCGCACGCGATGAGTTTCAGGGCGAGGCCAGTGTTTACCTTGACGCCAACGAAAATGCTTTTGGCTCGCCGCTAACCGAGCAATATCATCGTTACCCGGACCCTATGCAGTACGCCGTTAAAAAGCGCTTGATGGAAATAAAAGGCGTACCAACTCGCAATATATTTTTAGGTAACGGCAGCGACGAGGCTATCGATATACTTTTCCGCAGCTTTTGTAACCCTGGGGTTGATAATGTTATCATCGTACCGCCTACTTATGGCATGTATCAGGTATCGGCCAATATTAATGATGTAGAGGCCCGCAAGGTAAACCTTACACCCGATTATCAGCTTAACATGGAAGGTATTGCCCAGGCTATTGATGAGCATACCAAAATGATATTCATCTGCTCGCCAAATAACCCTACCGGTAACTCCATCAACCGCACCGATGTGGAAACGCTGCTGGCTAACTTTAACGGTTTGGTTATTGTTGATGAGGCTTATATTAACTTTAGTCGCCAAAAAACCTTTATACAGGAGTTAACAGAATATGCTAACCTGGTGGTATTACAAACGCTATCGAAAGCGTGGGGACTTGCAGGTTTACGCCTTGGGATGGCCTTTGCAAGCGAAGAAGTTATTGAGGTGATGAACCGCGTTAAACCGCCTTACAACGTTAACGAGGCTACACAACAACTGGTTTTAGAGGCTTTACAGAATGTTGACCAGGTAAATAGCTGGATAAAGCAAACGCTGGCCGAGCGCGATAAATTGGTTTTATGGTTAAAGCAATTTGATTTTGTGCTGGATATTTACCCGTCTGATGCCAACTTCATCCTGGTTAAAACCACCGATGCTAAAGCGATATACAATCATTTGGTTGGCCAGGGCATCATTGTGCGCGACCGATCAAAAGTTGAGCTTTGCGAAGGTTGTTTGCGCATTACTGTTGGTACGCCCGAAGAAAATATAACCCTGATTAATACGCTTAAAACAATAAATTTAGGATAATAACCATTTCAACACTACCTTTAAACAGGAATGAATAAGCTGAAAAGAATACTTTTTATTGACCGCGACGGTACGCTGATAACCGAACCTGCCGACGAACAGATAGACTCGTTTGCTAAATTGGAGTTTTATCCGCACATGTTACAATACCTGCCCAAAATTGCTGCCGAACTTGATTTTGAATTGGTAATGGTAACCAATCAGGACGGTTTAGGTACGGCTGTATATCCCGAAGATACCTTTTGGCCGGTACAAAATTTTGTGATTAAAACCTTGGCTAACGAGGGCATAACCTTTAGCGATTACGTTATAGACCGCACCTTTGCCCGTGATAATGCGCCAACACGCAAACCCGGCACCGCGTTGCTCACAAAATATTTTGACGAAGAAGTTTACGATCTTAAAAATTCATTCACCATTGGCGATCGGTTGAACGATGTGCTTTTAGCCAAAAATTTAGGTGCAAAAGCCATCTGGTTAAATAACAACAGCAATTTAGGCGGAGCCGAGTTTACCACAGAACAACAGGCTGCCATTAAAGAAACCGTAGCCGTTGAAACTACCGAGTGGGAAAAAATATACGAGTTTTTAAAATTGGGCGAACGCACAACAGAACATGTGCGCAAAACCAAGGAAACCGATATTGCTATCAAAATAAATTTGGATGGTAAAGGCGATGCCAAAGTATCAACGGGGCTGCATTTTTTCGATCACATGTTAGATCAGATAGCCCGCCACGGCAGTATTGATTTGGATATTACCGCCAAAGGAGACTTACATATTGACGAACATCACACGATTGAAGATACAGGCATAGCACTGGGTGAAGCATTCCTTACTGTATTAGGCGATAAGCGCGGAATAGAACGGTACGGATTTTGTTTGCCTATGGATGATTGCCTGGCACAGGTAGCCATTGATTTTGGTGGCCGCAACTGGATAGTGTGGGATGCAGAATTTAAACGCGAAAAAATTGGCGAAATGCCTACCGAAATGTTTTACCATTTCTTTAAGTCGTTCTCCGATGCTTCAAAATGCAACCTTAACATCAAAGCCGAAGGCCAAAACGAACATCATAAAATTGAGGCCATATTTAAAGCCTTCGCCAAAGCCATTAAAATGGCCGTGCGCAGGGATGTGAATAATATGGTTTTGCCAAGTACCAAGGGAGTACTTTAATAAGATGCAAGAGTCAAGATGCAAGAATCAAGACTTTTGTAGAATTTATAAAACTGAATTGAGTAGGAAGATGTCTTGCATCTTGCATCTTGGTTCTTGATTCTGATTAAAATGACAGGTATTATTTACTACGGAGCCGGCAACATATTTTCATTAACCTCAGCTTTAGACAGGTTGGGCATTAGTTACGGCATGATACATACCGAAGCCGATTTTGAGCAGTACGACCGGTATATTATACCTGGCGTGGGCCATGCAGGTGCTGCCATGAATAAGCTTGAGCAAACCGGTTTAGTGCCTGTAATAAAGAAACTTACAAAGCCAACTTTAGGTATTTGTGTAGGTATGCAATTGCTAACATCCTATTCCGAAGAGGGGGATTCCAGTTTATTGGATATTATACCCGTAAAAACATTGAGGTTTAAAGATAGCGCCCAATTTAAAGTGCCCCATACAGGTTGGAATCAGGTTTATCCCGAGTTGGATAACCCGCTTTTTAAAAATATCCCGCAAGGTTCGCACTTTTATTTTGTGCATTCGTATTATATTGAGCATAATCCCTTATATACTTTAGCATCAACTAATTATACATTGCCGTTTTCGGCTTCTATTCGGAAAGATAACTTTTTTGGTGTACAATTTCACCCCGAAAAATCAGGTCCGTTTGGCGAGCATCTTTTAACTAACTTTGCAAATATTTAATTCAATACAATGTACATTATCCCCGCTGTTGATATTCTCGACCAAAAGGTAGTTCGCTTACGCGAAGGTGATTATCAGCAAATAACCAGCTACGATGTTTCTTTAGAAGAGATGATTGAAACATACCGCTCAAACGGTGCAGAATTGATCCACATCATCGACCTAAACGGTGCTAAAGGCGATTTTAGCAATCAGGAATATCTGTTCAACATCATCAAAAAAACAGATATGAAAATTCAGTACGGCGGCGGTGTACGCAGTATCGAAAAAGTTAAGGAGCTGCTTGGTGCAGGCGTTCACCGTGTAATTGTAGGAACACAGGCCATAACCAACCCCGATTTTTTAAGTGAACTTAGTAGAGAAGTGGGCAGCAAAGACGGTAAAACAGAAAAAATTGTAGTAGCTATAGATGTTTTAGACGAGGTAATTAAATACTCGGGCTGGATGGAAAGCTCGCCAATTAAGCTAATGGATTATGTTGATAAGTGTCTGAACCTCGGTTTCTTCCGGTTTTTATGTACAGATATTAATAAAGACGGAAAACTGGGCGGCGCAGGTATTGAGCTTTACGAAAAACTGTTAGACCATTCCCCTTTTATCAAACTGATAGCTTCGGGTGGTGTAAGTTCCATGAAAGATATTGAGAAGCTGAACAAAATCAAAGTAGAATCGTGCGTGGTAGGCAAAGCCATCTACGAAAACCGCATTACTGTTGAAGAAATTAAACACTGGAATTTAGATGCTTTGATTTCAATATAAATAAAATTGTCATTGCGAGGAACGAAGCAACCGCAGACTATACAAGGCTGCTCTGCCTATGTGCGGTTGCTTCGTTCCTCGCAATGACACACTAATATTATGCTTTCAAAAAGAATCATTCCCTGCCTCGACGTTAAAGATGGCCGCACCGTAAAAGGTGTGAACTTTGTTGACCTGCGTGATGCCGGCGACCCGGTTGAACTGGCCTGGAACTACTCGCAGCAAGGCGCCGATGAATTGGTGTTTTTAGATATTACAGCTACGCACGAACGCCGTAAAACAATGGTGGAACTTGTAAAGGCCGTTGCGCGCAACATTAACATCCCCTTCACTATAGGTGGTGGTATAAACGCAATAGAAGACGCTGACGCGCTTTTAAACGCCGGGGCTGATAAAGTATCCATCAACTCGGCTGCGGTGCGCACCCCGGCTCTTATTGACCAATTAGCCAAAGCTTTTGGTGTGCAGTTTGTGGTGGTTGCGGTTGATACCCGCCACAACGACGGGAAAAACATAGTTTACTTAAACGGTGGGCGCATACCCACAGAAAAAGAAACTTTTGATTGGATACGCGAAGCCGAAAGCCGCGGCGCAGGTGAGATACTGTTAACCTCAATGGATCACGACGGTACCAAAGCAGGTTTTGATTGCGGCTTTTTAAAAACCATAAACGATGCCGTGCATATCCCGGTTATTGCGTCTGGCGGCGCAGGTTCGGTACAGCATTTTGTTGATGTATTTGAACAGGCTAATGTTGATGCGGCACTGGCGGCTTCGGTATTTCATTATGGCGAGATATTGATACCCGATTTAAAGGCTGTGTTGAAGAATAAGGGTATTGAAGTAAGAATAAGCCCCACCCAACCCTCCCCGGAAGGGAGGACTTTTTAAAGTCTACCCAACCGGGAGAGATTTAGAGGGGGCTAAAATATAAAAACATGAATATAGATTTTAACAAAGGCAACGGCTTAGTGCCGGTTGTAATACAAGACGACCAAACCCTTGAAGTACTGATGCTGGGTTATATGAACCAGGAAGCTTACGATAAAACCGTGAGCGAAAATAAAGTCACTTTTTTCTCTCGCACTAAAAACCGTTTGTGGACAAAAGGCGAGAGTAGCAAAAATTACTTGCATGTAAAAAGCATGGCTTTAGATTGCGATAACGATACGCTTTTGATAAAAGTTAAAGCCGAGGGACCAACCTGCCACACAGGTGAAAGAAACTGCTTTAAAACTTCATATAACCATAACTTTATATTTGAATTACAGAACATTATAAACGAAAGGTATGACAATCCGTCAGAAGGTTCATACGTAAATAAGTTGCGCAAAAAGGGCTTGAATAAGATAGCCCAAAAGGTGGGCGAAGAAGGTGTCGAAACCGTAATTGCTGCCTTAGCCGAAACCGAAACCGACCTGATAAACGAAGCTTCTGATTTGATGTTTCACTTGCTGGTATTGCTTCGCGAGAAGAACTTAAACTTGGAAGTGATAGCTAAGAATTTAGAGTCGAGACATAAGTAGTGTTTAGTTAGTAGGTTATTTGTTATGAGTTATTGGCAAATGCAAAAGTTAGTCGGCTTAATTATTTTCAGCATTTTTACTTCTTCTACTGTGTTTGCACAATCAGATTCTTTGCTGCGTGCACAGATAAAAGAGATAGCTAAAGATGCCAAAGGCGCAGTAGGTTTTGCCATGCTGGGTATCGAAAATCGTGATACCCTCTCCTACAACGGCCAGCTGCATTTGCCTATGCAAAGCGTGATGAAGTTCCCGATAGCGATTACTGTTTTGCACCAGGTGGACGAGGGTATGCTGACTTTAGATCAACTTATACCTATCGATAAAAGTGACCTGCCTGAAACATATAGCCCGCTTCGCGATAAATTCCCGGAAGGAAATGTGAGCATCGCGATAAGGGAATTATTAAGCTACATGGTATCGCTTAGTGATAACGATGCGTGCGACATTCTACTCAAAACCCTTGGCGGTACAGCTGTTGTAGATGCTTATATGCATAGTTTTGGTATCAAGCAAATAGCAATAAAAGCATCCGAATTTCAAATGGCCCAAGCCTGGGACGTACAGTTCACTAACTGGACGATGCCCAAAGAGATGATCCGCTTGCTGGATATTGCTACCAAACCTAATTTCTTATCCAAAACCAGCCACGATTATTTATGGAAGATAATGGAAGCAACCATTACCGGCCCAAATCAAATTAAGGGTTTGCTACCGGCGGGAACCATTGTAGCGCATAAAACAGGCCGTTCCGGGACAAACGACGGAATAGCGGCTGCTACAAATGATGTGGGTATTATCACATTGCCAAACGGTAAACATTTGGCCGTAGCCGTATTTGTCACCAACTCGGCCGTTGATCTGCCTGCCCGCGAATCGGTTATCGCCCGCATTGCGAAAGCGGCTTATGACTATGAGATAGCAAAGTAGTTATTACCTTTATTAAAATTTAATTGCTAGGGACGAAGCAATGACACGGAGAAGATAACAAATGACAGTCGAAAAAATAGCCGAACTTACAGGCCACTCCAACCCTATTTTCACATTAGAGCTTTCGCAGAAGCCCGGCGTACTGTTCACAGGTGGTAACGATAAAGGCGTGGTAGAATGGAGCCTGAAAGATAACTCTTTTATTAAGGTTATGTTCCCGGTTCCGGCTTCGGTTTACGCTATACACTGCCCTACTGGGTATCCACTCATGTTTGCGGGTTTACGCAACGGAATGGTTATGGCGTTCGATTTTATGAAGCAGGCTTTACTGCCAACACTCAAACATCATGTCAAACCTATATTTGATATTAAATCGGTTGTAAGTAAAAAAGAACTGCTTGTAGCTTCCGAAGATGGCGGGGTTTCGGTTTGGAGTTTAGATACATTGAACTTATTACATACTATTCAGGTTTCTACAGATACCGTTAGATGCATTGCCGTTTCGCCAAACGAAAAGCAAGTTGCCTTTGGTTGCCGGGATAACATCATCCGGGTGTATGATCTGGAAGACTATGCGCTCATCCATACCATTAAGGGCCACACGATGTCGGTATTTTCATTAGCTTATTCTCCCGACGGAAGTTACCTGGCATCGGGCGCGCGCGATGCACAGGTTAAAATTTGGGACAGTATAACTTACCGGCCCATCACCAATATTCCGGCACATTTGTTTGCAGTCAACCATATAGACTTCCATCCTACTCAACCTTATTTTGCTACCGCCAGCATGGATAAAAGCATTAAGATATGGGGAGCAGACGATTTTAAGCTCTATAAGGCCATCAGTCGCGAAAAAGGGTACCCAGCACATCCATTATCCATAAACAAGCTTGCGTGGTTTGATAACGGCTCAAAACTTGCTTCCGTGAGCGACGATAAGGCAGTTATGATATGGAATATATCTTTTTGATGTGCAAATTTTAATGTGGAGATGAGAAAATGTACACGTGTGCAAATGAAAATAATTATTTAATTTACTCATCAAAACAATTTGCACACCTGCATATTTACTAATTTGCACATCAATTTACACATCTAAAAATGGTAGTATCCGAAACAACACTCAAATGGGCAATGCGTTTTTATCCGCCGCTTTTTTTTCAGCGTATATGGGTACAAAAATTTAACAAGGGTTTTACTGGTGTAGAAGTTAAAATAAATAAAAGCGTTTTTAATAAAAACTACAACGATTCTATTTTTGGCGGAACCATATTTGCCGGGGCCGATCCGTTTTACGCACTACTTTTCGACCAGCTATTGCAAAGGCGCGGTTTTAAAGTTAGGGTATGGCTTAAATCGGCACAAATACAATACCTAAAACCTGGCCGAACCAACCTGTATTTTAAGATAAACATCACCGAAGCCGATGTTGCCGAGGCCGAAAAAATTTTAAATACTGTTGGTAAATTTGTAAAAGCCTTCCCAATTGAGATGTATAATAAAGAGGGCGAACTATGCGTTTCGCTTGTAAACGAAGTATACGTTCGCAACTTGCATGTTGGCGAAGAAGCAAATATAGCCTATTAACTGTGGTATACAAGTGCCTTTGGGTACATGGCAACAAATTCAATAAGTAGTTTAATAAAATAAACTTAAATGGATAACTACCAACACCTTATAGCAAATGGTTACACAATTTCAACAGATAAAAGTCTGCTTGATTTTGAAGTCATATTTAATTATCTCGGCTATGAATCCTATTGGTCTAAAGGTATTGCGCCCGAAACTTTGCGTAAAGCTATTGATAACGCCATGTGTTTTGGGGGTTACCACCATAAAAAACAAATTGGTTTTGCCAAAGTAGTTACAGATAAAGCAACTTTTGCTTATCTTGCTGATGTGTTTATTTTAGAACCATACCGGGGTTTAGGCTTATCTAAGTGGCTTGTGCACACTATAAAGTTGCACCCCGACTTGCAAGGTTTGCGCCGATGGATGCTGGCTACTGCCGATGCGCATGGCTTATACGCACAATTTGGATTTGAACCTGTAAACAACCCCGAGCGCTGGATGCAGATATTTACGCCTTACCAAACCAATAATTGAGAACAGAGAGGCGTTATGAATATAAGGAAATTGATTTTTGAAGGAGAAGGTGTATCTCTGGACTTTAAAAAAACCATTACCAGTTGCGAAAAAATTGCCCGCACAATGGTATCATTCGCTAATAATAAAGGTGGCCGTTTGCTGATTGGCGTTGCCGACGATGGTACTATTAAAGGCGTAAAAGCCGAAGACGAAGAAAGGTACATGATAACCCGTGCCGCACATTTATTTGCCAAACCCGCGCTCGACCCCATATTTGAAGAGGTTTATTTTGACGATAAACTGGTACTGGTTGTAGAAATTAAGCCAAGCGAAGATAAACCCCACTCTGCCCTTGCCGAAGACGGTAAATGGTGGGTTTACATCCGCGTAAAAGATAAAAGCATACTGGCCAGTAAAATAGTGGTTGACGTGCTCAAACGATCAAACAAAAGCGATGGCGTTTTAATTGAATATTCCGACAAGGAACAAGCATTGCTTAAATACCTTGATACCAATCCGCGCATTAACATTAAGGAATACTGCGAGTTATCAAAAATAAGCCGCCGCGGAGCTCAAAAAATTGTGGTTAACCTTGCACTCTCGGGCGTGATTAAAATACATACTACTGAGAAGGAAGAGTGGTATACGGCGTGTTAAAAGGTTGATTATTGGGTTGGCTCATCATGCTTCCAACCCACTCACTCCTCCCGATATAACGAACTTCATCATATCGCCCGCACCTTTATCAATATGTTTTACTTTACTGGCAGGTATAATAATCACCTGGCCGGCAAAGGAGTATGAGTATGGAAAGTAAACCGCTACATCGCCCGGCAGGCCCATTAGGCTAAGATCCTTTTGCATCAAAAAGCCAACTTTTTTCAGGCCAAATTCATTAACTTCAACCAATACGGCTTCGTTAAACTTTTTCTCGTCGCCTACAAAGGCTTCGGTAATATCTTTGATGGACGAATACAGAAAGGCAAACAAAGGCACGCGGTTTATCCAGCGGTTAAACCAGTTTTTAATGGGTTGCGTAATAACATTGGTAACAATAACCCCTGCCACCAAAATAATAACCACTACCGACAAAATACCCAACCCTGGTATGTAAATAGGTTTTCCACTTTTATCAACCAGTATAACACTACTGATATTCAAAGCGTTATCAATACTCGAAATAGCCCAGAATATTAAAAAAAATGCAGCACCCAGAGGCACTACAATTAATAATCCTTTTACAAAATAATTAAGCAGGGCCCGGGCAATTTTATTCATTTAAGTATCTCCTATTCATAAAAATAAACGCGTTTTACACGTTGCGATACATTGGTTAGTATCTCGTAAGGTATGGTATTAATTTGTTTGGCCAGTTCCTCAATTTTGTATTCTTCGTTAAAAACTATCACTTCATCGCCTTCTTTTACTTCAACGGCGCTCACATCAATCATACACATATCCATAGAGATATTGCCCACTGTGGGCACCAAAACTCCCTTTACCAGCATTTTACCAACCCCGTTGCCAAAGGCACGTAAATAACCGTCGGCATAGCCAATACGCACGGTTGCAATTTTACCGTCGTGAGGTAAGCTGCCGTTGCGGTTATAACCAATGGTTTCGCCGGCACGTATTTTTTTAACCTGCGATATGCTGGTTTTTAAAGTTGCCACGGCTTGCAGCGGGTTTACCTCGTTGTTTATAGCACCATCAATACCATATAAACCAATACCTAACCTAACCATATCAAACTGTGCTACAGGCCAGCGAGTTATGGCCGACGTATTGGCCATATGCCGCAATACTTTATATTTTAACGCTCCCTGTATTTGATGATAAGCTTTTTCAAAAGCGCGTATCTGGTTTAAAGTAAAGGTATCGTGTACTTCGGCATCGCTTGCAACCAGGTGCGAAAATACCGATTGCACCTGTATATATTTGTTGGTTTCGAGCAAGTCGCACAAAGCTTCAATCTCAAAATCTTCAAAACCTAAACGATGCATACCCGTATCTATTTTTAGGTGGATGGGGTAATCAAAAATATTTTTTAGCTGGGCAAATTTAACAAACTCATCAAGCAATGTAAAACTATAAATTTCGGGCTGTAACGTAAATTCAACCATTTTATCAAACGCCGAAGTCTCCGGATTCAGTACCATAATTGGCAAACTGATGCCGGCATTACGTAAAGCTATACCTTCGTCAATATAGGCAACGGCCAGGTAATCAACCTTGTTAAATTGCAGCATATTGGCTACCTCAAAACTGCCACTTCCATACGAAAATGCTTTAACCATTGCCATTATTTTAACGTTGGCGTTTAGCTTTGAGCGGTAAAAATTCAAATTATTTTGCAATGCATTCAGGTTTATTTCCATTACCGTTTCGTGCGCCTTTTGTACCAGTGCGTGGCTAACCCGCTCAAATTCAAAAGCCCTCGAACCTTTAATCAGGATGGTTTCATCCTCAAAATTCAAATCGGGCAGGACAGATAGCAAAGCATCCGTATCGCTAAAAAAATATTTCTGAGCGGTGCTAAATAAAGCCTGATGTGCCGATAGTGCTTTGCCGACACCTATAAATTTATCTACCTGTTTTTGCGCTACAAGTTGTGCCACCTGCTTGTATAAAACATTATGCTCTAACCCGGATTGAAAAATATCCGAAAGGATTAATGTGCGGGTTTGATGCTGGTTTTGCTGATTCAAAAAATCGAGTGCTATTTCTAACGATTGGGTGTCGGAGTTATACGAGTCGTCAATAATAGAGCAATTGTTTATCCCCTGCTTCAATTCCATCCGCATCGATACCGTTACCAGCTTCTCCAAACGGTCATCGCATATTTGTGCATCATAGCCCAGCGCCAGCATGGTTGCCCAGCAAAAAATTGCGTTTTCAACCGATGCCGCATCAATAAAGGGCACCAGGCACTCAATTTCTTTACTTTTATACGTGCCACGTAAATAGTACTTATTGGCTATAATGGTTTCGCTAAAAACGTGCAAGTCAGCCTCTCTAAAATTACGGCTCCAGCAAAAATTAGTTTTGCCAGGCACCTGGGCTTTGTATTTAATTAAGGTATCGTAATGGTAAATTACGGTTTGGCAGTTTGTAAAAAGTTTAAGCTTTTCTTCCAATTTTTGCTCGGCATTGGCAAAACCTTCATCGTGCGCCGAACCCATGTGTGTTAATACGCCAATAGTTGGCTTTATCATCGGCTCAAGCTTTTCCATTTCGCCAACTGTTGATATCCCGGCCTCAAATATACCCAGGTTATACTGTGCATCAATTTGCCAAACAGATAGTGCCACTCCAATTTGCGAGTTATAGCTTTTAGGGTTGCGTACTATTTTTTTATCGGGGCACATTAACTGGTACAACCATTCTTTAACTATGGTTTTTCCATTGCTGCCCGTAATACCAATTACCTCTAAAGCATCAAATTTGGCGCGGTGATATGCGGCCAGTTGCTGTAAGGCTGTTAATACATCGGCAACTAATAAAAAATTGGCATCCGGAAATGATTCGGCTTTTGCTGGTGGTTTTGATATTACAAAATTACGCACGCCTGCTTTATATACTTCGGGAATATAATCGTGACCATCTCGGCGGCCACTTAACGCAAAAAATAGTGATGCGCCCGGATTGTTTATTTTGCGGCTATCGGTAATTAAATTGATGACGGTTACATTGTGCGCAATTGTGCCCGTTGCGCCTGTAATTTGCTGAATATTGCTGATGGAGTATTGGTTGCCAAGCATGGTGCTAATTTCAAGATATTTATACCAATAGAAGAATTTTAACGAATTTTGGTTTAATGGAAATTGAACGTTCTGCAAAAAAAATTACCGACCCTAAAGTTGGCCTTACCAAAGCAGAGCAATACTGCGCTTACCAGGAACGCGCCCAACAAGATGTTCGTAATAAACTATACGATTGGGGTTTGTACCCGAGCGATGTGGAACAAATTATTGGCAACCTGATAGAGAACAACTTTTTAAACGAAGAACGCTTTGCCCGCGCTTATGTAAACGGGAAGTTTAACCAAAATAGCTGGGGAAGGATTAAAATTAAACAGGGCCTTAAATTTAAGCAGGTGCCCGATAAACTGATACAAAAAGCCCTGAAAGAAATTGATGGTGATGAGTATTTGAATAGGCTAACTCAAATTATTAAAAAGAAAGAAGCAACCATGAACGAGCGCGATAGTTATAAACTCCGCTATAAATTACAGCAATATGCTATGAGCCGCGGTTACGAAAGTGATTTAATTGTTGATGTTTTAAAGGCCGGATGAGGCTTATCTAAACCAGGTTAAATTGTCCTTTATTCAAAATATTAATGAACCGTAAATACTTTATTTCTTCGTTAGCCACTGCCACTGCGGCGTTATCAACCTTTGATACCTGGGCCGCACCTGCCGAAAAAGAAAATTTTAGCAACCGAAAACATAAGGTGCCCCCCTATTTAATACCTGGCGACACCATTGGCATCACCAGCCCGGCAAGTTATATTAGTCTGGCCGAAATTCAGCCCGCTGTTCAGTTAATGGAGAGTTGGGGATTTAAGGTAGAAGTTGGCACTACAGTAGGTAAAAAGGACTTTACTTATGGCGGAACAGACGATGAGCGGGCCGCAGAGTTGCAAACGATGTTGGATGACCCTAACATTAAAGCCATTATGTGCGCCCGGGGCGGTTACGGAGCTGTGCGGATAATTGACAGGCTCAATTTCCGCGCTTTTAAGTCGCGGCCAAAATGGGTAATCGGCTTTAGCGATATTACCGTTTTACACTGCCATATTAACCAAAACTTTGGTATTGCTACACTGCACTCAAAAATGTGTAACAGCTTTCCCGATGATTGGGCAAAGGCAGAGCCCGTACAGGTATCTACCATTTTATCAATAAAGCAGGCACTCACCGGGGAAAGCTTAACCTATGCCACCCCGGCATGCAGTTATAACCGAAATGGCAATGCAAAAGGTAAATTAATAGGTGGTAACCTTAGCATTATAGCAAACCTGGCGGCTACAAAATCGGATATTGAAACCAGGAACAAAATTTTGTTTCTGGAAGATACCGACGAATACCTGTATAATATTGACCGTATGTTTTGGAACCTTAAACGCAGCGGAAAGCTATCTAACCTTGCCGGGTTGGTTATTGGTGGCTTTAAAACAAAACCCGATACAACTGGCGATGAATTTGGCAAAACCATTTATCAAATTGTAACCGAAAAGGTTAAAGAGTACAATTACCCCGTTTGTTTTGATTTCCCGGTAGGGCACCAACGCAACAACTTCGCCCTTAAATGCGGCGTTGAGCATGTTTTGAATGTTGACGGTACCGGTACCATGCTTAAAGCGTTTTAACCAAAAACCTGATGTTTATTAATGATTAAAACCTAATGTGGTATTTGCACTAATTATACCACCTTTACTTGTTGTATTGATATTTATGTACCCATTACAAGGCTATATAGCCAGAGGTAAAAACCTATCTCGAAAAGGATATATGAATACTCAACAACAACCTTTATCAAAAAAACACATGCCTTGCGGATAGCAAAACAACTCTCAAGGCGTTATTTTGGGGTAAATTAGCTTTTTGCTTTTTTGAACCTTACGCGTGGTACCATTGCTATAAATTTGGTTTCGTAGGCTTTAAAAAGGGCTTCAATATCGGCGGCGCGGCTTCCGTTTTCTCTAAAAGCTCGCGATAGCGCGTTTCCCTGGGCGCGGTTCATCCCAATTAACTCGTACCAGGCATGGCTGGTTAATACTAAATTGTCAAAGGCTTCTTCAAGTACCATAAGCAACACAATTTTAATAGTTAACCATTAACTTAAAATAAAGTTTTCTATTTTAAGCGTAATTTTTTTGGTATTTCCAGTCGGGCCACTCCTATCCGGTTATCGGCCATGCCGTAATACACATCAAACGCATCGGGCTGGCCTATATCGTGCCTGCAATCTATCCCCGTTGGGAAAACAACGTTGGCAATGGCACCAATTTTTTCTTCGGGCAAAGTTGGACTTAAAATGGGTTGTGCCGAACGGTAAAGTATTTTAGATGGCTCTTTTTCGGCCAGTATCATTACACCAGCCGAGTAGGATAGTTTATCGCCTTCCAGTTGATGTACGCCATGGTAAAGTATCATCCAACCGTGCCTGGTTAATATTGGCGGTGTTCCTGCTCCTATTTTAAGCCGTTCCCAACCCGCTACCGGGGTAGCCAAGGGCCTGTTAGATACAAACTTAGGCAAGTGACGATAGAGATGGTTTGCCGATTGGAGATGCGAGTAAGAGATCCAAATACACTCGTGATGTTCTCTAATTTCGCGATCTAACGGGTAGCGAATTGTTTCCTCGGGCCTTGTGCCCGGAAAAAGCGGACGGTGCAGCATGGCCATAGCCTGCTGCCCGTGCGGGCTTTGAATTACCGTGGGAAACATGCAGGCGTCTTTGTTGTTGATGCCGTTAAATTCTATATTTTCGTAAGGCGAGTATGTTGCTAAACCCAAGCGTTCCCAATGCAATAAATCTGTCGATTGTGCCAATGCAATACGCGGCCCGTCAGGCGAGAATGCCGTATAACTCATAATGTAGTGCTTTAACGGCTCTACGTAAGTTATCCGCGGGTCTTCGCAACCGCCGCCTCCGTCTGGACGTTTTTCGTAATCAGCCTCTGGTTCAAGTGCAATTCCTGAACGCTCAACACCAACCGGATCGCCGGCTTTGTTAAATTTAACTTTGGCTATGCCAATGCGCGAATAGTTGTTTTTGGCTACCATGCGCGCAAATAAATACAAGTCGCCATTGGGCCCGCGTACCACCGCCGGGTTTAGTACACCTTCAATTTCCAGTGGGTTACCCGCTTCGGGCTCCATAATAACCCCTAAACGTTTTAATCGAAATGAGCCCATTCTTTTTCGCTTGCCTTTTCCATTTCCACTGTATAATCGCCCCGCCTTGCGGCTTTATTACATGCTGCGCGATGAAACAGCATTTGCTGGGCAACTTCAATGTTTTCATCCTTGCCTCTCCAGTATTCTAAAGCAGGTTGTTGTATTGCGCGCGAAAACGAAAATGTAAGTGCCCAGGGCATTGCCTCGTCAAACTTTTTATGCATCATATTTAACCGTTCGGAGGCCAAAACGCCAGGTTGCCCGCCCGATAAAAACGCCACTCCCGGAACAGATGCGGGCACGCAGCGCATAAAGCAATTTACAGTAGCCGTAGCAATTTCTTCGGTATTACTTTGGTAGGAGTTTTGGGTGCCGGGTAATATCATGTTAGGTTTTAATATCATCCCTCCCAAATCAACCTTGTGCTGATACAGGGCGTTAAAAACGGCATGTAACACTTCGGTAGTTACTTCCCCGCATAATTCTAACGAATGGTCGCCATCCATAATTACTTCGGGCTCTACAATAGGTACCAATCCGGCTTCCTGGCAAAGCGCCGCATAGCGTGCCAATAAATAGGCATTAGCTTTTATACAAGTGCTTGAAGGTGTATTGGCACCTATGGTAAAAACAGCG
Source organism: Mucilaginibacter gracilis (assembly GCF_003633615.1). Lineage (NCBI taxonomy): Bacteria > Pseudomonadati > Bacteroidota > Sphingobacteriia > Sphingobacteriales > Sphingobacteriaceae > Mucilaginibacter > Mucilaginibacter gracilis. The sequence goes on along the minus strand of NZ_RBKU01000001.1, from coordinate 4,433,846 downwards.
CACCACTTAGCAAACCTTGCCCCCATTTTATAGTACTCGGCTAAACGCTTGCTAAGGCCATCTAAACCTTCGGTTAATTTTTCTCCCGGGAAACCGGCCATTGGTATGGTTCCCTCATCTACTTTAATGCCGGGGATGATGCCTTTTTCCTTCAGTATATCTATAAATCTAACACCATCGGCGGTAGTTTGCCTAATGGTTTCATCAAACAATATTGCGCCATTAATACATTCTTCCAACCGGGGTGTGGTAACTATAAGTTCGCGATATTTGCGGCGGTATTCTTCGGTTTGCGGGATGCCCAGCTCTTCAAAGCGTTTGTTGCACGTGGCTGTACTTTCGTCCATTGCCAACAAACCCTTATCACCAGCCATGAGGTTCCCTGCAATAGTTTTTAGTTCAGATATATTCATTCCTTTTTAACTCCTTTTAACGGCGTATTGATATAACAACACAAAAGTTAAGTTGTTTTGGCTGCAATTGAATGATTGGTTACAAGCGTAACTAACCCGATAAAAACAACGGTTGTTGGGATATTACAAAATATATTTTGATCTGTGCCAAGGCCGATAAGCCACACGCAAATGCGCTGTCGGCATTATGAAACCGATGTTGTTATTTGTTGTAACTATTTAATTACGAATACAAACCACCGTTAACAGATAGTACCTGCCCGGTTATGTATGCAGCTTGTGCCGAAGCTAAAAAGCCTGCTGCGTGGGCCACCTCCTCTACCGTGCCGAAACGGTTTGCGGGAATTAGTTTTCTTAACTCGCGTTCATCAAGGCCTTCGGTCATATCCGTTTTTATAAAGCCGGGGGCTATGCAGTTTACGGTGATATTTTGGCGGCCAACCTCTTGTGCAAGGGCTTTTGTTGCGCCAATAACGCCGGCCTTAGCTGCCGAGTAATTGGTTTGGCCCGGTAACCCTTTAAGGCCGGATAACGATACGATGTTGATGATACGGCCATAGCGCTGCATAAGCATATCATCTAAAACCAGGCGGGTTACGTAAAAAAAACTATCGAGGCTGGTTTTTACTACGCTATCCCATTGCTCATCTTTCATCCAAAGCATCAGGCTATCGTCCTTAATACCTGCATTGTTAACAAGTACCTCAATGTGTTTATCGGGGTTTGCAGTTATCCAGTTGCCCAGGGTTTGCTTTATCTCAACTTTGTTGGATACATCAAACTGTAACGTATCTGCGCTGCCGCCGCTATTGGTTACAGTAGAAAGTGTAACGCCGGCTTCTGTAGCATTACTTTTATAGTTGATTAAAACATGGTAGCCCATTGCCGAAAGCTTTACACAAATTGCTCTGCCAATTCCTCGCGATCCGCCGGTAACTAAAGCGCATTTCATAACAATTACGAATTAAATGAGATAGCAGCCTCGTTTACCTCCAAAAAGTTTTTTACGTTTTCGAGGTCTTTATATTTAGGCTGATCCTGAATAAATTTAGGGAATATGGCACGCATTTTATTGTACAGGTTAAGCGTATGCGGTGCCAGTTTGGTTTGGCATTCTAAATAATCAACCGCTTGCAAAAGGCTCATTAATTGTATGCTCAAAACTGCAAAGGCATTATCAATAACGCGCCCGGTCATTAAAGCGGCGTTGCAACCCATACTTACAATATCCTGGTTATCATTATTGTTAGGGATGCTGTGTACATACATAGGGAACGAAAGCGTTTGATTTTCGGCCACTGTGGATGTGGCTGTAAACTGCATGCCTTGCATGCCAAAGTTTAAGCCCAATACCCCCAAATTTAAAAACGGCGGAAACTTTTTGTTGAGCTTATCATTCATCAAATAATTTAGCTGCCGCTCGGATAGCATTGATAATTTGGTGATGGCTATTTTTAGCTTATCCATCTCGAGCGATACATAATCGCCATGGAAGTTGCCACCATGAAATACATTTTGGTTTACGTGGTCAATCACCGGGTTATCATTAACCGAGTTTAATTCGTTAACTAAAACGGTTTCGGCATTTGCTATGGTATCGTAAATTGGCCCCAAAACCTGGGTTACACAACGTAACGAATAGTACTCCTGTACCTTATCCTCAAAAACATCGTGCCCTATATTATCCGGCTGATATAAATGATCGGACCGGTTGCGGATCATTTTACTGCCTGTAAGAATATTACGCAGCATGGCAGCAATTTTATTTTGCCCCTTGTGGTGCTTAACAATATTAAGTTCGTGCGAAAAATGATCGTCATAGGCTTCAACAACCTCGTTAGTCATGGCCGACAGCATGGCTGCCCAACCCAATAACTTTTGTGCCTGTATCACATTCACCATTCCAATACCCGTCATGGCCGAAGTGCCGTTTATAATAGCCAAACCTTCGCGTACATGAATGGTGAGCGGCTTGATGCCAAGTTGGTTATAAATTTGGATAGTGGGGTATTTGCCGCCATTGTATAATACCTCGCCCTCGCCTATTAGCACTAAACCTAAGTGAGCCAGTTGAACCAAATCGCCACTGGCACCTACGCCTCCATGTTCATAAATACAGGGCGTAACGTTTTTATTGATAAGCTGTTGCAGCAATAGCACAACATCGGTATGTATGCCCGAGAACGCCTGCATCATGCTGTTAAGCCGGGCTATCATTAACGCTTTTACCAGGGTGGGCTTAAGCAAAGCCCCGTTGCCCGAGCTGTGGCTGCGGATAAGGTTATATTGGAGTTGCAGCAAATTATCTTCGCTCACTTTGTATTGCGCCATGGGGCCAAAACCGGTATTGATGCCGTAAATGAGTTTATTTGACGAAAATTGCTGCAAAAATTTAAAATTGGTATCTACCTTATTTAAAGCAGACTGGGGCAGATTAACTGATTTTCCGTTGAATACCAGGTTTGAAAAATCGGCTAAAGAAAGAACATCCTGTCCAACAGAAATCATAGGCGAATACTAAATTTTTATATTAAAACTTTGTCATCCCAATCGGGTACGGTTGGGATAACCAATATTGGGCTTAATGGGCAAATATAAACCCTCGCAAACAAATACACTAAAATATTTACCTAAACTCTTTTATCAATAAACTTGATCGCCTTTCGGCTTGCTTCCGGAAACTGCATTTTTTGTATCTCGGCCAGCGAAACGTATTTTATGCCGGGGCTTACACGCAATCGGGCTTGTAAGTAAGCACGTATTTTGCGGTCGGCGGCTTCGGTGTGTTCTGCGGGTAATAAGTGCAAAATCACCTCGTCTAAACCAATGTCGTTGCAATATACTTCAACTACAAAGTCAATCACCTCTTCAATTTCATTCAGCAAATCAAACATAGCCGGTGGGTAAAGCGTGGTGCCTTTAAACTTAATCATTTGCTTTTTACGGCCAATAATTGGCGATAAGCGCAAGGTATTGCGGCCACAGGTACAGGTGTCGTCGTCATACATGCATATATCACCGGTTTTATAACGTAGCAGTGGCATACCTTCAACGCCTAAAGTGGTAATAGTTACTTCGCCGGGCACATGGGGTAAAACTGGCTGGTTATCATCGTCTAAAAGTTCAACTATCAATAAATCGGGTTGTAAATGGCCACCTTGCCTTGCGCAGCACTCGGTAAAAGCGGTTTGCATTTCGGTTGAGGCGTAGGTTGAGTAAAGTTGTATATCCCAGGCCTCGGTTATCCTTTTTCCTAATATGTTGTATGAAAAATCGGTATTGCGGATGTTTTCGCCTATGCAAATTGCTTTTTTTACCGACGATTGATTAACATCAATGCCATGGGCATGAGCAAATTGGATTAACTTTAAAATAAACGATGGCACGCCTACAATTGCCGTTGGCTTGAGCCTTTGGATGGTTTCCCATTGCAGGGATGGTACGCCCGGGCCCAGGCGGACAATGCCTGCCCCCATTTTACGCAAACCCGAATAGTAGGCTATGCCGGCCATAAATTGCCTGTCTAAAGTAAGCATCAACTGGTAAACATCAGTAGCGGAGCCATCTGCGCACGCAAACGAATGATACTCGTTTACAGCCAGGCGATCCAGATCGTTATCTGTTAAGGCTATGGTAACCGGGCTGCCCAGCGTGCCCGATGTTGAGGCGTATTCAATAATTTTATCGCGGCTAACGCACAAAAAATCGTTATTGCGCTGCTGTAAATCTTCTTTAGTGGTAAAGGGCAGGGTGCTTAAATCGGCCAGTGTTTTGATGCTGTCAATATCAACGTTGTGTTGCTTAAATAACTGTTGGTAAAACGGCGAATTTTGCTTTAAATAAACCAGCAATTGCCGCAGCTTTTGTGTTTGGAGTGTGCTTTGGGCTGTTGGAAATGCTGTTTCGTTAAAAGTCATGCTGGTATTGATAATAAAACGGCTTGGCAATTGTTTGCCCACACAGCAAATAAACAAAAAATGCGCGAACCCGGATTTATAGAAACCGATAAATTAATTACCCAACTGATATAATTTAAAGAATGCCCATATGGCTTCGCAAGCATTTAAATTTTTACTGGTTTTGCCAATAATAAAACCGGGCAAATATTGCCAGCCGCCGGGCCAGGTGTGGCCGCCATTATTAACCGTATAGCCAATAACCTGCATACCTGTAACGGCGTTTGTATATTCTTCTTTTACAATACTGGTGCCATCTTTGGCGGTATCGGGCATGGTGGTTATTACCGGCTTGGGGTTGCAGTTATCAAGCAGAACCCATTTTTTAATAATATCGGGGTGCGAGTAAATAGATCGTCCGAAAAGATTGCCTCCTTTATAAGGCACAATAGGGTCTTTAGTGCCGTGAATAAACATGATGGGCATTGGGTATTGCGGCGCATAACCTTCGTTGGTGTTTAACGTGGCGGCAACAATGGCAACTGCTGCTATTTTATTACCGAGTTGGCAAGCTAACCTGGCCGCCATAAAGCCTCCTTTTGATATGCCTGTTACATAAATGCGGTTGGCGTTAACGTGATAATTGTAAACCAGATAAGTAATCAACTCATCAATAAATTTAACATCGTCTATCCTTTTTACGTTTTTACCATCCTGCCAACCATGCTTTGAGGCCGGGCAAACTACAATAAATCTTTCGCGATCGGCAACGGGCCTAAAATTAGCCAATCTAAACTGCCCCTTCGGGCTGGCGAAACCGCCGTGAAGCGAAATAACTACGGGCATGTTTTCGGTAGCATTATCGGGCAAATACATTGTAAAATCGCGCTTTATGCCGTTAACTTTAATTTGCTGCTCAACCAGTTGGCTTTGCGCTAATACGGGTGTAGCCTTTAATGTAAATAATAAAATAATACCCGTAGTGCATTATAAAGAAAGTTGTTCATTTCGCCAATAAATGGTATATTGTATTGACTGACAATCAATTACAAACATGAACAACTTGATTCAAAATTACACTTTTATTTTAGAAGAGTTTAGGAAACTGTCAATAAAAGAGGACTTTTATTACAAACCAGTAAGGCCAAGACTGTCTGATTTAGAGTTAATTACGTTAAATTTGACCGCTGAATATTGTGGAATAGATTCTGAATATCAGTTATTTAGAAACCTGAAAGGTACCCCGCTTGATATCTTGATCGAACGAAGTGTTTACAATAAGAGAAAAAGAAAATTGTTCCCGCACATAAATGAGGTGAGAAAAAAGCTTGTTCAGAAACTGAACGCTGTCCAGGACTGTTTCATTGTCGATTCAATGCCTTTAGAGGTATGTAAAAATGCCCGTGCAGCAAGAAGTAAAATCTGCAAAGAACAGGAATACGCTTTTCCAAACCATGGTTTTTGTGCTGCGCAAAGTTCGAGGTATTATGGATACAAACTGCATGCAGTTTGTTCAGTAGATGGTGTTTTTGAGAACTTTGACCTAAGCCCTGCTTCCGTACATGACATACATTACCTGAAAGATATACAACAACAAATGACTGATTGCGTGCTACTTGGAGACAAAGGCTATTTGTCCGCAGAGGTACAGGTCAATCTTTTTGAATCTGTAAACATTAGATTGGAAACCCCGATGAGAAACAATCAAAAGAAATTCAAACCGTATCCATACCTATTCAAAAAATCAAGGAAAAGGATTGAAACGCTATTTTCGCAACTGTGCGATCAGTTTATGATCAGAAGAAATTATGCCAAAACTTTTGAGGGGTTTAAGACAAGGACGTTAAGTAAAATAACTGCCCTGACCACCATTCAATACCTCAACAAATTTATCTTTAAAAGGAACATGAATCACATTAAAATAAATTTAGTCTGATAATGCACTACGGGTAAAATAATAGTAAATTTCATATCAATATTTAAGCACATAGTATATACTGTTAAAAAGGGCTTATGGTTTTAATTTTATTGAAGCAGTAAGCAAAAAGGCCGATAAAGCTACCGGTAACTAATTACCTCAAAAGGGGCGCCGCTTGCGGATGTGCGATGTGTTTAAACACTTAAACAAAACTTAATTGAAACATTAACAGTAGCGTGGAGTTATAATTTAGTTAAACAAAAAGCTTACGCAATGAAAACCGTTAAATTACTAATTTTTGTATTAATTGCCACTATGGCTTTTAGTGCGGGCGCACAAATTAAGTTACCGCCGCACCCGCATGGCCCACCGCCAAGGCCCAATATCCACATAGGCAAACCAAGGTGGCCCCGATTTACACGCAGACACCGGGCTGTGCATCATCGCCGTAGGGTTGTTTTACACCGGCCACCGGCACCACACCGCGTTTTACCGCCTCGGCCACCTCGCCCTTAATCAAGTATTGATAGTATTATAATGCCACAACTAATAGTAAGGGCCAGCTTTTTCCGTTAATGCATAAACCGTTTAAGGCTTAGCTAATAGCCCTAAACGGTTTTTATAATATAGTGTATTTTTTTCACTATCCCACATCGGCTTTGCTTGCCAGATAAGCCATTTGACCAAGGTGATAACTGGTGTGATTAGTACGATTTATCATAATATTGAGTTTGTTGCGGTGAGGCTCGTTGGCAAAATCGGCAGCCGATACTGCGGTGTGCCTGTCAAACCAATCGGCAACCTGCATCGTATCAATATGCTGTTCTATGCAGGCATTTATTGTTGTAAAATATCCTTTAAGCGTTTCGATTGATGGCTGTTCGAGGCCCGATTTATCCGGATTTTTCAAAAAGATCGTTTCCAATTCGGGATAAAATTTCTCGCCCCAGCCCATTATCGGCAGTAAAGCATCGCTCACCGCTATTAAATGGCCAAAAAGATAAGTGCCTGTATTGCGGCCCGGTGCCGTTTCGGTTGCTAACTGCTCGTTGCTAAGGGTGTTTACTAATTTATTAAGGCGGGCATTTTGAGTGTTCCACGCTGCAATTGTCATTTTAATAAAGAGTTCCATTTTTTATTTTATTGGGATTGATTTTAAAGCTTAAGCGGATAAGTTATTCGCTATTCAACTATACCTATGGGCAGTAAAAATGCTATTAATTAGTCCAGGTTTTTGCTTTCACGTTAAAAATGACTTACAGATTAAACCCCATTGCATTACCATTCATTTTAACCTAAGTTTAAAATACGGCAATTGCATTTTTAAAAGGACTACAATTATCGGATTAAATAACGCAACAAAAAATAACATTAAACTTACATTAGAAAGCTATTTGCAGCAATACAAAATTGATATTTAACCTTAGCTTAGTTTCGTTTAACATCCGCCAAAAAACATATATGACAACCGAACAAACCCGCCTTGCCGACCATTATGCTCAAAAAATAAACTGGCTTAAATGGGGGCCGTATTTATCGGAACGGCAATGGGGCACCGTGCGCGAAGATTATAGCGAAAACGGCGATGCCTGGAATTATATAAGCCATGATATGGCACGCAGCAAGGCGTACCGCTGGGGCGAAGAAGGACTTGCCGGAATTAGCGACGACCAGCAACTACTTTGCATGGGGTTAGCCCTATGGAACGAAAAAGACCCTATACTGAAGGAACGCCTTTTTGGCCTAACCAACCAACAGGGTAATCATGGCGAAGACGTGAAGGAGCTTTATTATTACATTGATAACACGCCCTCGCACAGCTACATGAAAATGCTGTACAAATACACACAACAGCCTTACCCGTACAGCCAATTAATTGATGAAAACCAGCGCCGTAGTAAACTCGACCCGGAATTTGAGTTGATTGATACCGGTTTGTTTGATGATAACGGTTATTTTGATGTGTTTATTGAATACGCCAAAAATAACGAAGACGATTTATTTATACAATATACCATTTGCAACCGGGGCGTAAAAGATGCCCCTATACATGTAATACCGCAATTATGGTACCGCAAAACATGGGGACTGGGCGATGATACTGCCAAGCCTTTGATGCTTTACCATGGCAATAATTGTATGATGATGCGAAGTGCCGTGCTTGGCGACTATTATTTTTACGCCGATGGAGAGGCGGAATTTTTATTTACCGATAACGAAACTAATAACGAACGGCTCTATAATTCGGCAAATAATTCGGCTTTTGTTAAAGACGGGATAAATAACCGGGTTGTAAACGGCGATACTAATGCCGTAAACCCGCAGCACGAAGGCACCAAAGCAGCTATTTGGTATCAAAAAAACGTACCTGCGCAAAGCAGCATAACTTTTAAATTACGCCTCAGTAAAAACCAGCAAAATAATGCCTTTGCCGATTTTGATGCTACACTATTGGCACGAAAAGCCGAAGCTGATGAGTTTTATAACGATAAGCAGGCGGCTATAAATAACGATGACGAAAAACTGGTTCAGCGCCAGGCCTGGGCCGGTATGCTATGGAGCAAACAGTTTTTTTTATACGATGTGAACCGCTGGATTGAAGGCGACCCCGGCCAGCCGGTGCCACCCAAAAACCGCAGGCATGGACGAAACCACCGATGGAAACACCTGATAGCCGGGGATATTATATCAATGCCGGATAAATGGGAATATCCGTGGTTTGCGGCCTGGGATCTGGCTTTCCACTGCATGTCGCTCGCGCCTATTGATCCTGGTTTTGCAAAGCAGCAGTTGGCTTTGCTGGTAAGTGCCAAATACATTCACCCAAGCGGACAATTGCCTGCTTATGAATGGGATTTTGGCGACGTTAACCCGCCTGTACACGCCATGGCAACCTGGCGCGTATTTGAGGAAGACCAAAAGGCAAAAGGCAAGGCTGATATTCAATTTTTGGAGGATGTTTTCCATAAAATGCTACTCAACTTTACCTGGTGGGTAAACCAAAAAGATAGCGAAGGCAATAATATTTTTGAGGGAGGCTTTTTGGGCCTGGATAATATAGGGGTATTTAACCGCAGTGCCCCAGTACCCGGAGGCGGCTGCCTGGAACAGGCCGACGGAACGAGCTGGATGGCCATGTATGCCCTTAATATGCTGCACATTAGTGCAGAGCTTGCCATGTTTAACCCCGTTTACGAAAACATGGCCATTAAATTTATGGAGCACTTTTTATACATAGCCGGCTCCATTGCCAATATGGGTGAAGACTCGTGGGGTTTGTGGGACGACCAGGACGGTTTTTATTACGACCTGCTACGCAAACCCGAAGGCGGGTATGACCGGCTGCGTTTACGAACCCTGGTTGGCCTGATACCCATGTTTGCCGTAATTGTGTTTGACGATAGCCGCTGGAAAAACCTGCCCAAATTACGCAACAACCTTGATAGGTTTATGCAACAACGGCCAGACCTTGTACAGTTGGTAAGTTATTGGAGAGATACCAATGGCAACGAGCAGCATTTACTATCGCTGCTGCGCGGCCACCGTATGAAACTTTTACTGCGCCGTATGCTTGATAGCAATGAGTTTTTATCGGAGTATGGAATACGTTCAATATCAAAAGTTTATGAGCAGCAGCCGTTTGATTATTGGCTTAACGGCACCGATTTTCCGGTAAGGTATAACCCCGCCGAAAGCGACACGGGCATGTTTGGCGGTAACAGCAATTGGCGCGGGCCTATTTGGATGCCTATTAATTACCTGCTCATCCAATCGTTATACATGTTTTATAACTATTATGGTAACGATTTTAAGGTTGAATACCCTACCGGATCAAATCAATACTTTTCGCTGGCCGAAATTGCGGGCTTTTTGAGCAAGCGTATAAAATCAATTTTTTTAAAGAACGAAAGCGGCGAGCGGCCTGTATTTGGCGGCCATCCAAAGCTAAACCACGACCCTCATTTTAAGGATTATATTTTATTTCACGAGTATTTTAATGGCGATAACGGCAAAGGCTTAGGCGCAAGCCACCAAACCGGTTGGACAGGTTTGGTGGCTTTGCTGTAGAATTTAAAATGATAACCTGGACTATTGGGGTTTGGTATATTGCTTAATTCGCCCGTATAGAGGCACGAAGCAATCTTTGCGCAGGACAAACGGACCCACAAAGCCGTTCTGTATAGCTTAGAAATTGCTTCGTGCCTCGCAATGGTGATGTTTGTTTTTTTTGATGATTTTAATAAATCATCAATCAGGGTGCTAAAAACTTCCCGTACCACAGTCCCGAATTTTTGATGGTGCGTTTTTGGGTTTTAAAATCGATGTGGATGATGCCGAAGCGCGGGTGATAACCTTCGGCCCATTCAAAGTTATCGGTTAAGGTCCAGATAAAATAACCTGCTACTTTGCAGCCGTCGTTTTTGGCCCGGAGCACCTGGTTGATGTGGTTTTGCAGATATTTTAACCTCAGAGGGTCATCTACCCTACCATCCTTTACCTCATCCGGGAAAGCGGAACCATTCTCGGTAATGATGATTTTTTTCACAAAGGGGTAAGCATCAAATTTTTTGATAACCTCGTAAATGGCCGGGGGGTAAACTTCCCATTTCATATCGGTTAACTGCACATTTCTGTGCTGGGCTTTAACCAGGCGCGCACCTATATAGGGTACAAATAGCGAGGCTTTTACAATTTCGCGGGTGTAGTTTTGGAGGCCGATAAAATCAAACTCAAAATTCATTAAATGCTCATCGCCGGGCAGCATGTATTGCTTTATACGGCTAAGTACTTTAATATCTTCGGGGTAACCCATGCTCGATACAGCTTCAATAAATATGCGGTTAAAAAATACATCAGCGCGCGCCGCTGCAGCAACATCCTTAGGTTTATTAGAATAAGGTTCGATGTGCGAGCACGAAAAAGTTGTGCCTATCTGTGCGCCGGGCAATAGTTGGCGCAATAGCTTACCTCCTGCTGCCATGCATAAAACGGCGTGGTGTACGGCAGGTAAAAAGTTTTTAATACCTGTGCGGCCAGGGGCATGTATGCCTAAAAAATAACCGGCACCGGTAAATACAGCCGGTTCGTTCATTACCATCCAGTGTTTTACGCGGTCGCCAAAGGCGTTGGCGCAAATTTTTACGTAGTTACTAAACCAGTTTACAATTTCGCGGTTTGTCCAGCCGCCTTTCAGTTCAAGCTCATGAGGCAAATCCCAATGGTAAATGGTTACCCAGGGCTCAATACCTAATTCGAGGCAAAAATCAATAATGCGGTTGTAATAAGCTATTCCGGCGGGGTTAACCTCGCCCGTTCCGTTAGGTAAAATACGTGGCCAGGCTATAGAAAACCTAAAATTAGGGATGTTAAGCTCTTTAATAAGCGCAATATCTTCGCGGTAACGCTCGTAAAACTCGCAGGCAATATCGGGAGTATCGCCGTTTAAAACTTTGCCCTTCTTTTTGGTAAATACATCCCATATAGAAGTACCACGACCATCAATAGCCAATGCACCCTCTATTTGCGGGGCAGCGGTAGATACGCCCCAATTAAAATTATCCCCAAAAAAGGCCCGGTTAACAGGCTGGTTGTATAAGTCGGCTTTCATTAAATATTAGCGCAGGCTAATTTAAGCCCAACCGCAAATTTCCGAATAAAAATCTATAGTAAATAACACTATTGGGCAAAATGCTTTAGTGCATATACAAAGAGCGCATGCTTCTTAAAAAAACACGCTCCTTAATTTTGTTGAGCAGTAAAAATAAATTCAGGAAAGATCTCATGGCGTTTATGTTTTATTTTCAACATAAAGCTACATGTAAATGTTTAAGCTATTGTGCATTACATGTTACCATTAGGTTAAGTGCCATTTTAAAAAACTTAGCTTTTAAGCGCAATTTGTTTTATATTCAGCTTTGTAAAACTTAACCTGTGCATGAAAAAAATATATGCTTTAGCGCTTTTGATAACAGTTATTTTTATTTCGGGCTGTAACGATCATTTTTACGCCCCGGCGTTATACAACAATAACTCAACCTACCTGGCAAAGCCCATGCATACCGATTCGGCAAAGTCGGCCAGTTACGTATCGGGCGGGTTAGGCTTAGGTTCGGGTATCGACCTAAAGGATAACACCTACATGGGTTTGCTGCGTTTAGACCATGCTAACACCTTTGATAATATTAACTTAGCCTACGGCGTATTTGGCTTTGCTGGTAGTTACGAAAATACGTCGATAGAAAAAACCGAAGCCAATTATTTTAACAATAAATTTTTTGCAGGTTTAGGTGCCAATGCATCAGCTAATTTTTTTATCCCGCTGAATGATAAGGTAGATTTAAGGATTATTGGGATAGACTTGGCTTACAGCAGCGAATTTGGCGATTATGCCGATTTTAGGAAAGCAGTGAGGAGCCAGCCCGGTTTCCATACCGATATTAACAACAACTTATTTAGCGGCGGTTTAACTACCGAGGTTGCCTGGCGCGGGCGCAACAACCCGCAAATACATTATGCAGTAAAGGGGTACTTAGGCAAAACATTTGGCAACCACGATTTTAACGACTATACCAATTCATACTACAACAACTCGGAATACAACAATATTAATTACAGCGCAAGCTTTTTTGTACAAATGCGTAAATATTTTTTTGTGGTAGAAAGGCAAAACATTGTTAACGTTAATTTACGTGTTGGTTATTGCTTTTAAATTATTCGGAGTATACGCTTTGTACTCTATCGCGCAGGTTATAGCCTGATGCCATTACCTCGCCGTAGGCGCCTGCGGTGCGTACAACAATGATATCGCCGCGATATGACTCGGGCAGTTCAACATCTTTTCTGAAACAATCTGTGCTTTCGCAGATAGGGCCTACTACGTCGTATTTGATAAGACTCAAGATGCCAGACTCAGGACTCAAGACTTCTTTTCCCGACTCGTCATTCTTGATTCCTGATTCTTGATTCTTGACTCTCTCCTTCCCGCTCAAATTCTCTATCACATGGTAAGCCTGATAAAGCATTGGGCGTATCAGTTCAGTCATCCCGGCATCCAGTATCAGGAAATTCTTTTTAATGCCGTTTTTTACATAAAGTACGCGGCTCACTAACGATGCCGATTGCGCAACCAGCGCACGGCCCAGTTCAAAGTGTACCTCCTGGCCCGGTTTCACGTTTAAAAAATCGTTAAATACTTTAAAATAGCTCGCAAAATCGCAGATAGGATTTTCGTCGGGCTCATAATAATCAACACCTAAGCCACCGCCAAGGTTTAATACTTTAATGGGCAAATTACGTTCTTCAAACCATTGCTGCAATTCGTTTACGCGCACGCAAAGGTTTTTATAAACACTCAAATCTGTAATTTGCGAACCGATATGGAAATGAATGCCTAAAAATTGCAGATTAGGCAATTGGCCCAAAGCTTCGGCAACGGCAGGCAGTTCCCAGGTGTTTACACCAAATTTATTTTCTTCCAGTCCGGTTGTTATAAAGTGGTGCGTATGGGCATCAACATTAGGGTTAATGCGTATGGCAACACTTGCTGTTTTATTTTTGGCTTTAGCCAGATCGTTAATGATTTGCAACTCCTGCACCGATTCTACATTGAAACAGAATATTTCCCTGTCTAATGCCTCGTTAATTTCCTTGTCGGATTTACCTACACCAGCAAAAACCACTTTGCCTTTATCAAAACCATGTTCAATAGCTGCCTTTACCTCGCCACCGCTCACACAATCGGCACCAAAACCGTACGATTGTATTTTATCAATTACTTTCGGATTAAAATTAGCTTTCATGGCGTAATGCACATGGAAGTTATATTGCGCCGATGCATAGGCGCAAGCCTGCAAAGTTTGAGCAAGCAAATCTAAATCGTAATAATAAAACGGTGTTTCTAAATTGTTAAAACGGGTAAGGATATTGGTGTTGAACATGTTGTTTTTTGTTCATGGTTCATGGTTGATAGTTCATGGAACCATAGTGTAAAATTATTTTATTATAGATATTGTGACAAGCATCCCGACCATGAACCATGATCTACGAACCATCATCTCTTCAAAACAACCTGCTGTGTAAACTCCTTAGAGTTTCAACTTTATCGGCTGTTTTAACGAGGATAGAGATATTGTAGCTGCTGCCACCATACGATATCATGCGCAAAGGTATGTGTTTAACCGATTCGAGTACGCGGGCTGCATAGCCGTGCGTTTCGGCACCAAAATCGCCAACTACGCAAACTATGGTTTGGTTAACATCAACCTCAACGGTGCCAAAAATATTTAACTCGCGGGTAATGTCGCCAAGATAGGTAGTATCATCTATTGTGACAGATACCGCAACCTCCGATGTGGTTATCATATCTATAGGCGTTTTGTAACGTTCAAAAACTTCAAAAACGCGGCGCAAAAAGCCATAGGCCAGTAACATGCGGCTGGAGTGAATTTTGATAGCCGTAATATTATCCTTTGCGGCTATTGATTTAATTTCGCCTTTATCGCTGCTGTTACTGATGAGTGTTCCCGGTGCGTTGGGCTCCATGGTGTTGAGCAGCCTAACGGGTATTTTATATTTTTGTGCCGGAAATACACTCTGCGGATGCAAAATTTTTGCGCCAAAGTAGGCTAACTCGGCAGCTTCGTCAAACGATAGCTGTGCAATTGGTTTGGTGCCTTTAACTATACGCGGGTCGTTATTGTGCATACCGTCAATATCCGTCCAAATTTGCACCTCTTCGCTGCGTATGGCTGCTCCTATTAACGATGCCGTGTAATCGCTGCCGCCACGGCGCAGGTTATCAATCTCCCCAAACGAGTTTCGGCATATATAACCCTGGGTAATAAACAACTTATTATCGGGATGTTGATTTAACAAGGGTGTAATATGGTCGGTCATGTAATCAATTACAGGTTCGCCATCCTCATCAATTTTCATAAAATCCAGTGCCGGTAATAAAACTGCCGGTACACCTATTTCCTGTAAATAAACATAGTATAGGGTTGTGCTTAACAGTTCGCCCTGGGCCAATACAATTTTATCTTCAATGGTGGTAAAGTTATCGGTAGCCAGGTTGGTTAATAAACCAAAATGATAGTCAATTACTTCCTTGCCCGATTCTAAAAACTCCGGGGTGCTAAACAATTCGGAAATAAATTTTTGGTACTTAACCTTTAGCGGTGCAATTAATTGCATGGCCTTCAACTTATCGCCGGCAAGGTACGCCTGCCCAATTTCGACCAAGCTGTTAGTTGTGCCCGAAACGGCAGATAAAACCACGATTTGCCTTTCTGCCGGATTGATAATATCCAGCAGTTTTTTCATCCGTTCGGGGCTGCCAACAGATGTTCCGCCAAATTTTAGAACTTTCATTTTTAAATTATATTTAAGCTTAAATGGTCAACGGGAAGCAAAACCATTGAGCAGCCAAAAATAGGTTTTTACAGCTAAAAATCCGCGTAAAGCGAAATTAAATTTGGAACGAATACCTGTACCTGCATTACTACAGAAGAAATGATGGTATGCTTAACTATCAAATTTCTCCAACAGTTTTAGCAGTGTTTCAAAATCTTTTGGATAAGGTGCGTGTATGGTTACTTCGTCAACCTCATTAATTTTAAAGGTTACCTCGTAGGCATGTAAGGCAAAACGTTTCATAATGGGTAACTCTTCCTGCTCTTTACCTAAACGGTAGCCGCGTTTTATGGCCGATAAAAACACAGGTTTACCTTTATACATTTCGTCGCCGGCAATGGATGCCCGTTGCGTGGCCAGGTGAATCCGGATCTGGTGCATGCGCCCGGTAACAGGCCTGCATTGTACCAACGTATAGTGCTTAAAATACTTTAACGACTGAAAATGGGTTTCGGCGCGTTTACCTTCCTGGCGGCTGATGGTTACATTGCCTTTACCGGCGTTTAATATCGGCAAGTCAATTTGCAGGTCCTCAAATACATGGGTGCCCTCAATAATGGCATGGTATATTTTTTTTACGCGGCGTTTTTCAAACTGGATAGAAACCAGGCGGTAAGCCTCGGGGTTTTTGGCTATAATTAACGCTCCCGAGGTTTCTTTATCTAAACGATGGCATACTTGCGCATCCGGCGAATAATTTTTGGCAAGGCGCAGCATATTAATCTCGCCTCCCTCGCGCTCATCTAACGAACTGATGAATGGCGGTTTATTTACAACAATAATATCAGGATTTTCAAATAAGATCAGGTCCTGGAACTTGGGTATCTTCATTGCTGCAAATATCACCAAAATGCCCGACATTAAAAATGCCATTTGCATAGCCCCTTTTTACCCCCTTACCACCGTGCCTGTTATGTAACCAAATGGTTCGTCGGTTGCTATAAATATCTCGTTTTTATTATCCATACCAAACTGATCGAGATTAAACGGAATATGGTGTTTGTTAGGCATAACTAAACTAATCTCGGTTACCTCGGGGTAGGTTTGCAAAACAGCTTCGCCCATAGCATATAATGTTTGCTGCACCGAAAGGCTTTTGTGGAAGGCAAAGGTTTTTAACAGCGTTGTGCGTATTTGGCCAAATAATTGCGTAAAATTAAGCGATGTACTGTTGTAGGTCCAGGTGGCCTGGCATTGCGTGGCCAGTATACGGTCGGCAGTTTCTTTTAAACTGGTGTATTGCTCTTTAATATAACCTTCAAAACCCGAATCGGTAGTTTTTAATATCAACAAATCTTTAATACCGGCAGTAATAACAAGGCCATCGGCGTCCTGCACAATGCTTGTGGTATGCTTTTCGCTGCCGCCGCCAATATACGCATGCGGGTGGGTATCGCCGTTAAAGGCCATGCGCTGATACGGGTGTTCAATAATTTCGATATTGGTACGCGTTACCTGCGGGTTATTATTTAAAAAATAAGCGGAAAGGTATAAGGCAAAATCTTCAATACCATCTGTAAAATGTTCCTTAGCCAATACGTATACCGTGTTTTTTTGCGTATCGGTAGCTAAAATTTTAGAGTTGTCGCCAAGTGTGTGTGCGGTTTCAAAATCACCTTCGAGGGCCACACTTACCGAAATTTGCCTAAACTCATGATAATCGGCATGGCGAATAATTTTCGACAAGTTAACTGCATTTTTTCCGTAAGCGTTTTTACCTAATTTGATATTCATTATAATTAGTTTTGATTATTGTTAAAAGATTAGCAATTTAGAAATTTCTAAACTGTTTTTGCAGTAATTTATAGGAATTTTAACTTTTTTTACACAAAATGAGCCAATTTGCAATTAAATCTACAAATATAATCACACCGGAGGGTGTGGTTAACGGCTTGATACTGATTGAAAAAGGGCTTATAACTGATGTTTTACCGGCTGATTATAATACCAATTTACGGGTAATAGACGTTGGCGATAAAATTGTAATGGCCGGGGTAATTGACCCGCACATCCATATAAACGAACCTGGCCGTACCGATTGGGAAGGTTTTAATACGGCCACCCACGCCGCAATTGCAGGCGGTTTAACAACTTTGGTTGATATGCCCCTTAACTCGGCACCGGTTACCACAAGTGTTGAGGCATTTGAGCAAAAGCTGGCCGCAGCAAAAAATCAATTACATACCAATGTAGGTTTTTGGGGTGGCATTGTGCCGGGTAATTCGCACCAAATAGAACCGCTTATTAAAAAAGGTGTGTTAGGCTTTAAAGCATTTTTAACCCATTCGGGTATTGACGATTTCCCGAACGCAACCGAAGATGATCTGCGCAAAGCAATGCCAATCATCGCAAAATATAACTTACCACTGTTGGTACACTGCGAATTGACGGATGATTTTAAAGTAACCGATCAAGACCCGCTATCTTACACGGATTACCTCGCATCGCGGCCAAAATATTGGGAAGATGATGCCGTGAGTTTGATGATACGCCTATGCGAAGAATTTAATTGCCGGGTACATATCGTTCATTTATCGTCGTCAAATTCCATCGGCCAAATAGCCGAAGCAAAAAAAAGGGGTTTATCCTTAACTGTAGAAACCGGGCAGCATTATTTATATTTTGCGGCTGAAGATATTAAGAACGGGCAAACACAATTTAAATGCGCCCCGCCGATACGTGAAAAAGATAACAACGATTTACTGTGGGAAGCCCTAAAAAGCGGTGTTATTGACTTTGTGGCTACCGACCACTCCCCCGCCCCGCCCGATTTGAAACAGATGCAAAGCGGCGATTTTATTAAAGCCTGGGGTGGTATATCGTCGTTACAGTTTGCGTTGCCTGTTTTATGGACAGCGGCTAAACAACGCAATTGCACCGTTATGGATGTAGCAAAATGGCTATCAGAAAACCCGGCGAAACTAATTGGTAAAGCCGGTAGCAAAGGCAAATTAGCTAAGGGATATGATGCCGACCTTGTTATTTGGGATGCAGAAGCTTCGTTTAAGTTAACAGAGGATATGATTTATCATAAGCATAAGGTTACGCCATATTTGGGCGAAACCTTATTTGGCGTGGTTGAACAAACGTATATTGCGGGCGTTAAGGTTTTTGATAAAGGAAACATTAAATTAAACCAAGGACAGATAGTTTTAGGAAATGACTAATTACACCAGCCGCGCCGAAAAAATACTTTTGCGAATTAACCAGCTTGCCGCTATTAGCGAGGACGAAGATGGCATTACCCGTACTTTTGGTACCGACAAATTTATGTTTGGCGTTGCCTTAGTTGCGCAATGGATGATGGAAGCCAGGTTACCAGGGCGGGTAGATAATATTGGCAACGTTCGGGCTTTCTTAAAAAGTGATAATCCTGATGCTAAAACTTTCGTTATCGCGTCGCATATTGATACGGTGGTTAATGCTGGCAAGTTTGATGGCCCGCTTGGCGTGTTAGTGGGTTTGGATATTGTTGAACATTTAATTGCATCTAAAACTAAACTGCCATTTAATATTGAACTGATAGCTTTTAGCGACGAGGAAGGAGTGCGGTACCATACCACGTACCTGGGCAGCAAGGTTGTAGCCGGCTCGTTTGACGATGGCTTATTATCTAAAACGGATAAAGGCGGTATAACTTTAAATTCGGTAATTGAATTAATTGGCGGCAAGGCCCAATTGCTACCCGGCGATGCTATTGAACCCCAAAATTGGCTGGGCTATTTTGAAATACACATAGAACAGGGCCCTGTTTTGTACGAAAACAACATACCCGTAGCCATAGTTACCGCCATAGCGGGGCAAAAACGTGTTGAAATTACCTTTACCGGGATGGCCGGACATGCAGGTACAGTGCCAATGGATATGCGAGCCGATGCCTTGTGCGCCGCTGCCGATTTTGTGCTGGCTTTAGAAAAATTTGCCTTAGAAAACAAAAACAGCCTGGTTGCTACCGTTGGTAAATTAGATGTGGTGAACTCCGCCAGCAACGTTATTCCTGGCAAGGTAATTTGCAGTTTGGATTTGCGCAGCGCCGACGAACGCCAATTAATTATTGCCTACCAAACTGTTAAAGACCTGTGCCAGTTGATTGCCGATAAACGCAAAATAACATTAAACTGGAATTTGATACAGGAAACCCAACCCGTAACCTGCGATGAAGGATTAAGCAAATTGCTCGAAAAAGCTATTTCGGCATCAAACATTGAAACGGTTAAACTGGTTAGCGGTGCAGGGCACGATGCCGTGCCTATATCGCAGGTTTCGCCGGTAAGCATGTTGTTTGTGCGGTGTTATAAAGGCATCAGCCATAACCCTTTGGAGAATGCCGAGTTGAAAGATATTGCGGCAGCTATTGAGGTGTCGGATAAGTTTTTAGAAGAATTGATAAAAAGTAAATAAGATAAAGCGAATTTACCACAGAGATCACAAAGAAGAGAAAACACAGAGGTTCACAAAGATTTTAAAATTGAACAAATGCTAAAAACTCTGTGTAACTCTGTGAAAAAAATCTTAGTGTCCTCGGTGGTTAAATTCATTTAATTAAATAACAAGAATATGGAAATTTCAGCATTAACCCGGTCGGTAGTCAAGCGTAACCACGCTGTTATTGCGCCCGATGGTTATATAAACAGCAACGTACCGGGCTGGGAAAACTGCACCGTTAACGTTATTATTAACGAGCAAATGGGTGCTAACCTTTGCCAAACCTTAATTACGGCAGCAAAAGGTTGTAAATTATCTGGGCTAACCAAAGCTTCGCAAATATTTTTTTATGTGGTTGAGGGTAGCTGTACGGTAAGCATTGGCTCACAAAACAAGGTACTAACTAAGGGGCAGTTTGTTTACGTGCCCATTGGTAAAGAGTATTTATTTGATGGCTTTGCCGAAGGCAGCCAATTGTTAACCTTCCATAAGGTTTACGAATATATTGATGGTTACGATGTGCCCGACACTTACTTTGGCGATGCAGCCGATATTGAAGGGCCGATTTACATGAACGACGACGCCCTTCGGATACAGGTTTTATTACCGCCCGATTTAAGTTTTGATATGGCTGTAAACATTTTTACCTATCAAACCGGCGGAAACCTGCCTATGGTTGAAACCCATATTATGGAACATGGTTTACTATACCTGCAAGGCCAGGGCATATACATGCTTGACCATGAATGGTACCCTATAAAAAAAGGCGATTCGATATGGATGGCACCGTATTGCCAGCAGTGGTTTACCGCTATGGGGAAAGAACCCGCCGTGTATATTTATTATAAAAATGTAAACCGTTTCCCTACAACAATTTAACAATGACCATTGCCGAGTTTGACCACCTAAGCGAAAGCGAGAAGCAAGATGCCTTGTTTCAATGCTGCGGTTCAACAACCTGGGTTAACCTCATGCTTACAGCCTTCCCGGTTGAAGATTTAGTTGACCTGCTGGAGTATGCCGATGAAAAATGGCAGCAGTGCAAAAAAAAGGATTGGTTAGAGGCTTTTACACACCACCCCAAAATTGGCGATGTGGCCTCGCTAAAGCAAAAATTTGCAAGTACTGCTAACTGGGCGTCGGGCGAGCAGGCTGGTGTTAATACCGCTCCGGATGATGTGCTTAACGCTTTAGCTAAAGGGAATACCGATTACGAAGAGAAATTTGGGTTTATATTTATAGTTTGCGCCACAGGCAAATCGGCAGGCGAAATGTTGTGGCTTTTACAATCGCGCTTGCCGAACGATCCCGATAAGGAGATTGAAATTGCCGCTGCCGAACAAGCCAAAATAACCCGCATCCGTTTAGAAAAACTATTTGCATGAGCCAGATTACCACCCATATTTTAGATACCACCCTGGGCAAACCTGCGCAAGGTGTCGCCATATCGTTACACCGGCAAAAAGATGCCAACTGGGATAAACTGGCCGAAGGCAAAACCAATACCGATGGCCGGATACCCAATTTGCTTGATAACGAAACCGTATTACCCGCAGGTATTTATAAAATGAGGTTTGAGGTTGCGCCTTATTTTGAAGCCCTTAACGTTAGCGCATTTTACCCTTTTGTTGAAATTGTTTTTAACGTTACTTCGGGCCAGCACTATCATGTACCTTTACTATTAAATCCGTTTGGATATTCAACTTACCGCGGCTCGTGATTAACGGAGCCGTAATAAATTATTTAAGATGAAATTAAGCATCAGCGAAAGCGATAAAACAGCTTTATTAAACACACTTGGCACTGCAAACATTGAGTTCCAAAAAAAATATCCCGGCGATAAGCCCGACAGGCAGGCTGTACATACTGTATATGGCGGTGCCAACCTTTTTAAAGCAGATACTACGGTTAAAATGGGCGAAATAGCCCTTAAAAACCTGCAAACCTATGCACCTAACTTTGTAACCCTGGCCAACGTTTTAAAGCTGGATGGTTATGAGCACCTGCCGCATTTAGAAAGCGATATTGCCAAATTAACCGCTAAGTTAGATGCCATGACCGAGGCAGAGCGCAAAGAAGAAACTGCATGGCTGGCCTATTCGGTATACAACAAGATAGTTAAGAAATTACAAACTGAAGCCGTAGAAGATTTTAGGATAGATTTTGAAGATGGCTTTGGTAACCGCCCCGATGCCGAAGAAGATGCAACAGCCGTTAACGCAGCTAACGAATTAGCTTTAGGTATGGCTAACGGTACAATTTCGCCATTCATTGGTATCCGCATCAAGCCGTTTACAGAAGATTTGAAAGCGCGCGGCGTGCGCACACTGGATATTTTCCTCAGCACCTTGTTCGAAAAAACAGATGGTAAACTGCCCGATAATTTTGTGGTAATGCTGCCCAAGGTTACCATACCCGAGCAGGTTGTAACGTTGGTTAATTTATTCGAAATTATAGAAAAGGTAAACAACCTACCCGCCGGTTACCTTAAAATGGAAACTATGGTGGAGGCTACCCAAATAGTGATGGACGACGAGGGCCGCAACCCTTTGTTCCGCATTATTAAAGCCAGCCAGGGCCGCTGTATTGCCGCCCATTTTGGCACTTATGATTATACGGCGTCGTGCGGAATTACTGCCAAATACCAAACCATGGCCCACTCCGTGTGCGATTTTGCGCACCACATGACCAAGGTTGCCCTTGGCGGTACAGGTATATTTCTGTCGGACGGTGCAACTAATGTTATGCCTATCGGTCCGCACAGGGGAGATAACCTGAGCTTCGAACAACTGAAGGAGAATCGCGATTCGGTACATAACGCATGGAAAACGGGTTATACCCACACCATGCATTCGTTAATAAATGGCATGTACCAGGGCTGGGACCTTAACCCGGCACAATTGCCCATGCGCTACGCTGCAACCTATAACTTTTTTTTAAGCAGCTATAGCGATGCCGTATTCCGCTTAAAAACGTTTGTTGAAAGGGCGGCAATATCAACCCTTACCGGAGATATTTTTGACGATGCAGCAACCGGACAAGGTTTACTAAACTTTTTTTTAAAAGCCATGAACTGCGGTGCCATAACCGAAGAAGAAGCTTTGGCAACAGGTTTAACGCTGGACGAAATACGCAGCCGCTCGTTTTTCAGGATATTGGAAGGTAGACGAAAAAAGTAAAAGCCTCAACTAACCTTCCCCGGAAGGGAGGGCTTTAAGAGCAATGAACAATAAACTAAGTTAAGGTACTTCCCAAAAAGGCGTATCTTTAAAGTAAATCGAAAAAACAATCTAAATCAAAAATCTCCCCTTTCGGGGGGAGATTTAGAGGGGCTTAACATGCAAATAACTGCCAAACTGGTTGATATTAAGAACAAAAGCATCTATCCCGCAAGGGTAAGCTTTGCCGATGGCAGGATAACCGCTGTGGAAAAAATTGCTGTGACCGATGAATCGGCTTTAGCCTATATTATGCCCGGCTTTGTTGATGCGCATGTGCATGTGGAAAGTTCGATGTTGGTACCGGCGGAGTTTGCAAGGTTAGCAGTAGTGCATGGCACCGTAGGCACCGTTAACGACCCGCACGAAATTGCCAATGTGTGTGGCCTGGCGGGGGTTGAATACATGATAGAAAACGGTAAAACCGTGCCGTTTAAGTTTAATTTTGGTGCCCCAAGCTGTGTACCTGCCACTACATTTGAAACCGCTGGAGCGGTATTAGATGCCGCCGACGTAGCTAAATTATTAGAACGCGACGAGGTTAAATATCTGGCCGAAATGATGAACTTCCCCGGCGTGTTGAACGGGGATGCCGAAGTTTTAGCGAAAATAAAAAGTGCCTTAGCTGCCGGAAAGCCCGTTGATGGACACGCGCCCGGTTTGCGCGGCGAACAGGCCGGCCAATACATTAAGGCCGGCATTAGCACCGACCATGAATGCTTTACTGCCGAAGAAGCACTGGATAAGCTGAACTACGGCATGAAGATACTGATACGTGAGGGCAGCGCCGCTAAAAACTTTGATGCGCTGATAAACCTGCTGCATGATTACCCCAACCATATGATGTTTTGCAGCGACGATAAGCACCCCGATAGCTTAGTTGCCAGCCACATAAACGAACTTTGCAGCCGTGCCGTACATAAAGACGTTGATGTATTTAAGGTACTGCAAGCTGCTTGTATTAACCCGGTTGAGCATTATAAATTAGATATTGGCCTGCTGCAACCCGGCCAGCCTGCCGATTTTATTTTGGTTAACGATTTGCGAAACTTTGAGGTTTTGCAAACTTACATTGATGGTGTTTTGGTTGCCGAAAACGGTGTTTCGTTAATTGAAAGCAGCACGGCGGGCCTGGTTAACAATTTCCGGGTAACAGAAAAAACGCCGGGTGATTTTGCGTTTGAGGTTAACCAACTATACAACGAGTTAACACCAGTTATTGAGGCTATCGACGGGCAACTTATTACCAACAAACTATTGGTAAAACTAACACCCGAAAATGGTTTACTCAAGCCCGACCTTAAAGATGATATTTTAAAAATAGCGGTTGTTAACCGTTACCATAATGCGCCCATCGCGAAAAGTTTTATCAAAAATTTTGGTTTAACCGAGGGCGCCATAGCATCGTCGGTGGCACACGATAGCCATAACATTGTAGTTGTTGGTGTTGATGATGATAGTATTTGCAAAGCTGTAAACCTTATTATTAAAGCCCAAGGCGGCATTAGCTGCGTGAGCAATACCGATGAAACTGTTTTGGCACTGCCCGTTGCAGGCTTAATGAGCACCGGCAATGGCTATGATGTTGCCAGAGCTTATACCGCTATTGATGCCAAGGCCAAGCTGATGGGCTCAACCCTCTCTGCCCCTTTCATGACGCTTTCTTTTATGGCACTCCTGGTAATACCCCATTTAAAACTAAGCGACAAGGGTTTGTTTGATGGCAGCACTTTTGCCTTAATTTAATAATTGCTGCATTAGCCCTGTTATTGCCTGCACCTTTGTTACCAAATAAATAATTTATTACATCTTTGCACCATGAGTAAAATCTGGCAAAAAACTATTACTGTAGATAAACTTGTAGAAAACTTTACCGTGGGCCGCGATCGTGAATTTGACGAGCAAATGGCTGCGTTTGATGTACTGGGCTCATTGGCCCACACCCAAATGCTGGCCAGCGTTGGCTTGCTTGATAAAGCCGACCTGGAAGTAATACAATTGGAATTAAAAAAGATATACGCCGATATTAAAACCGGCGATTTTAAAATTGAGGCCGACGTTGAAGATATACACTCGCAGGTGGAAGTGTTGCTTACCCGCCGCATTGGCGAGGCCGGAAAAAAGATACACAGTGGCCGATCGCGCAATGACCAGGTTTTAGTTGATCTGAAACTATATTTCCGCCACGAATTGCAGGAAGTTGTTGAAGCAGTGCAAAGCCTGTTTAACCTGCTTATCAGCCTCAGCGAAAAGCATAAACATGTTTTATTGCCGGGCTATACGCATTTGCAAATAGCCATGCCATCCTCATTTGGCCTATGGTTTGGCGCTTATGCCGAAAGTTTGATTGATGATTTGGAACTTATTTTGGCGGCATACCACATTACCAATAAAAACCCACTGGGTTCGGCGGCGGGTTATGGTTCGTCGTTTCCGTTAAACCGTACTTTAACTACGCAACTGTTAGGTTTTGAGGCTTTAAACTACAATGTGGTTTACGCACAAATGGGGCGCGGAAAAACCGAACGCGTTATTGCACAGGCACTATCTTCTATCGCGGCAACGCTGGCCAAAATGGCAATGGACCAATGCCTTTACCTGAGTCAGAATTTTTCTTTTGTGAGCTATCCCGAAAATTTAACGACAGGATCGAGCATTATGCCGCATAAAAAAAACCCCGATGTTTGGGAAATTATGCGTGGCCGTTGCAACCGCCTGCAAGCATTACCTAACGATGTTGCCATGATGACGACTAACCTGCCATCGGGCTATCATCGTGAACTTCAATTATTGAAGGAGCTACTTTTTCCGGCTTTTGCCGATATTAAAAACAGCCTGCACATGGCCGCCTTTATGCTCGAACATATCACCGTAAAGGATAATATACTTGATGATGCTAAATATGCCTACCTGTTTAGCGTTGAGGAGGTTAACCGACTAGTTTTAAGTGGAATGCCTTTTAGGGATGCCTATAAATACGTGGGCCTCGCCATTGAAAAAGGTGAATTTAAGCCGGATAGAAACGTTAACCATAGCCACGAAGGCAGTATAGGCAACCTTGGCAATGAGCATATTACCAATGCCATGCAAAACTTGGTGGCGCAGTTCCCTTTCGAAAAGGTGAATAAGGCAATTGAGGGTTTAGTAGCATAAACACAAAATAATTCTTACTTTATCCCCCCCAGCCTTTTTGTCCGGTGGCGGGATAAACCAGATCATTAAAATGAACGGCCAAAACAGAGCAGATATATACCCGGGTTTACTGGTTGATATTATCCTGAAAAAAGATCAGCGGAGCGGTAAGTTAACGCGGGGCGTTGTGGCTAACCTGCTTACCAGTTCGGCGTACCACTCGCGCGGAATTAAAGTACGGTTAGAAGACGGACAAGTGGGCAGGGTTGCCGAGATTGTTGAAGAAGACTAATTAACATGCAGAAAGAACCCAAAATAGACTCGCTTATCCGTTTTGATGTGCAACATAGGCTTATTATGGCACTTGCTGTTGGCATCCTTGTATTTTGCCTCATTTACGGGCATGTATCGGTACCGTCGCTCATTATATTATCGTGGTTAAGCTGCGCCTCGGTTATCATCATTACCGATTGGCTCATTATCCTTTCATCGCACCCGCGCGAAATGCGTAAAATAGCACGCCTTAAAGATTCTAACCGGTTTATGATACTGTTGTTTATTATTGCAGGCTCATGCGTTAGTTTATTTGCTATTCTGTTTTTGCTAAAGGCCAGCAAAGGCAGCCATCATGATGATGTACTGCGCCTGGCATTATTGGCCGTTGGCTCGGTAATCGTATCGTGGTGGATGTTGCACACTGTTTTTACCATGAGCTATGCCCACATGTTTTACACGACTACACCGGACCCTGACGATAAAGCAACAGCCGTTATAGGCGGCCTACAGTTTCCGGACGAAAAGACCCCGGATTATCTTGATTTTGCCTATTTCTCATTCGTAGTGGGGATGACATTTCAGGTATCAGATGTTGAAATATCTTCGCGCCCCATACGCCGGATGGTTTTGTTACACGGCCTTATCTCGTTTGCTTTTAACACTGCTATTGTAGCTTTGAGTATAAACGTGGTTTCGGGCCTGGTTTAATAATGAACCCTACGCGGAAACCATATCGATTAAATAGACATAAAAATTTATCACTAAATCACATCCAATGATTCAAGTACTAATTTATTCGATTATGGTAATTGCTTTTATTATTTGGCTAACAAATGAAAGTAAACACAAATCTAAATGGGGTGTAAATTTAAAACGTGTATATTGCCCGGTATGTCAAACCAAGCAGCCTATTATACGAATACCTGATAACAAAGCAGAAGCTCTTTGGGGTGGCACAACTTGCCCAAAATGTCATACACATCTTGATAAATATGGCGACGTAATTCATAAGCTGTAGTTTACACTAACCAAATTGCGCCATTAATAACTAATCTGAGTATCGATATTTGAGGATTGAAAATTATATATTAAACCTCGTCAACATCATAACCGCTTGTTTATGAATGCCGTTTTGCATTAATGGCGTCCATCCTAATAAATACCCTTTAATACCCATAGCCTGACCGGCCCATTTCCAGATGTTAAAATAGTCGGTATGTTTGGTTATTTTGCCGCCGCCAAACTCAAACTTTGCCGAAACACGGTTGGTAACCTTGCGCCCAGTACGGCTAAAAGTATAAACAGCAACCCAATTGGCACTTCCGGTTTTTTCGTTTGCCTCAATGTTGCTTACCGTAACCTTTATATCCGGATTTTTGAGTAACATCCGCCACATGTTTTTGGCGTTTTCGCCGATTTGCAAACCAAAGGCAGGGTCGGTAAACTCTATATCATCGGAATAACAGGCAACCATTCCTTCGGCGTCACCTGCCGCAAAGGCGGCGTAAAAATTTATTAGGAGTTGCTTATTATCCATTGGTAGTTTATTGTATAAATCCTATTTATTACTATTCTTTAAAGCCTTAATCAAATAATCCCTTATCCTTGCCAATAAACTTTGGTCGTAATAAGTTAAGTCCTAACTCTTTGTTTAATTGCTGGGTAACATAGTCGCACAACTCGGGCGAATATCGTTCATCGTGCTGATGCATAAAAAACCAAACCGACTGTAAACCCTGCTGGTGCCATTGTTTAATGCGTTGCACCCACTCGTCAACGCGGGTATAGTCGGTTGGGTCAAGGCTGTTGCCCACAAAACGTATAAAGGCATGCGGCGTGGGTAGTTCCATATGTACACAGTCGCGGCGGCCAGAGGCATCGGTTATTACGGCTCCTTTATTCAAATCGCGCAGCATCCCAAAAAACTCATCGCGAATGGCCGGAACAGCAAACCAGTCTTTATGCCTCACCTCAACAAAAACAGGCACATCATGCGGTAAATGTTGCAGGTAACTTTTTAGCTCGGGCATGCTTTTGGGCGTATAGTTATCACTAAGTTGCAAAAATAAGGGGCCAAGTAAATCGCCGAAGGCCATAATACCTTCGTAAAACGCAGTAGTAACTTCTTCGGCATTTTTTAAACGTTTAATATGTGTAATACTTTGCGAAAACTTGGGGCAAAACTTAAAGTGTGGGTTCTGCAAAGCCTTATCCTTCCACTTTTGGATAGTTGTAGCCGGATAAACATTATAAAAAGTAGCATTAAGCTCAATACAGTCAAAATGCTTAACATACTCATCTAAAAAATTGGCTTCCTTGGTTTTATCAGGATATATTTTGCCCACCCATTCTTTACGGCCCCATTTGGCGCAACCTATATGCACTTCCAGTTGTTTTTTGGGTTCGGCGGCATTCAAGGTTTCGGTTGTCAACCGGGGGTTGGGTGGCAAAGTAAAATCAATAGTTGCCAGTTCAGGCGTGGTAACGCGTCCAAATTCCATATTCTTATTTTATAACTTCATTTTTTGATTTCGGATGTTCGATTTCGAATTTTTTAGTTTATTGGAAATTGGATTTAAAAAATCCCAAATCGAACATCCGAAATCCCACATCAAACTAATCTTCTTCCATCCGGCTGTATTTCCGGGTGTCGTTCATGGTGGCATAAACCGTTAACGATACCGCGATGCAAGCCGTAACATACCAATAAAACCAGTTGGCGTGCCCGTGCTGTTTAAACTGTAAGGCCAAATATTCGGCACTGCCTCCAAATACCGAGACTGCAATAGCATACGGAAAACCAACCCCCAAAGCACGCACATTAACCGGAAATAACTCGGCCTTTACAACTGCATTAATTGATGTGTACAAGCTTGTAATGGTGAGCGCAATCATAATCAGCGCAAATGCTGGCAGAATTTCATGGGTTTTCTCCAGGGTGCCCATAATTGGGATTGTGGTTAAAACGCCAAGCACCCCAAAAGCAATAAGTAAAGGCTTGCGGCCTACCCTATCCGACAATAAGCCGAACAACGGTTGTATCAGCATAAAGCCAAACAATGTTAAGGTTGATATAAGCGTAGCCTGGTTTTTATTAAAGCCGGAGGTATTTACCAAAAACTTTTGCATGTACGTACTAAAGGTATAAAACGCCACCGTGCCGCCCATTGTTAAACAAATAACCAGTGCCACTGCTTTGGGATGTTCAAAAAGAGCCTTTAATGTTCCTCGGTTTTGTTTGGTATCGCGCTCCTTGCTAAAGGATTCCGTCTCCATTAAACTGCGGCGTAAATACATTGCCGACACTGCTAAAACCGCACCAATACCAAACGGAATGCGCCAACCCCAACTATGCAATTGCTGTTGTGTTAAAAAATATTGCTGCAATAAAACCAGTACTCCCAGGGCCAGCAGTTGCCCCATAATTAAGGTAACATATTGGAAACTTGAATAAAAGCCGCGATGCTTTTTGGTGGCCATTTCGCTAAGGTAAGTTGCGCTTGTACCATATTCGCCGCCCACGCTCAGGCCCTGTAATATCCGCGCAAGCACAAGTATAATTGGTGCTGCAATGCCTATTTGCTTATACCCCGGTACCAAAGCTATAACCAACGACCCGGCACTCATTAATAAAACAGATAAAGTAAGCGCAGCTTTACGCCCTTTTTTATCGGCATAAACACCCATTATCCAGCCGCCAATGGGACGCATTAAAAAGCCAAGCGCAAAAACGCCAGCCGTATCTAACAATTGCGCGGTTTCGCTGCCTTTCGGGAAAAATGAGCCTGCAAAGTACAGCGAGAACGCCGAATAAACATACCAATCGTACCACTCAACCAGGTTACCTATTGAGCCACCGATGATAGATTTTAGGCGGTGCCCTATGGCTTCGGCTGATGGTGTTGGGGTTAGGCTGTTCATGAATGTTATAAAGGAATACCGGTTATGCTTTAGGTTACTTGTAAAGGTAAAATTTAAAAGCCAAACAAAAAATGCCGGCTAAACCAGCAGTTTGTATTGAATTGTATTTTAAAAACCGATTTGTATTTTCACAATTGTGCCCATTTTAAAATCATCCGGCTTTAGCCATGTTTTCGCTTTCTAAAAGTTGGAGTAATATTTTTTCGGCCAGGTTTAGTTCGTTAGCATCGGCCTGGTCTTTTTCGTCAAGTTTAGCTACGTACTTATCTATCGTGCCATCTTCATAACTTTTAATTACTGCCGGGTGTACGTAGTATTTTTTACAAACTGTGCGTGTATTACCCAGATTTAGGGCTACCTCATCAAGCACGTTTACTATCTTCTTTTTGCATTCGGTAGCGGTTTCAAACCCTCCTGCGGTTTTAAAAGCATATAGCGCGCTTACACTACCGGCCCAGGTTCTAAAATCTTTGGCGGTAAAATCTTCGCCAGTTGCTTCCTTTAAATAGTTGTTCACATCGCCGGAGCCGATAGTGCAATGCTTGCCATCGTGATCGTAATATTGAAACAGCTCCTTACCGGGGATATCGCGGCACTGCTTTACCAGCTTTGCAAGCTTTTTACTATGCAAAGCTATCTTTTGATAAACCCCCTTCTTTCCGCGAAACTCAAAGCTCATATCGTCACCGTTAATTTTAACGTGCCTGTTTTGCAAAGTTGTTAACCCGAACGAGCCATAGAGTTTTTTATACGAATCGTTACCAACCCTTATACTGGTTAGCTCCATTAACTTTACCACCAGAGCCAAAACCTTTTGGTAAGCCATGCCGTGCCGTGCCAGGTCTTTGGCAACCTGTTGCCTTATAGCGGGCAAAAAGCTGGCAAACAGTTGCATACGATGAAATTTTGAATGGTTACGTATAGCGTTCCACTCCGGGTGGTAACGGTATTGCTTGCGGCCCGCTGCATCTACGCCCGTAAACTGCAAATGGCCATTGGCATAAGGCGATATCCAAACATGAGTATAGGCAGGCGGAATTACCAAACTTTTAAACCGTTGCTGCAACTCTTTATCTTTAACCGGCTTGCCGTCGGCATCGTAAAAGGCGAAGCCGCTTTTAGTAACCTTACGCGTATACCCCGCTACCGAATCGCTCACGTAGCGCAAGCCTACAGCCCGTGCGGTTATTTTGGGGTCGCGCCCTATCTTCTCTAACTTTTTTTGCAAACGGTTCATTCAGTCACAACAAGCCGTAGTAAATTAAGTTTGAGGACTATTGCTTAATTTGCGTGGCGTTTTGACAGGGAGTGTTGACAAGCCTTTATCAAACAATTTAGTGCTATTTTAATAGTGCAATGACGGATAGTCTTTAGCCACCAAGTCTTAAGTTCTAAGTCAAAAAAAGAATAATCTAACTTTTGATTCAATACTTAGTACTATTAACTCAACATTAGTTTAATACGGCAAAACCTGATACTTAGTGCTTTTCGAATATTTTTTAACTTTTTATCACCCTTTGTATCTCGTCCAGTTTCATCAGGGCTTCTATGGGGGTTAGGGTATTTACTTCCAAGTTATTGAGCATATCGCGTATTTTTATCAAAACGGGGTCGTCAATGCTGAACATTTGCATTTGTACGGCTTGTTTTTGCACTTTTTTAATGCTCTCTTTAATGCTTTCGCCGCCTGTACGTTCGGCTTCGAGCTTTTTGAGTATCTCGTTGGCGCGGCTCAATACTTTGGGTGGCATACCGGCCAGCTTGGCTACATGGATACCAAAACTATGTTCGCTGCCGCCGGGAACCAGTTTGCGTAAAAATATAATTTTATGCCCAACCTCTTTAACCGTTACGTTGTAGTTTTTAATGCGGTTAAACATATTGGTGAGTTCATTTAACTCGTGGTAGTGGGTGGCAAACAAAGTTTTAGCTTTTGCCGAAGGGTGGTTATGCAAATATTCGGCAATGGCCCAGGCTATTGATATACCATCGTAAGTGGATGTGCCCCGGCCAATTTCGTCAAGCAATATCAGGCTGCGGTCGCTCAGGTTATTTAAAATACTGGCCGTCTCGTTCATCTCAACCATAAAGGTAGATTCGCCCGATGATAAATTATCCGATGCTCCTACCCTGGTAAATATTTTATCAACCAAACCAATTTCGGCACTTTTGGCGGGTACAAAACAACCCATTTGCGCCATGAGCACTATTAAACCGGTTTGCCTTAATATGGCAGATTTACCGGCCATATTGGGCCCGGTAATAATGATGATTTGCTGCGAATCGGAATCCAGGAAAACATCATTGGTGATATATTCTTCGCCTAAAGGCAAATTCTTTTCAATAACCGGGTGGCGGCCGCCCTTAATATCAATTACGCTGCCCATGTTAATTTGCGGCTTAACGTAATAGTTTTTAATGGCTATGGTGGCAAAGTTGAGCAATACATCCATTTGAGCAACCAAATGAGCATTAAGCTGTATGGGTTTAATATATTCGGTAAGCTGGTATAGCAATTCGTTATATAAACGGGTTTCCAGGGCTAATATCTTTTCTTCGGCACCTAATATCTGCTCTTCGTATTCCTTTAGTTCGGGGGTAATATAACGCTCAGCGTTAACCAGGGTTTGCTTGCGTATCCACTCGGTTGGCACCTTATCCTTGTGGGCATTACTCACCTCCAGGTAATAACCAAATACATTGTTAAAGGCCACTTTGAGTGATGGTATGCGCGTAATTTCGGCCTCGCGCTTTTGTATCTCCAGCAAATAGCCTTTGCCACCGAAGGCTATTTTCCGCAGCCTGTCTAACTCCTCGTTAATGCCATCGGCAATTACGCTGCCCTTTACAATCATTACAGGCGGGTCGCTTTGCAGTTCCTTTTCAATTTTATCGCGGATGAGCGCGCAGGGGTTAAGTTGTTCGCCAATGGTTTTTAGTGCCAGGCTTTCGCTCGTGCTGCAAAGGCCCTTCATCAAATCAATGGCTATGAGCGCTTTTTTTAGCTGCACAACCTCGCGCGGGTTAGCCTTTTGTAAACCTATTTTAGATATTAAACGTTCCAAATCGCCAATGTGGCGTATCTGCTGTTTCAATTCTTCGCGCTGCCCCTCCTGCGCTATCAGGTATTCAACCACATTCAGCCTGTCTTCAATGGGCTTGCGCTCTTTTAAAGGCATCACTATCCAGCGGCGCAGCATGCGCGCACCCATAGGCGAACAGGTATGATCGAGCACATCAACCAAGGTAACAGCATTGTCGTTATGCGAGCCAATTAACTCCAGGTTGCGGATGCTAAACCTATCGAGCCATAAATACCGCTCCTCCTCTATCCGGCTAATGGCCGATATGTGCTGTAAATTTTTATGCTCGGTTTCGTTTAAATAATGCAGTGCCACGCCTGCCGCCACAATACCCAAATTGAGTTTTTCGATACCAAAACCTTTTAGCGATTTTACCTCGAAGTGTTTGAGCAGCGTTTCTACGGCATAATCGCCGGTATAGGCCCATTCATCCAGGGCGTAAGTATAAAAGCGGTCGCCAAAGGTTTCTTTAAAAATGGCGTTCCTGCTTTTCGGGAATATAATTTCGCTGGGGCTGAAGCCTTGCAGTAGTTTATCAATATAATCGCTATTGCCCTGGGCGGTTAAAAACTCGCCGGTTGATATATCAAGCAAAGCAATGCCGATGCTGTTTTTTTTCGAAATATAACGATGCCAGGTAATTATTGCTCTTTTGCTGAACGATGTTATCGCCGTAGGCAACGCCGGGTGTAACCAATTCGGTAACGCCGCGCTTTACAATGCTCTTGGTGGTTTTGGGGTCCTCAAGCTGGTCGCATATAGCCACGCGCTGGCCTGCCCTAACCAGTTTAGGCAAATAAGTATCTAACGAGTGGTGCGGAAAGCCTGCAAGTTCTATATGCGTGGCCGCGCCATTGGCCCTTTTGGTAAGCACTATACCCAATATGCCCGATGCCTTAACGGCGTCTTCGCCAAAAGTTTCGTAAAAATCGCCAACGCGAAACAGTAACAGCGCACCGGGGTGCTTTGCCTTTATGGCATTGTACTGTTGCATTAACGGTGTTTCTTTTATTGCGGTATTTGCCAAAACTAATGTTATGTTTAAATGGCTAAGTTAATGCTATAGTAACGGTATAGGCAGTTATGTTGAAAAAAATTGCTTTGTGGATTACATAACGTACAAGCCCTAACCTTGTACACACAAATTTTAGAGAAATAAGTTAAATATAAATTGAACTTTTTAACCTCATAAAGTTATGATAAGCCCCGGATTTATATTTTTGTTTTTATTTGCTGCAAACCAATTTATATAATAAGCTATGCAACACAGTGCAAAATCGATAAGGCCGTTTATAGGCGCGAAAAACTTTGAGCAGTCGAGAAACTTTTACCGCGACCTGGGTTTTGCGGAAAGCGTTATAAGCCATAACATGTCGTTATTTACAACCGGGCAATTAGGGTTTTACTTACAAGATGCTTATGTTAAGGATTGGATAGATAATACCATGATATTTTTAGAGGTTGATGATGTTAGCAGCTATTACAACCAATTGCTGCACCTAAACCTACCCGGCAAATACGAAGGCGTAAAACTTACCCCAATACGCACCGAGTATTGGGGTAGCGAATGCTTTTTGCACGATCCATCGGGCATACTTTGGCACTTTGGCCAATTTTCGCAATTTAAATAAACAGCGATTGTTTTGTTTACCCGTTAACCAGCGGTATTAAACGCTCGCCAATGAGTTGAATAGATTTTAAAAGTTGTTGCTGCGGCAGTGCAGCCTGGTCCATTTGAAAAGTTACGCGCGAAACGCCTCCCAAAGCTTCACTATGCCGTAGTATTTTTTCGGCAACATCTTCGGGGCTGCCAACCAGTAAGGCACCGGTTGGGCCGGTTTGCGCATCGTATTGCTGGCGGGTGATGGGCGGCCAGCCCCGCTCCTTCCCTATTTTTCCAAACACTTCGGCATAGCCGGGGAAAAAATCGTTAACGGCTTGCTGCGTTGTATCGCCAACATAACCAATAGAATGCAGCCCAACTTTTAAACGCTCGGGCGCGTGCCCTGCTTGTTGGCCGGCTTTGCGGTACAAATCAACCAGGGGCCTAAAGCGGTGCGTTTCGCCGCCAATAATGGCAACCATTAGCGGCAAACCCATAACGCCTGCGCGGATAAACGATTGCGGTGTGCCGCCAACGCCAAGCCAAACCGGCAACGATGCCTGAACGGGGCGCGGGTAAACTGCCTGATTATTTAAGGGCGCACGGTACTTGCCTGCCCAGGTTACAACCTCGTTATCCCGTATTTTTAATAGCAGCTCCAGCTTTTCGGCAAAAAGCGGGTCGTAATCTTCCAGTTTGTAGCCAAATAGCGGGTAGGCTTCTATAAACGAGCCACGGCCCGCCACAATTTCGGCACGACCGTTGGAAATGAGATCTAAAGTAGCAAAATTTTGGAACACCCTCACCGGGTCGGCAGCGCTTATAACCGTTACGGCACTTGTTAAGCGTATGCGTTTGGTACGCGCAGCAGCAGCGGCAAGTATCATGGCCGGGGCCGAATCTAAAAACTCCTTGCGGTGGTGTTCACCAATGCCAAAAACGTCCAGCCCGGCCTGGTCGGCATGTTCAATCCGCTCCAGCAATTGAGCCATAACATTTACGTTGCGTGCTCCCTTATCGGCTGTATTATCAAACATGGCGGCAGCAAAACTGTCTATTCCTATTTCCATCTTATTCAATATTTAAAAATTGATGTTTAAACAACTATTGGCAAGTTTAAACATATTAGTGGTTAAAAAGCAAATTTACAGTTCTTTTGAAACCGTGCTGACAAACTTGCATCCTAACACACAGCATCTAAAACTAAAAAAAGGTTTTTTTAGTTTTAGATGCTGATGTATAAAAATAATATATCTTAGATTTTTAATTGATCACCGATTAGTTGAGTACAAAAAACACCGGTTATACAAACCGAATATTATTATAACAATGGCTATTAATTTACAAAAAGGGCAAAAAATAGATATAGGATTATCTAAAATGACTGTGGGTTTGGGTTGGAACCCGAACGAAGGAACAGGCTACGAATTT
Source organism: Mucilaginibacter gracilis (assembly GCF_003633615.1). Lineage (NCBI taxonomy): Bacteria > Pseudomonadati > Bacteroidota > Sphingobacteriia > Sphingobacteriales > Sphingobacteriaceae > Mucilaginibacter > Mucilaginibacter gracilis. The sequence continues at coordinate 4,397,119 of NZ_RBKU01000001.1, read as the reverse complement.
GATTTGGATGTTTCGGCTATCATGATTGATGCTAACCGCTTTGTACCCGAAGACGAGTTTTTTGTTTTTTACAATAATGTTGATTCGCCAGACATGGCGGTACATCATACCGGCGACGATCCTTCGGGTGGTAACAGCGATGGTGGCGATGATGAATCAATCAATGTTGATCTCACTAAAGTTGACGCTAAAATACAGGAGATTTTATTTGTAGTTACCATTCATGAGGCTGCCGCGCGGAGGCAAAATTTTGGGCAGGTGCGCGATTCGTACATCCGGATTATTGACGAGCAAACCGGAAGCGAAGTTTGCAAATATGAACTGGGCGAAGATTTTTCGATTGAAACCGCAATTGAGTTTGGCCGCCTGTACAGGCGCAGCGGACAATGGAAATTTGAGGCTTCGGGAGTGGGATATAAAGAAGATTTGGCTTTCTTTTTAAGTAAATACTTTAAAGGGCAAATCATAAAATAATAAAAACATGGCTATAAATTTGGTAAAAGGTCAAACTATTGATCTGCGCAAAAACGATAAAGGCGAAAGCTACGATCTGTCGTCGGTTACTATTGGCTTGGGTTGGGATGTTAAAAAAAGCCACAGCGGCGGCTTTTTAGGTAAACTATTTGGCGGTGCCGAAGAGGCTGAATACGATTTGGATGCCATTGCCTTTTTGTTAGATAAAAACGGCAAAGTGGCCAACATGGGCCGTAGTGTAAAGGCCAATGATGGCCGCCAGATAACCCTTTTTGAAGGCGACGTAATTTATTTTAACTCGATGAGGCATCCATCGGGTAATATTTGGCTAACGGGCGATAACCGCACCGGGGCAGGCGAAGGTGATGATGAACAGATTATTGTTAAGCTGGATTCGCTGGATGCTAAATATGAGAAGATACTTTTTATTGTGACCATTTACCAGGGCCGCAAAAACAACCAGCACTTTGGCATGGTTGAAAACGCCTTTATCCGCGCGGTTGATAATCGTGGAAACGAGATCACAAAATTCAGCCTGTCGGGTAATTCAACCTACAATGGTATGTGCTCCATGACGTTTGCCGAAGTTTACCGCCACGATGGTTCGTGGAAATTTAGAGCCATTGGCGAACCAAGCATTACCGATAGTTTTATTGATTTACTGGCAAATTACAAGGCATCATAAAAAAAACACAGGTTACGGTTACTGGTGCAAGCGCCATTACCGTAACCTGCAACCCTATGCAATACTACCAGCATTACTCGTTTGATTTATGGCTAACGCTTATCAAATCAAATAGCGGGTTCAAAACCGAACGCACTAAAATTTTTCACCGGGATTTTAACCCGGCCAATAAAAGCATTGCCGATGTTGCCCTGGCTTTTAGGCAGGTTGACCTGATGTGCAACACCATTAACGAACGCACAGGCAAAAACATTGATGCCGACGAAATGTATTTGATGGTTATCAGCATGATTAATGATAATCAATTTAACCTGCATGATATTGATACCGGCAAATTGTTTGATGATATGGAAAGGCTGCTGTTTAATTATATGCCAATCGTATATTCGGCTGAAACAAATGAGGTGCTATTGCATCTAAAACAAAACAGCGGGGCTACAATGAGCTTATTAAGCAATACCGGTTTTATAAAAGGGGTAACACTACGCAAAATATTGGCTGAACTGGGTATGAACGAATACTTTAACTTTCAATTATATTCGGACGAGGTTGGTTTATCAAAGCCCAATGCCGCTTTGTTTAACCTTATGCTTAAAAACATAACTTTACTTTATAACCATGTTGACATTGATTTAAAAAATATTATTCATATTGGCGATAACCCCAAGGCAGATATTGAAGGGGCAAATGCAGTGGGTATAAAGAGCCTGCTTATTAATTCGAACAATAAAAGTATTACCAGCTTAATTAATCCATGTTAGTCAGCTATTCGCTTCATCATATTAATAATTCGTCGGGCTTTGGCTTTAGTGCCGACGATTACAGCCGTTTTAAATTTGGAGACGAAGCCGTGGCAAAAACATTTGGCACCCAACTGGCCGATGGCTTTATTAAGGAGTGCCTGGCAAAACAGCCTATAGAAAAACAAATAGTAGTTATATCAAGCCCCTACTCGTTTATCCCTACGGCCACATTTGCCATGAAAACCTGGTTTGTGTGCCGCTTAAACCGCTGGCTGGCCACTAACGGCTACCATGTGGTGCAAGAAACCAAGGTACACCGCACCATAACCTACAAAGAAGACTATGGCGAACTAAGCGCCGAAGACCGAATGAAACTCATCGGTAACGACTCGTTTCACATTGACAGGGATTTTTTGGAAGGCAAAACACTAATTTTTTTAGACGACATAAAAATTACCGGCAGCCACGAGCGCATGATTATGAAAATGGTTGAAAACTATCAACTGAACAACGATGTTTACATGCTGTACTTTGCCGAACTGGTGAATAAAAACATTCACCCTAATATAGAAAACCATTTAAACTATCACCAGGTAAAATCAATTTTTGATTTGGAAGGTATCATAAAAAGCGGCAGCTTTACTATTAACACCCGTATAGTTAAATACATATTGAATTACGACCATGATAGTTTCCGCATTTTTATAGGTAACCAAACCAGTTTTTTTATTGATTTGCTTTACGATATGGCACTCGGTAATGGCTATCATCATATTGATGCTTACTCAAAAAATCTTAACTTTATTACATTAAACCTATTAAATAACCATAAAATAATACAACATGGCAATTAACTTGCAAAAAGGCCAGCGCGAAGCTATAACTACTCCAAAGTTTACTATAGGCCTGGGCTGGGACACTAACAGTTCGTCTACAGGCAGTGCATTTGATTTGGATGCTTCGGTTTTTATATTAGATGCAAACAAAAAAATAGTTGAAGACGATTTTTTTGTGTTTTACAACAACCTTCAATCTCCCGACGGGGCAGTACAGCACACGGGCGATAATTTAACAGGTGCGGGCGATGGCGACGACGAACAGGTAATTGTTGATTTGAGTAAAATTGACCCACGTGTATCCGAAATTTGCATTGTAGTTACCATACATGAGGCCGATAGCCGCAGGCAAAACTTTGGGCAGGTGCGCAATTCGTTCATCCGCATTTTTGATTCGGCCACTAATGCCGAAATATTAAAATACGAATTGGAAGAGGATTTTTCCATTGAAACCGCGGTTGAGTTTGGCAGGATATACAAACGTGATAACACCTGGAAATTTGAAGCTGTTGGCGCCGGAATGAAGGGCGGTTTACAGGATTATTTAAATAAATACAACTAAAAATTATGGCAATTAATCTTCAAAAAGGGCAGCGCATTAATCTGCAAAAAGATAATGGCAACAAGCTGCAATCGGTTTGTGTGGGTATTAACTGGGGTGCTATTGTAAAAAAAGGTTTTTTTGGTACTACTAAAGAAGCGGTTGACCTGGATGCCAGTTGCGCTTTGTTTGCCGAAGACAAGCAGCTTTTGGATGTAATATACTTTGGCAATCTGACCTCGAAGGATGGATCGGTAAGGCACAGCGGCGACGACTTAACCGGCGACGTAGATGGCGACGACGGCCTTGATAACGAAATAATTACCCTTAACTTTACCACCCTGCACCCGGCCGTAACCTATGTTGCGTTTATGCTTAACAGCTTTCGCGGACATGATTTTGGGCACATTCCTTTTGCCTCCATCCGCATTTACGAGGGTACGCCTACGCGGGTTAATGAGGTTTTTGCCACTTACGATATTGCCCACAGCCCCGATTTTGCAGGCTATGTATCAATGGTAATGGGTGTGTTTTATAAACGGAACGACGAATGGAAATTTAATGCCATTGGCGAGCCCACAAAAGATAAAAAACTACAGGAAACTGTTAACACCGTTGGCCAAAATTATTTATAAGGCACGATAAAAAGCATTATCGTTATTAGTATATTTTAATTGCAAATTATGGAAACCATACCAAACGGCGATGAGCTGAATATAACACCGGTAAACTTAGCGGCCACGCCGGTAAAGCTGGATAAAGAGGGAAATGTGGATTTAACCAACATTAAACCCGAAGAGGTACAAAAATATGCCGAGCTAAGTAAAGACCTTAACCCTAAGGATGTTAACTCGATACTTAATTATGGTACCGAGGTGCAAAACTCGATGGAAAGGTACAGTAATACCTTTTTAACATCGGTACGTACCTATAACTCGGGCGAAGTTGGCGTATTGATTACCGACCTGCTTACCGAACTGAACTATATTGACGTTGACGAGTTAAACCAGGGTGCTTTTTCGTCGTTTATATCGCACATACCGTTTGTTAAAAAACTGGTTTTTGATGCTAAAAAGCTATTTCAAAAGTACGATACGGTTGTTAACAACATTGATAAAATAACCAATAAAATTAAGGCGGGCCGGGTAAATTCTATCAAGGATAACAGCTCGCTGCAAACCATGTTTGATAGCAATGTGGGCTACATCCATCAAATGGAAGAGCTTATTATCTCGGGCCAGCTCAAGTTTAATGAACTGAGCGAGCAACTGGCGCAAATGGATGCCAACCCATCGGCTTATAACGATTACGAGATTGCCGACATGCGCGATTTTGTAAACCGCCTTGATAAGCGCCTTGCCGATTTAAAGGTGGTGCGTTTTATTATGATGCAGTCGCTGGCGCAAATACGGGTGGTGCAAAACAACAATACGTCTATCGCCGAAAAGGCCCAGTCTATTGTTTCGACCACCATACCGGTTTGGAAAAACCAACTCACCATTGCAGTTGCACTCCACAGGCAAAAAGAGAATGTGGAAATGCAAAAGAAAATATCCGACACCACAAACACTATTCTGCAAAAAAATGCCGAGCTGCTTAAACAAAACAGCATTGATGTTGCCCGCGAGAATGAAAAAACGGTGGTATCGTTAGAAACTTTGAAGAAAACAACCGCATCGCTGATAGAAACCTTAACAGAAGTAAAAAGGATACACGACGAGGGTACGCAAAACCGCAAGGTGCTGAATACCGAACTGCAAAACCTTGAAGTAGAACTGAAGAAAAACGTTACGAGCCTTACATAGCCAATAGCCACCACGTATTTTAATTTATAAAAAGTCGCCACGGGTTAAGCCGAGTGGCGGCTTTTTTTATACCATGGGTCAATCTATAATTTCGTAATTTTGTAACTACAATTTTAATAATTTTACCTCCGGTTAATGGATGAAAACAGGCTAAATATTTTAAATGAATCTAACGGCATGATAAGCAAACTGCAACTGCTGTCTGTTTTTTTTGCCGAAGATGTTATTTATAAAATTTACCTGCGCAGCCAGGTTATCCATAAAATGTTTGAAACCAACCCCGAACTGGATATTAACAAGCTGCAATTATTTCACCTGCAATTTACCGCCAGCTTGGTTGATTTGCTAAGGAAAATTAAAAAAAGCAACGAAAACAACATCAGCCTTTTGTTTGACGAGATACAGCTCAACAAAGAAATGATTGATAAACTGAGCGATACCATTTATACCGAAGCCAACTATAACCAGGATAAGCAAAGGCAATCGCTCAAAATAAACCTGTCGTTGCGCAAACTGTTCCAGGTATTATCGACTGATTCAACCGAAAATCCGTTCTCAAAAAACATTAATGCTTTTAGTTCGCGCTTTGCACCCGATTTTTTTTATACCATTACGCCCGAACTCTTTGCCGAACTTACCGACTACGATTTAAACAACGTTTACACAAATAGTTACGCCACCATTCAAAAAAGATTAATGGGCGTATTGTGCAAATACGATTTTAAAACTGAGTTTTATTGCGGCCTAAAAGCAGGGAGCCAAATTATAGAAGTTTATAAGTTTTTGAATGCCGACAGGTATTTTATATACTCGCCTTCTAATAATTTATTCTTATTTTGCGATATTACGAAGATAAGCACCAATAGCTGGTTAAATAATTTGTCGAAAAAGGAAGCATTGATCCGCGAATTAAAAGATAAGAATGACAAATTACAAAGCAGCGCCGGAGCGATGAAAGCCAACATGCCAACCGAAATAAAGGCGTTGCTGGCCGAAAATTATAAAAAGATTCAAGACATTCATTTTTTAGACAACGTGGGCAATTTTGACATACAGGCCAATATTTTAAAAACAATGTTAAATACTGATATTATATAAATATGGATTTTTTACACACGCTTTTAGGGCCCGATATTAAAGCCGGGCTGCTTATAATTTTAAACCTGATTGTGATTGAGAGCCTGCTCTCGGTAGATAACGCTGCCGTACTGGCCACTATGGTAATTGATTTGCCAAAAGAGCAAAGAGCCAAAGCTTTACGCTACGGTATTATAGGCGCCTATGTTTTGCGTGGCGTTTGTTTGTTTTTAGCATCGTGGCTGGTTAAAATATGGTGGCTAAAACCTATTGGCGGCTTATACCTAATGTACCTTGCGTTTAACTATTTTAAAGGGAAAATTGCCGAAGCAGGCGGCGGCGAAGATGAATCTGTAGATAAGAGCCAAAATTGGCTATATAAATCAACTGTGGGTGTGTTCGGCATTTTTTGGGCCACAGTTGCCATTGTTGAATTAATGGACCTGGCTTTCTCGATAGATAACGTTTTTGCTGCCGTAGCCTTTACCGACCATGTTTTTTTAATTTATACCGGCGTTTTTATTGGTATACTGGCCATGCGTTTTGTAGCGCAGGCTTTTGTTAAGCTGATGGAAAAGTTTACATTTTTAGAAACGGTTGCCTTTGTGGTTATTGGTGTGTTAGGTATTAAACTAACAGCTTCGATATATATCCACTTTTATCCGGATGCGGCTTTTTCTAAAATGATGGAAGGCGAAAAGGCCGACATTTTTGTTTCGGTATTTACGGTGGCTATTTTTGTTATCCCGGTAATTACATCGTTACTGTTTAATTATCCTAAAAAAAACATTATTGAACCCGAAGTTGCCGAAGCTGCCGAGGATGTTTTGGATAAATCCTGATTCTGTTTTTTTACCCTATCATGCCGGTAAACAGTCCGGTAACCGTTAATGAATAAAATAATAGCATCAATTGCAGGTGTAGGCTTTTTAAAAGGCGGCGGTACTTATGCCGCCATGTTAACCTGCATTTTTATATGGTTTTGGTGGCAAAACCCGGCCCTGCAAAACGGCTGGTACTTTTTGCTTATCACCATGGTGATTACACTTATTGGCATTTACGTAAGCAATAAAGTTGAACCCGACTGGGGCGAAGATAGTTCGCGCGTAGTAATTGATGAGGTTGCCGGTATGCTGATTACGATGTTGTTTATCCCGGCAAATTTGTATTTTTTAATTGCGGGGTTAGTTTTATTTCGCTTTTTCGATATTGTGAAACCCTTGTTTATCCGTAAGATGGAAGATATCCCCGGCGGCATGGGTGTTATGATGGACGATGTACTTGCCGGTGTGTACTCAAACCTATTGTTGTGGGTGGCCTATTACGTGTTAATCGTATTTTTAAAAGTTAAAATATAAGCCACAGGCTGTTGCAAAAAACCAAGATTATAAAAACAAATTTTGCGCTTATTGATAAATTTGCATCTTTACACTACAAACAATTATCAACAAAACACCTCAATAGTCAATACTTTATATAATGAAAAAAGTTATTCTGGTAACAGGCGCATCATCGGGCATAGGCTTGGCCTGTGCAAATGCATTGCAGGCAAAAGGCCACGCAGTTTATGGTTCGGCGCGGGATTTAAAACGGTTAAGTTCGGTGTCATTTAAACCTATTGAGCTTGATGTTACCAGCGATGCATCGGTAAAGGCGGCTATTGATAGCATTATTAAAGCCGAAGGCAAGCTGGATGTGTTGGTAAATAATGCCGGTAACGGTGTAGCCGGCCCTGCTTATGCCATGCCTGTAGAAAGCGCCAAGAGCCAGTTTGAAGTAAATTTTTTTGGTGTGATACGCATGTGCGGCGCGGTATTGCCCGGCATGATTGCCAATAAAAAGGGCTTAATTGTAAACATCAGCTCGTTGGCGGGTTTGTTTGGTTTGCCTTACCAAAGCATGTACAGCGCATCAAAATATGCTATTGAGGGTTACTCGCAAAGTTTGCGTATGGAACTGCGCAATACAGGTGTTAAGGTAACCATTATTAACCCCGGAGATTTTAAATCGGACTTTAGCCAAAACCGCAGCAAAATACCTTTTAGCATCCAGAATGAAGCCCTTGAAACGGAATACAATGCCGCCGTTGCTGCAATGGAAAAAGACGAAAGCATTGCGCCAAGTCCCGAATCGTTAGCTAAAACGTTATGTAAAATTGTAGATTCATCGAGCCCGTCGCACCGTTATTTGGTTGGGCAGGTTGGCCAAACCATTGTGCCAACTTTAAAGGCCATATTACCCGGCGGTTTGTTTGAAAAGTTAATGAACGACCATTACGGCATCAAGTAAAAAATAATCAGATAAAAATAATTGAGCCTGGTATGAAAATACCGGGCTTTTTTAGTTTGATAGGCTAACATTAAGTTACCGGGCAAAAGTAGTTGTTAAGCATTGTGCCTAAAGGCGCAGTTTTGTGAGATTCCTTGGTACCTAACCATGACGTTTTTAATTCCTCTCTTGGAGAGGGGGCGCGTTGGCGAGTGCAGTGGCAGGGGTGTGTTGTACGACAGGCATTTCGAAAATAACACACCCCTCCGCCCCTCTCAAGAGGGGAATCGCACAAGTCAACGCTCTTATTCGTCAGTTCACTTTCATAGGCCATAGGATTCTATCACTCGCAATGAACGATAGTTTAGGTGTTTTTAACAGCCTGTTAAAGGTTATTGCCACAAATATGTTGCTACCGAACCTGCTTTTAAACTGGTAGTAACGGCTTTACCTTTAAAAAAAATGTCGAAAATTTGGGTTGTTGTGCCTGTGTTGGTAACAATTAAAACCTTTTTACTATCGGGCAGTTTAAAGGCCACGCTGGCCAAGGCATCCAAATTGTTTGATGCCACCCTAACCGCTCCTGGCCTTACAAATTTAGAAAAGTGTGCCATTGCATAATAAGCTATGCTGCGCTTTACGGCATCGTTATTTATGGTAACCGCGCCCTGGCACATGGGGCAACCTCCCCTATCGGTATGCGGCTGATTTTGGGCATCGGCGGCTAGGTTCCATTCCAGCACATTGCGGCACCAGTTACGGGTGGCCCCGATAAAAACATCAGACACCGGTTTTGATACCTTAAATTGTGACGAATCGCGATCATCAATAACCATCTGCTCGGTAAAATACAGGTTTTTATCCGGATGGGCTTTGTGTACCCGGCTTAATGCATCTATATCGCCCTGGTATAAATGAAAGGCCGAACCATCAATATATTTTTTAGCTTCGGGATCGTTTAAAACCGTAATGGGATAATCGGGCCTGTCGGCATTATGGTCGTATATCACAATTTTGGTTTTAATTCCGGCTGCTTTAAAGGCTGGGCCCAGGCTGGTTTTTATAAATGCGGCCACATCTGCCGCTTCCATGTACATACTGGGGTTATTAGCCGGATTGAGGGGTTCGTTTTGCACGGTTATGGCATCAATGGTAATACCGTTACGCTGCATTTCGGTTAGGTATTTAACCAGGTAATTGGCATAAGCCTCATAGTATTCGGGTTTTAAACTGCCGCCCCGGGTATGGCCATTGGTTTTCATCCACACCGGGGCCGACCATGGCGAACCCAGGATCTTTATTTTAGGATTAATGGTCAATATCTGTTTCAGCAAAGGGATAACATCCTTTTTATCGGGACCGAGATCAAACTTTTCCAGCTTTGTATCGGTTTGCCCGGCAGGCAGGTCGTCGTACGAAAAAACGTGATCGTTCAAATCCGATGCGCCAATGCTTAAACGTAAATAGCTTACGCCGATATTATTATCATTGGTAGCAAAAAGCTCTTTGAGCAAGGCTTCGCGCGCAGGTTGGGCCATGCGGATGATGTGCATGGCGCTGCCCCCGGTTAGGGCAAAACCAAAACCATCAATAGTTTGGTAGGTTACGGTTTCGTCGAGAGTGATAATCTGGTTTTGTTCATCGGTCGCTTTAAATACAAGGGTTTGTTTTTGCCGGGCAAACAGGGCCGATTTATCGGCGTTGGTTAACCACACGCTTACCTGCGCAAATGTTTGCCCGCTAAAGGCGGTTGCTAATAAAAAAACTAAAAACAGCTTACACTTCATGTTTATTGAACAATTAAGAAACCAATTCGTCAAACAAAGTTTGCTTGATGCCCATCTCTAAACCGCGAAGTTCGGCAAGGCCTTTGAGCCTGCCAATAACCGAGTAGCCGGGATAGGTATTATAGTTAAAATCGTCGAGTATTTTATGGCCATGATCAGGGCGCATGGGTATGCTTATATCGTTTCGGTTACTGTTTGTTCGTTTTTTTTGCTCCAAAATAATATTTTTCATTACGGCATACATGTTTGTGCTGCCGCCCAGGTGGTCGGCTTCGTAAAAGCTGCCGTCGGCCTCGCGTTGTACGTTGCGTAAATGGATAAAGTGGATATGGCTTCCCAGCCTGCTTACTATACCGGGCAGGTCGTTATCTGCACGGGCACCCAACGAACCGGTGCAAAACGTTATGCCGTTTGCCGGAGACGGGCAATAGTTAACCAGGTCGCGCAGGTCTTGCTCGGTTGATACAACCCTGGGTAAACCCAGTATAGGGAAAGGCGGATCGTCTGGGTGGATGCACATTTTTATTCCGGCGCTTTCCGCTTCCGGTATTATGGCGCGTAAAAAATAGGCCAGGTTTTCTTTAAGCTTGGCGGCATCTGTTTGTGCGTAGCGTTGCAGGTGCTCTTTAAATTCGGCAATGGTAAATACCTCATCGGTGCCGGGCAGGCCGGCCATAATGGTGTTGGTTAAATATTCTTTTTGTTGGGCATCAATGCTATCCAAAAATTGCTTTGCGGCTTGTTGCTGTTTAGGGGTAAAATCGGTATAAGCACCTTCGCGCTCTAAAATATACAAATCAAATGCCGCCACAGCCGGGGCATGGTAACGCAAGGCCGAAGCATTGTTGGGCAGGCGGTAATCTAAATTAGTACGCGTCCAATCAAGCACGGGCATAAAGTTGTAGCACACCGTTTTTAGGCCAGCCGCCGCCAGATTGCGTAAAGTTGCAATGTATTTGGCAATATAGTGGTCGCGGTGTTCTCCGGCGGTTTTGATACTCTCGTGTATGTTTACACTCTCCACAACCGACCAACGCAAACCTGCTTTAGCAATAATATCTTTACGTTGGTTAATCTCGGCCAGGCTCCATTCGTCCCCGCAAGGGATATGGTGTAGTGCAGTTACTATGCCTGTAGCACCGGTTTGGCTAATTGCAGCCAGGGTTACCGGGTCGGCAGGGCCAAACCAACGGAATGTTTGTTCTAAATTTGGTAGCATATTTAGGGTGAATGGTTTAAATAAGGTTATCGTTTTATAATATTTTTCTGTCGGTTATTAACAATCAATTTTTTAAAAATTTGATTGAAATTGAGTATTTTCGCACATATTTGCAACCGATTACAAAGAAAAAACAAATAATTAATAAAGCGCTATCCGGCGGCAAATTGTTGCATATTTTTTTGGTTGGTTATAAGTTAAACGTGTTAGCACCGTTTTAATTTTTATTGACGAAAAATTATCCACCATAAAAAAACCTCTTAAATTAATTTCTACCACTAAATAACCCCAATGAAAAAAACTGCAATTGTAACTGGCGGAGCTTCTGGCTTAGGTTTAGCCGTTACCAAAAAATTTGTACAAAGCGGTATACAAACCATAATTATTGGCCGTAACGAAGAAAATTTAGCTCGTGTTGCAACCGAACTTGGCGAGCTTTGCCAATATAAAGTGGCCGACCTGGGTAAACTGGATACTATACCTGCTTTAATTAGCGAGATTACTACCGAGTATAACCATATTGATATATTGGTTAATAACGCCGGCATTAACCTTAAAAAGCATTTTACTGAAGTGAGCGACGAGGAATTTGGCCGGGTGGTGCAAACCAACATGAATGCCGTTTTTAGCGTTAGCCGCGAAGTAACAAAGGTGATGCTACAGGCCGGCACTGGTTGCATAATTAACATTAGCTCGATGGCGGCGCAATATGGTATACCTTACGTTATTGCCTATACGGCATCTAAAACCGGAATTGAGGGCATGACGAGGGCTATGGCTGTTGAACTATCGGCCCGTGGCATACGGGTAAATTGTGTGGCACCGGGGTTTATAAAAACCAACATGTCGGCAAAGGCTTTAGACAGCGACCCGGAGCGGAAACAAAAAGTGATGTCGCGTACGCCGATGGGCAAACTGGGCGAACCGGAAGATGTTGCAGAAGCAGTATATTTTCTGTCGTCGGAAGCGGCAAAGTATGTTACCGGGGTTGTGTTACCTGTTGATGGTGGTAACTCTATTGGGTTTTAAGTGATTAAATATGCATGTACCGGGAACATGGTGGTATAACGCTATAAACAGCACTTATTGAAATTCACAACAAATTTACAAGGTTTTATTTACTCAAACAGGTCTTTAATGTAACGTATATTTTATTGCGCTTTCGTTATTAAGATGTTAACCCCGCGAAAATATTTGTGGAAAATGTTTTTTTGAAAATTTACCCGTACCTTTTGGCTAATTAAATTAGCTTACCATGCCAACGCAGTTAAATATAGGGCCGGTTAAAAACTTAAACTATCAAATACTTGTCATTTACCTATTGGTTTATGCTGGTTTTTATTATGCCTTAAGTTGTGCGTACATGCTTTGTATAAAATATGCTTTCAACGATGTTTTTGCTGCAATTAATGGCAACAAAAAGCAGTTGGAAATTACTGCGTTAACATACGCTGAAATTTGGGTAAGTTATAAGCCGATCATTGTATTTCTATTTATCGCGATCTGCTCAAATATATTTTTCTATTTTAAATTCCGTAAAAATCTAACAGAAATTAATATAGTTCTCGGTTCTATTTTATTGTTTTTTATCACCCAAAATTGTATTACCCATTTACTTCATTAACTCCGTGTTCGGTATTTGGAGTATTGCCGTGCTTTAATAATTTAAGCAGGGTTGGTAATACAATTAATAACAACGGCAGAGCAAACAACAGGCCGCCTATTACCGCTATGGCTAAGGGCTGGTGCAGTTGGGCACCGGTGCCAATGCCGAGCGCCAGGGGAAGCAGTGCTATAATGGCCCCGGTGGCTGTCATTAATTTGGGCCGCAGGCGTGCTGCTATGGCGTGTATAATGCTTTGTTCGCTTGTCCATTCCAGCAGGCCGGTTTGGTATTGGTGGTAGGTGAATATGGCATTTTCGGCAATAATCCCAATTATCATAATAATACCTGTATAGCTGCCTACGTTTAAAGGGGTATGCGTAATAAACAGGGCTACAAAGCAACCTGCGGCACCCATTATGGCTAAAAATATGATAATTGCCGCCGCCATAAAACTGCGGAACATAACCAGCAAAACAATAAATACCAGTATGCTTGATGTTATTAAAATGGTTAACAATTCGGCAAAGGCTTTCTGCTGCTGGGCGTAATCGCCGCCGTACTCAATGCGGTAGCCCGGGGGTATATTTATGGTTGATAGCTTACTTTGAATATCTTTAAGTGTACCGCCCAAATCGCGCTTATCCAGTCGGGCGCTTATTACGCCCATCATTTTTTGGTTTTCGCGTTCTATTTCGGCTACGCCAGCTTCAATTTTAACATCGGCAACAGCCGAAAGTGCCTTGGTTTGCCCGGATGGTAAAAATATATTGGTAGCCTCAAATTGTTGTACCGATGTTTGCGCAGCGTTGGGATAAATCATGCGGATGTTAACGGACTGTTCTTTCTCTACCATTGTACTCACCACATTACCATCTAACTGGGTTTGTAGCTGAAACTGAAAATCGGCGGGGTTCATGCCTAGTTGGGCCAATTTGGTTACGTTGGGTACAACCGTCATTTGCGGGCCGGCTATGGTTATACCGTCGAAAACGTCGGCAGTGCCTTTTACGTCTTTAACCAGCGCGGCGGCTTTTCGCGAAATGTCTTCTAAAGTTTTACGGTCGTCGCCAAAAACTTTAATTTCTATGGGTTGGGCCGATGTGGTTAAATCGCCAAGCATATCTTCAATTACCTGCCCAAAATCAATGGTGAGTTGTGGTAACACGGCTTGTATTTTACCGCGTAACTCGTCGCTCACGGCTTCGGTGGTTTTATCGCGCTGTTTTTTTAGTTGTATCAAATAATCGCCGCGGTTTGGCTCGGTAATAAAAAAGCCCATTTGGGTGCCCAGCCTCCGTGAAAACGATGCTACTTCGGGTTGCTTTTTAATCAGGTCGTCAACCTGTTTCAACATGCGGTCGGTTTCTTCAAGGGTAGTTCCGGGCGGACTGTTATAATCCAAAACGATGGCACCCTCGTCCATTTGAGGTAAAAAGCCTGAGGGCAACCTTCCGGGAAGCAGCACAATGAGAGCAATGCAGCATGCAATAAAAACAATGCTGATAAACGGCATCCTTAAAAAGAATTTGATCCAGCCATCTTTAACCTCTTTATGCGGTTTTACATTTTTACTTAGCGGGATAAAAATAAACAGCATAGGCAGCAGCAGCCACGTTACAAAAAACGACATACTAAGTGTGATAATCATACTGAAAGCCAGCACCTTAAAGTATGCACCTGCCACACCGCTCATTAATATAAAAGGTATAAATATGACGATGGTACTTAGCGACGAACCCAGCATTGACGGAAACAAATAGGCTATGGCCTTGCGCACGGTATGGTGCATACCTTGGGCGGGATGCTCCTCGTGGCTGCGGTAAATTTGTTCGACAACGATTACGGCATCATCTATCATTAAGCCAATGGCGGCGGCAATGGCACCCAATGTCATGATATTAAAAGTGTAACCGGCAAGTAATATCCCGGTAACGGAAAGTGCCAAGGTAGCCGGGATGGTAATGAGGATGATAACACTCGCCCGCCACGACCGCAGGAAAACAATAACCACTAAAATGGCCAGTATTAAGCCAATCCAAAGTACATCGCGTATGCTGCTAATGCTGTCGTTAACAAAATCGGCTTGCTTATAGTAGGGTTTTAAATGTACATCGGGCGGCAATATTTTATCAAGCTCGGCCACTTTGGCCATAATATCGTTATTAACATCAATTAAATTGGCGTCGGGTTGTTTAATTACGGCAACCAGGGGTACATCTTTACCGTTGGCGTTTATGCGCACGTACTCTTTTTGGGCGTTAATTTTTATATCGGCAACATCTTTAAGCTGCACGGTGCGGTGCGGGTTGTTGAGTACCACCAGGTTTTGCAGCTTGCTTAAATTATCGAGGGCATTATCGGTAAGGTTTAAATACATACGGCCATGATCGTTAATATAACCATTGGATGCCAGTATGTTGGCCTGTGTAATAGCCGTTGATATTTGCGCCGGCGTAATACCTAAAACCGAAAGTTTGGCCGCTTGCAACACTACCTGGTATTCTTTGGTTTTGCCGCCTATAACTGCAATATCGGCCACGCCGGATACGGCGGCCAGCAAGGGCCGTACCTGGAACTGAGCTATTTTACGGAGCTCGATACCGGAGCGGTTACCTTCGAGCGAGAAGCCCATTACGGGTAAAATAGACGGGTTCATTTTTTGAACCGATATTTGGGTATTGGGCAGCAAATCGCCTTTAATTTGGTCGGTAAGGCCCTGTACCTGGGCCATAGCCTTGTCAATATCGGCATCCCAGCGTAAAAAAACATTAAACTCGGTACTGCCGCGAGATGTGGTACTGCGTATATAATCCAACCCTTCGGTACGTTTGATGGCGTTTTCGATGGGAATGGTAACGGTGGTCATCATTTTATCAACCGGCTGCTGCCCTGCTTCGGCAATAATTTTGATCTTGGGGAAGGTAATATCCGGAAACAAGCCTGTTTTTAATTGCTTATAGCTGTATACCCCACCCATAATGATAAGCACCAGCAAACCGAATAATGGTTTTTTATAGTGGTGGTGAAGCCCCAGCCCCCCCCGCCCCCTGAAGGGGGAGCTACTTGTATGGTTATCTTGCATTGTACCCCCTAACCCCCTGAAGGGGGAATAAGTAAGAAATTTTTTTCATAATGCAGTCCGGCTTTGTATATCGCGGAAGATTTCTGTTTCGCTCAACCGCTCTTACCAACCCCGGTTCTATCGCAATGACAACGGTGGGGAGGTTGGTATTTGCCTTACTCTCGCATAAACCCCTCCCTGCACCCTCCTGTGGGGAGGGAATCGCGCTGGCCCAATGCTTAAATCTTATAATCTGTTTTTTCATGGGCTATTACTTATCAGAAGTTTCCCCTTTAGGGGACGGAAGGGGTTTTACTTTGCTCGAATCTGCCAGGCCGTAAGCACCGTTGACAATTACCTGGTCGGTTGCGGTAATTTTATCGCTTTTGATCTCTTGCAGCGAGTCTGCCGAAATTTTGCCGGCCTGTACCTCCACTTTATAGGCTATGTTATTTTTTCCTAACTTAAATACCCAAAAATGCTGTTGTGTTTCGTCGGTTTGTACGGCGGCAACGGGTACTGCCAGGCCCGCTTGCGGGCCTGATAAAGATATGCTTACCTTTAAATTTGCGCCTTCGGGTAAATTGTTTGCGCCCATGTTTACGATGAAGGATTGTGTTTGCACGGCAGGATCGGCAGTGGGTAAACCGTTTTGCAGGTGCGAGCTAACCCGACGGCCATCGGGCATTATTACGGTGCAGGGTGTGCCTGCTTTAACTTTGCCCAAATACTCAACGGGCACGTTAACCAATAACACTAATGATGATGTTTGCACCAGGTTTGCCAACACATCGCCTTCGCTCACATAATCGCCGTTTTGGAAATTAACGGCGGTTATAATACCCGATGTACCGGAAGTTATTTTGATAGGATCGCGAAATTGGGCCAATATGCCGCCTTTATCAATATTTTTAAGTGCCTGCTGCTCTTTACTGGTTATGGTACAAAATACCTGGCCGGTTTTTACATAGTCGCCGGTTTTCCAACCACGGTGTTTAATATAACCCGTTATACCTGCCCTTATTACCGATTTTTGCTGATACTGTGTAGTAGCATTAAAAATAATGCTATTGTTAAAAGTATGCGTAACAGGCTTGCTGAGGGTAACCAAAGGGGTGCTTTTAACTTCGGCATCGCCTTCGGGCTTATCGGCACCAGTGCAAGCGCCCAGCAGTATTGCTGTACCTAAAACACTTAATATTTGTAGTTTTTTATACATTTTACCAGTTATAATAATTGTATTGATTGGCCAATAAAAGTACCTGCACTTTGGCGGCTGTTAAGTTTTGCTTTGCGGCTACATAATCGGATATTGATTTAATGTATTCGATGATGGATAGCTGGCCGTTTTGCAGTTTTTCTTTATCCAATTGCAATAGTAAATCTTGCTTTTGTATCAGTTTTTTAATTAATACCATGTTTTGGTTAAACAGGCCAATTTGCTTTTGAATATTTTGCAGGTAGTTTTTTTGCTGAATGGTAAAGTTATCGCGGGCGTAAGCAATGCCTTGCTGGGTTATTTTATTTTGGCTGTCGTTAATTTTACGCTGGCGGCCATCGTAAATAGGGATGTTGAGGTGCAGCGAAGCCTCCAAACCTACGTTGTGCGGGATGTTGGTAAAATCGGAAGCCATCATTCCGCCGCTTCCCGCAAAGGTTAAGGCAGGTAAGTATTTGGTATTAAAGGCTGTTTGCTGAAGCGAAATAGTTAAACTATCGAGTTTAAATTTTTCGCGAAAATAAAACGTGGCGGGGCTGGCCTGTATTGCAATTACGGGTTCCTGGAGTTTGTTGAAGCCGGTATCGCTTATGGCAGCAGCATTTTTTAGGGCACCGTATGCGTTTACTTCGGCAATGCGGGCGGTGCTTAAATCGGTTTCGCGGCCATTTTGTTCAATTTCTAAAAGTAAATAATCGCTCTGCATTAAAAGGCCGCGTTTTACCAGTGCTTCTACAGTGGCTTTGTGCTCGCTTACCTGTTGTATTACTTGTTGCAGGTATTCTTCCTGTTGCTGGGCCTGGTAAACCTGTATGTACAGGTCGGTTACGTTTTTGCGTAAATCGTGTTCAAGTTGTTTTTTTGTGCTGAGGTTAACGGCGGCAAGGTTGGTGTTTTGATCCTGTAAAGTGCTTATTGTTTTTCTATTGAGCAACGGTATAGCTACATTGAGTTGCGTGGCATACAGGCCGCCGTTGGTTAAAGCGGCATCGTAACCAAAGGCATCGGCAGCGGGGTTTGGTGTGATGCTGATAGGTTTACCGTTATCTGCAAAAAATGGTGCAAAAGTATAATCGGAAGTAAAGTTTACCTGCGGCTTTTTGTTTTGGGCATTAATGAGTTGCGCCTGCAGGCCATATATTTGCTGCTGGTTAACATTTTGCTTAATGCCTGCATCGTTTTTTAGTGCGTTGCTAATAAAATAATCGATATTAAGCTGCTGGGCAAAAGCTACTTGACTAAAAATAACTAAAATAATATATAATAGAAAACTAAAAGCTGATTTCATTGTGGTATGGTGCGTGCCTGTTGTAATACCTTATATTGTTTTTGTATTACTGTTGTAAAACTACATTATAAATCTGTAGAAAAAATGTATCTAAAAAAAATGCGCATTAAAAGCAGATTAATTTGGCACGAAAATTAAACCGCACTAAATAATAGCACTCAAATATCTAATTTTGCCTCCATTATATATATATGACCGATACAAACACTTTATTTAATAACGCAGTTGGGCTGCTCGGGCAGTTAATTGCTACCCAATCGTTTAGCCGGGAAGAGGCAAATACCGCAGCTATTATAGTTGATTTTTTAAATGCTCGCGGTGTTAAAACCGAGCGCAAAATGAATAATATTTGGGCACGTAACCAATATTTTGATGCGGCAAAACCTACTATATTGCTTAACTCGCACCATGATACAGTTAAGCCAAACACGGGTTATACCCGCGACCCTTTTGAGGCTAAAATAGAGGACGGTAAATTATACGGCCTTGGCAGCAATGATGCCGGGGGCAGCCTGGTATCGTTAATATCAACGTTTTTATATTTTTATGAAAGGCAAAATCTTAAATATAATTTGTGCCTAGCCATTACTGCCGAGGAAGAAATTTCGGGGGCCAACGGGTTGGAATTGATTATACCGGACTTAGGCCAACTGGATTTTGCCATTGTGGGCGAACCAACCCAAATGCAGCTTGCCATTGCCGAAAAGGGTTTGATGGTTTTAGATTGCACTGCGCACGGCAAAGCCGGACATGCCGCTCGCGAAGAAGGCGACAACGCCATTTATAAGGCCATGAAGGATATTGAATGGTTCCGCACGTATAGGTTCCCGAAGGAATCGGAGATATTTGGGCCCATTAAAATGTCGGTAACTATGATCAACGCAGGTTCGCAGCATAATGTGGTGCCTGCTACCTGCACCTTTACTGTTGATGTGCGCGTTACGGATGCTTACCGCAATGAGCAAGTGCTGGAGATGATAAAGGAGCATGTTGATTGCGAGGTAAAGGCCCGTTCTATCCGGTTAAAACCATCATCGATAGATAGAAACCACCCGATTGTACAATCGGGCATCAAACTGGGCAGAACAACGTATGGTTCTCCTACCACGTCGGACCAGTCGTTACTGGATATACCATCCGTAAAGGTTGGCCCTGGTGATTCGGCCCGCTCCCACTCTTCGGATGAATTTATTTATGTTAACGAGATTAAGGAAGGGATTGATTTGTATGTTGCGATGCTGGAAGGAATTATGTAGTGGTAAGGTTAAGGGTGAAAGGATAAAGATTAAAGGTAAAAGGATACAGGGAAATGTTAAGGTCTAAAGGTTTCCATTAAATTAAAATTTTACAACTAAAACTTTAAATGTTTTACTGTTAGGCCGTGGTTGATGAGTTGTTTTAACGAGTCGATACCTATTTTTAGTTGGGTTTCTACGTATTGCTCGGTCACTTTGCTATCGCTTGCGGCGGTTTTTACGCCTTCGGGGATCATGGGCTGGTCGGACACCAGAAGCAGCGCACCGGTGGGTATTTTGTTGGCAAAGCCGGTTGTGAAAATGGTTGCGGTTTCCATATCAATGGCCATTGCTCGCAGGGTTTTAAGGTATTTTTTAAATTTTTTATCGTGTTCCCAAACACGGCGGTTGGTGGTATAGCAGGTGCCTGTCCAGTAATCACGGTCGTGCTCGCGTATGGTGGTTGAGATGGCTTTTTGCAGTGCGAATGACGGCAGGGCGGGTACTTCGGGTGGCATATAATCGTTTGATGTGCCTTCGCCGCGTATGGCGGCTATGGGCAATATTAAATCGCCAACGTTATTTTTCTTTTTTAAGCCACCGCATTTGCCTAAAAATATGGCGGCCTTTGGTGTAATGGCGGTTAACAAATCCATCACGGTTGCTGCAAGGGCGCTGCCCATGCCAAAGTTAATAATGGTAATACCATCGGCACTTACGCTTTGCATGGGTTTATCTAAGCCCATAATGGGTGCATCGTTATGCCATTTTGAAAACAACTGTAAATAGCCCGAAAAATTAGTGAGGATGATATAAGGTGTAAAATCTTCGAGCGGGCGGCCAGTGTAGCGTGGCAGCCAATTGTTTACAATAGCCTCCTTAGTTTTTAAACCGGAGCGCACAGGCCCCTGTACCTCTTTTACTTTTTTAGAGCGTTCAACAATTAAAGCATCCTTTTTAATCTCTTTTTCTTCGTTCATCTTTTTGTTTTCAATACACCTCTTTTAAAAATCTGCAAACTAAATTTAGAAATTGGGCTTAATTATATATTTTTCGTAAAACTTAACAATATGATCTACAGCATCTTCGGCAGTATCAACCAGGCGAAAGAGGTTTAAATCTTCGGCTTTAATGTTGCCGGCGGTTAGCATTTTATCTTTTGTCCACTCAATTAAATCGCCCCAATATTCAGTGCCAACTAAAACAATGGGGAACCTTGCTATTTTACCGGTTTGTATTAAGGTAACGGCTTCAAAAAACTCATCGAGCGTGCCAAAGCCGCCGGGCATGGCTATAAAGCCCTGTGCGTATTTCATAAACATTACTTTGCGCACAAAAAAGTATTTAAACTCCAGCAGCTTATCGCGATCGATGTATTTATTTTCGAACGTTTCAAAGGGCAGTTCGATACCTAAACCAACGGATTTTCCCCCGGCTTCAAAAGCACCTTTGTTGGCTGCCTCCATAATGCCGGGCCCGCCGCCTGATATTACGCCGTAGCCTTGTTTGGTTAGCAGGGCGGCAATTTTTTCGGTTAACTGGTAATATTTATGATCGGCTTTGGTACGTGCCGAACCGAATATGGATACGCAGGGGCCAATTTTAGCCAGTTTCTCAAACCCATCAACAAACTCGGCCATTATTTTGAGTATCTGCCACGAGTCGGTAACTTTAATTTCGTTCCAGTCTTTATTTTCAAACGCCTTCCGTATTCTATTCTCTTTCATGTAGTATATATTATATACCGCGCTGATGCTTTTGGCAGCATGCACGGCAATTTATGCGGTGTGTATTGCAATAATTATTACAGTTATTGCAATAGGTATTACGAACCCGTTTGCCGCAGGCTAACGGGCGATGCGCTAAATTTTATAGCGTTTAAATAGTGCGAAAGTATATGCGTGTACTGCTCGTAATATACGCTGCCACAATCTAACTGTACTTGCCCTTTAAAAAGGATGTAAACGATGCGCCCCTCGTTGTTGGCCTGCATGTGGAACTGCCAATCGCCGCAGATGAGGAAGATGCTTAAACCGCCCGTCCATGTTTTATTTAACATGTTGGTTTGGTAAAGGCCCTTGCGGGTGATGTGCGAAATTAGTTTATCGGCATTGTTTTGAGCTATTTCGTTTGGCTCGGAATACCCTTCAACGGGTAGTTTTATTACAGCTTCAATTTCAGGATGCATATACTTACAAGTAAAAGTTTAAAATAAGGTCAAGTTCTAATTTTAATTCCCAAACTATTTGGAAGAACAGGTTGCCCCGGTCTTTTACGCAGTTATTGTACACAAAACCCTTAAATTTAACGCTTTACTTTTAAAGTATCAAGAAATTGAATTAAATTATTTACAATTATTTAACATTGAACCAAAATTTTTGCTGTTTAGCCAAATAAACGTTGCAATTATTGCTTTTTACTCAGTTTTTAAAGCAATAATTGCATTTACAGATCAATGATCGTTAAGGGGCAAACCCAGGCGTTGAAAGTCTTTCCAGTTCATATATTCGTCGGCCTTGCGGTGCTCAACCATGGTTATACAATCGTCAACCGGGCAAACCAGGTTACACAGGTTGCAGCCTACGCACTCTTCTTCTTTAATGGTGTATTTGTTGTATGGCTTGCCATAATCAAGCGTGATAGATTGGTGCGAGGTATCTTCGCAAGCGATGTAACACAAGCCGCAATGCACACATTTATCCTGGTTAATGTTGGCTATAACGTGGTAGTTGATATCCAGATCTTCCCAGTTAGACATGGTGTGGACGGATTTGCCGATAAAATCGTTTAGGGTTTTAAAGCCTTTATCGTCCATCCAATAGTTTAGGCCCTCAATCATATCCTCAACAATGCGGAAACCATGTTTCATGGCTGCGGTGCAAACCTGCACGTTTGAAGCGCCGAGCAGCATAAACTCAACAGCATCTTTCCAGGTGCTTATGCCGCCTATGCCCGAAACCGGTACCTTGCGGGTAATTTCGTTTTGGGCAATGGTGGTTAAAAATTTTAAGGCTATTGGTTTTACCGCCGGGCCGCAATAACCGCCAAAGGCCGATTTACCGCCAACATTTGGATTTGGAATTAAGGTATCGAGATCAATACCGGTTACGGATTGAATGGTATTGATTAACGACAGGGCATTTGTACCGCCCAACACCGACGCCAAGCCGGTTGGCACTACCGAATGCACATTTGGGGTTAATTTGGTTATTACGGGTATTGTGGCAATTTCCATAACCCACTCAACCACCATGCGGGCAATTTCGGGATCCTGGCCTACGGCGGCGCCCATGCCACGCTCCGTCATGCCGTGGGGGCAGCCAAAGTTAAGTTCGAGGCCGTGAGCGCCGGTATCCTGCACTTTTTTTATGAGTTCGTGCCAGCTTTCGCGATCGTTATCGGCCATGAGCGAAACTACCATTGCCCTATCGGGAAATTCTTTTAAAACTTCTTTAATTTCGATAAGGTTAATATCCAGCGGCCTATCGGATATTAACTCGATGTTATTGAAACCCATTACGCGGCTGCCATGATAATCAACCGCCGAATAGCGCGACGATACGTTTTTTACCTGTGTGCCCAGGGTTTTCCATACCACGCCGCCCCACCCGGCTTCGAAAGCGCGGAGTACGTTTATTTTTTTATCGGTTGGCGGCGCACTGGCTAACCAAAACGGGTTTGGCGATTTAATGCCTAAAAAGTTTGATGATATATCGGCCATGAGTAGTTATTGAGGGTTAGGAGTTCATAGTTGATGGATGATGGTTCATAGATCACCACAACATCAAGTATTATTTTTAACCTGTTCTTTTATCTAATTTAACACTTCTTACTATGATCTATGAACAATTATCCATAAACCAATTACACACTTAAAAATTCTAAAATCCCTGCTGCGCCGTCTTTGCCGGCTTGTACGGCATCTACAACTTCGCGGCCCCCGTTTACGCAGTCGCCGCCTGCGAATACGCCGTTCAGGCTGGTTACGCCGTGGGCATCGGTTGTTATTTTGCCATATTTATTTTCGAGGCTCAAGCCAGATACCAGGCTCTCAAAGGGCATTTGCCCGGCGGCCTTTATAATCATGTCTACTTCTAAAACAATGGTTTCGCCAGTTTCAATTGGCGAGCGGCGACCGCTTGCATCGGGCTCGCCCAAAATCATTTTACTGCAAACCAACGCGGTAGCTTTGCCGTCAACACCCAATACTTCTTTAGGAGCGGCCAGCCAAATAATGTTGCAGCCGTCAAGCTTAGCTATATCAAGCTCAACCTGGGTGCAGGGCATTTCGGCCTCGGTGCGGCGGTAAACCATGGTTACCTGTTTTGCGCCGAGGCGTTTGGCCTGGGTGGCGGCGTCAATAGCCGTCATCCCCATACCTATTACGGCTACGTTTTCGCCTACCTTAACCTGGTTAAAGGGTTTGCTACGGATGTCGTATATAAAGCTGATGGCATCTTCAACACCTTCCAAATGTTCGCCGGGTATTTCTAACTGGCGGGCAAGGCCAACGCCTATGCCTATGTAAACGGCATCGTACTGGCTTTGTAGTTCGGGCAGGGTAATATTTTTACCTAATTCCTGATTGTAATTTATTTCGATACCACCTAATGATAGTACGTAGTTAACTTCGTCTTCGCAAAACTCGGGGGTTACCTTGTAAGCAGCTATACCATAAGTCATTAAGCCGCCGCCTTTGGCTTCCTTTTCGTAAATGGTAACATCAACGCCCTGGCGGGATAACACGTGCGCACACGATAAACCGGCAGGCCCCGCGCCTACTACTGCTACTTTTTTACCGTTTGACGGCTTGCGGGTAAACAAAGGCCATTTTTCGCGAATGGCTTTTTCGGTGGAGTAACGTTGTAAACGTGCTATCTGTATGGGTTCTTCTTCCATCAGGTTGTACACGCATGAGCCTTCGCATAGTTTTTCTACCGGGCAAACTTTGGAGCAGCCGCCACCCATAATATTGGAATCGAATATGGTATGGGCCGAACCTTTAATGTTTTCGGTTGCTATTTGTTTAATAAACTTGGGCACGTTGATGCTGGTAGGGCACGATTTGATGCAGGGTGCATCGTAACAAAAAATGCAGCGGTTAGCCTCAACCAGTGCAGCCGTAAGGTTTTCAAACGGGGGATGTATGTCCGAGAAGTTCTCGGTGTACTCATCAGTTGTAAGCCTGAAATTAGTTATAGCCATATTTTTATTTCGGATTTCGGATGTTCGATTTTGGATTTGCAGACGCGGGGATGTGCAGATGTTTCTTTATTTCCATTTTAAGTTACTGTCTTGATTCTTGTATCTTAATTCTTGATTCTTATTTCCTGTATCTTGATTCTTGACTCTCGCTTCTTGACTCTATAAATTACAGTTCCGTTATCGGGCCGTAGGTTTCGGGGCGACGGTCGCGGAAGAATTGCCAGGTGCTGCGCACTTCGTCAATCATGTCCAAATCAAACTCGGTAACCAGTAGTTCGTCGTTATCTTCGGATGCCTGGCCGATAATTTGTCCGCGGGGATTTACGTGGTACGATGTACCGTAAAACTTGCCCAGGTTCCAGGGTTTTTCTTCGCCAACGCGGTTAATGCAGCCCATAAAGTAACCGTTGGCTACAGCGTGCGCGGGTTGCTCTAACTGCCACAGGTATTGCGATAAACCTTTTACTGTTGCCGATGGGTTGTACACAATTTCGGCACCGTTTAGGCCCAGGCAACGTGCGCCGTCGGGAAAATGTCTGTCGTAACAAATATAAATGCCTACTTTGGCATACTTAGTCTGGAACACCGGATAGCCTAAATTACCGGGTTTAAAAAAGAATTTTTCCCAAAAGCCATTGGTTTGTGGGATGTGGTTTTTGCGGTATTTACCCAGGTACGTACCATCGGCATCAATTACGGCGGCGGTATTGTAAAGCACACCGGCCTGCTCCCTTTCATATATCGGGACGATGATGACCATGTTGTATTTTTTGGCGTATTGGGCCATTAAATCAGTTGTGGGGCCGGGTACACTTTCGGCGGAGGCGTACCATTTGGCATCCTGACCGGGGCAAAAGTACGGGGTGCTGAATATTTCTTGCAGGCAAAGTATCTGTACACCTTGTTTACCGGCTTCTTCAATATACGGGATGTGCTTTTGTATCATGGCATCTACAATCTCTTTGATGGTACCCTCGCCTTCGGTTTTGGGTAAGCTCATTTGGATGAGGCCGGATTTAATGATTCGTGGCATTGTATTGATGTTTTAGCCTCACCCTAACCCTCTCCAAAGGAGAGGGGATTTGGAGGATGTATGATATTTTGTTTTATGTTTTAATTTCGTCATTGCGAGGTACGAAGCAATCTTTACTTAGCACAAGCGGCAGACGTTTTTTATTCCCTCCTTGGGGAGGGTTGCGTTTGGTTGTGAAGTGGCAGGGAGGGGTTTATTCGCCTTGCCATCGCACAAACCCCTCCCTACACCCTCCCGTAGGGAGGGAATCGCACTGGGCCAACGCTTTTTTTTAATTTATGTATCCATTCAAATCATTATCGGTTATCGTCTTTTACTTACAATATGTTTGATACTTTGTTGCGTTTGATGAATTGGCCGTTGCCTTTTTGTACCAGGCATTGGTTGTTATCAATAACTACTTTGCCGCGTAGTAATACGGTTTTTACTTTGCCGGCTACCTGCCAGCCTTCGTAGCCGGAGTAATCAACATTCATGTGGTGGGTGGCGGCAGACAGGGTGTGTTTTTCGTTTGGATCGAATATCACAATGTCGGCATCGCTGCCTACGGCTATGGTGCCCTTGCGGGGATACATGCCGAATGCCTTGGCGGCGTTGGTGCTGGATACTTCCACAAATTTAGACAGGCTGATTTTGCCCTTGTCTACTCCTTCGGAATATAATAGTTCTATCCGGTTCTCTATTGCGGGGTGGCCGTTGGGTATTTTGCTAAAATCGTTTTTACCCATCAGTTTTTGCTCCCACATAAAAGGGCAATGGTCGGTTGCTACAACTTGCAGTAAGCCCTGGTTAATACCGGCCCATAGTGCGGCCTGATCCTTTTTTTGGCGTAAGGGCGGGCTCATTACCCATTTGGCACCTTCAAAATCCTGCTCGTACAGGGAGGCATCTAAAATTAAGTACTGGATACAGGTTTCGGCAAATACCTGATAATTGCGTGCGCCCGCCTGGCGAACGGCGTTTAAGGCACCCTCGCAGGTGAGGTGAACAATGTATGCCGGGCAGCCTGTGTAACCGGCCATTTGGGCAAAACGGTTAGAGGCTTCGGCTTCGGTAACTTCGGGTTGCGACAGATAGTGATACAGGGGGGATAGCTTGCCCTGGGCGCGGTGCTTTGCCACAAGGAGGTCAATCATATCTCCGTTAGTTGCATGTGCAGTAACCATCCCGCCCTGTTTTTTCACTTCACTCATCAAATCAAACATCTGGCGGTCATCAACCATCAGTGCACCTTTATAGGCCATAAAGGTTTTAAAGGAGGTTATGCCTTCCTCTTCAACCATTTGTTTTATCTCGGCCTTTATATCTTCATTAAAATCGGTAACGGCCATGTGGAAACTGTAATCGCCAACGGCTGTGCCCGTTGCGCGCGATTGCCAATCTGCTAAGGCATTTTTTAGTGAGTCGCCTTGTGTTTGCAACACAAAATCAATAACGGTTGTGGTGCCTCCGTATAGTGCAGCACGGGTTCCGGTTTCGTAGGTATCACTCGAAAAGGTGCCCATAAAAGGCATGCTCAGGTGTACATGCGGATCGATACCACCCGGGAAAACGAGTTTGTCCGAAGCATCGATAACCGTACCGGCTTGATAATCCAGATTTTTACCGATAGCAACTATAGTTTCGCCCTCGATATAAATATCGGCCACTGAATCATCGGCAGAGGTTATGATTCTGCCATTTTTAATTAATATTGACATATAGCCCAAGCCCCCTCTAAATCTCCCCCGGTTGGGGAGACTTTTAAAGCCACATGTAAATCTCCCCCGGTTGGGGAGACTTTAATTGGGCTCTTTAAATCTCTTCCCGAAAGGAAGACTTTTAAATTTAATGTATAACTGTTACAGTATTTCATCATCTATATTGTTCATTATTAAAACATTTGCACATTAGCATATTAAGCAATTTGCACATTGTTTGAATGTTTTTGCATTGTTACGAGGTAAGCAAGGCCCGATATAAAGAAGCCTACAAACCATGCATAATTGTACAGATAAACCAGCCAGGGCCAAACTGCGCCCTGCGGAATTACGTGTATTATGGTTAAAAAGCCCGGCACATTGGGTAATATACCCAATAACAACGCAATTATGGCATAGGTGTTAAAGCCGTTGCCGAAGGTGTAGCGGCCTGTGTAGCTGTAAAGTTCGTTTAAATTTAATTGTTGTTTGCGGATGAAGTAATAATCGGCTATCATGATGCCGCCTATTGGGCCCAACAGGCCCGAATAGCCTACTAACCAGGTGAAAATATAACCGGATGGATCGGCAATTAATTTCCAGGGGAATATGAGTAAACCTATAATGCCGGTTATATAACCGCCGGTTTTAAAGTTGATTTTTGATGGCGATAGGTTGGCAAAATCGTTAGCGGGGCTAACTATGTTTGCGGCTATAT
Organism: Mucilaginibacter gracilis; assembly: GCF_003633615.1. NCBI lineage: Bacteria > Pseudomonadati > Bacteroidota > Sphingobacteriia > Sphingobacteriales > Sphingobacteriaceae > Mucilaginibacter > Mucilaginibacter gracilis. The sequence continues at coordinate 4,368,640 of NZ_RBKU01000001.1, read as the reverse complement.
TGGTGGCCAGGGTTGATAGCGCAACGGCTATCATGGCAATGCTTACCAGTATTTTACTGTCAAACTTTCCGGCTAAAACAACGGGATCCCAAATGGTTTTGCCGTAGATGATGAATGTTGCCGAGGTTACCACTACACCGATGAAGGAAAAGAGTGTCATGGAGGTTGGTAAACCTATGGCCTGCCCCATTGCCTGTGCGCGCTGACTTTTGGCGTAACGGGTAAAATCGGGAATGTTTAACGACAGGGTTGCCCAGAAACCTACCATGCCGGTTAGTGAAGGGAAAAAGAACGCCCAGAACTGAGATACGGATTTGAATTTGGATGGCTGCGCCAATATTGGGCCCAGGCCGTGTCCGGCGGATATTGCCCAAAATAGCAAAGCTAAGGCCGCCGCCGGGAGAAAGAATGCTTTGAATACCAATAGCTTTTTGATACTATCGACTCCTAAATAAACCACATACATATTTAAAGCCCAAAACAACAAAAACGTAATTGCCGGCCCGGATTGTAACGACCAGGAAGCAGGGAATATTTGCGGAAGCGAATCGATACCCGGAAGCCATAGTTTTACCATTTGATACATGGCGTAGCCGCCTATCCAGGTTTGGATGCCAAACCAGCCGCAGGCTATAATTGCCCTTAACATGGCCGGGATATTTGCTCCCTTTATGCCAAAGCTTGCCCTTGCAAAAACCGGGAACGGGATGCCGTATTTTGCACCTGCACGGCCATTCAATATCATGGGGATAAGTACAACGGTGTTGCCGATGAGGATGGTTAAAACAGATTGCCACCAGTTCATGCCGCCCTCTATCAATGAGCTGGCCAGCATATAGGTTGGGATACATAAACTCATGCTTATCCACAGGGCGGCGTAATTCCAGGTGCCCCAGGAGCGCTTATCCAAAGGGATAGCGGCCAGGTCGTCGCTGTGAAGTTCGGCGTCCATGATGTCGGTTGCTATGGTTGATGTGGGTTGCATGTCCGGTATAAATTAAAAATTCAATATACGCATATTTGTTAATTATTGGGTTATTGGCTTATTGTAGTGCTCCTACGGAGCACGTTTATTTTTGTTGATAATATTCTACCGACCTTTAGCCCCTATGGGGCATAATAGCATTTACGGTTAGGACGAATATCGAACACCGAATTTTGAATATCAAACACCGAAATCAAATTCATCATTCGGTGTTTGATATTCGGTGTTCAGTATTAAACTTTAGAACGAATATCTTATCAGTTTATCAGTAAATATATTCGTCGGCTATGCTGATGGCCTGAGAGATAATATCCAAACCCTCGTCTACCTGGGCTGCGGTTACTGATAGCGGCGGTGCTATGAAAATATAGTTCCAACGGACGAATGCGTACATGCCCAATTCTTTAATTTTGGCGGCAACCTTGTTCATAATTTCCATTTCGCTGGCTTTGGCGTTGTATGGTGCCATTGGCTCTTTGGTGTTGCGGTTTTTTACCAGTTCGATGCAACCCAGCAAACCTGTATTGCGGAAATCGCCGATGCTGGGGTGAGTTTTTTTCATTTCTTCAACCTTGTCTTCAATGTACCGGCCCATGTTGGCTGCGTTTTCTATCAGGTTTTCGTCCTCATAAATTTTAAGCACCTCTACCCCTGCCGAGCAGGTTACCGGGTGGGCCGAGTAGGTTAGGCCAAGCATTAAGGGTTTATCATCAAACGCGGCAGCAATTTTATCGGTTACTATTAAAGCTCCTAAGGGCAAATAGCCTGCGGTGATGCCTTTTGCGGTGGCTATCATATCGGGCACAACGCCGCCGTGGTTATCAACACCAAACCATTTGCCGGTACGGCCAAAGCCACTCATTACCTCGTCGGCTATGAGCAAAATGCCATGCTTGTCGCATAAGGCGCGTATCTTTTTCAGATAATCGGGCGGGTATTTTATACAGCCCGATGTGCCGCTTTCGCCTTCCATTAAAATGGCGGCTACGGTTTCGGGGCCTTCAAAATCAATTACCCGCTCAATATGGCTCACGCATTCGCGGTTGCAGGTTTTAATTTCCTTTCCCCAGGGACAGCGGTAGCAGTACGGATCTTCTACGTGTACAAAATTGGGTGCCTGTTGCGCGTCGGAAGCGATTTTGCGGGGGTCGCCGCCGGCTGTCATGGCGCCATAAGATGCACCGTGAAATGCCCTGTAGCGGGTTATAATTTTATGGCGACCTGTGTATAAACGCGCCAGCTTAATTGCATTTTCAATAGCGGTTGCACCGCATACCGTGAACAGGGTTTTTGTTAGGTTACCCGGCGTAATTTCGGCCAGTTTTTTCCCTAATTCGCCACGCACTTTGGTAACGCAGCTTGGCGTTACATAGCTTACCTGCTGCATTTGCTCCATAACGGCCTGCGCAACTCGAGGGTTGCCGTGACCGATGTTCACATTCATTAATCCGGAAGAAAAATCAATGTAACGTTTGCCCTCATAATCGTACAGGTAAATACCTTCGGCATATTTTACAGCTATTGGATTTATACCCTTTTGTTTGCTCCACGAAAACAAGGTGTAATCCATGCTGTTTTGGACTATCTCTTCTGTCTCTGATAAAGTTTCTGTTGTTAGCATAATATTGAGTTCCCTACCCCTAAGGGTAATAAAAGTTAAAATTTGTTATCGTTGTTATTTAACTTAAAGTTATTGCGAATCCCGGTTCGCATTTCCCTTAACGTAGGCGTTTGAAAAGTGACCAACTTTTGTTTTGGTTAACAGATCTTGTAATATCCAATCCTCAACATCTTTAACTAAAACGTTTACCTTGTCTCCGCATTTAATTAGTTTCATGGTATTAGGATCGTTATTAAGTTCGCCTAAAAAATAACCGTCCTTAAATTCGCTGACCTTAACCCACATATGTTCGGCCTCATCACCTTCTTCAAATCTTACTTTGACACCATAATTAAAAAGTACTTCGCCATATTTTTCAATTCCGTCTCCATTTTCTTTAATGAAATCGATTAAATATGAAATTTGCTCCTGGGCTTTTTGCTTGTATCCTTGTAAAATACTGTCATTAGCGGCAAACGAAACGACAAGATTTTCATTCGCCTCAGGTTCCTTTTTCTTACGTTTAAAAAATTCAAACATATCAAGTCGACTATTAACTCATCCAGTTTACGCCCGCTTCGGGGTTCCATTTGGTGGTTGTTTTTTTAAGTTTGGTCCAAAATTCAATGGAACTTTTTCCGGTTATATCCCCTACTCCAAATTTACTTTCGTTCCAGCCACCGAACGAAAATGGTTCGCGCGGTACGGGTACGCCAACGTTAACACCTATCATACCGGCACTGGCATTGCTTATTACATGCCTTGCAGCGCCGCCATTTTGGGTGAACACTGCGGCAGCGTTTCCGTATGGGTTGGCGTTCTCAATGGCCAGGGCTTCGTCTAAAGTTTTGGCGCGCATAATACTGATTACGGGGCCAAAAATTTCTTCGCGGGCCACGTCCATGTCGGGCGTTACGTAGTCAATAACCGTTGGGCCAACGTAAAAACCGTCTTCCTTACCTGCAACAACCGTGTTGCGGCCATCCACCAATATTTTTGCGCCCTGAGCTTCGGCACTGGTTATATAACGTTCAATGTTATCTTTAGATTGTTTGCTGATTACCGCGCCCAGGTTGTTACCTGCAACTACTTTTTGTGCTTCTTCAACAATTTTGGCGATGATGTGATCTACCTCGCCAACGCCTACCATAGCCGACGCAGCCATGCAACGCTGCCCGCCGCAACCGCTCATGGATGCGGTGATGTTAGCCGCCGTCATCCCCGGAATGGCGTCGGGCAATACCAGCAGGTGGTTTTTTGCGCCGCCTAAAGCTAAACAACGTTTGTAATTATAGGTGGCGCGGCGGTAAACTATTTTAGCCACTTTGGTTGAGCCTACAAATGATACGGCCTCGATGCCGGGATGATCGCAAATGGCTTCAACTATCTGGCTGTCGCCGTGTACCACGTTGAAAACGCCATCGGGCAAACCGGCTTCTTTTAATAATTCGGCAATGCGGCCAACGCTTAATGGTACTTTTTCGGATGGTTTGATAATCATGCAGTTACCGAGTGCTATGGCGTTGGGGATTGTCCAGTTGGGTACCATGCTTGGGAAGTTGAAAGGCACTATGGATGCTACTACGCCCAATGGCACGTACTCGGTGCGGCACTCTATGCCTTTGCTTACTTCGAGCAGTTCGCCGGTTATTAATTGCGGTAACGATGTGGCAAACTCGGTTAACTCAATGGCTTTTTCTATTTCGGCAACGGCTTCGCTGTAGGTTTTGCCGTTTTCTTCAACTATAAGTTTCGATAACTCTTCGAGATTTTGATGTAATAGTTGTTTGTATTTAAAAAATACCTGCACACGCTCTTTAATTGGTGTGCCCGACCATGATTTGAACGCCGCTTTGGCTGATTGAACGGCTGCATCCAAATCGGACGAGCCGGATAATGGAACCTTAGATAGTAACGCCCCATCAACCGGGGAAACCACATCAATATAATTAGTGGCTTGGGTATCAACAAACTGGCCGTTTATATAATTTTTAACTGAACCGTACTTCATTTATTATAATTTAGATTAGTAATATTAATTGGCGATTGTTTAGCCGAGCCTAATTTGTAAATTTACATTTACCTAATAACTATAAAAGCCTAAACAATTGTTAATAAAGTTTAAACATACACACAAAAAACAAAATATGCAAAATTTTGGTTTTTTTTCGCAAAAAATGCAGAAATACGAAAGGGTTGTTTTGGGTTGCGTGATTGATTGGCGTAGCGAGGATACGGGTATCATTGCGGGTGTTCTGGGGTTCGGGGATTACAAATACCCGAATAGGTTAGACCGGATTATAAATTCGGACTAACGTAGGGTTATTTTGGGTTGCATGATTGATTGGCGTGGGCGGCACAGTGTGCTTGCGGGGGTTAGTGGTTTAGCGAGGATGATATTTATTAGTAAACTGTTAAATTATGTAAAACTTTTACGTTATTTATTGTTTGATAGGTAAAAAATAATAGTTTTGTCTCAATTCGAAAATTAAGATCAATAACATTATCAACTCCTATGCCTGATAAGTTTTTGCCTGTAAAATTTACAGCATCCATTTACACCAACAATCAAGAGATCACTCCCGAGCCCAATTTGATGAGGGCCCTTTATCAAGATTTGGCTAAATTTGAAGTTATCCCAGGAGCATATAACGAGTTAGATACAAAAACAAGTAATATCGTAACAAATAGACTTAGATTTTACAAACTCGACAATTCATTAACCATCAATTTTGGCATTAACAGAATTGATATTCAGGCGAACTACAACGCTACCGGTGTATTTAATAGTATCCAAGCTTTTTGTGATCAAGTGATAGACATTTTAGAAATAATCAACAAAAAATACGAAAAAAAATCTAATCGGTTAGGTATTGTTATCAATCTAACAAGTCAAAACTTAGATGCCAAAGCCTTGACAAACGATTTCAAACCTTTTTATCATACCACTGAGCTTTTTGAAAACTCAGTTCCAACCGATTGGAATAATAGAGCCAATTACCGCTACATTAGGGATTTCGGTTCAAAAAAGGAACTGTGTAACAATGTTTATATTTTTTCTTATGGTGCGGCTGAAATATCAATAAATGGAATAATCGTTAGGCAAAACGCAGTAAATCTTCAATTAGATATTAATACTATTCCAGAAGCACAAAACATCAGATTTTCTGCTGTTGATTATACCAATTTTTATAATAACTCATCTAAATGGCTGAACGATTTTTATCAATCACTTGAATCAAGATTTAATAAATCATAAACTTACATTACATGGAAAATATTAATGACACCGGCGTTAGCCTAAGTGTAAGTGTTCAATCTATCGATGAACCAACCTCACCTAATAATGACACTTATAACTTTTTGCAATTTGAAGATTTATATAAAAATGGAGATTTTATTAAAGCTAAAGCTAGATTTTCAACCGATTTATTAATATCGATAAAAAACGAGGAACCGGATGACTTTTATGAATCATATACCTTGTCTACATATAATAAATATTATGCAGATTATGGCATTGCTTCTGGAGAATGGTTAAATGATTTGTTGACTCAAAATTTAAATAATGTTGCAATCGTATGTGGAATATTAAAAATTCTTTCCTTCGTTGAGTTTTCAAAACTTCAATCTTTTGCTCGTACGATGCTTATGATATGTATATTTCAATATGAAAAACATCCAGATGTTGAGATTGCTGAACAAATAATAAAGTGTATCGAAAAGTGGAATGATAAAGCCTTTATAAATACTCTGCAAAAAATGAATTGTGAAATCGGTTTTATAGATTTATATAAAGATCTAGTGTTAGAACAATTACAATTATTATAATGCGCCTTTTTGCTCGTAAGATTTTAATGGCAAAATGGGCTAAGGATATTGATGGTGAAATTTCTGCCGATGCTATAACTTCATGTTTACGAACATTTAAAAATAGTTTATCATTTTGGGAAATTGAAGAACTAAATGAAGAAGCTATAAAGAGATGCGTTTTAGCTATGGCTACATCTGAAAACGTAGAAAATCTTAGTTCCATGAATATCTTGACAATAGACGAATCTTTTTTTATCGAAAATGATTTAGTTATTGAACATGCGCCCGAACAAGGAAAATCACATATCCCATCACTAAACAAATATCATTTTGATTTAATAAATCTAAACTATTCACGGCTTAAAATATTTGCAGATTTTATTAAAAAAAGAGTAGACTATTTTTCTTCTTTAAATAAAGAAGAAAAATTAAAAATATTCGAAATTAGAATTATAATTGAAAGTAAAGTGGTGGCAATAGTGCAAGATGCTATAAATGATGGCACCTTAGATGCCTCTCTATTAAATGAAAAACTTAGAGCGAGATTTAATTCAAATCCGCAATCTATACCGTAACTAAATCTTATAGTGTAGCGCAAAAGCGTGGCGCGTAACTGTTGAAATTGGGCCGTTGCGTTTACTATGTTTCATGGATTACAGATCCCTGAATAGGTTAGACCGGGTTATAAATCCGGACTAACATAACTAAACTAATATATCGGACTAATATAAAATATCTACAGCATACCAATCGCTTGCAGAATATTTCTCCTTTCGTCGAAATGACATTTTTGTGGTGTTTTTAGTTTCTTATCTTAACCCGCTTAAATCGGGCTGGGCCAGTTTGAGTACTTTAAAGTACATGTCGGTTTTGGTTTGGTATACGCCTTCAATGCGGGCTATGCGTTCGTTCACTACTTCTACCAGGTGGCTGTTGTCGCGGCACATAACGTCAACTTCGAGGTCAAAATCGCCGGAGGTACTGGCCAGGAAGCTTACTTCGGGAAATTCCATTACCTTGTGGGCAACGCTCTCGATGAGGTTAGCCGGGCGTACTGATATTTTGATGTGGGCGTAAGCGTGGAAGCCAACCTTTTCGGGGTTTACGCGGCCAACTATCTGGATGGTTTTATCATCGATGAGTTTGCCAACGCGGGTACGGATGTTACTGATGGAAACGCCTAACTTTTCGGCCATTACGGTGAACGACATTCGGCCATCTTCCTGCAATAACATTAAAATTGAAAAGTCGAGTTCGTCGAGTGAACCGTTACTGTGGTTAGCGTGTGATAGATCCATTATATTTTTTAGAATAAGGCTGTATTAATGAATACAGGATAATACCTTCTCAAAGATGCGAAAATTACTTGTTAAAAATACTTTTTGCAAAATTAAACCCAGATTAAATTATTATTTTAATTTTTGATTGTTTTTTTGAAAAAAAATTTAACGAAAATTGATTTTTACTTAAAAACGCAATAATAATTTTGCGCAAACGCGCCCAACGGCTATTTTATTTTACCAACAATGGCCATTACCAGTGTTGCCGAGTTATGCGCAGCCGTTTGGTAAAAGGCGGCAACATCATCGTGAGCATTGTTACTGGCACTATCACTAAGGCTACGGATAACCAAAAATGGCACCTTTTGCTGCCAGCAGGCCTGGGCCACGGCTGCGCCTTCCATTTCGGTAGCTTCGGCATGCATATTGGCCCAAAGTTGTTGGGTTGCCGTGTTTGATGATACAAATACATCGCCGGTAACAATTACACCGGTAACCACTTTGGGCGAACGGCCCGCGCGGCCCACATTTTGAAACTGGATATTGCTGCTTACCTGCTGCGCCAGCGTTATCAGGTTTGCCGAACAAGGAAAGTATTCGGGGTTGGGCATTTGGGTAACGGCACTTTGGGTTGCACGTCGCAGCATCCCATCGGGAGTGATGGAGCCATAATCGTGATAGGCGAGTTTGCTGCCTATCACCAGGTCGCCGGGCGAAAGATCGGGGTCAACCCCACCGGCTATGCCGGTAAATAATACCTGTGACGGCGCAAAATGATCGAGCATGAGCGTGGTTGTTATGGCTGCGTTTACTTTGCCCATGCCGGTCTGCGCCAGTACCACATGATGACCGTTAAGGGTGCCTTCGGTAAATTTTATGTTTTGGATGGTAAGCTCTTTAGCATCCTGAATGAGTGAATGGATGAGCGACACTTCGGCACCAAACGCCCCTAAAATGCCGGTTGTGTTTTTAACGGGCTCCTGCGCGTTTGCAAGGCGAGTAAAGGTTAGGGCGAATAGGGCGAGGACTATAAATTTCTTCATTGTGGTGGTTTATGCTAATATGAGGGCGGCTATAGCAAAAGCATCCATTACCCAAAGGGCAATACTAATTTCGCTGCTTTTACCGCAAAATACCTTGATTATGGTAAAGCTTAAAAATCCCCAGATGATACCCTGGGTTATAGAATAGGTGAAAGGAATTAACACCAGGGCCAGAAAGGCGGGAATGGCATCGTCTAACACAGTCCAGTTAATTTTGGTTACTGCCTGGAGCATAAACACGCCAACTAATACCAAAGCGGGGGCCGTGGCAATTGCCGGAACTACCGATAGCAGCGGTGCCATAAACAGGAAAGGCAAAAACAGCAGGGCACCAACCACGGCGGTTAAACCTGTGCGGCCTCCACTGCCTATGCCCACAGCCGATTCGATATAGGCCGTGCCGGGGCTTGAGCCTACCAAACTTGCCAACGTTGTTGAAACGGCATCGGTTAAAAGGGATTGCTTTACGTTTTGGGGTTCGCCATGCTCGTCGAGCAGGTTGGCGGCCTCGGCCAGGCCGATAAAGGTTGACAGGCTATCAAACATATCCGTGAAAACGAAAGCAAATATAACGGGCAGGAACGACCATTTGAGCGAATTTACCAGATCGAGCTTAAAGAGTAAACTAAAATCGGGCAAAGCGAAGGCTCCTTTCCAGGTTACTATGGCATCGGCACCTCCCCAAAACCTTCCGATTGGATAGGCCGCCAACGTTGTAAACAATATGCCAAACAATATGGCTCCCTTAACCTTGCGGATAAGTAAAACAGCCATCACAAAAAAACCTGCTAAAAAGGTTATTAATGCCGGTTTTAAAGCACCAATGCCTATAATGGTTGCCGGGTTGGCTATAATAAATTTGGCACTGGTAAAACCTATAAGGGTTATAAATAAACCTATGCCGGCAGTTATGGCATAGCGTAACTGCTTAGGGATTGCTTTTACAATATGTGTGCGGATGTTAAATATTGATAACAGCAAAAATACAATACCCGCCCAAAAAACTGCGCCAAGTGCGGTTTGCCAGGGCACTTTCATGCCCAAAACTACGGTGAAGGTAAAAAACGCGTTAAGGCCCATACCTGGTGCTACCAGTATGGGGTTGTTGGCGTAAAGCCCCATCATTAAACTGCTGAAAAACGATACCAGTATGGTGGCAGTTAGTACGGCGGCAAAGGGCATACCGGCCTGGCTTAAAATGGCGGGGTTAACTACTATAATGTATGCCGTTGCCAAAAATGACGATGCCCCGGCTATAACTTCGGTTAAGATGGTGGTGTTATTTTTTTTTAGCTGAAAAAGCTGCTCCATTTACAATAGTTTATGCCTAAAGATATTGTTTTGGTGCCTTAAACACAAATAAGCTTATAAATTTGTTAGGTTAAATTAAAGCAACAAGCTATGCAAATGTACCAGCAAGGCATCCAACTGAGGGAGCGTAAAAGAGGGTTTCATCTTATCACGTCGGAAATTTTGCAGGCTATGCCGCACATCGGCAATATTAAAACGGGTATGTGCCAGGTGTTTATACAGCATACTTCGGCATCGTTAAGCATCAATGAAAATGCCGACCCTACAGTGCGTAAAGACTTTGAGATGTTTTTTAATAAAACAATTCCGGAAAACGACCCTGACTACCTGCACGACGATGAAGGCCCCGACGATATGCCCGCGCATTTAAAAGCTGCACTTCTTGGCTGCTCGGTAATGATACCTATACGCAACGGCAGGCTGGCATTGGGCACCTGGCAGGGTATATACCTGTGTGAGCACCGCAATTATGGCGGCAACAGAAGCCTGGTGATTACGGCCTGGGGGGATTGAAGGGCGGGCCTTGCCTCTAATGTCGGGTTTAATTAGCGGGAGATTAACAAATCATTAAAAATGCTGCGGGGGTAAACTTTATGAGGCGATAAACCTTACCTTTCATCACATCAATAAAAGCATTACTATGATTCGTTTTGAAAACAAAATAGCATTAATTACGGGTAGCACACAGGGTATTGGAGCGGCATGCGCGTTGCGACTGGCAAGCGAAGGCGCCGATATTATACTGAACGGTCGCAAGTTTGACGAGCGTGCCGAAGGCCTGATTAGCCAGATAACAGCAATGGGCAGGCGGGCAACCTTTATTGCTGCCGATGTAAGTGCATCGCAAAATGTGGTAAATTTAATAAACGATGCCATTAAGGTTTACGGCAACCTGGATATTTTGGTGAACAATGCCGGGGTTGAAAAAAACCATAACTTTTGGGAAGTAACCGAGGAAGAATACGATTTTGTGATGGATACCAACCTGAAAGGTATATTTTTTGGCATACAGGCCTTTGTTAAATATTGCATGGGCGCAGGCAGGCCGGGCGTGGTGGTGAATATGAGCTCGGTGCACGAGGAAATTATTTTTCCGCACTTTGCGGCTTATTGCGCCAGCAAGGGTGCGCTAAAAATGCTTACACGTAACCTGGCTACTGAGCTGGCTCCATATAATGTTCGCATTAATAATGTGGCTCCGGGGGCTATCTCCACCCCTATTAATCATGCGTTGCTCGAAAACCCTGAGTTGCTGAACAGTGTTTTAAAGAATATCCCGATGAAAAAACTGGGTAAACCCGAAGACGTTGCCGCCGTGGTTGCCTTTTTAGCGTCGGCTGATGCTGAATATGTTACCGGGTCGACTTATTTTGTGGATGGCGGGTTAACTTACCATTACGAGGAGCAGTAGGCAAGGTGCTTTTGGAGATGAATAGTGGCCACTGATAAGTTACGGAAACGCCGATGTTTGATAAGGTTTTTAGCGTTTTCGCCAATTTGGCTGTTTTCCGGTTATTGAGTTGGTAAATTGAGGTTAAACAAATATTTAACAACCTATTAATACCTTTATTTTTAAAAGGAATGTATCTCACCCATCTGCCAGCTATTATAAAACCACTATTTATAACGATGGCCGAAAGGTTTTTTACAGAAAATAATAATTTAGCTTTTTGGAGATTTAATTGCCTAATTTTTTGAATGGTTAACTGAATTTTACCGGCTTTTTATAAAAAACGTTCCGTTTTAATTGGGATTTTTGAGAAAATGCAGCTTTACGAGAAAAAATTTGCGATTTAATTTGAAAATTAAACTAAATTTTGTAGACTTGCTGAACAATAAGAAGCCGACGAGCGTATTTTACTACACAGGCCGGCTTTGGTTTTTAGTCGATGATCTTTTTAAACGATCAGAGTTTCACGATGTAGCCATACTCATCGATGGCGTAATGTGAGTCATTTGTATTGGTGTCGACAATTTTACTGTACTTCTTTTTTGGGGTTGATAATAGTAAGATAAAGCAACTCACCATTAGTACTACTTCTACTACGGTTAACATATCAAAAATTTAATTAAATATTTTACAACTCGCAAAATTACATTTAACAAAACAAAAGTTTTAAATTGTTTATAAATAAAATGTATTACTGCGTATTGCCAAATAGTAAACAAAAAACGTTCCATATTTATTGTGCAAACATCAACATTGTGTTTAAACACCAATAAGCCATAAAAATATTTTTCATCAGCCGGGACACCTTACAAAAACCTTTCAAAATTGGAAGGTTTTTTTTATTTTGGGAATGTTTGATTTAGGGAACGTGCGCACCAGCGGGGTACGGGTATCCAAATAATTTAACCAGTAATTAAATGAAAATATCGAAACATCTTTTTTTCTTGCTACCAATGTTTATTGCAGGATGCCATGGTACTATAACTCAAACAGGAAGGCAAGATCAATCCGATACAATAACGCCTGTGAGAAAAAAAGAAGTAAAAAAACACTTTTCAAATTTTAGTTGCGATTCAACTATTATTAATAATGAATTTAGTCTTGATGCTTTAGCATTTAAGGTTTTTAAAGCCGATACGAATAAAATTAAGTCGTTATTTTTAAATCCTGTTGTTTTAAAATTTGAATCGCAAAAAAACGCGGAAGGGGGTTCATATAATCTATACAATTTTACAGATGGTGTAAACAAACTTACCTTGTATAACAACAGCGGTTTTTATTTAGAGGATAGTGATATAAAAAATGATAAAGTTCGTTTAAATAAAAAAATATCAATTGGAATGGCAAAGGGTAATTTTCTTAAATTAGTTAAAAGAACGGACATTAAATGCGATACTATTACTGTGGTAAATGACGAATCAACATTTGAAACGGTTTATATTTTCGACAATTTGAAGCTAAGGGAGATAAAGATGGGGCAGATTGTGGAATAGCCGCCCGTTCCACGTAGTTTGTTGCCCGAATGTCTGCGACTCAAACAATTATGTATCCGAAAATAGCTACGTCACCTAACGCGCAGATATGAGTATTGGAGAAAGTTGGAATAATGTAATTGTGTTCGCTGTGAGAACGCGCGGCACGCACGCACCAGCGGTGGGAGGACACTTGCGGGAGCGGTGAATCCAATTCACCATATTGTTAATTAACATAAAAAAAATGATGGAAAAGTATTTCAACTCCTCATTTTCTCTTTTTTAATTTATTATGTAATTTCCCAGCATACTAATTTCTTAACATGAAGCTGCTTTATTCTATTTTAATTGTTCTGTTAGCCATAAGTGTGGCAAAGGGCTAGGCAAGCCGAATTGAAAAAGTGGTCGATTCTTGTATTATAAAAAGAAATTTTAATGGAGCAGTTTTAATAGCTCGAAATGGCAAGATAGATTATATAAAACACACTGGTTTAGCAAATCGACACTATAATATTCCATTCTCCGCTAAAAGCAAATTTCAGATATTTTCCGTAACCAAAACGTTCACAGCCGTACTTATTATGCAACTGTACGAACAAGGCAAGATCAATCTTGATTCAACAATAGCGGCCTATTACCCGGAATACAAAGGCGAAGCCGGCCACAAAGTAACTGTAAGGAACTTACTAACTTATAGCAGCGGCCGCTATTTAAAAGAAATGGACCCCAAATATATTCCGGAAGCTTACGACCAAAATTTGTGGCCGGTTGACACGTTCATTAACCGATATTGCTCCGAGAAATTGATTGACACTCCAGGTACTAAATTTAATTATAGCAATGGCGATTATATTTTACTGGGTAGGATAATAGAGAAGATATACAAAAAGCCATTTGATGTGATCCTGCGTGAAAAAATACTCATTCCGCTAAAAATGCTCAATACCAACTATTGGCATCATGAAGATATTGTGGGTAATTTGGACGAAGGATATTACAATAAAGATGGTAATGTTGACTCCTTGATAATGCCTACTAACCATTATATCGACAACCATTTTTCTGCGGGGGCGATGTATTCTACGGCACAGGATCTATTAATTTTCGACCAGGCTATTTTTAATCACACCCTGCTTAAAAAATCGACCGTGGATACGATGTTAACTTCTTATCCAAAACTGGGTGATGTTGCATTTGGCTTTTGGGTATATGCAAGAAAGATAGGTAAAACAAATACCATTTTTGCTGAAAGACAAGGTGGTGGCTACGGCAACGAATCGAACTGGGTACACCTGATAGATAAAGGAGTAACGCTCATATTGTTGTCGAATACTGAAACCACTGATTTAAACAAAATGAGATTAGATGTATTAAATGCTTACTTAAATAGTAAATAGGTTGGCAATTGACATATATACGGCAAACCTGATTCATAATACATAGTTCGATTGTCCTAAAGCCACAAGTGAGGACACTTGCGGGAGCGGTGAACCGGTGGAACCGTTGGCCAAAAGAATTGACCTAGGCGTTGTTACGGAAAAAACAACAGCGCGAAATGAACCGCCTTTTGCCAGAGGGAGAAGGGAACGGGAAGTTGGCGGCAGATATGTGCATGGATAGGCACGTTATTATTACGGTTTGCCGGGCAGCTTAATAGGTGTTATATTAGTTGAACCTGGGTTGCAAGCATGTGGTATAGGCACAAGTACGCCCCGCTTTGGGCTATGCTGCATACTTGCGCCAGTGGCGGGGGCTTTTTTTAGTTATATAATATTGCGGAAGCGTGGGGAGTTTCATAATGCATAATTCGATTGTCCTAAAGCCACAAGTGAGGACACTCGCGGGAGCGGTGCGGCAAGTACGTACAAGCGGTTCGGATTAGGCACCATTAGCCTTAAGTAACAATACGAATGCCAAGTAGCATTTGCAAAATACAATTGACTTTATATCTTACTAAATATAAATGTTACTATTTAAGCAACCAAAACAATATAAATATTAGATATATTTATTCCCGGGAACCAACGATACACGCTATTAACTTCATGATAACACTATAAATTAACTTAATTATAAACAACAAAAACGCTTATACAATGAAAAAAATAATACTAATAGCCGCATTAGTAATCAATGCAACCTTAGCCCGGGCTCAATGGACTACTGCGAGCACAGCAGGAAATTATTCGCTACCCACCGGTAACGCGGGTATCGGCACAACCGCACCGGCAACCAAACTGCACGTTCTTGTTTATAACGATGGATTAAACATCACCACGGGTCTGCAAAACCAAAGCAGTAATCAAAATGGCGGAACAGCGGTGGGAATCGGCTTTTTAAATGAATGTTGTGGAAGCTGGTGGAAGGCGGCAATTGTCCATGAAAGAACCAATGCATACGGTGTTGGCAGCCTCAAATTTTTAGTAAGCGGCACAACCGACGCAAGTACAGTTAGTTTAGCCGATACAAAAATGACGATATTACCATCGGGCAACGTAGGTATTGGAACCACAGGCCCCGACCAAAAATTAACCGTAAACGGAACTATCCACTCCACGCAAGTAAAAGTTGACCTAAATATGCCTGCGCCAGATTATGTATTTAATACCGACTACAACCTGATAAACCTTAATGAATTAAAAAACTATGTAGCCAAGTATCATCACTTACCCGAAATACCTTCGGCTGCACAAATGGCCAAAAACGGCATAGACCTGGGCGATATGAATACTATCTTGCTTAAAAAAGTAGAAGAATTAACCTTATATCTTATTGAAAAAGAACAACAGATTAAAGAAATTAAGGAAACCCAACAAAATGAGAATCAAAAACTACAGGAACAACTCAAAATAATGCAGGACCAGCTTCGTAATATCATTAGTAAAAAAACTAAGTACTTAAAAAAAAAGAGGTTCACCCGAAGGTAAAACCATTTTTTCTTTTAAATGAGTCTTGTCCTAAAGTAAATTTACAGGTTTATTAATCCTTATATAAGTTTACATTATATAACTCTGCGGAAGCGTGGACGTTTCCGACTACATGCTCCTTACATATCAACAACGGCGGTATCGCATATGTAGGTTGGTACTATACCGGTTGCGTTGATGCGGGTTTCGGCTTCGGTGGCGAGGGTGTTGCCGGTGTAAACGAGTACGGTATCGAGGCCGAATTTGTTGCCGCCCAAGATGTCGGTATGGAGGGTGTCTCCTACCATGAGGATGTCTTTTTTACCGACGGGCATTTTTTCCCGAACGAGATCGTAGGCAAACATAAACATCTGCGAATCGGGCTTGCCGAAACGGATGAATTTTTTGCCCAAAATGGTTTCTATCATGTTGGCTATCCCTCCTATGGCTATGGCTACATCTTTAGACGAGAGCGGATACGCCAAATCGGTATTGGCTACAATGGTGGGGATGTTGCGGCGGCGCAGCAGGTTTACTACCTTGTTTAAATCGCTAAACCAGTTAAAACCTTCGTCGTCGAGCATTACGAGGGCGTTTACCTGGTCGATATTACTATCGTTTATCTGGCTTACGGGCAGGGTATGCAGGCCGGATGTTTCGATGTAATGGGCCGAATTGGTGGTGCCGAGGTAGGCCACAATACCATCGTGAACCTTGAGATCCAGATATTCTTTGGCTAGCATGCCCGATGATATGATGTGCCCGTATTTGATGTTGGGGAGGCCAATTTTATGAAAGCCATCAGCCAGTTGTATGGGGCTTCGCGAGGCATCGTTGGTTACGATGTAGTACTTTTTTTTCTCGGCATCAAGGTACTCAAAGGTTTTTTCCATGCCCGGCACCAGTCCGCGGTAGTTTTTAATTACGCCAAAGGCATCAAAAAATATAACCTTATACTGGTCAACTATATCTTTAAAGTTTTGGGTTTGGATCATTGCGGAGGGTATATTTATAAGGTATTTGCAGGTATGGGTATATCTAATTCGCTGATGAGCTTTTGGGCATCAAAGCCGGTTTGGATAGATGGGAGGTAAATATCAAAGGCTTCGGCTTGCAGCTTTTGGGCATATTGTTCGCTAAAAAAGTGCTTGCCATCCTTCATTACGTAGTTGAGGATAAAAAAGCGGTAGGCTTCGCGCATAAAGCGGATCTCATCGGCAGTAAGCGGGTTTATTTTGTGGTATTCTTTTAAAAATATCATAAAACGGTCTTCCATCATGGGGCTGATGAGGTAGCTGAACACGGTACGGTCGCCGGCATCGGATACTACGCGGCTAAAGAAGTAGAAATCCATGATGCGGGAACTCATGCGGAACCAATCGTAATCCCAGCGCGAGTAAAGCTCAAGGCGGTTGTTTACCGAGAAGTTGCCGATGTTCCAATCGATAAACACGGGGATGGTTTCAAAGCTACCTGCGTTATACTTATTGCGGTATTTTAAAAATTGCTCGCAATGGTGCTTTATGATTTCGCCGTTTTCGATGGTTCCAAATTTAAGCGGATCGGCGGTAAGCCTCTCCTGCAGGGTATTAATATCGGTACGCAGCGTTTTTGACGATTTGGGCAGCACGTTGCTAATGCGCGAGCAGGCTTTATGAAACCTGGCTATTTGCTGTGCCAGGGTACGTATCTGGTGCTCGTCGAGCCTGCGGGGCAAGCGTTGCATTACGCGGGTTGGGTTATAAAACACTACCCAGGCATCGGTTTTACCCCATTTGTACCTGAAGGTGTAAACGCGGTTGTTTTTGAGCAGCGATTTTGACAGCAGGTTTTCGAAGGGGTAAAGCAGGTTGTTGCAAAGGGAATGGATAATGCGGTGATCTTCTTTAAAGTGCTCGTAATTACCAAAGTACGAGAGCTTGGCTATCACAATATCATCATCGCGAAAGGTGATGCGGAATACATGGTTGGTTGATACCATAGCACTAATATCCTCAATATGCTTAATGTGCTTTGAGGCATCATAACCTTGCCAGGCGCGTTTGATAATGGTGGAATAGTTCATTCATTTAAGAGTTTTTACCACAGAGGTAACAGAGAGTTTTTCACAGAGGGGCACAGAGACAATTTATTAACTATAGCCGTTTATCACTTTTTTAACTCCGTCTTTTAATTTTAACACGTTGAAATTTATCAGTAAACCTAATTTGTAATTTCCGAGTTTCA
The DNA here is from genome assembly GCF_003633615.1 of Mucilaginibacter gracilis. NCBI lineage: Bacteria > Pseudomonadati > Bacteroidota > Sphingobacteriia > Sphingobacteriales > Sphingobacteriaceae > Mucilaginibacter > Mucilaginibacter gracilis. The sequence continues at coordinate 4,350,554 of NZ_RBKU01000001.1, read as the reverse complement.
TGTATGTTAAAGTTTGAGCAAGGTGTATGTCATTTAAAGCCTCAACGCTTTTAGTTTCTACAACTAATTTATTCGCCACCAAAATATCAATTCTATAACCAACCTCAAGTTTAACTTCTTCAAAAATTAAGGGCAATGCTTTTTCTTTCTCAACATATAATCCGGTTTTGAGCAATTTATAATACAAACATTCTTTATAAGCACTTTCTAATAACCCCGGACCTAAAACCTTATGAACATCTATAGCCGCTCCTATAACCATACCAGAAATCTCATTTTCACTCATATTAACCCTCTGTGCAACTTTGTGTTTTCACTCTTCGTGTTCTCTGTGGTAAATTATTTATATGATCTCGAAATAGCGTTTCAATTCCCAGTCGCTTACGTGTTTGGCGTATTGTTTGCATTCCCACAGGCGGGTTTGGGTAAAGTGTTCAACAAAGGCCTGTCCGAATAGTTCTTTGGCTAAGGCAGAGTTTTTCATGTCGGTAGCGGCTTCGTACAGGTTTGGCCTTAGTTTGCCGTTTTTGGTATCGAGGTAGCCATTGCCAACCGTTGGCGGTATATCTAAAGCGAGTTTGTTTTTAATGCCGTAAAGGCCCGACGCCAGCGCGGCGGCCATAGCCAGGTACGGGTTACTATCGGCACCGGGTATGCGAGTTTCTAAACGGGTATAGTTTTTTGATGGATGAAGCACGCGCAAGGCTGCCGTGCGGTTATCAAAACCCCAGGTTACAGTTGTTGGCGCCCAGGCACCCTCAACCAGGCGTTTATAGCTGTTAATGGTTGGCGCATACATGGGCAGTAAATGCGGCAGGCAATGCAACTGGCCGGCAATATAATGTTTCATGGTTTGGCTCATATCGTGCGCGTCGGTAGCATCGTAAAACAGGTTTTCGGTTTTACCGGTGTTCCATAAACTTTGGTGAATGTGGCCGCTACAACCGGGCAGGGCATCGTTCCACTTGGCCATAAACGAGGCCGTTATGCCGTGTTTGGACGCTATCTCTTTAGCTGCATTTTTAAAAAGCACGGCCTTATCGGCGGCAGCCAAAACATAATCGTGCGCTATGGCGGCTTCGTAAACGCCGGGGCCGGTTTCGGTATGCAAACCTTCTAAGGGTACGTTAAATTTTTGGAGCAGGTTAAACAGGTCGTAATAAAAATCGCTGTGCTGGGAGGTACGCAAAATTGAGTAGCCAAACATGCCCGGTGTTAAAGGCTGTAGTTTGGCAAAGCCTTTATCTTGCAGCGATTGGGGTGTTTCGTTAAAATTAAACCATTCAAATTCCTGCGCAAACTCGGGGTGGTAGCCCATTTGTTCGGCATCGCGGGTAACGTGTTTTAATAAGCTGCGGGGGCAGGCGTGCAAATCGGCACCGTCGGCCTTGCTAAAATCGGCCAAAAAAAACGGAATATCATCCTGCCAGGGGATGGTACGGAAGGTATCGATATCTATTCGGCAGGGCCTATCGGGGTAGCCGCTTTGCCAACCGGTAAGTTCAACGTTATCATAGCAGGTATCGGTGCTGTCCCAGCCAAAAACCACATCGCAAAAGCCATACCCATCTTGCAGGCCATCAATAAATTTTTGCCGGTTAATAATTTTACCACGCAATATGCCATCAATATCGGCAAAGGCGAATTTTATTTTATGTATATCTTTTTCATTGAGGTATTCAATGAGCTGATGTTTATCCATATGATTTATATTGGTATAGCTTAACAAATATAGCCATTGGCAGCTTTATTATTGGCGTTATGCACAAATGAGGGCAAAAAAAATCCCCTGAATTTACATCCAGGGGATTTATTATCTGGCTAACCAGTATTACAATTTAGCTGATTTTACAGTTTTGATGATAACCGCGGCTACTTTGTATGGATCGGCAGCAGAGTTAGGGCGACGATCTTCCAGGTATCCGCTCCAGCCTTTTTGAACTGTGTATAACGGGATACGGATAGAAGCACCACGATCTGAAACGCCATAGCTGTAATCGTTAATTGAAGCGGTTTCATGTTTACCGGTTAAACGTTGCTCGTTATCGGCCCCGTAAACGGCAATATGCTCGGCAACAACTTCTGCCGGACGGAAAGCTTCCAAAATTTTGGTATAAGTTTCCTGGCTTGCTGCAGTTCTTAATGTAGTGTTTGAGAAGTTAGCGTGCATGCCCGAACCATTCCAGTCAAGCTGACCTAATGGTTTGCAATGCCAGTTGATAGATACGCCATAGCTTTCGCCGATGCGCTCTAACAGGTAACGTGCAACCCAAATTTGATCGCCGGCCTCTTTTGCGCCTTTAGCGAATATCTGGAATTCCCATTGGCCTGCGGCAACTTCGCCGTTAATACCTTCAACATTTAAGCCTGCATCTAAACATACGTCTAAGTGCTCTTCAACTATTTCTCTTCCAAATGCGTTGTTAGCACCTACAGAGCAATAGTAAGGGCCTTGCGGACCTGGGTAACCACCAGCCGGGAAGCCAAGAGGTTTATTGGTTTTAGGATCCCAAAGAAAGTATTCTTGCTCAAAGCCAAACCAAAAATCGTTATCGTCATCCTGGATCAAGGCACGTCCGTTTGATACGTGTGCTGTTCCTGTTGAATCTAATACTTCGCACATTACCAGGAATGCACTTTTTCTTTGCGGATCAGGGCAAATGAAAACTGGTCTAAGAATACAATCAGATGAGCCGCCTGGTGCTTGCTCGGTTGAAGAACCGTCAAAGCTCCAATCAGGGCACTCGCCTAATGTTCCGCCGAAATCATCTACAATTTTTGTTTTGCTACGAAGGCTTTGTGTGGGTTTATAGCCATCAAGCCAAATGTACTCAAGTTTTGTTGCCATTGTTAATTGTGTTTTTGTAAAGATTGATTCAAATATGCGATTTTTGTAACGAATAATTCAATTATGAATGCGAACTTATGATATTCTTTCAAATTTTCATAATAATCTATCAAATTAATATAGATAGTAGGAGTTTTATTGCAAAAAAGCCTGATACATACCTAATTATTTAAAAAAATTGCACAAAACCGTCAAATTTGAATCTTAAATTGAACGTTTTTAAAGCTAAATATATTGTTTAGCCATCTTTTTTACCAAATTGTTAATTTAGCGCAAATACAAAGGTCAATTTTAGCATTTTGATAAAAATGCCGCCCATTTTTAACTGCTCAGTTTTGGCTGGTGAGCGTTTTTAAAACATTTTTTGCATATGCCATTTTATTTTGTTCCCTTTAGCTTTGCCTTATTTTAAAATAGAAATTAGCATAACACCCTTATTAATAACATGAAAAGAATTGCAGCGCATATTGTTTCTATTATACTTATCCCGCTTATCGCTCCGTCCTATCTTTTCTGGATCATTTTATTCTATTTTCCGCAGCTAACACACATTACCACCATCAGCGATAAGCTGTTGGCCATACTCTACATATTTTTGGCCACTACCCTGCTGCCGTTTATTGTAGTGTTTGTTTTATACAAGCAAAAAAAAATACGGACGCTTACCTTAGATAACAAGGAAGACCGCGTTATACCGCAAATATTTTCGTGCTTTATTTATGCCGGGGTATGCTTGTTTTTAGTGTATACACAAGGTGCCACCAATGCCTTAACCTTATCAATGGTAGCGGTATCTGTATCGGTAATTGGCCTTACGCTAATTACCCCCTACTGGAAAATAAGCACACACGCTTGTGGCTCCTGGGGTATGTTTGCTATTTTGTTCGATCTGCAATCGCGCTTTGCCCAACCGGGCTTTTGGGTGCTTTATTATATTATACTTTTCCTTACGGTAACGGTTTGTATAGCACGCCTTTACCTAAAGGTACACACGCCAATGCAGGTATTGGCGGGCAGTATTATGGGTGCAATTATTGGCTTTTCGCTTTTTCATTACTGTTTGCGCTAAAAAACAAGGCTTAAACTACAGCAAAACGTGTTTATTTAAAATCAAATTTGCAAGCTTAGGCAATATAGCTATGTGTATTTGGTGTTAAAACGCCTTTTTATTGATAATTTTTTATACTTATCCTCCTAAAGCTATATAATTTACAATTATTTGATTATTAGCATTTTATAGCCTTTTTTGCGCTAAAACCGCTTGCTTTTTTAAGGTTGCGTTTGTAACTTTATACTAAATCAAAAAAAAAGGAGGTCGCAAAATGAATACCGTTCACAAAATTGAAACCTGGGGTAACACGCATCACCCCCTGGTACTTGATCCTATCCGGATTGCTTTAGGCATTTTCCTGGCTTTTAAGGGCGCGTCTTTCATTAATAATAGCTATACGCTGCATGCTATTATTGCCAACCAAAACGCAATTACTTTGCCCGAAACCATATTGATGCCGGCAGTTTACGCCATTGCTTTTATACATTTAATTGGTGGTATGATGTTAGCCCTGGGCATTTTTTCGCGCATAGCATCACTGGTGCAAATACCAATTGTACTTGGCGCCGTGTTGCTTTCAAACGCGGTACAGTTGCCGGGTAACTCCAGTGTTTGGCTATCTATTGTAACCCTGGTATTATTAATGGTATTTTGCGTAGTGGGTTCGGGTAAATTATCTATCGAAAAGATAATGGAGAACCAGCATACCATATTTAACTGATTGGCTGGCCCAGCAAAAAAAAGGCGACAGATTTGAGAATTTGCCGCCTTTTTTGTTACCAGTTTTTAAACGGATTTAATGACAGGTTTGAGTTGTAATACCTTGCATCGTCGCTAACTTCGGCGGCAAGCCAAGGCGGAGTATCAAATTGTTCGTTTTCATCGTCGAGTTCAATTTCGGCTACTATTAAACCCTGGTTATCACCGTTAAAAACATCCACTTCCCAAAGCTTGCCAGCAAAAGTTATGCAGTAGCGTGTTTTGCTAATAACGGCTTCGCAAAGGCTGCTCAACAATTCGTTAGCCTCGTTTAACGGTATAGGGTATTCATATTCGCTGCGCGATATACCTTTGGTCTTACCCTTAATGGTGATGTAGCTCAGTTGGTCTTTTATCCGTATGCGAATGGTTTTTTCGGGGTCGGTTAACAAATAGCCCTGCTTTATAACCATACCATGGGGCTTTTGCAGCGTTTGCCATTTGGCATGGTCAACTAAAAATTTTCTTTCAATCTCTACTCCCATTGCAAAAATATCAATTGCCAATAATAAAATTTTTGCCCTCAATGGCCAGTTCCGTTTCCGGGAAAACCGAGCGGGCCTCGTCCAGCAATTCGGTAAGAGTTTTATACCTCGCCGAAAAATGGCCTATCAGTAGTTTTTTAGCCCCTGTGAGCCTTGCTATCTCTCCCGCTTGCAAAGCGGTGGTATGGTGGGTTTCGTTGGCTCTATCAAGCATGGCATGGGCAAAGGTAGCCTCGTGGTAAAGCAAATCAACGTTGGCTATTTGTTTAAAGTAACTTTCGTTGTACAGCGTGTCTGAGCAGTAGGCGTAAGCCATTGGCTCATCGGCAGGTGTTGTTAGCTCACTGTTGGGATGCACCTGCCCATCGGTAGTTAAGTAATCAACCCCGCGCTTTAGTATCGAGTAATAGGTTACGGGCACTTCCAACTCGTCGGCCTTTTCTTTGTTTATTTTACGGAGCCTGCGCTTTTGGCGAAACAGGAAACCGGTACACGCTACCCTATGATCGAGTATAATGGTTTCTACCGTAATATCCTGATTGTCTAAAATCACTTCGGCCTTTTCGGCATTGGTTGGGTAAAATATCAACTCAAAATGCAACGTTGTTTCTGAGTATTTGAATTGAATATCAATAATCTCCTTTAAATGCGGCGGCCCAAATAGCGTTAACGGTTTTTTACGTCCGTTTAAATGAAGCGACGATAGCAGTCCCACCAAGCCCAGGTAATGATCGCCGTGAAGGTGGCTGATAAAAATATAGTCAATCCGGCTCGATTTGATATCAAAACGCAGCATTTGTTGTTGCGTGCCTTCGCCGCAATCAATCAAATAAAAACGTTCGTTAATATTGAGCGCCTGCGCTGTGGGGTTTCTGTTATAAATTGGTGTTGCCGAACTACTGCCCAGAATGGTTACATCAAATCTCATGTTCGGTTAACAAATAGAGGTGTTATCTTGATTCTTTTTTAAGATCTTTTTCAATCTCTTCCATAAAGATCAAATCGATAGCTTCGTCGGTTGTATTAACTACGGTAAGCACGTTATCCAGTTGCGATATGGTTACCAGCCTTGATACCGGGGTATTTAAACCTACCAGGATAAAAACGCCGTCGCCGTTTTTACACAAACGGTGCCCTACCAGTAAACTGCTGAGGCCAGATGAATCAGCAAATTTTACAGCCGACAAATCAAGAACGATATTTCGCTGCCCTTCGGTATTCATCAGTATTAACTCCGATTTTAGCTGGGGTGTTATCAACGAATTTAGTTTGCTTTCATTGAGCTTTACCACAACATATTTTTCGTGCTTGTCTACAGTAAATTTCATTGTTAATAAATTGAGGTGTAAAGGTATATTATTTTAGGGGCAATTAAAATAGCCTGTTATCATTGAACAGCGTACTAAAAACAGTATTCAATAATGGCAAGCCTTATTTTAAACGCCCAACATTGCTTTAAAATTTAAAATTCCAGGTAACCGATGGTATGGCAGTGCCAAAAATACTTGTCTCCACGGCCTCTGTTGTGTTAGGTACGGTTTTGCTATCTCTAAAGGTAATAATGTAGGGGTTATGATAGCCATACACGTTGTAAATACCAAAATTCCAGCTTGAGTGGTATTTTTTGTGTTCCTTACCTTCAAGCGTTGCGCCTAAATCAAGCCGGTTGCTTGCGGGTTGCCTGTAGCCGTTCCGTTCCGAATAAGAGAAGGTGGTTAAGCCGCCAATGTTATATTTGCCCGTAGGATAAGTAACCGCGTTGCCCGTTCCGTAAATAAATGAGGCCGAAAACGTCCACCGTTTGTTAAGCTGGTAGATGCCTACAACAGAAACGTCGTGCGTGCGGTCTTGCCTTGCGGGATAGTAGCTGCCGTTATTAATGGCCGCAAACTTGCGTTCTGTTCTGGATAAAGTATAGCCCAGCCATCCGTTAAAACGGCCATACTTCTTTTTCAAAAACAACTCCAAGCCGTATGCCCTGCCCGAGCCATAAGTTAACTGCGATTCTACGTCCTGGTTGGCTATCAATTGGGCTCCGTCTTTATAGTCAATTTGGTTTTGCAACCACTTGTAGTACACCTCGGCAGAAAACTCGTAGGTATTATCCTTAAAATTGCGGAAATAACCAGTAGAAACCTGGTCGGCTATCTCGGGCTTAACGTTGTTGCTGCTCATCACATACAAATCTGTTGGTGTGCTGCTGGTGGAGTTGCTTAACAAATGGATGTTTTGCGTATTGCGGTTGTACGATGCCTTAACCGAATTTTCGTCGTTAAGGGTATAACTGGCCGAAAAGCGCGGTTCTAAATTAAAATAACTTTGCACTACCGAACCCGAACTATAGGTATTTGAGCTAACGGTGTTGCCGGCCAAATCGTAAGTTTTAAATGTACCGGGGCCAAGCAAAAACATACCACTCAGCCTAAGGCCGTATAAAAAGGTAAGCTTATCGTTAGCTTTCCATTCGTCGCTAACGTAGGCGGCGTTTTCAAAGCCGTAACGCTGCTCAATGCTGCGGCTGTTAAAGCTTGATGTTTGGTTGGTAGTAATATCGCCGGGAGCTATGCTATGGTGCAAAACATTAATACCAAACTTTAGCGAATGCCCGTTACCCATAGAATATTGTAAATCTTCCTTGAGGTTAACATCCGTTATTTGCGATGTGGCCTTAAAATTATTATCGGCACTAAAGCTTTGTATAACGTAGTTGTAATTGCTATAAACAACGGATGTATTTGAAAACAACCTGTTATTAAACAAGTGGTTAAACCTTATAGTGCCCGTTGCGTTACCCCAATTGGTACCAAAGGTGTTTTTTAGCCCCAATACATCTTTACCAAAATATCCCGAAAGGTATACGGCGTTTTTATCATTAAAATGATAGTTGGCCTTGGCATTGATATCGTAAAAGTAAAGGCTGCTGCCCTTAATTGCCGAATCTTTTGATGCACCCAAAAACACATCGATATAGGTGCGGCGCGCGCTTACCATAAACGAGCCTTTATCTTTAACCAATGGGCCCTCAACCTTAATGCGCGATGCGATAAGCCCCAAACCGCCCTGAACGGTAAAATCTTTATTATTACCATCGTTCATTTTAATATCCAGCACCGATGATAAACGGCCCCCGTATTCGGCAGGCATACCGCCTTTAAAAAGTGCAACATCCTTTATAGCATCCGAATTGAAGGTAGAAAAAAAGCCGAACAAATGCGAAGCATTATAAACCGTAGCCTCATCCAGCATAATCAGGTTTTGGTCGGATGCTCCGCCTCGTACATAAAACCCGGTGTTGCCTTCGCTGGCTGCTTTTACGCCCGGTAAAAGCGAAATGGTTTTTAAAATATCTTTTTCGCCCATTAGCACAGGTACGTTATTAATCTGGGCCATGTTTAGCTTCTCCACTCCCATTTGCGGCGACGCAATCTGGTCGTTATTGGGCCGGTTGGCACTAATAACAATCTCTTTTAAACTGCTTTTGGCCGATAAAGCTATATTAAGGCTGTGATTTTGACTAATGGTGAGCGAACGACTAATGGTTTCGTACCCGATATAGGTAACGATAAGGGTATAAGCACCCGCCGGAGCCGAAAAAGAATAAAAGCCATAGTTATTGGTGGCCGTAGCTGCCGCCGATACTTCTTTTAACCGCACTGTGGCTCCAATTAGCTGTTCGCCGGTAGCTTCGTCGCGGATGGTGCCGCTAATGGTATATTTTTTTTGGGCAAATACAGGCAACGTCAACAATAAAAACAAAACACAAAGTAAGTATCTGCCCATATATGGATTTTAAAATTATGATAGTTTAATTAACAGGCAACCCAAACTAAGGCTACGCATTTGCTACAAACATAAATAAATATGCCTTATCATTGCTTAAAACAAGCATATATACTTACTCTTTATCCAACACTTTCAAAACCGTACCATACAAAATCTCGGTACCAAGGGCCAGGTCCTCGTCAGTCGAATATTCCAAGGGGTTATGGCTCACACCGTCTTTACAGCGGATAAATATCATCCCGTAATCGCACGCGTATGATAGTGCCAAAGCATCATGAAAAGGGCCGCTCATTAGTTCGGGCGCATCCACGCCCAATGTAACGCACTCCTGTTTGATAATATCCTTTATCCAGGTAGCGCAATAACGCGGTTCGCTGTTGGTATCTTCGGCTATTTCGTAGGTAAGTTTATGTTTTTGGGCGGTTGCTGCTATCATTTCTCTAACCTGTTTCTCATATGCATGGCGCCTGTCAAGGTCAATATCCCGCAAATCCAGTGTAAACGAAACCTCCTCGGCAATAATGTTTCGCGAGGCCGGGAAAACATCAATAGTAGCCACCGTGCCAACTGTTGGCGCGCCGGGTATCTGGGTTACAATATCGTTTAAACCTACAATAATGCGGGCCGCCCCTAACAAGGCATCCTGCCGCAGGTGCATGGGTACCGAGCCAGTGTGACCAGCCATACCTTTTAATTTAACCGTGAGCCACAATGGCCCCGCTATACCGGTAACAATGCCAATGGGTTTGTTTCCCCAATCCAATATCGGGCCTTGTTCAATATGCAGTTCCAAAAAGCAATAAATACTGCCGGGTGCATATTGCGAGTTAGCAAAGGCAGTTATATCGCAGCCAAAATCCGTTAAGGCCTTTTCGCGGGTTATGCCGTCATGGTCGGTACGTTGCAGTTCGCCGTCTTCCAGTTTGCCCAGTATACCGCGCGATCCAAACAGTCCCTTTTTAAACCGCCAGCCTTCTTCATCCGCAAACGAAACTATTTCTATGCTGCGGCGTGGTTTTATGCCGTTTTCTGTTAGTGTAGTAATGGCTTCAATAGCGCATAAAACCCCGGCAACGCCGTCAAACCTGCCGCCGTAAGGCTGCGAATCAAGGTGTGAGCCCAGCATCAGCACGGGTAAATCGGGTTCGCTGCCTTCAAGGCGGCCTATTAAATTGCCAAAGTTATCTATATGGGTTTGCATACCTGCGCTTTGCATCCAACTTGAGGCCAGCTCAAAGGCTTGCTTTTCTTCCTTTGAATGCGCAGGGCGGCAGGTGCCTGTTTCGCCAATTTTACCTATTTCGCTCATCTCACCAAAGTGACTGCTTAATCGCTTTGCGTTTATTTTCATGCTTTAATATTTTATCGGGGTGTTTTCGGTTCACAATATATTAACAATTTATAAGGTGTTACCTTTGTGCGATGGATTATTTTAAAAAGCTGCAGGATTTACTCAAAATTGAACTGAATGAAGACCGCAACTCGTATATCAAGCTAACCGAATCGGGCTCGGCTGCCGACCGCCGCGCCAATGGTATTACCTGGTACCCCGTTGCCATACGCGGAACCGAGCCAAGCCGTGGCGATTATTTAACCGTTGAACTGGAGCGCACCACGCACCAAGATGTTGCCCACCAATTCAGGTTCGGCTCGTCGGCAGCGCTATTCTCCAACCACGACCCCAAAAACGACCGCATCGAGGGCACGGTAACCTACCAGGGCAACGACCGCATAAAGCTGAATTTGTTTACCGATGAACTGCCCGACTGGTGCCGCGACGGCAAATTAGGAATCGACCTACTGTTTGATAACAACAGTTACGATGAAATGCAGAACGCCCTTAAACAGGCCGCTGTTTTGCACGATAAACCCACCGAGGGCCAACTCATCCAAATATTAACTGGCGAAAGGGAACCGTCGTTTTCTACAGGATATGTATATTCGTCAACAACGGGCTTAAACCAATCGCAGCAAACGGCGGTACAAAAAATAGTGTCGGCGCAGGAGTTGGCCGTGGTACATGGGCCACCGGGCACAGGCAAAACAACCACGCTGGTACAGGCCATTAAATCGTTGATCCGCAATGGCGAAAAACGGGTTTTGGTAGTTGCGCCAAGCAATACTGCTGTTGATTTGTTAAGCGAAAAACTGGCCGCCGAAGGTTTAAATGTATTGCGCATAGGCAACCCGGCAAGGGTATCGGCACGGTTAATGGCTTTAACTTTGGATAACAAAATGGCCGAACATAGCCAGATGAAGGATATTAAGAAGCTAAAAAAAATGGCTTCGGAGTTTAAAAACATGGCGCACAAATACAAGCGCAGCTTTGGCAAAGCCGAACGCGACCAGCGCAAGGCCCTGTTTGATGAGGCCCACAAAATAATGAAGGACGTTGATAAAACCGAACAATACATTATTGATGATGTGGTAGCCAGGGCGCAGGTAATTTCGGCAACGCTGGTTGGTGCCAACCATTACACCATCCGCAACCTGCAATTTAACACCGTTGTAATTGACGAAGCCGGGCAAGCCCTCGAACCCGCCTGCTGGATACCGATACTAAAGGCCCAAAAACTAATACTTGCCGGCGACCATTGCCAGCTATCGCCAACCATAAAATCTGCCGAGGCTGGGCGCAAGGGTTTAAGCACTACCCTGCTCGAAAAATGTATAGCCTTGCATCCCAATTCTGTTACGCTGCTTGATGAGCAATACCGCATGAACGAGGCCATAATGGCTTATTCGTCTAAAGTGTTTTATTACGATCAATTAAAGGCGCATAGCAGCGTAGCTCAACATTTACTATTTGCCGGCGACACTCCGTTTACCTTTATTGATACCGCCGGTTGCGGCTTTGACGAACAAACCGCAGGCACCAGCGTTGCCAACCCGGACGAGGCCGCCCTGCTATTCAGGCATCTTGAAAAACTTGCTGCTGGGTTAACGGAGCGTTACACGCTAAACAATTTCCCCAGTATCGCCGTTATATCTCCCTATCAGGAACAAATACGTTTGCTTAAAGAACAGCTCATAAACTCGCCAAGCCTTGCGGACTACGGCAATAAAATATCGGTAAACACCATTGATAGCTTTCAGGGCCAGGAGCGCGACGTAGTTTATATTAGCATGACCAGGAGTAACAGCAACAACCAAATAGGCTTTTTGGCCGACATCCGCCGCATGAATGTTGCCATGACGAGGGCCCGCAAAAAGCTAATTATTATAGGTGACAGTTCCACGTTAGGCACCCTGCCCTTTTATGCCGACCTGATTAGCTACGCCGAAAAGATAAACGGCTACCAAAGCGCATGGGAGTTGATTAATTACGAATAAATGTATTTCGGTTTAACATAATCCTGATAAGCTACCATTTTCTTTGTATTAATTGCGTGCTTTTCAATTCCCCCTTCAGGGGGTTAGGGGGCTTTAATGTAACGGCTTTAATACAACCGGGCTTACTCCAAAAATTACTGTTATATTGTGTGCTTATAACTGACATTATTGTTTTTTAGCCATGAATAAAAAATTACTTGCCGCTTTGCCCCTGGCATTAGCGTTTGCCGCACATGCGCAGCAGGGTAATCTAACCACTCAAGATTACCAGCGTGCCGAAAGCATGATGACCTATAATACCGAACCTTTTATTGACCGTGCCAGCGTACGCCCCACCTGGTTAGCAAATGATAAATTTTGGTATCGCGTTTTAACCGCCCAGGGCAGCGAATTTATGCTGGTTGACCCGGCAAAAGGTACGCGTGCAGCAGCCTTCGATCATCAAAAGCTCGCGGCCTCTTTATCGGCAGCAGCTGGTAAAAAATACGAGGCGGCTATGTTGCCTTTTCAAAGCTTCAGCTTTTCGACTGACGATAAAGCGATAATATTTCAGGCGGACGACAAGCAATGGAAGTGCGATTTGCAAACTTATGCCGTTACCGAAGATAACTCGCAACCGGCATCGGGCATGCGCGGTGCAGCCGGTGGTCGCAGAGGTGGCGGCGGCGGTCGCCGTGGCGGATTTGGCGGTGCTGTTACATCTCCCGATGGTACAAAAGCCGTTTTTATAAAAGATTATAACCTTTGGCTCCGCGATGTAAAAAGCGGTAAAGAAACCCAACTGACTACCGATGGTATTAAAGATTACGGTTACGCTACCGATAACGCGGGTTGGAAAGCAAGCGATGGGGCAATTGTTGCCTGGTCGCCCGATTCTAAAAAGGTTTCAACCTTTAAGCAAGATCAGCGTAACGTAAGCGATATGTATTTGGTAACCACCAACGTTGGTGCCCCTACCTTAAAACAATGGAAATACCCCTTGCCGGGAGATAAAACCATCCCGATGATTGAGCGGGTTATTATTAATGTTGACGAGCCGAAGGTTATTAAATTACTAATACCTGCCGACCCTCACCGCGCTACTTTGAGCGATGATATAGCGAGCAGCGGCACTTTTGACGATAACGATTGGAGTGCCGACGGAACCAAGCTGGCCTTTGTATCAACCTCGCGCGATCATAAGCAGGAAAAGGTACGCATTGCCGATGCCACAACCGGTGCCGTACAGGAAGTTTTTGAAGAAGATGTAAAAACCCAATACGAATCGGGCTGGGGAAGCATTAACTGGCGCTATCTGGCCAAAACAAACGAGATCATTTGGTTTTCTGAACGTGATAACTGGGGGCATTTATATTTATACGATGCCGCAACAGGCAAACTTAAAAACCAGATAACGAAAGGCGAATTTGTAGTAACGCGCCTTATCCGGGTTGACGAAAAAGCCCGAATGGTGTATTTTATTGCCGATGGCCGCGAAGCAGCAAACCCTTATTTTAGTCAGCTTTGCCGTGTTGGCTTTGATGGTAAGCACTTTGCCGTTTTAACTCCCGAAGAAGGTAACCACACCATAACCTATTCGCCAACAAATAATTACTTTATCGACAGCTATTCAAAACCCGATGTACCGCCGGTTGTTGTGCTGCGTAATGCCGATGGCAAACTCATTACCACTTTAGAAAAAGCCGATATTTCACGACTGTTAGCTACAGGCTGGAAACCGGTTACACCTTTCACCGTTAAGGCTCACGATGGTAAAACCGATATTTACGGCTTAATGTTTACCCCTACCCATGTTGATCCTACCAAAAAATACCCGGTTATCGATTACATTTACCCCGGCCCGCAGGGCGGTAGTGTAGGTGGCTGGTCGTTCGCGGCATCACGTGGTGATAACCAGGCCCTTGCCGAACTGGGTTTTGTAGTGGTAGTTTTAGAGGGAACCAGCAACCCGCTGCGCTCAAAAAGCTTCCATGATATGAGCTACGGCAACATGGCCGAAAACACCTTGCCCGATCAAATAACGGCTATTAAACAATTAGCCGAAAAGAACCCCTACATGGATATTAGCCGTGTAGGAATATGGGGTCATTCGGGAGGCGGCTTTGCTACCGCGACAGCAATGTTCCGCTTTCCGGATTTCTTTAAAGTGGGTATTTCCGAATCGGGCAACCACGATAACCGCAACTACGAGGACGACTGGGGCGAACGCTATGACGGTTTAGCCGCCAACGCCGATTACGATGCACAGGCCAACCAAAATTACGCCAAAAACCTAAAAGGCAAGTTAATGCTTGCACACGGCTTAATGGATAATAATGTACCGCCGCAAAATACCTTATTGGTAGTTGAAGCCTTAGAAAAAGCCAACAAAAACTACGATTTGGTTATATTCCCCAACAGTGCGCACGGCTACGGGCCATACTCATCATACATGATGCGCCGCCGCTGGGATTACTTTGTGAAAAACCTGTTAGGTGTTGAACCACCCGTAGAATATAAAATAACCAGCAAAACCGACCCACGTACCGGGCCGGCATTCCCATTCTAAAACAAGTAAAAACAAGGCTGTCTCAAAAGTAAAATCATTGCAAAATGAGAAAATCTCAGCCTCCTCTGTGTTAAATCTCTGTGCTCTCTGTGGTAAATTTCACCACAAAGGGCACAGAGATAAGAGCACTAAGGCCACTGAGATTAACAGAATTTTGCCAATTTACTTTTGAGGCAGCCTCGTTTTCATGTACTCACTACTTAAAATCCAGGTCGCCAATGTACACTGTGCCGTTTGCTTCCTTTTTCATTTGTAATACAATAAGCTCTTTTTTTTCCTGCGGAGTGCCGTAGTGCGTAAACAGTTCGGCCATTATAGTAGTTGGCCCGGCAATGGTAGCCCGCCTGTCGCCATAATAGTTTATCTCTATTTTGTAGGTGCCCTTTATAGCTTTCTTTAATAAAAATTGTTCGGGGCCAAAACCCTGTGTCATATCGTGCGAAATGCGGCCGCCAATTTCGGTGCGGTTATGGCTGTAGTAACATTTCTCGTTATTAGGGTCGGTTACCCACAAATCAATATCGGTGTTATTCATGTTCCAGTCCATCACCACGCGTATATCAACCGGCATGGGTTTAATCAGATTTTTTTGTACGGTCGATGTACTGAGTTTGCCTTTATTCAGTGCAATTATCCTGTTTATTTCGGGCAAAAATATTTCTTGTATACCATTGTACAGGCGGTCGGCATCGGCGGTATAACTCTTGGTCATGGCGTTATAAAGCACATTTAACGCTTGCTGGTGCTGGCCTGCATCCTCTAAAGCCAAACCATAATCGCGGTAGCTTTGTGGGTCCATCGGCCGCAAATCGGTCACCTTTTTAAAGGCAAAAACCTCACCTTCATAATCGCCAATTTGCTTCAATTTATAACCCAGCATTTTGTACAGTTCGTAACTGCCTAAATCCATTTCGGCCAGGTTGCTTAGTATGCGCATACCTATCTCTTTGTTGCCGGTTTTTAAAAAGTAATCGGCTACGTTAAAATAGTAAACCGGGTTGGCGCTAAAAGTCTCTCTTAAATCTAAATACTTTTGGTATTGGCCCGTTTTAGCTTCGTTTTGTATAATTTTTAAATAATCGGCATCCGCCGGATTATAAGCAATACTAATATCGCCCGTCTTCGCCAGCCGAACCGAATCTGTATTATTACCGCCATTAGTATTTGCCCTTGCCTGGGCAGCTTTGCCCTTTTTACTGGTTATAATTACAACGCCATTTGCTCCCCTGCTACCGTACATAGCGGTTTCGCTGACATCTTTTAATACTTTAATTGAGGCAATATCATTAGGATTGATATTGGGCAAACCGCTCACTTCCACACCATCAATAATATAAATCGGATCCGAATTGCCTGCAAAAGTTGATGTACCACGAATGCGAATGTTATTATTGTCCGCGCCCGGTGCTCCGGTAACTATAGGTGCGCTTTGGGAGCCCTGACTTACAGACAAACCAGATACCCTACCAGCCACCGAACTACTCACATCCTCGGCTTTATAGTAACCTTGCGACGCCGGGCTTGCCTGTATAGCTTGTACCGAAGCTGTTACGCTGGTTTTTCTCACTGTGCTATAACCCACAACAGCTACCTCATTTAAAGTATTACGCGCATCATTCAACAATATCGTACTCACCGCACCATGCCTTACCGTAATTTGTTTAGCCTGATAACTCAGGGCAGATACAATAAGCGTACAGCTCTGAGTTCCGCTAATACTGAATTGGCCGCTACCATTAGTTATCACACCTGTATTAATGCCGCTGATTCGCACAGTCGCCCCAATTATTGGCCGCTTATCATCATTAGCCAATACGGTACCGCTAATTTGTATTGGCCGCCCGGTTGGCCTGCTGCCGGGAGCAATATTGTGTTCTATAGGTTTACTCGCCACAACAACCTCTTTCGGCGTTAAATCCTTATCCCACCACCGGCTAAGTTCGGCCTGCATGTTAACCGACTGCGATAAGTTTTCGCGTTCAACCTCAACATTACTGGTTCCTCTTTGCTTCATAATATTATCATACTCTGCCTGCAATTCGGCGGGTGGCTCAATGCCGTATTGTATGTAATCGTTAACAGTTTCTAAAACAATGAGCGACGTATTGCGGGTAATAATACCGAAACGTTTGCCTAAGCCTTCTATATCCTGGCGGTTGGCATCATAATTTATGTCCAGTTCGCTTATCTTTTTTTGCGCCCAAAGTTTGGCTACATCCACGTTCTCTACTGCATTTTCGGCCAGGTCAAGCGTAACCTCTTTTTCATAACTTACTTTATCGCCATAGCCATATTGTAAAGTAATTTTTTGGTTAGGATTCCGTGTTACTCCCGCAACCGAAAACGCGCGCCCCACAGCCACCGGTAAAGAAGGATAATTCTCCTCAACATCGGCACCTGGCTTTATCCCTAAAAAATGTAACGACTGATTGGTTAAAATAGTTAAGGCTTTTTCGGTGTCATCCTTAGTTAAATCTATCAATTCGGCATGCGTTTTAAGGGCTATTAATTTCAAATTGCTGTAATCGGCAACAGCCGAAGAGTTGATACAGTAAACAGGTTTATTAATCAGTTTCAGCGTTTTTTCGCCGAAGGTTTGATGCCCGTCGCTCATCAATAAAAACTCATCTACAGCGTATTGCGATAAATTAATGTTACCCAAATTAGTTGCACCATCGTAGGTAACATGTTCCAGGTCGGCTTTCAAGGCGGCCCAGTTACCGCTATTTATGGTGTATGTTTTATTGCTTAAAACGGTATTACTAAAAGTTACCAGCGTAATTTGGGCATTGTTTATCTTTTTTAAATACGCATCCAATAGCGCAAATTCTTTTTGGCTATCCCGGTTGGCACCACTCAATGAAGCATCCCACAGCAAACCAATACGTTGCGGAAGTACCTTGCTCACTGTTTTGGGCTGCAAAACTGTATTGATAAAATAGTAGTACTTATTACCTTTTGCCTGTATCATTACCTCGCTGGCATCCAATGGCTTGGGAATAGAAAACGACAGGGAATGGCTGGGCGTATAATTAGTTTTATTAATGGATGCCGAGTAGGTGTTTTGGCGGTTATCAAACTTTAGGTCGTCGCTGTTTGCGCCATCAACAACCGGAGCCGTTGCACTTTGAATTACCGATGCTGTGAGCGAAAACTTACTAACCGTATCTTTAATATTCAGCGGAAGCGTAAATTTAAGGCTCCCGTTATCAGCCAACGGTATTTCTTCTTCGTAACCTATAATTACTGTGCGTGTGCTGTGTGGGTTTATAGGGTAAATGCGTGTGCGAAAGGTATTACCTTCAACCTTTTCCAAAAGGCCCGGGTCAACCCTGCGGCGTTCAATCGATTCGAAAACTACGGCTCCCTTGCCCCTGTCAACAGGTACGGCTTCGCGCATTTTACCGTTTATATCCAGCGCATAGCGGCTAATGCTCACCCCGTCTTTAAGCGGAAAACTTAAAGTACCCTCCAATATGCGCGATGTAGAATTATAAAAAGTCATTTGCCAGGTTGTACGGCTAATATTGCCATACACCGCAACATCAATTTTTAATTGCTGTAGTGTAACCCCGTTGTTGCTTTTGCCATCAACAGTAAGCTGCGGGCTTTGAGCCAGGGCAATTGATATTTGTGATAAGAGCAGTACAAATACCTGTAGAACGAAAATATTTAGTTTTCTCATGGTTTGTTAATTTCGCAAGGGATGCAAACGCGAAACACATTCCATAAATACTTTTTAAAAAAAGGTATATAACAAAAAAAGGCTGCCTTTTGGGCAACCTTTTCCTGTTGAAATTTTACTTATTACAATTTAAAGCCGTAAGCTATACGCAAACCAACCAAACCGTAGCTATCGCTCTGGCCCGAAAAGTTTTCGTAACGCAAACCAATATCTAAGCCTTTGTAGTTAGCATAACCTATTCCCGGCGATACAATAAGTTTGGTGTTTTTAGCGTAATTGGTTTCAAAACCTGCACCAGCCTCGCCGCTAAAATAAATGTTTTCGGTAGCAAAAACTTTTATACCTGCTTTAACGGGTACCAGGCCAGCATCGTTAGGCGTATATTTTGTACCGCCAATGGTTTGGCTTTTAGCAAACATGTTGTAATAACCCGATGTTAGCATTAACGATATGTTCGATTTTGTATCGTATTGTAATCTAGCTGTTCCGCCCAATGCAAAATTCGAAAAATCGCTGCGGTTACCTGTTGGGATGCCGCCTTCAATGCCAATACCTAAGCGCCATGTTTCGCCCGGATTGGTATTAGTTTGCGCCATAACGTTTGATCCGAAAAAGATGGCAACTGCTGTTACAGCCGATGCGATCCATTTAGTTGAAGTGTTCATAAATTGTGTTTTCGTTTGTATTAAATATATCATCTGTTAATTACAGAATCGATAACACCTAAGCAAACATGTTGCCATAATTACAATACGGCTTAGGGCAACAAAAACTTTAACAACTAACCGGGCTAAACCACACTTTCAACATTTGTTAATTACTGATTATCAGCTTCGGGTGAGTATTTTAAAAAGTACTTCCAAAACTTTACACTATAAATACAGTGTGCATTACAAGTTTGGCAAGGTTATTAAAGGTGTCCTTTTTAGTATAAAAAGTGTTTTGAGAAAAGTAAAACACAGAACTAAAAATTATTTTTTCCCCGATTACCAAAACAGAAAACCCTGTAAAAACAAACATGGAAGGCGTATAAGTTAAGAAATTGCTCCGCACCCCCATAGCACCCTTGGGTGGCTATTACAATTAAACCGCCTTCCGTAAAATAACTTCCTCCTTATCTTTAAGTTCGTTCTCAATTTCATGAATAGCGTTCACCGTTTTAAAGAATGAATCGGGCGTAACCGAGATAGAATCGATACCCTGCTCAACCAAAAACTGCGCAAAATCCGGGAAGTCCGACGGGCCCTGCCCGCAAATGCCAACCTTTACGCCAGCCTTTTTAGCCGAGTTAATAAGCATCGTTATCATTATTTTCACGGCCTCGTTACGCTCATCATAAATATGAGCCACTAATGATGAATCCCTGTCCAAGCCCAAAACCAGTTGTGTTAAGTCGTTCGAGCCGATAGAAAAACCATCGATATGCTTTGCAAACTGATCGGCAAGTATTACGTTCGACGGCAGTTCGGCCATCAGATAAACTTCCAGGCCATCTTCTCCCCTGTTTAAACCGTACTGGTTCATGCTTTCGTAAACCTGCAACAGCTCTTTGGGTGTGCGACAAAATGGTATCATCACCACCACATTTTTAAGTCCCATTTTTTCGCGAACTAATTTAATGGCCCTGCACTCCAGCCCAAAAGCCTCTTTATACTCGGGCGAGTAATACCGCGAAGCACCCCTCCAGCCAATCATCGGGTTTTCTTCGGTAGGTTCAAAATATTTGCCGCCCAACAGGTTAAAGTACTCATTGCTCTTAAAATCCGAAAAGCGTACAATTACCTTATTAGGATAAAATGCCGCAGCTATCCGCGCAATGCCACAAGCCAGTTTTTCAACAAAAAAGTCTTCGGCACTTTTAAAGCCCCGGGTAATTTCTTCAATCTGCTCGGTAAGTTTGGCATCTCCCAATGTTTGGTGGTTCATTAACGCCAGCGGGTGTACCTTAATATAATTGTTGATGATAAACTCTTCCCTGGCCAAGCCAACACCTTTATTAGGTATGTGCGAAAAATTGAACGCCATACTTGGCGATGCTACGTTTAACATCACCGGTGTACCGGTTTGCGGCAACTCGTCAAGGTTATAATGTATCTCTTTAAAAGCAATAGCACCGCTATAAATTAAACCAACATCACCCTCCACGCACGATGCCGTTACGAGTTGCCCCTGCTGTAAAACTTCGGTTGCATTGCCGCAACCCACAATGGCGGGCACGCCCAGCTCGCGCGCAACAATGGCGGCATGGCAGGTGCGGCCACCTTTATTGGTAATAATAGCCGATGCCATTTTCATAATGGGCTCCCAGTCAGGGTCGGTCATATCGGTAACCAAAACATCGCCTTTTTTAAAATCGATATGGCTAATTTCGTCTTTATGCTGGGCAACCAATATGTTTACGTTACCGCTGGCAATTTTATCGCCCACGGCAATACCTTTTAAAACCAATTTATCTAAACGGTTATTATCGGTAATGGCATACTCGGTAATGGTATTATGGCGCTTGCGCGAGTGGATAGTTTCGGGCCGGGCCTGCACAATAAATAACTCGCCCGATTGCCCATCTACTGCCCATTCAATGTCCATAGGGCACCAGCGGTTTTTAATACCGCTATAGTAATCCTCAATAGTTACCACCCAGCGCGATAGCTCTAATACCTGTTTATCGTTAAGACAAAAGGTATTTAACTCGTCTTTACTGGTTTCTACAATTTTAACACGCTCGGTAGCGGTATGGCCATAAACCATTTTTTTATCCTTGGTGCCTAATTTACGCTCAACAATTGCTTCGTAGCCCTGCTTTAAGGTTGGCTTAAAAACAATAAATTCATCGGGCGATACTGCGCCCTGCACTATCATTTCGCCCAAACCGTATGCCCCGTTTATAATTACGGCATCTTTAAAACCACTCTCGGTATCAAGCGAAAAGGCTACACCCGAACATGCCATATCCGACCGTACCATTTTTTGCACACATACCGAAAGGCCAATATCAAAATGATCGTAATTAAAGCTTTCGCGATAGCTGATGGCCCTATCGGTAAATAAGGATGCAAAACAATTGCGCACCGCAATCAGCAATGCCTCGGCGCCGCTCACATTTAAAAAAGTTTCCTGCTGCCCAGCGAATGAGGCATCGGGTAAGTCTTCGGCTGTTGCCGATGAGCGTACAGCTACATCAACATCTGTCTGCTTATATAATTGAGACAGATTATGGTAAGCCTCGGTTATTTCATCAATTAAAAAATCAGGAAAATCGCCCGCGGCTACCATGCGCCTCACTTTTAGGCCGCAATGGCGCAAAGCATCAATGTCGTTTAAATCGGCACTTTTTACAATTTCCCTAATTTTCTCTTGCAAGGCATTGTGAGCTATATATTGTTTATACGCCTCAACGGTAATTACATAACCGCCTGGGATACGCACATCTAACTGGGTTAAGTTTTGTATCATTTCGCCCAATGATGCGTTTTTACCGCCAACAATTTCAATATCGTTGATGCCTACTTCGTTTAAATTCAGGATAAATTTATTGCTCTTCATGTTACTAACGTTTAATTTTTTTTTACCGAACACTACAAAGGTGCGCCCTAAAAACAAACAACATTATATGTAACTTAACTATTTTTGATACTATGTTAACCACAAATTTTACATTTTACTATTTTATAAGTTACTTTAGTATTAAATGATTGCGCAATTATTTAAGGTTCACGAAACACCGGGATACTCTTTCAACGTCAGGCATGATATTGTTGCGTACTTTTACAACCAATGGCACTATCACCCCGAGCTTGAACTCGTCCATATTGTGCGCGGAACCGGGAGCCGCTTTATTGGCGATAATGTGGATAGCTTTAAAGAAGACGACCTGATATTGATAGGTGCCAACCTGCCCCATCTTTTCCGTAACGACGAAAGTTATTATGCAGCAAACGAGGACATCCAGGCCGAATCATACACCATCCATTTCCTTCCGGAGATATTCGGCCAGTCGTTTTTAAACATTCCGGAGAACAAGGCCATACAAGCCCTGCTGCAAAAGGCGGCTTATGGCATCAGCATACATGGTGATACCAAAACAAGGGTTAAAAAACTAATGGAGGATATTAATTTCGCTGCTAAAAACGAACGGATAATTTTACTGATGCAATTGTTGAACGTTATAGCCTACGCAGATGATAATTTACCCATAGCGCATTTTAACGCCAGCCATACCATCCATAAAACCGACGAAAGCAGACTCAATAAAATTTACCAATACACCCTCAACAACTTTGCGCGCGAAATTACCCTTGCCGAAATTGCAGCCATTGTTTACATGGTACCCCACTCCTTTTGCCGCTATTTTAAACAACGCACCAATAAACGCTATTCGCAATTTATATTAGAGGTACGCGTAAGCATGGCCTGCAAACTACTCGCCGAAACCGAACACAGCATAGCCCGCGTTTGTTACGACAGCGGCTTTAAAAACTTTTCCAACTTTAACCGGCACTTTAAAGCTATAGCCGGCAAATCGCCGCTGGAATACAGGAAGAGCTATAAAACAATTTAGCAATGTGCAGATGAGTAAATGTGCAGATGATAATACAATTGATAAATTAATTATTCAGATTATTTACAGGACCAGTCACTTCATCTAAATCATTTGCACATTTGTACATACCCACATTTGCACACCTGCAAATCAAAATCCATTTGCACATCCGCACATTTGCACACTTGCACATTGACAAATGGTACTTTTTACTGATTCAATAAAAAACACCATTCAACCCATCAATAATACCATTAGGTTATTTTATTGCGCTGTATCTTTGTATCGTTATGAAAGAGCAATTCCCGGTTTACGACATATGCACCATAAGCGATTTTAAGCAGGAAGACATCCTGATAAGCCGGTTTGCGCCTTATCTTCAGTCGCACAAAAACCTGGCACTTCCGCATAAGCACACCTTTTACCATATGGTATTATTTACAGAAGGCGCGGGCACGCACGCGGTAGATTTTACCAGTTTTGCGGTAAAGCCTTATCAAATATATTTTATGGTTCCGGGCCAGGTGCATAGCTGGGCCTTTGAGGGAGCGGTTGATGGTTACATCATCAATTTCTCGGTTCCGTTTTTCCAGTCATTTTTGCTGAAGCAAGATTATCTGGATAATTTTCAATTTTTTGACGGCACCACAAACCATGCTATTATCAATATTCCAACCGAACTGCACAGGCAAATAATTTATCTGTTCGAAGCTATTCTCCACGAAAGTGAGCTCAACTTAAAGCTGGGGCTGGATATGGTAAAAGCCTTAATGCTTCAAATATTTATTTTGATAGCCCGGTTAAACACCGCCGATGCGCCTAAAAGCACTGCCAATTACAACTACACATTACTCCGTAATTTTCAAAAATTGACAAATCAACGCTTTGCCGATTTAAAACTACCAAAAGATTATGCCGAACTGCTTTACATTACGCCCAACCATTTAAACGCCATATGTAAAGATATACTGGGAACATCAGCAGGCGAAGTGATACGCAACCGGGTAATATTGGAAGCCAAGCGCTTACTCATCACCCTTAACCTATCCGTTACGCAAATAGCATACAATCTCAATTTTACCGATAGCTCTTATTTCACTAAATTCTTTAAAAAATATACCGGCTTAACCCCCGAAGATTTTAGAAAAACACTTTAACCCATACCCAACCATGATAACATTAGCCACCAATACCGAGTACAAGGTTTCATCACAATTTCAGGCAGCTTTACACGCCAAATGCCCGCGCTGCCGCACCGGCAACATGTTTGCCAATAGCATGTATGGTTTTACCGGCCAAAAAATGAATGAGTTTTGCCCGCATTGCAATTTAAAGTTTGAGCGCGAACCCGGTTACTTTTATGTAGCCATGTTTGTAAGCTACGCCATGAATGTGGCGCAAATGGTAACACTGGCCCTGGGCACGTATATTTTAACAGGCAGCAATAGCCCCTGGTTATACATTACCATTTTATTGGGAGTGGCATTTACGCTCTCGCCGTTTAACTTTAGGTATTCGAGGGTTATTTTATTATACTGGCTAACACCAGGATTACATTTTAACGCCGAAAAAGCTAAACCACATACCGCCATTTAAAGGTAAGGATTGCTATATTTGATGAAAATCAAACACAACACATGACAAAACTTACCATTAATAACAACGGTTCGGTTAAAATTGAAGGCGAATTTGAAATTGTAGATATGCAAGGCAATGCTTACGGTTTACAAGGACGTACCGTTGTATCCATTTGCCGCTGCGGCCTATCGGCAAATAAACCATTTTGCGATGGAGCGCACCGAGGGCATTTTGAGCATAATGCTGAGGCTTTCGACTTGCCGCCGCGTAAAGTATAGTAAAACAAAAAGTGCTGAATGATTAATCATTCAGCACTTTTTGTTTTATTAAGCCTCTGCTACTACTGCAGCTTCTTTGTAGGATGAGATGTGGCTGGTTTTAATGGTAAGCATAAATGCTTTTCCAACATTTATCTTCACAGTTTTCTCTTTCAAAAACTCCTTCATCACCTCGTCGGTTTTAATGGTTTCAAACAAATCGCGCGCTACAGCCGATCCACTGATGTTATTAACCACCTTGCCGTTCTCTATCAGCATGTTAAAGGTATAACCAGATTTACCACGATCTCCTGCCGATTCAAAATCTGTTTTGTTAAGCAGGAAATGTTGCTCTTCGTTGCTGCTTCTTTTAAGATGCAGACGAATAACGGCCGCGTACTTTTTCCAGGTTTGTAAATATTTTCTTTCTTCCATGTTTGCTATTGTGATACTACTTCCGGAACCGCCTAGGAACGGTTTTGAAAGATGAACTATACTTTAACTATTCGCCGGACTGAGGTATTACAGTGTCCGAAAAAAAGGTATTAAACACCGCGAAGCGGGTGCATAAAGGTATAACAATTAATTAACAGGAAAGACTTATATCAAATTATTTCTTATTTGTGGCTCTAACGGCCTTAACTTCTGCTAATTTAACGCCGCTGTATTTGTTGCCAAAGCTATTGCGTACATAAGTTAACACATCGGCAACCTCCTTATCGGTCAATTGCACCTGCGCAGGCATATTGTTTGAATACGACTGACCGTCAATATCTACATTTTGGGCAAAACCATTAAGCACAATTTTTATGAGTTTGGTTTTATCGCCCTTTACATAACTGGTGTTAATTAAAGGCGGGTTCATGTTGGGTACGCCCCCGCCATCCATCATGTGGCAGCTAAGGCAGTATTGCAGGTAAACTTTTTGCCCCGCAGCAACCTGTGCAGATAACCCTGCCGGTGCTTTAGACGCCGTTTTTTTAACCTGCGCAAATATTTGTAACGAAATAAAAGTGAATAAGCAAGTGGCAATAATTAAACGCGATTTCATGAATAAAGTGAGATTTATTGTAATACAGTTGATTTTATTTTTTATTGTAAACCACGCGGTAAATGGTTCCGCGCGAATCGTCAGAAATATAGAGCGAACCATCACTGCCTTGTGCTAACCCACATGGGCGGTGGTCTGCCCGTCCCGCGGCTGTTTTTGCAGGTGAACCCGAAAAATTATCGGCAAAAACTTCCCACTGCCCCGATGGCATTCCGTTTTTAAACGGCTGAAAAACCACAAAATAACCGGCCTGTGGTTCCGGCGCACGGTTCCACGATCCGTGGAAGGCTATAAAAGCACCATTCTTATATTTTTCGGGGAACATATTACCGGTATAAAACAGCAACCCATTGGGTGCCATATGACCGGGATAGGCAGCCGCAGGGTCAATAAAGTTACCAACTGCTTCCTTTTTACCATCGCCGCCATATTCGGGCGCCATTATTTTTTTATGCTGAAACTGGTCGTAATATAAATATGGCCAGCCTGCGTTATCACCTTTTTTTAGTGCATATAAACACTCGGCAGGTAATAACGACGATTCTTTAACGGTGTACATGTCCGGGAAAATATCGTGTAACTGATCGCGCCCGTGCTGCATCACAAAAAGTTGATTATCTTGCTGGTTCCAGTCAAGGCCAACCACGTTACGCAAGCCGGTTGTGTAACGCACACCCTGGCCGTAGGTTTGGTTTGGCTTATTGGCCTTAAACTGCCAAATACCTCCTGCCGAATCCAGTATGGGGCACCCCTTAATACCCATCGATCCCTTTTGCCTGTCATGCTCCTGGCACGAGTTTGAGTATGCGCCAACGTTAACATAAATATTACCCGCATTATCAAGAACTATAGATTTGGTTTCATGCTCGCGGCCCATTTTTAAACCGGTAATAATTTTCTCGGGAGCATTAGGGTCAATCACCTCATTGTTATCATTCAGTTTATACCTAAACACCTCCTGGTTAGACGATGCATACAAATATCCGTCTTTAATATAGATGCCCGTACCGCTATAATTGCCAAAACCGCCCGTAACCACCGCGCGGCCATCGGCATTTTGCTTTAAAACTAAAATGCCCTTACCCTCTTTAGGGCGTGCCAGTTTTACGTAAATAATACCTTGTGGCGTAACCGTTAGATGCCTTGCCTGCGCACCCAAATCGGCAACTTTTAAAGCTCCAAAACCAGCGGGCAAAGTTAGCCCGGCATTATAAGCATCTGGTTGTACACCGATATCGGCTTTTAAAGCATATAATGTAACACTGGCCGTAAGCAAGGCAACCGGCAACAGGTATTTTAAAACATTGTTTTTCATAAAAGTTATGGCTTGTTTTATTTAGATAAAAGACAAACGTGCTTTTTGTTTTATTTGCGTTAAAGATATTTAAAATTTTAAAACCTCAACAAAGGCATACCGCTATCAAAAAAAAAGCAAGCCAGCTAATTTATGCCGACTTGCATTATATCTTAGCAAATCAAAAAAATTACTTCGTGCTGCGCTTTAAGGTTGAGTGCATTTTGTAACCGCTATAATCCAACGTAAGGCTTATGGTGTCGCCCTCGGGGTAATACTTGCAGGTATTGGGCACGGGCATTCCGTTAACATCAACATTAAAGGTAAAATCGTTACCGGTAACTTTACCATCGGTAATATTAATGGTGCCTTGCGGCGTTTCGGCCGTACCGGTTACCTTATCGCCGCTAAGTGTAAAATTATAATTAAGCGCAAAGTCACCATTAGGTGTTTTAAGAGATCCGGTCCATTTACCGGATAGATCTGCCACTACAGCCAGGCAAATTGTGAAACAGCAAACAAAAGCTACCGTTGTAAAAATTCTTCTTTTCATTTTTGGTTTGGTTTTTAATAATTAGAGTGTGTTTAAATTTTGTTCAACATAAATATAAAAAATAAATATCAATCTACCATAGCAATTTGTTACGATATGATACGCACATGCGCCAGGCAATTTTTCCTATTAAGAAATACAATATTTCTTGCCAATGTCATTATTTGGCGTACACACAAGCCTATCCTTGCCGTTTAACCTTTTGTACCCTACCTTTAACGCGTAAAAATAAAGCTATATATGAATACTGAAAAAGCTATTTTGGCTGGTGGTTGCTTTTGGGGAGTTGAAGAATTATTCAGGCATTATCCGGGTGTTATTTCAACTGTGGTTGGATATACCGGGGGCGATGTACCCAATGCAACATACCGAAATCATGGAACACATGCCGAAGGCATAGAGATTGTATTTGACCCGGCACAATTGCCGTACCGCAAACTGCTCGAATATTTCTTCCAAATTCACGATCCAACAACCAGAAACCGGCAAGGCAACGACATTGGCACCTCTTATCGCTCGGCCATATTTTTTATGGATGAAACCCAACACGAAACTGCCAAAACTTTAATTGCCGATATGGACGCCTCGGGCAAATGGCCGGGCAAAATTGTAACCGAAGTAGTACCCGCAGCCGATTTTTGGAACGCCGAAGAAGAACACCAGGATTATTTAAAAAAGCACCCCTACGGCTATACCTGCCATTTTGAACGCCCCGAGTGGAAACTGGCGTAATACAAAAACGGGTGCAAAAAACAACAAAACCGCTTCCCTTATACCCGATAGCGGTTTTGCCGTTTTTTAAGCGCTTGGCTAACCGCGTGTTTTGGTAGTATTAATGTAGCCAAAACATGGTTCAAAACCTTTTAAACCCATATAAGGGCGTATTGCAGCATTTATATGGCCCCCCCCCCGGCAACCATCAAAAGCCCATATCTCTACCTCTTTTTGTTAAAATTGCAACAACTTATGTATCAATACAATGCCATGTTTTAGCTAATATTTTGTTTCTCGTTTAATAAACAACTATTGCTCGGCTTATATGTTTAATTTTACGCCCGGTTAACCCAATTAAATAACGATGACACAGAAAATTCCGCCTACGCTTGATAATGATTTCTATAAAAATATACTGGAAAGCCTGGAAGACTATTGTGTATTTACCACAGATACCGACTATATCATAACGTCGTGGAATAAAGGGGCCGAGCATGTTTTAGGCTACACCGAAGTAGAGATTTGCGGCCAGCATGCACGGATTATTTACACCGAAGACGACTGTAAGAACGGCATACCGGAGCACGAATTTGCTGAAGCACTCGAAAAGGGCCGCGGCACCGACGAGCGCAACCACCAACGCAAGGATGGTTCGCTATTTTGGGCCAGCGGGCTCATATTTCCATTAACCGATACCGACAACAAGCAAATTGGCTACACCAAAATTCTGCGCAATTTAAGCCGGAGAAAGGAAGCTGAAGATGAAGCCCTGGAGGCACGCAAATATGCCCAAAGCATTGTTGAAACCTCAAAGGAACCGATGCTGATTCTCAATTCCGACCTCACCATTAATTCGGCAAGCAAGCCTTTTTTCAAACTTTTTGATCTCGAAAAAATACAGACCGAAGGAGTAAATATATTTGAAGCCATCGCCCACAAGCTGGATACCAAAGCCTTGGCCAAAGAAATGCAGCATTATGATAGCTTTGAAAATTTTGAGCTGATTTATACCCACCGCAATAGCGATGAGCACGTTTTGCTGGTTTCATGCCGTAAAGTTTTTCAAACCTTCAAATCCATCGGCCAGCATTTACTCACCTTTCACGATGTAACGCTGCAACGCAAACTTGAACAGGCTAAAGAAGATTTTATAAGCGTAGCCAGCCACGAACTTAAAACGCCAATCTCGGTAATACGCTCCTACACGCAAATACTTAACATTGAACTTAAAGACAAGGTTAACGAACGTGTAAATACCACCATAGGGCGCATTATGGTACAATCCGAAAAACTGAGCCGCCTCACCTCGTTCCTTTTAGATGCCTCGGCATTTAAATCAGGCACTGTGCAACTCAAAAAAGAGCCATTTGTACTACTGGAACTGGTTATCGACATAGTGCAGGAGATGAACCAGGCCAATACCAAACACCATATTGCAGTAACAGAAATGAGCGATGTATGCGTGCTGGCCGATAGGATGCGGATTAGCCAGGTACTCACCAACCTGCTTACCAACGCAATTAAATATTCGCCCGATAGCGTAAATATTGATATCGATTTAACTGTGGACGAAAAAAAGCAGATAGTCCGTACCTCCATAACCGACCATGGTATTGGTGTACCTGCGCAAAACCAGGCCAGCTTATTCCAGCGTTTCTCGCGCACCGATAATATGAAGGCACAAAAAATAGAGGGGTTTGGCATGGGCCTTTATATAGCAGCCGAAATAATTAAAGCGCACAACGGCAGCATCGGCGTTGAAAGTGACGGTTTACAAGGTTCGGCCTTTTACTTCGATTTACCTTTTTTACACCCACTAAGTACCCGAAAATAACAGTAACATGAAGCCATAATCATTCAACTTTATTTGTATTACAACAACTACCTTTACAGCCGATGGATATTCAAAGCTATATTAACAGTGGAAACCTGGAGTTATACGCACTCGGATTAGCTGATGCCAATCTTACAGAAGAAATATGCGCTTTGCGTTTAGCCTATCCGGAGATCAATCAAGAACTTGAAGAAATTGAGCTAACCACCGAAAAGCTAGCCAAGCATCAAGCTATAGCACCCAATCCGCTATTAAAAAACAGGATTATGGCAGCCCTTGATGTGGCCCAGGAGGCCATCAACCTGGATAACCTGCCGCCAACCGGGAAATACTCAAACTACAAAAGCTGGCTAAAAGCCGTAGAACACCTGATACCCACCCAACCGTTTGACGATTTTTTTGCACACGTACTACAGCAAAATGAAAAGATAGCGCAAACCCTTGTGGTTACCAAATTAAACGTACCCGACGAGATACACGAGGAGGTGGAAGAAAGCTTTTTCATCCTGAAAGGGACCTGTACCTGTACCGTGGGCCGGGAAATATTTACGCTAAACGCCGGCGACTATTTAGATATTCCCCTACACACCAATCACGATATTTGCATCAATTCGCCTTATTTAATTGCTATATTACAGCACAAATTTGCTTAATAAACTTTCAATGCACACTTAACCGGTACAATTAAAATAGCAATAACCCTCAAACCAATTGTTATTTTTTTTTATTGGCATAGTTATGGCAACACCCTTGTTACATTGCCATTTATTAATCGCTAATGCCAGCATCCTTACTTAATAATTTCGAGTTATTGCAATTGCTCCGTTCCCGTAGCATTACCGGAGCCGAAGCTTTGTACGACCAATATGCCCCAATATTGGGATTAGCTATTTTTAGGATAGTTGGGCAAAAAGAGCTAACCCACATCATTCTTGAAAAAACCATTTGTAAAATATGGGACACCGTTGTGCTATATAATGAACAAGAAACTTCCCTCCTTAACTGGATGCTAAACACAGCAAAAACACTCGCAAAAGAAGCTATTGCCCTTCCCGTTGCAGCAATTACTACCTAAACTATATAAAAAACAACACGATATGATTTTGTTTGGGCGATATTTTACAACGCAACAAGTAGCAGCCCGGCATCATCAACCCATTTGGGTAAGGGCAACTATTGACACATCCCGGCAAACGTAGCAGCAGCTGTTAGGCAAGCCTAGCCAAGGTGTTTCTCGAAGCACTCACCTTCCCTAACTCATTTAATGTAAAATAGCCAATACATTCTCGGTAACCCGCTAATATCCAAAACTACCTTCCGCCTCATAAATTTACAACCATAGCAGCATACCCTTTTGTTACCCCCCTGCGGAAAAACCTGCGGGGAACCTTTAAATAAATATGGTATTCGCCACAAATATTTTTTTACTAAACCAAAATCATAAATAAATGCAGTTTAATTATGATTTTTAAAAATGCGCCATAGGTGCAAAATGTTGGTATACCATTAACCCGTTGTTGTAGTTGTTGCGCAATGCTTCTTTTATTGGTTTCGCTACTAATATGTAAGCCAAATGTGGCTACCTCTTAACCAAACAATATTCAATTATAAATTATAAAATAGCATAACCCTTATTGTAAAACCCTCTGGGTGTGCTTTTAGCAACTTGCATTAATATTATTTTTACTATTATTATCAATAAAAAATTAGTATTTTTATTGAAATTAAAAACCTAATTATATGGAAAACCCAAAAAACCATGGTGGTGAGCCAACGCCGCCAAGCACCCGTATTTCCCTTGCAATAGCAAAAATAAGAGTAAAAGCATGGTTAGATGCCATGGCAACCCTGCCTATGTTTAAAGATAAACCAAAACAAATACCCCGGGCACTATATATATCTATGAAAGATATAACACAACTTGAAGAAGATTGCAAAAAATATTACAAACACGATAAGCTGGAAGGCATACGTATTTATTTTGGCCTGGCCGGCGAATTAGAACCTATAACCCGCTCTTCAGCTGATTTGCGCGGCATGGCGGTACCCGTTTTAAAAGTACCTCACCACTCTGCCGGTAAAGATGCAGTGTACTGCAACCTAGAAAACCCCGATCCTAATGATACCAGTATATACGATTTTACTGCACCATGCCCGGCTTATTGCGACCTAAGCAGCGAGCTATATTTACCAGTGAGTTAATTAATTATACAAATAGTAAGATTTAGCCGCTCACTCAAAAACAATTAAATACCCGGAGTTAAAAACATCACCTTAATATTTACCTTTACAATGCTTTGTCTACGCGTTGTTGTAGCTGGGGAAACTACCTTTTTTAACATGTCCCCTTAGACGCTGTTTTAAAACACCAAAACAACCGTCATTGCGAGGTACGAAGCAATCTCTACGCAGGACAAACTGACTTACAGAGCGGCTCTGTATAGTTTAGAGATTGCTTCGTACCTCGCAATGACGCGGGGGATTGATGTTTTTATTCTTTATAATCATTTACAATTGAATGAATAGATAAATTTACCACAGTGTGAAACACATATACACCACAATTATTATCCCCGCAACTTCTTTACTCCCTATTTTAATAGGCTATAAAAAAAAGGTTTTTATAAGCAAATATTTAGCAATAATATTTGCTTATTTAATTTTTGCGGGGATAATGATTTTTCCCGAAAGGATATTAGGCTCGCATCACATCAATAATTTACCTCTGCTGCATTTTTATACCATTGTCGAATTTTTATTTATTGCGCGATATTTCCAAAAAATTTTTCAAACTAAATTAATAAATCAGGTTGCCACTTTAATAAGCATTGTATTCACTATTTTAAGCATCCTAAACTTTATATATATTCAGGATATTTATCAGTACAATTCTTACCCAAGGCCAATTGCGGCAATAATTATCATATTTTTTTGCATATACCATATATTTTGGCAGGCCGAAAAGCAGCAAGAGAAAGCCTGGCTTAAACAGCCGGAAAACTGGATAACCGTGGGGCTGTTAGTTTATTTTTGTAGTTCTTTATTTTACTTCGCTTTTCTTAATATTATTTACCAGAGGCCTACCCTAACGTTATATTTTATTCTTGGCGACGTTCATGCAACACTTGTGTTATTGATGTATGTGCTATTCAGCAAAGGCTTTTTAGTTTATAAAAATGAACGATAACGTTGCGGTGCTCCTCACCATCACCACGGGCGGTATATTTATACTGGTTATTTCTTTTATACTCCTTTTTGTACGCAACCAAAACCGCCTGCTCAAAAAACAGGCCGAACTGCATGAAACCAAGCTGTTGCACCAGCATGAGTTGCTAAAAACAATCATCGTTTCGCAGGAAGAAGAACGGGGCCGGATAGGGCAAGATCTGCATGATGATGTAGGTACGGCCCTGTCAAACCTGCGCCTCACCATTGAGATGTTCACCCAGTTGCCGGCCAGCGGGCTGGATAAATTTTCTGTCGGCTGCAAAGCCATTATTGATAAAATTATTACCGATGTAAGGCATATCTCGCATAACCTATCGCCGCCCGGTGTAGCGCATTATGGTTTCGCGGGCGCACTCGAAGAACTGTGCGAAATGATGTCGCAAACGGGCGCCATCAGCATCACTATCGATAACAATTCGGCCTATACAACCGATGGGTTGGGCACCATTAACGCGCTATCGCTTTATCGCGTTATGGCCGAGTTGATAAATAACACCATTAAGCATGCCCGGGCAACCAAAATTTTTATTTCGTTTACCGAGGCCGAGGATAGCGTTGAAGTACTTTACACCGATAACGGGATAGGCACTACAGCCACCATAAACCCGGCTAAAGGTATGGGTATGCAAAATATAGAAACACGGCTAAAGGTAATTGGGGCAACGCTGTTACCTCAATTACCGGCGCATACGGGGTACAGTTTTAGGTTTATTTTAAATAAATGAGATGAGCATAAAAGTTGCTGTAGTTGACGATCAAAACATTTTTAGGCAAAGCCTGTGTTTTTTAATAGAAAGCATTGCCGATTTTGAGCTTGTTGCAAGCGCTGCCGACGGCGATACACTGCTGGCAACTTTAGCCACTTTACCCCTACTGCCAGATGTTTTGTTGATGGATATGAGCATGCCCGGTATGGATGGGATAGAACTCAATACCATACTAAACAAGCGGTTCCCCACAGTTAAGGTTATTGTTTTATCGGTACACGGGCAAAACAGGCTTATCTCTAAAATGATTTCGGCGGGGGCAGCCGCGTACTTGGTTAAAAACTGCGACCGCGACGAACTTATAACTGCTATAAAAACCACCTATACAACCGGCTATTACATGAACAAGCAGGTGCTGGTAGCGATACAAGAAAAAAATAGATCGGTGGGTAAGCTAAAACATTTTGACGCTTATACCATACTTACCGACCGCGAAATACAGGTATTGGAAATGATTTGTAACCAATATGCCAGTGCCGAAATTGCCGAAAAACTTTTCATTAGTGCGCGCACGGTAGAAGGGCACCGCAACAATCTGCTCTTAAAAACCCAAAGCCGCAATACTGCGGGCTTGGTGCTTTTTGCTATAAAGCACCAACTATTCACCCTTTTTTAATCTGCCGCAATTTAAAACAGGTATTTATACCTGTTTATTAAAACGGGCATTTGTGCGCTTAACAAAGTACCGACAATTGTACAAATTTGTTTTACTCGCAAGCACAACAGCTTATTTGTTATGATAAGAAAAGGTTGGTTACACTGCGGGTATAAACTTAAAGCATATGCCACAAAATTACGTCACCGACAGAACAGTCCCATGTACCCATTGCGGTAACAACATTGATAAACACGCCATTCCCTTTATCCAGTCTGACGAAGCCACAAACGCCCTTGCCGTAAAACTACAGCAACAGTTAGATACTGTTTTAGCAAAGGCTATTGCCAAAGGGTATTCCCTGCCACAAACAGCGGTAATGGCGGGTGCTGCCATTGCAACGGTAGGCTCTAAAGTAATTAAGGTAGCTGCATTGTCGGGAGCAAATGCGTCTACAATTTTGGGGTTTATACAAGGTAAGTCGCTGGGTACAGATGTGGTTTTGTTAGGCAACAACGTACCGCTGAGCGATTATAAAACTTTGCTACTTGAACCGCTTACAACACAAATTAACACACTAAATACCGGCCTGGCTGCAATACCCGCGCCTACATACCCTATAGGTGCCTGTGCTGGCCAAAAAATGATACAATATATTGTTAATCAATCTAACCCTAAAACAGGCAGGATAACAAAAATAAACATGGCCGAGATCTTTTGGAAAACAGGGGGCAAGTCCGTCTGGTCTACCGGCCAGTTGGTGCCATCATGCAATACCTGTAACCGGGTTTTGCCCATGCTGCTTTGCAACTATAACAGTGATCGCGAGCAGGTACCTTACAAACTAACCTGATATTATTTAAAACAATTACCATAAAAACTAAAATTATGAA
Source organism: Mucilaginibacter gracilis (assembly GCF_003633615.1). NCBI lineage: Bacteria > Pseudomonadati > Bacteroidota > Sphingobacteriia > Sphingobacteriales > Sphingobacteriaceae > Mucilaginibacter > Mucilaginibacter gracilis. The sequence continues at coordinate 4,314,758 of NZ_RBKU01000001.1, read as the reverse complement.
TCTTCTGCAATTAGGCTCACAAGGCAGCGATGTACAAAAACTTCAAAACCAACTGATAGCGCAAGGCTTCCAAATAGCTGCCGATGGTATTTTTGGCCCTGGTACCCAGGCTGCCCTTAAACAGTACCAGCAAAGCAAGGGCCTTACCGCCGATGGCATAGCAGGTGCAAACACATTTAGCGCACTTGGCGATAGCGTTACCACCGCTACCGGCATCAGAGGCATTGATATATCGCACAATAACGGTGCAATAAATTGGGCCATACTTGCCACCGAAGTAAGCTTTGTTTACTGCAAGGCCAGCCAGGGCAACAGCTTTAAAGACCCCATGTTTCAGCAAAATTTTCACAGGCTGGCAGTGGCAAATATCATCAGAGGAGGTTACCATTTCCTCAACTTCCAAAACTCGCCGGCAGATGTGCAGGTAGAAAACTTTTTAGCCTGCGGCATTGATTATTCCGTAATGAATGTGCTGCCCCCTGTGTTAGATGTGGAGTGGCAGGTACCGCAAGCCCTTAACGATTATATTAAGCCTAACAGAACGGCTTGCGTTCAACTCGTTGCCGACTGGCTTTCGGCGGTAGAATTAAGAACCGGTCGTGTACCAATGATCTATACCAACCCCAGTTTTTGGCGCGACTTTTTGGGCAACCCGAGCGGATTTGAAAACTACCCGTTGTGGACATCCGGCTACAGCAATAATCCGCCTGCTATGATACCAGGTTGGTCGCACTATACTTTTTGGCAAAACAGCGGTACGGGCAAAATAAGCAGTATTAATGGCGATGTAGACACCGATGTATTTAACGGCGAAATGGACGACCTGATTCGGCTGGCATCACCTTCTCCCCAGCCTATCATCTAAATTAAATTACTGAAACAACACGGTTTTGAATAAATAGCCACAGATAATAATTAAAAACAAACTAAATAATCAGTATTATGGAATCAGATCTTTTATCAATTTCGCAGCAGTTTTCCGGACTGCCAATGGATGCGCTTATCGGCGGCCCGCTTAACGCAGCCGCACGTGCAAATGCCGCAATGGCCATGACGCAAACCAAATTTATGCTCGACACCTGTTTTGCCAAAACAACAGCACCGGCAATAACCAAAACGGCCGGTACACCGGCGATGTATAACGCAAAAGGTGAATTAGAAACCCCCGCAGTGTTGGGAACCCCCGATGTACCGGAGCATGACAATTATGTGCCTGTAATGGTAGTGATGTCGTTAACAAGGGGGGTTATTACTCCCGGGGTACCCGGTAAAAAAGGCGACCCTAACGCCACCCCGAAAATAGAAGATACACCCGGTACGCCAACTACCATCCAGAGCATGACCACGCAGTTTAACCTGCCGTTATTAACCATAGTGCCACTAAATTCGCTGGCTGTTGATACGGTAGATATTAGCTTTGAAATGGAAGTTAAATCCAGCTTTTCTGAAGAAACATCCGAAGCGAAATCAACCGAAAGCAAGGGCGAGGGTAGCTTTGAAGCAAAAATGGGCTGGGGTCCATTCTCGGTAACCGTAAGGGGTAGTGCCAGTTACGATTCAAAAGACTCGCAAACGCATAACACCCATTACGAAAAAAGTAACTCTGCAAAGTATACAGTTGCTGTGCATGCAGCCCAATTGCCACTGCCAAAAGGTGTTAATACTATAATTGAGGCGTTCTCTCAATCCATATCGCCAATAACGCTCGAAGCTTCTAAATAAACAACAATTTATTATACAAACCAGCTAATACAAACAGGCGGTTAATAACCTTCTGTTTGTATTAGCTTAGTCAACTTAATTATGCCTGCAGTAATTGATCAGCCTTTCATGCCCGATTTCAGTAAAGAACTGGATATAGAGTCGCTGATCAGCGCGCCCCTTGTAGCAGTTTCAAAAGCTAATGCTGTAATGGCACAAGGCCAAACCCGGTTTCTTTTAGAATATTGCTTTAACAAAAAAGGCGATAACCATGAGCCTGTAATGATAAGGATGGCGCTTACCCGGGCTGTTATATACCCTGCACAGCAAGCAGAACCCGGAATACCGCCAACACTGGCCTCGGCGCCGGGTGTTACACCGGTAGTATTGGCCAACGAAGGTATGCCTGCAACACCGGCCAGGCCAAAATCAATTCAAAACGAAATCACTTACTTTGAACTGCCGTTGTTAACCATTGTACCGCTTAATTCATTAGCGGTTGATAAGATCAGTATTGATTTTGATCTCGAGATTACTTCCACAACGGCTAAACCTACAACAACAAATAACGATACCAATAATAAAATAACAGACCAAAAGCCACAACTATACGGCAGAATAAGCAATACCACAGGCAACGACACCAATAACGCTGATAAAAGTAATGTTACCAATAACACTACCACTAAATTAAAAGTAAATATAAATGCTGCCACACTGCCTTTGCCAAAGGGGGTGTTAGCAATTATTGATATGTATACCAAGGCCATACAACCTTCGCCTGCCGAAAGTAAATAAATTTATAAACCCTTAAAGTAAAATAATCATGTTAAACCCCGACCAAAAAATACCTTGCCCTATTTGCAATGCCACCATCCTTTTTGATGTAAAACAATTGTTAATGGGTATACAATTTGGCTGCCCTAACTGCCATGCCTCGGTTGGCCTGGCTTCAGAAAGTAAAGAACTCGTGCAGCAAACCATGCATAAAATAGAAGAGCTAAAGGCTGGTGCTTCTAAATAAGTTAACGCTAATAAACTAAAAACATGATAAGTTTCAAGCAATTTGTAACCGCTATACAAGACGCCATAGTAACCGCCAGTGATGCCATAATGGACAAAAACATTTCGCTGCTGGACAAGTATTTTACAGAAGCCCCTAAACCGGCAGGCACAGATAGTAAACATACGCTCATACCCAAATCGGTTATATTGGAGTACCCGCATTTAACCAGTAACGGCGAAGTAGAAAACCTGGAAGTTGCGGTACCGCTTATAACGCTGGTACCGTTAAGCATGTCGAAAGTTGAAAAAGCTTTTTTAACAGCTCATTTTGAAATGGAAATAGTAGATGATGAGGTTCAGCTACATTTTTCTGATAAGGGCAGCACCGGCTTGTTCAATAAAAAGCCAAAAACTGCCTGGGGTAAAATAGAACTTACATTTTCGCCGCAAGAAACACCCGAAGGTTTTAAATTGCTCATTGCCGGATATGAGGATATACTGAAACGGCAAATAGCATAAACGGAATTGCCATGAATACTAACCAATTTTTCAATGACCCGAAGCGATTGGCTACTCTATCCGATGATTAAGGCTGATTTAAAATATCAAAGCCGCTTTTTGAGCGAACAGGTGTATTATCTTTTAAGCTTTTGATTTAAAACATATAAATCATAGGGTAAAACAAACTGGCATTTTTTGCCCTGTAAAAAAACGATTATTTTTTTCAGTTCTTCAAATTTAGCAACATCATAAAAAGCTGGGTGCCCTTGTAAAACAATAACGTCTGGATATTTACCAATTAAATTATTGTATTGAATTACAAACTGATCAAAATTGGGCACACCAGTTGCTACTTCCATATTAACGCGGTTATTCATATGTAATATACCACGTTCATATCCCGACTTTTTGCCATCCAATAAAACAACTTTGTAATTTTTATTTTCAGCAATAACCCTCGTGGTATTGCTGTCCACAGCATTATAAGGCGATCCAAAAGTGTGCATTTGTACTCCCAACAGCTTAAATACAATGGAATCGGCCGTGTTAAAATGCTGCTTTTGAAATTGGTATCCTGTGCCATCAAACTCCCTTTTATCTCCGCCAGGCGGGTTATTGTTTGTATGGGTGAAGCCATGGTTCCAAACCTCGAAGATGTTTTCGTTCTTATCGTTTTTTGCGGCAATATATTTTGAATACGCTTTCAGTGCCGTGCTATCCAACCGTACAGCTATTACGCCGATAGCCGTCTTTATTTTCATATCCAATAAATAATCAAGTACGGGGGCAGCGTTACTTGTACCATTTTTGCTACCCAGGTCATCCAATTTCAAAATCACCATCGGTTGTGCGTTTGCATGGCCAAATGCCAATATCAGGTTGCATAACAATGCGAAACCTATAAATCTTTTTTTTATCTGTAACATCAATTCTATATGTTTTTTTTGTGGGTTCGCTATTGCCACTCGGGACCCTACTTGGCCTTTGGTTAACGGATGCTTTTTTTTTTAAGTATTTTGAATGTTTACAAAATTATCAATCGCGCAATTGCTAATTTACCTTATGCTGCTTCCCACAAACAAATTGTATTTAAACGCAAATCTATCTAATGGGAATTGTTTATCGGGTTTAACAATATGGATGGCTTCGTTGTTACAGTTCAAAATAAAATTACTAATAAGCATGCAATTACTTGATATTAGTTTTTGTTCGCAACAAAATAACTTTTAAAGTCAATCAAACGGGGCATGATGAAAAAATAGCTGAATTTATGGTCGCGCATAAAAGGTAGTTTTGCTATGGTTAATCAACTTTATCATGAAATTAAAATTCTTTTTTGGCATTCTTTCTGTTTTCTCAATCCACTTTGCATTCGCTCAATCACCCAAATTTATTTTATTAGATCCTGCGCGCCTCTCGTCTAAAAAAGCGAGCTATAAACAAGGTGAGTCAGCAGTTGTAAAACAGGTACAATTAGTTATTAAAGCCGCCGATAAATTACTTGATGATAAGCCTGCATCGGTAATGGAAAAGGCCTTTACGCCACCAAGCGGATCGAAGCACGATTACATGAGTATGGCACCCTACTTTTGGCCCGACCCTAATAAAGCCGACGGCTTGCCCTACATCAGACGCGACGGAGAACATAACCCGGAAATCAAAAAAATAACAGATGATGATTTTTTGAACGAAATGGTAAGCAAATGTAAATTTTTATCGCTGGCCTATTATTTTACAGGCGATGAAAAATACGCGAATAAAGCATCCCAGCTTATAAAAGTGTGGTTTATAGATAGCGAAACCCGGATGAACCCCAACCTTAATTACGCGCAAGCTATACGAGGCGTAAACGATGGGCGTGGTATTGGTATTATAGAGTCGAGGTGCCTTTGTAATTTGGTTGATTGGATGGCGTTGTTAAAAGGTTCCAGGTTGTTTACGTTTGAGGGTGGTGTAAAGGCTTGGTATAAGGATTATCTTAATTGGCTTTTAACCAGTAAAAATGGCATTGACGAGCACAACGCCAAAAACAACCATGGCACGCACTATGATACCCAGGTAATTTCATACGCGCTTTACTTAGGCGATACTGCACTGGCCAAAAAAACACTCGAAGCCGATAAAAAAAGAATAGCACTACAAATTGAACCCGACGGAAGACAGATGCTTGAGTTAGAACGTACAAATGCGCTTGGCTACAGCAGCATGAATTTAATAGGATGGAGTAATATTGCTACCCTGGCCGGTAAAATAAATGTGGATATTTGGAACTACACCACTACCGACGGAAGAAGCCTGCACAAAGCTTTTAACTGGTTAGCCCCTTACGCCCTGGGCGAAAAACCCTGGACAGAGTACAAACAAATTAGTCCGTTTAAAAAAGACGACTTTTATCAGCTATTAGTTGTCGCCTCCAATAAATATGGCGAGGTTGATTACATTAAAAAATCAACATCAATAAAAAAGAACGACAAAATACAGTTAACAGACTTGCTGTACAATTAAACCAAACAATTTAATAATAGCTGTAAGGGGGCAATTAGCAACAGTTAATTGCCCCCTTATTTATGCAACCATCCGATGCGAACGAAACTCCCTTTGAAAGGTAAGAGGGCTTTTACCGGTAATGAGCTTAAAATATTTGTGAAAGCATGCCGAATTGTTGAAGCCACACTCGTAACATAACTGCTTAATAACACGGTCGGTTTCTATAAGTAGCCTGCAGGCATAGCCAACCCTAATCTCTATTAAAAACTGCGAATATGTTTTATTTGTTCGAGACTTAAAGTAGCGACAAAAAGAGCTTGGGCATACGTTGGCAAGCGAAGCTATTTCATCCAAACGAATCTGATTTTTAAAATTTGCATACGAATAATCAAAAATAGCTTTGATGCGTGGATCGGAAATAAGCTCCGTACCCGGCATATAACCTATTGACGACAATTGTTCGCGGGTTTTCGAAGATGCAATAGTACCCAGTGCTTCAATAAGTAAAACTATCCTGTTTAAACCATCGGCATTTAGCATTTTTTTAACAATTTGGGCTGCTAAATCTTTTTCTTCACCGCCTATCCTGATACCGCGGCCGGCCTCATCTAATAGCGTTCGTATCATCTTGCTTTCCGGTAAATGCAGAAAATCCTCCCCAAAAAAATTACGGTCGAAGTAAACAGCGCTGGTATTAACGGCTTGCATAGCATCCTCCATAAAATACTTGGTATCAAACTTAAAATAGTGCGGAAGCTCGGCCCCAATTAAAAACATATCACCTGCTTTAAAAGGTGTTGCATGGTCGCCAATAAATAACATACCACTGCCTTGGTTAATATGTACCCACTCCAACTCGGTGTGGTAATGCCATTTATTATCGAAATGAGGAGAAAAATCATGCTCAACATGAAAAGATTGTGCTGGGGCTTTAGCAATTTTAAAATGCTGCGGCCTATTAGGCTTCTGGAAAAATTGGTTCATAAAATTGGTTATTTTATAACTTCAAATTTATGAGCCGCATTTTGATTGTAACGGTGTTAAAAATTCAATAATTGCATGTCTAATGTCCGCCGCCCAACATATAGTGAGTATTAATTGGGATGGGGTTCATTGTAACCGGCATGTTCGCGTGGCGAATAGTTAAAATGTTCCTTAAAACATTTTCTAAAATAATTTACATCTAAAAAACCAACCATGTAGGCCACTTCGTTAACGGTTAACTGCCCGCCGGCAAGTAACTGGGCCGCTCTTTTAATCCTTATTGTTCTAATAAATTCAATACCTGTTTGGCCTGTGAGCGATTTAATTTTTTTATAAAACGATGTGCGCCCCATTGCTGTTTCCTGGATAAGGTGCTCAATACTCAAATCCGGATCGCCCATATTTAGTTCAATAAACTGTAATGTCTTATTCAAAAAGACTTCATCTAAGCTCGTAATGGCAATATTTTGCGGATCGAGCTTAATTTCTTTTCGGTAACGCAGCCTAAGCTTTTGCCTGTTTTCAAGTAAATTCCAAACACGGAGTTCCAATAAACTCATACTGAAGGGTTTGGTTATATAATCGTCCGCACCTGTCTCAATCCCCTCCATCTTAAAAATAAACTGTGTACGCGCGGTTAACAAAACTATGGGGATATGGCTCGTCTCTAAATCCGATTTTAGCTTCACACAAAGTTCAATCCCATTTAAACCCGGCATCATCACATCGGTTACAATAATATCCGGAATTACTTTTTTGGCAGTAGCCAGCCCTGCCAAACCGTTTGTTGCCGTATAAACGTCAAAATCGCCGCTAAATCCATCCTTTAAAAACTGTAGTACGTCGTCGTTGTCTTCTATCAGTAAAATCATTAAGCTATCGCGGGTTTCTTTGCCAAGTATTTCGCTTTTTTTGAGTGCTAGCTTTGTTTGTATATTTTGGTCAATTTCCTGATAGTTTAAAATATCCTCCCCATCAACCAAGCGGGTACCCAGCTCATTTTGTTTAAAGTGCATATTTCCCAGTTGCATTTTTATTATAAACCTTGCAAAACCATTTTGATGTGGCGTTTGCTGCTGGCTTTCAACACTAATTTCTCCATAATGTAACTCCACCAATTGTTTAGAGAAAGCCAGGCCCAAACCATTGCCTTCAATCTTCAGGTTATGGTCTTCATGGTAAAACTGGGTAAATATCTTGTCTATTTTATTGGGGGCAATACCGTAACCATCATCTTCAACTTTCACCAAAACACACCCATTATCGCTATCTTTAATCACGCTGATTACTATTTCCCCAAAGTTTTTGCCAAACTTTATTGCGTTGGATAAGAGGTTAAAAAAAACTTTCTCCAACTTGTCAACATCAAACCAAACGTTTATTTCATCAGTGTTTTTGATTAGTTTAATGGTCATGTTTTTGGCAGTCGCAAGCCCCGCAAAAGCCACCATTATCTCCTCAACAAAGGCTATGATATTATTTTCTGTTACCTCCAAATGCATTTGACCGGCGTCTAGTTGCTTCTTATCCAGTAACTGATTTACAAGGTGCATCAGTTTATTGCCGTTCCGTTGCATAATGCCTAATTGCTGCTTTATTTGGTTATAGCTAACCTCGTCAGTCATCATACGCTCAATAGGAGCTAAAATCATGGTCAGCGGTGTCTTAATTTCGTGCGAAATATTTACAAAAAAGCTAAGCTGATTACGGGCCAGTTCCTGGTCTTTGGCATGGTTAATAGATTCAAATGCCAGTTCCGTTTTTAAACGCTCGGTTCTTTTGGAGTAAATATTGAACAGGTAAAGCAAGTAAATAACCAAAGCCAAATAGGCACCGTAAGCATAAAAAGTTTTATACCAGGGCGGTAAAATAATTATTTTTAACACCCTTGGTATATTGTTCCAAACACCATCGTTATTGGCTGCCTTGATTTTAAAATAGTAAGTTCCCACATCTAAATTGGTGTAAGTTGCACTTTGCTCACCGGTTAAATAATGCCATTCACTATCGCTAAAACCTTCCAACTTAAACGCATAACTATTTTTATGCGGGGCTATGTAATTTAACGCAGCAAATTTTATGGTGAATGAGGTTTGATTATGATTTAAGCTGATTTGAGTAGTTTCGTCAATAGGTTTTTGCAGCGGCGAACCCTCTGTTTTAAAAGATACCGATTTATTGAAAATTAAAAAATCGGTGAATACAATATTGGGCTTTACGCGGTTTACCTTTATTTTATCGGGGTCAAATACCGTAATTCCATTTATTCCGCCAAATATAAGCTTACCATTGGCAGCCTTTAAAGCCGCGCCGTTACTAAACTGGTTACTTTGTAAGCCATCCTCCACACTATAGTTTGCTATAACAAAATCGCTTTTATTAAACGGTACGGCAAATCGCTTTAAATCAATAGAAGATATTCCTTTATTGGTACTAATCCAAAGGCGGCCCTTACTATCTTCCAATATTTCATGAATAGTATTGTTTGCTATTCCTTTTTCTTCATCTATACAGTAAAACCGGCTGCTTTTAGTATCAAAGTAGTTTAGCCCGCCACCATCGGTACCAATCCATAAGTGCCCATTTTTATCTTTGCAGATACTTAAAATGGCATTACTGGTTAAGGCATAGGGCTTTTCAATATTTGCCGGGTAATGCGCTATTTTGTTCAACTTTACGTTTAAGCAATCAAGCCCGTTATTTGTAGTACCAACCCATAAATTATCTCCGGTTTTAAGCAAAGCTGATATTTTGTTATCGCTCATATGGAAAGATTTTAGCGACCCCGATTTTGATAAATAATACAAGCCGCTAAAATTGGTTCCTATCCAAAGCCCCTTCTCGTCGTTCAGTAATACTAAATTTTGGATAACGCCCGATTCCGTTGGTCTGGGAAGGATGTGCGTATCGCTAAACGTTTTGGTTGTTTTGTCAAATATAGTAAGGCCATTGCCCGTGCCAATCCAAAGTTTGGTGGCGTCGGTTGTATTTTGGGCAATTCGCTTAACACTGTTGCCCAGCAACTCGCGCATAACGCCGTTGTATTGATAATAACTGTTATTGATTTGCAGTGCGCTATCTACATGGTTAAGGCCGCCATCGTCGGTACCCATCCAAAAATCTCCCGGCTTATCCTCAAATATAGCGTTAACCACATTGTACGATAAGTTATTTTTGCCGCCTTTTTTTAAACCCATGTAATAGAAATTGTCAAATTGGTTATAAACGCAATTCACCCCTCCATTAAAAGTGCCCAGCCAAATGTTATGTTCATCATCCGTAAAAATTTCCCTGATGGAATTTTGGCTTAACGAATTTGGGTTTAAAGGTTCGTTAATAAAACTTTTAATTTGACCTGTTTTTATGTTGATAACATTTAAGCCCTTTTTTGTACCGGCCCAAATTACTTGGTCGTCAACCTCTAACAAAGCGCGAACGGTATTGCTTAATAAACCGTTCAATTGGTCGTAATTGGTGCAAATACCGCTTTTAACGTCGTAATATATCAGTCCTTTGGCCTCGGTACCAATCAAAAAATTATGGTGCCGATCTTGTAAGATGCAACGAACCACCGTGCCCGAAAAGTTGTTATTTTTTAATAAAGGCGCTGGAACAGGTATGAGCTTTTTTTGTGCCGGGTTGTATATTTTTAGCGACTTACCATTGCCGATCCATAAATTTTGGTAACTATCCACATATAAGCACTCTACTTTGTTGTTACCGCATAGGGCAGATTTGGTTAGCTCGCCCGGCGGGCCAGATTTACTTTTAGGATTTATAAAGAATAGCCCCTTGTTGGTGCCAACCCAAATAACATTAAATTCATCCTGCGCAATGTTTAAAACTATATAATTAGAATCGCCGTGTGGTAACGTAAAACGGGTGAAATTATCTTTCAGCGGATCAAATACATTGATGCCATTTACCGTGCCAACCCAAATACGGCCGCCACTATCTTTAAATAGCTTATTGATCTTGTTATTGCTAATGCTTGTAGCGTCGTTAGCGTTGTTTTTATAGATTGTAAAATCAAGGCCGTTAAACTTACTTAAACCATCGTAAGTACCAAGCCACATATACCCTTTATCATCTTGCAAAACAGAAAGTACCGTATTTTGCGGCAAACCGTTATCAACGTTGATGTTCTTAAATATCAACGTATTTTGTGCATAGGCACCTGTCTCACTCCAAAAAAAAAGCAAAAAAACGCAAATAGAGAAAAACAGCTTTCTTATCAATTGCACGGTTTATAAAATGGTTATCTGTTAAAATTGGCTAATCTAAGTAACTAATTTTTTGTTGGATAAACAATAATAACCGGTTTTTGCATCCCCATTAAATAAGGGATAAATATTAATAAATGTATTTTTTTAACGTGGTGATAAAGCAATTGCTGGCTTGCCCTTTTCCAAATTATATTTACGGGTTAGTGCTTCCATGTAATAATAGTCGGCGTAGCTTAGGGGCACGTCTATTTCACTGTTCGCGGGTTTAGATCCAGTGCTGTGCAACAAAACAAATCCCTTATTGCTCCCGGCATTGGCCATATATTTCTGCGTTAAGCTTTCCATAATAGCATCTGCCTTTTTTAAATATTTTATTCTGGCCTGGCTGTAGCCGCTCAGTTCATACAGTGCCGATGCTACTATTGCAGCCGCCGAAGCATCGCGAGGCTCGTTTGGTATGTTTGGCGCGTTATAATCCCAATACGGAACCAGATCGCTTGGGAGATTAGGGTTCTGAAGAATATATTTCGCAACATTCTCGGCCTGTTGAAGGTATAATTTATTACCGGTTTCACGGTAACACATGGTGTAACCATAAAGTGCCCAGCTTTGCCCCCGCGCCCACGCCGACTCATCGGCATAGCCCTGGTGGGTTTGTTTTTTTATTACCTCACCTGTTTCAGGGTCATAACTTACCAAATGATACGAACTATAATTAGGGCGAAAGTGATTTTTTAAGGTGGTGTTTGCATGGCTTACAGCAATTTTGTAAAAAGTAGAATCGCCAGAGAGTTTTGATGCCTCAAAAAGCAATTCCAAGTTCATCATGTTATCAATAATTACCGGGAATTTCCATTCCTTTTTATCCCATGATTTAATGGCGTCTACTTTAGCACTGTACCGTGTTGCGAGCGTTTTGGCAGCTTCAATAATTACCGTTTTATAGTGCTTATTGGCGGTAATTGCATAGCCGGTACCGAAGCTACAATAAATTTTAAAGCCCATATCGTGCGTTGTACCATTATTTTTTTCGGTTTCTAAACGCAATGTATAAGCTTCGGCTAACTTTAGCCACTTTGCATTGTTTGTATGCCGATACAATAACCATAGTTCGCCGGGGAAAAAGCCACTACACCAATCTTTTGACGGAACGAGTTTAAGTTGCCCATCAGATAGCGTGCGCGGCGATACTCCAGTGCTATCCCGGTGCCGCGCTTTAATTATCTCTGCCAGCATTAAATTTGTTTGGGCTTCGGCTTTCTTAAACCCTGTTTCAACTAAATTTTGAGCTGATACCGCGGTACAGGTTAATATTAAAACAAAAGCAATAGCGAGCGTGTTTTTAAAATTCATTTTTTTTAATTGCTATTAATTTAGCCAGATCAATGGGTTTCTTACAGGTAAGTTCCTGATTACTTCGGGAACCGTTGGATTATGGTTGAGAGATTTCCAGGTGCTAAACCACTGGTTATTGAGATACGCAAACGCACCGAACAGCAGTGACGGTTGCGCAACGGGCCATTCATCCCAATACATTACATCGTGCCGAAAGGGCCATTTACTTTTATCAAAAAGATAGGGATATAGGTATTCCACTCCTTTTTTTATCCCTTTGCCATCCGGGGTATAAAAATTCCACAAATTGTTTTCGGGCGTTGAAAGTATCTGGCAGAGTGTTGCCAGTGCATCAAGATCGAAAATTGAATAACCATAGGGCTTTGTGCGTTTTAGCTCCAGTGGCAGGCTCCCGTCTGCTGCCATTTGGTTGGGCAGCAATATGTTTTTAAAACGATTGATACAAGTATCAGTAAGCACCTTGTTTTTGGTAAAACGGGCAAAGCAGGCTACCTGCATTGTCCAACAAGTGCCGTGGTTGTTTTTAGCAGCCTTTTCTTCTAGTCCGTTTTTACTGGTTGTTAACCAGCTAAGGTATTGTATAAACCAGTTACGTACCTGCCCTACTAATGTTTTATCCATTGCCGGGTCGCCTTCCATAGCCATAACGCCCTGTGCTACCTCCATTAACTGAATGGTATCAATAATGCCAATTCCCCTGCCGGTAGTTAAGCCTTTTATAGCCTGTGCGTATTGTAAATTGGGGTTCATCAGCGTTTCGGGGTTGGCAAACCATGCACGCAGGTGTAAACTTGCTTGTTTAATGTATTTAACCTGGTGGGTAAGTTTATAGGCTGATGCCAGCGCGCCTATAATTTGGCTAAAACGGATCATGGCCAAACGGTGCGCGGTAAAATTATCCGGATTGGTTAATCCGTCTTTTTGAATATAGGGGGCCGAGGGGTCTTTGGGGTCAGGCCACCAATAATCCCCTTCCGAATAAAAATCGTGTTTGCCACCCGCGCTACGTGCCGAGCTTTGTGCCGTAATGGTAATTGGCTGCTGCCGCATTGCCCATTCGGCCTGTGCCATAACATTTTTGTTTAAAACCGCCTTAACATCGTTTATAGTTAAACTATCGTTTTTGGGCTGTTGCCAGGCAATATTGGGCAACAAAACTGCCAAACCAAAAAACCATAAACATGTTAGTTTTCTCATACCTTATTTATAGCGCTAAAAAAACAGTTGGTAAACCTGCCGAACTTACACCAATTGTGCTACTGCCATTATTAGTTTTTACAGATATTAAGGCTCTCCCATTGTAAGCCTGCACAACGCGGGAGCCTCTGCTTGTACCAACATTATCCAGCAAAGTTCCATCTCCGGCCAGCGAAAACGTGATTGTATTTTTTGCGTCGAGGCATTGTATTCCCTGGTCGTCAACAAGATTAACCTGCACAGTAACTACTCCCTCGGCTAATGATACTTTTTTGATAATTATTTTTGATGGTTTCGACCATTTTTCGGTTTGATACATCTGGTCAATTTCGTCGGTCAAAACAGTACCACCGCTTTTGGCGACTACTTTTAAATGATTGCTGCCCGGTTTAAAAACAACATCCCAATGAAAACCCGCCGCCGGGAAATCGGCACTGTTTCGCTTTTTAACGCCGTAACTTTTACCATTAGCAAATAACTCAGCCTCTGTACAATTTGAATATACTTTAACCATTTTCAATTCGCCCGCTTTGCCCCAACGTACCGGCCAGTTATGCCCGTATATATGCACCATTGGCTTATTGGCCCAGTATGATTGAAATACGTAATATGATTCTTTCTTTGTAAGATCATGCTCAACCACACCTTTCTGGTTAACATACGGAACCGGGTTTTCGGGGCGCAAAGGCGTTGCAAAATCCTTAAATGTCCAAAAAGCAGTACCTGTTAACCATGGCATCGTTTCCTGCTCTTTCAGGGTCCAGTCAAACAAATCACATATATAACTTTCGCTCCAATCGCCGTCTCGCGATACCCGCGCATTTCCACCGTGCAAATTGGCATCGCCCAAACGCTCATCGGCCCCTTTGCCCGTTGGAATATTATTTAAAAAACCCTCCGGATCTTCCGAATTGCGTAAGGCTTGGCTATCACCGCCCCATTCAATATGCAGAAAATGCTTTACCAATTTAAACTCGGTTTCTGTAGTATACTTATAATCTTTATATGCACCCCGGTACCACCCTGCCCATATTGAAGGTGAATAAACATCTACGATATCTTTACAAAAATCGCATCGGCGGATGGCGGTTTTACGTGAAGGATCCAGCCGGTGTGCGCGGTCGTTCTGTTCGCCCATAAATGTCCTGATCTCCTGTTTATCAAAGTCAGAAAAATCACCTTCCCAATCGTTCTCATTACCAAGTCCCCATATAATAACCGCGGGATGGTTGTAATGTTGTTCTATCATATTGGTTAGCATACCGCGGGCCTGGTTTTTATATACATCGCCGCCAAGGCCACCGCGGCACCAGGGCTCCTCTTCCCACACCAGAATGCCAAGGCTATCGCACAAGTTTAATATGATGCGCGATTGCTGGTAATGCCCCAACCGTATAAAGTTTGCCCCCATGTCTTTAATCATCAACATCTCCTTGCGCATCATATCTTCAGTAACAGCGGCGGCAACACCGGCCTGGTCATCATGCCGGTGCGTTCCTTTAAGTAATAATCGCTGCCCGTTTAGCTTAAAAGGGCCATAATCTACAAATTCAAAATTACGGAATCCAACTTTTTCCGTCTGCATAACGGCACCTGTTTTGCCAATAACGCTTACCTTTAAGGTGTATAGCGCAGGATTATTGGGCGACCATAACGAGGGGTTTTGAACGCTGAACGAACTAACCGCAATATCGCCTTTCAGTCCTTTTAATTTAATTTGCGACGAATCTACTACGCGGCCTGCCGGATCGAAAAGGCTGCTCTTTACAGTAGCCAAAGAATCCTTACCGGGATTATAAAATCGTAGCCTGACGTTAACCAGGCCCGCTTTTTTTTGAAGATCGACGCTGGCAGAAGCAAAGACTTTATCGATTGACAAGGAGGGTGCATAAACCAGGTTCAGGTACCTGTATATGCCGCCATACACACAAAAGTCCGACAAGCGCGAGGGGATACTTTCCAGATCGCGAGAGTTATCACACCTAATACTGATGGGTACTTTACCGCCAAACTGTTTTTTACAAACAGCCGTTTTTTTAAAATCTTCTGCCGCCTTTGTAATATCTACCGTCCATTCATCATACCCGCCCAAATGCGATCCTACTTTAGTAGTATACAAGTACACATCTGTTTTTTGCCCGGCCCCTTCAAAATGAAGTAAAGTACGCCCATAGGTGTAGGGGTTTTGCACATCTATCTGCGTGCGGTACCAGCCAGGGCCCTGATAATAATTGCCGGTTGGGTCAACAGCATCGCGGCTATTAAAACAGTGCGGCAGGCTTACCTGGCTCCAAACCGGCACGCTCTCGGGGTTACCAGCAGTAACCGGCCTAACAGCTTCCCAAATTCCGCCAATATCCTGTTTTAAAAACTGCCAGTTATTGTTGATACGGCTTGTTTGCTGGCCATACCCGTAAACTGATAACAATATTAATATTAAACCTAACTTAATTTTTTTCAACTGTAAGCTTTTTTTTCTTAGATGTTTTGTTTTCGCAATGGCAAACCCTGGCCCCTAAGGTTCGCAATTGCTTATGGGGCCGGGCTTTTCATTTTTAAATTAATCAGGGTTTATAACTGTTTTTTTAAGAAGCGCACTTTACCAGCCCGTGTTTTGCGAAGCTGTAGGAATACCAGGATTAAGTTGTAATTCTGAAATCGGTATCGGGAAACAAGTATCGCGCATCGATACATTATTGTACGGTGTTGAGGCACTTACCTGGCCCGTATAGCCATAGGTTGATGTGGCCGATGATGTAGGCGCCAAAGGTGTTGCCGGGAACAACAGCGGCCCGATGCTGTATGCAGCTTGTCCTGCTGTAATATAGGTATACATATTTTTTTCAACAGTATAAAAAGTACCCCAACGATAAAGGTCCATTTTGCGCAGGCCTTCGCCACCCAATTCTAAAGAACGCTCAAGCATAATCTCCTGCCTAAGTGTAGCCTGGTTCCAGTTGGCAGCTACAGGTAAATCGCATTGTGTGGTATAGTTAAACAAAGTAGCCGTTGCTGTGGCAGTAGTACCTGTTGTTGGCGCGCTAAATGTAACTGTAGGTGAGGATGTGTAACCGGCTCCGCCGTCGGTAATGATTATCGCGGTAACCTTACCGCCCGAAATTGTAGCCGTACCCACCGCAGTGCGTGTACCGCCGCCACCAGTAAAAGTAACAGTTGGCGCAACAGTATAGCCTGTACCAGCATTAGTAATGGTTGTTGAACTTACATATACACCGTTAAGGTTAATACCATACCCCCGCTCTCTAACCATATTAATGTACCCTATATTAGTAGCATTGGGGCCATTTATTTCATTGTCAGCTTCGGCAGCCATTAACAGCACGTCTGAGTACCTAAGCAGCGGGTAGTTTGTACCACCAAAGTTTTTAACGCCATAGCTGGACGCTGTTTCATATTGCCTGCGCCATTTAGCCATAGACCGGCCCCAAACAGCAGTTGCCGCTATAGTAATCGGGGCACCGGTAATTACCTGCCCGGTATAGTAAAAAGGTGCTAAAGTCCAATCCCTACGCAAATCGCCTTTGCCAAACGAGTTGTAATAGGTACCGGTGCCCTCATACAAACCTTGCATAAAACCAGCTTGCGTATTGGTATTATTGATACCTATTGTAGAGCCAAAACGCTCATAATTAAAGTTTACCTCCGGGTTGGTGCTGTAAAACTCAACTTCCCAAATACACTCCTGGGTATCTTCAACCTTAGCACTTTCGTTAATAAATATTTTTGTATAGTCGGCATTTAAGCTGTGCATGCCGCCGCTTATAACTTTTTGTGCATAATTTTTGGCTTGTACAAAATACGCTGGATTACCTAAGCGGCCCGCCGCACTTAAATAAACCCTGGCAAGTATACCATCAACGCAATCTGTTGATACACGCCCGGTAGTGCCCCACACTGCCGATGAGTTAACCAAACCTTCGGCGGTAGTCATGTCGGTAATAATTTTATTGTATATCTGTGCTTTTGGAACGCGTGGAAAGTTTATATCGGTAGGGCCGGCGGTTGGTACAAGCTTTAAGGGTACACTACCCCAGTAGCTTACCAAAATAAAATAATAGTAAGCTCTTAAAAACAAAGCCTCACCCATAATTTCGTTTTTTGTTGCTGTTGCCACCGGCGAATTTGGTAAGGTGGCCAATAACAAATTAGCCCGTTCTATACCGGTATACATATCGTTCCAGCAATTAGTAAAATTGGCGTAAGACGAGCTTGCATTATAACACGCTGCCGATACGTTTGCCGAGCTGCGCGCATAAATATCATCGGTAGAAGTACCGGCTTCCAATGATAAAAATCGCGAATAGGTAGATTCATCCGTATTACCCAATTCCGAATACACATCCATCAACGCCGAAGTAAGTTGCGCAGGTGTGCTGTAATAGGTTGTAGGTGAAACCGAATCTTGCGGAAGAACGGTTAAAAACTTTTTACACGAAGTGAAAGCACTCCCGGTAAAAATAATTATGAGAAACAATATTTTCTTTTTCATGATTTTATTTTTTGCTTTAACAGATCACTGTTTTCAAGTTGCTTTTTTGAAAAATGATGATGAATGTTGTTTAGCGAATACTATGCTTTATAAGTTTATAAGGATAAGTTTAAACCGAGGGTAACAACTTTAGCTCTCGGGTAGGCCGAATAATCTACACCGGGTGTTAATGCCGATGAAAAAGAGCTCACTTCGGGGTCTAAACCAGAGTATTTAGTCCAGGTATATAGGTTTTGAGCCGATAAGTACAAGCGTAAACTTGACATTCCGGCTTTTTTAATAAAATCCGAGTTAAACCGGTAACCCAAATTAACTGTTTTGAGTCGTAGGAAAGAACCGTCCTCCACATCCCTTGACGAATAAAAAGCGGGCTGGGTACCACCAGTGCCGGCGCGGGCGTAAAGGTTGCTCGGGTTGGTCGTGGTCCAGCGGTCGGCGTAAGTGGCAAACTGGTTTGCGCCCTGCACGTTGGAAATACCACCTCCGCCTTCCATCAATATGCGGTTAACATTCATGATCTGGCTGCCGTAACTAAATTGAAAGAATACGTTTAAATCGAAACCTTTGTAAGAAACATTGTTAGAGAAACCGCCCGTAAATTTAGGATTGGGGTTGCCTATGGTTGTGGCATCGTTAACGTCTATAATACCGTCGCCATTCAAGTCTTTATATTTCCATGAACCCGGCTGAACGGTTTTGTTTACCGTACCATAATAAGGTACGCCGGCATTTAATACATTATTTGTGCCAGTTGAAGCAAAATCAGATGTTTGATAAACACCATCCGATGTCAAACCATAAAACATGCCTATAGGCTGCCCCACGCGGGCAACAAAGCCAGGGCTGGCGGCTATGGTATTGCCCGATTCCCATTTAACAATGGTATTTAAGTACGTTTGGCCCGATGTGAGCGATAAAACTTTATTGCGGTTAAAAGAAATATTGAAGGAGCTGCTCCATGTAATATTTTTTGTGCTAACGTTCACGGTTGTTATAGCAAACTCAAGCCCTCTGTTTTGCACCGACCCAATGTTCTCATAAGTACTTAAATACCCTGACGAACCTGGTAAAGAAGCGTTTAACAACAAATCGGTGGTTGTTTTATTGTATACATCGGCAGTTAGCGTAATGCGCTGGTTTAAAAAGCCAATATCTAAACCAAAATCGGTTTCGGCGGTGCTTTCCCATTTCAAATTAGGATTAGCAAGGTTTAACGGATAGGCTCCGTTTATTAATGTATTGTTTGCAGCGTAAGCACCGGCAACGCCGCCAGATATTGAGCCCACACCCAAAAGGCCATATGGCGCCGTATCCGAAACCCTATTGTTACCGGTAATGCCATAGCTTGAGCGTACTTTAGCATCCGATATTATTTTATTCTTCTTAAGGAAACTCTCCTGACTAAGATGCCATGCCAACGATCCGGATGGAAAATAGCCCCATATATTATCGCCAATAAATTTTGAAGAACCATCGGCCCTAAAGCTTGCCGTAGCCAAATACCTCGAATCGTAGCTATAATTTATCCGCGCTAAAAATGATGCCAGCGTGTTGCTGGATTTGTTAGTTGTAATGGTTCCGGGTGTACCTTGTGCCAGGCCACTAACCCCTAAACTTTCGTTAGGAACGCCAAGTGCCGAAAAAGAGTTTGACGAGGTGATGTTTTTACCCATCGAAAAACCAACCAATGCATTTACATTGTTTTTTCGGGCAAAAACCTTGGTATACGTAAGTGTATTTTCGTTCAGCAAATTAACGATAGAATAATTGCTCACCGAGCCGTTAGGCCCGCCGCTCCCTAGCGTACTAGCAGGACTCCCCAGACGTGATTGTGACGTGTTAAACTGATCGTACTCCAGCATACTTGAATTTAAGCCGCCCGAAACCCGCAGCCTTAATTCGGGAATAAAGTTATAATCCAGATAGGTGTTTGCTGTTAATAAGTTAGTTGACCGGTTCCTGATTTCGTTGGTGGCCGTTAAAACAGGGTTCCACTCGTAATTGGTTGAGGTTATAACAGCACCGTCTTGTGCCTGTGTTAAAATAGCATTCGGGTCTGTTCCCGGAGGTACAACGGGGCGGTATCTCCAGGTACTAATAAGCAGCGGATCGGCTGTTGTAAAAGTACCTCCAACCTGGTTGCCATTGGTTACTATGTAACTATAATTGGTATTTAAACCTACTTTAAACTTTTCGTTTATATTTTGATCAAGCGTTACGCGGCCCTGATAACGTTTAAACCCCGAACCTATAACGGTACCATCCTGGCCCAGGTAAGAGCCGGTAACGGTATACTTGGTATCTTTTGTTCCACCTCTTAGTGCTACAACATGACTTTGCATAGCAGCTTTACGGAACACTTGCGACTGCCAATCAATTGCGGGTTGATTTAAATAATCATTTAATGATAATGTTCCGGTTGGATTGTAGGTTGCATTTTGGATGTTATAGAAAGTGTAATCCTGTGTCAAATTTGTGGCCAATACCGAATCTGTTTCTAAAACATATTTCACGTAATTGTACGGATCCATCACGTTTTGCCTGTTGATATTCGATTGAACACCATAGTAGTTATCATAAGTGATAACAGGTGGCCCGGTTTTTCCTTTTTTTGTGGTAATTATAATAACGCCATTTGCTCCGCGTGCACCGTAGATAGCCGTTGAAGATGCGTCTTTTAGAATATCGATCGATTCGATATCTGAGGGACTGATGGAGTTATTGTTGTAATTTTCTATCGGGAAACCGTCAATAACATACAAGGGTGAGTTATCTTGTGTTACCGAATTACCGCCCCGTATAATAATTGCCGGCGAAGCTCCAGGCTGCCCATCGGGCGAAGTAACCTGAACGCCAGCAACCCTGCCGGCCAAAGCATCGTCGAACGATTTCACAGGTGCTTTATTCAGGTCGGTTACATTTACCGAGCTTACAGAGCCTGTGAGATCACGACGGTTAACCTGGCCATAGCCTACAACCACAACCTCGTTTAAGCTTGTAGAGTTATCATTGAACCTGGCATTTATTACGGTTTGTGTACCTACAGTTATTTCCTGAGCAATATAACCTATAAAACTAAAAACTAATACCGAGCGGCTGTCTGCAACGTTTATGGTATACTTACCTTTAACATCGGTAACGGTTGCATTGGTTGTTCCTTTTACTTTTACCGTTGCACCAATCACCGTTTCGCCGTGGCTGTCGGTTACGGTGCCTGTAATTTTGATAGGCTTTGCCTGGGCTAGTGTTTTTGAGTTATCAATTAAAACAAGCGCCATCAGCATAAGCAAATACCTGGTTGAAGTTTTGCCATGCCTCATTAAAAATTTTGTAAATAATTTGAGCATAATTTAGATAAATTAGGTTAGTATGGTGTTATAAATGGTTTATCTCAGAGCAACGAAGCAGGCGGGTATGTTCGCAATTTATTACGAACACCAAACTTCATTTAAGTTTATTTTTCAAATGTCTTGAAAAAAGATAGCTCAACATCTATTTATATTGACCGACTATTCAGTTATATTGACCTAGGTACCTAAAAAGTACTTTATAATTAGAGGATAAAAAAGGGAGTAGAAAGCAAAGTTTTTTTGCTCATTTTTTGTGTTTTAAAGGTGTATTAGCACGCCTTTTACATGTTAGTTTAACATACTTTTTTGTGGTAACAGGATGGGTATAGACCAGAATGGGCGGCGATACCCATCCAGGGTGCAATGGGGTTACACTTCTGTTTCTTTCTGCAAGCGTTTAACTTAACATTACAGCATATCTATTAATTGCAGCCTTACACATTTGGTAAGCTGGCGCATTATGTAATAAAGCTATTGCAGCAGAAAAAAACAACGGCCATTCCGCCGTTTTTTAAACAGATTAAAAAAAACACACTACATATCAAAGCTGTTGAGCAGCTTGATCTCATTGCGATATAATAAAATCTTTCCGTTGTTCTCTAATATTTTGAGCAAACGTGATATTACTACTCTCGAAGTAGCCAGTTCATCCGCGATCTGGTAATGTGATGCTTTGATAACGCTTGAACCCGAAAGCCGTTGCTTTTCTTTCAAATAAGCGATGAGCCTGTCATCCAACTTATAAAACGCAATGCTTTCGATGGACTTTAGCATTTCAGAAAAACGCTCGTTAAAACTACGCATAATGTAGTTTTTCCAGCTCGGATATTTGCATAACCATTCATCCAGTTTATTATGCGGTATGGCAACAATGGTAAGGTCGCCTTCGGCTGTGGCTTTAACTTCGCTTTTCTTTTCCTCCAGGCAACAACTGTAAGCCATGGAGCAGGTTTCACTGCTAGACAAGTAGTACAGTAAAATCTCATTACCATTGTCGTCTTTTTTTAGCACTTTTAAAGTACCTTTCAATACCAGGGGCATCATACGGATATACTTTCCATAATCCATAATAATATCCCCGTCTTTAAAAGACCGTAATTCACCAAACTCGTTAATTTCTACAATCAAAGCAGGCTCAAAAGTTGCTCCAAATCCTTGTAAGACATCCATAGGGCTAAGTTAACAGTATTTTCATACTTAGCGGCCAGGTTGGTTCAGCGCTCCGGTTATTGGTTCACAAACCGGTTAACCTGTTCCCAGGTTTTCCCGTTAATAACGTTATCAATTCCGCTTTTGGTTAAAATTGATTTGGCCATCATACTGCGTCCGCCGCTTTGGCAAAAAACCACAATGTTTTTTTTGTTCTTAAATTTTGATAACTGTGTTACTATCTGGTCCAAGGGGATGTTTACCGAACCCTTAACATGGCCTCCCGCAAATTCTGAGGGGTTACGCACATCTACCAAAAAAGCACCTTCTTTGATAATAGTTTGCAGATCAGGCTCATCCGATGCACCGAATAATTGCTTAAATATATTCATGGTTTATTTTTTTTAAGAGTTTAACAGATGTCGTTCCCATTTTGCTAATGGCTGTATTAAATAATAGCATAAAGGTCTTCGGAATAAGCTTTTGCGACGGTTACAAATGTTACATTCAATTTTTAACATCTGCCGCTTTTAAGGTCAGTGGCAAAATATAGTGCGTTAAATTTATTGCCTGGGATTAATTTTCAACCTATCTTTTCTTTTACACCTGGTGCATTCAAATTACGCATTGGTACGCTTAAAAATGCAGGTATTGCATGCCGGCCACCGGTAAAGCCGCCATACAAGCCCGTTACCGCTAATTATCAATTAAGTTAAATTAGTAAAACTGTTATACATATTAATGAAACATTAATGTAATGTAAATTACAATTGATAAATTTGTTAATGGCAAATGATAAAAAAGGAAAAGACTTATTGCCAGAATGGGAACAATTTATTACAAATAAAGATTCTAAAGCATTTCATGATCTTTATATTGGCTATTATCATTATTTTCATTTTTTAGGAAAAAAAAAGGGGTTCGCCCCTCCTATCATCGAAGATGCGATAAGTGATCTTTTTCTGTATATCTGGGGAAATTCCGAGAAATTACGCGTTGTAAGAAATCATCACAATTACCTGGTTACATTTTTCATCAATAAACTATTGAGCAAAAGGGGGCCGGGGAAAGAAGATGTGATTGATATTATGGAAATATCAGAACTGCTTACAGTTCCGTCTGCCGAATACGAGCATATTACGGCTAACGTGCAAGAAAGCGTAGCCGAAACCATTAAAAGTTACGTAGAACGGCTGCCGCCAAAGCAAAGATTAATGATTTACCAGAAATTTTACCTCGGATTATCATACAATGAAATCTCAACAACTAATAATGTATCCGTTAGAACCGCTTACAACACCATATTTCACGCTATAAATACTTTAAAAGCTAATTTAAGTAAAGAAAAGGTCTTAATTTCAGGTCTTTTATCATTAAGTATCATCTTTTTTTTATTTTTTTTCAAAAATCTCTGGTAAAAATCAAACCGATGCCACTCTATTGTTTAGTACACAATAAAAATGCATACAAAAGATTTTTTATACCTGCTGGAAGACCAAAGCTTTTTAAATTATTGCAATGGTAGTAATCAAAACGATACGGAGTATTGGCAAAACCAGCTATTGGAGCATCCTGAAGATGAGAAAGCTATTCAGGAGCTTAAAGTATTGGTAATATTATTAACCGAAGAAACCCGGAAACAGCAAGCAGAAGCAGGTTTTAAATTGCTGCAACAAAATATATCTGCGCAAACAAAAATTACCGGTAAAGTTAGGCCCTTGTTTAAACGGCTATCCGTTGCAGCCTCCTTATTAGTAGTGTTATCTACCGGGCTTTATCTCTATATTTCAAAAAATAACAAGTCCATAGCTTATTCCATCAACAAATCCAACGATGTTAAACCTGGTGGCAATAAAGCCATACTCATTTTAGCTAACGGAACAAAGATTGACCTTACCAATGCCCAAAACGGAACATTAGCCGTACAAAACGGAACTCAGATATCTAAAATGGCCGATGGCCAGGTTATTTATCAGCCTGCCGAAAACCTTAACGGCCAGGGAAACGCACCTGATATCAATACCATCCAAACACCTGTAAAAGGCCGGTACATGATCGTTCTGCCCGATGGTACCAAAGTATGGCTAAACTCGGTATCATCATTACGTTACCCTTCTGTTTTTGATGAGAAAACAAGGGAGGTTGAGTTAACCGGCGAAGCTTATTTTGAAGTTGCCCATGTTACCTTAAAGGGAACCAACAAAAGGGTACCTTTTATTGTGCAAACAACATCGGCTACCAACCCCAATAAAACGCAAAAGATTGAGGTATTAGGTACGCATTTTAATGTTAATTGTTATGATGACGAGCCTCTTAGCAAAACTACTTTGCTCGAGGGTAGCATTAAAGTTTCAAACGCCAATATAACAGGCGGCCGCGAAGCACTGCTCAGCCCGGGCCAGGAGTTGAGTTCAGGAAACGGTAAGTTTAATGTAGGCCAGGCCGATATTGAAGCAGCTATAGCCTGGAAAAACGATGATTTTGTATTTAGGGAAGATATCAGGAGTGCCCTGCGCAAGGTTGCACGCTGGTATGACGTAGATATTGATTACGCAGAATCGGCACCAAAACAGCTGATGCTTGGAGGCTGGATTTCGCGAAAGAAAAACATTTCTGAAGTGCTCGACATGATGGAAGGCACCGGAAAAGTTCATTTTATTATTACAGGAAGGAGGATTATGGTTACAGAGTAGTACTTGCCCTCTAGCCATAACAAAAAAAGCCAAAAGTGATTAAACACTCCTGGCCTTAAAGTTTGGCAAATCCTAAATAATTTTCATTAATAGTTAACCTGTAAATCGCACGCGCTTCGAAACAACCGCGATTTGCATTACCAAACATTACAAATGTATAAAATTTATACTATTCAACGCGTCGTGCCTTACCCGTACGTCATTAAACTCCTACGTATTATGCGATGGGCAACCTTAATCTTCATGTTAACGCTAATGCAGGTTAGTGCTGCCACTCTGGCGCAGCGCATATCCATCAGTAAGCGTAACGCTCCGTTAGAAAGCGTTTTAAAAGATATCCGCCAGCAAAGCGGCTACGATATTCTTTTTGACCTTGACCTTGTTTTAAAGGCCAAACCCGTTACCGTAGATTTGGTTAACGCTACCCTTGACGAGGCGCTTCAAAGTTCGCTGGCCGGGCAGCAGCTCACGTATACCTTAGAGAATAAAAAAATAGTAATTAAGGAGATCCGGCTGTTCGATAAAATAAAAAACGTTTTTTCGGCTTCGGTTGATGTAAGGTGTACAGTTACCGATAGCCTTGGAAGCACCCTACCCGGGGCCATTGTAACAGTAAAAGGCACAAAAACAACTTATGTGGCCGATAATAACGGCGAATTTACTGCCCTGGATATACCACCCGCCGGGATGGTATTGGTAACTACCTACGTAGGTTATCAGCGCCAGGAAACTTACATCAACCGCGATGCTAAAAGCCCTTTGCGCATTGTATTAAAGCCCGCCATGACTCGCCTTAACGAGGTAAGTGTGGTTTATGATGGGTATCATAAAATATCAAAAGAGCGTGCCGCGGGTGCCTACTCTTCCATTTCGCATGATGAAATACAAGCCATGCCCGCCGTTAACTTAATGTCGAGGCTGGAAGGCAAGTTGCCTGGTGTTAATTTTGACGTACGCAGTAACTACCTACAGGTACGTGGCATAAACGATTATAGCGAAAACAGCGCAGTACTCATCGTGGTAGACGGCTTCCCGCTCATCAGCCCCAGCGACCAGCCCCGGCTAACCAATTTAACCGGCAACGTAACCGGCAATGCTGTAATAGGCAACTTAAATCCCGACGATATTGAGCAAATTACGGTATTGAAAGATGCGTCTGCAACATCTATCTGGGGTTCGCGCGGTGCCAATGGCGTTATCGTGATTGAAACCCGCAAGGGTAAAAAAGGCTTGCCTGTTATTAATGCCAATTACACTTTGGGCGTTTCGCAGCGGCCAAACTTCAATAACCTGAAGTGGATGAACAGTGCCCAGTACATTGATATGGAACAGGATTTGGTGAACAGGGGAATGCTTACCGATCCGGCGTCAGTTTCTTCGGGTAGTGCCATGTACACTGCTAACAATAGCGACGCTACCGAATGGATGTACCGCGTAAAACGCGGAACGGCCACAGCAGGCCAGCGCGATGCGGCCTTGGCCGAATTGAGCACGCATAGTTCGCTCGAACAGATCAATAAATATCTGTTGCAAAATGCGGTGAGCAACCAGGCCAATATTTCTGTATCTGGCGGAGCCGATAATACGATTTACAGTGTTTCTGGAAACTACACCAAAGACCAGCCTTTTTACAAAGGAAACTGGGCTGAAAATATGATCCTGAATTCAAACACCTCATCCGATGTGTTTAATAAAACATTGACTATCAGAACCGGGCTTAATTACCGTTACTCCAATAGTACATATAACGGCGCCGCGGTAGATGCGCTTTCAACCACAACAACATCATTGCGGCCATATGATAACCTTGTTGATGATAACGGCAACCATATTCAACGCACCATCATCTTCAGGCAATCTATTGGCGATGGGCTGGTATCGCAAGGGTACCTTCCCTTCGGTTATAATGCTATTGACGAATTAAATTATTCAAATACAGTTTCCAAAACAAATTCAATCAGGCTCTCTGCAGGCATCAACGGTAAAATAACCAGAGACTTAAATGCCGATGTATCCTTTATGAGCCAGCGGCAATTTGGCAGTAACGTTACTATTAACGAACTGAATAGTTATGCCAACCGCATCCAATTGAATACGTATACTGTGGTAAACAATGGTAAACTTTCGTACGGGATACCTTATGGGGGCACTTATTACGAAGAAAACCCTACTGCTTACGATACTGATGTGCGCGGGCAATTAAATTTCGATCATTCGTGGAAAGAGGGTCACCAGGTAACTGCTTTAGCCGGTACCGAGATCAGGGAAACCGGTACCTCTACCACCACCTCAACCCGTTACGGCTATAACCAGGATTCCAATTCTATCGGTGTATTCAGTCCCAACGCTTCCATCCCTACCTTTTACGGCTATTCAACAACGTTGAGCAATAACCTAAGTGGTATTTCTGCCACCAGGCGCAGGTATCTTTCTTATTATGCTAACGCTGGCTATAGCTTTCTGGATAAATATTTTGCCACAGGTAGCGTAAGGTTTGATGACGCTACTATGGTGGGTATTGACCCATCTGTGAGGGCCAAACCATTCTGGTCTGCCGGTTTCCGTTGGAATGCCACTAAAGAGGATTTTTTTAGCAAGGTAAGTTGGTTGTCAAAACTCGCTGTCAGATTAACTGTGGGCACCGCCGGAACAGTACCTACAGTAGGAAGCAACATTACCGTACTTTCCGTGAGCAGCCAATCAGATAGCCGCACCGGTTTAACAACAGCCACTATAGGTACCCCCGCAAATAGTACGTTGCGCTGGTCAACCACCCGCCAAATCAATTTCGGTACCGATTTCGGCTTGTTCAAAAACCGGTTAATCGGGAGCTTTGATATTTACACTAAAAAAACTGTGGATATACCGGTTAATCAGGTGTATAACCCAACCTACGGCTGGTCTTACCTAACGTTTAACACGGCAACCATGGCTGGCCACGGCATTGATTTGGGTTTAACAGGTGATGTGATCCGGATGCGGAAGTTCAAATGGAGCTCAACCTTTAACTTCACTTATGCCACTAATAAAATTACCGATGCCCATTACATCAACGAAACGGCCAATATACTTGCCGGAGGCACCTATATAGAAGGTTTGCCGGTTGGCGCCTTATTTGTTTACAAATGGGCGGGCCTGGATAACAAGGGCCAGTCGCAAGTTTACGACCGCAATAACAACATTGTAAGCAGTACCACATCAATATCAAACTTTACCCGTGCCGATCTTAAATATGCCGGGGTAACCTACGCGCCTTATACCGGCGGCTTTTTTAACACGTTTAATTATGGGCCTTTCTCTGCAACGGCGCAAATAACCTATTACTTTGGCAGTGTATTCACCAAACCATCGGTAACAACCAACAATTACGCAACCAATAACTCTACTTTTTATGGTTCTATCGGAAAAGTTGAGGACATAGCTTACCGCTGGCGCAAACCTGGGGACGAGGCAACTACCAACATACCCGGTATTACCAATTCAAGCTACAACAGTATATTCCGTTATCAAAACTCGGACTTACTTGTAGAAAAGGGCGACCATCTACGCTTGCAACAAGTAAGTTTAGCTTATACCGTGCCGGCAAAGTATATACCCAGGAGTATTTTCAAGAGCTTGTCGCTTAGTGCCAATATCCAAAACTTAGGTATTATCTGGCGCGCCAATAAAGACCATCTGGACCCATTGTATACCAATAGCTCCGGTAATTACTCTAACCTGCCTCCGGCTTTAAGTTATTTAATTGGCGTAAACGCTTCATTTTAAAACATCATGAAAAAAACTATATTCACACTTGCGGTGCTCATCCTCATGAGCAGCTGCCGCAAATATGTCGAGATCACTCAACCTGGTATACGTACCCTTACTTATACCACCGATTACCGCTATCTTTTAGATAATGCCAACGTTTTTGAGGGCAGCTATGGTTACCCTATCATATCTGGCGACGATACGGAATACTCGGATGTTAACCAGCAGAACAACATCAACTCCATATGGGGTGCCGTTTACACCTGGGCGGATACTTACATATCCGAAACAGTGAGCGATACCGACTGGGATAAATTATATAACATTATTTATAACTGTAATACGGTTATTGATGGTGTATTAACCTCGAAGAATGGAAGTGACGCCTTAAAACAGCAGCTGTACGCCGAAGCGCTGGTACACCGCGCCAACTGTTATTTAATATTGGTTAACATTTACGGCAAACAATACAATGCCACTACGGCAGCTACCGATTTGGGTGTGCCATTATTAACAACGCCAAACCTGTATGCCAGTTTAAAAAGGGCCAGTGTAAACACGGTTTACGCGCAGATATTGACTGACCTTGTAACCTCAGTAAGCAGGCTCCCAAAGCTTCCTGATGCCAATATCAGGCCGTCAAAGGCGGCAAGCTACGCGCTCCTGTCAAAAACATACCTTAACATGCGCGATTTTACACGCGCCGGCCTATATGCCGATAGTACCCTGAGCATACAAAGCACCTTGCTTGATCTTAAGGCTTACAGTGCGTCTTCGGGTAGTGCTATCCCTAAAAGGATTGCCGATCCGGAGGTGATACTATCTAAAATTGTAAATGGTTACTACACCGGTATCCCCATTAGTGCCGACGCTTTAAACTTGCTTGGAACCAGCGATTTGAGATATGTTTTTTTCACTAATGCCGGCAATAGCGGTGGCTTTAATCCCAAATTTACAGGCCGTGGTTACTGGAGATATCAACTTAGCGGCGAGAATATTATCCAAACTGGCCCATCGGTACCCGAAGTGATGCTCACCAAAGCCGAGTGCCTGGCCCGCCAGGGCGATGCAACCGGTGCTATGCTGATAGTAAATAGTTTGCGTAAAAAACGGTTTTTAGACGCCGATTATGTCGACTTGCCTACCACCGATGCAGCAACGGCCCTTAGTACCGTAATAGATGAACGCAAACGCGAGTTTGTAGGCAGAGGATACCGCTGGTTTGATCAGAAACGCATGAATTATGATGCCGCCTTCGCGTTAACTAAAACCCGGGTATTGAAAGGCGTTACTTATACTCTGGCGCCAAACAGCAACCGCTATTTGTACCCTATCGGCCAGAAATATATCCTGCTCAACCCCGAACTTGAACAAAACCCACGGTAATAAATATTTTACATGTTTAAAAAAACTTTTATAGTGCTGGCCATCCTGGCATCGTCAGCCCAAGCTCAAACGGTGCCGGGAAAGGTTATTCTGAAACCCGAAAAACCTATCCAGGGAAAGCCCTTACAAGTGGCTTATACGCCGGGTAAAGAGAACATCGACCCCACAAAAATAAAAAGGGTTTTTGTTTACCAGTTTGCAAACTTTCAATGGCGTGTAGATACACTACCACTGCAAGCCCAAGCCGGAAACCATTTTACGGCAAAAATTAACCTGGATAGCAGGTCGGCGTTTGTGGCGTTAAAGTTTGACCTCGCAACAAGCCTTGATACCAATGCCAATGAATATGCCTGGCCGGTAACTGATAAAAAGGGTTTAAAATTACCGGGCGGAGCATTGGCGCAAGCCTTGTTCCGCATGCCGGCCAGCCTCGGGGGGCCGGCCGGTTATTTCAACAAGTTCCCCAACAAGCCATCGGCAGATACGCTACAAACGCTTTTAAAAGAAGAGCAAGAAATTAAAGGCAGTTCTCCATCACGGTACGCCCACGCTTATATCGCTTTGCAAAGGCTAATTAACGGGCCACGGTTTAAACAGGTAGCACCGGCCTTGCTCGAGAAGTTATGGACAGGAGGCGGCCTTTCGGGCCAGGACACAACGGAGCTTTACCAGATTTACGGGTTTGAACTTAAAGATGAAACCCGTGCGGCGGAGTTGAGGAAACAGATTATTCTGCGCGCGCCGCAAGGCGATCTTGCCAGGTTGGAAGCCTACAAGCAAGCCATGAAAATAGGAAATAACCAGCAAATCATCGCGAACAGCGAAAAGTTTTTGGCCGATTTTCCGGTAAGCGGGCAAAAGAACAATGCCCCCCGCCAGAATTATATTTATTATAGTGTGTACCGTAACCTTGCGGCGGCTTATTTTCAGGAAGGTAAATACGATGACATCATTAAGAAGAGGAAATCCTGGGATTTTAAAACCGAAAATGAAATTTACCGATGGAATATTGACCGCGGGCTGATGCTGAAAACAGTATCGATAGCTGCAGTTAAACCTTTGGCGGATAGCCTGGCTGAGGATTTACTAACTAAAATTAACGACCATTCGTACCGGGAGGATTTTGATTCCCCTGCCGACGCGGCCGCCAATGCCATTAAACAAATGGACGACCGTATCCGTACCCAGATTAACATTCATTACAGCCTTGATGACAATCAAATTGCCCTGGATTACTTTAAAAAGCTATCCCCAGGCGCCCAATTTGCCAATGCCGAAACTAACGAAATACACGTGCAATTGCTTGACCGCTTGGGGCAAAGCCAGGCCGTTAAGGGTATATTAGAACAAAGTGTGCGGAGTAACGCAGTTACCCCTAAAATGTTTACCCGCATTAAGGATATTTATACCGCCGAGCATAATGGCGTAGCCGGTTATGAGCAGTATCTGGCGTCATTAAAGTCGGCAGATGAAATAAACGGTTTGAAAGCCGAGGTAAAAGCGCACCTCCTCAATCAGGATGTTATGCCTTTTGCATTGGAAGACTTGAACGGCAACCTGGTACGCTCCAGCGATTGGGAGGGTAAAATTGTGGTTATTGATTTTTGGGCAACCTGGTGCAAGCCCTGTATAGCCGCCTTCCCCGGTATGCAGATGCTGGTTGACAAATACGCCAAAGACCCCCGGGTTGATTTTTATTTTGTATCAACCCAGCAGTTTGGAGATTATAAGCAAAAGGTGAAAGACTTTATTAAACGCGAAGGCTGGCGCTTTAATGTGCTGTTTGATGGTGTTAATAAAGAAACCGGCGCGCAGGATGAAGTTTTTTCGCCGCTGGCCAAATTTTTCAAATCATCCGGTATTCCGCGTAAAATCATCCTCAAGGATGGTATCATGAGGTACACCAACGAAGGTTATTCGGGAAGCCCGAGCCAACTGGCCGACGAATTATCTTATGCCATTGAACTTTTAAAATCAGAAAAATAGATGTTACTTAAAAAGATACTTGTAACGGTAATCATTGTTATGGCAGCGTGCCAATTTACCTCGGCCCAAATAAGCACCAAGGATAAGTTGTACACAGCCCTTACCGCTATTCAAAAAAATTACGTCGATTCGCTGAGTGATCAGGCCCTTATTGATGCCGCCATCAAAGGGATGTTTACCTCGCTCGACCCGCACTCCAAATATTTTAGCGCCAAAGAGGCGCAGGAGATGAAAACCATGATGAGCGGCTCTTTTGTAGGCATCGGCATACAATATATTAGTCAGAACGACAGTGTTTTTATTACCCAGATCATCCCTGGCGGCCCTGCCGAAAAAGGCGGGATAATGCCGGGCGACCGCATCTTAAAAATTGATAGCGAGGTAGTAACCGGGGCCAGGTTTAGCAACATGGATATTTTGAAAAAAATACGGGGCGTCAATAATTCGCCAATCAGGCTGGAGCTTTATCGCCAGGCATCAAAAAGGAAAATTACAGTTAATTTAATTCGGGGTGCTGTGGCAGACCATTCGGTGAGGGCAGCCTATATGCTGAACAGCGATATTGGCTACATTTCGATAGGGATATTTGCCCAAACAACGCAACCCGAAATTGAAGATGCCTTAAAAAGCCTTAAAAAACAGGGGATGAGATCGCTCATATTAGACCTACAAGGCAATGGCGGCGGATATGTTGAAGCCGCTTTAGGCGTAGCCGACGAGTTTCTGAAGAAAGATCAGATGGTGTACTACACCGTAGACCGTGATAAAGGCCGCGACTATTACTATGCATCGGCATCGGGCACGTCATGGGGTGGCAAACTGGTGGTGCTGGTTGACCAAAATACGGCATCGGCCAGCGAATTGCTAGCCGGCGCCTTACAAGACTGGGACCGCGCGGTAATTGTTGGGCGCAGAACGTTTGGGAAAGGATTAACACAACGGCCAGTACCGCTTCCGGATGGCTCGGTGCTGGAGCTAACCGGTGGAAGGTTGTTTACACCAGCCGGAAGAACGGTGCAAAAACCCTATAAAGGCGTTAATTACAACGCGGATATTACTAACCGTTATATGAGCGGCGAATTATTCTCCGATAAACCAATTACCCTGCCCGATTCGTTAAAAACTCATACCCTGGTTAGTAAACGGGTGATATATAACCACAGCGGCATTTTGCCCGATAAGTTAGTACCCCTGGATACCTTGCAGGATGCTACCTGGCTTAAAGCAGTAGCAGCAACCGGAGCGGTTAACCAAACTGCATGGCAGCTTGTAGATGAGCACCGTGATGAGCTAAAAGCTGCCTATCCGGATTTTGATGCTTTTAATAGCGGCTACAAAGTAGCTCAACGCAAGATAAACGAGATTGCCAGGGTGGCAGAAAAACAAGGCATCCAATTGCCTGTACATAATAAAGATCGCATTTTTGACCTCCTTGCCCTGGAAATTAAGGCCGAAATAGCAGCGCAGTTATTTTCTGGGCACGAGTATTATCTCCGCGTAATCAGCAAAGAAAATACAAGCATCCGCGAAGCGATAAACATTTTAAACAACGGCCGCCAATACTCTACCTATCTTGATGGCGCAAAGGCTCTGTAACTAAACAGCAGTTAATTAATAAACACCCACAAACACACATGAAAAATTTAACGTTCTTTTTAATGACCATGTTAGGCTTACCTTTATGGTGCGCCGCCCAGCAAGGATACGTCATTACCGGTAAAATAGGCACGCTGGATAAACCCGCAAAAGCGTTTTTGAGCTACCATATCAATGGCGTGCGCCATCTTGATTCAACGGTGCTTAACAAAGGTTTTTTTGAGTTTAAGGGTATTGTACCATCAACCAGGGAGGCTCATATCCGCATTATACACGATGGTATGCCCGATAACCCCATTTACAAACCCGTATATGATGTTTACGGCTTTTACATTGAGAACAAAAACCTCAGGATAGAAACTGCCGACTCTATCAACAAAGCTAAAATTTACGGATCGGCCGTGAACGACGATAACGCTGCGATGGGTGCCCTGCTGAAGCCTATTTACGACCAGTTTACGGCTTTAAACGATGAATACAGATCTAAAAACGCACAGCAAAAAGCAGATACCGCCTACATTAACTCGTTAGAGCGGCGCGCTGCCAAAATTACCGCCGAAACTATAGCCGCTAAAAGAAAATACGCGCTGGAGCATCCGGATTCTTACATGGCTATTGTAGCGTTAAATTCAACAATGGGAGAAACCTTTGACGCGCAAGCCACCGAAAAAGTGTTTAACAAATTATCGCCTGAGATACGCGGCTCCGAACTCGGCCAGGCATCTTTAAAGCGTATCCTGGAAGTTGTTCGCACCGAGGAAGGCGTAATAGCACCCGACTTTACGCAGGACGATGTAAACGGTAAGCCTGTAAAGCTTTCAGACTTCCGCGGACATTACGTACTTGTTGATTTTTGGGCTTCGTGGTGCGGCCCATGCCGCCGCGAAAATCCGAACCTCATTAAGGCCTACGCCGATTTTAAGGATAAAGGATTCCGGATTTTGGGTGTATCGTTAGACAAGCCGGCCGACAAAGAAAAATGGCTGAAAGCAATAAAAGACGACGGGTTGACCTGGACACAAGTATCCGACCTTAAAGCCTGGGATAACCAGGTAGCTAAACTTTACAGTGTAACGGCTATACCGATGAACTTTTTAATTGACCCTAAAGGTAAAATTGTTGCAAAATATTTGCGCGGAGAAGCCTTAAATGCAAAACTGAAAGAAATTTACAAATAGCAACACCGCAATAAATAATTATTGTTAGAGAAAAACGAACCGATGCGGCAAAAGCATCGGTTCGTTTTTTTTGTTTTTAGTTTGGCTTTGCTTTATGGTTAACGGCGATGCCCAGCCAATAACAACCAGGTATTTAAAAGTTAATCCTCGAAATGCAACACCAATTAAACGCAAAAACTGTACAAATAAACTTCAAAATAAATTACTTATCAGGGTGCTTATTTCCCATCCGTTAATTCAAAGCTGCCTTTTAACCGTATGTCATCAGACGAAGAGCCAATCATCAGTTTAAAGTTACCCGGCTCTGTAACCCAGGCCATATATTTGTTGTAAAAAGATAGCTTCTCTTTATTCACAATAAACACAAGCGTTTTACTTTCGCCCGGTTTTAACATTACCTTGCTAAAATCTTTCAATAATTTAACCGGTTGCACTACCGAAGCTACCTCGTCGCGCAGGTATAGTTGCGCCACTTCTTCACCCGCATATTTCCCCGTATTGGTAATTTTAAATGTAACCCTAAGGGAATCACCGGTGCTTAAAACAGGTTTATCAATTTTTAAGTCGGAGTAACTAAATGTGGTATAACTTAAACCATATCCAAATTCGTAACGGGGTGTATTTTGCTCATCAATATACGATGATAGGTATAACTTGTTGGCTTCGTTGTTATATGGCCTGCCGGTGTTGGTTTGGCTATAAAATAGCGGTATTTGGCCCATTGACCGCGGAAAGCTAACCGGTAATTTGCCCGCAGGATTATACTTACCAAACAGAACATCAGCAATAGCATTTCCGGCTTCGCTGCCCAGCCACCAGGTATATAAAATGGCTTGCGCCTTATCGGCTATTTTGTTAAATATTAATGGCCGGCCACCCATTATGATTACAATAATGGGCTTTCCGGTTTGTTCTATGGCATCAAAAAGCTTTTGCTGATCACCGGGCAGTTCAATATTTGCGCGTGATTTTGATTCGCCACTCATATCAAAGGTTTCGCCCAAAGCCATAATCACCACGTCTGATTTGGCTGCAATCGATACCGCTTCGGCAATATCCTGTTCGCTGCTGCGCTGAACGGTGCCCCCCTTAGCGTATACTAACTGCTGATTTTTAGCAACTGCCGAAAGTACCCCATCATACATACTCACAATTTCGGTAGTGTCCTGGTTAACATTCCATGCACCTGCCTGGTCGCGTTTGGCCTTTACCAGCGGGCCTATCAGCGCAATGGTTTTTACCTTGGCTGTTAGGGGCAGCACCTGGTTTTCGTTTTTCAACAGCACTATTGATTTTTCGGCTACGGCCCTCGCCGCTACACGGTTTTGAGGATCGTTCAAAACCTGTTGCTCACGCGCCTCGTCGCAAAATTTGTAGGGATCGTCAAACAAACCAAGTTCGTATTTTTTATATAAGATGCGTTTAACCGCGTCGTCAATTAGTGCTATATTCACTTTACCTTCTTTAACCAGTGTTACCAGGTTTTTACGGTATATTGAGCCCTCCATATCCATATCGCTCCCTGCGGTAATGGCCTTAAAGGCAGCGTCCTGCTTATCACGCGCGTAACCCCAAATCAGCATCTCGCCAATCGAGTTCCAATCGCTTACCACAAAGCCCTTGTAGTTCCATTTGTTTTTTAAAATGTTACGCAATAAATAGCTGTTAGCGGTAGCCGGGATGCCGTTAAAGGTATTAAACGAATTCATGAAAGTTGCAACACCTACGTTGGCAGCGGCTTTAAACGGTGGCAGGTATGTTTGCCAAAGTTCATGATCGCTCATTTCTACAGCCGTATAATCACGACCGGCAGTTGCCGCTCCGTAAGCTGCAAAGTGCTTAGCGGTAGCCATTACGGCATCGGTGCCTCCCAGGTGTCTACCTTGAAAACCTATTACCCGGGCTTCTGCAATACGGCTGCCCAAATAAGGGTCTTCTCCGGCACCTTCCATTATGCGTCCCCATCGCGGGTCGCGGGCAATATCAACCATGGGTGCAAACGTCCAGTGAATGCCTGAAGCGGCGGCCTCACGCGCGGCCAGGTGGGCCGATAACTCAATAGCGTCCAGATCCCACGAAGCCGCCTCAGCCAACGGAATAGGGAAAGTGGTTTTATAGCCATGGATAACATCCAGCGAAAAAAGCAGCGGGATTTTTAACCGCGACTGCATGGCCATATCCTGCACCTCCCGTGTACCCCTGGCGCCTTTTACATTTAATACAGAACCAACCCAGCCATTTTTGATCTCGGTTTCCAAATCATTCTTTTTGGGATTGGCGGGCCCTGTCATCACCTTGCCCGAGTATTGGTTAAGCTGGCCAACCTTTTCGTCCAGGGTCATTTTATTTAACAGCACATCTACCTTCCGCAAAATTGCTGCATCCTGGCTTTGTGCTTTAACCTGCGAAGTGATAATTACAATAAAACAGCAGATAATCAAATAACGACTATACATGATATATTGATTTTAATATTGAATAACAATTTATTTACCTGCCGCGTTTTGCTTTTTACGTGCATCAAAAAAATCAATTAAATGATAGGTTTGCTGGTTTAGCTCGGTCATTTTATCAGCAAGGGGCTGGTAAATTTCGTAAAGGTTATTTAGGATGCCTTTATTAGCGTCTGTGTTAGATGGATCCACATTCTTGTTGCTGGGGTCGTTATCCTGATATTTAAACCAGTGCCATCCCACGCAATTGCCCGATTCTAGTAAACCAAGTGTATAATTCTGATAAAAAAGCCCCCTCTCCTGCTGCGTTTTTACAACCCAGCCCGCGCCAGAATAATTGCCCATTTTTGAATCTTCGCCTTTTACATACCATTCGGTGATAATAAATGGCTTCCCCGACCATGCAGTCCAGTTACGCATGTCGTTGTTATCAGGTGTCCAATGGTCGTAGTAATTAATCGAGATCACATCCAGGTATTTACCTGCTGCTGTCATCACCTCTTTAACTGTTTTTTCGTAACCATTAAAGCGGCAACCGATGTACATATGATTGGGATCGTACTTTTTGATGGCCTTAGAAACCAGGCTCAAATACCGGTCAACCACAAAACCCAAAAACTCATTACGCATGTTATCAGTAATAGCCGCTTTATCATAATGATGTTCGTTCATCCAGGTTTTGGCCGCAATTAAACCAGGATCGCCCTCATCCTTTTTAGACAAATAATTATCCAGCGATTTACGATAGAACGGCAGCTCGTTATCCGAAAAATAGCCGTACAGGTTTTTATCCAACCGGTATTCTGCTATTTTTTTTGCATATTGATCACAGTATTTTTCAAACTCCGGGTCAAACACAAATATGGCATTATCGGGATAACCCAAATGTCCTGATTGCTGATAAGCCCCTTTAGTACGCCCGTAAGATCCCATAAAATCAAGCATAACGGTATAAGTTAAAGGCTTTAATTTGTTACCAATATCGGTTAGCTCTTCATAGTCCGACCAGGCTCCGGCAGCATTGAAACCAAAACCACGGAGCATCTGCGTGGTTTTAAAGCTCCAGTTTGATGGGTTTCTGTACAGTTTCTTAAAGCTCGTTTGATTATTATCCGATTTGCCTATATTGATATCGTTAACACCCTTAACTATAAACAAGTAACCATCCGGATCTACCGACCACCAACGCCCATCTACCCTGGTTACGTAAAAAAAACCGGTTGCTTTTACCTGCCTGGCTTTGGTTGCCCCGTAGGCATCCAAATTTTCATCTTCCGAGGGCTGATAATTTTTTAATGTAGCAATAGTGCGTGTTTGATAATCTTTCCATTCGCGGAAACCGGGCTTTTGCCCGGTTCCCTGATTGGAAATTTTTGCGCTCACCGTTAGTTTATATTCATCAGAAGATTGAGCGTTACTATTTACGGCGAAGAATAATAAGGGTAGCAGGAGATACTTTTTTAACATGTTTATCAATATTTGAATTGATTATGGATTTTGAGTCAGTTTAGGATTAATCTGTATTTCCCTGAGCGGAATTGGAAACAATAAGGCATGCGGAGCCGATATCTGGATAACTACCGTGCCATTTTTAGTTTGATATTTATTAAAAGACGCATTCATTACATCCACAGCACGATCTGTACGCAGCAAATCAAACCAGCGGTGGCCTTCCATATTGAGTTCTAAACGACGCTCAGTTTCAAGTGCTAATTTAAACGCATCGTGCGAAGCAGTTTGAGCAGCAGTAACATCGTTATCCGTAATTTTGGTGATAATGGCTGTAGCTGTAGCACCGGTACCACCACCGCCGGTAATGGTTACGGTAGGGTTACTTGTATAGTTTTGCCCCGCTGTAACAATGTTAATGGCCGTTACCTTACCGCCCGATATAGTTGCAGTAGCCGTGGCATTGCTGGTTGCCCCACCGCCGCTTATTGCTACCGTTGGTGCCGAAGTATAGCTTGCACCACCGTTTACAACCGTAACGCTGCCCAATGTTTCGCCATTTACAAAATGCCCGTAGCCGCGGCGCCTAACCTGGTTAACGGCATCAATAGCTGTAGTGCTTGGGCCGTTGTTAATTTCGTTATCGGCTTCGGCATACATCAGTAGCACATCAGCGTAACGTATCACTATCCAGTCATTATTGCTGTCGTTGGCGTTGGCCGGTACATCAGTATATTTTTTGGTGTAATAATAAGTAACGTTGGCCGATGTAACATAGTTGGCGATAGAATAACCGCGACGAAGATCGTTTGTGGGAAAGGCATCGTACAAATCTTGCATGATGGTGTTGAAACCCGAACCACCGCCAACAGTAGCAATAGTAGAGCCGCTTTGATTGGGTACAAACCAATTGAAAAACGGGCTGCCAGTACCCAAACCGCCCTTGGTGTAACGCACCGCAAAAATAATTTCCTTGTTCATCTCGTTAGCCGTATTAAACACATCGCTGTAAAGCGGCAACAAATCGTAGCCCCAGGCATTAGTAGCCTTTGGAAGCAACTCGGCAAGCTTGCTTTTACATTGCTGAAATTTTTTCTCGGTTAAATATACTTTGCCCAATATTGCTTTTGCGGCACCGCTGGTGGCCCGGCCCAAATCGGCAGCGGCATAGGTTGCAGGTAAAACAGTTTCGGCGTCGCTCAGGTCCTTTTCAATTTGCGCGTAAACGTTGTCAACCGTTTCGCGGCCATAACCTAACGATTCATCTATCGATGCGATCTCTTTAGTTACCAGCGGAATACCGCCCCATATCCTAACCGCGTTAAAGTATGATAAAGCCCTTAAAAATTTAGCTTCGGCAATGTAACGGTCTCTTAAAGTGGCACTCATGCTGATGCCGGGTGCGCGGCCAATGATGGCGTTACAACGCGCTATGCACCTGTAAAGATTTTGCCATTGGGTTGATAAGTTAACATTTTCGGGCGCAACAGTAAACAGGTCAAAATCGCCCAAACCTGCGCCAGAAACAAGTGCATTGCTGTTATCCGATGGTACATCGGTAAACAGATACATACCCGTACCACTCGTACCCTTGCCGTAAATATCCTGCAAAGCACCGTAAGCTGCCGTTACAGCAAGGCCCAGGCCATTTGCATCCGAGTACAGGTCATCCACCGAAATTTTAGTTGGATCACTCAGTTCTATAAAATCCTTTTTGCAGGATGTCCCGGTAACTACAAGGAACATCAACATTGCTATATATTTTTTCATAATAATCTTGTTATATAATTAAAAGCCAACATTTAAACCCACCGAAAAGGTGCGTGGAAGCGGATACGTACCCTGATCAACACCGTAACGTGGCGCTGATGATCCGGCCCATACGTTAACCTCGGGGTTATACCCAAAATATTTTGTGAATGTTGCTAAGTTCTCGGCCGTTAGAAACATCCGTGCACTATTGATTCTTAACTTTCTTAAAACATTACCAGCTAGAGAATAGCCCAGGGTAACATTGCGCAAGCGCAGGTAAGACCCATCAAAGATGTTACGGGTAGATACAACTGTTGTTGATGAGGGATTGGTAACCGCGGCACGTGGTGTAAAACCATCACC
Organism: Mucilaginibacter gracilis; assembly: GCF_003633615.1. NCBI lineage: Bacteria > Pseudomonadati > Bacteroidota > Sphingobacteriia > Sphingobacteriales > Sphingobacteriaceae > Mucilaginibacter > Mucilaginibacter gracilis. The sequence goes on along the minus strand of NZ_RBKU01000001.1, from coordinate 4,273,686 downwards.
CTGATCGGTGGCTGATCGCCAGCGGTTTAAGGCATTGGTGCGAACGTTGAAAGATCCGTTATAATAATCGGTGTAACGGTCTGCCGAGTTTAAAACTTTGTTACCATAAGTACCCTGGAAAAGGAAGCTTAAATTAAAATTTTTGTAGTCAAACCTATTGGTGAAGCCATAGTTAAACTTGGGCAAAGGGCTACCGATATTTACAATATCACTGGCATCAATTTTGCCGTCGCCGTTAACGTCTTCATACTTAACATCGCCGGGTACCGAACCGCCAGCTGCCCATTTGGGGCTGGCCGCTACATCTGCCGCATCGCGGTAAACACCTATCTGCCTGTAACCATAAAAACTGCTCATGGCCTCCCCAGGTACAACACGGATAGAATTGGTGTAACCGAAGGCCGCATCATAGCCTACAAAATTACCATCATCTGTAAGGCTGATAACCTTGTTTTGGTTAAAAGATATATTAGCGTCCGTAGTCCATTTCAGCTTACCGGTTAAATTGGCCGTTTTAATCGAAAACTCCAAGCCATTGTTTTCAACCGAGCCAACGTTGGTGAATATGGTATTAGCGTAGCCATAAATTCCAGGTACACCACGGCTTAAAAGCAAATTAGTGGTTAACCTGTGATAGGCATCGGCCGTAAAGTAAATGCGGTCGCCTAATAAACCTATTTCCAAACCAATATCAGTTTGCTTGTTGGTTTCCCAGGTTAGGTCGGCATTGGCCAGTGTGCTTGGCGAAAAGCCAAACACCGGCGAGGCATTACCGGCGCCAAAAACATAATTAACCTGCGTAGCATAACTTTGCGAGCTGTAATTCCCAATGTTATTGTTACCGCTAACGCCATAGCTGCCGCGCACTTTAAGCTCGCTGATTGCTGTAATGTTTTTCATAAAACCCTCTTCGGCAACGCGCCATGCGGCAGAGAATGCCGGAAAAGTAGCATATTGCTTATTTAATCCAAACCGGGATGATCCATCTGTGCGTATCGAAGCTGATAACAGATATTTATCTTTATAACTATAATTTGCACGTCCGAAGCCGGAGATGAGGGCATTGTCGCTTCGCGAATAGGTGCCTAAGATAACCCCTGCATCATTTGGATTCTCGATAATTGAATTGGTAACAGTGCCGTTTTGCCCGGCCTGGCTGGTTTCGGTATACGTGTTTTTTTGGAACGAATAACCGGCCAGTAACGAAAGGCTATGATTTCTGCCTATTTTAGTATTGTAATTCAGGGTATTTTCCGAAACATAGTTATAGTTAGTACCTTGTGTGGTACGAGCCCTTATATTGGTTAATAAGGGGTTGTTGATGTTTGCAGTTGGGCCATTGTCTGACTGTAGCGTTGACGGTACAAACCAACTGCGGTTGTTAAATATCCCTTCAAAACCAAAATTGGTTCTAAATTTTAATCCTTTAATAATGTCGTATTCCAACGCCGTATTTGATAATACCCGGCTGGTAGTTGTTCTGTCTTTATACAGGTCAAGTACGGCAACGGGGTTATAAGGGTTTCCGCTAAAGGTTTGTCCTCCACCCGATAAAACTACCGTAGCATTAGAGTAATCGCCGTTGGGCTGGCGCACGGGTAATATGGGCGGTTGCAGAAGCGCACTGATAACCGTACCACCCACGCCGGATGGGTTTACGCCGATGCCGTTGATAAGCGCATTATTCAATCCGCCACCAGTAGCGGTCTGATCGTTAATGGCATAGGAAGGAGCTATATTAAAACTTAATTTTAATTTTTTGGTTAGCTGCGCATCCATACTGGCGCGTAACGTATAGCGGTCAAAATCGGTAGCCTTAATTAAGCCTGTTTGCTTAAAATATGAACCGGTTGTGTTAAAAGTAACCTTATCATTACCCCCCGAAGCGGATAAAGCATAAGAACTTGTTAAGCCACGTTGAAAAATCTCGTTCTGCCAATCTGTATTAACAAGCGATGATGGATCGTTATATATGGCCGGCAAGGTTTTGGCCGAATTGGCAAAAGCGTCTTTTACATAATCAACATACTGGTCTTTGTTTAGCACATCAACTTTTTTTGACACGTTAGCAACACCAATATTAGTACTCAGGTTAAATTTTGTCGACCCGGATTTACCCCGTTTAGTGGTTACGATAATGATACCGTTACCCCCTCGCGATCCATATATTGCAGCGGCAGCGGCATCTTTCAGTACCTGTACCGTTTCAATATCCGCAGGGTTGATGTTGTTAAAATCATCTGCGCTATTTAATGGATAACCGTCGACAACAAATAAGGGGCTGTTGCCTGCACCAATTGAGCCCAGACCGCGAACGGTAATAACTGGAGCCGAACCGGGATCACCCATTGACTGTGATACCTGAACGCCCGAAATCTGACCGGCCAATGCCTCTCCTGGGGTAGCTACCAACCTGTCTTCTATCTGTTTTGCGCCTACAGAACTCACTGCGGTTGACAGCAATTTCTTTTTCATCTCGCCATAACCAACCACAACCACATCATTTAATGTATTGGTTGCTTCTTCTAATAGCACATCTATCTGTAATTTACTGCCAACCAGTTGCTCCTGGGTTTGGAAGCTAATGAAACTAAAAACCAGTATAGCCTTAGTATCGGGTACCTTAATGGTATAATCGCCGTTAACGCTGGTTACCGTGGCGGTTGTAGTGCCTTTTACTTTAACTGTAGCGCCCGGGAGCGGAACGTTTTTGCTATCTCTTACTTTACCCCTGATGGTGATGCTTTGAGCGTAGGCTGTAGAAATTTGAAGAGAAAGAGCGAAAATCAGCAACTTTAAAACTCGTCCATACGAGGATATTTTTAGTTTGCTTAAAAATTGCGGGTACAATAATCTCATATTTTATATTTTAATGGTTTATACATTGGTTTATAGGTTTGGCCCTGGGAGCAGGTGCTAAAAAGCTTGGTTAGCTACGTCGATTTGAGACAGTTGTTCTGCTTCATCATAGAGTATTTATTTATGGTTAAAGAAAAACGGGCGTAACCCGTTGTTAATTGGTTAGGGCAAATTTGTAAATAAGCCCCATGAAAACGAGTAAACGAAAAGACTTTAATTAGGGTAAAAAATGACTTTTTTCGACTTAAATCGCTCTTTTAATAAGGGATAACTAAAAAAAACAATGATGATGCTTTATTCTGTTAGTGTATTAGCCGCAAAATCAGGATGCAGTGGAACGCCATTCGGAAGGAGATTTACCGTACATTTTTTTAAACTCCCGACTAAAGTATTTAGTGTCGTTAAATCCAACCATCGGCGTTACTTCACTAACCGTTATGTTATTTTGCTGTAAAATATCTGCTGCTTTTTTTAACCGCATCGACTTGATAAAGTCAGCAGGCGAAAGGTCAGTCAGTGCGCATATCTTTTTAAATAGTACGGTTTTACTCATCCCAATTTCAACCCCTAAGGCAACAACACCAAAATCGGCATCACTCATATTTTCATCAACAATCTTCATCAGTTTATTGATAAAAATCTCATCGGGGTTATTGAGTATTACCTGTTGAGGATGCAGTACCATTTGCCGGCTAAATTTTTCGCGCATCACCAGCCTCGACAGTAACAGGTTGTTTACGTTTAACTCCAGCAATTTAACGCTGAATGGCTTGGTTAGGTAAATATCGGCGCCGGTTTGCAAACCGTTTACCTGGTGAATATGCGTAGCCAAAGCGGTTAGCAAAATAACAGGAATATGGCTGGTTCGGTCATCTGTTTTCAATTTCCGGCAAAACTCCAGGCCGTCCATCACAGGCATCATTACATCGCTAATAATCACATCCGGAATTTGCTGTATAGCATAATCAAAAGCCGCTAAGCCGTTTTCAAAGGCTTTGATTTGATAACCGGGCAACGATTCAACAATAAAATCGCGCAGTTCGGGGTTATCCTCCGCCAAAACAATTAATCCCTTTTGGCCGGCCGGGTGGCTTGCCGTGTTTACGGGTAGCTCAATACCCGTTTGTCTTTCAAACGAGTAAGCACTTTCCACTTTATACGTATCTTCAATTAAATGAACATTGTTACCCGGTACAATACTATGTGGTAATTTTACCGTAAACGTTGTGTTACCTTCTTTGTTTAATAATTGAGGAGTGCTTTTAAAAGCAATATTACCCTGGTGCAATTCAACAATGCTTTTTGATAAAGCCAGGCCAACCCCGGTTCCCGAATTGGATTGCTCATCATGCACCTGGTAATAGTTGGTAAATAACTTGGGTTGGTGTTCCAGTGGTATACCCTTTCCATTGTCTGTTATATTAACTACCAATTCGGCTTCATTATCACTAATATTTACAGATATACGGCCATTATTTGGCGTGAATTTAAACGCGTTTGAAAGTAAATTAAAAAACACCTTCTCCAACTGGTCATGGTCGGTATATAAGTAGCATTCCGAATGTTCTGTATTAAAGCTGTAGCTGATGTTTCGGCTTTCGGCCAGCGCGGTAAAAGAAAGAAAGATCTCTTTTACAAACGATACAACCTCGTTACGCTTTACATATAAAACCATATTACCGGTTTCTGCTTTTCTAAAATCTAACAGTTCACCAACTAGTCTAAGCAATCGCTCGGCATTGCTTTTAATTTGCAAAACCTGCCTGTTGATGCCACTATTATCCAGGGTAATATTGTACAAATTTTCAACCGGACCCAAAATAAGCGTTAGCGGTGTACGTATCTCGTGAGATATATTTGTAAAAAAGTCGAGCTTCATTTTGTAAAACTCTTCCTGCCTTTCGTTGTGAAGATGCTCGTTGATCAGGTCGCGTTCCAACCGCGCACGGATCTGGAAAAATTGGATGATCTTGTAAAATATATATACCGACACGCAAACATAGACGCAGTAGGCCCACCAGGTTTCCCATAACGGCGGCAAAATATCTATTTGCAGCACCCTGCCCTCGTCGTTCCAGTAGCCATCGTTATTAGCCGCTTTAACGGTAAAGGTATAGTGCCCTGGCGCCAAATTGGTAAAACTGGCCTCTTTTTGATTGCCTGTTAATATCCACTGGTCGTTATTACGCAAACCCGCCATTATATAGGCATAGCTATTTTTTTCCGGATTGATAAAATTTAGTGCCGAAAACCCTATCGTAAAGTTGTTTTGATTGTAAGGCAGCGTTAGTTGCGATGTTTCGTTCAACGGAAATTTGAGGTATGATTTCTTACCAAAAACCACCTCTTTATTATTGATCTGGAAGCCGGTAAACAAAATTTCGGGCCTGTATTTATTTTTCACAATCCTATCCGGATAAAACGTGGTAATGCCGTTCATCCCACCAAATAAAAGTTCGCCGTTGGCTGTTCGGTACGCCGAGTTTGCTAAAAACTGATTGCTTTGCAACCCGTTAGCCGCGTTATAATTATGAATTTGATAGTGACCTGCTTTTAATGGGAAGTCTGCATCACCAAAAACAAGCTGCGACAAACCATTATTTGTACTCACCCATAATGCCCCGGATGCGTCAGAAATCATTCCGGCCACTAAATTATCAACCAATCCGTCTGCTTGTTTAATGGCATATAGCTTATCTGTTTTTTTGTCCAGATAATTTAATCCTCCACCGTCGGTACCAATCCACAACCTTTTTCGGGAATCTATATAAAGCGATAAAACGTTGTTGTTACCTAACCCCGCATTTTTACGGCGGTACAGTTTAAACTCACCCGAAAGTTTGTTGTAGCGGTTCAATCCATTTTGGGTACCAATCCATAAAAAGTCCTCATCGTTTACCAGGCAGTTAATGTAGTTATCGGCAATGCTTGCATTGCCCTTGCTATCGGCTCTTAATTGCAATAATTTTTTACCCTCGTAGTTAATCAAGCTTAAGCCCGCGCCATTGGTACCCACCCAAATACCTTCTTTAACAGGCAAAAGTGCGTTAATTAACCTGGCGGCAGTTTTATTATTAAAAGTTTCGAGCTTGATGGATCTAAAGGTTTTGGAACTTCGGTTAAATTTAAACAGCCCATCTAAAGTACCCGCCCATAAATTATCAACCGAGTCTTTGATCAGCGTTTTAATCTCATCAGATACCGGGTAATAGGCCACCAAACCTTTTTGCCGATTGATGTAATTTAACCCGCCGCCAAACGAACCAATCCATAAACCACCGTCCTCATCTCCTACTATCGATTCGGCCAGCAACTTATTTAGCCCTATGGTATTACCAACCCGTTCGCCAATGTTGGAGAAATTTGAATTACCCGGATAATAAATATTGATACCGCCGGCATAGGTACCGAGCCAAACATTACCGCTATGATCGGCCATGAGGCTCCAAACCGATCCATCGCTCAAGGTTTTGGAGTTGTTAGGATTATGCTGGTAATTTGAAAAGTTATTTCCAGCCGCATTCCAAATTGCGAAACCGTTTCTTGTAGCAATAAGTACCTGGTTTTGTTTAATAATCAAATCATTTATCCAGTTGGATGGCAGGCTTTTGGGGTCGTTTGGTTTGTTAATGTAATGGGTACAGGTATTGGCCCGGGCATCGTACCTAAAAACGCCGTTATTTTCCGTCCCAAACCAAAGCGATCCATCTTTATCCGACTTAATAACAATGGCTTTAGCCGATAAGAGCTCTTTATTATTTGCCAAAATTGTGGGCAACGCAACCGAATTACCAGTTTTAGGATCAAATCTTTTAAGCCCCGATTTTATACCCACCCAAATGGTATGGCTAACATCTTCGGCTAACGAAAAAATAACACCCTCATATAATTCGGCATCTTGCTTTTTCCATTTGTCTACGGCATGCAGGTCTTCCAGGTTTGGGGTAACATATTTTAAACCTCTAAATGTTGCAACCCATATTTTGCCCATTTTATCCTGCTGTATTGCAGTAATAAAATTACCCCCGCCTTTGGAGTTCGATAACCCTACATGCTTAAATGTTTCAGTTTGTTTATCAAATAGGTTTAATCCGCCGCCGGTTCCTATCCATAGCCTGTTCTGCTGGTCCTGATATAACCTGTTGATACGGCTGTGGCTGATATTGGTTGCGCTTGAATCGTTCGGACGAAAAATTTTGAAGTTGGTGCCGTCGTATCGCGAAAGGCCATTCCAGCTACCTATCCAAATGTAGCCGCTTTTATCCTGAAGAATTGTTGCTATCGGGTTTTGAAACAAACCATCTCTGTAGGTAATATGCCTGAAACGGATACTCGAATCTTGCGCACACAAATGGCCAATCGGCACAATTGCCAACAAAAATAAAAATGCAGATACCAACGCATGTTTTATAAAAACCATTATTCAACTCTAGGTGTATTGGCAAAAACGGAGAAAGCCACATCAATAATAACGATTTTCAACAAATAACAACGACTATTTTATTCGGATCCAACCTTTGCAACACCAACTGGGTTAACGCTTAAACAGGAACGTTCCGTTTAATACACTCGTAACTTTGCCAAGTTTCACTATCAAAAACAACTGCTATTTGGGCAATTAGTTTATTATTATGTTAAAAAAATATTTCCTTGTTGTTAAGCCTTAAACAAGCAAAATGCATCGTTATTTAAAAGCACGTTCCGTACACTTGTATATGCAATATACTTCATGCCAACAAGTTACAACAACGCCCGCAAATCAATTGTATTTGCAGGCGTTTTAAAATCGTCAGGTTTATATAGTTGGCCTAATACTAAACTTGTTGGATAAATATTTATTTAAAAATAATTACGCCTAACCAAATTTTAATAAAACAACTTTTAGCCCAACCTCTAAAAATTAAACTAAATGCTTAAACTTTATACTTGTTTCATCACTTCGGCAAAAAGCTTATAGGAGTGCATTTTTTCGCTATGGTCGAAAACGTGAGAAGTAGCCATTACCTCGTCAACTTGTGTTTTATTTACAAAATCACGCATCTGGCTTTTTATAGATTGTACACTGCCTATAAACGAGTAGCCTAACATTTGCTCTACGGCGTCGCGCTCGTAAATGGTCCAAATATCGTCCATACTTTCAACAGGAGGTTGCAACAGGCGGCGTTTGCCTGTTATAACACCCATAAAAAACTGCTTTACCGAGGTAGCAAGGTATTCTGCCCGCTGGTCGGTATCGGCAGCTACCACATTTACACAAGCCATAACATAGGGCTGCTTTAATACAGCCGACGGCCTAAAGTTTTCGCGATACAGTTTAATAGCTTCCAAAAAATAAGCTGGTGCAAAGTGGCTTGCAAAAGCATAAGGTAACCCTTTTGCAGCAGCCAAACGCGCGCTATCAGTACTTGAACCTAATATCCAGATGGGAATATCAAGCCCCTCGCCAGGATTTGCCCTTACCCTGCCATCATAATTATCGGCGGCAAATAGTGTTTGCAGGCGTTCAACATCTTTGGGGAAGTTGTGTGCGGCGTTCATGTTTTCGCCACGGATGGCCATAGCGGTAACCTGGTCGGTTCCGGGTGCGCGGCCCAGGCCAAGGTCTATCCTATCGGGATATAAAGAGGCCAGGGTGCCAAATTGTTCGGCCACAATAAGCGGCGCGTGGTTGGGCAGCATAATACCGCCCGAACCTACCCTGATGCTTTTAGTACCCCCTGCAATATACCCTATAAGAACAGCTGGTGCCGAACTTGCCACCCCCATCATGTTATGATGTTCGGCAAACCAATAGCGGGTGTAACCCAGCTTTTCGGCCTGTTGGGCCAAATCCAGGCTGTGTTTAAATGTATCTGCCGGCGTTTGCCCTTCTACAACTGTAGCCAGATCGAGCACCGAATATTTTATATCTGTTAACTGTTTCAAACTCATTTTTATAGTTCAATTAGTGAAGGGATCAACATTAAATATTGATCCCTTTACTTTTATTATAATACCAATTCGCCAAGTGCGGCTTTGGTGAAGCCTTTTAATTCGCTGTTTTTACCGTCGCGTATTTTTTGCGCCCAATGCGGGTCGGCAAGCAAGGGCCTACCTACGGCAACCAGGTCAAAATCTCCACGATCTAAGCGGCGCATTAATTCTTCTAACGAACTTGGCTCAGAACTTTCGCCGGCAAAGGCTCCAAAAAAATCGCCGCTAAGGCCCACAGAACCTACCGTGATTGTTGCTTTTCCGCTTAGTTTTTTTGCCCAGCCGGCAAAGTTAAGGTCAGATCCGGCAAACTCGGGCTCCCAGAAACGGCGTTGCGAACAATGAAAAATATCTACTCCGGCATCTGCCAAAGGGTTTAACCATGCCTCCATCTCCGACGGTGTTTTAGCCAGTTGATTTGTGTAAGCCGCGGGTTTAAATTGCGATAAACGGATAATGATAGCAAAATCTTCGCCTACCTGTTTACGCACTTCCTTAATAACTTCTATCGCAAACCGGCTACGCTCGGGCAAGGTTTTGCCACCATAAATATCATCGCGTTGGTTGGTTGCGTCCCAAAAAAACTGATCTATAAGGTAACCGTGTGCCCCATGTATTTCCACACAATCAAAACCCAGGCTTTTAGCATCTGCGGCGGCGCGGCCAAATGCGGCAATGGTATCTGCAATATCCTGCTCGGTCATGCTTTTACCGTTGTTAAAGCCTGGCCTGTTTAGGCCCGACGGACCTTCAAACGGTTGGGCAGGCAGCCATCCCGATTGGTGATTATCCATAATACCCATGTGCCATATTTGCGGCCCCATGCTACCACCTTCGGCATGTACGCCATCAATTACATTTTGCCAGCCTGCTAAAGCTTCTTTACCATAAAAATGCGGAATATTGGCATCGTTAGATGATGAAACCCGTTCGATAACCGTTCCTTCCGACAATATTAAACCTACCTCACCTTCGGCGCGTTTGCGGTAATAGGCGGCAACATCGGCTGTGGGCACTCCGTTTGGCGAGAAAGAACGCGTCATGGGGGCCATTACAATTCGGTTTTTAATATTTAACGATTTTAATTGAAAGGGTTGAAATAAGCTATTTGTGCTCATGATGTTTAAAATAAGTAATGTAATTTAAATTTGTGAATGGATTAACTGGCTTAAAGCAGCAAAGGTTTCTTCATTACGCATATAATAAGTCCACTGCCCCTTGCGGGTTGACTTTACCAGGCCTGCGCGCTGTAAAACCGACAAATACTCTGAAACGGTGGACTGCGTTAAACCAGCCTTCTGCTGAATTTGCCCTACGCATACGCCAATATCGTACCCATGTACGGCTTGCTCCGGAAAACTCAACTCGGGGTGTTTTAACCAGTTTAATATTTGCAACCGGGTTTTGTTAGAAAGAGCTTTGAATACTTCTACCTGATCCATAGCACAAAGATATATCGGTTATTCCCGATATACCAATAAATAAAAAAGAGATGACATTTTACTGATAACGGAGGTTTAAAAACCAATTAAGAAGGGATTGACTTTGAAAGTAAATTAAGCAGGTCGGTTTTGGTTAACGACCCTATAAATGAGTTGTTTGCCTGTATTAAGCCTTCGGTTAATTCGCGTTTGGTTTGTTGTACCAGCAGTATTTTTTCTTCTACGGTATTGGTACATATCATGCGTACAGCTACAATGTTTTTGTTTTGGCCTATCCGGTGCGAGCGGTCAATAGCCTGGTTTTCTACAGCGGGGTTCCACCAGGGGTCAACCAAGTACACGTAGTCGGCTTCGGTTAAATTTAAGCCGGTTCCGCCGGCTTTGAGGCTAATTAAAAATACGCGGATCTCGTTATCTTCCTGAAACCCCTTAACTACCGATTGCCTGTTACCGGTGCTGCCTGTTAGGTACGAAAAACGGATATTCCTTTTTGTGAGCTCTTTCCGGATAAGGTTTAACATGGTTACAAACTGCGAGAATACCAGTATTTTATGCTGGCCCATTTTGCCGGTTATCTCTTCAATAAGCATGTCAATTTTTGCCGATCCGTCATCAGATACCTTATCATCTCCCAGTAAAATTGGCGAATCGCATATTTGCCTTAGCCGCGTTAGTCCTTTAAGCACATTCATCGGGCTTTTGCGTATTTCGTCGTTAGTAGTTGCCGATATAAATTCCCTAAATTCCTTTTCGTAGGCATCGTAAATGCGTCGCTGCTCCGCTCCCATTTCGCAGTATAAAACCATTTCTGTTTTATCGGGCAGTTCTTTGGCAACTTCCTGCTTGGTACGGCGCAGTACAAATGGTTTTATTTTGGCCTGCAGTTCCAGCAACCGCTTGCTGTTTTTAAACTGATCTATCGGGTTTAAATAAATATCTTTAAAATATTGCTTGCTGCCCAACAAACCGGGACAGGCAAAAGATAGCTGACCATATAAATCGTACGAATTGTTTTCCATCGGGGTACCGGTAATCACAATTTTATTGCGAGATTTTAGCAGCCTAACCGTTTTATACCTTTGCGATTCGGGATTTTTTATCAGTTGCGATTCATCCAAAAAAACGTAGTTAAACTGGTAATCTTTCAAAAAATTAATATCCGCCAGTAAGGTTCCATACGAGGTAAGTATTATTTCGTACTGCTCAAATTGCTCCGTGTTTTTAATACGATCGGCACCATAAATGGTATGTATCCTGATAGATGGTGCAAATTTGGCAACCTCGGCCTGCCAGTTAAAAATGAGCGATGTAGGTACCACCAGTAAATTAACATTGTGCGGTGCCTTGGCCCTTTGTAACAATATAAAAGCGATAATTTGAATGGTTTTGCCAAGGCCCATATCATCGGCCAGGCAGCCGCCAAAGTTAAAATCGTCTAAAAAATTAAGCCAGTTTAGCCCTTGTTTTTGATAGTTGCGCAAGGTTCCGTTTAGCCCGGCTGGGGTATCAACGGCTTTGATGGAATCAAAATTAGCGAGCCTATCGCGGTAAAAGCTAATTTCTTTTTTAACGCCTTCATCCAGTAATTGCTGCTCATACCATAAGTCAATGGCCGCAAAATTAATTTTGGGTGTGCGGATAGTTTCATCGTCGGCTATCTCGCCGCTGTTAAAATAGTTGGTAAACTTGGCTATCCACTCTTCGGGCAATATGCCCATTGTGCCATCGTCCAGTTGCACATATTTGCTTTTGTTTTTTATGGCCCTTTGTATATGCTGTAAAGCTGCCTTTTTTTTACCAAAACGCGCTTTAACTATGGTATTAAACCAGTTTATGCCGCTTAAAACCTGTATGGTAATTTTTACTTTATTGGGGTTAAGTTTATTGCCCTCTAACTCGTTAAAACCTAAAATAGTAACACCGGCCTGCTGCCAATGTTCAAAAGTGTTTAAAAACCAATCTTCCTGCAAAAATCGTTTTTTGTGCAGGTAAAAATAATGTAAATCGTTTTCCAATTGTTCATCAAAGTAAGGATGCTGCCTCACCAATAACGATGTAAAGGCTATTTCTTCATCCTCGCTCCTTTGCACCTTAAATTCGGTGCCTTTAATATCGGCGCTAAATATTTGCCGCCTGCTCCTTATCGGGATCTCTACTTCGCCATATCTTATAACCGGTATCAGCATCACGTGCTGCCCAAAATCCGAAAGGTAAATTAACCTTTCAATATCCTCTTTAAAGCCTTGCTGCTCCAATTGTTTTGCGGTAGCAGGTTTAATGTGCTTGTACTCAATACCTACGTGGTCTTCCAGGTTGGTAAGCAATTGCTTTTTAAATTCCGGGTATTTTGATGTGTGTACCAACAGGTTATCGGGCTTGTTTTTTAGTAACGCTATTACCCCTAATAGCTGCTTATTATCAACCAGATAAAGCGTGTTGTTGATAGCTAGAAAATAGGTAAACATCACCTGCAACTCGTTCAATTTATAAACGGTGTTGTTTATTTTTATCTGGCCCGATAGTTCGTAAAATTGTGCTTTGGTATCTACTTTTAAACTCAGTTGGTTTTGAGCAATGCTCACCTTAACGGGAAATACGGATGCAGCGGTTACGTTTTCTGAAACGCTGCCATCGTGCCGGTAAAAATTGTAATTGAGTGGGTTGTTGATAATTGCCCTCAACGCAGGCAAATCCGATTCGTTTTTTTGAGTTTGACTGTGACTTTGAAATTTGTGAATACCTGTAAAAAATTTAACAGCCTGCGGATCGTCGGTTTCCCACAGCATATCAAGCGGGGCCACGGAGGTAAGAGGATTTTTAATTTTACCGTCTTTAGTAGTTTTAGCGCGGAACAATTCAACTATAAGATAGCCATAATATTTATGCTGCCTAAGCAGTACGCAAAGGCGTTGCTCATCAGTATCGGTAATATTTTTCTGCGCAGTTACGGTTGTTAATACGCTGGCTTTCATTAGGCCCAGGCTATGGGTAGTTATGGGTATTAAACCTGTATGCCGCGCACTAAAACTTACTCTTTTGTTGGCATAATCAACTGCAAAATGTTCGTCCAGATTGGGTTCCTTATCCATCCCATAGTCTGCAGCAAACTTTTTTAATTTTTCGAGGCGCAGCGCATGGTCAAAAAATATTCGAAACTCGTCACGTTGTAAAATAGCACTTAATACGTACCCCTCGTGTTCGCAAAGCTTACCTGGGGCATGGGTGCAGGTGCAATAAACATGTAAATTATCTCCGTTTAAATTTACATCTACCAGCGGGAAGGCTACGGTTTGATATTGACCGGTAAAAACGCCCTGGTTAAGCTGCAAGCTTTCGGCAATTATTGACTGTACGGATTGCTTATCGAAAGACACACCGCCCTGTGTTTGCTGGGCAATAATATGTGCGTTAAGACCTTCAAAACTAAAATCATCCCAAATCAGTCCGTTTTCATTGCTTAGTTTCATCAATTGCGCCACTTACTCAAAAAAACGCTATTTTTTTTTAAAAAAGGAATATTTAATTGAATCCGATTGTATTATCTTAAAAGATTTGAGGCACATCGGCAGGGTTTTGCCCAAAAATGCGCATGAGGGATTTGTATAACTCGGGATGCTTGTGTTGAAACTGGTCGGGTTTGGTAAAAAAGTATTCCGACACGACGGCCAAAAACTCGGCCTCATTGGTCAAAGCATAAGGGTCAATGTCCGATTTGCCTTCTTCTATCCTCCGCATTTCCTGGTGTATCATTTTAAGCCAGGGTTCGGCGTATTGGTGCGCTAAAATATTTTCGGGAACGCCATCGGTAGCCCCGTCAGATTTATCAATCAAATGCACAAACTCATGTATTGCGGTATTTTCTTTTCCGCTATTTTCAGAAAAACCCTTAACCAGTGCAGCCCTTGATAGCAGCATCTGCCCGTTCATGTAGCCCGAACCCACCATGCCCAAAATATTACGGTTACCACCCTCAAACTGAAAATCGCCATCAAAAGTATCAGGATATAATATTACATTGGTGAGGTTGCTGTAACGCCACTCGGGGAAACCAAAAACAGGTATCACTGCGCTTGCTGCTATCATTACACGGTCAACATCCGTTACTTCGGTTCCAACGCCTTCAATACGGGTATTATTCAAAAACCCGTTTATTTTAAGCAAAAAGCGGCTCTGTTCGGCAGTATTTAGTTTTTGATAATAGCTGATATGGGTTTGTAATATCTCCGGGTAATTAACAAGCGAAGCGGTGGCGTGTTTAGCAGTACTTGCCTTTTTCCTGAAAAAGAAATAGGCCGCAACCAACAAAAAAACAATAAGTGCCGGCAACATCATATACGGTTTGCGGTTAAGGCGCTTAATTGTTGAGCTATAGCTTGCAGCAAGCCATAAGTTAGCCAGCTATTTTTTTTATCAACATCGCCGGCGCTAACAGTGGCACGATAGTTTAACTCTTCGTCGGGTTCAAACAAAACCGGCATTTCATCAACAAAAACCTCAAAACGATGAGTGTAACCAGCAAAAAGCAGGCGTGCTTCAAATTCAAATTCATCGCCCATATACTCAACGGGCAACATAAACATGTCGTCTTCAATCATAATCAGATGTTTTTTTCGGCCCCAGGGGGGCTATTGCATTAAATTATGGTTAATCCTCATCGTCGTCTTCGGGGTCAAAAAGCGGATCGTCAAAAAGTTCATCATCTTCCGGATCGGGCTCGTTAACATCATCACCTACCCTTATTTCGTGCAGGTCGTCCTCTTCTTCCTGGTCAAAGTCCTCTTCCTCGGTAACGTAATCTTCGTCAGGGTCAACCATTAACTTTTCGTTAGTAATCATAGCGGAGTGTATTTATGTTGTTAACGCAAAATAGCGTTTAAGGTTTGGTTAACTACCAATCAAAAAACTGGAAGCTTAGTATGTGAATTTATTAAATGCGACTAACTCTGCGGGCTAAAAATCTCATCTATCAGTGCTAAATGTTACTATAAATACAAGTTAACCATTTGCCGCCAATACTTGGGCCGGTGCGCAAAACCGTTCCACACGTAAAATTGGGCTGGTATGTTTTTGGATATTAATAATTGGTTTAGATACTGGTTACTGCCTATAAATGGGTCGGTTTCGCCGATAGCCAAAATAATCTCCATTTTGCGGAGGGTGTTTAACTGGACACTATCGGTTATGTTGGCTAAAAATTGCTGGGGCATATTAAAGTAAATATCCTCGTTATGGTAGGCATCAAAAAGATCGCTAAAATCCTGAATGTTTTGTGTAAGATCATATCGCCCGCTTAAGCAAACTACCCGCTTAAAAAGCTGCGGGTGTTTTAAAGCTAAATTGGCCGCGTGGTAAGCACCCATACTACAGCCGGCAACTTCTAAATATCCATCGCTGTTTTTGGAGCGCATGAATGGGATAACTTCGTTTAAAATATATTGCTCGTATTCCAGATGCCTGTTTATGCGATTGGCCGGAGTTGTATTTTTGTTATAAAAGCTTTCGCTATCAACACTGTCAACGCAAAATAATTGCAACTCGCCGTTCTCTATCCGTTGGTGCAAAGCCTCAATAATACCCCAGTTTTCGTAGTCGAAAAAACGTGCCATACGGGTTGGAAAAAACAGTATAGCCCGGCCCCCGTGGCCAAAAACCAACAGCTCCATATCCTTTTTCAGCCCGTTACTATACCATTTATGATATTCTCTATTCATTGGCTTCGGCTTTTTTACGCGAAATATCTTTAAAGCATATTAACTTAACATCAATGTTCTATTAAAGTTGTGCGCCCGTTTTTTCGGCAATAATTGTTTTCCATACCGCGTACCCAAGCTTGCTCAGGTGCAGGCCGTCATCTAAAAACAATTCGCGTTTGGGCTTTCCATCGGCGCCAAGCATATCGGCAAACAAGTTTATGTACTGCCAGTTTGGGAGCCGGGTGGTTATTTCTGTTGAAATTAACTGATTGGCTGATTTAAACTGCTCTGCTATGTTCCAACGGGTTGGGCTTGGTTTTAGCGAAATAAAATAACAGGGCAAATTGCCAAAGCGTTCTTGTGCTACAACAACCAGTTGCTTAAAAAAAATGTACACTTCTTCGGGGTGGCGGCCATCTCCTAAATCGTTGTCGCCTGCGTAAACAATTAATTGCTTGGGTTGATAGTCTTGCATTATCCGGTTAAAAAACCATACGCAGGCAGCCAGTGTTGAGCCGCCAAAGCCCAGGTTAACAGGATTAAGAGCGGGTAAATCGGCAGAGAGGCTATCCCAAAGCCTAATGGTTGAACTACCGTAAAAAATTGTACCCCTTTTGTCGGGTATTTGTTTGCTGGCCGCTTCCAGCCGTTTCACTTCATCTTCGTACCAAAACATGCGGGCAAATTTAACCGGTTTATTTATACCGTTTTCCAAACCTAATTAAATTGAGCCTAAAAAACCATTAATTGCACAATTTAATACGCCGTTAATACCGGGATAATACTTACTACTGTTAAGTTAACAGTAGTAAGTCTTGAGTCAAAAGTCAGATTATTCTTTTTTGACTCAGAACTTAAGACTTGTGGCTAAAGACTATCCGTCATTACACGATTAACATGACACTAGCAAAAAGCTATATCTATATTGTAATCAATACCCAATTTTTTACATTTTCATCCCAGTCATGCTGTTATTGCTCCCGTTTTTAAATATTGCTTCACTGTTTAATAAATAGGCACCATTGATTACCACTATCTCGCCGGAATTTAAACCTGATATGATGGACACATAATTTTGATTGCCCGCGCCTGCTTTAATTACCCTGGGCGAAAAGCTGCCATTTGTGTTTTTCACCCAAACTTTACTGCCCTCGCCATCAGTTAATATGGCCGAAACAGGCACGGCCAACGCGCGTTGCCCAGCACCCGATATAGCAATATTAGCCAGCATACCCGGCCTGATTAATCCTTGAGGGTTGGGTATGCTGATTCTGATTAGCGCTACTTTGGAAGAGCCGGATAGTTCGGGGTTTATAAAGTCTACTTTGCCTTTGATGGCCGGGCCTCCCAAATCGGCAATAGAAACGTTTACCAAATCCTTCTCCTTGTAATTGCCGGCTTCGCTGGCGTAAAGCTGCGCTTCCACCCAAAGGCTATTTAAGCCCTGCGTTTTGAGCACCGTCATACCATCGGTAACGTAGTCGCCCTCATGAACGCCAATATCACTTACTGTACCGGCAACGGTGCTTAATATTGTGGTGGTAGCCGAAACCTTATTAGTTGCGGCCAGGTTTTTGATTTGCGATGCAGACAAACCCCATAATTTTAACTTGTTTTCTGCCCCGCTAATTAATTGGTTATAGTCAACATCGGGGTTGTGTAATACTTTTTGTTGTTGTTTGGCCAAAAGGTATTCTTTTTGCGCCTCCTGCAAGTCTTCACTATAAAGCGAATAAACCGGCTGCCCTACGGCAACTTTTTGACCGACAGACCTGATAAACAATTGCTGTACCCGCCCGGCTAACCTGGCACTAAACTCCGCAACAGTATTTTCATTGGTTGTAACGGTGCCGGTAAGCATTTTTTCGTTGCCCGTATTTTCTTCCCTAACGGTGTCTGTTTGTATCCCGGCCAATTGTAATTGCGTTGCATTTAGGGTGATTGTATTTGCGCTGGCAGCATCTGTTAACTCAACCTTAATCAGTTTCATGCCGCATATGGGGCAATTACCGTCGTGTTCTTCGTGCACCTGCGGGTGCATAGAACAGGTATAATAGGCTTTGTTTGCTTGGTTAGCCGTTTGTGGTGCTTTTTGTTTGCAGGCAGCAAAAAGCAAAGTAAGCAACAGCACAACGGTATAGGTTAACTTATTCATTTTTTTTTATTTTAATAAAGCTTTCACTGTCTGCTAAATATTGGGCATTTGCGGCCACGCTGTCTGTAGCTGCCAGTCCTTTTGTTATCTGTATGCTGTTACCGATTTCAATGCCGGTATTCACCTCATGTGCTTTGTAGGATGCCCCCTGTTTCAACCAAACTATCTTGGTGCTACCCAGATCAATAAGGGCCGCTTTAGGTATCCACAAACCGTTGATACTACCGGTTTGGATGCTTGCTTTAACCAGAGCGTTCACTTTTAGCTCGTGATTCATGTTGTTAAGATATACCCTTATACTGGTTGTTTTATCGCCATTCTGTAAAGTGGGTTCAATAAAATTAACCCGTCCGCTTATCAGCATGCCAGGCATATCCGGCAGTGTGAGTTTTACAGGCTGGTTGAGTTTTAATGCCCCTGCCTGCCGCAGGTCAATTTTAACAATTGCCCACAAACTATGCGGGTTAACCACGTTAAAAAGTATTTGCCCTTTGGTTACATACATACCCTGCTTTACGGCAAGCGGTAAATTATTAGCGAAATCTACTACAGGTTTTGTTTCTGTTGCAACATCCATCTGGCTGTGTGCAACATCATGCACATGCCCTTCGTAAGCACTGTAAACAGGGAGGCTATAAAAAGGCTTATTATTTTTAATAACCTGGTTTACCTGTTGGTTGGTCATCCCTTGTAGTAGCAATTTGTGTATTGCGGCATGGAGTAATCCGGTTTCCTGAGGTGAATTTTTGCTGATGTACAACATATCCTGCTGTGCAGTAACCATGTCTGCACTGTAGATGTCAAAAATACGTTGCCCGGCGTGTATCTCCTGGAATGCGTATTTGATATACAGTTTTTCGATGCGGCCTGAAAAGCGTGACGCAATATTATTAAAGGTGCGGGTATCAAAGTCCAGGTAACCATCTGCCGAAATTTGGGTAGCACTCACTTTTTCTACAGGGGTAATTGCACTAACGGAAGAAATAACATTCCCGTTAACCGGCTGCAAAACCGTGTTGAGGCTGATGCCCGCCCCCTCGCTGGCCTGGCCTGATGTTTTTACCAAAGTCATCCCGCAAATTGGGCAACTCCCCGCATGGTCTTCTATAATTTGCGAGTGCATGGGGCAAGTATATTTCACGTCAGCTTTAGCCGCAGATGTATTGGAAGCCGGATTATTGTTTTGGCAAGCTGTTAGTGCCAGCGTTATGGTTAATAATAGGGCAAAAAAAATATTAATACGTTTCATAATCCCTTTCATAAGTTACCTGTATGGTTAATAATTCCTGCAGGCGGTCTAAGGCCGCCATCCTTGCCATCTGTAGGCTTTTTATACCTTCAAGCACCTGGGGCAAATCGCCGGTATTTTGCTCATAGGCCTGTAGGGCTGTTTTATAAGTATTTTGCAAGGCCGGGATAATGTTTTGATTATAATTTTTGAGTTGCCTTTTTTTGCTGTTTATATCTGTTCGGTAACCTGCTAATTGCCCCTGCGCCTGGTTAAGTATATCTAACTTTTTTTGTTGCAGTTCTTCCACTTCGTAGCGGATGCCTTTTAAATTGGCTTTGTATTCTTTAGAGGCCCAGGGTACTATAGGGATAGTAACCGAACCCATGAGTATATATTGGTTGGCATAACCGCCGTAGCTAAACATGTGCCCCGCCTGCAAACCAAAATCGGGTTTGCGTTTGGCGTATTCCATTTTTGCATTAAGTTGTTGCAAATCAATATTGCTGTTAATACTCTTAATGTCGCTTCTTTGACGGGCGAGCGTTATGGTGTCTGTAATGGCGGTTTCGTAATTTTTAAGTACAATGTTAGTGTCAACATTAAATGCTGATTGTTGTGCCCGGTTCATTAGCGTGTTTAGCATAATGTTTTTTTGGCTTATCTCGTTATTCAATTGTTCGCGGGTGTTATCTAATTCAAACAAATCGGCTTTAGCTTTATAAATATTGGGTAGTTTTTCTTTGCCATAAGTGAGCCGGATATTGGCATCTTTAAGCATATATTCCAACAGGTTTTGCGTGTTTTGCAATTGCACCAATTTTTTTTCTAATACCACCCGTTCATAATAATATTGCCGGGCCTGGGCCATCAATTGATTTCGCAGGTAGTTTTTATCCTGCCTGGTTACCTTAGATAAGGCTTTCATATAATCTTCTTTAGCCTTTAACTTTGCCGGGTTGGTAAACATTTGTTCGGCCTGTATCATAAACGAACCTCCGTTTGGGTTAATTTGATAAGGAACCTGGTATTGCCCTGCGCTTAACCGGGGTGCATCCAGGCTTTTTGATCCTGTTGCGTAGGCATCCTGTGCGCTGCTTTTAGCATCATAAGCCAACAAGGCCGGGTTGGCGGCTACACGGGCTAAAACGCTGTCTAAAGGCAGGCTTTGCGCATTTGCTTTAACAACCATTAGCAAGGTTATTAGCATTATCTGATATTTTTTCATTATTCTTTTACCTCCAAAACTTCCAGTTTGCCATGTTTTTTGAGCTCGTATTCTTTCACCATTAAAAAAATGAGCGGCGTTACCAATAAAATATGCGTGGAGGAAGTTAATACCCCGCCAATCATCGGCAGCACAATGGGCAGCATTACATCGCTGCCTGTACCGGTGGCCCACAATACCGGTACTAAGCCAAACAGGGCCACACAAACGGTCATCAATTTGGGCCGTAGGCGTTTCACTGCGCCGTTCATTACATAAAACCTTAAATCTTCTTTGGTTATGGTTTGTTTGGAGTTGCCTTTTAACGTAACTAATTGTTGCATGGCATCATTTAAATAAATTACCATTACAATACCAGTTTCCACAGCAATACCAAAAAGGGCAATAAAGCCTACTGCAACGGCAACCGATAAATGCACGCCGAAGAAATAAACCATGTAAGCCCCGCCAATTAGCGCAAACGGAATAGAGATGAGGCTGAAAAATGCTTCGCGGATAGAATTAAAAGCGAAGTATAAACAGGCAAAAATGATAATCAACACAATGGGCAAAATCATTTTTAAGGTATGCTCTGCCCTAATCAGGTTTTCGTACTGCCCGCTCCATTCAATATAATAACCTTTTGGTAACGCTTTAACCAGGTTGTTCAATTTATCTTGCGCCTCTTTAACGGTACTGCCCAGGTCGCGGTCGCGAACGTTAAATAATACCGTACCCCTTAACAACGCGTTTTCTGATTGAATCATGGCAGGGCCGTCGCTAATCCTGATGTCGGCAACCGAGGATAAAGGTATAGGGCCATTATTCATGGTTTGCACCAGCGTTCGTTTTATTGCATCCAGGTTATTGCGGTAATTTTGTGCAAGCCTTGCGTTTACACTAAAGCGTTGCCGCCCTTCCACGGTAGTGGTTAAATTCATTCCGCCCAAAGCACTTTCCACCACTTCGTTTACATCATCAACACTCAAACCATATCTGCCAATGGCATCTTTATTTACTTGTATATCCAGGTATTTACCACCCGTAATGGGGTCAACATATAAATCTTTTACGCCGTTCAAACCTGTTAAAGCCTGTTTCATATGGTTGGCTAACATGCTTATCGTATCCAAATTTTGACCGTATATCTTCAGCCCCACATCGGTACGGATGCCGGTAGAGAGCATATTGATGCGGTTAATAATAGGCTGTGTCCAACCGTTAACTACGCCGGGTATTTGCAGCTTGGCATTTAGTTCGTTAATAATATCTTCTTTTTTGATGCCTGCCCGCCATTCACTTTTCGGCTTTAGCAGCACGATAGTTTCCGTCATGCTTATCGGCGAATTATCTGTAGCTGTATTAGCCCGGCCAGCTTTACCTAAAACATTGGCTACCTCGGGTATGCTCTTAATAATTTTGTCTTGTACCTGTAAAAGCTGTTTAGCCTGCGCGTTAGATACATCGGGCTGGGTAACGGGCATAAACAGAATAGTGCCCTCATCTAACGGTGGCATAAATTCGCTGCCTAAGCTTAATAAAAGCGGTATGCTTACTAACAAGGCTATAATGTTAATGCCTATGGTTGTTTTGCGCCAGGTTATGCACCAGTTTAATATGGGCCGGTAAATTTTCTCCAACCCACGGTTTAACGGATTATGGTTGTCGGTACGTAATTTCCCTTTCAAAAAAAATGAGGTGAGTACCGGGGCCAGCGTTACCGCCAGGATGGCATCAATGGCTAAAATAAATGTCTTGGTCCAGGCTAAGGGCCCAAACAATTTGCCCTCTTGCCCCTCCAGTAAAAATACCGGCAGAAATGAAGCAACAATAATAAGCGTAGAAAAAAACACGCCCCTGCCCACCTGTTTACACGAGGCCTCAATTATTTTTATTCTTTCTGCTGTAGTCATAACTTTTCTTTTTCTTGTGCAATAGATAGGTTGCGATGCGAGTTTTCCACCATCACAATACCGTTATCCACTATCACCCCAATAGCTAATGCAATACCCGTTAACGACATGATGTTAGATGATATACCAAAAGCGTTGAGCAAAATAAAACTTGCTGCAATGGTAATAGGTATTTGAATAATGATGCTGAGTGCGCTTTTAAAACTCAATAAAAACAGGATAACAATAATAGAAACCGTTATCATTTCTTCGATGAGCGTATGCTTTACCGAGCTCATTGCGTTTTCAATCAGTTCGCTCCTGTCATAAGCAATTTTGAATGTTACGCCCGCCGGTAAACCCTTTTGAATATCGGCCATTTTGGCTTTAACCGCATGGATAACCTTATCGGCATTTTCACCATATCTCATCACCACAATACCGCCTACGGCTTCGCCATCGCCGTTCCGGTCAAAAACACCCAGCCGTTCATCGCCACCCATTTGCACTGTAGCAATATCTTTAATGTTAACCGGTATGGTATTAATTACACCTACGGGCATGTTTTCAACATCGGCTAAACTTTTAATATAACCCAGCCCGCGCACAATATAACCGGTACCGTTCATTTCAAACTTGCGGCCACCCACATCGTTATTATTGCTTTTGATGGATTTGAGCACCTGCGACAAAGGGATGCGGTAATAGTTAAGTTTATTAGGATCGATAGTTACCTGGTATTGTTTTTCAAAACCGCCAAAAGATGCTACTTCGCTTACACCGGGCACCGTTTGTAAACCAAGTTTCACATACCAATCCTGTAAGGCGCGCTGCTCGCCTAAGTCCATGTTTTTGGCGTCAAGGGTGTACCATAATACATGGCCTACGCCAGTACCATCGGGCCCTAAGGTTGGTGTAATACCTTGCGGCAATAAACGTTGGGCGTAATTTAACCTTTCCAGCACCCGGCTCCTTGCCCAATATACATCGGCCTTATCTTCAAACACAATATAAACAAAGCTCATCCCAAACATAGAAGTTGCGCGTATGGCCCGCACTTTTGGAATACCCTGCAGGTTACTCACCAGTGGGTATGTTACCTGGTCTTCCATAATCTGCGGACTACGCCCCTGCCATTCGGTAAACACAATCACCTGGTTTTCAGAAAGGTCAGGAATGGCATCGATAGGATTTTCGCGAACTGCGTAAACGCCCCAGGCAAAAAGCCCGATAGCAGCCAGTAGAACCAGATACCTGTTTTTTAAAGACAGGCTTATCAATTGATTAATCATCTTAATTACGTTAATAGGCCCCGCGTTTGCGGGGCCTAAATGAACTACATTTTCATTGTGCTGGTTTTCTTTTTAGCCGGATCTTTTTTTACCAGGGTCATACCGCATTTTGGGCATTTGCCTGGTTTGTCCGACAGTACTTCGGGGTGCATGGTACAGGTGTATTGTACCTTGGCAACAGGCTTTACCTTTTTGGTTTTAGTAGTGTCGGTAACGGGATTGGTTGAGTGCGCAGCAAAAACACTTGCGGTACAAAACACAATGGCAATAGCCATTAGCATTACTTTTTTCATAAAGATTAAAATTTAAAAAATGAATAAATAGCATAGGAAAACCTACACGTGAGTTATATATTAAGATGGATTACGAGGGAAATATAGCCGATACAGAATGTAATGGCGATGAAAAATACAGGTCAGATCCTGTATGCGCAGTTTAAGGTATATATTGGTGCAGCGGGGCTCCCCGGCGGGGCGTTACTTTGATAAGCCACCGTTGATATTTGTACGGCAACAGGAATTGCGGCATGCCATGTTGCTAATGAAGGCAAGATAACAGGCGACAAATGCCCAAAAGCAAAAGAAACCGCATTGACGTGGCTATCTTTTACCTTAAAACTTTTACTTACATTTTTACAGCAATTACTTTTATCGGCATGGTCTGCCTTGGCGTAGGTTAGGGTAACCGAAGCCAGCTTACCGCAACAATAAAAACGGTTTACACCTATACCCACACAGGATAAAAGGTAGATAGCCGTTAATAAGATAAGCGCGGACCGTTTCATTGATACGAAGTTAAGTAATTTATTAAACAGAAACTAAATGTGTGTTTAATAAATTTGGAAATGACTGAATATTTACTTTCCGTATTTAAGGTTACTTATCAAATGATTTATGATGCTATTAAAAATGCTATCAATTGGCGCCGCGCTTATCGTATAACCTAACTACAGCACAGTTGGTAATACCATACTTAAAATATCAATAATGCATCCTTATCTATTCTTCTTCGCCGGTATTCACCATTTTAGCCATCACAAAAAAGGTGTTTTTTACCACTATTTTTGAGCCTTGCTTTAATTCTTTAACCGGAGTGATCTCGGTAAACCCAATATCGGATACCCCTTTACTTAAAGGTACACGTTCAAATACAATTCCGTTGGCATCCTGTTTTTTTACCGCAAAAATATAATCCTGCCCGCCGTTACTTACTATAGCTTCCGAGGGTACAGCAGGTAAAACGGTGCTGCCGATGCTGATAATAGCCGTTACATTCATACCCTCTATCAGCCCTGTTTTATCGCCAAGCACCACTGCATGTACCGGGATGGTTTTTGACTGATTGGCGAAGGCTGTGCCGATAGAATAGATCTGCGCGTCGTACTCTTTACCCGCACTATTGGTTAAAGTGAAATGTATGCGTTGCCCGGCCTTAACTTTGGGCAGGTCTTTTTCGAATACGAACAGGTCGAGATGCAATTGCGAATTGTTGACGATTTGAGCAATAGGCGTAGAAGCATCAACACTTGAGCCGATTTGTGCCGATACATCGCTAACCGTGCCGCTTATTGGTGCCAATACCGCAATACTGGTTACCAAACTGCCGCTGTTTGTTGCGGCTTGCGAAATACCCATAGCTAACAACTGCATTTGTTGCGATTTTTTGGCCGCCTGCAACGCAGCCAATTCCGCCTCGGCTTTTTGCAGGTTTTTAAATGGCGCGGCATTGCCTGCCACCAGTTGCTTTTGCCGCTCGTACTCCTGCCGGGCGAGCGTAAGTTGTGCCTGGGTAGTTTGCGATTGCTGTTGCAATTGTGCAATATCCGGATTAAGTATGGTAGCTATCACCTGGCCTTTATTTACATAGTTACCTGGTTGCACGGTTAATGTGCGTATGGTGCCCTTGGTGACCGAAGTAACCAAGGCTTTATTTTGATTTGGCACCGAGAGCAGGCCGTTGGCCTTAATAGCAGTAGCCAGGTTTTTCATTGCTATAACACCAAGTTGAATACCGGCGGTTTTAATTTGGTTAGCCGTTAAACTTACCATGTTGGTTTCCTGGCGAGCGGGTTGCTCTTTTTCCTCATCCTTTGATTTTTCCGGTTGCCCGCAAGAAATTAGGGTAATTACCAAAAAGGCCGGGATGATGTAGCTGTAAAATTTGAAATATGCTTTCATGCAATGTTTTATTTACTGTTATTAGTGTAATAGTTGAGTTGAATGGCGGATTGATTATACTCATTGAGCACATCGAGGTAGTTTCGTTGAATATCAATAGCCTGGGTAAGAAATTGTGATAGCTCTCCAAATCCGATCTCGCCGTAACGGTACGATAAGTTGGCCGCGTTAATAATGGCATCCGCTTGTTTTAACCCGCTGGAGGTATAATAATTAAGCAGATCATCATTTTTTTGCAGGGTTTCCCGTTCCTGGCTATATGAGGTATTGAAAGCCAGTTGTTGATCTTTTAGGAGGGTTTGCTGGTAATTTTGTTCAAGCTGCGCCGCCTTAACCAAATGTTTATACTGGCCCCTGCCGAACAACGGGATACCAACAGTTACCGAAAACCCCGAATAAGGCGGGCTAACGCCATACAATCGCTGCGAAAAAAACCGGCCCTCTAAGGATGGCATTTGGCCTTGGCCCGTTACCTTTGCTTCTGCACCTGCAATATTTACCTGCTGCTGCTGTAATTTTAAAAGCGGATGCGCCGCACTATCCGGTTCCGAGCCATCGGGGTTAATTTTTTGTAATTGTACACTATCCGGCAATAAATTCAACTTTGTATTTACCAGGCGTTTTAAGGCTTGCTGCTGGTTTGCCATATCCCTTTGTATTAACCGCAACTGCACTTTGGTTTCCTGGGCTTTAGCTTTCGCGGCTATGCTATCCAGCCCTGCATTTTCCCCGGTTTTTACCCTCAAAACGGCGGCTTTTGCTAATGCGGAATAAATGCTATCTAATTTTTGCCATAAACGTTGTTTGCTTTGGTAATACCACAAGTTATAATAGGTTGCGGCTATGTCCCTTTTAATATCCGCTATTTGTACCTGCCGGGCAAATTCCGCAGAACGGGTTTGCTCGTTCAGCAACTTTTTGCGGGCACTATACAAACCTGGCCAATCCAGGCTTTGGGAAACACCTATTTTTAATATCCCTTTTTGATCGTCGGGGTTAATATCCTCGTTTTCAACAAACACTCCGGTTTTAGGTAGGTTGAAAGCTGTTTTACCCAATTCTTTCCGCTGATCGATCTTTAAACTCAACGAGCGCAATTGCAAGTTGTTTTGCATAGCCATTTCATAAGCACTATTCAGGCTAATGCGTTTGGCGGTTGGAGATTGAGCGAAGGTTGGTAACGTAAAGCCCATAACCAATAATGCAATCAAAGCCTTTTTCATTTTTCCGGATAAATTTGGTGAGGAACTTTGGTTTTTGGTGAAAATTAAATACAGTAAGGGTAGCACAACCAGCGTTAATAAAGTGGCAGTTAACAATCCGCCTATCACTACGGTAGCTAATGGTTTCTGAACTTCGGCCCCCGCACTTGACGAAACCGCCATAGGCAGGAAACCTAAAGAAGCCACCGCTCCCGTCATCAATACCGGTCGCAAGCGGTCTTTAGTACCTTCATATATTCTTTGCAATACGTCATCAACACCATCTTTAGCCAGTTGGTTAAACGTGCCTATAAGCACAATGCCGTTAAGCACCGCCACTCCAAACAGTGCAATAAAGCCAACACCTGCCGAAATGCTAAACGGCATGCCCCGTAGTAATAAGGCAAACACGCCACCAATGGCAGACATGGGTATAGCCGAAAAAA
Organism: Mucilaginibacter gracilis; assembly: GCF_003633615.1. Lineage (NCBI taxonomy): Bacteria > Pseudomonadati > Bacteroidota > Sphingobacteriia > Sphingobacteriales > Sphingobacteriaceae > Mucilaginibacter > Mucilaginibacter gracilis. The sequence continues at coordinate 4,246,120 of NZ_RBKU01000001.1, read as the reverse complement.
TAAGCATAGCTTGCTTAAAAGATTTGAATGTGAAATAGAGCAGGATAAAAATAAGCAGTAATGCTGCCGGAACCGCAATCATTAGCCTTGCACTGGCTTGCCGCAAATTTTGGAAAGTGCCGCCGTAGGTATAATAATAACCGCTTGGCAAAGGTATTTTAGCGTTTAGTTTAGCCTGTACCTCCTTAACTGCGCTTTCCACATCGCGGCCCGTTACATTAAAACTAACTACAATACGTCGCCGGGCGTTTTCACGGCTAATTTGCGCGGGGCCGGTTTGGTAGGTTACGCTTGCTACCTGCGAGAGCGGAATCTGGTTACCATCCGGTGTAGGTATAAACAAGTCGCTTACATTTTCTATAGCATTCCGGTGTGCAGAATCCAGCCTCACCACCAGGTCAAAACGGCGTTCGTTTTCATAGATAGAACCGGTGGAATTACCTGCAAAAGCGGTGCTGATAACCTGGTTCACATCTTCAATATTTAGCCCGTAGTTAGCCATCCGTGCGCGGTCGTATTTCACCGTTATTTGTGGGAGCCCGCTAACCCGTTCCACCTGCGGCGCGGTAACGCCCTGCACAGGTTTAATGGCTTGTGCAACTTTAACGGCCAGCATGTTTAAAGTGTCGAGGTTTTCTCCAAAAATTTTAACCGCCACGTCTTGCTTAACCCCGGTCATCAATTCGTTAAAGCGCATTTGTATGGGTTGGCTGGGTTCTGCTATCACACCCGGCAAGTCTGCCAAAGTATTACGCATATCATCTGCCAGTTGGTAAAAACCCTTGCCCGACGGCCATTCCGATTTATCTTTGAGTATCACCATCAGGTCCGAAGCTTCTGGCGGCATGGGGTCTGTAGCTACATCGGCGCTACCCGTTTTACCCACCAACATTTTAACTTCAGGATATTTTTTGAGCATCCGTTCTGCCTGCATAATGGTTTCTACAGTTTGCGTAAGCGAAGTACCTTGTGGTAACACAAATTCGATAGCATAATCGCCTTCTTCCAGTTGCGGGATAAACTCCCCTCCCATTTTGGAGAAAATAACACCACTAACAATTAATAACACAACAGCAGCCCCAACCACCTGATATTTAAAACGGATGGCTGCTTTTAAAACGGGTTGATACTTGCGTTGTAAAAAGCCCATCATCCGGTTTGAAAGCGTTTTTTGGGGTTCGGCATTTTTGGAAAGCAATAAAGCCGACATCATGGGGATGTAAGTGAGCGATAATAGCAAAGCACCCAAAATGGCAAAGCCAACAGTTTGCGCCATTGGCCTAAACATTTTGCCTTCTATACCGGTTAAAGTTAAAATGGGTATGTAAACCACCAAAATGATAATCTCGCCAAAGGCGGCACTATTACGGATACGGGAAGCGGACTGAAATACTTCCTCGTCCATTTCGGCCTGTGTAAAACGGCCATAGCTTTTGCGTAGGATGAGATGGTGCATGGTAGCCTCTACTATAATAACCGCGCCATCTACTATCAAGCCAAAATCAATCGCTCCTAACGACATCAAATTAGCCGATACGCCAAAGAGGTTCATCATAGAAAGGGCAAATAATAATGCTAATGGGATGGCCGAAGCCACAATTAACCCTGCGCGCCAGTTACCTAAAAAAAGTACCAACACAAAAATTACAATCAGGGCACCTTCAATCAGGTTACGCTCTACAGTGCTTATGGCGCGGTTAATGAGGTTGGTACGATCTAAAAAAGGCTCAATAACTACGTCGTTAGGTAACGATTTTTGTACCAATTCCATACGCTCCTTTACCAACCCAACAACCTCGGCACTGTTAGCTCCCTTAGTCATTAAAACTATACCGCCAACCACTTCCTTTTCGCCATTATACGTCATGGCTCCATAGCGTGGCGGCGAGCCTAATTGTATTTTTGCCACATTTTTAACCAGTATGGGCACACCGTTAGTCTGCCTTTTTATAATGGTATTTTCTATATCAGGTATACCGGTCATCAAACCCACACCACGGATAAAATAGGCATTAGGTTTGCGGTCAATATAAGCACCTCCTGTATTCTGGTTGTTTTTTTCTAAAGCGGTAAATATCTCGGGGATGGTTACATCCATAGCTTTGAGTTTATCGGGATCAAGAGCCACTTCGTATTGCTTGGCAAGACCGCCAAAGGCAGTAACTTCGGCCACACCGGCAATTCCATATAGCTGGCGGGTAACTATCCAGTCTTGCATGGTGCGCAGTTCCATCGCCGAGTATTGATGTTTGCTCCCTTTTTTGGGATGTAAAATATATTGGTATATCTCGCCCAACCCTGTGGTAACTGGTGCCATTTCGGGCCTCCCTGTTCCCTTTGGAATCTGCTCCTGCACCTCGTTCAGTTTCTCGGCAATTAGTTGCCGCGCGAAATACACGTTAACCGATTCCTTGAATACAATGGTGATAACGCTCAAGCCAAAGCGCGACATGGAGCGCATTTCGGTAACATCAGGCAGGTTTGATAGCGAACGCTCTACCGGGTAGGTTATAAACTGCTCCACTTCCTGGGCGGCTAATGTAGGTGCTTTGGTAATTACCTGCACCTGGTTATTGGTAATATCGGGCAAGGCATCAACCGGGATTTGCGAAGTGCTCCAAATACCCCAGGCCATAAGCGCAAGGGTAAAAAAGCCAATAACCAGTTTATTACGGATGCTGAACCGTATAATGGCATCTAACATAAAAATTTGCTAAAATTGAATAAAGAAATACATCCCAGCCTGAGTTACCAGGTGGATGAACAATTACAACCAGAAAAAATTATGCTATTTGCGGCGGTTGCCAGATATCAAGAATTTGTTGCTTAACAACAGGGGTTGGATAGGCGGGATAATTAACAACAACCGCTTTTGTAAATAGGGCTGTTAATGGCATACTTGCAATGTAACGCGCCGTAGAACAGCAATTGCAGGTACAAAAAGGCGGGCAAATTTCCTTTTGAGAATGCCCTCCACAAGTTTTAGTTTGAGAAATAGTAGTATCAAATGAAAAAGCAACCTCATCTTCTTTGTCCTGACAAGGCATCAGGGCAAGTAAAGTTATGTAGATGCTAAATAAAATGGCCACATATTTCATTACCACAAAGGTATAGATTTTAATAGTTTATATACCCTAAAAATGCAGGTTTTATAAGTTACTACTGTGCCTGTACTGCCTGTTTGCAACACAACAGCTTTAAGCGTATGGCGCCATGCTTCCAAACCACTACCAAATTACCAATTATTAATCCTCAATAAAACCAACAGGTTCTAAATCATTCATCTCATCATCGGTAAAAATACGGGAGCGTATCATAAAGCGGAAACCGGTAGGTATTTCGATAGAGAAACTGGAGCCACGGCCCTGTACAATATCTAAAGTAAGTTGGGTGTGTTGCCAGTATTCAAACTGATCTTTACTCATCCAAAACTCGCAGCCGTCAACGTTACCTAATTTCACATCGCTCCCGCCGAGTATAAAGTCGCCTTTTTCGAAGCACATAGGCGACGATCCATCGCAACAGCCGCCACTTTGGTGAAACATGAGCGAACCGAAGCGCGATTTCAATTGTGCTATAAGGCCAGAGGCGGCTGGGGTTACGAGTACACGGTGGGTCATTTGTTGAGGGTTAAAAGTAAAACAGCAACAACACAGTTTGCAGCTTTTGTTTTGAATTTAAAAAAACAATGCACCTGGCAAGCCCGAGGTGCATTGATGCAATTAAACTAATTGGGGATTATTAAAAGAAACCTAACTTGTTTTTATTGTACGATATGAGCATGTTTTTGGCTTGCCGATAGTGGCCCAACATCATTTTATGATTTTCGCGCCCGAAGCCGGATTTTTTGTAGCCACCGAAAGGTGCGTGGGCAGGATAAGCGTGGTAGTTGTTAACCCAAACACGGCCAGCCAAAATAGCACGCGGTACCTGGTAAACCTCGTGGGCATCGCGGGTCCAAACGCCGGCACCAAGGCCGTAAAGCGTGTCGTTAGCTATAGTTATCGCTTCTTCGGTAGTTTTAAAGGTGGTTACGCAAACTACAGGCCCGAAGATCTCTTCCTGGAAGATGCGCATTTTATTGTGGCCTTTAAAAATAGTTGGCTGTATATAATAACCGCCGGCTAATTCGCCGTCCAGTTTTTTCACATCGCCTCCGGCTAAAACTTCGGCACCCTCGTCGCGGCCAATTTTCAAGTACGATTGTATTTTTTCGTACTGATCGTTAGATGCCTGGGCACCCATCATGGTGTTGCCATCTAACGGGTTTCCCATAATAATGGCGTTAGTGCGCTCTATTACACGTTTTATAAATTTATCATATATTTTTTCGTGCACCAGCATACGAGATGGGCATGTACAAACTTCGCCTTGGTTCAATGCAAATAATACAGCACCTTCTATCGCTTTATCAAAAAACTCATCGTCGGCATCGCCAACGCTTTCTAAAAATATGTTTGGCGATTTACCACCCAGTTCCATCGTAACCGGGATGAGGTTTTCAGAAGCATATTGCATAATTAAACGGCCTGTAGTGGTTTCCCCTGTAAAAGAAACCTTGGCAATGCGCGGCGACGAAGCCAGCGGTTTACCTGCTTCTGGTCCAAAACCGGTAACAATATTTAACACACCCGGAGGCAGTATATGGCCTATAAGTTCCATTAGTACCATGATAGATGTTGGGGTTTGCTCGGCGGGTTTTACAACGCAGCAATTGCCTGCGGCAAGGGCCGGTGCAATTTTCCAGGTAGCCATAAGCAGCGGGAAGTTCCAGGGGATAATTTGGCCAACCACACCCAGCGGCTCGTTCATGATGATGCTTACCGTGTACTCGTCATGTTCGGATATTTCGCCTTCTTCGGCGCGGATAACACCGGCAAAATAACGGAAGTGATCAACAACCAGGGGCAAATCGGCAGCACGGCACTCGCGGATGGCTTTGCCGTTATCTATGCATTCTACCACGGCTAATTGCTCTAAGTTAGCTTCTATGGTATCGGCAATTTTGTTGAGTAGCGCTGCCCGGTAAGCGGCAGATGTTTTTCCCCAGGCAGGGAAGGCGGCGTGTGCGGCATCAAGTGCAAGCTCTACATCGGCTTTTGCGCTGCGGGCAGCTTGTGTAAATACTTTGCCATCAATTGGCGATACGTTATCAAAGTATTCGCCGTTAACCGGCGGTACAAATTTACCGCCAATAAAGTTATCATACTTAGGCTTGAACGTAGGTTTTAAAGCAGTGCTCATAATTTTAGATCTTTTTTTAGATTAATTGGTGGCACTAATGTAGGCGGACTATTTACCGCTGGTTTGCACTATGGTATCAAATGGTAGCACAATAATGTCAAAATAAATTAGGGCTTGCCGATTCCGTTAACTATGTATAACTTGCTTTGAATTAGTAAGCCAATGACTAATAGAAACCTGGTTAGTCCGTTAAGCCTAAGTAACCAAAAAGAGATACATACACTGGTAGAAACCCGCCGGGCCTACACCATGAGCCATTGCGAACTGAATGTTTTTGAAACATACGAGCGCAGCGAGCTGGTGCCTTTAACTTTTAGCGACCTGGTAATTACCAGCATGCTAAGAGGTAAAAAGGTAATGCACCTTTTTGATAAACCGGGCTTTGATTACCTTCCGGGAGAAACCGTTATAGTGCCGCCAAATATCACCATGAAAATTGATTTCCCGTTGGCCACGGCAGCGCAGCCATCGCAATGTACAGCATTGGCCATTAACCAGCATGAGATAACATCCACCCTTGATTTTTTGAATGAGAATTACCCGCGCGAAGACCAAGGTATTTGGCAATTAAACTATAACCAGTTTCACTTTTTTAATAATGATGAGTTAGCGCAACTCATTAATAAACTGGTACGCATTAGTACTGGCGACGCCCTAACCAAGGATGTTTTAGCTAACCTTACTTTAAAAGAACTACTGATCCGTATTATGCAGATGCAGAACCTCAACGATGTTGCAAATAACGCGCATCAGCTAACCAATAACCGCTTTGCCTTTGTTTTAGAGTATATTAAGCAGCACATTACCGGCAAGTTAAGCATCGACAATTTAAGCCAAATGGCCTTTATGAGTAAGCCAAGTTTTTTCCGCGCGTTTAAGCACGAGTTGGGCATATCGCCGGTAGATTATATAATTAAAGAGCGGATACTATTGGCTAAGCAACTCATGAACAACCCATACAACAGCATATCCGACGCTTGCTTTAAGGCAGGCTTTAATAACCTCAATTATTTTAGCCGAACCTTTAAAAAAATTGAAGGTGTTACACCAAGTTTATATAAAACTGCGCTAAGAAATTAGCCGCTATATGCCTGGTTGTTATGTATTTGAAAAAGTAGCTGATGGTATCAATCCCCCGTAAATGTAGTTACGGAAGTAAAACCTATACCATCAATCGGGTGTTAGCTTTTCAGCCGGGTTTACATTTCAAATTGGCTTTAACTACATTGCATACTGAAGAGGTTGTTAATTATCTTTATCCGCTACTAAGGACTTACAAGACAAAATAACCAGTTTAGAGGCGCGGGTTAAGTACATTGAAACAATGTATCTTAATGTCATGGAATAGGTAAATAATCGTAGATATTAAAATCCCGGCAACTTCCCGGCAATTAAAACGAAAAAACCGCCAAATCGTTATGATAAGGCGATTTTTTGTGGACCCGGAGGGATTCGAACCCTCGTCCAAACATGGTATAAGGTATGCTTTCTACATGCTTATCTGCTATTCAATTGTCGGGAAGGGGAAGGTTAGCCGCTCACCTGTACCGTCCTCCGTATGTGCTTGTTCTCGCTCGCTTATCGCACCTTTGGCAAGCCAGTTTCATTTGTCGGTGCCCCTATTGCCAGTTCAATGAAACAGAACACCGGCGGGACAAAAGCTAGTTAATTCTAAATTAAGCAGCTAAGGCAAATTGATTTTCGCCATTTGAAAGTTTGAGCGTTCAGATTAAAGCGCTAATTCACCCAACGCGCTGCATGCTTACCTACTTATCTCCATCCTGTCAATTCCGGTCGAGCCCAATTTTTGGTGTTGATAAGATTGCAAAGATACGGTTTTAGTTGCAGCGGCAGTAGCAGTGTTGAATTTTTTGTTAAAATAACGTGCTACTGCTATTAATGCTACCCTACTCTTCCCGGATATACCTGTAAGGCTTTCTCTAAACAAACCATAGCCTTTTGTAAGTCGTCGGCGTTTAACACATAGGCCATCCTAACCTGATTTAAGCCAGCACCGGGTGTACTATAAAAGCCGGTTGCAGGTGCCATCATCACGGTTTGGTTATCGTACTCAAATTCTTCGAGCATCCATTGGCAAAATTTATCGGCGTTATCAATAGGGAATGTGGCCACCACATAAAAAGCTCCACCGGGGTTAGGGCAAAATACGCCTTCCATCTTATTTAAGGCTTGTACCAGCACATCGCGGCGATGGGTATATTCTTTATTAACCTTCTTAAAATATTCATCAGGAGTATCAACAGCAGCTTCGCCCGCTATTTGCTCAACCATACCCGGACTAAGCCTGGCCTGGGCAAATTTAAGTGCCGACGAGATGATGTTCTTATTTTTTGTAATCATACAACCCAAACGTGCTCCGCAAGCGCTATATCGTTTGCTCACGGTGTCTAACACAACCACATTCTCATCCAAACCGTTAAGGTGCATGGGCGATATAAATGTGCGGCCATCATAGCAAAATTCGCGGTAAGCCTCGTCGCTAAACAAGTACAAATCGTATTTTAGTGCCAACTGCTTTAAAGCTTCCAACTCCTCGGGCGAGTATAAATAGCCCGTTGGGTTATTAGGGTTGCAAATTATAATGGCCTTGGTTTTATCGGTTATCAGCTTTTCAAATTCGGCAATGGCGGGTAAGGCAAAGCCGTTTTCAATGTACGATAATATGGGTTTTACCACTACATCGCTCTGGCAGGCAAAGCCGTTGTAATTGGCGTAAAATGGCTCTGGTATTATCACTTCGTCGCCAGGGTTAAGGCAGGTAAGCATTGTGATAATGATTGCTTCGGAACCACCTGTGGTAACAATAATATTATCGGGCGTAATATTGTAGCCCAATTTATTGTAGTAGGATGTGAGCTTTGTGCGGTATGATAACGTACCCTCGGACGCTGTGTAGGCCCAAACCTTAAAATCGATGTTTTTAATGGCATTGAGCATGCCTTCGGGAGTTTCTATATCCGGCTGACCGATGTTTAAATGGTAAACTTTTTTTCCTTGTTGTTTAGCTTTGTCGGCAAATGGCGTTAACTTTCTGATGGGCGAAGCAGGCATTTCCCTGCCTTTTTGCGAAATTTTTGGCATGCGGCAAAATTAGTAAAAATCAACACCGGTACATAATTCAAATTAAAGCAAAAAAAAGTCCCCTACCTTTTAAAGGTAAGGGATTATATAATTTATTTTTTTAGCTTATTTACTACCAGCAACCGCAGCCGCCGGCATTACCTCGCCCATAATAATGAGGTTTTTGGTTGGGGTTTTTGCGTTTGATGTTACCACAATTGTTTTAGAAAAAACGCTTGCCACAGCAGCGTTATAAGTAATTTTTATAACACCCTTAGCACCTTTTAATACAGGTGTTTTTGTAAAATCGGCAATGGTGCAACCGCAGGTAGGTTGTACATTACTTAAAATTAAAGGCTCTTCGCCAATATTTGTAAAGGTAAACTCGGTAGTAACGGGCTTGCCTTGTGGTATTTTACCAAAATCGTGTTTTTCTTCTACAAATTTAAACTCGGCTTTATTATCTGTTTGTGCCGATGCCGTAACGGTAAAACCTAAAATTACAGCGCAAATCATAATTAACTTTTTCATATTGTTATGTTGTTTGTATTAATGCTTTCTAAATGTTAAACTAATGTATTAATTATTTCGACTAAAAATAACAAGTAAAGTTTAATTTTGCAATCTATTATTAATCATTTATTTGATTGCCTGTATTTAAACACAGTGTAAAATTAATGTTTTCTACTATCCCCATATGCCATATATTTGCTATTATTGTGGCACGGGGCTTATTTACGTGCTGCGTTTTTTTACGAAAGTAAGTAAATATTTACTTCAAAAAAACTATAGTTAAAAGTATCGGTTTTATAAAGTAAATACCACAAAAGCAAAATTGAATTTTATACTTTTGTGTTAACAACCAAATTATATATGCCTGCTAACGAGAATTACAACCAATCCGAAATATCACAGCTTAGTTTTGACGATTTTAAACACATTGTTATTACTGACTACCGTGTAGGATTTGAAAGCAGGCAGGCCAGTATACTGGGCCGCCGGGAAGTACTTACCGGCAAGGCCAAGTTTGGTATTTTTGGCGATGGCAAGGAGGTTGCCCAACTGGCCATGGCAAAAACTTTCCGCAAAGGCGATTGGCGCTCAGGCTATTATCGCGATCAAACTTTTATGTTTGCCACCGGAATGTGCTCGTTAAAGGAGTTTTTTTCGCAATTATATGCCAACCCAAGTTTAGAAAAAGACCCTGCATCTGCCGGAAGGCAAATGAATTGCCATTTTGCAACCCGCACTATTGACGAAAACGGCGACTGGTACGATTTAACGGAGATGATGAATTGCGCGTCGGATATTTCGACAACCGGGGGGCATATGCCCCGTTTACTTGGTTTGGCTTACGCATCAAAACTGTACCGCGAAAATAAAGAATTGGCTTATCTCAAAAACTTCTCGGTAAATGGTAACGAAGTTGCCTTTGGCACAATAGGTAATGCGTCAACATCCGAAGGATTGTTTTTTGAGGCATTTAACGCCGCAGGCGTATTGGCTGTACCCATGGCCATTTCTGTTTGGGATGATGCTTACGGCATATCGGTACCGGCAAAATACCAAACCACCAAAGAAGATATATCCGAAATATTAAAGGGCTTTCAGCGCGAGGGCAATACCAACGGCTACGAAATATTTAAGGTTCGCGGTTGGGATTATGTTGGCCTTTGCGAAACTTACGAAAAAGCCATTGCTATTTGCCGTGAACAACACGTGCCCGTGCTGATACATGTTACGGAAATGACTCAGCCTCAAGGCCACTCAACTTCTGGCTCGCACGAGCGTTATAAATCAAAAGAACGCCTGGCCTGGGAAGATGAGCACGATTGCCTGGTGCAAATGCGCAAATGGATGGTTGAATCGGCCATTGCAACTGCCGAAGAACTAGATGAATTAGAAAATACCGCTAAAAAATACGTGCGCAATTGCCAACGCGATGCCTGGAACGATTTGGAAAGCGAAATAAAAGGCGAACTTACCCATGCAACCTTATTGATAAATAACCTTGCCCTGGTATCGGCGCAAAGCGAGCGGTTGCTGGCTATTAATAAAACACTTAGCGAATGCTTTGACCCTGCACGCCGTGATGTGATAGCGGCAATACGCAAATCGTTATTAGCTACCGCAAACGAAAGTAATGAGGCCCGCACCGAGCTTTTAAACTGGTTTAATACAGAATCGGCAAAAAATAACGACCGCTTTAATACCAAGCTTTTTACCGATACACCACATTCGCCACTATACGTGCCCACAGTTGCCCCCGATTATAATTGGGATAACGATAGTATGATTGACGGGCGTGAGATTTTAAATGCCTGTTTTGAGGCCAACTTTATACGCGACAAAAGTATTGTAGCTTTTGGCGAAGATGTTGGTGCCATAGGCGATGTAAACCAGGGTTTTGCGGGCTTACAAAACAAGTTTGGCGATTTGCGTATTGTAGATACCGGCATACGCGAAGCTACAATTGTTGGCCAGGGTATGGGATTGGCCATGCGCGGCTTGCGCCCTATTGCCGAGGTGCAATACCTTGATTATTTAATGTATGCCATGAACGTTTTAAGCGACGACCTGGCAAGTTTAAGTTACCGCACCAAAGCCGGGCAAAAGGCTCCGCTAATTATACGCACGCGCGGCCACAGGCTTGAGGGCATTTGGCACTCGGGTTCGCCGCTTGGTTTTATTTTGAATGCTTTACGCGGAATACATATTTGCGTGCCCCGTAACATGACGCAGGCTGCCGGGATGTACAATACCTTACTGCGTGGCGACGAGCCTGCCCTGGTTATTGAATGCCTTAACGGCTACCGGTTAAAAGAGAAATTGCCGCAAAACGTAGGCGAATTTACTGTACCACTAGGCCGTGTAGAAATTTTACGCGAAGGGAACGACATCACCATCGTATCATACGGTTCAACGCTGCGCATTGTACAAGAAGCCGCGGAAGAACTTAAAGCTATTGGGATAAACGCTGAAATTATTGATCCGCAAACGCTTTATCCTTTTGATCTCGACCATGCTTGTGGCCGGTCGTTACAAAAAACCAATAAACTTTTGGTTGTTGATGAGGACGTTCCGGGTGGTGGTTCTGCATATATATTGCAACATATATTAGAAAAACAAAACGGCTATTTTAATTTGGATAGCCAACCACGTACACTAACCGCCAAACAACACCGCCCGCCTTACGGCTCGGATGGTGATTATTACAGCAAGCCATCGCACGAAGATATTGTTGAAATGGTTTATAACATGATGGGGGAAACCTATCCGGATAAGTATCCGCCAATATATTAACTTTAGCAAAATGGCTTTTACGTGGTGAGGCTAACAGCATAATTGCTGTATGTTGCGTTTAGGCGCATATTGGGCACCGCTGGTGGCTTTAAAATGAAACCCAAAATTTTTTAAAAAAATGTTTAAAGCTAACCTAATGGCTCACCAAACGGATATTCGTGTATAAACTGCACCGCTTCGCCGTTCTAGGCGATGGCGTAAATATTAAACACATACAAAGTAAACGTTAGCAAACCAACTAATCACCTGTTAAATAATAGGCTATTTCGCAAATTATGGGCGTTTTTGGGGTTGGTATTACCAATGCCTTTGCTTTTTAACGCCCAGTTTATCAAACAAATACTGTGGCCTATCAGTGAATTGGTATTTAAGTAAACCGTTGTTTATTTAAAACAGCAATCAATCTCTGGGTTTATGTTTCCTTTTTTTGGTGTGGGTTTCTTCCTTTTGTTTCTTTTTCTTTTTAGTCGATTTTTTTTCGACCACAGTGGGCTTTTCAACCTTTGCTACAGGCTTTTTTGCCACCGGCACAATAACAGGTTTTTTAATAGCCGAACTATCAACAGGGCTAATATCATTTACGCTAAACACATTGTTACGCAGGCTGTATTGCAGTATCTTTTTTTTGCCGGTGGGTTTTGCATTTTTGCCGCTGCCTTCGTAAATGGGAAACTCACGCACCAGGCTGCCATCTTTAATGTAAAAATTATCATCGCCACGATAACCCTTTTTAGTTTTTGTGGTTAGTTTTGGGAAATCCAGCTTTTGCGATTTTGCACCTCTAAACTCGTAGGCGTAAATATTAACATGGTTAGTAGTATCCTTGGCTTTAGCCTCTATCAATATTTCGGGGTTGCCATCCATATTCATATCGGTGTTGTAAATATCAATAATGGAGCCTTCCAAATCGCCGCCTGTGTTGCTGTATTGCTTACCTGTTGAATCGGAATGAAGTATCATGTAAGCGCCCGACGAATCTTTACCCCTGCCCCACCCAAAAACATCAAAGTATTTTCCGGGTGAGCTTTCTATCATTTTATGATAGCGGAACGGAGCCATCAAAGCTGCTTTTACAGGTGCAGCCGCAACAGGAGTGTTTTGTTTTTCATCCTGTGTGCATGAGGCTAGCCCCCCAGCCACGCAACAAAATAAAATGGCTATATACTGGTATCTTGTGCTAAACATATCATTAGTTTAAAACTCTCTGGTTAGTTAAAAATAATATCGGGTGGTAACTCGGTTTTAGGCCTTCCGGGCATGGTTATATAAACCCGCAAGGTATTTGCCGCACCTACATAAAAATACTTTACTACTATTTTATGATAGCCTTTTTGCAACAGTACATCTCCGCCGTGTTCAAACAAGCTGTGTTTACCATCGTTATCAACAACAATGTTATCGTCAATTAACAAGGTTGAACCATCTGCCGATGCAGTTGAGAAGCCATATTTACCATCCTGATCTATACGAATATAGCCATTATATATTACACCAAACGTTCTGTTATTTTTGCGGAAGGCAGCGGTACCAAAATTTTTGGTAATACCGGTATCAACATATTTGGCGGCATCCAATTGGTCGGTACCGGTAAAACGCCCGGGCAAAACCTTGTATTTTAAGCCCGCTATAGTACCTGTGTAATTTACGGCAGGTGAAGGCGGAAAATTATTCATAACGGTACGTGTAACTGCACTCCGTTTCCCGGATGGGCTCACTACTATGGTTTGCAACAAGCGGCTCGCACTATCCGGAACTAAAATAGTTAACGGCTCTTTATATTCAAGGTCGGTTTCGCGGGGCGTGTACCCATCAATAGTATAGTACACCTTGGCACCTGTAACCGGGCTTTTTAAGTCAAATTTAAAGCTGTTGCCTGTTGTAATGGTATCAACAGCACCCACGGCAGTAGCCACGCGGTAATTATAGCCTTCGGCATCCAATTTGCCTAAATGCGCGGGTACCCTTATCCCGGCAAATTCCGCATAGTTTTTATTGGCCACTGGTGTCCATGCTATTTCGGCAAGAGCCAGCATGCGCGGTAATACCATGTATTCCACTTTATCCTCGGTAGCAATATATTCCGTCCAAAGGTTGGCTTGCACGCCCATAATATATTTTTGCTCGTCGGGAGCTAACGCGCCCGGCACGGGGTTATAGTTGTAAACCTTTTGTAATGGTGCGTAGCCGCCAATGCTTAAAGGCTCCAGGTAGCTAAAACCTTGTGCGTGGTCAAAATAAACGCCGGCGTTTCCGGGCGTCATAATTACGTTATGGTGCTGCTGCGCAGCGGCAATCCCTCCCGATTCGCCCGTCCAACTCATTACCGTTGCATTTGGTGCCAGGCCGCCTTGCAGTATCTCGTCCCAGCCAATAATGCTGCGGCCTTTGCTGTTCACAAATTTCTCTATCCGTTGTATAAAATAGCTTTGCAGGCCTTCTTCATTCTTCAATTTTAGCTTTTTGATGAGCTTTTGGCAAAATGCCGATTTACGCCACGCCTCTTTAGCAACCTCATCGCCACCAATATGAATTAATTTACTCGGGAACAAGGCCATCACTTCGGTTAATACATCCTCCATAAATTTGAATGTATAATCGTTTGGGCAATAAATATCGGGGAAACCGCCCCAGCTTTCGGCAACTTTGTAACTGCCTTTCGGGTCGCAACTCAATTCGGGATAGGCCGCAACGGCTGCTTCCGAATGACCGGGCATTTCAATTTCGGGCACAACGTTAATATACCTGTCGGCGGCGTATTTAACAACGTCTTTAATCTCGTCCTGGGTATAATATCCGCCATATGGCGTATTGTCATATTGTTGGGGATAAAAATCGTGGTAGTTGCCTATTAAGGTACGGGCGCGTTTGCTGCCAACTTCGGTTAAGCGCGGATATTTTTTTATTTCAATACGCCAGCCCTGGTCGTCGGTTAAGTGCCAGTGAAAGTTGTTTAACTTATACGACGCCATCAGATCGATATATTTCTTAACAAAGGCTATTGAAAAAAAATGCCTCGATACATCAAGGTGCATACCACGGTATGCAAAGCGCGGATAATCGTCAATCTCTACACAAGGCAGTTTGGCAAAAGCGGCCTTTTCAACCGGCATTAATTGTATAAGGGTTTGTATGCCATAAAATAAACCGGCCCCTTTGCCAATTATGGTAATGCCATTGGGTGTGATACTAAGATGATAGCCGCCGGGAGGTAAACTTTCGGCTCCGGCAGACACCAACTTGATTACATTATTAGTAGCCGAGTTATCAATAGCACCAATTTTGTGGTAACCCCAGTTGGCTGTTAAATAAGATGCTAAAAAAATGATGCTTTTGTTTGATGGCGTATCGGTTTGTATTACCGTTTCCATACTTAATGAAAATGTACCGGTAGATTTTTTTAACGATACAGGTGCCGGAATGATGTTTAAATTGGGGTTATTATCCTGGGCGCTTGCCATAAATACCCCAGATGCAAAAAGCAGTACTAAAAAATATTTAACCATATAGCAAATTAAGCAAAGCGTGAAGATAGCAGATTTTACAGAAAGAAAAAACAGAACAGCGTTGTAAATAAAAAGGAGTAAAGATTTTTTGTCTTTACTCCTTTCAATATCATTTTGATGCCTTTAATTAATCGGCTGTAACAATATGTTCTTTACCGGCCAGGTAGCGTTCGGCCTCTAAGGCGGCCATACAGCCGGTACCGGCGGCGGTTACCGCCTGGCGGAAGATATGATCTTGCGCATCGCCACAGGCAAAAACACCTTCAATATTGGTTTGGGTTGAATCGGGATGGGTAATAATGTAACCCGTCTCGTCCATATGTATCTGCCCTTTAAATATATCGGTATTAGGGTGATGGCCTATGGCAACAAAAAAGCCTGTAACATCTAATATTCTTTCTTGTTGTGTTTGGTTGTTTAACACCCTTACACCGGTTACGTTTTGGCCGTCGCCTACAATTTCGGTAGTTTCGGTATTGTAAATAATCTCGATGTTGGGTGTATGCATTACACGGTGAACCATTGCTTTTGATGCTCGAAACTCATCTCGCCTAACCAGCATGTAAACTTTGCGGCATAGTTTGGCTAAATAGGTAGCCTCTTCGGCGGCGGTATCACCGGCACCTACTATGGCAACATCTTGCCCGCGGAAAAAGAAACCATCGCAAACGGCACATGCCGAAACGCCAAAACCATTATATTTTTGTTCGGAATCAAGCCCCAGCCATTTAGCCGACGCACCTGTTGAAATAATTACAGTATCGGCCAAAATTGTTTTAGTTTCATCAACAACAACTTGATGCGGCAGGGTCGAAAAATCAACCGAGCTTACGTAGCCAAAACGTATATCGGTGCCAAAACGTTCGGCCTGTAACCTAAAATCTTCCATCATTTCGGGGCCCATAATTCCTTTGGGGTAGCCCGGAAAGTTTTCTACATCGGTAGTTTGGGTTAACTGGCCGCCAGCTAACATACCGGTGTATAAAACGGGTTTTAAATCGGCACGGGCAGCATAAATTGCAGCCGTATAACCAGCCGGGCCCGAACCTATAATTAGGCACTTAACGTGTTCTTGTTCCTGAGACATTATTTTGAAAATTATGGCACAAATTTAGTTTTTTTGCAGCACAGCGCAAATAGTATACCGTCAGCAAATTGCCATTGTTTGTGGCATATAGGCATTTAATTTAATTACAAACGCGCATTAATTTTGCATTAAAATGATGCTTAAACAGTTACCGTTTCTCGGCTTCTATCAGCTTGTTCTGCAATTCTTTTATCAAGCGCTGGGCGGCATCCTTTAAATTAGGATTACCTCCAAAGGCTTCGTCAAAAGTTACTTTCTTGGTTTTGCGTTTATACTTAAACTCAATATAGTAGCGTGGCACTTTTGAGCCCTTGCGCTTAGTACTATCATCGGCCATGTTTGATGGAAAGTCCCAAAAACCAAGGTCGGCAGCCTTGCGGTGCAGGTATAACAAATCGTCGTTTCGTAATTTAAGGTGCGATTTGACAACCGAATCGCGCGAGTTCACATATTCGTAATCTCCATTTTTTGAATTATATCTATTGAGCAGGCTATCGCCTGTACCGTAATTAAATACAATGGAGTCAAACTCCGAAAATTTATACGGGGCATTTTTCACCATCATACCGTAATAGTAAAAGCAGTATAATAAAAACGGTACAACAATGCTCAGTAATAAAAATATCTTCTTCTTTCTGTTATCCATGTTTGTTATTTGAAAGGCCAAAAGTAGAAATTCAAAATCAAATCATCTAAAAAATAAAACGTCCACAAAAGGTTTTTACCTGCTTATCAATTAAAATGCAGTGTCCATTTACTATTATTGCAAACATTAACGTTAGCATTAGGCCATGAACAACACATTCAACATTATATCATCAGTTATAAAAAACCGCCGCACTACAAAACCGCCCGAAATGAACGGCGAAAAAATACCCGACGAGCAAATTAACGCGCTGCTTGAACTGGCCGACTGGGCGCCTACACACGCTAATACCGAGCCCTGGAATTTCACAGTATACACCAACGGTAAAACGTTTGGCAAGCAACACGCCGAGTTATACGCCGCAAGCACCGCCGCCGAAAGTTATATGCAAATGACTTACGAAAAGTTGTTGCACATGGGCGATAAGGCATCGCACGTAATAGTTTGTACCATGCAGCGTAAACCCCTGGTGAGGATACCCGTGCTTGAAGAAATTGCCGCAACGGCCTGCGCCATGCAAAATATATTATTGGGTGCTACGGCACTTGGCATAGCATCGTACTGGGGTAGCGGCGGCATGGTGCACAGCCCTGCAATGAAACAGTTTTTAAATCTTGATACTCACGATGTGGTGATGGGTGTACTTTACCTGGGCTACTCGGATACTAAGCCAACCGGAAAACGCAACATTCCGCTAAGTGATAAGGTTACCTGGGTGAGATAGCTGAGGATTTGCGAGTAATCAAATGGAAACAATATTGAACAATGACTTACTAATGTCCGATCTCGATATTCTTACTGTAAACCTATAGATCGATAAGACCGTTGTTGGATTGATGGGATAAATTTCGGTGTTCTACATTCAAAATTCAGTGTTCGATATTTGTTCCTTAACTTCATGACATGGATGGTATTTTTACCGCCATAATTGTTAAAAAAGGCGCTGGGAGCCAGATTTACCACTATTATTAAGGTGTATGCCTATAAACAACTCATGGGTACCGGTACTAACGGTATTGAGGTTTGAGGTTGTATAATCATATGAGTAACCAAACGACAGGAAAGAGCTTATGGTGAAGCCCATCATGCCTGCTACGGCATCGTCCTGGCGGTATGAAGCGGCTATCCAAAAATGGTCGCGGAAGGCCATTTTCAAATTTAGGTCTACCGTGTTTGGTGCAGGTTGAATAATTTTATACATCAGCGATGGCATTAAGGATATATCATCCGAAAGGAATAGTTTATAACCTGCGGTAAAGTAATAATGCGGAACGGTTTTGCTTTGGTTATAAGCCGAATTATTGGCAAAATTTAGCGTTTGCGGCAAAAGCTGTTGTACCGATGCGCCTATAAAATAAGTTGCCGAATATGCCCAAATACCAGCGTTAACATTAGGTTTTATCTGGCTGTTATTGCCGTAGTAAATAGCCGGGTCAAGCGGGTCTTGCAAGCTAACTTCGCTTGTATTTAAACTAACGTTTGTAATACCGCCCGATACCCCTGCCGACAAATTAAGATCGGGTGTGAGGCCGAGGTGATAGGCATAGGATGCATCAATACTGGTTTGCCTGATGGGGCCTGCCTTATCGCTATACATAGTTAGGCCAATGCCGTGGTGAGGAGCAGCAGCACGGTAAGTACTTACGTACGAACGCCCTACAGGGTTATCGCCGGCAGGCACTTCCATTGCGTCGCCTTCTATAAAATCACGTCCTATTGGTGCTGTAATGGTAAAATATGTGGTAACGGGTGCCCCGGCTAAGCCTGTCCACTGGCTGCGGTAACCCGATTTTACGTCGACGTAATTTTCAATACCACTAACTGCCGGATTAATTAAAAGCTGATTAAAAATGTATTGGGTATACTGGGGTTGTTGTTGCCCTTTAACATTTATAAATACCAATAAAAGTAACGCTGCAAAATAAAATTTCTTCATTTACCGTATGATTGTAACCGAACCGGATATTATACCTCGCCCATTTTTAGGCTCAATGTTTGTAATAGCAAGTTAGTACTGGCAAATTAACAGAATTATAACCATCATCCAAAGATATTGCTTACCCAACTTAATAAAAAACTATTTCGTTGTTATAATTATATATCGTTACCATACAGTCGGGATAAGCATCAAGGCCTTTATCACCCGGGTATCGGTTTTATAAACCCAACAAAGTTATGGCTAACTATTGCTAAGGTTACTTAATTGCTTGTTGGCTAACTCCAATTTATTGGCCAATTCGCGGTTCTCTTTACGCAAATGGTATATTTCTATAGCGTTTTGGATGTACATTTTAAGTTCTTCGTCGGCCCAGGGTTTTACCAGATACTTATAAACCTGCCCACGGTTTATAGCATCCATAACGGCATTAATGTCCGAAAAACCGGTTAATAAAATGCGGATCGTATCCGGGTAAACCGGAATTATGGATTCTAAAAACTCAATACCGGTCATTACCGGCATGCGTTGGTCGGTAACAATTACTGCAATTTCGTTTTGTTCCAGTATCTTTCTGCCGTCCCGGGCAGATTGAGCCACATGGATGTTAAAGTCGCGCCTAAAAGCCGCTTTAAAGCTGTTTAAATTATGTATTTCGTCATCAATATATAAAACACCAAATTGCATCATTTAAACGTTGTGTTATTTTAAAGTAGTTAAAACGCAAATATCAAAAGATTGATACCTGTTAAACGAAAAAATTTATAAAAAGTTTAATTTTCTACGCACATTTATAATCAAATTGATATAAACCGCAATTGCCATTGCAAATAATGAAGAAAGTACTTTTACTCATTCTCCTGTCTGTTCAATATTGCCATGCCTTTGCCGGGATAGACACTTTAACCGTTACCGAAAACAAAATTGAATTGATTGACAGGCGCTTTTTTACCCAGGTAGAAGACCCCTCAAAAAAGTTAACCATTAATGATATTTTAAAACGGAATGATTTTACAAACTCACACACCGAACTGCCAAGTTTAAGGGTATCAAACCCGGTTGTTTGGTTAAAAATAAATATTAAAAATAAAAGTAGTCAGGCCAATATCCCAATTACAATTGATGGTGTAATAATTGACAGTTTTGATATTTACTGTTTGAAAAGTGGCACCCAAGAGACCGCCCATTTGGAACCTGAACAAATTGATAGCGACTATTTTTCGCCTAAAGAAACGGTAATTAATTGCGCTATCACTCCCGATTCAACACAGGTTGTTTACATACGTATACAAAGCAGTTCGCCCAATATAATCCCCATCGAAGTTTATAGCGAAAACAAGTATTGGGAAACTTTGAGCTCAAAAAACACCGGCTTTGGCATATTTATAGGCATTGTGCTGGTGATGGTGTTTTATAACCTTTTTTTGTACTTTATTGTTAACGATAAAAGTTACCTGTATTATGTAAGTTATGTTTCGTTTTTAAGTGCTTCGCAAGGGCTTATTCACGGTTATAAGCTACACGCTGTTAACGCCTTAATACTCAATAATTATATTATACCGGTTACCAGGATATTGCTTTGGCTATCCATCACTTTGTTTGTAAATGAGTTTTTGCAACTTAAAAATCAATATAAAAAGTTATATAAATTTTACTGTATACTATTTTACATTTGGATAATCCCGGCGGCTTTTATTGCAATGGGGCAAGCCAACGTCGCCTACAGCGTTATTACTTTAAACTCAACCATTTGCTCAGTTTTACTATTGCTTATTGGCATTTGGCTTTACTTTGATGGTGTAAAACATGCCAAGTTTTTTATGCTGGCCTGGAGTTCGTTGTTAATATCGGTGCTTATTTCGGTTGCCCGTAATAAGGATATTGTGGCTTATAACGGCTTTACATCAAATATTTTATTGTATGGAGTGGTACTTGAACTGGTGCTTTTTTCGGTGGCTTTGGCCGATAAGATCAATTTCTATCGCCATCAAAATAGCGAGTCGCAATTTCTATCGCTAAAAATTGCTAAAGAAAACGAAAAACTAATAACCGAGCAAAACATTCAACTCGAAAACAAGGTGCTTGAACGTACTAAAGAACTAATTGAAAGCAACCGCAATTTACAAGGCCTCATTACT
This sequence comes from Mucilaginibacter gracilis, assembly GCF_003633615.1. NCBI lineage: Bacteria > Pseudomonadati > Bacteroidota > Sphingobacteriia > Sphingobacteriales > Sphingobacteriaceae > Mucilaginibacter > Mucilaginibacter gracilis. The sequence continues at coordinate 4,225,182 of NZ_RBKU01000001.1, read as the reverse complement.
AATTTAAAAGCCGCACAATCGCAATTAGTAGAAACCGAAAAAATGGCCTCCCTTGGGCAGCTTACCGCTGGTATAGCGCACGAAATTAACAACCCTATTAACTTTGTACGCTCAAACATTAAACCGTTGAAACTAGACTTTAACGACCTTTTTGAGTTGCTCGAAAAATATGAAGCGGTTGAACAACAGGAAGGTTGGGCTGCGCTATTAAAAGAGCCGATTGAATTTAAACAAAAAATTGACATCGGTTTTATTAAAAAGGAAGTTACCGACTTGCTTGACGGTATTGAAGAAGGTGCATCGCGCACGGCCGAAATTGTACAAAGCCTGCGCGCCTTTAGCCGTACCGACGAGGTAGAGCTAAAACCGGCCGATATTAATAAAAGTATACTTAACTCGTTGGTATTGTTGCGCAACACCATTCCATATTATATACAAATTACGCCTGTTTTTGATAAAATTGAACCCATAAATTGTTACCCGGGCAAGCTAAACCAGGTTTTTATGAACATTATACACAACAGCATACAGGCTATTATTGAGAAGAAAAAACACAACAAAGAAAACATATTGATACAAACCAAAGACTATACCGATAATATAACCATTGAAATTACCGATACCGGCGTAGGCATGACCGACGAAGTAAAGCAAAAAATGTTCGACCCCTTTTTTACTACAAAAGAGGTGGGCGAAGGCACCGGCCTGGGCCTCTCCATCGTATTCGGCATTATCGAAAAACACAAAGGCGCTATCGACGTAAAATCCAAAAGCGGCAAGGGCACAACCATAACTATCATGCTGCCAAAAACTTTGAAGTAGTGGGTGGTTGATTTTGTTAGTTGATTGGTTAAGTTAGTTGATTTAGTGAGTTGGTGAATTTAAAACTTAACAAACAAACCAGAATCAGTTGCTCCCGTTTTCTGTTTCCAAAACCAATTCAACAACTCACTAAATCAACTAACTTAACCAATCAACTTAACTCCCTCCCCCTCACGCTTCTTCCTTAAAGTAAACTTTGTAGTAATTCATGGCCTTGTCGTCGTCAAAGCCCTTTTCTATCAGTTTTTTATCACCGTGTATGTAAATATGGAAGTTATGATCGAGCTTTAAAACACTTTTGTAAACCTTGCCTTGCTTTTTTACAGCCGCGTCGGATATATCAAACGTAGATGCTATCTCGGTTTCGTAATCCTGCTCATACTGTTGTTTGTATGTTTTAAACGATTCGATGGCCTGCGGGTTGCCCAGCACCTCGCCTGTAAATTCGTCCATATCAAAAGTATCGTTATCCTTAAAATATTTCATGGATTTATTGAGCAGGTCAATTTTATCGGCCTTGCTTAACTCAAACTCTTCATCAATTTTTTGAGTTACAAAATTTTTATAAATACTTAAAGTATTAATGGTTTGGTTAAAACTATCGTTGCGTATTTTGAGTTTTAAAAAATCATCTTTCCAGTAAACCGCTTCGTTGCTGCGGTTGGTTTGGTCAATCACCAAAACTTTATAACCTTCGGCTTTATCGGCATTAAAAATAAGGCAACCTTTATCCAGTTTATGAATATTGATACCATTTTCTTCATACTCCAGGTTAAAACCGCCTTTATCCGGAAATACCTTTAAATAGGTTTCCTTGTTTTCCGATTTAAAAATGCCAATGGCATCCAGCAACTCTCCCTCTAACTGTACATCTTTAAAAAGCGCCACATACAATTCGCCCGATTTTATTTTGGGATGATTGGTGCTATCATATAAATACTTGGTAATTTGCTGGCTAACCTCGTGAAAACGCGCCTGGTCGTTAAATATCTCCCCTGCAAAGTGAAACATATCATTCAAATTAAGTTCGCTTGAATGCATAAAATGGTAAACCTCGTTCACCTTTTCAAACGCACTTAAAAAGTATTGCATCAATAATTTGTTAAGTACTTCGTCGGTAATACCCATTGGCTCGTCCGACAGGATGTAAAATTCATCCTGTAATTTATTGCCAACCCGGTGTATAGATAGTTGGCTCATTGAAGCTTCAAAAGATGCGATCATGTTTAATTTTTATACAACAAAGTAAGCAAATTGAAACGATTGCAAATACTTTAATAATTTGATAAACAATTACAACAATTTTATATTTTATTGATTTTTTGTATCTTGCTTAAAATAAGTTACAAAGCATGAATATTTTTATTGGGAATTTGCCTTATAAAATTCAGGAATCGGAGTTGAGGGAGCTTTTTGAAGATTACGGCGAGCTTACATCTTTAAAAATTATAACCGATAAACAAACCGGACAAAGCAAAGGCTTTGCTTTTGCTGAAATGCCCGACCGGGAATCGGCCCTTAAAGCACTTGATGACCTGAATGAAGCCGAAATTTATGGCCGCAACATTGTAGTAAAAGAAGCCGAAGAAAGGCCAAAAAACACAGCAAGGCCAGGTGGCTACAAAGGCGGTTTTACTAAAAAATAATTACCAGCGCTACTATTAAACTCTTTTTTCTGGCAGTTTATGCCAGGTCAATATTTGGGCATTAGCCAAAAATCTCTCCTTAAAAACATAAATACGTTTCTGTTAGTATTTATTTGATAATAAGTTTTTACATTGAGGCATCAATTAACCTCAGTTATAATATGCTTCGCTCTGTATTATTATTTTGTTTACTAAGCACTACATTATCGGTTTATGCGCAGGAAACCATCGAATTATCCAACAATTATTCGCCGGATATTATTCAAAAATACCATGCTTTTAAAGATAACCGCGATATAAAACATGGTGCATATCAGGCGTTTTATAAAAAGAAAACGGTAGTAGCCTCAGGGCTTTATACACAAGGCAAGCGCACCGGAGTATGGCACTTTTATGATATAAAAGGCAATATTACACAGCATTACAACTACGATAAAAATCAATTGCTGTACGTAACCGATGAAGACCCCACCGGCAACTTCACTAAATATGAGTTTATACCCAAGCCAGCCGCTACCGACTCGGTAACCTTCCCTATAAAAATTGGCGGGCTGTTATATGGCTACCAGCCCTACCTTAAAATGTTTAGGGTTGACGAAGTGAACCTATACAATCCTGCATCGGTGTATGCTGTTTTAGAAATATTGGTAACCCCTTTTGGCCAACTGGCCGAGTGTAAACTGATGGTAAAAACCAAAGTGATGGTAAACTTTCAAATTCAGGAAACCAATGTGGCCACCTACCTGCTCAACAATGATTTACTGAGCCCGGAAGATAAGCAGTTTTTACCAGCATCGGTTAACCGTCAACCGGTTTCGTCAACAATTTATATCTACTGCAATGTACAATCCAATGGGCGGATAAGCATATTTTAAACTGTTACAGTAACAAGTAGTGTCATGTTAATCGTGTAATGACGGATAGTCTTTAGCCACAAGTACTAAGTCTTGAGTCAAAAAAAAGAATAATCTAACTTTTGACTCAAGACTTAGTACTATTAACTTAACAGTAGGTTTAATGATACCCTTTTAAGCTACAACCTCTTCAACCTTTTGATTTGGGCGACCATTTTTAAACGCTTCGCGGGGTTTTAAGCCTAATAGCTGCAGCATGGCCATATCATCGCTAAAGCTGGGGTTTGGTGTAGTTAACAGCTTTTCGCCGGCAAAAATTGAATTGGCACCCGCCATAAAACAAAACGCCTGTTCAACAGTACTCATTTCGGTGCGCCCAGCAGATAAACGGATTACCGATTTAGGCATAACAATTTTTGCGGTAGCAATCATCCTCACCATATCCCAAACGGAAACACGTGGCTGATCTGCCAGGGGCGTTCCCTTTACCGGAACCAGGGCATTTATAGGCACCGATTCGGGATGTTGAGGCATGTTTGATAGCGTTTTAAGCATCGAGATACGATCTTCATTGGTTTCGCCCAGGCCAATAATACCACCGCTGCAAACGCTGATATGGGCTTTACGCACGTTTTCTAACGTTTGTAACCTGTCGTCATAAGTACGGGTGGTTATAATGCGTTTATAATCATCTTCGGATGTATCCAAATTGTGGTTATAGGCATATAAACCGGCATCAGCCAAACGTTGCGCCTGGCTCTCGGTAAGCATACCCAGGGTACAGCAAACTTCCATATCCATGGCGTTAACTCCCTTAACCATTTCAATAACCTTATCAAAATCGCGGTTATCGCGCACTTCGCGCCAGGCTGCGCCCATGCACAAACGTGATGCGCCACCTGCTTTTGCTTTTGCGGCAGCTTCTAAAACCTCGTCTTTAGGCATCATGGCATGCACATCAACACCTGTGTTATAACGTGCAGCTTGCGGGCAATAAGCACAATCCTCGGGGCAACCGCCGGTTTTGATGGAGATTAGCGAACTAATTTGCACCTCCGAATAATCTTTATTTTCGCGGTGAATAGTAGCCGACCTGTAAATAAGGTCTAATAGCGGGGAATAATATATTTCAGAAATTTCGTCTGTTGTCCAGTTGTGTCTAACTTCAGTCATGTAGTGTTATTTTAAAGTTCCAAAAATAAGTAAAAAATCATTATGGAATGTTGAGATACGATTTATGATGTTGATACAAGCTTAACTATTGCTCATCATGTTACAGATCGCCGGCCACATCTTAGATAATGTACCAAAAAAATCTGAAGGTTTTATTCCCTCTACCGCTTCCGGTTTCTCCAAAAGCTTTAAATCTTCATATTTTGCAGCTATCAAACTCCAATCTGCAATAGGTATTATTACAGCGGTACGGTTTCCGCCTGTATCTACAATGTAACTTAAAGGCATAAATTAAATGTAAAAAACCCCCTATCGCAATACTCCATTACAACAACAACTTAGTAGCCAGCCAAAGCGGTAATAAAAAGCCAAAGCAATCTGTAAAAGTTGTGATAATGATTGACGAAGCCACCGCGGGGTCTATCCCTACCCTTTTTAGCACTAAAGGTATTGATGCTCCCGTTAAACCGGCTATGATGAGGTTACCCGTCATGGCTAAAAACAGCACCAAGCCCAACATGGGGTTAGCATCGTAAAACAAGGCTACGCAAAATACAATAATGCCGTTGGCGCAGCCGTTTATCATGCCTACTAAAAATTCTTTTAAAACGGTGTTATAGGCTTGCTTATCGTTAAGGTCGTTTAGGGATATACGCCTTACCGTTACCGCCAGCGCCTGGGTTGCAGCGTTACCACCCATACCGGCAATAATTGTCATATAGGCCGAAATAACCGATAGCTTGGCCACGGTAGAATCAAAACCACGGATAATGGATGCTGCTAAAAACGCTGTGCCCAGGTTAATAATAAGCCATGGTAAACGGCTTTTTACGGCATCTTTCCAGTTACCACTTAGTTCCTCATCTTCGGATACACCGGATATTTTTAGTATATCCTCGGTATTTTCTTCCTCCATTACGTCGATGATATCATCAACAGTAATTCGGCCCAGCAGGCGCATATAGTCGTCAACCACGGGGATGCTCGATAGGTTATATTGCGAAATCAGCTTGGCAACATCTTCCTGATCCAGATCGGCTTTTACATAAACGTATTCGGTTTTAACCAGGTCGGCAACTTTGGCGTCAGCTTTAGCTTTAATTAAATCCTTAACCGAAATAATGCCCTGTAAAATCTCCCTGTCGTCTACCACGTAAATGGTATAAAAATCCTCCATCTCTTCCGACTGGCGGATAATTTCTTCAAGGGCATCTTTTTTATCCATGGCTACATTCACCTGGATAACATCGGTATTCATCAAACCGCCTGCCGTATCTTCGGCGTAGCTTAATAAACTCCTTATTTCGGTAGCATCTTCATGGTCAATATTCTCTAATATCTCATGCTGCTCGTGCTCCTCTAACTGCGAAATTAAGTCTGTAGCGTCATCATAATCCAGTTCCTCAATAATTTCAGACCGCTTTTCCGGATCAAGGTTAAACAAAATGTCTTCGGGGTGATGCTCCTCATCCATTTCGGATATGACTTCCGAAGCAACTTCAACCGGCAAAACATTGATAATCCTTTCCCTGCCCTCCTGGTCGAGCTTCTCGAAAATAATAGCTATTTCCGAGGCGTGATAGTCCTCCAAAACTTTTCGAAGTTCATCATCCGTCCCCTCAAGCGCGGTTGTAACGCGCAGCAGATCTTCTTTATTAATTTCAAAGGATTGCATACCGCTCTAAAAATAAACAAATAAGCCCAAAATGAGGAATAAAACCCCTTAATAATGGCCCTACAAAACCAAAACCGCTTTGAATTAAGTACTTAGTTTTACAGGGTTGCTACCCAATTAATTTTAACGCCGCTAATATGCTGTAAAAGCGCAATCACTTTTTCAACCTGATTTTTGCGTACCTCAATTTTAATTTCGCAATCAGTATCAAATTGCTGTTCTGTAATGTTTAAATTTTCACTTTTAACAATGCGCATAACATCATTCATTTGCAAATAGTTAAAGCTTACTTGGTAAACATCGTTCACCGTTTTTTCAATCACCTTAACAGCCTTCAAAGCTTCCTCGGCAGCAACTTTATAAGCATTTATAAGCCCCGGAACGCCAAGCAATGTGCCGCCAAAATACCGCACTACAACAACGGCTATATTGGTTAAATTTTTAGATAGCAAGGTATTTAAAATGGGTCTTCCTGCGGTACCGGCCGGTTCGCCATCATCATTGATACGGAATATTGATCTGTCGGGGCTCAACCGCAAGGCCCAGCAGTGATGGTTGGCTTTTGGATGCTGGCTTTTTAGTTTTGCAACCAGGGCCTTAATATCCTGATCTGACCGGATAGGGTAAGCAAAAGCCAGAAACTTACTACCCCTATCGCGAAAGATACCTTCGCCAGGTTCGGTTATCGTTAGGTAAGTATCGTTAAACAGCATAAGGTTTTATTATTCGTAAAACATCGTCCCCTATCCTATCTTCCGATATTGTTTCGCCTTGTATTACAGGTGCTTGCAAGCCTTGTTTTAAAGTTACCGGGCCGGTAAATATCCGTGCCTCGTCCCACAGGCCATCTTTAATAAAATGCGCCAGCGTATTGGCTCCGCCCTCAATTATTACCGATTGTATATCCTGCAAGTAAAGCTGATAAAGGATGTATTGGGGAACGTAATAGTTAAAATCTTCTAACGATATGTATTTTATGTTGCCGTCAAACTCGGTTTTAACCTCGTTAAAAACAAAGGTTTCTACCGATTGATCGAACAAGTGCAAATGCCTGGGCAACTCAAGCCGCCTGTCAATCACAATCCGCTTTGGGCATTTGCCATTGCCGTAACGCACATTTAATTGCGGGTTATCAATCATGGCAGTATTTTTTCCCACTAAAATGGCATCTTCCTCGCCCCGCCACTGGTGTACCAACTTGCGCGATTCGGGGCCGGTTATCCAAAACTGGCGCGCATCATCAGGGGCAAAAAAGCCATCTTCGGTTTGCGCCCATTTCAATATAATGTAGGGCCTGTGTTTTTGTATACGGGTAAAAAAGCGTTTGTTTAAATCAAGGCATTCGTTTTCTAAAACGCCAACAGTTACATTAATGCCTGCGGCAATTAATTTTTCAATGCCTTTGCCGTTCACCTCATCAAACGGGTCGCGGCAGCCAACAACTACGTTCGGTATTTGATGCGCAATTATCAAATTGGCACAGGGTGGCGTTTTACCGTAATGTGCGCAGGGCTCCAATGTTACATAAATAGTTGATTGCGAAAGCATTTGCGCCGCGTTATCAAAACTATTAATTGCGTTGTCAACGGCATTAACTTCGGCATGCGGGCCGCCGTAGTGCTGGTGGTAACCTTCGCCAATTATAGTATCGTTATGTACTATCACAGCGCCAACCATTGGGTTAGGGCTAACGCTGCCCATGCCCAACCGGGCCAGCTGCAAAGCGCGCTGCATGTATTTATTATGATGAACCATTTTTGCAAAGGTATGTTTTTATGTTTCTTTGTAGAATGAAAACTGTTGGGGATGCGTTGATCAAGTTTGATGAGGTACTCAAGTCGATTTACGACAAGCCTGAAATAAACGCCATTAAATACCTGGCCATAAGCGAGGTAACCGCTTTATCAAAAGCGCAGTTACGGGCCTATGCGTCAACAGAATTTAGCGCGGTGCAAGCTCAAAAATTAAAAAAAATCCTTCGTGCCTTGCAAACCGGTAAACCTATCCAATACATTTTAGGCGATACCGAATTTTACGGTTTGCCCTTTAAGGTAACGCCAGCAGTTTTAATTCCGCGGCCCGAAACCGAAGAACTTGTAGAGTGGATAATTAGCATAGCAAAACAACGCAACGAGCTGGAAACCATACTGGATATAGGTACGGGTAGCGGTTGTATACCCATCACGCTTAAAACCTATTTACCATCGGCTAAGGTTTCGGCTGTTGATGTATCTACACGTGCGCTAAACATAGCCAGGCAAAATGCGCAACTGAATGACGTTGAAGTTGATTTTATTAAAACCGACATTTTAAAACAAAGTGGTATTACCCTGCGCAATACGCACTATTCCATCATCGTAAGCAACCCGCCTTACGTTACAGAGGGCGAAAAAAGCGAGATGCACGGCAATGTATTAAACCACGAACCGCATTTAGCCCTGTTTGTTACCGATACCGATCCGTTAATTTTTTATAACGCCATTGCCAATTTTGCCCTGCAAAATTTAAAAGAGAATGGTTTGCTTTTTTTTGAGATAAACGAAAACCTGGGTAAAGAAACCGTTAATTTATTGAAAGATAAAGGCTTTAAAAACATACAGCTACGCCAGGACCTGCGCGGGAAAGACAGAATGATAGGAGCTGAATTAACCCAATAGTTAACCCAAAAGCCCTGCAACCAATAAAATAATGGTTGTTACCTTCCCTCAATATGCTAACAAGTGTACTGCCTAAAACAAGTGTTATTTCACCTTTATCCAATGTTCTTCAACAACCATTCCGCTTGGCAGCGTTCCCGAAAGGGTTAACATGTTCCCTTTAATACTCCAAATATAGGCTACCTTTTTCCCCACCAATTGCGATGGCCGGCTGCTAAAGGTTTGGCTTTCAAAGCATGTATCACCTTTTAAAATGTAATCTCCTGCTTCGTAACGCTCGGTTTGATAACCCTTTTGGCTGGCAAAGGCAGCAAAATTATGAACGGTATATATCCGCTGCATTTTATACTCTTTGGGCGCGCCATCGGGCTTGCCGTTATATATACCGCCTGCAAATTGCCAGGTGCCTTTTAGTGTTTTAACGGTTGGCGCCTGTGCAAAAGCCATTGCCAATAAACCACACATTATACAAGCAAATACAGTATTCCTCATTTTCAATTCCAATAGGTTTAAGCCCAGTTAATGCCTTTTTTTAACAAGCCCAAAGTTTTTTCTTCTTCCGAACCGGGTTGCGGCTGGTAATTATATATCCACCGGGCTTGCGGCGGTAAACTCATCAGGATAGATTCAATACGGCCATTGGTTTCCAAACCAAACTTGGTTCCAGCATCGTAAACCAGGTTAAACTCGGCATAGCGGCTACGGCGCTGGTATTGCCATTCCTGCTGGGCTTCGGTGTATTGGCTGTTTCGGTTGCGGTTAACTATCTCGGTATAAATAGGTAAAAACGACCGCCCTACGGCCTTCGAAAATTCAAAAATATCATCCCACGTATGCTCATCGGTTGCCGTAATACGGTCGTAAAATATACCGCCCACGCCGCGTGTTTCATTGCGGTGCTTGATGAAAAAATAATCGTCGGCCCATTTTTTAAAACGCGTGTAAAAATCGGCACCAAAGCTATCGCAAACCGATTTTAGGTATTGATGAAAAAAACGGGCATCATCTTCAAAAACGTAATGCGGCGTAAGGTCTATCCCACCACCAAACCAGCGCACCGGCTCCTTGCCATTTGCCGACGGCATTTCAAAATACCTAATATTCATGTGGATGATGGGTATTAATGGGTGATTGGGATGGATAACTATGGATACCCCGGTAGCAAAAAAGTCGTTCTGGTCAACTTTAAGTGCATTCTTAATGGTTTCGGGCAATAGCCCATCAACCGCCGAAAAATTAACCCCACCCTTCTCAAGCACATTGCCGTTTTCAATTACACGAGTGCGCCCGCCGCCGCCACCATCCCTGTGCCAGTGCTCTTCCACAAAAAGGCATTTACCGTCTAACTGCTCAAGTCCGGCACATATCTCATCCTGAATTTTTTGGTACTCGGCGGCTATTTCTTCCTTGGTTATCATGGGTCAATTTTGGGTGTTTGGCACAGTTCTGCTCAACAGTTACAGGGCTGTTATTGTGTATCAACAAAAGTAACTAAAAATTTAAGTCGGCAAATTTCAAATATTATTTGCAAATCTGATTTTCTTATATACTTTTGTAGTGTACTATTTAACTAATACACTAAACAATCGAGTATGATACAAATCAACAATCTAAATTTTGGCTACTCAAAAAAGGCATTACTTTTTAAAAACCTTACCCTAAATTTGGCTAAAGGGCACATTTAGGGTTTATTGGGCAAAAACGGCGCGGGCAAATCAACCCTGTTACATAACCTAACGGGCCTGGTATACCCCCAAAGCGGCGTATGTGCAGTTAACGGTTTAAATAGTGCCGACAGAGACGTAAGCTTTTTACAAGACATGTATTTTATTCCCGAAGAATTATACGTGCCTCCGGTAACGGCTGCAAGGTTTGTAAAAGATACGGGGAGTTTTTATCCGCTTTTTAGCGAAGAACAATTTTACACTTACCTAAGCGAGTTTGATGTTCCGCGCGAATCGGTTTTAGATAAACTATCCTTCGGCCAGTAAAAAAAGGTAATGATAGCCTTTGGGCTGGCTACCAATACAAGCCTGCTGGTAATGGACGAGCCAACAAACGGGCTCGACATCCCTTCCAAAGTACAGTTTCGTAAAATTATTGCTTCGGTTTTAACCGAAGAACGCTGCATTATCATATCAACCCACCAGGTGCGTGACCTGGATAGCCTGATAGATACTTTAGTGGTTTTGCACAACAGGGAAATAGTAGTGAACCAAACCTTAGATACAATTTCCGAAAAGCTGTATTTCACCACGCTTGATGCCCACGACAGCCAAATCGCCTTATATGAGGAAGAAACCATGCGCGGCAAAAACGCCATTTTAAATAATACCAACGGCCTTTACAGTAAAGTTGATATGGAACTTTTATTTAATGCCATTATTAGCAATAACAAACCTTTAATTAACCTTTTAAATACTACAACCGTATGAACAACATATTCAGTTTAAAACGTTTTGCAATACTGTTTAAAAAGCATACAATAGAGCATTATAAAGGCTATTTAATGTCGCTCGGTGTATTGTTTGGGTTGTTAGCCATATCTTTTGGTTCATCAGTGTTCAAAAGCAAAATGCCTGTTAGCATAGGTAATCAAATGATAAATTATATAGTGTGTCTTTTGTTATCAGGCACCATTTTTACCAGTAACGTATTTAATAACCTGGGCGATAAGCGCAAAACCATTGCCACACTTACATTGCCGGCATCAATATTTGAAAAATATATGGTAGGGTGGGTATACTCCTACTTAATTTTCCAAATCCTGTTTACAGCTTTGTTTTATGCTTTATTATTCATCATTTCTATCATGGGTAACTGGCCGGCAGGTTCGGTACATTATTTGGATCTATTCTCTGCCGATCAAAAAGTGTATTTTGTATTTCCGGGATACATCATCCTACATGCCATTACATTATATGGTGCCATTTATTTCAAAAAAATGCACTTCATCAAAACCGCATCCTCCCTTTTTATTATCGGTTTAATATTGTGGGTTTTAAACGACCAGGTTTTAGAAGCGGTAATGGGTGTTAAAATATCCGGAAACCCACCTTTCGGTGGCTTATCATTTAATCAGAATAACCAGTTTTATAATTTAGAAATGGGTGATATGTACTTTAAATGGACCATCATTTTGTTCATGGTACTATCAGCTATATTGTGGGCCGCATCATACTTCAGGCTTAAAGAAAAACAAGTTTAACGAGCGAGGGATTTAGAAGATGGAATTTAGAAACAACGAAGCCATATACCTGCAAATTGCAGCCTATGTGAGCGAAAAAATATTGCGCGGGGTGTGGGCGCAGGGCGAAAAAATACCTTCCGTTAGAGATCTTTCGGTTGAGCTGCAGGTTAACCCCAATACAGTAATGCGCACTTACGAATTTTTGCAAAGCCAGGAAGTGATATTTAACAAACGCGGCATAGGCTTTTTTGTAGAAACCGAAGGAATTAAAAAAGTAAAGCTTTACCGCAAAGAGCGCTTTTTACAACAGGATTTGCCCGATTTTTTTAGAAATATATTTTTATTGGATATAACGCTCGACGATTTGCAGGCGCGCTATGAAAAATTTAAAACAGAAAACTTTAAAACAGAATAACATGAAAACAAGTAACAAACTATTATTAAGTGCCCTTATAATTTTCGTGATATCACTTGGTATTTATAACAGTGCCCTGCGGGCCGAATTTTTAACCGGCAATTTTAAAAACCCTTATCGTAACTATCATCCTAAAAACGTTAATTACTTTAACGAAGTAGAGATTAACGCAGCAAGCCAGTTAGATGTATCCATTGTCCCCGGCCAGGGCAAGGTATATGTGTCTAAATGGTCGGGCAATGTGGTTAAAATTACCCAGCAAGGTAAACGCCTTATAGTTAACGTTGTTTATTTAAAAGACGACAATAAAAATGGCGGTAGTATCATTATAGAATGCCCTGCGTTGGTATCGGTTAAAGCCAAAGCCTTTTTTACCGATGAGGGAAAGCTAATTACGCATAACAACCTAAATAGCAACAACGACGATAGGCACATAACCGTTAAAGGCTTTAAACAAGACAGTTTATTGATTGAAGCCGATAACGCCAGTAGTATAGGTTTGGTGGGCAATAAATTAGGTTCGTTAAACGCTATTTTAGGTTTTACACCCGGCGCAGCGTCTTCGCTAAGTATTGAGCAAAGTAATACTATTCAAAAATCAAATTTACAGGTGCGCCAAAAAGGGCGATTAGAGGTAGAAAACATTAATATACCCCAGCTTAAATATCACTTTGCCGATAGTGCCGAGGTTTCGTTTACCGGCGTTGCCACCAAAAGCTTAAACAAAAATTAATTACCCAAACCATGAAAAAGGCATTAATAGGCGCATTAATTGTGGTACTGGTATTAGGCAGTTCGTTCCACTTCAGTATAGTTTATTTAAACTACATACGTACCCTGGGCATTGGGTTTACTCCCGGCATAAGCATTTTGAAACCTGATAATTATGCTGCAGCCCACAAAGATATTTTTATTGTGCAGCGTTAGCAAGTGCAACAACACCCGCTAAACACTGGTTTAAATATAATTTGGCTCTGTGAATCTTTGTGTTCTCAATCTCCGTGTCCTCTGTGGTGAAAACTAACCGCAGAGGAAGCAGAGGGCACAAAAATTTGTTAAACAGCCTCTAATTCTGGCTTCTAAAACAGTATTTTATTGTTCTAAATAATCCAGATCCTTGCCAAAGCTTTCTTTTAGCTGGCTCAATGCAAAAAGTGCTATTAAGGTTAAGGCTATCATCATAACATAGCCGCTTTTAAGCAGCCCATAGTGTTTTGTTAGTGCCTGAAATATGATGGTTATTGGTATTAACGAGCCACGCACAAAGTTAGGCACCGTAGTAGTTACCGTTGACCGGATATTGGTGCCAAACTGCTCGGAAGCAATGGTTACAAAAGTTGCCCAATAACCTACAGACGTGCCCATAAACAAACAAAGCCATATAAAACTATCCGGCGTAATGCCTGTAGTGCCCAGATAGCAAAATGCACTCACTACCGATAAGATAAGAAACACCAGCACTGTTATTTTTCGCGATTTGGTAATTTGCGATAAAAACCCGGCAAAAATATCCCCTATAGATATACCTATGTAGGTGTACATAATGCCTGTACCGGCACTTAACGGCGTAGTAGCACCTAGTACTCTACCAAATTCTGGAGACAGTGTTACCAATATACCAACAACAAACCATAGCGGTGTACCTATTAAAATGCAGCATAAGTATCGCCAAAAACGTTTCCCGTTGTTAAACAGCATACCGATGTCACCTTTCGCAACCGAATTTTTTGCCGCAACATCCTTATACATGCCCGATTCAAATGTGCCTAACCTTAACAGCAACAGTAAAACACCTAAGCCCGCCCCTACAAAGTAAGCAGTTTGCCACGCATAATGCTTGGCTACAATAGCGGCGGCAACAGCACCAAATAAGCCTATAACGGCAACCATCATGGTGCCGTAACCACGGTTTTCTTTACTCATAGTTTCGCTAACCAGGGTTATGCCCGCGCCAAGTTCGCCGGCAAGGCCTATGCCCGCTATAAGCCTTATTATGGCATACGTATTAACATCGTGAACGAAACCGTTGGCAAAGTTAGCCAGCGAGTACAACAGAATAGAACCAAATAGCACCCGGATGCGGCCAAATTTATCGCCAATAATACCCCAAAAAATACCACCAACCAGTAAACCGCCCATCTGCATATTCATAATAAAAAGGCCCTTATCGGTTATCTCGGCAGCAGGTACACCAATATCTTTAAGGCTGGCAACGCGTAAAATAGCGAAGATGAGCAAATCGTATATATCAACAAAATAGCCCAACGCGGCCACTATAACCAGGAATATTACATTTTTAGATGTATCGGTACTCTTCATAATTAAGTTTTGGTAGGGCTAAAATAGCCAAACTAAGCAAAATAACCAGCACAAAAAAACCCCTGGAAGCTAATTCCGGGGGCCTTGCATTTTATGATTGATAATACTTTTATACTTTTTTTACATTTACGGCTTGTAAACCTTTTCGGCCTTCTTCAACTTCGTATTCAACGCTATCGTTATCTTTAATAGCATTTACGCCGCCTTGTACATCTTTAAAATGCACAAACAAATCTTTACCGTCATCAGTAACGATAAAACCATAGCCCTTTTGAGTGTTAAACCATTTTACTTTTCCAGTTTTCATAATTAATAATAGTAATAATATTAAAAAAATTAAATGGGCCAAATTATAAAACCAAACTGAAAAAGTATTTTATTATCAGAAAGGGTATCAATGTTTTAAGCCTGTAAATTCAAAGATATAAATTTAACAATAAAATGCAATAAAAATTATTTATTTGGCTGAGGGGTAGTACGCAAGTATGGTTTTACTATAGTAAAGCCCTTGGGGAACCTGGCAGCAATGTCTTCAGTTTTAATAGTCGGCACTACTACAACGTCCTCGCCTTCCTTCCAATCGGCAGGTGTGGCTACGCTGTAATTGGCCGTTAGTTGTAACGAATCTATCACGCGTAGTATCTCCACAAAGTTGCGTCCGGTTGATGCCGGATAGGTGATGATAAGCTTAACCGTTTTATCGGGTGCTATGATAAACAACGAGCGCACAGTAGCATTAACTGATGCATTGGGGTGTATCATATCGTAAGCTTCGGACACTTTACGGTCCGGGTCGGCAATTATCGGGAAGTTAACCTCTACACCCTGGGTTTCGTTAATATCCTGTATCCATCCCTGGTGCGATTCTACCGAATCAACACTCAGTGCTAATACTTTTACATTGCGTTTTGCAAATTCGTCTTTAAGTGCAGCAGTTTTGCCCAATTCGGTGGTGCAAACAGGCGTATAATCGCCCGGGTGCGAAAATAGCACGCCCCAGCTATCGCCTAAATAATCATAAAAATTAATCTCACCTTGTGAGGTTTGTGCTGTAAAATTTGGTGCGGTATCGCCTAATCGTAAACTCATGATA
The DNA here is from genome assembly GCF_003633615.1 of Mucilaginibacter gracilis. Taxonomy (NCBI): domain Bacteria; kingdom Pseudomonadati; phylum Bacteroidota; class Sphingobacteriia; order Sphingobacteriales; family Sphingobacteriaceae; genus Mucilaginibacter; species Mucilaginibacter gracilis. The sequence goes on along the minus strand of NZ_RBKU01000001.1, from coordinate 4,209,338 downwards.
TTTTAAATTATAATGTCTATAGATTTAATAGATAATATCACAAAGCTAAAAGGTATTTCTTTTATTTTCAAGTTTATTTTTAATACCAATGTAAAGATAATGCTGCTTGTCGTTGCGAGGCACGAAGCAATCGCACATAAGCCGAGCCGCTATACCGGGCGAATTGTCTGCGTGCGGTTGCTTCGTGCAACGACAGCCTTTTTAATACTTTTTTAAACATTATACCACCTCCGCCGTTATCAATTCATTATGGAAAAACACACCTATCAAACAGGCATTATTGGCAATTGCGGTTATTTGGCGCATGTACATAAAAATACCAATATTGAGTGGCTTTGCTGGCCCCGCTTTGATAGCACCTTTATTTTTGGTGGCTTGCTGGACAAGCAAAAAGGTGGCGAATTTTCCATTTTACCCGAAGGCGATTTTACATCCAACCAATACTATCTGGAAAATACCAATGTACTGATAACCGAAATTACCTGCCACGATGGTTCCAAATATAAAGTTACCGATTATGCTCCCCGCTTTCGCGAGCACGACCGCTATTATAAGCCACTGATGCTGATACGCCAGATTGAACCTGTAGAAGGATCGCCGCGCATTAAAGTGAAGTGCGAACCCGTGTCGGACTATGGTGCCACCAGGCTAACCGTAAACCGTGGCAGCAACCATATTCAGTTTTTAGGCGGCGAAGAAAAGATACGCCTCACCACCAATATACCCGTGAGTTATGTGTTTGATGAGCAGTTATTTGTGCTTAACGAGGTTAAATATCTGGTGCTAACCTACGGCGAACCGTTAGAAGCTCCCCTGATAAGCACTTGCACCCGCTTTTTACGCGAAACCATACAATACTGGCGCATATGGATAAAACACTCGTCTATTGCAGGGTTTTATCAACCTTATGTTATACGCTCGGCACTGGCCCTTAAAATACACCAGTTTGAAGATACCGGAGCCATTATAGCTGCCAGTACCACAAGTTTGCCCGAATCGCCGGGAAGCACCCGCAACTGGGATTACCGCTATTGCTGGCTGCGCGATACTTACTATGTTATTACCGCCCTCAACCACATTGGCCATTTTGAGGAAATGGAGAAATACTTTGCCTATGTAACCGATATTTCCTTTTCGGAAGATTTTAGGTATCAGCCCTTGTACAGCATAACCGGGCAAAAAAACATTGAAGAGAAGGTTTTGGATGACCTGGATGGTTATTTAGGTAACAAACCGGTGCGCATTGGTAACCAGGCCAGTGAGCACATTCAAAATGATATTTACGGCCAGGTTATGATTTCGGTACTTCCGCTTTATACCGATCACCGTTTTGTGTACAGCGAACGTAAAGACAGTGCCCGCTGGATTGACTACCTGCTCTATAAAATTGAAAGAACCATTGATGAAAAGGATGCCGGAATTTGGGAGTTCCGCAACTTTGCCAATATACATTGCTACAGCAACCTGTTTCAATGGGCAGGAGCATCTGCCGCCGAAAAAATGGCAAAAACCATAGGCAACCAGGAGTTAGAGGCCCGCGCCGTTACCTTAAAAAACAGAGCAGCAGCGCACATTGAAAGTTGTTACGACCCGGTACGCAAGGTTTACACCAACAGCGTTGGCAGCCAAAACCTGGATGCCAGCACTCTGCAACTGATAATGATGAACTACCTAGACCCGGCAAGCGACCGCGCCAAAGACCATTTAATTGCATTGGAAAAAGAGCTAAAAGCCAGTAATGGCTTATTTTACAGATATTTATACAAAGACGACTTTGGCAAACCTAAAACCACATTTTTAATTTGCGCCTTTTGGTACGTTGAGGCCCTGGCCGCAGTGGGCCGAACCGAAGATGCCATCCGCGAGTTTGAGAACTTGTTGCAGTTTAGCAACCACCTGCTCCTCTTTAGCGAAGATGTTGACGAAAACGACGGCAGCCAATGGGGCAATTTCCCGCAGGCATACAGCCACGTTGGGCTAATGAATGCCGCCTACCGCATAGCCATGAAATTAGATAGGCCAATATTTTTATGATGGAAGATGTTAAAGGTAAAATGGAAGATGTAATCGCCTAAGTTATAAATAAACGTCAGTGGTCATCAGTTAGTCCCGATTTTTAATCTTTCGTTACGTTAGTCCGGATTTTTAATCCCGGACTAAAAAGAAAGGGGATTTGTAATCCGCGTAAGCAAAGTGTTTCGTGGATTATAAATCCACCGTTAATGTGGTCGGGGATTATAAATCCCGACCAACGGTGGTCAATCTCTTAATACTAACTAACGTTAGTCCGGATTTTTAATCCTGGACTAAAAAGAAAGGGGATTTGCAATCCCCGTAAATTAATGTGGTTATATCCGCATCATAAATCCCAACCAACACCAACATCATCTTGCAAAATTAAATTAAATTCATTTACTTTGTATATCAAAGTACTTTTATAAATGAATTACAAATACACCGCTTTCCTACTGTTTTTAACAGAAGTTATCATAGGCCGTTACATACACGATACCATTATTCGCCCTTACATTGGCGATTTATTGGTTGCCATTTTAATTTATTGCATAGTTAAAAGTTTAGTAAATACACCCGTATTTAAAACCGCCGTTTGGGTACTTGTATTTTGCTATTTGGTAGAGGTTTCGCAGTATTTTAACCTAATTGGCCTGCTTGGCTGGCAAAACTCAAAATTAGCTCACATTATATTAGGAAGCCATTTTTCGTGGATTGATATGCTTTGCTATACCATAGGCATACTCCTTGTATTGGTAGTGGAAAGATTGACTTTAAACCTTAAAACAAAAACAGTATGAAGTATTTTGTTCATCCAAATTCAATTGTCGGCAAATTTGGGGTAAAGGCGATACCATCTTGTTTATTTTTGCGGGTGCGTCTGCGGAGTTTGCGCTTAACAAGGCTGTAGATTGGTTGTACTATACAGGCAAACTCCCTACCGATCCACTCGGTCGGCTTTTTTCAACTGTGGCTTATGCCAGGCAAATCATCTTTTCGGAGTACGATGCCGCAATTGCCGCTATCGATACAATAACGGCCATTCACCAAGGTGTTGAGCAAAGCCGCGGCGCACAAATTCCGGATTGGGCTTATCGCGATGTGCTTTTTATGCTTATAGATTATTCAATCCGTTCATACGAGATATTGGAACGCCCACTTACCGACCACGAAAAGCACGAGGTATTTGAAGTATTTAACCAAGTAGGCAACCGAATGGGCCTTACCGGGCTGCCGCAAACATACCCGCTTTGGCTTATTATGCGCCAGCAGCATCTACAACAAAACCTTATCTATAGCAATTTCACTACCCACTTATATCAACAGTATCAAAAGCATCTCGGTTACATCAGGTATCACTTGCTCAAACAGGCTCAAATACTGGTAACACCTGGTATTGTAAACCGTTTACTTAAACTGGGCAGCATTAAGTGGTTAAACCCGGTTATTGGGGCGTACAAGTTAGCCCGCGCTGTTAAGTTAGCAAACCTGTTAAAAAATGCCATACTACCGCCCCAATACAAAGCGCAAATAACAGACCTTGATGTAGCTTAAAATGCAGCATGAAAAAGCCCCTATTGCATTGCAACTATCTAAAAATGATACTAAAGTGTCGTTTACATCGCTTACGCGCCATTTAGCTGTATTTGGTGTTCAACAGGCGCTCTCCTGCATATTCCCGGTATTGGTGTTCACACCGTTGGGGTTATCGCACTTCGTTACCCATTGGCTTCCGCGATACGATTTTATGCTCATCATGTGCATTACCATACAAATGCTGATGTACTTTACAAAAATTGAAACCCGTGACGAAGTGTTGGTGATCTGCATCTTCCACCTGTTAGGTTTAATGATGGAGCTTTTTAAAGTGCATATCGGCTCATGGTGTTACCCCGAAGATGCCCATACCAAGTTTTTGGGTGTACCCTTATACAGCGGTTTTATGTATGCCAGCGTAGCCAGTTACATGTGCCAGGAATGGCGACGGTTACATTTACAGATAGCCAATTGGCCAAACCATATTGCAGCACGGCTTGTTGCAGCATTAATATACATCAACTTTTTTAGCAATCATTTCGTGCACGATGTGCGCTATCTTATCGGTATGGTAGTTATATTTCTTTTTAAACGTTCAATAGTGCTTTTTACCATTCAATCTAAAACATACCGTATGCCAGTGGTATTATCTTTTGTGCTAATCGGTTTCTTTATTTGGCTTGCCGAAAACATCGCTACCCATTTAGGTGCCTGGCAATACGCTTACCAGCACAACGCCTGGCAAATTGTAAACTATCAAAAGCTAAGTTCGTGGGCGTTTTTGGTTATTGTAAGCTTCATCATTGTTGCCGAATTAAAAATGTTTAAGCAAAAAGCATAATCAAATCATTTTCAGTGAACTAATGCCTATACCTCAATTCGCTTTTTAATCCGCAGGGGGGGTATACTGGTGATTTTTATAATAGTTTCTAAAAAAAACAACATATGCAGCCAGTAAGTTAACACATACCAAACCCCATATTAGCCTAAACATCACTACCCAAAACAGTACTATAAAAAGTGCCAATACCCAGGTAATGTATTTTTCCATATCCAGCCCAAACTTATAAAGCAGGCTATGGAAAAGTAAAGTCAAGCTTAACGCGAAGGCCAATAAACCTAAAGCCATCAATGGCGAAAACCTCACGAAAAGCCATACCGCCTCTGGCGATAACAAGATCAGGTAAACGGCTAAAAACGACAAAAACAGTTTCAATCTTGAATACGGAAGCGTTCGCGAAAAAACTAAAAAGGTCTCTTCAAATTGCCGCTCGTCAAATATCAATACCGAGTGCGATACCGCAACGGCAAGCAAGGCAATACCTGCAACCCGCAAATCATGACTAACATCGGCAAACATTAAAAACACGCCGGTAATAATAAGATACGATAGTGCTTTGGTTACCAAATATTTAACCTTCAGCTTATCAAGTATGTGATAAACATATAAACTAAAATAAGGTTTCTTCCAGCTTTTTGTCAATTTGAGTATAACCGATTGTGTACTGCCGTCGATAAGTTTGTTTATCAATCGCATATAAAACCAGGCTCCTATCGCATTAAGCGCCATGCAATAACCTAAAACCGCCAGTGCGCCCAAATAAAAATGATTTTTTACGCCCACTCCCACTGCAATAAAGGCGTAAACTAATATTGGCGTACTTAAAGCTGCTTGTAAAATAAACCATGCCGCAAACTGCCTGGTTTTTTGGTACGATGTGCTGCTATAAAACAAAAATTGCTGGTTAAGAGCAAAAATATGCCCGGCTACAAAGTGCCAGCACTTAACAGCATAAAGCAGCCAAAACAAAAATACAAGCCCCATCATTAACCAACTGCTTATAAAAGCAAGCATTAATGTTTTATGGTAATTGAGCAATTGCGATGGCTCAACCATACCAAACATTACAAATAGCGCAAAGGCAAACATGCCGCCATGTGCCTTGTAAAAACCATTGGAAAATATTTTGAGCAGTATTTTAGCTAAGGGCGATGTTTTCATAAAATTAAGCAAGCTGCAATTGCGCTTTATAATAACTAAAATAAAATACTGTAAATGAAATAATTAAACACAATGGAATAAGCATCCACATTAAGCCAAATAATACCATACAAAACAAAACGGTAAACGTGGCAAATATAAACGGCAAGTATTTATTAACCGCCAAACCAATTTGATATAACAGGCAATGGAACAATAAAATTAAACTTAACATTAAAAGCAATAAACCAATGGTAATAAACACATTAAAACTAATTACCAACCAAATAACTTCGGGCAGTAGCAGTATGGCATAACTAACAATGTACTTAATATATAGGTTAACCATACTAAAAGGCAGGTTACGCAACAGCCCCAAATAAATTAGCTCAAACCTGTGTTGCTGGTAAATGAGGATGCTATGTGTGGTTACTACGCCTAAAACAATTAACCCGGCCACACGCACATCATTCTGCACATCAGCAAACGAAAACATGATGGTAACAATCACTAAATACGATAACAGCTTGGTTATAACATAAGCAACTTTAAACCTGTCGAAAACCTGGTAAATAAACAAACTAAAAAACGGTTTGCGCCAGCTTCGGCTCACCTTAAACATCCACGAGTTATTTTTGGCTGTAACCAATTTATTAACCACCAATACGTATAACCATGCACTTGCACAAATGAGCAAAGCAGCAAAAAGCAATATGCAGCCAACCATCAAATAACGATGGAAAATAATACCAACAACGCCTGCCACCAAAGCATAAAATACAAAAGGCAAACTGATGATAAACTGCATATACAGCCAGCTTTTAAACTGCCTACCCCGTTTAAAGGCCGGTGCCGTGTAATACACAAACTGATGGTGCGGCACAACCAATTGCGAAGCAACGTAACCCCAGCTTTTTATGGTGTACAACAACCATGTTAAAAAAAACAGGCCCGTCATCAACGGGTCGCTTATAAAGGTCACTAACAAAATAAAGTTGTAAAAAAGTGCTTTCGATGGTGTTAAAAGCTTAATATCGCCGGCAGTATTAATAAAAAAACAATAGCTAATAAAGGCCACAAACAAAAACACCAGCATACCGGCGTGTACCTTATAAAAGCCACGCGCAAATATCTTGCTTAAAATATGGCTAAGGGGCGCAGCCATTAGCCGTTTATAGTGAGTGTTTGGTTTGCTACCAGCAACTCCCCTGCCCTGGGCAGTTCATCGGCATCAAGGGGTTGGTGCGATGATAGCATAAAGCTAACGCCATGTTGGGTGCTTTGCTCGCTTATCCAGCTATACAGTATTTTTAGGGCCGCGGTATCTATGGTAATCAGCGGTTCGTCAAGCAATATCAACTTGGGGTTACCTAAAAAAGCCAGCACGAGCGATAGCTTTTTGAGCATCCCGCTTGAGTATGTACCTATTGGGCGTTCCATATAGGTTTGTATACCCATACTTTCAATGTATTGTTTCTCCTGTCCTTTAGGTGCATCTTTAGCGTCGGCAAACAAGCTTATCATTTCGGCCCCGGTTAAAAACTCGGGGAACAGCGGCTCGGCTTCGGCAAAGTTTACCAGTTTTCTAAAACCTACAGGTTGCTTTTTTATGCTCACATTGCCGTCTAAAACAATATCGCCGTTAAACGCCAGTATACCTGCTATAGATTTTAATAAAGTACTCTTTCCCGATCCGTTTACGCCCTTTATCCAGTAAATGCCCGCTTCCAATTCCAAATCGGGTATTTGCAGGGCCGGATAATCGCCGTAAGTTTTTTTATAATTTACAAATTGCAGCATGGGCAGGTTTTTATTTTTTTAGATGGTTTACCAGATAATTTGTTACAACTACCGTAAACCGCCTACTATCAATGCATCATAAAAATCCTTAATATCAATTCCCGCTGCGCGCACCTGCTGTGGTATCAGGCTGTTGGCTGTTTGGCCGGGCGTGGTATTAATTTCAATAAAATAAAAATCCAAAGTATCTTCCTGCAAAATAAAATCCAGGCGGGTCATGCCGTGGCAGTTAAGGCGTAGGTAAACATCGCTCACAATACGGCCAATGGTTTTATACTGCTCGGGGCTAAGGTCGGCCGGTGTTATTTCTTCAGACACGCCATCGGTATATTTGGCTTCGTAATCAAAAAACTCTTTCGAACTTATAATTTCCGTAGCAGGCAAAACCTTCAGTTCGCCATTAAGGCGCACAATACCAATGCTAAATTCGCGGCCCTTAATAAACTCCTCAACCAAAACCTGGTGGTCTTCGTTAAAAGCTTTTTCAAGTGCTTGCGGTAATGCAGCAACATTGTGTACCTTGCTCATGCCCACACTGCTACCACCATTATTGGGTTTAATAAATAACGGAAATTTTAACCGTGCGGCAATGCTGGCAACATCGTGCCCGTCGTGCTGAAATAACTGCATCGATTTTGCAGCATGTAAACCCTCAATACCATTTACTATCGCCTTGGTATAAGCCTTGTTCATGGTAATGGCCGATGTTGTAGCATCGCAGGTATTATAAGGGATGCCTATCATATCAAAATAACCTTGCAGTTTACCATCTTCGCCGGGAGTACCATGCACGGTAATAAAAGCAAAATCAAATGTTATTTTTTCGCCGTTAAGGGTAAGGCTAAAATCGTTTTTATCAACATTAACTTCTTCGTTGCTATCGGTAACGTAAAACCAGCGTTCTTTGGTTATTAAAATGGTGTAAACCTTATATTTATCAGTTTTTAAATTGGCGGCAATGTATTTAGCGCTTTTTACCGAAACTTCGTATTCGCCGCTAAAACCGCCGGCCAACAGGGCTATGTTTTTCATTAGTATATTATTGTTTTTTAAGGCTGTGAAAACGCAGTAAGCCAATAATTAATATGGCTTGGCCCACCTTGCTTCACTATTAAATTATTTTTTTCAAACTAACTGCTTCCAATTTGTTATAGGTTTGAAAACAGATTAACAGGCTTCCAAATATAAACCTTCGCAATCATTTTCCGCGTTAAAAAATTTATTCATTGTTATTTAAAATGCCCGGTTAAGGCTTCAAATTTGGAATTTTTAAGCTATGTTTGGTCAACAAATAACAAAACAACAAGAAAGTTTAAATTTAAATGAGTAAAGTTTTAGATTACCTGAAAACCCGCAATTTTTACATCAATTTGGGCGTAGCCATAGCAACCGTTGTTGTTATCGTAATGATAGCGTTTTTTAGCCTTGGTTATTATACCCGCCATGGCTCGGGCGTTCCGGTGCCTAATCTGGAGGGTATGCAGGCCGATAAGGCCATTGCTTTGCTTGATGCACAGGGCTTTCACGATCCGCATATCGATTCGGTTTATGTACTGGATAAAGAGCCCGGCACCGTTATTTTGCAAGATCCCGACGCCGGTACTAACGTAAAAGAGAACCGCGCCATTTATTTAACCGTTGTAAAACGCCAGGCTCCCGATGTTTCCCTGCCCGATTTAACACAGGATACTTACCGCACGGCTGTTGCTAACATTTCAAACTTTGGCTTAAAAGTGGGCGATACAACCTACAAACCTGATATTGCGCGCGACCGTGTACTTGAAGTACGCTTTGGCGGACAGGTTTTAAAACCAGGAAGCCGCATACCTAAAGGCTCAAAAATTGATTTGGTTTTGGGCGACGGCGCAGGCGCAAGCGAAGTTGAGATACCCGAAGTAGTAAATTTAGAGTTGGACGAAGCACGGTTTGCCATTAAAAACTCGGGACTGGTAATTGGCAATATAACTTACCAGGGCACCATAACCGATACCACAAAAGTTACCGTTGTAGCGCAAAACCCAATGAAGAGCGATTCGGTAGGTAAAGTGAGTATTGGCACACATATTAACCTTACGGTGACGCAAAAAAATTAACAATGAATATTAGTGCAGCCGCTTTAATTGAAAAATTGCAAAGTGGCGAAATTATAAATTTATTAGACGTGCGCGACGAACTGGAGTTTCATACCTATAACATAGGCGGCTCCAATATACCATTAGGCAAACTTCCAACTATGTTGGATGATTTGGATTGGGATAAAGACGAAGAAATTATTGTGATTTGCAAAATGGGTTTACGCAGTAAAACCGGCAAACATATATTACAGCAAAACGGTTATCAAAACGTTAAAAACCTGGAAGGCGGTTTAACGGCCATCCAAAAACTCAATACTAAGTATTAATAACATGGATACTACCCAAAAAAAGGATAAAGGCGGCATTTTCCGGAAGTTTATCATAGCACTCGTTATCATTATTGTATTCGCATTAGGGGCAACCGGCCTTTTTTATTACCTCAGATACTACGGCCCTAACGTTACCGATCAGCAGCAGTATCTTTACATCCGCACAGGTTCAAATTTTAGCGACGTTTATAAAACTATCCGTGAGCAAGGTATCGTGCGCGATTCAACTACCTTTATGTGGGCCGCCCATAATAAAAAATACGTAAACCATGTTAAGCCGGGCCGCTACCGCCTAAAAAGCGGCATGAGCAACCGCGACCTGATTAATATGCTGATGAGCGGCAGGCAGGAAGCCGTTAAAATAACCCTCAAAAACCTGCGTAAAAAAGAAGATTTTGCAGGCTATATGGCAAAAAAGCTGGAGGCCGATTCGTTATCCATAATTAACCTGCTCGACTCTGCCGAATATGAGCAGAAACTCGGTTTCACCAAGGATAATATTTACGCAATGATATTGCCCAATACCTACGATTTTTACTGGAACTCATCTCCTAAAAAATTACTGGCCCATTTTTATGGCGCCTACCAAAAGTTTTGGACGCCGGAACGTAAACAAAAAGCCCAAGCCATTAATCTTGATCCTGCCCAGGTTTCAACTTTAGCTTCTATTGTTGATGCCGAAGCAACGTACGACGCCGAAATGCCTGCTATTGCCGGGCTGTATTTAAACCGTTTGAAAAAGGGAATGAAGTTAGAATCGGACCCAACGGTAATATTTGCCGCTAACGATTTTACTATTCATAGGGTATTAAACAAGCAACTGGCCATTGTTTCGCCATACAACACCTATATGTACAAGGGTTTGCCTCCCGGCCCTGTTATGATGCCTAGCATCAATGCCATAAAGGCTGTATTGGATTATCAGCATAACGATTACATATACATGTGCGCTAAGGAAGATTTTTCGGGCTACCACAACTTTGCCACCACAATGGCGCAGCACTTAATAAACGCTCATAAATTTCAGAAGGCTTTAAACGAACGTAATATTAAACGCTAATGTTTGTAACCACCAACAAGTTGCGGGTAAGGTATGGCGAAACCGACCAAATGGGCTATATGTACTATGGTAATTATGCCGAGTTTTACGAAGTTGCCCGTGTTGAAATGCTGCGAACCCTGGGCCTAACCTATAAGGGGATGGAAGAATATGGCGTAATGATGCCCGTTTTAGAGCTGCACTGCAAATACATTAAACCCGCTCTATACGATGAGGAAATAACCATTAGGGTAACGGTAGAAAAAATGCCCGGCGTGCGCATCCATTTTAAATACGAATTGTTTAACGAGAAGGAAGAACTAATTAATATTGGCGAAACCCTGCTCGTTTTTGTAAACATGGAAACCAAACGCCCATGTATGCCCCCAAATTACTTTCTGGCTAAAATGAAGCCGTTTTTTGCTTCGGCGCAGTAATTGTATTAACTTTCGGGTAGCGCAATTTCTTAATCAGGATTCATTTTTTGTGACTGCATTGTTGCCCAACTTTGTATCAACAAAAAAGATATAGAAATGATGAGCAACAGAATTAACGTCCTAAAAACCGAACCCGCCGCATACAAAGCCATGCTTGGTTTAGAGCAATACCTCGAAACAACCGGCTTATCCAAAACACACCAGGAATTAATAAGGATAAGGGCATCGCAAATTAATGGTTGTGCTTATTGCATAAACATGCACACCAAAGATGCCCGCAAGGCAGGTGAAACCGAGCAACGTATTTACGCCCTAAACGCCTGGCACGACACCAACTATTTTACTCCCGAAGAAGAAGCTATTTTGGCACTTACCGAAGAAGTCACGCTAATTACCAACCGCGTATCCGACGAAACCTACCAACGCGCCGCGCAATTATTTAGCGAGCATTACCTGGCACAAATCATAATGGCCATAGTTGCCATAAACGCCTGGAACCGCATTAGCATAACTACGCGACTGTTACCTGCCGATTAATGCGCATTATCTGTATAACCAAAGCATCCTTTTTTCAGGATGCTTTGGTTGATATTGAAAAATGATTATTTTTTTATTAACGATGCTGCTGGCTCATCTAAAAACCAATGAACATCGGCATCTGTGCGAATCAACTGAGCCGGATATTCTTCAATATTCCGCTCATCTTCAAGTACATGATGAACGGCCTCGGCCTTGCCCTGCCCGTAAACTAAAAATGCAATATACCTGGCCTGGTTAATTAGCAAGGCCGTAAACGATATACGGAAAACCTGCTGATCTTCTAAAAAAACCGGCTCAACGGATGCACTTATATCATGTAAAATATCGGTATGCGGAAACAGCGATGCCGTATGTGAATTATCGCCCAAGCCAAGCAATACCAAATCAAAAACAACCTCCTGGTGATTAAAAAAGGCTTTAATATCATAGGCATATTCTTTTGCGGCCTCATCCGGACTGTGCAAGGTGTTTACCTTAAATATTTGCTGTTGCGCAATGTTTAAAGGGTCAAATAAAGCCTTCTTTACCATCAGCGCATTACTATCGGGATTGGTGTCGGGCACGTTGCGCTCATCTCCAAAAAAGAAATAAACTTTATCCCACTCAACCTGTTCCTTATAAGCTGCCGAAGCCAAAAGCTCATACAATTTTTTTGGCGAGCTTCCGCCAGATAAGGCAACGGTAAACCGTTCACGCTCGGCAATAGCCTCCGTTGCCGATTGTACAAAAAAATCAGCAAGCCCGGTTAAAACTTCGTCGGTAGTACTAAAAATATTCAGCGTGGCCATATTACTTCTTTTTGCTGTTATTTAAAGGCAAAGTAAACCAATGGAAACCATCGCGGGCAATAAGTGCTTCCGCAATTTCTGGCCCCCACGAGTCTGCCGCGTAATTAGGGAAACTCAGGCTCTTTTTAGTTTGCCATGCGTTTAATATCGGCATTATCAGTTCCCAGGCTGCTTCAACCTGGTCGCCGCGCATAAACAGGGTTTGGTCGCCCAGCATGGTATCAAGCAATAAAGTTTCATAAGCTTCGGGTGCCTGGCCATCGTAAGTGCCGCTGTAATCAAACACCATATCAACGGCGTTCAGTATCATATCTAACCCCGGGCGTTTAGCTTGCACCTGTAAACGAATGCTCATTTCGGGCTGTATGCTAATAATGAGCCGGTTTTGCTGCCAGCTCTCGGTTGCTTCGGACGGAAAAACAAAGTGCGGAACATCCTTAAACTGTATGGTAATTACCGAAGCCGATTGATGCAGCCTTTTACCTGTACGCACGTAAAAAGGCACACCCTGCCAGCGCCAGTTATCTACAAAAAACTTAACAGCCGCAAAAGTCTCGGTGTTCGAATCGGGGTTAACCTTATTCTCTTCGCGGTAACCGGGTACTTGCTTCCCTTCAATCCAACCAGTACCGTATTGCCCGCGCACTGCCGAGTGGCGTATATCGTCGGCTGTAAAGCGGCGCATGGCGCGTAAAACTTCCACCTTGCGGTTGCGTAATTCGTCGGCGCTAAAATTAATTGGCACTTCCATTGCTACCAAACAAAGCAATTGGAGGATATGGTTTTGTATCATATCGCGCATAGCACCTGCACCGTCATAGTAATCGCCACGCTCGCCCATACCCAATTGCTCGGTTACCGATATTTGCACATGTTCTATGTAATTACGGTTCCAAAGCGGCTCTAAAATGGCATTTGCAAAGCGGAATGCCATAATGTTCTGCACGGTTTCTTTACCCAGGTAATGGTCAATACGGTAAATTTGCTTCTCATCATACAAACCCGCAAGTAGCGAATTTAAATCGCGTGCGGTTTCAAGGTCATGGCCAAATGGTTTTTCAATCACCACACGTACCCGCTCTTTATCAGCGGCCAAGCCAGCCTTAGCAATATTGCTTGATATGATAGGAAAAAAGTTTGGCGACACGGCCAAATAGTATATCACATACGGCTCCTGCCCCCACTCCTCGCGCTTTTCTTTTATCTTGACGCCAAATTCTTTATAGGTTTCGGCATCGTTAGCGTCCGACACCTGGTACATTACATTTTTAGAGAAAGCGTTCCACTGCGCGTCTTTTGTTTTTCCGCTGCGCGAAAAGCTGTTGATACCATCGTGAATTTTTGTTTGAAAATCCTCGTCGCTCAATTTGGTACGGCCCGTGCCCACAATGGCAAATTGCTCGGGCATAAAGCCGTCTAAAAACAAATTGTATAATGCGGGTGCCAGTTTACGCGAACTTAAATCGCCGGTTGCACCAAAAATAAAGAATATGGTAGGTTGTGATTTGATGGTTTTCATTTTGATAGTTTAAAAAATTCATAGATCATAGTTAATGGCGAGCAGAAACCTCATTGCATTATTTCTGCCATAAACCACGATCTATGAACTATTCACTAATTTATTTAGGCATCCATTGCGTATGGAAAACGCCCTCTTTGCCAATTAAGGCATAGGTGTGCGCTCCAAAATAATCACGTTGGGCCTGTGTTAAGTTTGATGGCATATCTTTAGTGCGGAAGTTATCAAAATAACTCAATGATGCCGCGTAAGCCGGAACGGCAATACCTGCACTTACAGCAGTTGCAATAACATTACGCGCACCAGGCAAAGCGCCCAAAACCAAATCTTTAACATCGCCGTCTAAAAGTAAATGCTCAAGGTTGGTATCTTTGCTGTAAGCATTATAAATTTGCTCTAAGAAGGTAGAACGGATAATGCAGCCACCTCTCCAAATTTTAGCTATCTCGTTAAGTTTTAATTCGTACTTGTATTCTGTTGAGGCCTTAGATAACATGTGCATACCCTGCGAGTACGTAATAATCATACTAAAAAAGTAAGCTTCTTCAAGCACCGCCAAAAATGCATCTTTATCAACTGCCAGTGCATCGCTATGGCCATACAATTGGGAGGCTGTGGTACGTAATGATTTGTATTTAGACAAATCGCGCATAGAAACTGCCGAATCAACCGATGGAATTGGAGTTTCCAAGTTCATGGCTTCTTGCGATGTCCACTTACCTGTCCCTTTGGCGCGGGCTTCGTCCTTAATATCGTTTACCAATAAATGGTCGGTACCTTCGGCTTTGTAAGTAAAAATATCACGGGTTATTTCAATCAAAAACGATTGTAAACGGCCTTCGTTCCATTTCTCAAACACACCATGTATTTCGGTATCGCTTAGTTTTAAGCCGTTACGCAAAATTTCGTAGGTTTCGGCAATTAATTGCATCAAAGCGTACTCAATGCCGTTATGCACCATCTTAACAAAATGGCCTGATGCTCCGGGGCCAATGTAAGTAACACATGGCGCCCCATCAACCTTAGCGGCTATGGATTCCAGTATGGGTTTCATTACGTTGTAAGCTTCCTTATCGCCACCCGGCATCATGCTCGGGCCCTTGCGCGCACCTTCCTCGCCACCAGAAACGCCCATTCCAAAAAAGTGGAAGCCCTTACTTTCCAGATAGTCAACCCTGCGGTTGGTATCAGTAAAGTGCGAGTTGCCGCCATCAATCAGTATATCACCTTTGGCTAAAAACGGTAATAGCTCTTCAATAACCTCATCAACAATTTTACCTGCCGGTACCAGCATCATAATAGCTTTAGGGCTATTTAAACTGGCAACAAAAGGTTCAACTTCGCTAAAGCCTTTCACTTTTTTGCCTGTACCTTCTTTTTCAAGTTGCGCACCTTTGGTGGCATCCTTATCAAAACCGGCACCGGCAACACCGTGGTCGGCCATATTTAATAACAGGTTCCGGCCCATTGTGCCCAGCCCTATCATTCCAAAATCGTATTTATCGTTCGTACTCATTATTATAGTCGAGTTTATTGGTTATTGAGTTTATTTCACCACCATCGTTGCTAGGTACGAGGCAATCTCTATTCTGTACAGAGAAACCTGCTTAACGGCTCTGCATATGTAGAGATTGCTTCGTACCTCGCAATGACGCGTTTGTTTAATCGTTTTCCTTTTTCAATCTCTCAAGTATCGCCTTAGTTTTTTCAAAATCGGTGTACTGATAAGCCTGTATGCCAAGTTTTTGCGCCGTGGTAACAAACATTACCCTATCGTCAAAGTAAACGCATTGCTTTTCGGATACCTGTGCAATACCCATGGCAAGTTTAAATATACCCGGATCAGGTTTTCGCATCTTTACCTCGCATGATGATATAAAAGCATCAAAACACTCGTGAAGCCTGAATTTTTCAACCCGGTAATCGTTTAACTCCTTGCCCTCGTTATTGATGGAGATGATGCGGAAACCGCATGTTTTTTTCCATTCTTTTAACCAGGCCAGCATATTTGGCAGCTCAACCGATTGGGCGTAAATAAACTGTTTAAAATCTTCCCTTGTAAAATCTCTTGGCTCGTTAAAAATAACGGTATCAAGGTAATCATCCAAAGTTATGCTGCCAATTTCGTACACATTAAATATAAAATTGTGCAGCACATTAACCTCGGCATAATCCAAACCAAATTTTTCGGCAGCCACCTTGCGCGATTCGTGCCCCCAGCCATTGGTAAGCAAAATACCGCCAACATCAAAAAATAATACTTTTATGGGTTGAGGTTTCAAAGCGTTTTATACTTTAGTTTTTTGATCTTCAATGGCTTGCAGCAATTTTTCAAAAGGTTTGTTAAATTTATCAATACCCTCATCTTCTAATTGTTGCGTTATCTCGTCAATATTAATACCGGCAGCTTTTATTTTCTCCAATATTTCGGTTGCAGTATCTAAACCATCTTCCAAAACGTCGGCAGCAACACCATGATCGCGGAAAGCCTCAATAGTTTCTAACGGAACGGTATCAACAGTGTCTTTACCAATAAGCGCCTCAACATACTTGGTATCTTTAAAAGCAGGGTTTTTGCTGCTTGTACTTGCCCATAATAAACGTTGTGGTTTTGCTCCGGCTGCAGCTAATTTTTCCCAACGCTCGGTACTAAACACGTTTTTATAAATTTCGTAAGCCTTTTTAGCCGATGCAATAGCTACTTCGCCTTTTAGCTCACCTAAGCCTTTTTCATCTAACATGGGGTCAACCAAAACATCAATACGGCTTAAAAAGAAACTCGCTACCGACGAAATGTTATCAATAGCTTTACCGGCAGCCAACCTGTCTTCCAAACCTGCAATATAAGCTTCGGCAACAGCTTCGTAGCGTGGCAAACCAAACAATAGGGTAACGTTAATATTTAAACCTTCGCTAATTGCTTTGCGGATGGCGGCCAAACCCGGTTGCGTTCCAGGTATTTTAATCATTACGTTTTCGCGGTCAACTTGTTTCCAAAGTTTTAAGGCTTGCGCAATAGTTTCGTCTGTTTTTAACGCTAAAAACGGCGATACTTCTAAGCTAACATAGCCATCGGCACCTTTAACTTCTTCGTTATAAATACCGCTAAATAAATCGCAGGCTGTTTGAATATCCTTTACAGCCAGGCCAAAAAACAATTCTTCGTTGCTGGTGCTGTCTGCTGCTAATACTTTAATATCCGCATCATAGTCTGAACTGCTGGTTATCGCTTTTTCAAAAATGGCCGGGTTTGATGTTACACCTCTTACTCCATCTTCGTCTATCAGTTTTTGTAATTTCCCGGTCGAAATGATTGCCCGGTCTATAAAATCAAGCCATATACTTTGGCCAAAACTGTGTATCTGTTTTACTTTATTTGTTGACATTGTAGGTTATTTTTAATTTAATGTTTTTAAATAGATCGCGATCTGTGAGTTAAAGTTGGGAATTAATATTTTTTGTTTGATAATGGCAGTATCATTATTGCGCTATGGCATGGTAAAAATGGCTATTTATTTTCGGCTTCTAAAATATTAACGTTGTAACCTATAAAAAGCCCACTTTCAATAACGCCGGTTATGCCCTTTATGTTTTTTTCCATGTTGCTGTCAATATCATTAAACTTGCAATCGAGTATAAGGTTATTGTTTTCCGAAATTATCGGCCCGTCTTTTCCCTTCGCGGGCCTTAAAAGTATGTTTGTTGCGCCTAATTGCTTTAACTCCTGCTCAACGTACAACAACGATTGCGGAAAAATTTCGATAGGCACCGGGAAATTAGTTCCCAGTTTATCTACTATTTTCGATTCATCCACAATAATATAATTTACCGGGCTGCAACTTATCAGCAGTTTTTCTTTAAACATTGCCCCTCCCCTGCCTTTTATCAGGCTTTTGTTAGGGTCAACTTCGTCGGCACCGTCAAATAGCCAATCGGGTTTGTTTTCAAACAGGGTTGTTAACGGAATACCCAACTTGCTGCAAAACATGGATATTTCCAACGAAGTTGGTATACCTTTAATGTTGAGTTTCTCGTTTTTTATCCTGTCGGCAATAGCAAGCAACGCCAAATAAACTGTAGAACCGGAGCCAATACCTAACACATCGCCATCTTTAACCTTTTCGGCAATTTGGGCTGCTACCTTTTGCTTACCGCCGATATTGATAATATCGGCACTCCAGCCAAGGTTTTTAATTAAGCTACTTTCCCAGTTCATATTTAATCAGAAGTAAGAGCCAAGAATCAAGAAGTAAGACAAAAAGTCCTAATTCCTGATTCTGGCTTCTTGATTCTCATTGCTTATTTCCCCAATACTGCTTTAGCCTTAGCAACTACATTATCAACTGTGAAGCCGAAATGTTTGTTCAACTCTTCTGCCGGGGCAGATTCGCCAAAAGTATTCATGGTTACTGTATCACCTTCGTCGGTAACGTATTTATGCCAGCCCAAATAAGAACCTGCTTCAATAGCGATACGTTTTTTTAACGCTTTAGGCAACACGCTTTCTTTGTATTCGGCACTTTGTTTTTCAAACAACTCCCACGATGGCATACTTACCACTGTGGCAGCAATACCTTCTTCTTTTAATTTGGCTTGTGCTTTCATAGCCAAATCAACTTCCGAGCCTGTACCAATCAAAATCAGTTCGGCATCGCCTTCAGCCGGCGAAAGTACGTATGCACCTTTAACCAAATCTGTTGCTTTACCGTATTTATCCTGATCTAAAATTGGTAATCCCTGGCGGGTAAATACCAATACAACCGGGCCGGTAGTATGCTCTATAGCTACTTTCCAGGCTTGAGCAGTTTCGTTAGCGTCAGCCGGGCGAATTACTGTAATGTTAGGGATAGAACGTAGCGATATCAATTGCTCAACCGGTTGGTGAGTTGTACCGTCTTCGCCCAAACCAATACTATCGTGTGTGTAAACAAATATCGAACGGATCTTCATAATGGCCGCCAAACGGATAGGCGGGCGCATATATTCGCTAAACATCAGGAAGGTTGCGCCAAAAGGGATAATGCCAGGCGTTAAAGCCATACCATTAAGAGCCGAACCCATAGCGTGTTCACGGATACCGAAGTGGAAGTTACGGCCACCGCGATTCTCGGATGTAAACGAATCGAACGATTTTAAGTTTGTTTCTGTGGAAGGCGATAAATCGGCAGCACCGCCAATTAGGCCCGGTATTTTACCCGCAATAGCGTTTAATACTTTACCAGATGCCTGGCGGGTTGCCATTTTCGGGTCGGATGCTTTAAAGGTTGGTAACGATTCTAACCAATCGGCAGGAAGTTTACCGCTGGCAGCTAATTCGTATTCGGCAGCAAGTTCAGGGAACTGTTTTTTATAATCAGCAAATAACGCATTCCATTTTTCTTCGGTTTTAGCACCCCTTGCACCAATTTCGTGGTAGTATTTTAAAACTTCGGGATCTACGTCGAATGATTTTTCGGGATCAAAACCAAAAAATTCTTTCACCAATTTAATCTCGTCGGCACCCAGTGGCGAACCGTGCGAACCTGCAGTACCCGATTTATTTGGGCTACCGTAAGCTATTAACGAACGCACGCGAATTAATGATGGTTTTTGCTTTTCGGCCTTAGCATTTGTAATGGCTAATTGCAGGGCATGAACATCGTTAACATCATCAACAAACTGCACATGCCAGCCATAGGCTTCAAAACGTTTGTTTACATCTTCGTTAAAGGTAATATCTGTGCTGCCTTCAATTGATATTTTGTTATCATCGTATAAGTAAATCATGTTACCCAATTCCAGGTGCCCTGCTAACGAAGCCGCTTCCGCAGAAACACCTTCCATCATATCGCCATCACTGCAAATTGTATAAATATGATAATCAAAAAGATCAAAATCTGGCTTGTTGTAAGTTGCTGCCAAATACTTTTGGGCTATTGCAAAACCAACTCCGTTAGCAAAACCTGCGCCTAAAGGGCCTGTTGTTACTTCAACGCCGGGGCACAAACCATACTCCGGGTGACCAGCAGTTTTGCTGTTCATCTGGCGGAAATTTTTAATATCATCCAAACTTACATCGTAACCGGTAAGATATAGAATGCTGTATTGCAATATACAGGCATGGCCCGCAGAAAGAATAAACCTATCGCGATTGGCCCAGTGTGTGTTTTTAGGGTTGTAGTTTAAAAACTCTTTCCATAAAACGTGCGCCATTGGTGCAAGCGCCATAGCGGTACCCGGGTGTCCGGAGTTTGCTTTCTGAACTGCATCTGCAGATAATACCCTAATGGTATCAATACCTTGTTCCTCAATGCTTTTTGTTGTTGTACTCATTGTTTATTATGTGATAATTATTGATTTTTTTTTAGTGATGTTGTTAAATGTTCGCGGGTATCTTCTTTCCATAACCTCGCCCCGCCCTTAATGCCGTCGCGGTTTGATGTTAATTTAATATTATCGTCAAGCTTAAAGGTTATTTTACGGGCATTACCGCCGCCTATATATAAGGTATCGTAATTAAACACTCTTTTTAAAATATCAATTACCTGTTTTACGCGCTCGTTCCATTTTGCATCACCCTCTTTTTCAAGGGCTTTTTCGCCCACATACTCGTCATAAGTTTTGCTTTTGGTAATGGGATGATGCGCTATTTCTAAATGCGGGAGCAAATACCCGTCGGATAATAAGGCTGTGCCAAAACCTGTACCCAGGGTTACCACCATTTCAAAACCCTTACCATCAACAACGCCTAAGCCTTGCATATCGGCATCATTAACAACTTTGGTTGGTTTACCTAAGGCTGTTTGCAGGGCAGCGGCCAAATCAAAACCTTTCCAGGCTTCGGTACCTAAATTAGGTGCCGTAAATATAACGCCGTTTTTAACGTATCCGGGGAAACCAACAGATACCTTATCATAAGCCGGGAAAGCCTTAATGAGTTTTTGTATTACCTCAACCAGTTGTTTTGGTTTTGGCGATGGCGGGGTTTCAATCTTCTCATAGTCCATTTGTAAAGCGCCATCATGGTCCAATATAGTCGCCTTAACATGCGATCCACCGATATCAATTGATAATATCCTATCGCCCAGATTTATTTCTTTCATAAATTTTATTCAGTTCGTACCCTTGCGACAGATACATTACAAGTATAGATATATGTTACAATTAAAAAAGCTTTGTGTTTGTAAAACTTGTGTGGTTTAAAAACAACAGCGCGGGTAAATATATAAAATTACAACCGATTGCATAATTAAAATTTATCTTAACGGTAAATCAAATATGAGGCAAAACAATTAAACTCTTTCAAATTTATTGTTAAATATTTAATTAACATACAATCAAAATTATTTAAACCCCGCCTTAACTAATTTATGAAGGAGTTAAAAAAGGCATTGTTCCGGCTTAATAGGCAATTACCACATTTTATAATAGCCCGCCCCAAATTATTGCAAATGTTTGAACTGTTTTTTTAGTTATTATTTACATTTTGATATATTAGTGCTTTTAAATTATCATATGAATATAAAAAAACTTGGTTTCACAATTTTACTTAGCGTGGGTGCCGCTGCAACTTTTGCACAAAGCGCCTTTGTTTGGAAACAGGCAACATCGGGCGGCTATACTTATAAGTATGTAACCGGCGATCCTACCCATTCGCGGTTTTACACGCTTAAAAACGGGCTCACCGTTATTTTAAGCCCAACGCCTAAGGCCCCGCGCATACAATCGTTTATTGCGGTAAAGGCAGGCAGTAAAACCGATCCGGCAAACCATACCGGCTTGGCACATTACCTTGAGCATATGATGTTTAAGGGAACCGATAAATATGGTTCGCTTGATTGGGCCAAAGAAAAACCACTGCTCGATAAAATAGATGCCCTTTACGAGCAATATAACTCAACCACCGATACCGCTAAACGTAAAGCTATTTACGTGGAGATTGACCAGGTATCGGGCCAGGCAGCAAAATTTGCCATTGCAAACGAGTACGATAAAATGATGTCGTCAATGGGTGGGCAGGGTACAAATGCCTTTACCTCATTTGAACAAACAGTTTATACCGACGATATTCCATCATCGGCGGTTGATAAATACCTGGCCTTACAGGCCGAGCGTTTCCGTAAACCTATTTTGCGTTTGTTCCATACCGAACTGGAGGCTGTTTACGAAGAAAAAAACCGTGGTTTAGATAACGATGGCGAAAAAGTTTTCGAGGCTACATTTGCCGCCCTTTTCCCAAACAATAACTATGGCAAACAAACTACCATTGGTACCATTGAGCATTTAAAAAACCCATCGTTAAACCACATACGTAATTATTATTACACGTATTATGTACCTAACAACATGGGCGTCATCATGTCGGGCGATTTTAATCCCGATGTAATGGTGAAAAAAATTGACGAGAAGTTTGGCTACATGAAAGCGAAGGTTGTACCTCCCTATACTTTCGCGCCCGAAAAACCAATCGCCGCGCCTATCCGCCGTGATGTTTACGGGCCAAACCCCGAAAACCTCACTATTGCTTACCGTTTTCCTGGTGGCAATACACGCGACGCCCGTTTGTTAGATTTATTGAGCTCGATGCTAACCAATGGCAAAGCCGGTTTATTTGATTTGGACCTCATCAAAAAACAAAAATTATTAAGCGCACGTGGCGAATCAAACACGCTGAAAGATTACTGCGACCTTGAGTTAACAGGCTTCCCAATTAAGGGCCAATCGCTTGATGATGTTAAGGATTTGATGCTGGCCGAAATAGAGAAATTAAAAAAAGGCGAATTTGCTGACGATTTGATCCAATCTATCGCTACCAATACTAAAAAGAACAAAATACAACAAAACGAGGGTTACTACGCGCGTGCATCAAACCTGATGAACGATTTTACCACCGGAATTGACTGGAAAAACGATGTTGCCAGCGTAAGCGAATTAACCACCATTACAAAACCTCAAATGGTAGCCTTCGCCAATAAATATTTGGGTACCGGTAACTATGTAATAGTTTACAAGCACCAGGGCGAAGACAAAAACATTATTAAGGTTGATAAACCACATATTACCGCTGTAGAAGTTAATCGCGAAGCTGCTTCGCCATTTTTAAAAATGGTTAACGATATTCCGGCAAATAGCGTAAAACCTGTTTGGTTGGATTATGATAAGGACATCCAGAAAGCCAAACTTGGCCCGGTTGATTTGCTTTCGGTTCAAAACAAAGACAACAGCATTTTTAGGTTATACTACCGTTACAACATGGGTAGCTGGAACAATAAGCTATTTGCATTGGCCGCCCAATACCTGCAATATTTAGGTACCGATAAAATGAGTGCCGATGATATTAGCAAGGAGTTTTATAAACTGGCATCGTCATTTAGCGTTTCAACTACTGCCGAAATTACCACAGTTAGCATCAGCGGTTTGCAAGAAAATTTTGGCAAAACCGTTAGCCTGTACGAAAACCTGATAGCCAACTGCAAGCCCGACGAAGCTGCACTGGCGGGTTTAAAACAACGCCTCAAAAAATCGCGCGAAAACGCTAAACTAAATAAAGGCGCTATTATGCAAGGCTTGGTGAGCTACGCCATGTATGGCGAAAAAAACCCGTATAACAATGTATTGACTGACACGGAGTTGGATGCTGTAAAAGCCGACGACTTAGTTGCCATTTTACACGGCCTTGCCGATTTTAATCATACCGTATTATATTATGGCCCGCTAACTGCCGCCCAGGCCGCCGTTACCTTAAAACCATTGCATAACATACCGGCCAGCTTTAAACCTTACCCTCCGGTAATGGTGTTTACTAAATTAACCCAGGACAAGCCTAAGGTATTATTTGCCAATTATGATATGGTACAAGCTGAGATTGACTGGATACGCAATTCGGATACGTTTGCCGATAGCCAAACACCAACAGTTGAGTTATTTAATAACTACTTTGGCTCAGGCATGAGCGCTATTGTGTTCCAAACCATTCGCGAATCAAAGGCACTTGCCTACTCAACTTACGCCTTCTACGCCCCTCCTGCTAAAAAAGACGATCGTTACATTATACAGGCTTATGTTGGTACCCAGGCCGATAAATTGAACGAAGCTATCAAAAGCATGAACGAGTTGTTGACTGATTTACCACAATCAGAAAAAGTTTTGGTATCTGCAAAAGACAATATCCGCAAATCGTTAGAAACCGAGCGTATTACGCAAGACGGTATTTTATTTGATTACCTGGCCGCAAAACGCCGCGGTATTAACTACGATACCCGCAAAAACACCTTCGAAGCTATTGATAAATTAGGATACCCGGATATTAAAACCTTCCACGAAAAGGAATTTAAAGATAAGGCTTACACCTACTGTATTGTTGCTTCGGATAAACGCGTTAGCGATGACGATTTGAAAAAGTATGGCGAATTAACCAAACTTGATTTGAAAACCATATTTGGTTATTAACAACCATCTTTCCATAAACAGCAAGAGCGGCAGGTTTTATAAACTTGCCGCTCTTGCCGTTTTATAGGTATTTTTTGTCAATCTACATTCCAGCCGTTTAAGGTAATTTTTGCATCTTTATTTTTAAGCACGCTCAAAGGTGCGCTTACGGTAACCGTAACCGATTCGTGCGGGGCAAGGGAAAAGTAATTTGCCGACCAATAGCTTGGCCGCAGCTCTTCCCCATTGCTTATCAGTTGCGGATTGATGAAAAAAGCTACCTGCTTGCTGGTATTACTTACTGATACTATCCATTTTTTCTCAGTTGCCGTGTTGCCCGCCTTTAAAACCTTTACCTGTAGTTTTACACGCGGCATAGTAGCCATATCTTGATAGTTATTGCCCGGAGCCAGCCAGTAAACATTATGCGATATAATATTACCTGCGCCATCCTTAATTTTGAGCATCACAAAAGCGGTGCCTTCAACTTTAGGAAATACGTAAGATAACGAGAAAAGCTCTTTAACACCCGTTGATGATAAATTAAATTTCTCTGTTCTATGTTCAACCAATTTGCTTGCTGTGCTATAAACATCGGCATATGCAGTTAAATTACCCGTTGCGTGGTAGGTGCGGTTTACAATAGCCACCGTAGAATCGTTTTGATTGAATTGGATGTGTATTGGTTCGCAGGCATTTTGCATAAAGTAATAGCCAGCATTGGGTTGCAAATACCAATCGTAAACCTGCCATATAACACTCGGCAAGGCAGCATTAAGTTTCCATAGCATTACGCCGCCGGTTTCGTTTAGCTTATGGCCCGCAGCCTCAAATATTCCCTGGTAACCTATAGCGTTTAAAAGCTGCATCTTTATCGAAAAATCTTTTAAATTATTAGGCTTGCCATACCGGGCAATCATTTCATTGTAATACAAATCATACCGGCCTGCGCCGGTTGCAGCATCATGATAGCCCCAGCTATTATTTAAGGGGTAAGGCAGGTTTTTATCCCAGGTTAAATCGGGAATATTTTTTTGTAACGACGAATATGGCGGTTGCGATGGCAGGCCTGTTTCATCCTTAAAAACCCAATCTTTTGCGGCATCTGCCAGTTTGTAATATTCTTTAGGGTCTTCCCATTGGTATGGGCCGCCACTGTAAACACCCGACGGACGATCGTCGGGCCAGGAGCCTTTCCAACCTGCCGGCAGTTTAGCAAAGCCCGACGAACTGGGTATAAACGGCCTTGTACCATCCAGTTCAATAATGCTGTTGCGCATAGCATCATATAACGGCTTTCGGGCATGGCCTTCGTTGCCGCCTGTCCAAACTAAAAGGCTTGGGTGGTTGCGTATGCGGTATAGGGTACTCACCACATTGTCTACAAAAACATTACCTTCCAGCGGCCAATCTGCCGATCCTTTAAACTCACCCTGCGTATCGCCGGTAATCCAAAAGTCCGACCATATCATCAATCCGTATTTATCCGCGGCATCAAAAAAGGCATCGGGCGGTGTAACGCCGCCACCCCAAATCCTAACCAAATTTACGTTTGCGTTTCGGCAAAGGTGCAACTCGGCATCATACCGGGCCGAATCGCGGTTTACCATCATATCCGGCACCCAGGCACCACCAACCAGGTTTACTTTTTTGCCGTTTACAAAAAAACTACGTCTCACAAAGTTGTTCACCGTATCAACCTTACTTCCCACGGTGCGGATGCCAAAAACAAAGCTTGTATCGTCGGTAATACCGCTTGCATTACTGTATTGTAGCCTGATGCGGTATAAATTAGCTGCACCATAGTTATTGGGCCACCAAAGGTGCGGGTTTTGAACCAACAATTGCTTTACCCTATCGGCATCCAGATATAAATTTATAGTAGAATCGGCAGGTACGGTTATTTTTTGCGAATACTGTATGGGCGCCGGCCCCTGGAAATTTTGCGGCGTTATGATAAATTTGACGGAGCCATAGTCAACCACATTACTGTGGTTTGATAAATAAAAACTTACAGCAAGCTTTGCCGGCCCGTTATTGGGCTGATTAGGCAGGTCTGTTTTAATTTTGGGTCTGCCAATAGTTATTGCTCCCGTTGTGCGCAGATAAACCGGTTGCCAAATACCCATGTTTCTATCGCGCACAGGCGGCATCCAATCCCACCCTACCGAGCAAAGCATGGTTACATTTTTACCAATATCGCCAGTAGGGCCGCCGTTTTCGTAAAAAGGGCCAAGGGCCTGCAATTGCTCTTTGGCGGGCAGGCCCGGATAATCAAGCGGGTAAATTTTTACGGCTAGTACATTTTGGGCACCGGGTAGTATATAATTGCTAACCTGTAGGTTAAACTCGGCAAACATGCCAACCATACGGGCCGAATCGGCAATTTGGTGCCCGTTTAGCCAAACTGCGGCGCGGTAATTAATACCCTTAAATATCAGTTGAAAATTTCGCCCTTTATCGGCAGCAGCTACTTTAAAACTGGTGCGGTACCAATACGGCTTTCGCCAGGGGTTAGCTTTATTGGGCAGATAGCTAAATTGCTGCAAATTATACAGCTTGTTAAACTCGTCGGACGCATCGGGGATAATCATGTTATTTAAGCCCTGGTATGGGCTGGGATAAACCCCATTGGCAACAAGCCCTGTTAGCACGGTTGACGGTACTTTAACCGGATACCACTTTGAATCGGGATGATAAGCCCCCACGGATAATTGGGCACCGGTGGCACTAATAACTTCCGTCGATTGCAGTTCAAAGTCCGATAACTTAACTTGTTTTATCTTTCCGCCCTGCGCCAACAGCCCATTTGCGGCAATTAAAGTACTCCAAAAAACCAAGCAAGCTATATACTTCATGTTTGTTATGTTTATCCTATCAGCAATTCAATTTTATTAAGCAATTCGTCAATATTAAAAGGCTTTTCCAAAAAATCATCAGCACCTGCCTCCGTGGCCGACCGTTTAAGTTCAGGGCTGGCCGAAATCATAATTACGGGTATATTGCTTGTTTCGCTCTTCATCTTCAGTAACTTGCATATATCGCGCCCGTCATGGCCAGACATCCATACGTCTAACAACAGTAAATCCGGAAAATTATCGCTCATGCTGATAATGGTATCGCCGGTTAAGGTGGTAACAACATCGTATCCTTCAAAGGTCAGGGTCATTTCTATTGCATCCACAATGCCGGGGTCGTCGTCGGCTATCATTATTCTTTTACCTTTATTCATCTTCTACAAAGTATTGGCTTTAAGTGTGTTTATTGTATTTTTTTAACGGGCAGTGCAAAACAAAAAGTTGAACCCTTACCTATTTTGCTATTTACCCATATCCGGCCCCCCTCGCGCTTAATAATCTCCGACGAGATGTATAAACCGAGCCCCAGGCCCGGAAACGTATGTTGCATTTCGCCGCTTACCCTGTAAAACTGCTCAAAAACCCTTTCTTGTTTCTGCTGAGATATACCAATACCAAAATCCTGCACACAAAGCCTAACCTCGTTACCCTCTTTTGATGCATACACAATAATGGTATCGGCATGAGGTGAATATTTGATGGCATTGGTAATTAAGTTGGTTACCACCTGGCTTATGCGTTCTCTATCGGCATACACCATCCCGGTATATTCAAGGTTTTGTATAATGGTATGTTTGTCAAATGTATGTTGCAAATCGTCCGTCAACTCCTTGATGAGCGAATTAAAATCAAACTCCCTGTCGTTAAACTGCAACCTGCCCGAGTTTATTTTGGTAACGTCTAACAAATCGCCTATTAAACTGGTGAGCCGGTTTATTTGCGAATCCATTTTGCCTATCATCCCCGCTTCCCGGTTATTGCCCTGGCTGATGAGCATTTTTTCGAGTATCTGTGTATACGCCTTTATACTGGTTACAGGTGTTTTTAATTCGTGACTTGCAATACCAATAAAATCATCTTTTTGCTGCTGCAGATGCTTTTGCTCCGTAATATCCGAGCACGAACCTATGTAACCTGTAAATTTTCCGTTATTATCATACTGCGGTTTACCCGTTGCCACGCACCAATGTACGGTTCCGTCGCTATGGTTTAACCTAAACTCGGTCTCATACAATACCCGTTGCCTTAAATCGCCTAAAAATTTATCTATGGCGCGCAGCCTGTCGTCTTTATAAATGGCATTTGCCCATTGTTCGCCAAGGTTATCTTCAAATACAGTTCCTGTCCAGTCTACCCAGGTTTGGTTTACATATGTTATAGCACCTTCCTTGTCGGCCATCCATAGCGCCGTTGGCGCGGCGGTTGTAATGTTACGTAGTAGTTGTTCGCTATCGGCGAGGGCTTGTTTGGCCGCAAGTTCGGGCCGCAAATCGCGCATAACGGCTCCAACGGCAATTGGTTTCCCCGAAACAGGATCATCAATACGAAAACAATTGTTAAATACCGGGAAAACTTCACCGCTTTGCAAATGTTTAACCATCATTGTGCCGGCCCAACTCCCCTTATTCATTACGCTGGGTAAAACCTCCGCCTCTATAAACGCAAGTTGCTCGGCGGTGTGCAGTTGGGCTATGGGGGTTGTTTCAACCTGTTCTTCGGTTTCAAAACCAAGCAGGCGCATACCTGCTTTGTTGATATAAGAGTTTGTACCATTGACGGCTAAAATGCTCATTAAATCAACACTATTGTCAACCAGCGATATTAATTTGCGTTGTTCTTCCCCAAAATTCCGTTGTTCGGTAATATCCAGCGTGGTTCCTAACAGGCGGGTGGCCTTTTCACCCTCATAATAAACCTTACCTTCAACACGCATCCAGTGTACGGTTTCATCCGGCCATATTACCCTGGCTTCATAAAATATGCGGCCTTTTTCTATAGCAGCCTTGTGCGCCTGTGTACGGGTTTCTCTGTCATCGGGGTGAATAACGTTCACATATTCCGAATGGTGAACGGGCGCATTAAATCCAAATATTTTATCAAACTGTGCGCTGGTTATCATGTTGCCGTTCTGTAGGTCCAAATCAAACGTACCCAATCCAACGGCGTCTACGGCAAGGCGGGCCCGCTCTTCGGCTTCTTTAAGCTTGTGTTTTGATTTAATGGTTTCGGTAACGTCAATAGCAATGGCTATAACACCCGAAACCCTTCCGTCTGCCTCAACAAGCGGCTCATAAGAAAAATTAAAATATAAGTTTTCGGGTACACCATTACGCACAATATGCACTTCCAGCTCGTTGCCCTGGTATGCTACACCTGTTTTTAAAACACCCTGCAATAAACTGCTAAAAGTTTGGCTCTCAACTTCGGGCATACCCTCCAATAGGGGCCGGTTTTCAAATTCTTCACGCTTTTTACCAACCAGTTTAAGGTAGTTGTCGTTCACAAGCTCAACAAAAAGGTCGTTCCCCTTTAATATCAATATGCCAACGGGTGCCTGCATAAATACCGAATAAAGCTGTTGCCGTTGGTTGTTAAGTGCCAAAACCCCAGCTTTTTCGCGTTGCCTTAATTTGTATGTTTCGGTTACGTTTGCCGGCGAGTGGATAAAGTAAATCACCTCGCCTTCGGCGTTTAGTATTGGCGTATTGCTGGTTGTCCAGTAGCGTTCCTCAAAATCGTTGGTGCCGGGGATGGGAATATCATACCTGTAGTTACTCATGGTATGGGTTTGTTTAGTTTTGATGGCTTCTTCAAAACTAAACAGGGTACGTTCTATATTTTTTGATCCAATATCGCTGGGGTTGGGAGGAAATACCGCGAATACCGATTTGCCCACGAGCAATTCGCGCGTACTGTTGGTTGCTTCCAGATACGCTTTATTTACATCTAAGATAGTATAGAATGGTGCATCGATACTCATGATGAGCTTGGCCGACGGACTGTAATAAAAAATGTCCTTATACCCCCCTTCGGGAACTTCGAAAATGGTGTCTTTCATCTATATCCTATGAAGTTGCTGATCACATTTAACAATACAGGTTACAAACAGAGTTTTGTATATGGCACAATAATATTTTGTATTGATAAATGGCTTACTAATTTACCCGTAGTGCATTATAAAGAAAGTTGTTCATTTCGCCAATAAATGGTATATTGTATTGACTGACAATCAATTACAAACATGAACAACTTGATTCAAAATTACACTTTTATTTTAGAAGAGTTTAGGAAACTGTCAATAAAAGAGGACTTTTATTACAAACCAGTAAGGCCAAGACTGTCTGATTTAGAGTTAATTACGTTAAATTTGACCGCTGAATATTGTGGAATAGATTCTGAATATCAGTTATTTAGAAACCTGAAAGGTACCCCGCTTGATATCTTGATCGAACGAAGTGTTTACAATAAGAGAAAAAGAAAATTGTTCCCGCACATAAATGAGGTGAGAAAAAAGCTTGTTCAGAAACTGAACGCTGTCCAGGACTGTTTCATTGTCGATTCAATGCCTTTAGAGGTATGTAAAAATGCCCGTGCAGCAAGAAGTAAAATCTGCAAAGAACAGGAATACGCTTTTCCAAACCATGGTTTTTGTGCTGCGCAAAGTTCGAGGTATTATGGATACAAACTGCATGCAGTTTGTTCAGTAGATGGTGTTTTTGAGAACTTTGACCTAAGCCCTGCTTCCGTACATGACATACATTACCTGAAAGATATACAACAACAAATGACTGATTGCGTGCTACTTGGAGACAAAGGCTATTTGTCCGCAGAGGTACAGGTCAATCTTTTTGAATCTGTAAACATTAGATTGGAAACCCCGATGAGAAACAATCAAAAGAAATTCAAACCGTATCCATACCTATTCAAAAAATCAAGGAAAAGGATTGAAACGCTATTTTCGCAACTGTGCGATCAGTTTATGATCAGAAGAAATTATGCCAAAACTTTTGAGGGGTTTAAGACAAGGACGTTAAGTAAAATAACTGCCCTGACCACCATTCAATACCTCAACAAATTTATCTTTAAAAGGAACATGAATCACATTAAAATAAATTTAGTCTGATAATGCACTACGGGTTAATTTATAAATAATTTTGGTGTTAAAACTAATAATTAGCCGCCACGAATAATAATCCGGCTTTTTGGTAGTTTAAGTAACAATTTAAACGCTGTGCATAATATCTATCGTAATTTTGTTTTTTAACTAATATCTTAGTATTTGTGATAAAGTATCTGCTCCTACTACCACTTTTTTGCAATACCCTGCTATTACAGGCACAAACAGATACGGTTACCAGCAAAATAAACAAGATACCCCATAAGCGCGTTGATGCTATTGCCAAATTTTTGCAGGGCGATTTCAAAAATTACATTACCACAAAGCTGCAAACTAACCATACAGTTGCCTATAGTATAAAAGGGCAAATAATTTTGGTAATGACCATTAATGCCGATGGCAGTGTGTCGCACGTATCGGTACTAAAAAGCCTTTCTCCGCAGATAGATCCCGAAGTGGTGCAGGTAATTAAAACATCGCCTAAATGGCAGCCTGCCACATTAAACGCACAAAACGTGAGCATGGATATGGTTTTAAATATTGATTTAGCAGTTAACGGCGTTACCCCTGCAACTGTAAAACCTAAACCTGTATTGGTTACAAACGTTAATTTGCCGCCTATAAACAAACCTGCACCGCTTACAGTTAAAAAAGCTACTCCCCCTGCTATTGCCAAAGCAAAGCCACCTTTACCACAAAAAGCACCGTTAATTGCTTTAAAAAAGCCAACTGTGCCGCCGGTAAAAAAACCAGTACCTGCGCCTGTTAAAAAAGTTACTACCCCGGTAGTTAAAAAAGCAACACCGCCAGTTGTTAAAAAAACGGAGCCCCCGGCAGCCAAAAAAACACTAATAGCTAAAGCACCTGCTGTGCCTGTTGTTAAAAAAACACCTCCACCGGTAATTAAAAAGCCCCAACCGCCATTGGTAAAAAAACCTATAGCACCTATAGCAAAAAAGGTTGAGCCACCTATTGCAAAAAAGCCACCTGTTATAGCAAAAAAGGTTGAACCACCCGTTGCAAAAAAGCTACCTGTTGTAGCCAAAAAGGTTGAGCCACCTATTGCCAAAAAACCCGAAGTTAAGCCTGCTGCTAAAGAGCCGATTTTGGCCAAAAAGGCCGAACCTGTTGTGGTGAAAAAGAAGAAAAGAGTTGTTGCTAAAATGGACCTGTTTCACCCAAGCAGCCATAATGCGGAGTTTCCGGGTGGCCTCTCGGCTTTTTTGCGTTACCTGAGCGAAAATATTACTTATCCTCCCGATTCGAAAAAAGCTAATGTACAGGGCAAAGTTTTTATCACCTTTACAGTTGAGGAAGACGGAAGCGTTAACGACGTTGAGGCCGTTAGCAGCCCCGCCGAAGATTTAAGCCAGGAAGCCATACGGGTGTTGCTTGCATCGCCAAGATGGAAACCGGCATCGCAAAACGGGCGCAATGTGCCGGTATCATACACTATCCCAATTAACTTTACCTTAGCCGATAAAACAACTAATTAAACCATATTACGTTATTAAACCATGACACGATTTATTTTTGCTTTGCTTTTATTTACAGTTCCTTTTAACTCAATAGCACAAAAGGTTACTGTAACCAAACTTTCGGATAGTAAATTTAACAATAAGGCTATTGATTTTGAGCCTCAGTTTCCGGGCGGTGCAAAAGCATTTTATAAGTATATATCCAAAAATATTGCTTACGATAAAGATGCGAAGGTAAAAGATATGCAAGGAGCCGTAACGGTAAGCATGGCCATTGAAA
Source organism: Mucilaginibacter gracilis (assembly GCF_003633615.1). NCBI lineage: Bacteria > Pseudomonadati > Bacteroidota > Sphingobacteriia > Sphingobacteriales > Sphingobacteriaceae > Mucilaginibacter > Mucilaginibacter gracilis. The sequence continues at coordinate 4,176,141 of NZ_RBKU01000001.1, read as the reverse complement.
CAGACGGGCGTATAACCGATGCCCAGATAACAAGCGGTATATCGCCAATTGTAGATAAGGAAGTGCTGCGCGTTATCAATGCTTCGCCTTTATGGAAACCCGGCAAGCAGCATGGTAAACCTGTTAAAGTGCGCTATACATTTAAAATTGTATTAAGCAATACCAAATAACCAAAAACCCCACAAACTAAAAAAACCTGTTGGATTTGCCCAACAGGTTTTTTTATATCTATTAATTGCTAATTAAGCTTCTTCTTCTTCGGTTGAATCAGCAGCTTTTGCTTTTGGTGCTTTTGGCGCCTTTGGTGCTTTTGCAGGAGCTTCTTCTTCAGTTGCAGCTTCAACAGCCACTGGTGCTTGTTTTGCTACCGGTGCAGCATCTTCGGCTACGGCAGTAACCTGGAATGGAAGTACCGATACGTACGAACGGTTATCAGCTTTCTTTTTGAAAACTACTTCGCCATCAATTAAAGCAAATAATGTGTGATCTTTACCTATGCCAACATTTTTATCAGGGTTGTGTTTTGTACCACGCTGACGAACGATGATGTTACCGGCAATTGCTGGCTGACCGCCAAAAATTTTAATACCTAAACGCTTGCTATGTGACTCGCGACCGTTCCTGGAACTACCGGCTCCTTTTTTGTGTGCCATTTTTTTATATTTTTATAAGCCTTAACGGCTCTTATGGTTAAACTTAAATTATAACGAAATACCAGTGATCTCGATCTTAGTGAATTGCTGACGGTGACCGTTTTTCTTTTTGTAACCTTTTCTTCTTTTCTTCTTGAAGATGATTACTTTATCACCCTTTAAATGAGACACGATTTTAGCTGTTACTTTTGCACCTGTTAAATCAGAACCTAATTTAATAGCACCTTCGTTTTCTGCTAACAATACCTTGTCAAATTCAATACTAGCGCCTTCATCTCCCTGTAAACGGTGTACAAAGATCTGCTGGTCTTTAGCAACTTTAAATTGCTGTCCGGCTATACTTACTATTGCGTACATTGTTAATTATTTTGTTTGTTTAAAATGAGGTGCAAATATAGGGTTTTACTTTTAAATTAGCAATAGCACGTAAGTTATTCGTTTTATGGTTTAAGCTATCCGCGCAAACCCAGCACCAACAGGCCAACAGAAACCAATATCAAAAAAATACCACCATAAATAAATACCGGACTCAAAGCCTTCGACCGGATATCATCCAACAAAAAACGACCAGGGTTTTGCGGGTCGTAAATCACTTTCACGTCTTCGCCTTCTTTATACGTCCATTTATTACCGCCAATTTTGTATTTTTCGGTTACACGGTCGTGTTGCTCCGTAAAAAACCTAACCACTGCATAATAAGTTGGGCTGCTGCTTTTACCATCGTTAATAATCTGGAAGATGATGCCATTAACACGTATACCATTGCGCAGCAGTTTCCGTTTTTCGTTGCTGCGTGCAAAACCAATTAACAGGGCCGCAAAGCCTATCACAAACAATACCATCACTGTTTCTACCGATTCCATTTTTATTGATAATGAAGATAATTGAAGTTTTTACGCTGATGGTTTCAAATTTAATCATATTCCAGTAATTCCACCAAGTTTCCGTAAGGGTCGGTAAACATAAACCGTTGCCTTCCGGGGATGGCTTCAGTGTCGTCTATCTCAATATTATTGGCTTCTAAATGCGCGCGGGCGGCAGGCAAATTGGTAACTTCCAAGGCAAAATGCCGTTTAGATGGGCTCACAACTGTTTCCGTGCCTAAATGCAGCTCTATCCCACCCATATCATACCAATACCCTGCCGATGTAAACACATCCGGCCTGGGCTTAGGCGTTAGGCCCATTACCTGGCTATAAAACTCATTAGCCTCATGCATCTTGCCCGGCGGCACAGATACATAAACATGGTCGGCCCGTTTAATATTTATCATTGATGTAATAGAAAAAATGTATCATCTAAATGTTGGATATAAAAAAAATTCCAAATTGAAATTCCCAAATCCAAAATCAGGTTTGTATCACACCTACATTAAATGCGCGCTCAATTGGTGCATGGTTAGCAGCCTCAATGCCCATGCTAATTACCTTGCGGGTATCTAACGGGTCAATAACGCCGTCAACCCAAAGGCGTGCGGCTGCATAATAAGGTGTGGTTTGGCTATTATACCTGTCGGTAGTTTCTTTAAGCAGGTCATCTTCCTGCTTCTGGGTAACCACCTCTCCTTTTGCCTTCATGCTTGCGGCCTGCATTTGCACCAATACTTTTGCTGCTTGTGCGCCACCCATTACCGCTATTTTAGCCGATGGCCATGCGTATATCAATCGTGGGTCGTAAGCTTTGCCGCACATGGCATAATTACCCGCTCCGTATGAGTTACCCACCACAATGGTAATTTTGGGTACAACCGAATTAGCTACCGCATTAACCATTTTGGCTCCGTCTTTTATAATGCCGCCTTGCTCACTGCGGCTGCCTACCATAAAACCGGTAACATCCTGCAAAAAAACCAGTGGTATTTTTTTCTGGTTACAATTCATAATAAACCGTGTTGCCTTATCTGCGGAATCCGAATAGATAACGCCGCCAAACTGCATTTCTCCTTTTTTCGATTTGAGTACCGTGCGCTGGTTAGCCACAATACCCACGGCCCAGCCGTCAACCCGGCCCAGGCCGCAAATTATAGATTGCCCAAAGAGTGCCTTATATTCTTCAAACTCCGAATCGTCAACCAACCGTTTAATAATTTCTTTCATATCATACGGTTTGTCGCGGTTCTCGGGTAATATGCCATAAATATCCTGCTCATCCAGTTTCGGTAATGATGGCTTAATGCGGTCGAAACCAGCCTCGGTATTATGGCCGGTTTTACTCATGATATTGCGGATAGCATCTAAACAAGCCGCATCATTGGGATGCTTATAATCGGTAACGCCGCTAATTTCGCAATGCGTGGTTGCGCCGCCCAGGGTTTCGTTATCCACATCTTCGCCTATTGCCGATTTTACAAGATACGACCCTGCCAAAAAAACCGAACCCGTGCCATCAACAATCATGGCTTCATCGCTCATTATAGGCAAATAAGCCCCTCCGGCAACACAGCTACCCATAATGGCAGCTATCTGGATTATGCCGTGGCTGCTCATCCAGGCATTGTTGCGAAATATCCGCCCGAAATGTTCTTTGTCAGGAAATATCTCATCCTGCAAAGGCAAGTACACCCCCGCCGAATCTACCAGGTAAATAATGGGCAAGCGGTTTTCCATCGCAATTTCCTGTGCGCGTAAATTTTTCTTAGCCGTTATCGGGAACCAGGCCCCCGCCTTTACCGTGGCATCGTTAGCAACAATAACACATTGCCTGCCGCTTATATAACCAATACCGCACACCACCCCGCCCGAAGGGCAGCCGCCATGCTCGGCATACATGCCATCGGCTGTAAAGGCACCAACCTCAAGCCAGGGTTTATTTTTATCAATAAGATAGCTAACCCTTTCGCGGGCAAGCATTTTACCCTTTTCTTTTTGTTTGGCAGCGGCCTTTTCGCCACCGCCCAGGTATATCTTTTTGAGCTTTGTTTTCAGTTCGTAAACCAACTGCTTGTTAATGTCTTCGTTCTTGTTAAATTCCAGGTTCATAATTAGCGTTAGTAGAGAAAGCTATAAAATTGCGCAAAATTATTGATTTGAAATAGCGGTAACTTTTAAGCCTTTAGCCAAATAATACAGTAGCGTTACTTTGCATTTTGTAAATTAGCCCCTAAGTAGCCTTTATCATGATAGCCCTTATTAACCACATTAAAAAATTTGTGCCTTTAACTGACGAGGAAGCGGCTCTTATCTCCAATTCGGTAACTATTCAAAACTTCAGGAAAAAGGATTTGCTTTTACAGCCCGGTAAAGTTTGCAAAAGCACCTATTTTGTTGTACAGGGTTGTTTACGCCTTTATTTTATAAACCGTAAACAAAACGAACAAATTACGCAGTTTGCGATAGAAAACTGGTGGATAACCGATCAGGATAGTTTTGATAACCGCATTGCCACAGGTTATTACATTCAGGCTGTTGAAAACACGCAAGTAATTGCTTTAAATAAAGATGTACTTGATGAGCTTTTTATCCGCATACCTAAATTGGAACGATACTTCCGCCTTGTTTTGCAAAAGGTTTATACCGCTTGGCAACGCCGGATGAAGTTTATTTTTGACCAAACCGATGAAGAACGCTATGGCCATTTCAGTAGTAGTTTCCCCGAATTTATGCAGCGCGTTCCGCAGTATATGATAGCATCGTACCTGGGCTTTACACCGCAGTTTTTGAGCAAGATACGGGCTAAAAAGCAGTAAAAGCAACAGCTTGCTTATCAGCATATCAAGCTATAATGTTTGGCATGTTGCAAATGCCATGATATTAAAATGTGATTTTTTGCGTATTTTTGAACTAAATGGATTGGCTGCACCGAAACTTACTACGATTAAGATTTTACCGTTATATACTTGATTGGACAAAGGTTATCATCCTTCCGGGTTTTAGGCCCCTGCCGCTTTATACCGTAGCAACCTTTTTTTTTGAAGAAATAAAACAAGAGTCGCTGGTTAACAAAGCTTCGTCGCTGGCTTATAGCTTTTTGCTGGCTATTTTCCCCGGCACTATATTTTTATTTACGCTAATACCATACATACCTATACACAAATTCCAAAAAACCTTGTTGGATTTGTTGCAGCTCATTTTACCCAAAAACGCTTACGATGTATTCCAGTCAACTATTATTGATATTGTAAAAAACCAGCACGGCGGCCTGCTTTCATTCGGCTTTCTATCGGCAATGTTTTTTGCTACCAACGGCGTTCATAAATTAATGCGGGCCTTTAACAAATCGTCGTTATTGTTAGAAACCCGCACCTGGTTACGGCGGCGCTGGGTAGCGTTGGTGCTTACCATGCTTATTTTGCTATCGCTTATTGTGGGAATTTTTATTTTGGTGATGAGCCAATCCATTATAAGTTACATACAATTCAAGCTAGATACCCGCGGTAAATTTTGGATATACCTTATCACGCTGCTGCGCTGGTTTATAGTGGTTATCTTATTTTTTGTAACCGTTTCAATTTTATACCGTTACGGCCCCGCCCATAAACGCCGGTGGAAGTTTTTAAGTCCGGGCTCTATAATGGCTACTTTTTTAGCGTTGCTAACATCGTGGGGGTTTACCTTTTACATTAACCACTTTTCGGCATATAACAAACTGTACGGCTCAATTGGCACCCTCATTGTTATTATGCTTTGGTTGTATATTAACTCCATCATTATTTTGGTTGGTTTTGAACTAAATGCAAGCATCGATCTTTCAAAGCAAAACATCAAAATTGCTAAACCCGAGTACAATAGGTTTAAAACAAAAAATGCCGAGATAGACAGAAACCAACAACGGGAATTTACCGATTAACTATCTGTGGCCTAATCGTTGGCAATCTATCAAGCCAAACAATTGTTGCGCTACATATTTTATTGTAGTATCGGCGTATTTACTTGAGTTTAAATACGGTGCGTTACCCGCATTATAAAAGGTATGCAAAGCCGAGGCCACCTTGGTACCTGCTGCAGCCGAATCTATTGAGAAACTTCCATAAACCCTCGTTTCGGTATATGGACCAGCAATTGCCGATTTGTAGGGCATCACGGCATCATTAGTGCTATGTACCATAATTACAGGCATACTGCCATTGTTTAACCAGTTAACATCCAGCATAGCGCCCGATAAGCTTATCACCCCAGCTATTTTTGATGAATAAGGCAAGGTAGTAGTACCCTCTATACCGTTTAGGTTGCTTAGTATTAATGCATCGGCAGTTTCGGCAAACTCGGCTGTAGTATTTAAATAACCCATTTGCAGGGCCACAATAGCTCCCGATGATTCTCCGGCTATATAAATCTGCGCAGTATCAATACGGTATGGATTGCCTTGCTCAATAGCGGTTTGTTTAAAAAAACGCACGGCAGCCTTGGCATCCTGCACGGCACGTATTTGTGCGCTAATTACATCGTTATCGCCATTGTTACCAATGCCCAGGCGGTAATCAATACTTGCAGTTACATAGCCGCGTTTGGCAAAGGCTTGGCAAAATTTATTTGCAAATGCCCCATTGCGGGTTCCGGTTGTAAAACCGCCGCCGTGGCAGTAAATTATTAAAGGCCGGTGGGCCAAAGTATCGGCAGCCGGTTGGTTTAAATCCATTTGCAGGCTTTGGGTTTTACCGGTATAATCAATGGCTTGCCCGTATAACACTGTTGAAGTTACATACGTAAATTGCTCGGTAATAAAACGATTTGCCGGACACACATACGAAGGTGCCGCGCCATTACCAGCGTTTTTACAGCAGATAAATAAAGTAGATACAAGTAACAGCAACAACGGATAACGTAAATAATTACGCATAATTTAATGGTTAGATATAGGTAAGACAATAAATATCACAAAAGGTTTAATTGTAATAATAATATTATTAACCACATACTTTTAATTATATGGCTATGATAAAATAGATTAACAAAATTATGTTAGGAGAATATAGCCTTAGCCGTTAAACAATTTATGCCGTTTAATTGGCTTATCTTTCCTGATGCGGAAGGCGTGATAAAGTGTTGGAATATCGTTTGTCCACTTTTTAATTACAATAAGCATCAAAATAATTTCCAACCGGGTTAGTAAACCCAGGTAAAAGCAAATGTTAAACAATATTACCGAATTACCAACGGCTATCAATTGTATTAATGTTGCAAATAACACCAGTGCCCAAAGTTTTGAACCTATGGCATGGGTAGCCACTTCTTTTTTAAATTTGATATAGCTAAACACGTAACTAACAAGCTCAAAGCCAATTAACAAACAAAGCTTCAACCAGTTTTCCCGAAAAAATAAAGGGCTTATGACGTAAGCGGCCACAATAATGCACACCCAAAATATCATATCGACGTTAGAATCCATACGTCGCAGCTTTACGCTTGATATTTTTAACTGCCTTGCTATTATACCGTCGAAAATATCAGTTAATAAACCAACTGCTACCAGTGTAATAATGATAGCCCTGAAATGAGGTATTGCATAAATGGCCAAAAGCAAAATAACGACCCCAATAAAAATTCTGGACAAGATCAATGCCTTGGGTATGTTTTTCATCCTTATTGATATAATAAAAGGTAAATTATTATTAGGGATGAGCAATAGTAAACAAAATAAAGTATTTAATAGCAGGCCGGTGCTTTATTTAACATTTAACTGTTTTCTTTTTTTTGCCTATTGTTCCTTTATCTTGTATTTTTTTTATGTACTCGGCTGCCGGGGGTACTTTGCAGGCCGTTCCGTTGGCGTCGACAAATACAGTGCCTATTTTATTTGCTGTAGCTATGGCATCGTGGGTTAACGGAGCCACGTAACTGCCTGCCGCAATAACAAACGCATTCATAACCTGCCGCACCCGGTTTGGTGCTTTGTGAATATTTTTTTCTACCCTGTATAATAATGTTTTTAGGCTTGTTAGGTTTAATTCGCTATCCGCTTTAAGTGCCAGCAGGTTTGATAGTGTTGACCATCCGGCTACGGCAATATTTTCGTTAGCGGACTCTATCCAATCCATTGCCATTTCATAACCATAATTGCTCCCGGCAGCAACCCACGGAACGGTGTAACCATTAACATTGCTTGATAAGGCTTGCTCCACCCAGCTTTGCAAATCGGCTTTGGTCATTTTTTTATCATCGGCAATTAACCCGGCAAGGTACATCGCGTCCGCATTGCCGGTGGCATACAAATCTTTCGCGAGATGGTAATCTGTTTTAACCTTTTTTTGAATGGTTTTTAAAAACTCAACCTTCACCCCAAAAAATGGTTCTTTTACACCGTGTTTAAGTAAGGTTTTTTTGATGCTTTCGCTACCGTTTGCCTGTAGCTCGGCCATGATGGTTTGTAAGGTAAGCATAGGTTTTTAAACAATAATAGATACTGCAATTTAATACTTATTACCGAATGTTTTATGGCCTTTCTAAAAGCATTGAAATAAATCCAACTTGCTGTCAAGCTTTAACATCAACCTGCCCCTGCAACATTGCCTACTTTTTATTTAATAAAAAAGGCCGCTCTTTGCCGAGCAGCCTCAATGTTTATATTGAAAAAATAGTCGTTACTACAACATTACTTAACCTCTTTAAGATAATCGGCCATGTTATCGGTCAATTTTACGTTTAAATTATTGAGTTTACTCAGATAAAAGGCCCGCAATGCCTGCCACTGATAATAAGGAAATAATTTAGTAGCCAGGCCGTTTATATGCACCTCGCGCTCGTTAAGCAATATTTTGACCAATAAATTACTGCTCCCTTTTTTGCGGTAAAAAACCCATTGAATATTTGAACTGAGCGATATAACCTGATCCGACCGCCAGCTTTGGCTCAATTGGTTGATATCGGTAGCTAAAAGGCTCGCCTTGTCTATCCCCAATAGCGTAGCAAATGGCGAAATGGTTTCAGCATGAGCAAAACGAAGTTCGGCATTGATATCACCATTTTTAATAAACTGATCTGTTGTATTAATAAAGTTAACCAGTAAGGGTACGGCTATCCTAACCTGGATACCGTTTTTATTGGTACCCGGCCCTTTTTTAAGGTAATCGTCGGCTACATCAATTTTGCTTAAAGCTTCAATTTCGTCGCAATTAAATAAGCTGATAAAATTAACGCTACCGGGCTTCATATCAGCTTTAGCTATTTCAACTCTTAACGATGGTACAATGGTAGCAAAGCCAAAAATATCGCTCACTAATTTTTCTATTTCGGCTGGTTTTAGTGTTTCGGTAAAAGCCGGTTTTATCCATCGGTTTATTATTTTGGTATCAACATCGGCAATTTTAAGTTTTTGCTCCAGTTGGTGCATTACTGTTTGCCAGTTGCCGCCATCTTCAAACGCTGTGTAAGTTGGCGAAGCATCATAAAAGCGTAAATCGGTGTCATCGGTGTATTCACTAATTTTCGCACTATCTAAAAAGCCGGCTTTTAATCCATTCAAAAAAGCATCAGCACTTTGCTTGGTTCTAATTTCCTTGGTAATGGCCACATTTAACCGGGGCGAGCCGGCAAATACCTTGGGGTAATTGTTAAACATTCGCTGCCCAATACCTTGCAACTCCTCCCTACCTCCGCCCGATATGGATTTAACCTTTCCGTGTTCAACTTTATCCAACGCCATCACCATATCTTTAAGCTTTTGCCCCTCTGCTGTTAAAGCACCGGCACTATCGGCATGCATTAGCAATTTATAGGCAAAGCTGGTGTTTACCTCCTTGGTTAAATGCCTGGCACCGTGCCTACCCACATGGTTAATAAATATGGGCTGGTACCGTGCTGGCGGTACCGTGTTTTTGTAAACCTGCACACTGTAAAGTGTTTTAGTACCCAAATAAGGATAATTGCAGGTTTGTGCCTTTAACTTGTATGTTGTACAAAGTACAAGTAATAACAGTGTTGCTTTAAAGTATTTTAACATAAAATATATTATACAAATAAACCCAGATTAGCTTTACTAACCTGAGTTTATTTAATTAAAACGGATTAACTATTAATGTTGATTACCTGTACCATCGCTTTGGTAAGCACCCAAATCGCGGCCCGGCGGCGTAATGGTGGCACCGTATGTGCCGGTAGCTGTAACCGTGTTTAATGGTAAAAGCGAAGTATTACCCTTACCTATTGCAGGCGATGCTGCCGTTAACCTAAAGTTAGCCGCGCCCATAGCTACTACAACAAAGGGTTGCAAACTGGCCGAAATTGGGCCGGGGTTAGATGTAAAATTATATTGGTTTACGTCGTAACCGTAAAATAAAGGGTTATTGGTTTGTACCGTGGTTGATATAATATCGCTGCTGCCCTTTGGAATACCCAGGTAACTATCGGTGGTATAAAACTGCCCAACAATTGCTGTAGAATAACCATAAAATAAGTTGTTGTTGTATGATACATTGGCAATATCGGCATCGCTGGTTACACGCATGCTAAAGCGGCAGTTAACAAACAGGTTGTTAAAGGCTTTGCCTTTAGCCAATTTTTCATAGTCAATAGCGCCACCGCGGCCTGTTTTTGTTTGCCTGTAACCGCCGTTAACCATGGTATTGTTGTACATATTTACGTTGGCCTGTACGCCTGTGCTACCGGCATCTGATAGCTTTAACGAGTTAGTTGCCGAACCGATACACATGTTGTAAGCCACATCGCCAACGGTGCCGCTTTTCATGTTTAAAAACTCGCCACCTACGCCGCCGCAAAGCTCAAAGGTATTGCGCATGATGCTTATTTTACCACCATCTGTACGAATGTTATCGTCTTTTGCGCCAAAAAACCACGAATCTTCGATAATTAAATTTTTGGTGATGTTTGCGAAATAAATATTGTAACGGGCGTTTCCGGTTGCGTAAAACGCCTGATTATCGGCAGAGCCCGCAGGACCGCCGCCAAATTCAATATGCGTCCATTTAATAATGGCATCGCCGCCTTTAGGGTTTGGGTTAGTTGGCGTAACAGCCGATGGCGTGCAGGTAATACCGCCCCACCAGCCAAAAAACACGTTAACATAATTTTGTTGGGCCGCCTGCGCATGCAGGTCGTCGGCATTTTTAACGGTAATATAATTTGGCTGGTCTTTAGTTCCCAGGCTTATAAAAGTACCGTGCATAAATATTTCGGGGGCTGTTGCAGGTGTTTTTCCATCGCACAAGGCAATAAGGTGTACACCGCTTTGCAGTAACAGGGTATCACCGTCGTTTACGGTAATATCGCTGCTAAAGTAATATGTTTTCCCACTCAACAAGGTACCTTTTATAGTTCCCTTTAAGGTGTCGGATGTGATGGCGTTTGCCGTTTGAATTAACGCTGGCGAGATATTAGTTATCTCTTTTTGATGACAGGCGCTCAGTGCAAGCGCACCGCACAACACTACCAATAACTGCTTAAATATCTTTTTCATGTAAATTAAAGTTTATAGTGTAGGCCCAAAATATAATACTGTTGATAGTTGTCTTTACGGATAAAGGTATTTTTGCCCGCTTCCTGGTATTCAATAGCCTGGCCCGTAGAACCTGGAAGACCCAGCGGTGGGTATGGCAATTTAACAAACAACTCGTAAGGAGTATTGAGTAAATTGGTAGCTTTTGCATAAATAAAAAGGTTTTTAAACACCTTCTTTTCGGCCGAAACATCTAAGGTTACAAAACCTTTTTGCCAGATGTCGTTATCCAAATAAGTAGACACGCTGTTTATCCTCTCGCCGGTATAAACCGCTGATATTTGAGCGTCGAGCCCGCTTTTGGCGTCTTTGTAAAGTAACGACAGGTTGCCAATATTTTTTGACTGGCCTTGCAAAGGACGGGTTTGATCTACCAAACGAGTTACTACGTTACCGGTAGCATTGCGGTATTGTTGGGCCTTGCTAGATGTAATTTCCGAATTGGTGTAAGAGTAATTTGCCCGGAAACCAAAATGATGAATATATTTGGTTATATCGGCCTCAAAACCATAATTATGTGCCGTACCAAAGTTGCTTGCCTGTAAAGCAAAACCACCAGAACCCGCGGCCATTTGGTTTACTAAAGCATATTCTATGGGGTTAACTATTTTTTTGTAGAAAACACCAACCAACAATTGGTCTAAAGCTTTAGGGAAAAACTCGTAACGCAAATCGTAATTATCGGCAGTGGTGTGTTTTAAATTTGGATTACCTTTTTCCTGGTAATCAGCATCGGGGTCGCCGCTGGTGTGTGGCACCAACTCATAAAAATTGGGGCGACTAATAGCCGAATAATACGCTGCACGTAAATTTTCCTTGTCAGATAAGGTGTACTTCAGGTTTAAACTCGGCAATATATCGTAGTATTTAATAGAACCCGTTTTGCCTACCGAAGTGGCTGGTAACGCATCGTAATAGTTTTGATCGGTATGTTCGTATCGGGCACCGCCAACTGCTTCCAGTTTATCAATATTAAATTTAAACTGCAGAAAGCCTGCTCCAACATTTTCGGTAAAGTCGTAATTTAACGGATCAGAAGCTGTTCCTTGTAATGTGGCTACCGAAAAAGTATTGTGATCGATATTACCATCATAAATTTGGGTGGATGCTATAATTGACGGCAGCGACAAGGTGTATTGATCGAAAGTACTGCTCCGGGTTTTATTGCGGTACATACCACCGGCGGTAAAAATCACCTTAGTATCAAACAGTTTAGGCGTGTAAACAACATTTAGGTACCCGCTTTTATCCTGGTCGGAGTTATAACTAAAGGTTTGTGTTTGGCCCTTAGAAGCGTCAATTGTAGTAGGTGCTTGTAAAACCGATCCATCTGATTGCAAAGTATTGCTGGTTATTAAACCCAGGTCGTAACGGTTACCATTGGCTGTAGCCTTGGCGTAAACGCCGCTATAGTTAAAGCTTAGGATATCAGTTAAGCTATGTTCGCCGTGAAGGGTAAAGTTATATATTTTTTGCACATCGCGCTCGCTGCGTGGGTCTTGCGTAACGCGGCCCTGGCCTATAGCCGTGCGGGCCAGCGTTAAGGCTGTATCCGATGAAAAGCGGTATAAGTTTTGAGCCAAATTAATGTAATCGGCGTCTAAAGTTAATTTGTTACGTTTGTTAAATTTGTAATCAAACCTGCCAATAGCACTGGTGCGTTCTTGTTGAATATTGTATATCCTCCGGGTAATATCGGTAACCTGCGGCGAATTATTTGCGTCAACGTCCGACCCAAAAAGAACGCTCTTGTTATCCTTGTAAATATTTTGATAACTTAACGATACCAAAGCTCCAAACTTTTTATCTGCCGACCGGCCACCTACGCTTAAACCTGCAATGGTACCAACCGGCAATTTTGAGTTGGTAAAACGCTGACCGTCGTAAGAAAAATCGCTCAATACCGCGTTATACGAACTACCATTAATAATACGTGGCGAGCGCACGGTAACATTGTTGGCTTTAAAGTTTGTAAAGCCATTATTAATAACACTTTGCGAAACGCCCATACCCAGGTTAGCTTTAACCGTAAATTCGTCGGGCGCATCTTTTAAAACTAAGTTAACACCGCCGGCTATTGCATCGCCTTCCATAGATGGGGTTAATGATTTATAAACCTCTAAACGGCTCACAATATCGGCAGGGAAAATATCAAGCGGTATATAACGGTTTTTGTTATCAGGGCTCGGTATTTTAAAACCATTAATAAGGGTGTAGGTATAGCGTTTTTCCATACCGCGGATAATAGCATACTGGCCCTCGCCATTGTTACTCCGCTCAATTGATACGCCCGATACGCGTTGCATAACGTTTGCAACAGTAATATCCGGAGATACTTCAATTGTTTTGGCCGATACAACATTCATCACCTGGTCTGCCTGCTTTAAGGTTCTGATAGCCGACTGATCTGTTTCGCCCGAAGCACGGCCTCCAATGGTTATCTCTTTAAGCTCGCTCCCTTTGGCCACGAGTTGAATTTTAACAATTGTTATACCGGCATCTTTAACATTAATACTTTTTGTTTCCTCTTTAAACGAGATGTACTTGCCCTCTATTTCATATTCTCCCGCAGGCACATTTTTAAACGAGAAACTACCATCCAAACCACTGCCTGTTGACAGTTTAAATTTGGTATTTTTGCTTTTGATGCTAATTGTTGCACCAATAAGTGGCTCGCCGCTATTTTTATCAGTAATATTCCCTTTAATTATACCACCTGCAAAAGCAAAGCCGGTAAAAAGAAACAAGGATAAGATTAAGGTTAATGTTCTCTTCATGTATTGTGATTTTAGCGCAAAGGAACGCCTACACTATGAGAAAAATATCAATAAAACATTAAGAAATTGTAAATAAAGTTAATGAAAAGTTAACAAATAATAGTGTGATGCAGATTAGAAGCCACCCGAAATTTTAAATTTGTTACCCGTCGCACTGCTTAAAATCATAAACTAAAATGATTGCCGTCATTCCGCAGGCTCATTTTAGTAGCGAGATTTGGATAAACAAAAACCGCAAACCATGAAAACCATTATTGTGCCTACCGATTTTTCGCCCGCAGCAGATAATGCGGCAAGATATGCGTTGCAATTAGCCAAGTTTATAAACGCCGACGTTAAACTTTTTAATGCGGCCAAGGTTCCTGCCAATTCACTTATGGCATTGCAAACCGCCTGGCCGGTTGAAGATTACCAAACTATTAAAACCGATGTTGACCACGAGTTAAGCATATTTGCCAAACGTTTGATGCTGGAGCAGTCGCACCAAAACAATGTGGAAACACATTATAAACCTAAAGTTACTTACTGTATCCAAATTGGTAGCGTAACTGATGTTACAACAAACCTGGCTGCAAACCATGATGTTAGCCTTGTGGTTATGGGGCTAAAAAGTGATAATGCCATAAGCCGCTTTTTAGCCGGCAGCATAAGCAACGATGTGATTGATAAGGCAAATTTCCCGTTGTTACTGATACCGCCTGCCGCAAAATTTAAAAAATTAAATACCATAGCCTTTGCCACTAACTTAGACGACCAGGAAATTGATGTTATCCACTCGATAGTGAGCCTGGCGCGGCAATTTAATGCCGAGTTGCTATTGGTACATATTATGGATGATGGTGGCAAGCAAAAGGACTACCGGCATAAAGTGAGCAATTTTTTAACTAAAGTGACCAATCTGGTTAATTACCCCCACATTTACTACCGGGATGTTAAAAGTAAAGATGTTGATTTGGGATTAACCTGGCTTTTAGATCATCGTGAACTTGAAATGCTGGCTATGGTCCATCTCAAACATGATAGCTTTGAACGGCTATTTAACCAAAGCCACACCCAGCACATGGCCCGCAATGCCGATTTGCCCGTATTAGTTTTTCCGGCTGTAAATAAGTCGGTTGTGTTTTAGCATTTTTTTAATTGCAATACCTGTACAATCTATAAAAAAACAGCAGGCCCTAATTTAAAAATATGGGCCTGCTGTTTTTATATTTACTTATTTAGGCGTGTTCAAAACGTTCCAAATACGCATGGTGGAGGCTTTCGCGATGGTTGGGATGTGCAAGCTCAATTAAAGCCTTGGCGCGTTGTTTAAGGTTTTTACCAAATAAATCAACCATACCGTATTCGGTTACTACCCAGTGTACGTGGCCCCGTGTAGTAACTACCCCGGCACCCTGCTTTAAAAACGGAGTAATGCGGCTAATACCCTTGTTGGTTTGCGACGGCAGGGCAATAATAGGCTTTCCGCCTTCGGATAAAGAGGCCCCGCGAATAAAATCCATCTGACCACCAATGCCGGAGTATTGGTAGGTGCCAATAGAATCCGAACATACCTGGCCAGTTAAATCGATTTCGATGGCGCTGTTTATAGCCGTAACTTTAGGATTTTGCCTAATAATACTAGTATCGTTTACATAACTAATATCCATTACTCTTACCCCAGGGTTATCATCAACAAAATTATACAACTTGCGGGTTCCGGTAATGAACGCCGTAACCGACCGGCCTTTGTTTAATTTCTTTTGGCTGTTATTAATAACGCCGCTTTCAATTAGCGGAATTATTCCGTCCGAAAACATTTCGGTATGTATGCCAAGGTTTTTATGGCCTGTAAGGTTTTTCAAAACCTGGTCTGGAATGCTGCCTATGCCTAATTGCAATGTGGCACCATCCTCTACAAGCGAAGCAACATGATAACCTATTTTTTCAACTATCGCATTGGTTTCGTTGGCATAATTAACTTCGGGTAAGTCGGCTTTATGCCAAACCATGGCGTCAATTTTATCAACGTGAATAAAACTCTCGCCATGCGTTCGGGGCATTAACGGGTTTACCTGCGCCACTACGTGTTTAGCCATATCAACGGCAGCGCGCGCAATATCAACCGATGTACCTAACGAACAAAAGCCATGCACATCGGGCGGCGAAACGTGAATTAATGCTACATCTACCGGCAAAATATTTCTGCGAAAAAGCTGCGGAATCTCGCTTAAAAAAACCGGAACATAGTCTCCCCTTTCGCTATTTACAACGTTGCGCGTTGCTGCCGAAACAAACAGAGAATTGAAGAAAAAAGAATTGCGGTGTTGGGGGTTATCAAAATTAACGTTGCCTAAGGTGGTAATACTTACCAATTCAACATCATGGAGTTCGGCATGCCTGTTTTGCAAGGCCTCCACCAGGCAAACCGGCGTTGCGGCACTACCGTGAATAAAAACCCGGTTTCCGGGGTTTACAAACTTCAAAGCCTCTTCGGCTGATATATATTTAATTTCGGTCATGTAATTTAAGATGGTGCTTTTAGCAATTAAAATCACACACAAAGAAAGCAAAAAATTTAGCTACCCTTGTGATGATTGGTTTTATGGTTTAGCTATTTCCAGAACTATGCGTCCGTCAATTTGCTTTTTTTTCATTTCGTCAAATACAGCGTCTATATCTTCCAGTTTAGCCGCCGCTGTTACCGTTGCTTTAACTGGACCTCCATTGTTATAGGTTATCCAGAGCGGTTATTTTGAGGTGAAACTGAACGCTCAGCTTATCATTGGTTTTAATCATACCACCTAATTTTCTGGGTGCTATCAAATTAAAATCCGAAAAATTAACGTCGCGCGTGCCCAATAAATGAATACATTTTTTTTCATCAACCGAGGCCTGATAGTTAACTTCAAACCGTTTACTAACGCCCGCAAGTTCAATATTTACAAAGCCTGTTATGGGTTTAGGGGTTAGGGTTAGCTCGGGCAGCTCGCTAAGGGTTAAAAAATTAATGCGCATACGCGGGAATAGTTTTTCTTTCAGCGTGTTCCGCAAATCGTGGGTCATTATTGAGTTATGGCAATCAAAACTTTGTATTTTAAGATTAATACAACCCGATAATAAAATTTCTTTACTACCCTTCGCTTTCGAGAGGGTTAGGGTATCGGTATGGTCATAATCCGGAATTTCACATGCAAACTTATTGATGTTTGTACTGCCGTTAACACAAAGGCTGCTGCTTTGGTTAATTACCCATACCTTGCCTGTGGCAGCCGGCCCCGGTGCATGGGCAGGTAAGGCGGGCACGGTAATAACAGCCAATAACCAAGTACACCAAGCGTTTTTAATTAACATTGGATCGGGATTTTATCGCTTAAAAAATAAACTGGGTTTCGGTATTTTATAAATGCGTTTTGGCTAGGGGTTGATACGGGCAAAAACAACGCCGGCAATTAAAGCCTGGCCCAAACCATAGGCAAACCAGCTGAGCACCATGGTTATTGTAATATCTAAAGCGCTAAACGATATCCACATAACGGGTAGCAACGCAATAACAGAATACACAAGGCCAAACTCCAGCCCGCGAAGCAGTATAGCTCCCTTAAACATGCCTTTAAACCTTTCCCAAAACCAGGATAAGGCAAAACTGATAATGAAGGGATGGAGATAAAAAAGCACATCGCGGCTGCCGGTAGAGTTAAATAGCGGACTATTATATTCCACAAAAAACTGCGGGAAAAATTTAACGGCAAAAAACAGTCCGCCGTAACTCAGCATAAATAAAATGCACCCTGCAATCAGTGCCGAAGTCAATACTTTTTTCATCGCTATTATAGATATAACTGTATGTATTTATAAGTAACGATCCCGAAGATTACCTTCGGGATCGTTGTTATTAATTGTGAGTTATTTGTTATCATATTAAAAACCAATGGCGGCAGACACCATGAAGCCTTTAAATTCACCACCGTTTAAAATGTTGGTTGAGTCGAAGTTCTTATATTGTTGACTTACGTATTCGCCTTTAAGCATAATATTGTTAGTTAAAAACCAACCTGCCGAGCCAACATTACGGTTAACGGTAACATCTGTTGAGTTACCCACAATAGTGGCGCTTACAGTGTTGTAACGGTATGCTACCCAAAAGTTTTCGGTTTTAGCCGGAAACCTGTATATCACGTCGGCTGCGTATTGTTGAGCGCCACGGTTTGAGGTTTCGGTAATGGTACGGCCTTTAGCAGTTTCGGCGGTTCCAAAAAACTCAAGGCCTTTGTATTTTACAAACAGGTTACCCATAAAGCTGTGGTTCTCTTCGCTAAAGCCAGGGTTAAACCTGCCCGAAAATGCATTGTAATCAATTGCCTGTGTAAGTACTGTACCAGCAGCTGTTGTTGGGTTTGACATTACGTTGTAGTAGTTTGATCCGGTACGGTCGCCACCAAACAAAGTGCTGCTGTTAGCGCTATTTACCGAGTATGCTGAACCGGTTATTCTTAACCTTAAATCGGATGTAAGTTGTTTATCGTAACCTAATTTACCCAATACAGCCGGTGGATATTTGTTAAGCTGGCCGGTTTCGGCATCTGTTTTTGTAGCTTCGATGGTGGTTGGGTTTAACTCGCCATTGGTTATACCTGCCATAGCAAATAAGCCGGTTTTTTGGCATTTGTAGTACACCTGCATACCTAACTCGGTTGCAAACTCATCCATTATATAGTTTTCTAAAAAAGGATTGTAAATGGTATTACCACCGTCTGATCTTCTGTAGTGCTGATCGCCGTAATCCAAATCATATTCGCCAATAGTAAAGGTTAAGCTCTTCATCAGCTTATCAATCAACTGGCTGTGTAAAAACGGCAGTTTATCAATTTGCAGGTAGCCACCTTTTACCCAGGTTTCTTCGTGGTGCCTTGATGCCAGGTACGATGTAAGGTTTAAACGGATACCATCGGCCAATTGCACGTCAAAATTAAGGTTGGCCATTGGCAGGTTAAAACCATCAATTAACGGGGTTAAACTATTAACGTTGCCGGTAGCTGTACCAACTGTTTTAATTAGCGGGGTGGCTGTATTAGAGGCCCTTAACGATTGAAAGTTGAGCGTAAAGCCACCACCAACTTTTACTTTTACACCGGTAAAAGGTATAGTATCGGCTTTACTGGTTTCAAACACGTTGATACCCAATTTGTTATTCGGACGAAAAAATTGCATTTGCTGTTCTTGTGCGCTGGCATTACCTGCAACAAGGGTTAAGCCGGTTATAACTACCGACCCTATAAGGGTAAAAATTTTTGTTTTCATGATGCTATTATTAATTGTTTGATTTAAAGAGTTAATTACTTTTTGTAGTTAATGTTAAATTTTATAGTAAGGTCGTTAGCCACCTTCATGGCACCCAGCATAAAGCTTGGTGGGTCAATTTTGTAGTCTCTCAGTTGTAATTTTTGCGCTCCGGTGCAAGTGATTGTATTATCCGGATTAACGGTGGCTGTAACATCCAGAGTAATGTTTTGGGTGGTTCCGGCAATGGTTAGGTCGCCTTTGGCTTTAATTAAAAACTTTCCCTTTTGCAATTCTGTGATGGTTGTTGAATTGAGTTTGAAAACTATTTTAGGAAACTGCTCGGCCTTTATAGTTTTATAGGTGCGGTCGTCCATTGAAGAATGCTCGCTTTTTAACGATTTGGCATCTACCGAAAAAGTAAATGATGTGAGCGATTTGAGCTGATCGCCCTCAAACTTAAAATCGCCCTGGCTATCGGTTGTTGCCGAGGTCATTGTCCAATCGTGAACGTTGGACGAACCCAATACCTTAATAAAGCTCTCTTTGCTGTTTACCACTTTATAAATGCTTTGCGCTTTTGAAAACTGAACCGTACTAAATAGAACTAATGCAGTTATTAAGCTGTATAGAACCGATTTGCTTGTGCTTGAATTTTTCATGTTGGTTATAATTTTTATGATGGTCAAAAGTATACCCGATGTGCCTGGTATTAAATGACTGGCATCAGTTACTATAATGAGTGAAAGCAGTATATTAAGTGACGGCCATCATTATAATATATGCCTGATTATTTGATATTTACGCTATTAAACCATATCAAAATGAAAACTATACTCGTATTAACCAACCTATTATATAAAGCCGAAAACGCCGCTTTATATGCTGTTAAGCTGGCCGAGAAAACCGAAGCCAATGTTATTTTATATCAATCAATTAAAATTCCGGTTTACCAGGCATCAGGCGCAAATGCCGACGCCGACTATAACTTTGCCGAGTTGCAAAGCGACAGCCTGGCCCAGCTAAACAATTTGGCAGCGCGTTTATCAAGGCACCACCCGGTTAGTAATTTTAAACCACATATTGAGGTACTGAGTGATTTTGGCGAACTGGCCGCTAACGTTAATGACTTGATAGCTACACGCAATATTGACCTTGTGGTTATGGGTGCCAAAAGCGACGGCAACCTTGCACACATGGTTTTTGGGGAAACCAATGCGATAATAACTCGCGTAAAATGCCCGGTGCTGTTTGTTCCTTATACGGCTTTTTTTGAAGAGATGAGGACGATTGTATTTTCGACCGATTTAAAGAAAGCTTACCCCAAGGCTGTTGCCTTTTTGGTTGACCTGGCAAAAGTTGATGAATCGGACATCATTATCACTCATATTGGAAGCGACGAAAAATTTAACCATGTGCAATGCCTGGATTTGTTTCAAAACATATTTGAATATCCTAACGTTACCTTTAAACAATTACCAAACGGCAATGTAAGCGAACAGTTGGAAAGGTTTGCCGTAGCTGTAAATGCCGACCTTACCGTGATGATACACCACGAACACACCTTATACGGCATGCCATTACCCGATAACAGCACTAAAATGTTAGAAAAGCGCGCCTTACCACTTTTGGTACTGCCAGACTAAGTTTTGATAAAAAGGAAAGAGGCTGTCTCAAAAGTGAGGCAGCCTCTTGTTATTTTAGAGTGATTTTTGTTAACTTAAAGGCATGGGAGCGAAAGTAGTTTTTAAGCCATATGACCCTGACCAGTTAACATTTTTACCGTATAAACTGGAGGAGTTAGTACCTGAGGGCCACCCGGTACGCATAGTCAAACAAGTAGTTGACTTGATAGACGTTAAACCGATCAACCGCAAGTATAAAGGCGGCGGGGCATCAAGCTTCCATCCGCGGCTGATGCTGAAACTGCTGGTGTATGGTTACCTGACCAATACCTATTCATCAAGAAAGCTGGAAGACCAGGCGGCACAGAACGTCCACTTTATGTGGCTGTTGGGGATGAAGAAGCCCGATCACAATACCATAAACCGTTTCCGGAGCGAAAAGCTGTCGGGTATCTTAAAGCAGATCTTCTCTCAGATTGTACTGCTGTTGGCAGAACAGGGTATCGTTTCGCTTAAAGAGACTGTGTTTACCGATGGCACCAAGATCGAATCGGTGGCGAACAAATACACCTTTGTATGGGGCAAAAGCATCAAGAACAGTAAAGAGAAGATCAAAAGCCAGCTGGATGAACTATGGAAGTACGCGCAAGGCCTTGCGGCAGAAGAACTAAAAGATACCACGCCAATATCTTTTGAAGAGATCAACCCTGAAAAAGTAAAAGAAACCATAGCTAAGATCGATGCCGCTTTGAACGACAAGGAAGAAGTAAGCAAGCAGGTCAAACAAAAGCTGAACTATGCCAGAAAGAACTGGCCTGCAAACCTGGAACGTTATGACCAGCAGGAAAAGCAGTTAGGTATCCGTAACAGCTTTTCAAAGACCGACCCGGATGCGACTTTTATGCGGATGAAGGAAGACCACATGCTGAACGGGCAGCTTAAACCTGGATATAACCTACAAATATCCACACAAGATCAGTTCATCCTTAACTACAGCCTGCATCAAACCTCTACCGATTATCAGACCCTGCCATCTCACATAGACCAATACGAAGCACTATACAACACACTTCCCCAAGCAGTTGTGGCCGATGCCGGCTACGGTTCAGACGAGAACTACGGCATCTTACAGCAAAAAGGCATCGAAGCCTATATCAAGTACAATACGTTCGACAAAGAACAAAAGGAAGGCATCAAAGCGTTCAGTAATGACAGCCTGCATTACAACGAAGGGGAAAACTACCTGACCTGCCCGATGGGCCAGCGGATGGCACATATCGGTGATGGTCAAAGAATAACCACATCGGGCCATGTACAGCTGATCAGCCGTTACCAGGCAAAGAATTGTAATAACTGCCCCATGCGTGGCGTATGCCATAGCGGGCAGGGCAACCGGATCGTTGAGGTGAACCATTCCCTGAGAAAACACAAGCAGGAAGCAAAGGAAAGATTAAATACAGAACAGGGCATCAAATACCGAAAGCGAAGGCCTGCCGATGTGGAACCGGTATTTGCCCAACTGAAGCATAATCATGGCTTCAGGCGCTTTCTGCTGAAAGGCATGTCCAAAACCGAGGTCGAAATAGGCCTGTTATCCATCGCTCATAACCTCAGAAAGTGGAAAGCCTGAGGCTTTTCGCCCCCTTTTTCCAAAAAACGCTCTTAGAATCGATCAGAAACGAAATATCTGCACAATAGAGCTTCAGCCCCTAATAGCACAATCCAAATATATTCCATAAAAAAACCGCCTCATAATTGCTTATGAGACGGCCTCATGCCTTTTTATCAAATAATATACAAAAAACCAATATTAACAAGTTAAGAGAATTGATATTAAAAACCTGCTGATGAGTTTTTTGTATCGGATACTTATCCAATTGTTAATTTAAGTACATGATAACACGATATTACGCCCGCGGGGGTACAAAAGCTAAATAAAAACGGTTTGCAGCGCTAACACTGCAAACCGTTTTTATTTAGTACTTTACCAATGAGCAAGGCAGGTAACAGCCACCAATTTATTAATTTTTTAAGCCTGCATTAATAACGGTTTCGGCACAGGCAAACAAGCTTTTTTTGGTAGTTTTTACCGCCGCAAATAAAGCTTTTATTTCATGGTCCAACCCGTTGTACTGTTCAAGTAAATTTAGGCTCATTGCTTTTTTAAGGTCGGCAACGTAGGGCTTTAGGTGCTCTAAAAATTGCGGTATAGCCTTTTTAAGTTGAACTATATGTTGTTCCTGCTCATCAATTTTTTGGCTAAACTGGGCCCACTGAGCCACAAGGTTGGTTTGGGCCGCACCTCCCTGGTATTTTTTTAAAAGGTTTTTAAAAAAATGCAGTTCATCTTCGGCAAACGAAATATCTTGTAGCCTGTGTTTGGCCAAAATATATAACTCTTGTATCTCATACTCAAGTTCGGTATCGGGTTGCACAATCGTCATGATTTTTTTTTATATTAAAGGGTAAGTATTTTAGTTAATTCTCTCTTCCGGCTGATAAAACCAGCATTGGCAGGCAAAGCCTGTCGCTCATTTTTTTAGTGTGGCTGCCTTTAAATAGCGATAAAAAAAAGCCTTGGGCATGGTGCGCCATAGCCAGCATTTGTATATTACCATGCTCACAAAGCCAGTTAAGCCCGGCTTCTACATCTTTATCTTCAATTAAAAGCGTTTTTATTTGGGCGTAGCCTGTTTTTTTGGCCAGGCCGGCTAGTGTTTGATTTAAATATTCCTGCTTTGCCAAACTGGGTTGTTTGCGGGTATCAATGTGGGTAAGTAAAATTTCGGCATCTAATAGCTTCGCTATCGCTATAGTTCTGAGCAAGGTTGCCAGGTCTTGATTCAGGTCATCAAAATCAAGAGCCAGAGCTATTCTTTTAACCGGTTTAAAGGTGGCTGCGGGCGGTACAATAAGCAATGGTTCGGAGGTGGTATCAATAAGATTGCGGGTATGGTTGCCAATAACAAATTCGGCAACTCCGGTACTTGAATGCGTGCCGGCAATAACCAGCGATGCGCGGCTTTCTGCCGCGGCATGGCTCACAACATCGCCTACAATGCCGGCCGCATTTACACACCTGATGCGCGGCTGGAATGAGCCGTTGCTGCCTGTAGATGCTTGCAGTAATTTCCGCAGCTGGTCTAATTCGTTGCTGCTGCTTTGCATCATCGCCTCGTATTCATTATCGGGCCAACTAACAAAACCGGTTTGCGGTATTTCGGCTGGTATAGTAATGGCGTTACATAATATCACGTCGGCCTTAAGCTGACAGGCAAGCTCGTAGCCATACATAGCAGTTAGCTTTGCGTTTTCAGAAAAATCGGTGGCAATGAGTAAAGTTTTCATGGTTTTTATATTTGGTTTAACCACTGTAAAACTCATCATTTATGACCACTGAAACCATGATTAGCATCACATTTTACCATGACTGTTAACCACTTATCAAAAATAAAATGATGCTGACAGGATTTGTGACGCCGGGCATTTTTTTAATAAATGCTTATGCGGATTTTTGTATCCACCACTAGCAGAACTACACGTTTATGATAATATTTAAAAAATTTACTTTTGATTGTGCCCATTACTTACCCAAAGTACCCGTAGGCCATAAATGCCGTAACATGCACGGCCATACTTACCACGTTACCTTTTTTATTGATGGCCCGATAGACGATAATTTGGGATGGGTGATGGATTTTACCGATTTAAAAAACATTGTGAAACCGGTAATACAACAACTAGATCATGCGGTGCTGAACGAAATACCGGGCCTGGAAAATCCAACAGCCGAGAATCTAGCGGTTTGGTTATGGAACGAGCTAAAACCGGCGATACCTCAGCTAGATAAAATTGAACTTATGGAAACGCCAACTTCGGGTGTGATATATAACGGGAGTTAACGGCCCCAGGCTTCGCTCCCACCCCAAAAGTTTCAAACGGAGTGTAACGGATGGCTGCTATGGTTCCTTTAAAATACTCAAAGTCGCCCTCGGGTCGACGCCATATTGTAGCAAAAGCTGATGGAATATTACCGCCATGATGAGGGCGGTAACTATCAACCCTTGCTAACCACCTGGTTTGCACGTATTCTCCGGTTTTTGTGGTATAATAGCGGTCGTTAGTTTCAAAACTCAAAATCTGGCCGGCTTCGCCAAAATAAAACAAACCCGATGCACATATGCCTTTGTAATTTATAGTCCCTTTAACACAATTAGGGTTAAGTTGCTTCCACGTAATATAATACTGCAAGGCGTATGCCGGTATCAATATAGTTTCGGCCAAAATGGTAACCAGCTCTGCTTTATCCATTTCTTTACCAGTAGCATGGCTCACCGTAAAAAAATTTAATAATTTGATAAGCATTTGACTATTGTTTTGCATAAACTCGTCAATAGCCCCAAAAGGAAAAACACCCAATAGCTTTCTACGTATATAAAACAACCTAACAGGCTGTGGCAAAACGTTTATTTGTGTGCATACCACTTTTTTCCATTTCCCTTTTAAAGCGAGTTTGAGCCAGGCACTTTCCCAATCAACAGTTACCGCCCTGGCGCACTCTTTGCCGGTGTACCCGCAAAACTCAAAATACCGTTGCAACGGAACAGGCAAATCTGTTACAACCCTGCAAAACTGGGCAGCCATTTTCAATTGCTTTATTTTTGCAAGCTCAGTTTTAAAAACCGATTGTAACGATTTTAGGGCCATTTTTTTGCTAATTGTAAGTCAATGCCGTTTAGCTAAGCTATAAAAATGCAACCCATGGGTTCCGCCTCTTAACTAAACAACATTAACTTGTAAGTACTGGTACTTTAAAATATCGGGCAGTTTTTAGTTAAGCACTAAAAGGCTGTTCAATTTGCTTTCCATAAAATCAAGCTCTGCCGTAAGCGAACCAATAAGGCCGGATGTTTGCTGCGGTAACTGCTCCCAAAGCTGTTTGTAATACTTTATTCCTTCGTGCAGTTGAGCCCTAAACTTATCAAAATACTTTTTCTTCTTGTCGTTTAAGTCATTCAAATGAGCTTGCATGTCGGCCTGCAAATAATCAATATAAAGTTCAAGTTCTTTAATAAACAAGTTGGGCCTGCTAATATTCTCAAGTAAATCAAGCTTGCCATAAATATGTTTCACCATATCATCAAGCGAGTACACTTTAGTAAAGTAGGCCAAATTGGGTCCGGGGCAAATAGCCACGGCCTTGCTTTCTTTTGGTTTACTGATAGCATATTTAACATAGGCCGATGAGCATAGTCCCTCGCACAAACATATTTTTTCGGTTATGGCTTCAAATTGCTTGTCGTGCTCGTCTGGTGTTAGTTGCAAATTGTCAAGCTGTTTTAACTTTAAATTTTGATACTCCCTAGATGCCGTGCATATAGGCTGCGGAGTAAACTCGGTGTTGGTGCATAAATATTTTTTAGTGCAGGGGCTGCCGGGCCGTCCCTGGTTTAAACGTTCAAGCCGTTGAACGTCAATACCGCTGTGCCTGAAATTATTGAACAATATGCCCAAAGGCGATGAGTTGCTTAAGTAATAGTCGTCCTCGCCGGCGTTGGCTAATTGCGTTAGGGTATCATCATCAACATTGGTTACTTCGGGCACCAGCAAAAACGGACTTCCCCAGCCCGTTGCATCCAGGTTATAATTTTGCAGCAAAAAATTATTCTCACCGGCAGTACCAATACCACCCTGTACGCTCACCTTTTGTTGCGGGGCATCCTCAATATTAATCTCCCTGGCGGCCAGGGCCGGGTGGTACAGGCTAAAAAGTTCGTTAACCATTTCGGTACGTTTTTGCTTAAACTCTTCCAAAATGGGGCCAAGCAGGTAACCCTCTGTTGCAAAAGCGTGGCCGCCGCAGTTTAGGCCCGATTCGACTCTGAATTCGGACACCCAAATACCCTTTTTTGCCAAAAACTTGGCTTGTATTAATGCCGACCTGAAATCGCTAACCTTGAGGATGACCTTCTTTTTGATGCGACCTGTTTTATCAGGAAAGAAATCCGCAAAATTTTCGATATAACTATACAATCGGGGATTCATCCCAGCCGATAAAATAATTGACGACTCCAGGTTGCTTTCGGCAAAGCCGCGCAATGCAATCAAGGCATCGGTATTTTCGTTTCCTGTGTATTCGCCGTCGGCGGTAAAGTTCATTTTATCAACTTTGGCCATAATGTTTACATCAATGGCTCCCAATGTCATCCGGCTACGCAATATGTTTTGAAATATTTCCCTTCGCGTATTATCCGGGTATTCCATCATTAACTCATATCCCTGCCTCAGTTGAGACGATTCTGGCAATAGTTCAAAATAACGGCACAAATCGTTACCTGCCGTAAACGGTTGGGTCTTCATTTGCTCAAACTGTTCGGATACGTACCGGTTAACCAAGTTTAGGTAGGCTGTTATGCGTTTTGCCCGGCTATCCGGTTCGGCTTTTGAGATTGGCGTAAATACCTCGTTATGGTTGTTGGTGTGGTATTCCCTTATTCGTTCAATCAACTCATCGTCAACTATAGACATAACGGACGAAATACCGTAACGGGCTACTTTAAGTGGCGTATCTATTGAATAGCCCAAACCTAAAACGGGTATGTGAAATGTATGGCTCATGTTTTATTATCCTTATCTGCCAAAATTATGCAGAACGCCGTTGCTAAAAACTGACGAAAATCACCTTTTTATCTATTTCAGATCATTTTTTAGCCAGCCATATTCCCGCAGTTTTGGTTGCTAAACCAGTATTGTAAAATGAAGCAAAGCGCAACACTTGAAAAAACCACCTGTTACCATTGCGGCGACGAATGTTTAACTAAGGCCTACACTATTGAGGAAAAGCATTTTTGCTGCCACGGCTGTGAAAGTGTTTACCACATATTATCACAAAATAACCTGTGCAGCTATTACAATTACAACGATCATCCGGGTGCTACGCGAAACCGTACCGATAAACGATTTGCCTATTTAAACGAGCCCAGCATTTTAAGCAGTTTGCTTGATTACAGCGACGGGCAAATTAGCATTGTAACGCTTTATATCCCTCATATTCATTGCAGCTCGTGTTTGTGGTTGCTTGAGCAGCTAAACAAAATCAACCCGGCTATACACTATTGCAGGGTTGATTTTTTAAAGAAACAATTGAATATCCGTTTCGACCATCAAAAACTGAGTTTGCAGGGCCTGGTTGAGATATTATATGATATTGGCTATGAACCACTAATTAGTTTGCACGATATTATTAAAGAGCAAAACACAACAAATGCAGATAAGCTGGTACAAAAAATTGCAGTAGCAGGCTTTTGCTTTGGCAATGTAATGCTATTGAGTTTTCCCGAATATTTTGGGCTATCGGTTTACGAGCAAACGTTTAAACACTTTTTTGGCTGGCTCAATATTTTATTTGCCTTACCCGTGGTTTTTTACAGTGGCAAAGATTATTTTATTTCGGCCTGGCAAAATTTAAAGGCTAAGGTACTGAGTATAGATTTTCCGCTGGCCTTAGGTATAGCAGTTTTGTTTTTACGAACAGTGGCAGAGGTGTTAACCGGCACCGGCGCCGGTTTTGCCGATACCCTTTGCGGCCTGGTTTTCTTTTTACTGGTGGGGAAATTTGTTCAGAAAAAAACCTATCATCACCTGTCTTTCGAGCGCGATTACCGCTCATTTTTCCCGGTAGCTGTACATTTGATTAATGGCAACCAAGAGCAGCCCATACCGTTATCGCAATTAAATACCGGCCATCGTATTATTATCCGTAACAACGAGATTATTCCGGCCGATGCTATTTTATTAAAAGGTGAAGCCCTGGTAGATTTTAGCTTTGTAACCGGCGAAACGCTCCCGGTAACCAAAGTACTTGGCGAAATTATTTACGCCGGGGGCCGCCAAACCGGCTATGCCATTGAAATGGAGGTTATTAAACCCGTATCGCAAAGCTACCTTACCCAACTTTGGAACAACGAGGCCTTTAAGCGCCATAAAGATACCCGCATACAAACCTTTAACCAACGGGTAAGCAAGTACTTTACCATTGTTTTGCTGGCCATTGCTATTGGCTCGTTACTGTTTTGGTTACCAACAAGTGTTACACGCGGCCTCTCGGCCTTTACGGCTGTGCTGATAGTGGCTTGCCCCTGCGCGCTGGCCCTGAGCACGCCTTTTACCATGGCTGCCGCTTTGAGCGTTTTTGATAAAAACCTGTTTTATTTAAAAAACACCAGTGTTGTAGAACAGATGGCCGGGATTGACACCATAGTGTTTGATAAAACCGGAACCATTACTACCCGCGAAAACACGCAGGTGCAAGTACCGCCAAATTTAACTGATGAGCAAAAACAGCTAATTTACAGCGCATGTATAAACTCCGCACATCCTTTATCTGCTATGATATGCCGGGAACTGGCCGGTGTTAAAAAACACGTGCCAACGCTTTACTTTGAAATAGCCGGTAAAGGCATACTGGCTACCATTAACGGGCATAAGTTGCGGATAGGTAACTCCGCTTTTGTGCTTAACCAAACCGAAGTTAACGCAGATGTAACTAAAGTTTATGTGATGGTGGATGAGCATTATCTGGGTTATTTTGCGCTGTTGCACCAATACAGGGGCGGGTTAAACATTATATCACAGCTAAAACAAGCCTATCAAACGTATCTCCTCTCGGGCGATAGAGACCATGAACGCAACGCTTTGCAAACCTTTTTTGTTGAGCCGGGCCACATGCTGTTCAATAAATCGCCGCAAGACAAACTGGATTTTATTGACTTGCTACAGCAACAAGGTAAAAAAGTAATGATGATTGGCGACGGCGTAAACGATTCGGGCGCGTTGCAACAAAGCAACCTGGGTATAGCCATTACCGACAATGTAAACAACTTTACCCCCGGCAGCGATGCCATACTCGACGGAAAATCGTTTGATAAGTTGCCCGCCTTTATGCGTTTTTCTAAAGATGCCGTTAACATCATTCATCTATCTTTTCTCATCTCGGTAACTTATAATGTAATTGGTTTAAGCTACGCCGTTACCGGTATGCTTTCGCCGCTAACGGCAGCTATTTTAATGCCGGTAAGTACGGCTACTATTATTTCATTCACCAGTATAGCTACACATTTCGCAGCTAAAAAACGTAAATTAAAATGAGCATTATTTATTTCTTAATCGGGTGCAGCGTTTTGCTTGCCCTGGCATTTTTATCCGCTTTTTTTTGGGCGCAAAACAGCGGCCAAAACGACGATCTATACACACCCTCGGTGCGCATATTGCTTGACGAGGACAACGATATCGAACAAAAGTGACAATAGTCACGCTTTTGTATAACACGCGTCATTCTCTCATCTATTACATCACCATAATTTTACAGCCATAAACAATCACAATTTTATGCAGCCCGAAAAATTTTACTATGACAATAAAATCGTCCGGAATTTTGGTATAGCTACCGTTATCTGGGGGATTATCGGCATGACGGTTGGACTGATCGTTGCCATACAGTTATACCACCCAGCGGCAAATATGGGTAACCAGTACACCACCTATGGCCGTATACGCCCGCTACACACCAACGCCGTAATATTTGCCTTTGTGGGCAACGCCATATTTATGGGTGTTTATTACTCGTTACAACGGTTACTTAAAGCGCGCATGTTTAGCGATGTATTAAGCTACATCCATTTTTGGGGATGGCAACTCATTATTGTTTCGGCAGTAATTACCCTGCCACTTGGCTTCACAACATCGCACGAATATGCCGAGCTGGAATGGCCGATAGATATTGCCATAACGCTCATTTGGGTGGTATTTGGTATCAACATGTTTGGCACCATATTTAAGCGCCGCGAAAGGCACCTTTATGTAGCCATTTGGTTTTACATTGCAACCTTTGTAACTATAGCTGTTTTGCACATCGTTAACTCTGTTGAGCTACCGGTTTCGGCCTGGAAAAGTTACATGGTTTACGCCGGCGTGCAAGATGCTTTGGTACAGTGGTGGTACGGGCATAACGCGGTAGCCTTCTTTTTAACCACACCCTACCTGGGCATGATGTATTACTTTTTGCCTAAAATGGCAAACAGGCCCATCTATTCGTATAAATTAAGTATTCTGCATTTTTGGGCGCTCATTTTTATTTACATCTGGGCGGGCCCTCACCATTTATTATATACCACCTTGCCGGGATGGGCGCAATCGTTAGGTGTAGCATTTTCCATTATGCTCATCGCGCCAAGCTGGGGCGGTATGATAAACGGGCTGTTAACCCTGCGCGGCGCCTGGGACAAGGTGCGAGATGATGTTACCTTAAAGTTTATGGTTGTTGCACTAACCGCCTACGGTATGGCAACCTTTGAAGGGCCTATGCTATCGTTAAAACAGGTAAACAGCATTGCCCACTTTAGCGATTGGATTATTGCCCACGTACACGTTGGCGCCTTAGGCTGGAACGGCTTTTTAACATTTGGTGTTTTATACTGGCTGATACCACGTATTTATAAAACCGATTTATTTTCGAAAAAACTGGCCTCCTTTCACTTTTGGATAGGCACGCTGGGCATATTGTTTTATGCTATACCCATGTATTGGGCCGGCTTTACACAAAGCCTGATGCTGAAAGAATTTACACCCGAAGGCTTGTTGAAATACCCCAATTTTTTAGAAACAACCTTGCAGATATTGCCCATGCACATTATGCGCTCGGTTGGTGGAGCAATGTATTTGTTGGGTGTAATTGTAATGGCTTATAACCTTTGCCGTACAGCTTTGCAGGGCAAACTGGTAGCTAACGAAGCCGCCCAGGCCATGCCTTTAGCACCCATTGAAACCGTGGCCAGAGAAAGCGAGTGGCACCGCAGGCTGGAGCGTAAGCCAATACAAATGCTTATTGCCGCTTTGCTGGTAATTTTGATAGGCACTTTTATTGAGTTGATGCCAACCTTAACCATATCATCAAACATACCTACTATAGCCGCTGTTAAACCTTACACCCCGCTGGAGTTACAGGGCCGCGACCTGTATATTAGAGAAGGCTGCTCAAACTGCCATTCGCAAACAGTGAGGCCTTTTAGATCGGAAACGGAACGATACGGTGAGTATAGCAAGGCGGGTGAGTTTGTTTACGACCATCCCTTTTTATGGGGCTCAAAAAGAACCGGCCCTGATTTGGCCCGCGAAGGTCAAAAATACGGTAACGCCTGGCACTATAATCACCTGATGGACCCCAGGTTAATGTCGCAGGGAAGCATTATGCCAAATTACGATTGGCTGATTACGCAAACATTAGATACATCGCTTACCAAAGCAAAAATTAACGCTATGCGCAAGTTAGGCGTTCCGTACCCTGCCGGATATGAAAATATAGCCAATAACGATTTGGATAAGCAAGCCAAAGCAATTGCAGACAACTTGTACACAGACCATATTAAGGTTAAAAAAGACAAAGAGATTATTGCCCTTATTGCTTATCTGCAACGTTTGGGTACCGATATTAAAGCAAATAAAACAGCCAATAAATAAAAAGAAATCATGTTTAAGCAATTTACAGAAAACATTAACGCTAACCAGGCCTACCTGCTTTTCTCCCTGGGTATATTCTTTGTATTTTTTATTGTGGTAACCGTTTTGTTGATCCGTACGCGGAAACAACATGTAGAACACATGAGCGATTTGCCACTGCAAGACAGTTATACCGATTTACCACAATCCATCTAATCATGAATTACAAAAGGATCATATTATTATCGGCTTTATTTTTAACAGTACAGCCGGTTATGGCGGCTAACGATACGCTTATTCCGGCTGATGTGCGGGATTATCTGGGCTACGGCCTCATTTCAATAACCTTGCTGTTATTTATTGCAGTATTGTTGGTGATGCTCAAAACTTTCAGAATATTAACCAGGGTAGTTTTTAAATATCAGGGTACAACCGAAGAAGCAATAATTGCAGCCGAAAAGGAAGAAAAAGCAGCAAAAAAAATAGTTAAACCCAAAGTAGAGGTATGGAATAAATTACTTTCGTTAAGGCCGTTAGAAGAAGAAAAGGACCTGCTCATTGCTCATGATTATGACGGCATCCAGGAACTGGATAACCCTATACCGGCTTGGTTTATGTACCTGTTTTATGGCACCATTATTTTTGGCATTTGCTATTTGCTTACCTACCACGTATTTGGCTTGGGGCAATTACAATACGACGAATACAAAACCGAAATGGCGCAGGCTGATGTTGCAAAAAAAGAATACCTGAGTAAAGCTGCCAATTTGGTTGATGAAAACTCGGTAAAATCGTCGTCAGACCCGGCAGTGATTAGCGCTGGCCAAGCCATATTTACCCTACGTTGTGCACCATGCCACGGCGACCACGGCCAGGGCAATGTTGGCCCCAATTTAACAGACGATTATTGGTTACACGGAAGCAAAATTAACGACCTTTTTAAAACCATTAAATACGGTGTTTTAGCAAAAGGTATGCCCACCTGGGAAAAACAATTATCGCCAAGGCAAATAGCCGATGTAGCCAACTTTGTAAAATCAATACATGATACACACCCGGCGGGTGCCAAAGCCCCGCAAGGCGTTTTAGAAAAAGAGGAATCAAATAAACCGGCTTCAAAATAAAAACATGACCGACGCAACACTGGATAATAGGGAGGGCAAGCGAAAATGGATGTATCCGCTTTTACGTGCAGGTATTTATTACAAATGGCGCAGCGCCATTAGCTATGTTTATTTAATCTTCTTTTTTGCCGGGCCTTTTTTGCGCATCAATGGGCAGCCACTGTTGTTACTCAATTTTATGGACAGGCAATTTGTCCTGCTGGGCCAGGTTTTCTGGCCCCAGGATATTTTTTTATTCGTTTTGGCTACACTGGTTTTTTTGGTTTGCGTAGTACTGTTCACCATTGCATTCGGTCGAATATTTTGCGGCTGGATATGCCCCCAAACCATATTTATGGAGATGGTTTTCCGCAAGGTAGAAACATGGATAGAGGGCGATGCCAACACGCGTAAAAAACTAGATGCCGGACCGTGGACTAACAACAAAATTTATAAAAAAACAGCAAAGCACATTGCATTTTTACTCATTTCGTTTTTAATAGCCAATACCTTTTTGGCCTATCTCATTGGTAGCGCTTCGTTAATCAAAATCATCATCGAGCCTGTTAATTTGCATTGGGTTGGCTTTTTCAGCATCTGGGTATTTACATTTATTTTTTATGCCGTTTATAGCCAGGTGCGCGAGTTGGTTTGTACAGTTATTTGCCCCTATGGTCGTTTACAAACCGTATTGATTGATAAAAATACGTTGGTAGTTGCCTATAATGATGTGCGTGGCGAACCTCGCGGAAAGCTTGAACGTAACCCCAACCCTTTAAATTTAAAGGGCGACTGTGTGGATTGCGGCTTGTGTGTATCGGTTTGCCCTACCGGCATAGATATTAGAGAAGGTACGCAATTGGAGTGCATTAATTGCACCATGTGTATTGATGCCTGCGACGAGGTGATGGATAAGATACACAAGCCCCGAAACCTGATTGGCTTTTATTCGGAAAACATGATCCACTCCAAACAAAAGCCATCTTTTACCGCCAGGATGAAGGGGTACACGGCGGTTATTGTTGTAATGATAAGCGTTTTAAGCTACTTTATTTTGAGCCGGAGCGATATGAATATAACCGTAATGCGTGGCGCGGGCATGTTGTATCAGCAGCAAACCGGCGGCTACATCAGTAATATTTACAATGCCGAGGTTATCAACAAATCAAACACAGCTAGAGACTTTGTAATTACAACCAACGACCCGGCAGTTAAGATAAAATACATACAGGCACCGGGCAAAGTTGCTGCAGGTGGCTCGGTTAAAATGATGTTTTTTTTGATGGTGCCAACGGCAAATATTCATACCCTTAAAACCGACATTAAATTAAACTTAACACTTAACAATAAAGTATTACAAACTGTAAGCGCCACGTTTGTGGGGCCAACTAACGATTAAAACTATGAATTGGGGAAAAGGAATTGTTACCGGGATGCTTGTTTTTATACTTTTTATTTTGAGCATGTGCATTTACATGTTTACCACACCGCAAGACGAATACGACCATCAGTATTACGAGAAGGGTTTAAACTTTGACCAGGATTACAACAAAGAAATGCAGGTTACCAAAGACAAAGCCCGCCCCCTGGTTAAAATAAACGGTAATTTTTGCAACATCGGTTTTATTGAACCGGCCATTGGTACTGTTAAGTTCATCAGGCCATCCAGCCAGGCTATGGATAAAACAATAGCGCTCAATACGCAACTCGGCAACAGCGCCCAGGTTTCCGTAAAAGATTTGGTTAGCGGCAAATGGAAGGTGATTTTGGAGTGGAAAAGTGCCCGCAAAGCCTATTTGTATCAACAAGATGTTACCATTCGATAATAATGAACAGTAACGAGATCGCATTTTTTATTGGCCTTTTTGGAAGCATTCATTGCATAGGCATGTGCGGGCCGTTAGCCTTCGCCATTCCGGTTTCCAATAACAAATGGTGGCTGGTTGTGTTTGATAAAGTAACCTACAACATTGGCCGCTTGCTCAGTTATACCTTTTTGGGTGCTATTATAGGGTTGCTTGGCAGGCAGCTTTGGCTTTTGGGCGCACAACAAGGGCTAAGTTTTATAAGCGGCCTTTTAATTATTATGGCAGGTTTATCGCGTTTGTTTAAGGTAGGTTTTGCCAACAATTCAAGGTTGGCCAGGTTGTTATCGCCCATTAACCGGCTTATTGTTTACGCGTTGCAGCACCGGGCGGGGCATTTAATTATTGGTGTGCTCAACGGGTTTTTACCGTGTGGTTTTGTTTACCTTGCGCTGCTTGGCGCAGTAAATACTCCTTCGCCAGCCAGTGCTGCACAATATATGTTTTGGTTTGGCCTGGGCACCTTCCCATTAATGCTATTGGCCACATTAGGCTCGGGCTTTATAAGTGCAGCGCTGCGCAGGCAGATAAACCGCGCCATACCCTATTTTATGATATGCCTGGGTTTTTGGTTTATCATTCGCGGCATGGAGCTTAATATACCCTATTTAAGCCCGGCAAAAGGCCAGGTAAACGTATGCCATTAATTACCTTAATTTTATAATATGCTGCCTACTCGTAATTTGCCTGGGCAGATTTATCTGTTATGCTTTTAATAACATCATCAAGCTCGTTTGCCGATTGCTGAAGATACGTTATCATCACTTCGCCATCATTATATTTTTCGCTGATAAGGGGTATTAAGCCCAATATGCGCGCCAGCGGCGATCTGATAACGTGTGACTGTATCCAGGATATTTCTCTAATTTTTTCGTTCTGGTCTTGTAAATTTTGATTGAGAACCATTAATTGGCTCTCGGCCTCCTTTCGGTGCGTTATGTCTTTAAAATAAACCGATAACCCGTTTTCCGACGGATAGGCACTCACTTCAAACCAGCGGTTAAGTGCCGGATAAAAGTCTTCGAAATGTTCGTTTTGAGCACCAACCATCGCCTTTTGATATTTATTAAACGACTCTGATCCCACCGACGATGAAAACACGGCCCACAAATTTTTATTCAAAACATTAACCCTATCGATTTCCAGTACTTTTTCGGCCATATTGTTCCAATAGGTTACCGTCCAGTTGTTGTCAACCGCAAAAAACGCGTCGCCTATACTTTCTAAAATAGTATTCTTTTCTTTTAACGAAACCGTAATCTCTTCGGTGAGCTTGCGCTTTTGTTCCTCCTCATTTTTAGCCTGCGTTATATCGCGTTCAATAGCTATAAAATGAGTGCTTTGCCCTGCGCCATCCTTCACGGCACTTACCGAAAAGTTGATCCAAAACTCATCACCGTTTTTTTTATAATTAACGGTTGTAACTTCACACGGCTCCCCTTTTTGTAACGCAACGCGTAACCGTTGCAACTCAATTTTATCGGTTTTTGGGCCCTGTAAAATACGTGGGGTTTTGTTAATCATTTCTTCGGCACTATAGCCGGTCATCCTAGTAAATGCTTCATTTACGT
Organism: Mucilaginibacter gracilis; assembly: GCF_003633615.1. Taxonomy (NCBI): domain Bacteria; kingdom Pseudomonadati; phylum Bacteroidota; class Sphingobacteriia; order Sphingobacteriales; family Sphingobacteriaceae; genus Mucilaginibacter; species Mucilaginibacter gracilis. The sequence goes on along the minus strand of NZ_RBKU01000001.1, from coordinate 4,139,409 downwards.
AAACTACGGCGGGGCCAGGCTCATCAAGCGGAGAAACCTTTGTAATTAAAACAGCGTCGGTTGTATTGGTTATAACGGATTCTAACAATCGCAGATGCTTCTCTTCGTCTTTGCGCTGCGTAATATTCCGTATAAAAATTGATAACCCGCCATCAGCTGGGTAAACCCTGTTTTCGTGCCATAAATTAAGCGGCGCATAGTAATCCTCGTTGCAAACATATATTTTTTCGGTAAAGGCGGTGTTTATAGCATCCCAGGTTGGGGTGCGCACGCCATCCGGAAAAATGTCACCTATACTTTTGCCCACCATTTCAACTTCTCCCCAACCAAATATTCGCAAAATTTGCTTATTTGCATAGGTGCAGCACAGGTTTGCATCAAGAGCTATAAAGCCGTCGGGTATGTTTTCGAGCAGGTTTTCAATTTGACTGTTTTTTTCAACAATCTTCATTTCTGCCTTTCTAATATCCGTGTAATCACATACTAACGAAAAAAAGCCTTTTACAACGCAGTCCCGAATATCGGGCACATACTGTGTATGCGCGTAAATAGTTTGATTATCCCCTTTATAAAACGAGCGATAAAATTTTTGAGGCGCACCTTTTAAAACAGCCCTTACGTAAGGCTCGCAATTTGCATATTCGCCGGCGTCCATTAACTTTTTTTTGTGGATGCCTTTTACTTCATCGGCGGTTTTGTTATACCAATCGAGCAACATTTTATTGGCAAATAAACACTGTTCGTCGGCATCCCAATAGGTTATCATTGCCGGCAAATTACCGGTAATTGTTTTTAAAAAACGTTCGTTAGCTGCTATACGTTCTTCGTTTAATATGCGCTCTGTGATGTCTGATCGGATGGCGATATATTGATAAGGCTTACCCTGGTTATTAACAAAAGGCACAATAGTAGTTTCAACCCAATAATAAGTACCGTCTTTGGCTTTGTTTTTTAAGGTACCTTTCCAAATTTTACCATTTGCTATGGTTACCCACAAATTTTGAATATAATTTTTTGAGTGGTGCGACGAATTAATAATACGATGGTCGTGCCCTATTAACTCCTCGCTGTTGTATTTGGATATTTTGCAAAAATTATCATTAACGTGTTGAATAATCCCCTTCTGATCGGTTACGGCCACTATGGCCGATTCATCCAAAGCATACTTGTAAGCCGAAAGTTCGCCTATGGTTTGTTTTAGTAATATTTCGCTTTCTTTTTGCCTTGTAATATCATGAAAATCGCAAACTATTGCGTTTATTCCATCCTCGTGCAGCATATTTGTATACGTACACTCCAGCCAAATATAATGCCCTGCGTAATGTTTAGACTGAATAATGCAGGTTTTAGGAATGCCGGGGCTTAATAAAACATCCGCAAGCAACTGGCTCACCATTGCTTGATGGGATGGATGAGTAACTTGCTCAATAGTGACGTTTGCTCTCTCAATATCGTTCCAGCCACCTATGCGCTCGGCAGAGGGGCTTCTGTAAAATATTTTTAAATTTTTGTCAAGTAAAGTTATACCCGAATAACTGTTCTCTATTAGTTTTTTGAAATGAATATCGTCGCGAATAGTTTTTTTTATCGCCAAAATCATTCTGTTGGTCCATACACTTAATAACGGAAATTGGCTATAGCAATTACCGTTATTAAATTTAAGTATTATTTAACGGGCACAGCCTAATTTCGCTTTAATATTAACGTTAATATAATTTGAGCTTTTCGAAATTAAAACACCACTAACTTAAATAAATTGCTTGTATCGTTATACTTTTTTTAACAATTACGCAAATAAATGCGTTTAAGAAAATTATTCTAGCACATTAGGCTGATGATTGCTCTAATCGAAATCGTTAAAAGCGTCGCGAAATGTGATTTATATCACCTTTTTTTGCGTACTCCGTCATACCCCATAACCAATTATATACGGACGTTTGTTGTATTAAAACAACAATAACATGACAACTTTAGCAGCTAAAACACCCTTAAAACAACAAACTATAAACAGCTTAACAGGCACCTCGGTATGGACCAAATGGCTCGCCTTTGCCGATAGCCAGGCACCAAAAAAAACTCTTTGGTTTTTAATTTCGCTTGTTTCGCAGGGCGTACTTTTTTTACCTATACCGGCTTTGTTAATGTATTATTTTAACGCGCCAATTGCCGTTTTAGCGGTAACACTTATATTATTTTTTGCAAATTTTATAGCCGGTATGGGCGGCTCAAATATCAGAACAACGCTTACCCTGTTTGCTGCAAGTATAGCAATACATGTGCTTATGTTACTGGTTTATATACTGTAGTTAGCCACTAGCATTGTTTAATAAATATCCCCTTTAAGCTATTAGCTGCCAACGCACTAATAGCTTAAAGGGGATATTTATTATAGCTATACATAACTATAGCACCAATGTTTATAAACAGCTATCAATTAAAAGCAGATAACTGATGTTGAAGATACACAGCACAGCAAATGCGCCTACCCTTTCTTTTAAAGTCGGCGCTAAAATTTGGTTGTTGGTGAAGCTTTTTACCAATGAAGCTTACCTGTAAAGAGGATTAACCCTAATAAGGTTATATAGACATGCTAAAAAGTTGTGTAGTAGGTTGATGGGCCCATAAGCGGGCGTCAATAGCCATACAAATATTTCTGAGGAAGCGCTTGCCAACCGGTGTCACCTTTAATCCGGAAGGGTTAAGTACAATTAATCCATCCTGGGCTATGGTTTCCAGGCGTTTTATACCTTCTTCCAAAGCAGGGCATGGTTCGGTATCGTGGTTCCAGGTGGTTTCGCCTTTGCACATAATATTTAAAATATGCTTTTTGATGACCAGATCGTCGTTTGTTAAAAAGTGGCCTTTAAAAGTGGGCAATAAATCATCATCAATATAAGCCAGATAAGCTTCAACCATTTTTACGTTTTGGGCAAAGGCGTTGCCCGTATCGCTAATAGACGATACACCCAAACCCACCAGCAACTGCGTATGCTGGCTGGTATAGCCCATAAAATTGCGGCTAAGGCTGCCATTTGCTTCGGCAATACAAAGGTCGTCGTCGGGTAAGGCAAAATGATCCATACCAATTTCTTGATAACCATAGGTTGCAAAAAGGCTGCGGCCTATCTCATAAAGTTTTCTTTTGAGATTGGCATCGGGCAAGTCGTTCTCGGTAAACTTGCGCTGCCCGGGCTTTATCCAGGGCACGTGGGCATAGCTATAAAATGCAATACGGTCTGGCCGCAATTCAGTAACCATTTGCACCGTATTAATTAGCCCTTCAACCGTTTGCAGCGGCAGGCCATAAATTAAATCGTAATTGATAGATGTGTACCCAATACGGCGGGCGTCGGCTGTTATATTTAATACCTGCTCAAAACTTTGTTCGCGATTAATGATGAGTTGCACCGTTGCATCAAAATCTTGAATACCGATACTAACCCGTCTAAAACCCAGGTTATATAGTGTTTGTAAATGGATGGCGGTAGTATTTGCCGGGTGCCCCTCAAAGCTAAATTCGGCTTGAGCATGTACGGTGGCATTTTCAAGTATGCCGCTAATTAGCATATGCAAATTTTGCGGACTAAAAAATGTGGGCGTGCCTCCACCTAAGTGCAATTCGCTTATTATTGGGGTTTCGTCAAATATTTTGAGGTACATGGCCCACTCTTTCAATACCGCTTGAATGTAGGGTACTTCTACATTATGGTTTTTTGTAATACGTGTATTACAACCGCAATAAGTACAAAGGTTTTCGCAAAAAGGCAGGTGGATGTACACGCTAATACCTTGACTTGCATTGCTTTGTTTAAAGGATACCGAAACCGATTTTTTCCACTCCCAAACATTAAAATCATCAACGTGCCAGTAAGGCATAGTAGGATAACTGGTATAACGAGGAGCAGCTATATTGTATTTATTAACCAATTGTTGCAAAAGTATTGCCATAACCTTAACAATTATTTTGTGTTGTTTAGGTTAGTTCGGCAACTGTTGGCGCAGGCACATGCATCGCCCACACATTTGTTTTGTTGCCACAAATCGAGATTTTTAATGGTTTGATAGGCTGCCCGCTGCAACTCGTCAATATCTTTTTCGTTTTCGGATATAAATATTGGCACGTTAGATATTTTGATACCCAGGCGCGATGCGGTTTCTTTATCAATATGCGCTGTGTTTAATGTACGCGTAACGATAAACCGAACACCCATTGCAGCAAGTTTTTCAATAACCGGACTAAATACGTCGTCTTCGGCCGTAACGATAACTGCATATTTGCCCTTGGCGTAGGCAACGGTATCCAAATTTAACGGATTTGAAATTAGCGTTATATCGTGCTTTTTGTGGTTGGCTTTAGCCAGGTGTTCTTTTTCGAAGGGTTTGATACTGTATGCTACCGCTTTCATGCGCAAAGTTTTATTTAAACAAAATTACGCTCTGGGCAGCATCCGCAGAATGAGAAAAATCAATAAGAAAAGTGATTTGGATCAGTTTTTCATCCGCGACAGGCGTTTTTCGTCCAATACAGTGATTGAACTGCCCTTTTTAGCAATCAATCCCTCCTCTTTAAAGTCTGATAGTGTGCGGCTAACCGTTTCGGTGGCCATCCCGGCCATAGCGGCCAAATCTTCACGGCTAATCTTAAAGTTTTCGGATTGGTTTGCTTGCTGGTGGTGCAAACGCAGTACAGCCTCGGCCATACGTTTACGTACAGAGTTATAGGCAAGCCGTAACAGTTGTTCTTCTTTTTCGCGTATATCGGCAGCCAGCAATTTAATAAACTCGCGGGCAACTTCGGGGTGCTGGTTTAACAAAGGCTCCAACAAATCTTTAGGTATCAAACACAGGGTACTATCTTCCAGTGCTGTGGCGGTATCATTGTAAGCCTCGTTGGCCAGCATGGCGTGTATACCCAAATAATGGTCGGTAGCGTAAATCCCGGTCATTAACTCCCGGCCATCTTCGGCCAGTTTAATTGTTTTTACCCGGCCTGCTAATACAATATAAAGCCCGCCAGCCTTATCGCCCTCGTAATATATAACCTGGTTTTTACCAAACTGGCGGCTTTTACGTTCCTGTATTATCTTTTTCAGTTCGGCAAGCCCGTTATTTTTCGAAACCAGCATACCCAAATTATCCAAAGATTTGCTGTAAAACGTATGCTGCAATTCCTTTTTTTTCAAACGGCTTTCTATGGCATTTAATAAGTCCATATCATCAAAAGGTTTGGTAAGGTAATCGTCGGCGCCCATCTCCATACCCTTCCGCAAATCAAGGCGTTCGGCTTTAGCAGTTAAAAATATAAAAGGTATTGCGGCCGTTTCGGCAGTTTTACCCAGCATATATAAAACCCCGTAACCGTCTAACTCGGGCATCATAATATCGCATAAAATTAGGTCGGGCAGGCTTTTAGTTGCTAAATCAACCCCGGTTTTGCCGTTGTTGGCTTCAAATACTTCGTAACCGGCCAATTGTAATATCTCAACAACATTGTCGCGTATGTCATTATTGTCTTCAATTATCAGTATCTTTTTACTCATGCTATTGGAAATGAAATTGTAAATAATGTACCTTGATTTACGTCGCTCTTAAAATCAACTTTTCCCTTCATCAAATTAACGTAGCGGGCCACAATATTTAAACCCAAACCCGTACCGGGGATATTGCCGGTATTGTGCGCTCTAAAAAACGCCTCAAACAAATGTTTTTGATCCGCTTCCGGTATTCCAATGCCGTTATCTTTAATGGTTATCACACACCCGGATGGTGTGATTTCGGAGTTGAACTCGATAAAAGTATTTTCGCCCGAATATTTTATGGCATTGCCAATGAGGTTAATTACGCAGTTTTTTAGCAAATTGGGATCCAGGTTAATTACACCCGCGGTACCCGTGTGCTGATAGATAATGCTTTGATTTTGCTTTGCCATCATTTGCATTTCTTCGGTAATCTCTTCGGATAGTTTAACCAAATCAAAATTATGAAAAGTTGGCTCTACTTTCCCGGCCTCCAGTTTTTCTAACGACAAAAAATCGTTTAAAATAGTGGTGAGGTTGATAACCGCATTTTTTATTTTTGAAACATGCTTGGTAATGTTAACATTATCAAACGGGGCGGCATACTTATCTATCAACGATGCCGATAGCTGTACTGCACTTAATGGCGTGCGAAACTCGTGCGAAGCCATAGAAACAAAGCGGCTTTTTAACTGCCCAAGCTCTTTCTCCTTTTCAAGCGACATACTAACTTCCTCCTTAGCAAGCTGCAAATCGTATACTGATTTTTTTAGGGATTGGGTACGATGCTCAACCAGTTCTTCCAGATGGGCGGCATATTCTTTTAATGTTTCTTCGGCTTCTTTTTCGCGGGTTAAATCGTGTATAAAACCGGTATATATTTTTCGTCCGGAATACTGAACCTCGCTCACCCCCAGCCTGAAAGGAAATATAGTACCGTCTTTACGCAGTCCTTTTACTTCGCGCCCTATGCCTATAATATGCGGCACACCGGTTTGCCGGTATCGGCTAATGTACTCATCGTGCAAATCCCTATCTGGCGGAGGCATCAGTACGGCCACATTTGCCCCAATTATTTCTTCGGGTAAACGTTGAAATAACTTACATGCAGCCGGATTTATACTTTCAATTTTACCCCTGTCATCAATAGTAATTATACCATCTATCGCGTTTTCAATAATGGCTTTTAACAGCGCTGCATTTTCCATAGATAGTTTTACTGGCAAATTGTGACAGACGTCACAAATATGATCAATGATTTACAAACAAAATGTAATTATTATCAACTAAAAAAATGATGTTAAACACATTTTTTATTAATTAACAAGCAAATTAAGCCATAAAAATTATAACCGGCAAAAAGTGGCTCCTATGCAACACCTTTCGGGATATAAGCTCTTGCTGGCCGCTTACTTAAAATTAGGGCAGTGTTATAAGCAAAAAGGGTTTAATTGATGTAATAATCAAAACAAAAAGTAATAATCGGATATTTTACCTTAAAAACCTATGCCAGCATTGTTAAAAACCATACTCAAAATTGTAGGCAGCCTTATATTGGTAATTGCATTATTAATAGTTGCGGCTTTTGCCTATATAACCTTGCGGAAAGATAAATTTTTAAAAATGGTTAATACCGAACTTAACAAAAGTGTTGATGGTACGGTTATTATAGGCAATATGCACCCCATGTTTTTTAAAAGGTTCCCTAATATATCTCTTGGCCTGGAAAACGTACTGATCCGCGATAAACGCTTTAATGAGCATCATCATACCTTGCTCGACGCTAAGAATTTTGACCTATCGGTAAATACCGCCAACCTGCTTACCGGCACCATCGCAATTAACCATCTGGCAATTAGCAATGCCTCAATCGATTTATATACCGATAGCACGGGCTACAGCAATACCTCATTGTTTAAAAAGGGACCAAAAAAAACAGATAACAAATCGTCCAAAAATGAGTCTCCGGCTCAAATCGGCCAATTCAGCCTTACCAACGTGGGCTTCAAGGTTGACGACCAAAGAGCCAGGAAACTGTTTGATTTTGTGATTAACAACATCGACGGAAAAATGCGCTATCCGGATTCGGGCTGGTACGCCGCTTTCCATATGGATATAACAGCTAAAAGTATGGCCTTTAGTACCCAAAACGGCAGCTTTATAAAAAACAAAGCTTTGGAAGGTAACTTCACTGCCGGATTTAACGCGGAAAACGGTAAAATAAATGTGCAGACGGACAGGCTTGCCATAGGCGACGATCCATTCCAAATCAGCGCGGTTTTTGAAACCGGAAAACCGGCGGCCACCTTTTTGTTCCATATCTACTGCAACGAATTACTATGGCAGCACGCCTCTGCACTGCTTGCACAAAATATTGCCGTAAAGCTCAATCAGTTTAATATGGCCAAACCCATAGCCGTAAAGGCAATTATATCGGGTAGCTTTAGCGGTGGCGACCCTTATTTATATATTACCGCAAAGGTTAAAAACAACACCGTTACTATCCCCGGAAGTACAATAGATGATTGCAGCTTTGATGGTGTATTTACCAATAATTACAAAAAAGGAAAAGGATTGTCTGACTCGAACTCCGTTATCAGGCTGATTGGTATGACAGGCAGCTACCAGCACCTGCCCTTTAAAATAGATACCGGTAACATTATTAACCTTAACAAACCCATTGCCACAGGTAATTTTAGTGCTAACTTTCCGGTGGCTAACCTTAATTATTTATTAGGTGCCAAAATTGCTAAATTTAGCAAAGGCAGCGCAAACATAAATTTGCGCTACAAGGCAGATATTGTTGATTACCGTATTAACAAACCCACAGTTGCCGGCAGCATCAGTTTTAAAAATACCGATATTTATTACCTTCCGAGTAATCTTAAATTAAACAATACCTCGCTAACACTTAATTTTGAGGGCGACAATTTAATTTTAAGCAACATAAGGCTGCAAACCGGGCGCAGTATTGTGTTTATGAATGGCCGCGTTAACAATTTCCTCAACCTGTACTATAATTCGCCCGAAAAGATTTTACTAACCTGGAACATCAGCAGCCCGCAAATGTACCTTGGCGAATTTTTAGGCGTGCTTGGCGGCAATGGGGCCAGCAACCAAAAAACCAAAAACAGCGGCAATGCCATTGACCAACTGAGCAACGTATTACAAAAGGGCAGCGCCAAAATGCACCTGGAAGTGGCTAAATTACATTATAATAAATTTTTGGCCACCAATGTAAAGGCCGACCTGCTTACATCGCCAAATGGAGTAGCAATACAAAACGTGGGATTAAAAACCGCAGGCGGATCATTGAGCCTAAATGGGGGCATCAAAAAAAGCGGTGCCCGTAACGGTTTGAACCTTAACACTACTGTTCATAATGTAAACGTGCAGGAATTTTTTGAGTCGTTTAATAATTTCGGGATGAAGGATTTTACTTCCGATAATTTGAGAGGTACTTTATCTGCCAAAACTCAAATTACGGGTATTATGGATAATAATGCCTCGTTAATTGGCAAATCGATTAACGGTAACCTAAATATTAGCTTAACAAACGCGGCCCTTGTTAATTTTAAACCGCTGGTTAGCGTGGGCAAGTTTGCCTTCCCCTTCCGCGACCTGAAAAACATCAGGATACCTAAACTGGATGCCAAATTTGCAATTAAAGGCGAAAAGATAGAGATCAGCCCGATGCAGATCAGTTCGAGCGTTTTGAATATGGACGTGGCAGGCACTTACGGCTTAAACAAAGGGACCAATATAGCCCTCGATATTCCGTTACGTAACCCCAAGGGCGACAGCACCATTACCGATAAGCAAGAATTGCAAAAGAAACGCTTTAAAGGAATTGTTATCCATTTACTGGCTAAAACCGATGAAGAGACAGGTAAAGTTAAGATTAGCTTAAACAAACATCACAAGGATACTGATAAGTAGCAACAAACCAATCGGCTTTTTGACGCTTTCATAATACAGTCGAAAATTAGCATTAAGGACATTTAAAAGGCTTCGGCCAGGTTTACGGAGAAAGAGCTGTAACCTTTGCTCACGCCATAATCTACACCGATATTGGTTTGAGATTCTTTGTTAAATTTAACCCGCAAACCGCTACCAACAGCCGGGTGCCACGAAGTTAAAAAGGTGCCCGAGCCACTTACCGAATTGGCGTTGGTGAATACCACGAAACCAAAAAGGCCATCGTTAGTTATATCGCGGCGGTATTCTGCCTCCAGGTAAGCTAAAGACTTGCCACGGTAGCGGTTCTGATCGAACCCGCGACCTGAGCGGTTAAAAGGATCCCAACCCAGGCTCGGCAAATCCAGATAAGGGGCGTTGCTATCAAAAACCGTCCACAGGTATCCCCAAAAAGCCAGTGTATTTTGCTGATTTGGCCGTGCCGGATTCATGGAGACATATTTCCGCAGATCGACATATAGGGAATGCCAGTAATTATTGCTCCCCAAAAATGTGGGATTAATACGGTAAACAATACTGGCATAAGCTCCGGGCATGGGGTTAATATCGTTATTACGCGATTTGCTGCGGGTATCGTAAACGGCATTTAAACTAATGCCGCTGGAAACGGAACTGCCGGCAATGCCATTGTTGTAACCTGTAAATTTAGCCAAATCAACCTGCGGATCATCCGGGCCGATGCCGAAGTGATAATCGAGGTTATAACCTACCCCCGCAAAAAAATAGGGTGTAATACGTTTAAGTGCGGCCTGGTAAAAGCGGATGTATTCGTAATTAATTTGCGTTTCGTCGTCGTTACCACGAGAACTCCCTAAACCCCACGAATTTTGGGGATAGCGCAAAAAACGAACATCACCCTGTACTGTCCAGGTGTTTCCCGGCAGCCAAACACTGGTACGTAAAGGTAAACCAAACCGATCGCCCAGATTCCAATAAGGCGCAAACGAAGCACTCGACAAATTTGTTGTTTTACGCGGCCCTAAATATACGCCCGCCGTAGTGCTGGTAATTAATGCCCGGCCCGTACCGCCGGGAACGTTGGCCCCTATCGGCAGGAACGAAAAAAAGTACTTCTTGTCTTTATCATCTTTTACCGGCTTGGACTCGATATGCACTATTTTTTTAGCAATGTCAATCAAATCGCGCTGCTCCGAAGTATCGTTAAGCGTTTTATTAACAGGAATTATATCAGATGCGTTTTGTGCAAAAAGCACCGACGGCAAGAGGCAAAGCAATAATAAAGTTTTTTTTAACGGCATGATAAAGGATAAATTGGGAATAAACTATAAAAACACTTAACATACAGGCGAAACGCCGCAACTGTTTTGCCCTACCTAACCAGAGCGCGGAGTTTGACAATTGCGCGACAAACTGAGGCGGAATGACGCACCTCCGGCTACGTTACCTGGTCTTGAGGTAATACCGCTTTTTTCTTCCTGCGGTCGCGCCATCGGTCGCCCATGTGCCTGGTAGGAATGTTATCGCCAAGCAATTTACCCCAGGGTTTCAATTCGTCTATCCTATCAAAAACAATTTTCAACACGGCAACAAAAGGGATTGATAAAAACATACCAGGTATTCCCCAAAGCTGGTTGCCCAAAAGCACCACAATGATTGACATGAGCGCATTAATTTGCACCTTGGACGAAACAATGCGCGGTACAAGTATATTATTATCAATAAATTGAATGATGCTATAGGCAGCTATGACACCGATTTGTGTGGAGAAGCCGTCTTTGGTAACGGTAGCCATTAATACGGGCAGCGCAATGGCAATGATACCCCCAAGGTAAGGAATGAGATTTAATATTGCCCCCAGGCTACCTATTAAAATACCGTATTTAACGCCAAGCAGTAAAAGTGCCACCGAATTCATGACACCAACTATCAGCGTTTCAATCAGCAAGCCCACAATATAGCTTTGTATGGCACCCTTTGTTTCAACAAGTACCTCGCTTACCTTTTTAGAGTTTTCTTCGGCAAATACCTCAAACAGGAAATTGAGAATCAAGGTTTTGTACAGCATCATAAAAAAAATGTAAACCGGCAGCAGTACCACAATACCCAATATGCCTAAAAGGCTGTTTAAGGTTTTGCCTACCAAAGTCTGGCTGCTGTTTATTACTTGCTTTACCATTTGGTCCTGCTTGCTCTCGGCTACACCTAGGTGCTGGCTTACCCAAACTTTAAGGTTGGCAAATATTTCTGAGAATTTTTGTTTTAGCATCGGCAGAGATTCGCCGAACTGCATCATTTGGGTAGACAGGAAATAAAACAACGCGGCCACCAAAATAATGGCGATAAGCAGCGCGAGCGAAATGGCCAGTACCCGCGGCATCTTTAGCCGCTGGAGCCAGTTACTGAGCGGATTAAGTAACACAGCAAGAAACGCGGCAAAAGCCAGCGGAATCAAAATATCCGCCAACACCGAAAAGGCATAAATTAAGGCGATAATACCAATTAGCACCGTAGTGCTTTGTTTGTAAAAAGGGGCGTCTTTGATATTAAGGCGTACCATAGCGTTGGTGTTTTTTTTAAAGATTGAGTGATAATTACTCCCTTTAACAGGTTTCGAACACTATTGTTCGCCCAACAAACTAAATACTTTAAGGTAAAACGCGGAGATTTTTAAAATGAGACTGCAATAACTATTGCGCTATAAAAAAAACAGTTATTGATATTGTAAATTGGGGAGATGTAAAAAACCCTGGCGGGTTACTTTACATCTCCCCAATTTTAGCTTAAAAAAGCTTATTTTTAGCTAAGGCTTACCTTACTTGAGCAAAAAAGCATCCATAGCCACGGTGGGTTTGCCCGATAGGTCGAAGGCTCCCAAGTTATATCCCTGCCAGTTGTAGCATTCGGGTTCCCAATAAAATACGCCAAGCCCATTACCGCCACTTACCGAATTTACTTTGGTTATCATATCGGTAATAAAGGCCTTGCTAGTGGTTGGCGAAGCATAGTCCATACCAATTTCGCATATCATTACCGGCTTGCCGTAACGGCTAACCATATCGTTCATATTAACAAGGCACTGGTTATCTAAATCGGCCCAATTGGTGGTGCTGGGATATAGCGACATGCCTATCACATCGTAGTTGGCACCGTTTGCCTTTAAGCCGTCAAACATCCAACGGAACAGTGAATTATCAAAACCGTTTGAAATATGTACAATTACTTTAATGCTGCTGTTTGCCGCTTTTACTGCCGAGCAACCGCTATTAATTAGCGCGGCAAAGTTAGCCATTGATTTTGATGCCCGGCCCTCTTCCCAAAGCATGCCATCGTTGGTTTCGTTACCAACCTGTACCCACTCGGGGGTAATGTTATTGGCTTGCAAAGTGTTAAGCACATCAAGTGTATGGTTATAAACCGATGTTTTAAGCGCATTAATATCCTGCCCTACCCATGCCGCAGGTTTAGGCTGCTTGCCAGGATCGGCCCACGAATCAGCATAATGAAAATCGATCATGATGCGGAAACCCATATTTTTTGCGCGGATGGCTTTTGCCAGTACATCGGCTTTATTGCACCATCCATCTGTTGGGTTAACCCAAACCCGTAAACGGATAGCGTTAATACCTTTATCTTTCAATATCTGCAAACAATCTTGCTGAACGCCGCTGCTGTTATAAAACTTATAACCTGTGGCTTCCATCTGCGTAAGCCAGCCCACATCGGCCCCTTTGGCAAAGGTTGATGGTAAACCAATGGTTGCAGTGTTAGTAGTTTGCGCGGTAGTATCGGTATTGCTACCGCTTTTACCACAACCTGTGGTGGCTATGAGCAATAAAAACAAGAGGCATTTCATACTCTGCATGGCGTTAGTTTAATCTGGCCGAACTGTAAATATGGTATTCGCCCGGTTGGAGGGTTAAACTGGTTAATGCTGTTGCTACGGTAATGCTTGTGCCGCTAACGTAATCATAATAAGTGCCCGTTGAGGGGAATGTTACCGCCCCGGTTGCCGGTACTACATCAAAGTTACCTACCACCAAAACATTGGTACCTGTACCCGTTAAACTCATTGATTTGATGCTGCCAGTTGCCACATATTGTACCGCCGATGTATTAAAAACATCGTTCTTGATCTTCATTTTAACAAACTTGGAGTAAGCGGTGTACAATGCCTTTCGCAACGGATCGGCCATGTATTCCCAATGCGCGGGTTTATCGCTTAGGCGGCCACCATTATCAATACTAATATCATAACCGCGTTCGCCAAACTCCCATATCATTTTAGGCCCCGGAATACTTAAAAAGAAAGCCGCCGCCATTTCTTGCCGTTTTAAACCTGTAGCCATTGTTTTTACGCTGTAGCTACCGCTTGCATTGCCATAGTTCTCGTTCTTAAACATCAGGCGTTCCTCGTCATGGCTTTCCATGTAAGTAACCAGGTTATCGGGTGCGGTAAAGGTATGGCTCGCAAAGAAGGACCGTGTTAAATCGGATGTTGACACCCAACCCATTGTAGCCTCGTTGTAAGCATAATTGAGGTTGTTCCATTGCATCATGCCTTCGGCAGATTCTTCACGCTCTTCCTGGTCGGAAGCAAAGTTCTCCAGTATCACATAAAAGTTATTGGCATCAACACTTTTAATGTAGTTGTTATAATCTTTCCAAATGGCTACGCGGCTGGCATCATAAGCACTCCATGCGTTTACATCGGTAGGGTTATTTTTTTGTGTGAAGCCTTTGGCCAAGTCAAAACGATAACCATCAATTTTATACTCGGTCATCCAAAACTTCATCACATTTTTAGCAAAGTATTTGGTAGCCGCACTTTCGTGATTAAAATCGTACCCTACGTTGTAAGGGTGCGTAGCATCAACATTAAACCAGGGGCTTGATGCTAAAGGCTTTTGCGTAGTTTGGTCGAAATATAATTGTACCATTGGCGATGAGCCGAACGAATGGTTTAATACCATATCTAGTATCACTGCCATGCCGCGCGAGTGGCATTCATCAATAAAGGCTTTCAAATCATTTTTTGTACCGTAATATTTATCGGCAGCAAAATAAAAATCAGGGTTATACCCCCACGAGTCGTTGCCCTCAAATTCGTTAACAGGCATCAGTTCAACCGCATTTATACCCAAATTGGTTAAATAATTAAGGGTGTCTTTCAAGGCTTTATAATTGTGGGCGGCCAAAAAATCGCGCACATGCAATTCATAAATAACCAGTCTTTTTTTATCCGGGCGGGTAAAAGTCGTGTTTTTCCAGCTATAAGCGGTTGGCGCACCTTGTAATACACTCACTATACCGGTTGTTGAGCCCGTAGGGTATGCTTTAAGGTTAGGGTAAACATCGGCACCAATATATTTATCGTTATCGGGGTCTAAAATTTTTTCAGTATAGGGGTCGGCCACTTTCAGTTTGTTATCAACATAGTACTGATAAGCATATTCTTTACTGGCATCAAGGTTATCTATTTGTACCCACCAGCGTGTGCCGTCGGGAGTTTGGTTCATGGTTGTTGGCTGCCAGTTGTTAAACTCGCCGATAAGGCTAACCGAAGTTTTGTTAGGCGCGTATATGTTGAATATGGCCGACGTACCCGAATTAAGATAAGTAACACCATCAACCGCTCCGGCAGGTAGTGCTTTACCATTGGCTACTACTACGGTTCCGCCACCGGTACCAGTGCCATCATCTGATACCGATTTTTTACAGCCAAGGCCGGCAATAACTATTGCGCTGGCCAGTATAAAATATTTTATTTTCATTTTGGTTTGATGTTTTTTATTAAAATTGTTTTACCATTTGTTATGCCGCAGTTTGCTTAAACATTACATCCGTGTCGTCCTGAACGTATAGTACCGATATAGCGGCGCAAAGCATAAATATACCAGCCAATACAATGGCATAAATAGCTTGTCCACCAAAAAAGCTTTTTACTATCCACCCGCCAAAAAAGCCATTTATAATTTGAGGGAAGGTGATAAAGAAATTAAATATGCCCATATATACCCCCATTTTTTTGGCAGGGATAGAACCCGATAAAATAGCATAAGGCATAGCCAAAATACTTCCCCATGCCAAACCTATACCTACCATTGATATGATGAGCGTAGTTGGGTTTTGTATAAAAAAGATAGAAAGTAAACCTACCCCGCCCGCTATTAGCGAAAATGCATGTGCAATTTTACGACTGGTGGCCCGGGCAATAGCCGGAAGTACCAAAGCGTAAACAGCCGATACACCATTATAAATACCAAAGCAAATGCCTACCCAGTTACCGGCATCGGCAAAGGTGGCGGATGTAGTATCCTTTGCAGAAACGTGGTAAACATGCTGTGCAATAGCAGGCGCACCAAATACCCACATAGAAAACAACGCAAACCACGAAAAAAACTGAACCAGGCCTAACTGCCGCATAGTGCGCGGCATGTTTGCAAAATCGGTAAATATGGTTAAAATACCTTTGGGCTCGTGCGCGTCAACTTCCTGGGGTTGGAACGCGGCATATTCTTGCGGCGAAAACTCTTTGGTGCGTAGCACTGTCCACAACAAACAGGCAATCATAGCGAAAGCGCCCACATAAAAAGAGAAAATAACGTTGTTTGGCACATGGCCCGGCGCCGCAGTTTTTGATATATGCAACCACTCCGAAAATATGTAGGGCAACCATGAACCCAATACCGCACCCAAACCAATTAAAAAAGTTTGTACCGAGAAACCCAAACCACGCTGACTATCGGGAAGGTTATCGGCAATTAAAGCTCTAAAAGGTTCCATGGCTACGTTAAACGATGCATCCATAATCATTAACACCCCTGCCCCAATGATCACCGGAGGCAAAAACAACAGCATTGATGCGTTTGGCATAAAAACCAACGCCAGTGCCGCCAAAACACCGCCCACTAAAAAGTAGGGTTTACGCCGGCCTAAACGGTTCCAGGTTTGATCGCTGTAATGGCCTATAATGGGTTGAACAATCATCCCGGTAATGGGCGCGGCCAGCCAAAAAAGCGATAAATGCTCAACATCGGCACCAAAGGTTTGCAGTATGCGCGATGCGTTGCCATTTTGCAGCGCAAAACCAAACTGAATACCCATAAAGCCAAAGCTCATGTTAAATATTTGCCAAAAGGTAAGTTTTGGGCGTTCCATAACTTTCCTTATCGGCGATATTCCGGGTTCGGTAAGGGTAAAATTCTGGTCCGTTATCACGTTTGCCTGTATTTGGTTGCCTGTCATGATGCTTTATTTTTTCAGTTCGATAACCACGGTAGTTTTGGCCGGTATCGTCAGTTCATTTATTGATGCAACCTTATCTTTTGTAACTACATTTACGCCGCTGCCAAAGCCAACTGTGCGTTCGGCAAAACGATCGGTATTGAGGGTTGAAGTTTTGTCGTTACTGTTGTATACTATCATCACTGTGGATTTAGCATCGTAGCGGAAGTAAACGTAAATTCCGTTTTGCGGGGCATATTGCATTTGTTTACCGGTTTGTATTGCCGATGACGATTTGCGATAATTGGCTAACGTTTTAACATAATTAAAAGCCTCGTTCTCTTTATCGGTACGCCCGGCAGCCGTAAACTTATTACTCTTATCACCCGGCCAGCCTCCCGAAAAATCGGCACGTACCAAACCATCCGGATTGGAGTAGCCTGTCATCAATATCTCATCGCCATAATAAAGCTGCGGAATGCCGCGCATGGTTAACAACATGGCCATACCCGATTTATATTTATCGAAATCTTCCTTAACTACCGAAAAGAAACGGCTCATATCATGGTTATCCAAAAAAATACAATTGCGCATCGGGTTTTGGTACATAAAATCTTGCGCCAAGGTTGAGTACAGGCGGTTAACGCCGCCATCCCAACTATCCTTACCGTTAAGTGCTTCGGCTATAGCATCTTTTAAAGCAGCATCGGTAATGCCGGGTAGGTGTGTATCAAAACCACGGTTAACGGTATTACCTTGTGTAAAATAAGCTTCGAAGGCAACCTGCGAATCAAGCACTTCGCCAAAAATGGAAAAATGCGGATATTCGGCCTTTACTTTTTGAGCCCAGTCGGCCATATAAGCAGGGTCGTTATAAGGGTAAGTATCCAAACGGAAACCATCAACACCGGCATATTCCACCCACCAAATGTGGTTTTGAGTTAAATAATTTTGTACGTAAGGGTTACTCTCGTTCATATCGGCCATACGGCGGTCAAACCAACCATCAAGCATTTGTTTACGATCACTTGCCGGGGCATTAGGGTCGGTGAGTGCGGTATATCTAAAGTTAGAATTTGTATATTTTGGCCACTGGTGTACCCAGCTTTTCATGGGCATATCGGTAATAGTCCACCCTTCGGTACCGGCGTGGTTGTGTACCAAATCTTTAATAACCTTTAAACCCATGCTGTGGCATTTTTCTACATAGGCTTTGTAAAGCGCGTTGGTGCCATAACGCGGGTCGGTTTTGTAATGGTCGGTTACGGCGTAGCCGTGGTATGATGCATGAGGTTCGTCGTTCTCAATTTCAGGAGTCATCCAAACAGTGGTAATGCCCAATTCTTTCAAATAATCCAAATGATTCATCAAACCCTGAATATCACCGCCATGACGTGAGTACATCGAATCGTGGTTTAAACCGGTTTCGCGCATACCCTTTACCACATCGTTTGATGGATCGCCGTTAGCAAAACGATCTGGCATCAATAAGTAAATTAAGTCTTTACTGGTAACACCCTGCGCGCGGTTAGCCGAGCGGTCGCGTTGGTTCAATACGTATTTGTAAGTTAAATCCCTGGCTCCTGCTTTGGTAAATACAATGTTGAAAGTACCGGGTTTGGCTGCGGCTGATATTTCCAGATCAAGAAACAAATAGTTAGGGTTTTCAACCTGGTGTACCGACGTTAACTTTACACCAGCGTAGGTAAGTTTAACCGTACGCTCTGCTATCTTATCGCCATGAACAATTAATTGCAATTTCGGATTTTTCATTCCGGCCCACCAAAAGGCAGGCTCAACACGTTCTAAAGCGGGTAGCTGCGCAAACACCCTTGCCGATATTAAAACAAATAACAAACCTGTAGATAACCTTAATTTCATTTGTTTAGTAATTGATAGTAAACTGGGCACTGCTATTTTTTATCACCATACTCTTTACCTTTTCGCCCTCAGCCGCGTTAGCATTGCCCTGTGGGTCAAATTTGGATATGGGTGTTAGGTACGATGCAAAATCGTCATTCCAGTCGCCTTTATTTGTTGCACCAAAGCCATGTAAAACCAGCTTAATGTTATTGAATTTAGATGCTGCCGACCCTTCAACTTTATCAAAAGTGATGGCTTTTTTAGCCGGATCGTAGCTTATGGTACGTTTGTAAAAGCTGCCATTTTCGTAAGCGTAGCTTTCGCCGTCGTCTTCGTAGTAAACATATTTGTTTGGTATTTCGCCCTGGTAAACATTTACCACCAGGGTATCGGTAGGTTTTTGCGAGGTTGACTGCACCAGCGATTGCATTGGGATAATACTGCTTTGTTTAACATACACCGGCAGTTTGTTTGACGATAGCTGAATGATTTTTTCTTCGCCACCGGTTTGAACTGCACCGCTATACAAATCGTACCATTTGCCTTGCGGGAAATATACTTTGCCAAATTTAGCGTCGCCCTCAAAAGGCATTACTAAAAATGCGCTGCCAAACAGGTATTGGTTTTGAAACTGCTCGTTATAAATATTTTGATCGAACGTATAATCAATAGCCAGCGAGCGCATAACCGGGTGGCCGTTTTGTGTTGCTTCGTAAAAAGTAGAGTACAGGTACGGAAGCAATTTGTAACGCAGGTTAATATAGTTTCGAGATATCTCCAAAACTTCTTCGCCAAACGTCCATGGTTCGGCAGATTTTGTATTTACTGCGGTATGGTTACGGAAGTATGGATTAAATGCGCCAATCTGAATCCATTTAGCAAACAACGATGGCGTTGCGTTACCGGTAAAACCGCCAATATCCATCCCTGTAAAGGCTACGCCGCTTAAACCTAAACTGTTTAATAAACGCACGCCCAACAGCATGTGGCTGTCTTCTGATCGGTTATCACCCGTCCAGATAGCTGAGTAACGCTGCAAACCGGCGTAACCCGCACGCGTTAAAATAAACGGACGCTTACCCATAGCCGCCTTTGCACCATCATAACTGGCACGGGCCATTTGCAATGCGTAAACGTTGTGTGTTTGCAGGTTAGATGCTTTTTTGCCGTCGTAATCAAAAATAATATTATCAGGCATTTTTTGGCCCCAGGTGGCAATCTCGTTCATATCGTTCCAGATACCGCTGATGCCGTCGTCGCCATATTTTTTCATCTCGGTTCCCCACCAGGCACGGGCCTTAGGGTTTGTAAAATCCGGAAAGTGGCATAGGCCCGGCCAAACTTCGCCGCTGTAATTGGTACTATCGGGGTATTTGGCAAATATATTTTGAGTTAACCCGCGCTCGTAAGTGCCATAACCTTTTTCAACCTTAACGCCTGGGTCAACAATTACGGTAAGTTTAAAGCCCATATCCTTGAGCTTATTGTTCATGGCTTTAGGGTCGGCGAAACGGTTTTTATCCCAGGTGAATACCTTGTAATGATCCATGTAATGAATATCCAGCGTAATGCCATCGGCAGGAATTTTCTTTTCGCGTAAGGTGCCCGCTATTCTGAAAACTTCGGTTTCCGGGTAATAGCTGTAACGGTTTTGCTGATACCCGAGGCTCCACAACGGCGGCATTTTCATGCGCCCGGTAAGTGCAGTGTACGATGTAATAATATCAGCTATATGTGTATGATAGATGAAGTAATAATTCATTTCGCCCCCACGAGCGCCAAATGATGAAAAACGGTTATTACTTGCACCAAAGTTAAAATCGCTTTGATAGGTGTTATCCATAAAGATACCGTAATTGATACCGTGATGAATACCGATATAAAATGGAATAGTAGAATAAATAGGATCGGCATTGGTGGCATAGCCGAACGAATCGGTATTCCAATTGGTGTAACCGTTTCCCTTACGGTCGAGATTACCGGTTTTTTCGCCTAAGCCGATAAAGCGTTCGCCGTCCTGCATTTTTTTGTAGGTAGTAACCGATTCGTTTACCCACGAGGTGGTAAAGCCGGTTTCGTCCTGATTGATTACTTTACCATCAGGCGTGTAAAATGTTACTAAGAAAGGTATTTTGGTGATACGCGCATGTAATGAATCGGTAACAATATCCACTTCCTGAGCATTTTGGGTAATGGCAGCTTTGGTTTGCTGTGGGGTTTGAATAACTGCGTACGAAAAATCGGCAGCGAGCTGTTGTTTATCAATGCGCACACGGATAACATTGGCACTGTATACACTTATGGTAGCAAAGGCATTATCGGTAACAATATCCACCTGCTGATTGTGAATATTTACACTGGTTACCTTACCCACACTTTTAACCTGGGCATTGGTGCTTATTGATGCAAGGGCTAATAAAAATACTAAAAAGCCGGATTGTTTGATGTTCATTATAGGTGCGTTAATAACAGGCCATATAAGTTAACCCGTTGCTAAGTAATTACCGGCTCATTTAAGCCGGATGTTAAAACTAACCCGCAATTGCTTGCGGGTTAGTTGGCATTATGAGGTCAGTTAAAAAAATTATTGTTTTACCACACTATACGTTGCCGTTGTAGAAGCCGGTGCAGGCGGCGGCGTTGTTGTGTATAAAGTTATTGGCGCGTTAAATGTAACTGCGTAACTACCGCTCGAAGTAATGGTGATGTTATCATTACTTGTTCTGTTTAGCGTATTAGCTATACCATATCCGTCAGTATTTGCTTTCGGGATACCCCAACTGTAGGTCCAATCGACATCTTCCCTTATTTTAAACGAACCAGACGACAGCAATGGCAGCGTTACCGCCCAGTTGCTGTTGCCATCGTTTACATACTTCATTGCAACATCGGTACCCCAACCTTGTGCTGCGTCGCCAATAATGGTGTAGTAATCTACTAGTGCAAATGTAATTTTATTGGTATTCAAATTTAGGGTTACCAAATACTGCCCTGCCACTGTTGGAGCCGAAAAATTATTTCCTCCACCTTGCGCTACGTTGCTGCTCGTTACATTGATAGCATCGTTGGTAGCATATTTATTATCATAACTACCTTTTTTAGGTACCACCAAAAACTGATTGTTACCTGCAGTAAAATTGGCGATACCGATATAGATATTATTACTTGTTGCAGAGTATAAACTATCTGTTCCATTAATGTTCCACCCTTGAAAAGCACCTACCGTATATAACCACGATTTTAAATTGAACGGTGTAATAGTTAATGCTGCTATATTGGTGTATACAAAAGTATTGGTACCAATAGCGCTTTTTACCCTTACATTAACCTGGCCGGCCACTCCGCCTTTAAGGCCAATTTTTAACATAATGGCATTAAAATCGGGAGTGTTGTAGGCCTGCGTAAACACATTAGTACCTAATGCTACGGTGTAGGGGTTAGCCCAATTATCACTGGCGGCATCTATCTGCAATGTGTTGGTTATTGCCGATTGATAACCATAACTGGCCTGGGTAAAATTGAAAGTAATAATGGTACTTACATCTGTAAGTTTTGCGCTATTTAACACCAAAGTATTTGTGGATGAAGTAAGCGTGCCCCCGGTGCCATTTGTAGCAGTTACTATGGTGCCGTCTTTTTTACATGATGACGATAGCACAAGTAGCGTTAAACTACTAACAGCTAATAATTTATTTAAAAATGATTTCATTTTAATAATTTTTTTAGGTTAAAAATTAGTAGCCTGTATTTTGTTTAAGATTTGGGTTGGCCGTAACATCTGTTGCGGGCAAAGGATATAGGGCGCGGAAATCAGGAATTGCTGTACCGCTAAGTACTCCTCCTTTAAATGGCCACAGGTAAGAGCCTCCCGTAAACTTACCGAAACGGATCAAATCTGTTCTGCGGGTTGCTTCCCAGTATAACTCACGTGATCTTTCGTTTAAAACATCGTTTAACGTGATGGTGGTTACATTACCCGATGGGCCACCATAAGCGCGCGTGCGCAACGCATTAAAATATTGTAATGCTTGTGTAGTAGTGCCGCCTGTACCTCCACGTAAAACAGCTTCAGCATAATTTAAATAAACTTCGCCTAAACGGAATAACGGAAAATCGGTTGAACAATAAACACTCGCCCCTGGTAAAGTAGCCCCGGTAGAAGTTAAGTTGCTAAATTTAGTTACCGCAAAACCCGAAGTAAATGATGTAACATCGGTAGTGTTTTTTGTTGTAGGGGCAGTGGTATAAAACATAGCGCGTTTATCTGTAGCACCACTGTAGTCGCCAAATATATTTGGTAAAGCCTCGGTAGTGTGATTACCAGACCAACCACCTCCCGGCACGCCAAAATTGGCCGGCCCTTCTGCGCCACTTACCGAACTGTTGATGATAAAGGTAGTACCGCCGTAATTTTGTGTATTTACCAAATCGTAAGCAATAGGCAAAATAACTTCGGGGTTATTTACATTGTTATCGGCCAAAAATAAGTTTTTATAAACCGGGTTTAATGAGTAGCCCGCAGCTATAACTTTGCTTGCATAGGTAATAGCATCGGTATTCCGGGCTGTACCGGTATAAACCTGCGCATTTAAATACATACGTGAAAGCAAGGCCCAGTCGGCACCCTGATCTACGCGTGCATATTCATTTTTTGCAGGTGCTACTAATAAGGGGTCAATAGCCTTCAGTTCCGATTCAATGTAAGTGAAAAGATCAGCTCTGCTAATTTGCGGCGGAAGCGTTTTACCAATTGGTGTTGCTTCGGTAACAAATGGCGGATTGCCAAACATATCCATTAATACCCAGTATTGGTAAGCCCTCAAAAAACGTGCTTCGGCGCGGTAGTAACGAACATTGGTAGCATCGCTGCCGGTAATGCCACGTGCAGATAAATTATCGTCGGACGACTCGTTAATGAACGAGTTTGCCAACGTTATCTGATAAATACTGCGGTTGTACAAGCCTAACAATATCAAATTGTTAGATGTCCAGTTGTTGTTATGAAAATCGGGCACACCCGGGTCATTCCAGATACAAACAGCCTCATCGGTAGGTAGTTCTTCGGCATTCCAATATAAACGGATAAAGTCGGATGTTCCTGCATCTATACCCGCAATATCTCCCGATCCCGAACCGCTGCTTCCAGTTGTGGCGAAGGCACTGTAAACTTTAGCCAGGCCCTGTTTGTAACCCAGGGATGTACTAAATGCCACAGCATCGGTAGTTGTATTAATTGGTGATCTGTTCAGATCTTTTGAGCATGAAAATAAAAATCCGGTAGTGGCAAGCAGTAACAAGGATTTTTTCAGTATTGTATTTTTCATTCCTTTATTTCTTAAAATTTATTTTAAACCAATGTTTAAACCAACAGTAAATGTTCGCGGCCTTGGATAAGTGTTATTATCTATACCCGAATATACTTCGGGGTCTAAGCCGGTATATTTGGTGATAACAAAAACATTTTGGCAGTTAAATGCAGCACGCAAATTAATGTGGTTGTTAAAAAGATTGCCAAAATTATATCCTAAACCCGCGTTGTCCATTCTAACAAACGAAGCATTTTGAACCCAATAATCGCTCAGGTAATTGTAGCCCGTAAATCCCGATCCGTAAATTCCGGTAGTGGCGTTATTTACTACTCCAACGTTATTGATTATACTACCGCCTGTAGCCAGGTTGGCATCAACGTTATTATACACATAATTGCCAATGTTGGCGCGTATAACAGTACTTAAACTCCATTTTTTATAGTTTACCTGAGTGCTGAAACCCATGGTAACCGGTGGAGCTGCACTATGATAAAGGTACCTGTCGGCAGCAGTAATAGCACCGTCGCCATTTAAGTCGGCAAATACACCTTCTAACGGTTTACCGTTTGCACCGTAAACTTGTTTGTATAAATAAAATGTACCTGGTGTTTGGTTAAGTGCGTTTAATTGTACGTAATTACCTGTACCACCAGATATACCTCCGGTTTGAACACCTACGCTGGTTGGGTTAGGTACCAGGTACAAGTTTGTAATACTAACCTTATTGTAAGCTATGTTGTAGTTAAGCGTCCAGCTTAAGTTTTTAGTTTTTACCGGTATGGCGTTTATGTTTAATTCAACACCGTGGCTAATTGAATTACCAACGTTGGTTGTTAACTGGTTAGTAAAGTTAGTACCCGATGGTATAGGCACGGTAGCCAGCAAATCTTTTGTTTTACGTGAGTAAAAATCAACCGAACCATAAAGCCTTTGGTGGAAGAAACCATAATCAATACCCGCGTTAAAGGTGTTTGTGGTTTCCCATTTCAAGCTGGTATCATATGCCGACGGGGTATAGCCATTGTAATAAGTATTACCAAATTGGTAACGGGTATCATTAGTGGTTAACGAATAAATAGGCAAATAACCATAGTAGCCTATTCCGTCCTGTTGGCCGGTTACACCATAACTTACCCTTAGTTTAAGGTCGGAAATAGTTTTGCTGTCTTTTAAAAAATCTTCGTCACTTACGCGATAAGAGAATGCTCCTGCAGGAAAAATACCCTGACGCGTGCTTGGTGAAAATTTAGAAGTATTATCAGACCGGATAGATCCCTGTAAGGTGTACTTCTCATCGTAGGTATAAATTAAACGGCCATAGTACGATATAATAGTATACTCGCCCTGGCTATAAGGATATAACGGGGCAGATGAGTTTGGCTGAGGTTGATTATTAGCACTCAACGCCTGGAAATTATAATTGGTGTTTAAAAAATTATAATATCCGTAACCTGCCTGAGCGTTAATGGTGCTCTTAATAGATTTGATGTCGTTGGTATAATTTAAATAATACTCAACTGTTGTGTTTTGATTTTTTTGCAGGTATGGTGTATTATTACCCAACGAATTAAATGCTTGTGCAGCACTTGCCGGAATAGATGTTACACCTTGCCCCTTTGATACATCATACCCAAAGTTAGCACTTGCAGATAAAGCCTTTAAAAATGGAAATTTATAGTTTACAACTGCATTACCAAAAGAACGGTAAACCTGCGATGTGTTTTGATCGTCAAACAAAAGGCCAACCGGGTTTCTTGGTGTGTTAGGATTTAAGCCGCTGCTGATTAAACCGGGGGTATTGTACGACTCGTAATAGCCATTGTAAGGCGATTTTGGATCATAAACCGGTTGAGTTGGATCAAATGATAAAGCCGCACCAATTGCCCCTGTATTTGCAAACCTTGATTGCTGATAGGTTCCGTTAGCATTGATATCAACTTTAAGGGAGTTATTAAAGAATGTTGGATTTAAACGCAAAGCACCAGATGTGCGTTTAATATTATCGGTTTTTAAAAGGCCATTCTGATCGAGATACCCAACAGAAACACGGTAAGGCATATTTTTAACAGAGCCAGAAACATTTACGTTATTGTTGCTTGTAAATGCCTTTTGAAAAATTTGATCCTGCCAGTCGGTATTTGCAGTACCCAGCGTACTTGAAAGTGATGGCTTGTTTGCGGCAACATAGGCGCGAACCTGATCTGCCGACAATACCTGAATCCTTCTAGCCAAAGTGCCTATCGAATTTTCGGTAGAACCATTTACCTGAGCTGCACCTTTAGCACCCTTTTTAGTAGTAATTAATAATACTCCGTTTGAAGCCCTTGAACCATATATAGCGGTTGAAGCAGCATCCTTTAGCACAGTTACACTTTCTATATCATCCGAATTTACAAGGCTTAAGGCACTGGCCGCACCACTTATTCCATTGGGGCTCAACGGAACGCCATCAATAACTATTAACGGATCGTTGCTGGAGTTTAATGATGCTCCCCCACGTATACGGATGGTACTACCAGAGCCCGGCGAACCATTGGTGGTAATTGACAACCCGGCTACTTTACCTTGAACCAATTGATCGGCAGAAGTAACGGTACCTGTTTGAAAATCCTTAGATGATACCGTGGATATCGCGCCCGAAACCTCACGTTTACTTTGCGTACCATAACCAATAACAACTACCTCATTTAAATTTTTTGAATCGGGTTTCAAATTAAAGTTAACTATTGCTGTCCCGGATGTTACTGTAACTACGCTTTGCATTGGCGCATAACCAATAAACTTTGCCTCAAGCGTATACTTACCGGCCTTTAAGCCTTTAATTAAAAATTCGCCATTTGTTTCTGTAGCGGCGCCCTGGGTGCCACCAATAACCGAAACTGTTGCACCTGGCAAGGGTTGTTTGTTTTCGTCAACAACCTTACCGGATATGCTTCCCGATTGTGCAAACAATAAGTAAGGGATAAAAATGAATGCACTTAGGAGCAGATACTTTTTAAAATAAAATATTCTCATTTAATTTAGTTTTTACTGTTGTTAATTAAAAAGCTTTGTTGTGTTTATAATTGGTTTATAATAAAAAAAGCTGTAGAATGTAATTGCTCAACAACTTAAATGTTGAGTGCTGTTGGTGCTACGTTGGGTAAAGTTTTATCATCTGTTGGTTTTAAAGGTTTACAAAGTTTATTGCAGCACATTTACCCGCACAAAAGCGCATAATACCAAATCAGTTTACTTGCAGGACTACCCTACCGTGACCGAAATATTTGTACAGATAAAAATTGGTTATATTGGTTTGTGTCTTTTCAACTCAATGTGCAATGCATTTTAAAACTAAATGCCAGCGCGCCTGGATTTGATTGACAATACAAATGTGTGTGGACTTATGACAGAAAACTATTTGTTTAAAAATAATTTAAAAAAATATCACCATTTTTAATTTTAAAATACTAAAAATCAATTAATTGCAAATTAAACAAAATGAAAAAATTTAAATGAAATTTCATCTTTTTATGCATGCATAGCAATTTTTAGCTTAAAAAAAACTGCTTTATCACTGTAAAAACAGTTTTAAATAAGGCCCTAAGCAGTAAAAAAACAGGGTTTTAAATTGCGGTGTTTCCGCATAAAAAAGCGGTATTACTTGTTAGGCGTGTTTGAAGCATCAACAGCTTTTATGGCCATTATTCTATGGTCAAATTCATCGCCCTGTATTAAGGCTTTTGCTTTGATGCGCATTTTGTACACGTAAATGGTTTTTTCGGAGTATTCTAAAATCTTGGCTATAGTTTCGGTATCGTTTATACCCATCCTTATCAGGGCAAATATCCTCAGGTCGGTTGTTAATACTTCATCTTCTTTTGGCCATATCTGGTCTTCCTCTTTAAACAAAGCGTTAAAAGCGGTAACAAAGTTTGGAAATATTTTTATAAACACGTGGTCGAAGGTGTAAAACAGGTTATCGCGTTCCTTTTTAATATTTATCCTGTCAATCAATATCTGTATGTCGTCATACTTTTTAGCATGC
This sequence comes from Mucilaginibacter gracilis, assembly GCF_003633615.1. Taxonomy (NCBI): domain Bacteria; kingdom Pseudomonadati; phylum Bacteroidota; class Sphingobacteriia; order Sphingobacteriales; family Sphingobacteriaceae; genus Mucilaginibacter; species Mucilaginibacter gracilis. Next base: position 4,111,531 of record NZ_RBKU01000001.1, on the reverse strand, counting down.
AGTTTCATATCAACCGATCGTTTAAGTTTTTCGAGCTGCAAAATATAGCCCGATATTACATTAAAAAAGTAACCTATATAATCTTCCTTTATCTTAGTTCCTTCAACCAGCCTTTCGTTTATCTTTTCGAGCAATACGTTTTTATCGTCGATGATTTTCTCTTTAATCTTAACCTTTTTTAATTGTTTAAACAGCGTTACCGCAAACGAAATAACCAGCAAAGCCAACACCGTAATAGAGCTTAAAAATATCAGGAAGCGGGTATTTTCGCGTTCTATATAATTTACCTTTTCTGATGCAACGATGGGTAACAAGGTATTGATTTGTATTTTTCGTTGCCTGGCACCATAAAATTCGGCATCATTTAACGCCTGCTGCAAAAACTGATATACATTTTCGGTATCGCTACTTTTGTAAAGCAATTGAGCCAGCCACAAAAGCGCAACCGTTTCTTTGGTTGACGATTTGATATCGCTTATAGCCGCCCTAGCCAATAAAGCAACGCGCTCGCTGTTATCGGGCGTTATTTCACTCAGGGTTGACGAAACTATGGCATATTGATGTGTGCTTAATTTATAATTATTGAGCAGGTTTAAAAAAAATGGCGAAGCTTGTTTATACAAGCCGTTTTTAAGCTTTTTAAAACCGCTGAGGTATATTTTATCATACGAATTGGGTGCTGAAAGCGCAATGGCCGAATCAATATACTTATTGGCTAACTGACGGTAAACGGGCGAATAGATTTTGTCGTTATCATAAGCGGCTACATCATAGTAGGCGCGGGTTAGCAAGGAGTAATATTCAATTTTAGTATCAACATCCAGATCTTTAACACGCACACCTTTTAAATTTTCGAAGGTTTCCTTAAACATTCCCGACGAGATCAGAATGAAGGCGATTTTTATCTTACTATAATCTTTTTTCGATTTATCTTTTAAGCCCCCACTCAGCTCAAGCATTTTACCGGCATAAACGTATGCCGAATCGTACTGGTACGATTTATATTCGTCGTAAAGTTTAAGGCAAATATTGTACTGCACTTCAAAGTTACTTTTAGAAACCGAGGCCAAACTTTTTTTGAGTTTTAAAATGGCGTTTTCCTTTTGACTGTCATAAACACTTTTTTGACTGAATTCGTACTTCAACCGATCAAACAAACTGTCTGTTTTTGATGATGAAAATGCAGTAAAAGGAATAACTAATAAAAGGTATAACAGATAGCTCCGCATAAAAGGGGTTTACAAACACAAACTAATATAATTTAAACTAAAAAATAAAAAATATATTACAAGCCGCAATGAAAATTACATTTGGGCATTAATATTAAATATATATTATATTGGTAACAACTTGCAAGGTAAACTAATTTATAAAGCTCATGCTATTTATACCTTTACAAAAATTAATTACTTTGCCATATATCAAACGTAAGAATGAGACAATCAATTATTCACGTTACTCTTTTAGTTAAAGATTATGATGATGCTATTGAGTTTTATGTAAATAAACTAAATTTTAAAGTAGTTGAAAACACAAAGCTTTCTGATGTTAAGCAATCGGTTTTAATTCAACCGCCTGGTTTTGGCAGATGTTATGATATTGCAATTAGCCATTTCAGCGTTGGATAGCTTAAATGCATACTTGTAAATTTAGAATATAATCACAGTTATATTCTAAATTTACAAGTAATACCCCAAATTATGATTTTATAATATTTCTGGCGATATCACCACATAATCATATTTTTCAATTAGCTTATAGGTGTCTAAAGTTAATGAGCCATCATTTTTAATCCTGCGTCTTAAACTTCGGATATCTATTGTTACCCATTTTTCCCTATCGTACAACCTGGAAAACACTTTAGGGTTTTGATGCTCATCGCTTTCAATATCGTCAATAACCTTGTCTTTATCTTTCCAATACCTCACCATAAAATATACATTTGCAAAGCCGGTTCCGTTATGTTCAGATAGTTCAAAAATCGTGTTTCCAATATCATACAAATTGGTTTCCAGGTTCATTCCCCTTGCCAAATGATTGCTTCCCATTTTAAAAAAAATCTTCTCGTTTTTTGATTTAAGAGCATCAAAGTAGTTATAGAAATTGCGTTTCATTAACGTTGCTCTGGTTTGCGAATCGCCGGTATTATAAATATCTCTCGAAATTTCAACCTCATCTATTAAGTGTTTTAAATCCGGCCTTTTAACAACCTTCCTCAAACTATCCAGTAATTTAGCATCGGGCATCCACCATTTGGCCAGCAAGCTATCGCGTACTGCTTTATAAAGGGGTTTTGAGGCATTGGGTACACCCGCAAATATTTTGCTGATACAATACGGAAAGGTCAATTGAAATTCCTGGTCAATTCCCCAAATCCGGTAGTTAAGTTTGCTGGCCGTTTGTAGCATTTGTATATCAGCTCTGCTTTCAAAAAAAGGAAATGTGGGCGTTAAATGATTGGTTTTGGAAAAACTGATAATGGTATCGTAAGGGTTACTTGTTTTGGCAATCCAGGTAAGTTGGGATGCTGCAAAAGGGCTGGTTTCTGTACACCAGGTTTTATATCCGTTTTTTGACGCGCTTGCCAAAGCAAAACCCGTGAGCTGCGATAACAAGGGCGAATTATGATATTCGCCCCAAGCCACAAACTGATTTTGCGCAAATAGGTTTTCGAGCCTGCTCCACCCCTCTCCCGCCGGTTCTGCGCCGTTAAAAGTAAAATAGGCTGTGTTTTCTAAAATGCATTTATTAAGCCGGGCATCATCGGTAATTGCTTTTTTAGCTTGCCCGTAACAAAAACAGGATGCCATGAGCATTGCGGATAGTAATTTTTTTTTCATGATTGTTATTGGTTTAAAGGCAAAGGTCATCTGGCGAAACCGTGTTGTATAATTTATTATCCCAATGCCTAAAAACGTTATATTAACACCGAATATTAACTTCAGTTATCCCAACAGCACGCAAAAAATGTTTTCGGATTCTAAAAAGGCATGTTGGGATAATAAATTTATGGATTTAGCTTAGGCTATTATATTTGATGCATGAAAAAAAACCGGCTACATGTTTATTACCTATTGGTTTGGGCCTGCCTGGTACTCTATCTGTATGTAGATAATGTAGCCAATAACCGGGGTTCGCAGCCTTACGTTTGGTCGAACCTGATGGCCAGTTTTGCCGAATTTTCTTTTTGTTTCTTTTGGGTTTACCCGAGGTATTTAAAATTAAAGAAAATGCCATTATTAATTGCGGGGCTAATATTGGCTGATATTTTATTTGTAGGGTGCCGTTATTTGATAGAAGAAGTAATTTACCTATGGCTATTGGGTTATAGAAACTACGATCCGTCGGTTAAGGCACTGCATTATTTAAATGATAACTGGTGGAGGGCTTTGAAACCGGTGCTATTCAGTTTTATTGCCTGGTCGTTATTGGATATATACCGCAAGGAAAAAGAAACCGAACAACTGAAGCAAGAAAAAATTAAAGCCGAACTCCTTTTTCTAAAAACTCAGATTAACCCACATTTTTTATATAATACGCTCAATTATTTATATTCACTAAGTTATCCTATTTCAGAAAAACTGGCCGATGCCATCATCAAACTTTCGCAATTGATGCGTTATATGCTTGATAACAGCATTGATGGCCTGCTTAACTTGCAGCAAGAAATAGATTATCTTCAAAATTATATAGCTATTTATAAACTAAGATTTGAAGAAAACTTTTTTGTTGATTTTAAAGCAGAAGGTGATATTGGCAACAAAAAGATAGCTTCGCTTATACTGATACCATTTGTAGAAAACGCATTTAAGCATGGGGTTATCAATAATGAGCAGCGGCCCGTAAAAATTCACCTCAAAGTGATTGAGAGCCGGTTATCGTTTATGGTAAGTAACAAAATTATTTATGGCGAAAAAGACAATTCAAGCGGCATCGGGCTGGCGAATATCAAACGCCGGTTGGAATTGATTTACCCACAAAAATTTGAATTGCTAATAACAAACAACGGCGAAACCTTTAAAACCACGCTAAACATCAAGCTAAACTAAAACAACTTAAAAACTAAATCCATCAAATATGATACGCTGCCTTGCGGTTGACGACGAAGCTTATGCCACTAAAATGATGGCGGGATATATTGCCAAGGTGCCTTATTTTGAACTTGCCGGGATAGCCAATAATGTGGTTGATGCATTGGGTATCATCCAAAACGATAAAATTGACCTGGTTTTTATGGACATACAGATGCCGGAATTAAACGGTATTCAATTTTTAAAACTTTGCGGAAATAAATGTAAAGTTATTTTAACTACCGCCTACGCTCAGTACGCGCTTGACGGATTTGAACACGATGTGGTAGATTACCTGTTAAAACCTATCGCTTTCGACCGCTTTTTAAAAGCCGCCGCAAAAGCATGCAGCGTTATTGAAGCCACAAAATTAAAGGCTGTTATTGAACCCTTACCTGCGGCACCAGTAGCGCTTGCCGCTAATGATGAATTGCGATACATGTTTGTTAAAGGGGAAAGTAAAAACAAGTTTTTAAAAATTGACTACCAGGATATACTTTACATTGAAGGACTTAAAAACTACGTTTGCATTTACACCAAAACGCAACGCGTGGTTACCTATCAAAGCCTTCGCGATCTCAGCACTCAACTACCGCAACAATCGTTTCAAAGGGTTCATAAATCGTACATTGTTTCTATGGATAAAATAAGAATGGTGGATGGTTATACGATATTTATTGGCGACCAAGCCATACCCATTGGCGAAACTTACCGGAATAGTTTTTTGAAACTGGTTAAGGAGATTTAACAACACATTTCCCAAAAAAGCAATTACTAACCAACCAATTATATACCTATGCTAACCCAAAACGTGGAATAAGAGGTCCTCTATAAATCGGGTAGTAAAGTCGGGCTGTTCTCCGGGAGATATATCTGTGAGTTTGGGAAGATTTACGCTAAAAAATTGCTGATGATGAGAGGTTTCTATCAACGTAGTACTTAACGACCGCGGGAATTTGTAGGCAGGATTATAAGAGGTAATCACTTCGGCAATTTTTGCGCATAAGTCTTTATAGGGTTTAAATACTTCGTCTTTATTTATTTCTGCCACATCCTTCACCAAATACACCTTACTGCTTTCGGATATAACAATTTGATTGAGGTACTTTTTATTGTAATCAAACTGATTGGCACTTTGGGCAAACTCATGGGTTAATAATTTTACAATAATTTTTAACTGTTCTTTTTTATCGGTAACGTTTTCTAATTTAAACGTTACTAAAAACTCCATATAGCACCAATACCAATTCAGTATATAAAGTAACAAGCGGTGTTTGTTTTCAAAGTAGCGGTATATGGTAGCCTCGGTCGAGCTTATTTCGGTAGCTAATTTTTTAAAAGTAAACTGTTCAAAGCCCAACTCATATATCAGGTCAATCGCTTTTTTCACCATCAGCTTGCCAACCTCACTCGTTTCGGGGTTACGTAAAAATATCTTTTCGTTGATAGCAAACTTTACCTGAAATTCCATAAATCCCAAACTTTTAACAAAGATAGCAATTTAGTAAAACAAAACTCCATTTTCACTATTTACAATAGCAATACTATTATTGTAAATAGTTTTATAACTTCGTTTTGTAATTAAACAAATTTATGCTTCTTAAAAAACGAATCCCTGTTTCGTATATACTCCAAAAAATATGGTTGGAGGTATTGTATGTACTGGTTGTTGGGCTGTTGGTAAATTATTTAACGGCTAAATACAAAAACCTGATACCGGCAATGCCCATCGCTATCCCGGCCTTCATCGGTACGGCTATTTCGGTAATTCTATCTTTTAAAATCAATCAGTCTTACGATAGATGGTGGGAGGCCCGCAAAGTGTGGGGAAGCATTGTGAACGAAAGCCGCAGCTTTGTGCTTCAACTACAATCGTTTGTTGCTAAAGAAAAAGAAAAGGAAATTAAACAAATTGCTTACCGCCAAATTGCGTGGTGCTACAGTTTAGGGCAAACCTTGCGCGGCCTGGATGCTTTAAAAAATTTGAGCAATTATATTTCGGCAACCGATTTGGATAAAATTAAAAAGCACAATAATAAGCCTTTGGCACTTTTGCAGTTAAATGCATTGCAAATTACCGACCTAAAAGATAGCGGGAGTTTAGAGCTATTCAGTCATATCCAAATCAATAGCACATTAGTTAATTTTTCTAATGCGATGGGCATGGCCGAGCGCATTAAAAGCACCGTGTTTCCGCAAACCTATCGTTTATTTTTGCACTTTTTTATTTACATTTTTGTGGTAACGCTTGCTATCGCTTTAATTGATATTGATAGTTTTTTTGAAATCCCGTTACTATTGGTAATCTCGTCGGCCTTTTTTCTTTTAGAAAAATCGGCCACTCACCTGCAAGATCCATTTAGTAACCGCCCTACAGATACAGCGATGACAACAATTGCTACAAACATTGAAATTAACATTAAACAACTATTAGGCGAAACAGAGGTACCCCAACCCTTACAGCCACAAAGTTTTTATTCACTCTAACACCAATTCAACTTTAAAAGTTATGCGTACACAATCAAAAGAAACTCAAGGTAGCTTAAACCCGGCAACGGCTTTGCAAATTTTGAAAGAAGGTAACCAACGCTTTGTAAATAATTTAAAAGCTAACCGCAACCTTTTACAGCAGGTAAACGAAACTTCGGCGGGCCAATTTCCTTTTGCTACTATTTTAAGTTGCATAGACAGCCGCACGTCGGCCGAACTTATTTTCGACCAGGGGCTTGGCGACGTGTTCAGCATCCGTATTGCCGGAAACATATTAAATGAAGATATTCTGGGCAGTATGGAGTTCGCCACCAAGGTTGTTGGCACCAAAATTATTATAGTGCTCGGTCATACCAAATGCGGGGCAATTGTTGGTGCCTGCAACCATGTAGAATTGGGAAACTTAACCACCTTGCTCAATAAAATTCAACCTGCAATTGTTAGCGAACAAACAATTACCGGAAACAGAACCGGCACCAATGCCGAATTTGTAAATAAAGTTACCGATATACATGTACGTTTAACAATTGACCGGATAAGAAGAGAAAGCCCGATAGTGGCCGAATTAGAAAACCAGGGAAACATTAAAATAATAGGCGGCATGTATGATGTAGAAACCGGCATTGTTACCTTTTTTGAGTAAAACCTTGTTGATAGCCAGCTAAATTGCCATAAGCAACATCATTTAGGCCGGGTATAAAATCTGTTTTTATCCGGCCTAAATACAGTATCATTAATAAATAATTACCTCAAAGGCAACCAATAGTTAACTGGTACAGTAATAACAGTAATTAACAAACTAAATAATTACTACCACATGAAACTATCACTCAAACTTGCATTAATTGCCACCACACTATTACTAATCAATATTAAAGTAAATGCCCAAACAACCGCCGCCAAAACCTTTGGTTTGAGTTTGGGATTAGAGCCGGGTTTACCAACCACAACACAATCCACCTATACAGCCTTTACTTTAGGCGGAACAATTCGTTTACAATACGGCATCACCAACAATTTATCGGCAACGTTTACAACCGGCGGTTACCACTTTTTTAGTAAAACCATACCCGGCACCGATATCCGGTACGGCAGTTTTGGCGTTGGCCCGGTTAAGGCAGGGCTAAAAGAGTTTTTTATACCTAATTTTTACATTAATGCAGAAGCCGGTGTTGGTGTAGAAGTTACCCAGCAGGGCTTTAGCGGCGGCCAAAAAAAATTACTATTATCCCCGGGCTTTGGCTATGGCGATAAACATTGGGATGTAGGCTTCCATTTTGAGAGTTTAACCGGGCAGCAAAACAATTATGGCATATTTGGTTTACGCATAGCCTACGGCTTTAAACTGTAAGTAAATATAAAACAGGCATTAGCAACTCATGATTAAGCCCCAAACGTTAGTGATATTAACGCCCGGTTTCCCGGTGAATGAGTTGGATAGCACCTGCCTGCCACCGCAACAAATTTTTGTACGATCATTAAAACAACAATATCCAAACCTCGATATTGTTGTTTTAACGTTTGAATACCCGCTGGCAAAAATAACTTACAATTGGTTTGGTGTTAAAGTTATTGCCCTTGGCGGGAAAAATAAAAAGCGCCTATACAGAGCATTGAACTGGGCGCGCGCCTGGCGTGTTTTGCAACAACTTAATAAGCAGCAAAACGTTGTTGGCTTACTTAGTTTTTGGTTGGATGAATGCGCTTTGGTAGGCCATTATTTTGCAAAAAAACACAACATACAACATTTTAGCTGGATACTTGGCCAAGACGCAAAGCCTGGTAACCGGTATTTTAAAATGATGAAACCTACAGGCGATTCGCTAATTGCGCTATCGGATTTTATCCGGAAGCAGGTTTACACCAATTATGGTATTATGGCTAAACATACCATTCCTCCGGGAGTTGATGTTTCGGGGTTTGAGCCCGGCAAGCCTGATAAAGACATTGATATTTTGGGAGTAGGCTCATTGATAGCGCTAAAGCAATATGATGTTTTTATTGAAGTTATTAAAACGATATCGCGTTACTGGCCAGATATTCGTGCGGTGCTTTGCGGAAAGGGTCCTGAAAAAGAAAATTTGCAAAAGCTCATCCATAAATATGGCCTGGAAAAAAACATCCTGCTTTGCAACGAGTTATCGCATAGCGAAGTGTTAGCGTTAATGCAGCGGAGCAGGGTATTTCTACACACCTCTAACTACGAAGGTTTTGGTGTTGTTATTTTAGAAGCCTTATACGCCGGCGCCCAGGTAGTATCGTTTGTTAAACCAATGGATGAAATAGCAGAACATCATTCGGCAGTAAGTAATTTGGAACAAATTCAACAGAAGGTGTTAGAGCTTTTATTAGATGAGCAAACAGATCATTCCTCTGTTTTGCCTTATCCGATAGAACAAACAGCCGAAAAGATTATGCACTTATTTATTCAAAGCGACGATGCTATCTGCGATATTTTACCTGCAATTGCAGAAAAGGAAAGTTCGGTTTTGTAATGGTCTAAGATAGTTACTTGCGCGTCTTGTATGTTCACCTCCGCTGTTTTTAACAAGCAGTTTAATAATTCTTGTTTATTTCCCGCCTCATAAAGCAACCCAAATTTCCCGTTGCCTGTCATCATCTGGAATGATGGAATTGCTGTTAATACAGGGAACAGTCCACATGATATAGCTTCGCAAATAGCCGTACCCGCTCCTTCATAAATTGAACCGGAAATAATAAAATCGGCACTGTTATACCAATATATCAGATCGTCGTGTTGGAGTTGACCAACCAGAACTATCGAGCCGGATACATCTGCATATTCATTTAACACTTCGTGAATGTTGCTCAGCAAGTCATCTACATGATAGATCATGTATAACCTTGCCCCGGTATTGATCTTTGCAAATTCTAGAAAGGCCCTGACTACATTCAACGGATCTTTCTTTTGTTCAAGCCGCGCCACCCACAAAAATACCGGCGCACCTTTAACACCTGTTTTACTAATTGCCGATTGCCTATCAATTGGATAAAATACCGAAGATACTTCCATTACCTCGTGTATCTTTTGAACCGAAGCCAAATTGCCCCTGTTAACCCAGTTTAATCCCAAATTATGCGAAGCAAATAAGTAAGCATTGATATACCTGTCTGCTAATTGTTGTAATATCTCTATCATGCCATTGCCCGGGAGCTCGGCATGATGTTGTACCATAATTTTAACCTGGCTACCGAGATATGCCCGCAATTGCAACAGTTGTAATGGAAAATGCAGCCCGTGAACAAACACAAAGTCGGATTCTAAGCTCATAATGAATCGGTGCAGCCTGACCGGAAACTTCCTTCCGAATTTAGAGGTTCGTTTAAAATAATATTGTACCCCATTATGTAAAAGCGCTCCTTCATAATCAATTTGCTCAATACTGATCACGGTATGATGCAGCGCCAACGCTTCCAGAATACCACCATAAAATTTCACGCGGTTGAGCCATTCTTCCGGGCGCTTATATTCTGGTGTATAGCAGTAGCTGGCAAAAACAAAACGCATGGCTTAAGTTGTTTGATGCTGGTTAATTTGCACCGGAAAAACGGCATTTGGATAATACTGATGAATTTGGTTGATCAAAGCGGGTAAATCACCTTTTAAATATTTACAGGTACTATTAGTATAAATTTTGCTAAAACCCGTTAAATCAAAACTATCATTTAACTGATGCAACAATTCTTCGTCAAATAACCGGATGTTTCCCTGGTGAATCACCAATAAAATATCTTCGGGCGTGGTATCAAAAAAGTTAGTCGAACCATTTATTTTTTCCTTTACGATGATAACATCCGCATCCTTACCCGGTTCAATAATTCCGGTGTTTAGCTTCCATATCTTTGCTGCCGCTGATGTTAACGACTGGTACAACTCACTATCGGTAAGTAAATCAGTTTTTCGCGCCAATCGAATGTGTTTCCAAATATCCCAACCGGCAGTTAAGGCAGAATCCGAACCAAATAAGATGGTGGTATTATTTTTAAGCTTATCAATTTGCGCCGTTTTATTGAGTAAAAAATAATTGGTTTCGGGGCACCATATTAAAGCTTTAAAACTGCGGGCCTGTTGCGGTTGCATGGCAACGCCATGTACACCTACCAAATCACGATTAAAAATATTCCAGCGTATCAATTCATTAATTTCCCATACAGCTTGGGCATCCGTGCCTTCGCCAATGTGCATTACTGCAGGTGTGCTTATTTTTAATGGATTATTTAACCGGAGCCTCCAGTTTTGTTGTAGTTTAACCGAGTGGAGCGTTTCACAGTGGTTAAAAACCGTAATTGGCGCATCCGGGATATTAAAATCAGGCCCATGATTTACAACTGTGGTTACACCGCAAAGCAGGTTTTTATAAACACCCCATCTGGCACGTAAACCAATAGGAATATTCAAAACTTCATCGATCTCTTTTTTATAATGCCGATGAATATATTTGCCCCATTCCACGTAATTGGCATAAATCTTATCGCCTAACTGCGGAAACAAATTAAACTCCAGATGATCGTGCGAATTGGTTAATCCCGGAAAGGCCCGGGTATTTTTGAGGTTCAGCCTAATAGTATCAGCTTCTGTTTCAATAGTTTCTTTGGTAACCGAAGCTATTAACCCGCCCGTTATCCGGATGTTAAATGCACCTTCAAAACCAGCCAATTTTACCCCGTTTAAAACCATTACAATTTTTTAAAATGCAAGCCGTAAATCATCGGCATCCCCCTAAATTTTTGATATACGTGAATGGCATTTTGCTTAATATAATAATGCATTACAGTGTTATCAATTACTTTTTCTACCTCGTTAACCAGTATAAGGCCATTATCCAGCAAAATTCTTTTAATTAATTCGGTATCATGTACATAATTCACAATCGGGATATGTTCGTTATGGTATTCAAAGGTACGCTTACCACCTGCCGCCAATGCTTTGGGATGAAAATCAGTGATGATCATATCACCGCCGGGTTTTAAAATACGCGCCCATTCCTGCAATGCTTCTTCAATGTTTTGGATGTGGGCCACCGTTAATGTGGAGAGTACAAAATTGTGCGTAGCATCTTCCACATTGCTTAAAATACTATCGGTTATTTTAACCGTATTAGCATCCGGAAACTTGAGTTTTAAACGTTTCAGCATTCCTTCAGATATATCATAACCCGTTAATTTTGCCGGCTTATTTTGAAATAAAAAAGGCCAGTGCCTGCCGGTGCCACAACCCATATCAGCAATTACTTTTCCGCGTAATTCAATATCGGGCATAAACTCGTTAAAAACAAGCTGATCCAAATAAAACATGAGGTTATCAGGCTGGTCATCATAATTCTCGGCCCAAAGGTTGTACGCTTCATCGGCTGCTTTATCCGGTATGCTAACCGACTGGTATTTGATTAAATTTTTGATGGTTTGTATCACGGCTTGTGTTCTTTACAAACAATACGCTTGGTTTTGAATCAGGGTTGCCAATCACTAATTATTTACAACACAGGCAACGGATGCTAAGGTGCAAGCGTATTTGTTAAACACGATTATTGAATATCTAATCCGCATGAACAAGGTTTTATTATTTAATCCACGAAGCGCCAACAATACTTTTCGTATCCCAAACTCTATTCTAAATATTGCCGCCTCGATAGAGAACCGGTACGAATGGGTAATTGTAGACGGTAACCGAGAAACCAATCCGCAGCAAACCATTCTGGATTATTTGGCTACCGGCCAATTCAAATACCTGGGTTTTACCGTAATGCCCGGCCCGCAACTAAGGCAGGCCATCCCGATAGCCAAGGCGGTTAAAGAGCAGTTTAAAAACACCACTATGATTTGGGGCGGATACTTCCCTTCAAACCATTCCAAAGTTGTTTTAGATTCTGGCTATGTAGACTTTATTGTGAATGGCCCCGGCGATAATTGCTTCCCCAAGTTACTTGATGCCTTAGAAAGATTTGAGCCCTATGAATTTTTAAAGAACCTGATTTATAAAACAAACGGAAAAATAGTAAAAACGGCTAAAGAAGATCTGATAGATCAGGATTCGCTACCACCGCTCCCCTATCATCAGCTCAACCGGTTTTACCCGATGGAAAAGTACCTGGGCAAAACCTTTTTGGGCGACAGAACCTTTGCGTATCATTCCAGCATCGGCTGCCCGTTTACCTGTTCTTTCTGCGCTGTGGTGCCTATTTATGAGGCTCGCTGGAAAGCCAAATCGGCCATTACGGTATATAACGATGTAAAATACATCAAAGAAAAATGGGGTGCCGATGCTATCGAATTTCACGACAATAACTTTTTTGTATCAGAAAAACGCGTAGTTGATTTCTCAGGCATGGTAAAAAATGATAACATGACCTGGTGGGGAATGGCGCGTATTGATACCATGGATAAATTTAAAGATGCCTCGCTTGCTGCCATCCGTGAAGCAGGCTGCAAGATTATTTTCTTCGGCGCCGAAAGTGGTAACGATAAAGTACTGGCGCAAATGGATAAAGGCGGTACGCAAACCGGAGAGCAGATTATCCGTTTTGCCGAGCGCATGAAAAAGTTTGATATCATTCCCGAATATTCGTTTGTACTTGGCACGCCTGCCCCAACACAGGCCGAGGTACAGGAACAGATTGATTTCGACATCAATTTTATTAAACAGGTAAAGCATGCCAACCCAAATACCGAAATTGTTATCTATACTTACAGCCCGGTGCCTACCGAGGGATCGGAAATGTTTGAGGAAGTAATTAAAAGCGGGTTTGCCTTCCCAGAAAAACTGGAAGACTGGATAAGCCCGGCATGGGAAAGCTTTGATTTGCGAAAAAACCCGCTTACACCGTGGTTAACAGCTGATATGATAGACAAGATTAGAAATTTTGAGACCGTATTGAATGGCTTATACCCAACGGTTACGGATATCCGCTTAAGCTTACTTAAAAGAAAGGCCATTAAATTAATGGCCGGATTGAGATACAAAGCCAACTTGTTTGATTACCCATACGAGATTAAGCTATTACAAAAGGTTTGGAAATACCGCCAACCCGAGATCCAGGGATTTTAAGATTAATGGATATGAATAACATTCTTTTCACCCATTCGTACTTTTTACGTTTTGACCCCAAACAATGGGCGCAGGGCCAGCCCTATCCGCCATTAGGAACATTATATGCAGCAGCCGTTATGCGGGATAAGGGCTTTGATGTGGAAGTATTCGACACCATGTTTTCAAAAAAGGCCACCGAAATTTTGCAGCCATTGCAAAAGCATGCTCCCCGTTTTTTTGTTATCTATGACGATGGGTTTAACTACCTTACCAAAATGTGCCTCACTAATATGCGCGAGGCAGCTTTTGAGATGTGTAAATTAGCAAAGGCTAATGGCTGTACGGTAATCGTTTCCAATTCAGATTCTACTGATCGTTACGAGGAATACCTGCAGCATGGTGCCGATTTTATTTTGATAGGTGAAGCCGAAGCTACTTTATCAGAATTAATTGATAGCATCAAAAACAGAAACGATAACTACGAAGCGATAACAGGTTTAGCTTTCTTACAAAACGGACTAGTAAAAAAAACTCCGGGCCGGGCTGTACTGAAAGACCTTGATCAACTGCCGCTACCCGCCTGGGACTTGATTAATATTGAAGCATACCGGGAAATGTGGTTAAAAAGCAAAGGTTATTTTTCGTTAAACATCACCACTACCCGTGGTTGTCCGTTTAAATGCAACTGGTGCGCTAAGCCTATTTACGGCAGCAGGTATAATTCGCGCAGTCCGCAAAATGTGGTTGCTGAGTTAGTGATGCTGAAAAAACAATTCAATATGGACCATATTTGGTTCTGCGATGATATATTTGGCTTAAAACCCGGTTGGCTAATTGAATTTGCACAATTAGTAAAAAAGGCTAACTTAAACTTTAAATACAAAATTCAAACCCGTGCCGATCTGCTTTTACAGGATGACCAGATTAGCGCACTGGCAGCATCAGGATGCGAAAATGCGTGGATTGGCGCCGAAAGCGGATCACAGGCAATACTTGATGCTATGGATAAAGGCACAACCATTGAGCAGATATACCGTGCAACTCAACTTTTAAAAAAGCATCACATTAAACCATCCTTCTTTATTCAGTTTGGTTACCTGGGCGAAACCAAGACCGATATTGATAAAACAATAAAAATGATTAATGATTTGCTTCCTTTTGAAATCGGTATATCGGTATCATATCCGCTGCCAGGCACAGTTTTTTACCAAAAAGTAAAAGCCGCCATGCAGCATAAAACCAACTGGACGGATAGCGACGAAATGGCTTTAATGTTCAACAATACTTATCCGCCGGCATTTTACAAGCAGTTGCACCGTTATGTACACCAAAATTACCACAAGCATTTGGCCAAAGATAGTATTGCCAAATTGTTTACCCAACCTTTAAACACCAGCGCTAATACCATTAAAAAAGCACTATCCATTTTATATTATACACCGGTTACTTTTATGGAGAAGCTAAAGTTGCGTTATACCGAAAGGGCAATATCATGACAGCTATTACCAGCAATCTTAACGAGCAGGCCACAGCCGAGGCCTTTAGCAGGCAATCGCGCGTTTTTGATGAGATATATGCCGGCAACACCATTGTTACCTACAAGCGTGAACGCGTTAGGGCACGTGTATTAAATTATTTAAAACCCAACAGCAATATACTGGAGTTAAACAGCGGCACCGGTGAAGACGCTACCTTTTTCGCCGAAAAAGGCCATCGCGTACATGCTACGGATATCTCCACTGGTATGCAGACACAATTACGTAAAAAAGCGGCTCTATACGGTCTTGACCAACAGATAAGTACCGAGCTTTGCTCATACACTAACCTTAGCGCATTACAAAACCAGGGCCCGTATGACCTGATATTCTCGAACTTTGCAGGACTAAACTGTACTGATAAGTTGGATGGCGTTTTGTTATCGCTTTCCCCGCTACTTAAAACAGGTGGTTTTGTTACACTTGTTTTGCTGCCCAAATTTTGTTTGTGGGAAACGCTGCTCATATTTAAAGGAAAATTTAGAACTGCTTTACGTAGGTTTAATAGTAAAGGTACCACAGCGCATATTGAAGGCACCTATTTTAAATGCTGGTACTACAATCCAGCTTTCGTAATCAGTACATTACAATATAATTTTAATGTACTGAATGTAGAAGGTTTATGCACATTGGTACCGCCATCATACATCGAAAATTTTGCCGAAAAGCATCCTAAAAGTTATGATTTTTTAAAGCGACTAGAAGATAAATTGAAGGGTAAATGGCCATTTAAATTAATTGGCGATTATTACATCATCACTTTACAAAAGCGCTAACTAAACCTGCGCCATGCTGCTTTCTATACCCTGCAAAAGCTCATTTAAGCGATTTTCATAACGCTCAATTAGCCTTTGTTGAAAGTTGGCGGGATCGGGCTTGGCAAAATGCTTATCAGCTTTCATACCCATAATTATCCCTTTACTGTTTACCTTACCTTGCTCGGTTTTTTTGTTCCAGCGGTATGCTGTAATTTTTTTAAGTACATTATCTAAGGTATTGCCTGCAGAATTGTTAAACAACGCTTCAATAATAATTTTAAACAAATACCTTTTTAAGGGCCTTGCCGATGATATACGCATGCAGTTATTGGGTAAATAAAACCGCGTCCAGGCATTTGCCGAATAAAATTGATCCAGTATCAAATCACCTTCTATCGGTATTAATGTTACCACCTCCGTTGCTGTGTAAATATTTTTTTCGGCTATTTGCAGCGCCTCCTCATCAATAAAATAGTTCATGCAAAACAACTGCTCTTTATTAACCAAAAAGCTAAGTTTTTTAAGCATATGCAGCAATGTACGAGCTATCCAGAGACGATTTGCGGCGGTGATGATAAACAGATCAATATCCGAGTTATCATCAGCAAAATTCTTCGACAGTGAGCCTGATATAGCTATCCCTCTAACGTATGGAAACTTAATGAGCAGCCTGCCCACTTTGTGCGCCACTTTAATTAGCTCGGTAGCTTTTTGATTGCCTGTCCGTCTTCTAATCGCAATTTGCGGATCATTTTTCAGCGTAAAAAAAGTATCAAAGCAATAAACGCTATCATTAATCAACAAATAAGATAAAGCGCTGTTAAACGTTTCCTGGTCGCATTTAACAGTCATAAACAAAAACATCTCGCCCCGGGTTAGCGGGTAATTAAACACATCGAAATAAGCGAGTGTTGCGATGATATTTTTGTTAATGACTGACACTTTTCTCAAAATTTAACTCACAGATACTATTGCTGAATCTTCATATATAACACGGTTGGAATCGGCTTTTGGTTGCCTGCCGGGTAAATATTTATCCCGATCAACCGAAATATTTTTTTGTTGCGAACACATAAAAAAGGAGAAGAACAAACCGTAAAATATAGTGCCTTTATCTACATCTAAAACATTTTCTGATAAGGATACAATCGCAATCAGCAGCAAAAAAGTACAAAATATTACGTCGCGCTTATTAATCGCTGTCTTGAATCCGTAAGCCAGCGTAGCCAGGTAAGTCAATAACCCAATAATACCCGATTTTAATAAAAAACTCAGGTATTCGTTGTGCGCGTTTAATCCATTGAGATACGAATTGTAAAGCTTTTTTGAAAAATAAGCTTCCTTAAGCATTCTAATTTCCGAACCGGAACCATGACCAATAACCGGCGACTGGCGGATCAATTGCAAAGCGGTTTCCCATCGTGCCAGTCGTGGATCAAAAGGTTCGTTTAAAGATGCCTGCGACATATCTTCTTTCAGCCCATAGATAAATCTATCTTTAAAAGCTGCTGATTGAGATACCACAAAACCTAGCAACAAAATTATCGAAACAGAAAACCCGATGAACCAATAACGTTTTTTACCACTCAAAACAAAATAGGGAACAACCAAACATACAGCAATTACAATAGCTGCAACCGCAGATTTTGAACTTAACTGTAATATACCTGCCGAAAGAATAACACAGCAAAACATATAGAAAAGCTTACCGGATAATGGCTTAATTTTTAATACTAATGTGATGAGATAAACCAATGCCAACCCTACCTGCAACGAAAAAAAGGTAGCATGCATTTCAATCGGATCTGAAAAATTATGATTGGTAAATGCTTTACCGAAAAGCATTTTGGTAGGATAATGGTAAAAACGAATAACATGCAAAGCATCAAAATACAGGTAAGCTACGATTAGTGTACAGCATAAACTAAAGCCCAGTAATAACTGTTGCCTGTACCTGTATATATCAAAACTGGTTAGCACCATCAGCACAGGTATTAATAATATTAATGTGCGCCTGCCTAATTCGTTATAAGCCTCGCTTTTATCGGGGCTGTGAATAGTAAATATGAGCGATACGAAAAAAACGGATTGCAGTATCAATACCTTTTTAGTAAACAACTTTAGCAAGTTTGCTTTTTTTATATGTAATAATGTATGTATTGCAAAGCTAATGAGGATAATGTGACTGTAAAACATATCAAAAGGTAAACTGCACAGCAATAGCAATAAGTGGTAATAACTTATTTTATTGCTGAGGCTATCTTCGATAACAAATATATTTTTCATGGATGGCTCACAATGGTTTCGAATTTGGAATGATGGTGACAATCCAAAATATATTCCTCATACTGATCAATAATGCGCTCCCAGTTAAATTGGTTCTGAATTTTATACAGGTTATTTTTAACCATATCCGTTTCAACCTGTTGCCGCTGTACGGTTTCAACCAAATATTTCACTTCTTGCGCGTTCGAAAAATAAAAGGCATCTGTGGTTAAAACCGCCTGGTTAAACGGGTTTTTATGCGCAGCAATTAATGCTTCACTGGCCATAGCCTCCAATAACGACGGATTAGTACCGCCTACGCTATGCCCGTGAAAATAGAGGTGCGAATTATTTTGCATGGCCCTAACCTTTACGTTATCAAAAATTGCTCCCTGGAACTGGATGCGATCGTCGTTATTAAATTTGTTGGTGATAAACTTACCGAAGCGGTTACCAGTATCGCCAATTACTTTAAAGTTTTTGCTGGAGTTACTGCTGTTAAAACCATCCAATATAGTCTCAATATTATTTTCAGGTTCCATGCGTGCCATCAGCAAAAAGTAATCTGGATTTACGTTGGCGTTTAACTGGTTCTCTTCTCGCTCCTCTTCGGCTAACAAATCGGCACCATAAGGTATGTACTCACTATCTATCGCGTACTTTTCGCCCAGGTATGATTTAATGGCTACCGAATCCGAAATATAGTAATCGCTATATTTTACCGCCAGCTTTTCGGCATATTTTAAAAACTGCTGTACCTTTTTGGAGTACTTTGATCGCTTCCACTCCATCCCATCCATATTAGTGATGATCACACTTTTTTCGGGATACAACATTCCCCAAACCGAACTGCTGGTATACCCCATAAGCAATACCACATCAAACTTTTTGCGGCGTGCATCCATAATACAGTTAAAATCATACACAAATTGGCCCGCGGTGCCTATTACGTATTCCGGATCGTAGCAATGCACAATATCAACCCCATTCCAGGTTGCTTGCTGGTATGGGTGATTATGCGAATTATATACCGTTACCGAATGCCCGCGTTTAACCAGGCCTGCCGACACATATTCTGATATATGTTCAAAGCCACCATAGTAGTTGGGTATTCCGCGAGTGCCTAATATTGCGATCCTGAGTTTCATATTAATGAACTATTTGATTGGTTAAATGGTATAGTTTGGTTACTGGTTTGTGTACTTCATGGCGCTCCGGGAGCGCTGTTAGCAAATCGTGAAATAATTTTGCGCCGGGTTGCCATTGATATTTTACAGCTATTACTTTTGTAATATTATCAAGAAAACTTTTAGTTGGTGGGTTGGCTATCATGGCCAGCAGCTTGGTTTCAAAATCATGTTCATCATCTGGGTTAAACACATGTGGTTTAAAAAAATCAAAGTCGCTCATGGCTGTGGCCGATGAACATAGTACCGGCACACCACATACTGCCGCTTCCAGTGGCGGAATACCAAAGCCTTCGGCTTTAGATGGATACACAAATAGCTTGCAACCTGCATAAAAAGCTTTCACATCAACATCATCAACCTGTGGAAACCAGTGAAACATTGAGCTTTGGGCTAAAGTCAATCCCTTTATTATAGCTTCTAAATTTTTATCAGCAATTGAATTTTTACCAATAAATACCAGCGGGATATTTTGTTTATATAACTGCAGTTTTAGGTAGGCTTTTAAAACCAACGTATGGTTTTTGCGCGGTTCTACCCGGCTTACATAAAGTACATAGTTTGAAACATTGTATTTGGCCTTTACAAACTGCCTTGCTGTTTCGTTTGCAGGCACCCGGGTGCTAACTCCATTTGGAATTACTTTAATATCCGTTTCCGGGATGCCATAATAGCGGGCAATACGTAATTTTGAATAGTTAGATACTGTAGTTTTAATAGCTGCATTTTTAATACTGCGGCCAAACAAAAAGTTTCTGCTTAAGCGATAAGCTAAAGAAAAATATTCAGGAAAATCGTTAAACAAAACATCGTGTGTAGTTACAATGTACTTGCATCCGCGTATTTGCACCGGCAACAGGTACTGGAAATGCGCATAATCAAACTTATACTTTTTAATATACTGCGGAATATCAACAGCAAACCTTAAAATTGCCAGCTTCCAATTTTTATAAGATAAAATATGATCCGATTCAACAGAAGGAAATGCTTTTTTAACCGCTTTTACATCGTAAGCTCCAAAATAAATATCCAGATCGGGATAGGTAAGTAATATTTGCGTATATAATTCACGGATAAAAGTTTGCGTGCCCTGAAATCCGGTATCAAATGAATGGGCGTCTACAAATAAGCTGATGCGTTTATTGCCCACTATACACCTCCATTTCTTCCCGGTAACGGATCAATTTTGCGGGTACACCGCCATAAATATTGTTGGCCCCATATACGCCTGCTTTTAAAACTGCACCGGCGGCTATAATACAACCATCTTCCATCACCACGCCATCCAGTACAGTTACCTTGGCTCCTATCCAGCAGTTTTTCCCTATTGTTATGCCTCTATGGCTCACTCCTTGTAAGCGTATAGGCTTTTCCAAACTATTAAACACATGGTTCTCGGAGTGGAAGCTCACATAATTACCAATGATGGTATCATCGCCAATCGTTATTCCGCCAGAGCAACCATAAAAACTATCGTAGCCTAAACCTACATTGTTGCCTACGCGCATGCCTTTACCCAATACCTGTAAGTTACCGGTACCTTCTATCCGGGTATTAATTCCCATAGCTACATTGTTACCTAACCGGATTCCTTTTTCCGAAAGCGCATCTATCAAACATCCATCGGCTATACTAACCGAACGGCCAACCTTTAATTTAAACCGCGCCTTAACTTTGGCTTTTCGCGATAGAAAGAACAACCCTTTATTGCTAATACCGCTTAGGTAACCATTAACTAACATCATACACCTATTCAATACCAATAAAATAATGTAGTACATAGGAACACGCTTATCTATTTGATAATCAAAACCCTTCCAGGTGCTAATCATTTTATTCAGATATCGTTTCAGCATGGCTATTTAATAATATTGTAAAGTCTCAATAGTAGCCCCTTCGGTAAAAAAGAGAGCAGAAACAGCGCATAACTCGTGCCGCCGAAGCGGTTAACCTGTATTACCGCTTTCAAATTTTCACGTGCCTTGGCGGGTTGGTGATTGTTCCACAAAAACTTCTTAGCAAGCAGCACGTAATAGGCACCCTGTTTTATTTGAGGTTTATATTGAGATTTGCTAATTTGTTGTAGCTCGTTCCCTTCAACTGGTGTGATGTAACCTTTTTCCAAGATGTGATACTTCAGTTCTCTAAATCTTGGGGTACACCAACTTTCATCTATAGTTACAGATTCTGGGTTGAGCCGTACTTTAATTAAAGATTGCGAAAAGTTAAATAGCTTGCCTTTAGTGCCAATGTTTCGCCATAACAAATGATCTTCAAAACCCAGTGCGTTTACGTTATAACCGCCGGCGCTAATAACTACATCCTTTTTATAAAATACGGTAGAATGAATAAAGGGGCAATTTGCGTAAGCCAATTGCTGTAATTGCTCGTTACTATGGCCGGGAGGTTGATAGTTAAATACATAAACACCATTTTTATCTACATAATTGGCAGCCGAACCGATGATATGATACTCGGGATTGGCCAGCATAAACTGGTATTGGGTTTCTAACCGTTTGGGATGGCAAATGTCATCTGCATCAAAACGTGCTACATAGTTTGCTTTCGCATGTTTTAGGCCGGTATTTAATGCCGCGGCTACGCCGCCATTGGGTTGTTTAATAACTACTATCCGATCATCCGAAAACGAGCGCACCACCTCAGCTGTATCGTCGGTACAGCCGTCGTTAACAATCAACAATTCAAAATTCACAAAGCTTTGCTGCAGTACCGATGCAATGGCCTCTGCAATATATTTACCGGCATTATAAGCCGGCATTAAAACGGTTATAGCCGGGTTATTGCTTGGCATAACTTAAAGTTTTAGGTGCCGGTTGTTTAATATCAACCAGCATTAACAATTCAAAAAAAACGATCACCGAGAGCTGCTCAAACCAGTAATCAATAAAAAATACACCGCACATTAATAACATCAGCGCAACGCCGTAACTCATACTTTTATAATGCTTTAAAAAGTAACCTAAATAATAAATGGCAAAGGCTAGTAAACCAATCAGTCCGTATTCACTAAGCAACTGGTCGTACACCGAATTGGGACTATTGATCAACGAATGGAAACCATCGGCCCGACTAAAAAAATTGAGGTAAACATCTAAATGGTTTGTTAAAAAAAGCGGATTGATATAATCATATTTAGCCGGAAAGCCACCCGAATTTCCTAAACCGGTAACTTTAAAAGCCAACTTTGAGGAAAAGTTACCTATACCATTTCCGGTTAATGCCTTTTGGGGATAATGTTGTAAAAAGCTTAATGTTTGCCCTAAAGCTACAACTTTACCCGGCGTTGCCGATGGTTTAATACTTTGCAAGCTAGCAGTTGGCAAACTATATTGGTGGGCTTTTACAAAATCAAGCAGCCTTTGTTTCTCAGGGCTTAAAGCATCAACATGCTGAAACGGCGCGGTATGAATGCTTGGAACAGGAATATCGGGCTTAGTTACCTCTGCGGCAGTGGTTGAACTATTTATAAATTGCTTTTTAACATCTAAATTAAAAACCGGTTTTTTTATACTATCCAGGTATAGTTTCGCTATTTTTTGTTTCCGCTCATCGGGAGATAATACACTATCGGGTTTTTGTGTGACCGGGATGGTGTGGACAACAAATAAGCGGTCGTCATATTTTTTATGGAAGTGTAAGCGGTAATAGGTTTTAAAAATATAATCATCGTTTTGTGGTGATATTTTAAACATAAAAACTGCCAGTAACATCAGGCAAATTACAATCACACTTTTTTGATCGAGGGTGCTTTTTACAATAAACAAAAGTGTTAGTATACCCACCAGCATCAAGTTAATGGTATTACTTCCGGTTAGCAGTAATACAGCCATACAAGCCAACACCATTACTACATTTTTGCGGCTTAAAAAATAAATTACGCCAAAAGCGTTAAGCACCGCATTGGTGGTAGATACATCGAAAGTAATGCCCTTAATATAATCGCCGGTACCGATAAAGTATTTTTGATAGTTACCCTGGTACCGGTATGGGTTAATGGTATGTATCTCACAGATTATATTAAGCAACGTTAAACCCGAAACAACTGCATTGAGTATAAAAAACAGCAAAATAGTACGATGAACAACAGCAGGCTCATTACGCTCTACCGATAATTTAACCTGATGAATAGCCAATACACAAAGTAGCCAAAAGCCTATCCCGGTTAAAAAAACAACATTGTAATTAATGCTGGCATAGCCCTTATAAATTATCCAATTTATAATAGAAATTGCAATGGCAATGAGATAAAACAGCGGTAGTCTCGAATTTTTAAAGCTAAAACCCAGTTTAAAATCAAACTGAAGCAAATAAATCAACATGAGGGCCATTATTTTAATCGCTATCTTAACATCCAAAAAAAGCACCAAAAAAGCAAGTAGCTTCCAATCTACCAAAGTGGTATATTGTTTCAGATCCTTAATTTTTGTTTGAATACCCATAACAATCTAAGCTGGCTAACGGTATTGTTATTGATACCGTTCAACATCATAGTTACGTGCCGAAAAATAGATTGGTTGCCTGTGCAAGCACGGCAGATGATGATAAATTAGCTTAAAGCGTGTTTGATGATTTGCCAATCGCCAAGGCGGATTTGCTTTAATGGCAACAGCATTATCAAATACATCATAATGGCAGATAAAAGAATAAGCCAAACATTTTGGAAAAGATAGCGTGCCATTATGCCACTTGTTATAGCGCATAACAAACAAATAAATAAGGGCCGCCAACTTCTACGTAGTTCTTTCAAATCAGTTTTAACCAGATACATCATCAATTGAACCAGCATGGCTAACAGATAAGCAAGTGCCGCGCCGTCGCTTTTATATAATGGGATGAGTAAAACGTCTCCAACTAAATTTACAACAAAGGTTATCATGATAATCCCGAAGATCATTTTTAACCTGCCCTGCGCAAAACTAATGCTCCATAAGTAATTATTGATGTACAAAAAAGGCATGCACATAGCCAGGATAAGGATAGTTACTGAATTTACCGCACCATATCTCCCCGCAGTTAACCAATCAACCAATGGCGACCATACCAGGTACAAAACAAGCGCTATCAAAATAGATACCACCATTTCCATCCGCAACAGCAGTTGCATTTTGCTAATAGATAGCTGGCCGCTTTTTAACAGCCGTGTAAGGCGTGGCACAAGTAACGGAGCCAGGGCCAATAATGGCAAAGTACTCATCTCAAATATTTTATAGGCAAAGCTATAATCGGCAAGTTTTGCCGCAGATACCATGAGGCCGATAAATATCCAATCGAAACGCGCCAATGCGGAGGTAAATATTACTACGCCAACCTGCGGAAAAGATTGTTTAAGCAACACCCTATAGGCTTTAACATCGGGTTTAATTTTAATACTTATAAGCGAGTGGCACTGGAAAAGAACAATACTCAAAATCAGTTCGGCAAAATCGCCTGCTATAAATACGATGATCACACTATTGATGTTAACCTGGTGCAGCCATCCCAAAATTAGCAATGCGCCTCCGCGGATGATATTAGAAATTACCGACATTACCGATAACAGTTTAAATTGCTCAAAACCTGCCGATAACTGCTTGAATGGCATAGAAAAAAAGATCATCAGCTTTCCTGCCCCTATTAATAATAACAACGCATTGCCACCTAATAATTGCGGATCAAAATAATGGAGCAGGAACAGAATAGCATAAAATAACGCACCCGTTATAATCACATGAAAAAGGTAGCTTGATAATAACGATTCCGCATCGTCGCCAGCGGCTATTTTACGAACAATAACCTGGTCGATACCGAAAGAAAGCACATTAAATATGGCCAACAACATGGCCAACACTAAGTTGAGCTGCCCGAAGTTTTGCTTATCCAAATGGGCAGAGAGTACGAAAAAAATAACTACCCCGAACAATTGATTAACAATAAGCTGAACAGAGTTAGCCGAAAGGTTTTGCAGCAGTTTACCTTTCATTTATTAAACCGCATTTTGCTGATAGCGAGAGGGGGCTGTTTCATCAAGTTAATACTCTATAGCAAACTTTTTTTGGATGTATACCTTTTTCGCTACCTTGCTGTTGTTCATTTTTTGCAGTAATAAGTATTTTAAATGGGTATGCTTAAAGGTAGTTCTAGCTATTTGCCAACCGGCCTTCCCATCCAAAAAGCCTAAGCAAAATAAGTAATTTTTTATAAAGTTAAACACCGGCGAAACGTAAAGTTTAAGCATACTTGCTTCCTTGCCTTCCCCATAGTATTTTACGGCATTGAGGGCAGCATAGGTTTCGGATTTAGTTTGCAGTTCGGCAACATCTTTAACCGAATAATGGTGAATATTCCCTTTAATGCGCTCGCGTTTTACTCCTTTTGGTATCAGTAAAGTTTCGTGTACCTGGGCGGCCATCCATTTTACCTGCGTACGGTTAAACAACCTTACGTGGTGATCTCTGCCCCATTTCCCAAATCGCACCTGTTTTTTTCCAATGTACGATCTGAATTTGATATCATATACCTGATTACAATCGCATAGTACAAGTTGATGCAGGCTTGCTATCAACTTGTCATCAGGTATCTCATCTGCATCTAAACTCAATATCCAATCGTATTCGGCCAGTTCAATTCCTTTGTTTTTATTGGCACCGTAGCCGTCCCATGCTTTTTGGTAAACACGGCAGCCGTTTCGGCGTGCAATCTGCACGGTATCATCTGTACTGCCATTATCAATAACAACAATATCATTACTTATCAATTGCGCCTTTGCAATGGTTTGGCCAACAATGTGGGCCTCGTTCAATGTTATAATAACCACCGATACAGGGATCATAAAAACTTTGGGTTAGTGAGTAATTATAATCCATCACGATGGCCAGCCATAAATGGTTGCTTAAATACAACAATATTTAATTTAACTTTAGTTAAATACCAGGTACATCAATAATTATCCCAATAAAACAACTTATTATCAATTAATTAATAATATTTTTAATTTTTTATAGCATTAAGGCAACTATTTGGTATTTTACCGCGTAATGCTAAAAAGGTTTGATTTTATATTGCAAAAGATATCACAGCCTACATGACTGAACAAGAGTTTCATCAACTGATCATCGACTGTAAAAAGCACGACCGTAAAGGTCAGAAATTGCTCTATAAGGCATTTTATGGCTTTGCTATGGGTATATGTTTGCGTTATGCGGGCAACCGCGATGAAGCAGCCGATGTGATGAACCAGGGCTTTTTTAAGGTATTTACCAATATTGACAAATATGATACCGAAAGACCCTTTAAAGCATGGCTCGGCAGGATAATGATGAATACTTCGATTGACTATTACAGGTCGAACCTAAAAATGGCTTACGCCGAAGATCTGGACAAGGCCGAGCATTTAACCGATGGAGAACTGCCAGATAGAAAATTAAACTACGACGACCTGCTGAACATGATTCAGCGCCTGCCGCAAGCGTACCGTACCGTGTTTAATTTATTTGCAGTTGAAGGTTACACGCACGACGAAATTGGCGTGATGCTAAATATTAACGCAGGCACATCCAAATCAAACCTGCATAAGGCCAGGCAAAAATTAAAGCAGATGATACTTGATGCCGATGCACAAGGGAACAATGCCACTAACTATAAAGGCCTCAATTACTCTTCGGTAGTGGCAATTAATACCACGCAGATCAGAGAATTTTTTAACAGGAGTATCCGGTAATGAGAACAGAGAGAGAAAAGGAATTAGACGAATTATTCAGGAAGGGACTTGAAAACCCTACCCGGGATACTAATTTCCGTGATGACGATTGGGATGCCATGGAGGCCCTGCTGGATAAAAACAAAAAACGCCGCGGAATTATCTTTTGGCTGCCAATATTGGGTAGCGTAGCCGCTTTACTTATTTTAGCTTTAGGTTGGTTATTCATAGGCAATAAACATAATACCCACGTTACTGATAAAATCACTCATGTAAACAAACCTGTTAGTGGTAATGGTAGAAAGTTAGACACTGTAACTGTTACTGCCACCGCCCGCGCCGGCCAACCCTTGCTTACAAATAACAGTACAGCTAACAGCTCCAATAAAATCAACAACAGCAATAATACGAGCCAAAAAGCAGGCGCATCCAGAATACGGAATAGATCACTGTTAAATAAAAACTTCGCCTATAATGCGCACTTAAACAACAGGTATTCTGATAGCTATCAGCAGCCAAACCAAACTGACAATGCAGGCCATATTGATATTTTGCAAGTAAGTAACAGCAACTTACTCTCGGCAAACCTGCCATCCATTAATCTGCCCGATATGAATAGTGAATTAGCCAATGGTAAATTACCTATGGCTACGCTTAAACCAATAGTTAATACGCTGGTTGGTAAAAACAAACCCACTATTAAAAAAACGGGTTCTTTCCATCCCAATTTAGCTATTACGGTATTGGCTTCGCCGGATATTAACGCTGTTAGCAGTTCGTTTCAAAACAGCAAAGTTGGCACCAATGTGGGTATACTGTTCTCTGTTGGTGTGAGTAAAAAATTCACTATCAGTACAGGTGCTTTATACTCAAATAAACCCTATATGACGGATTTTGGTAATTATCATACTAACTATCGATTTAGTACCAATCCCGAAAGTGTGAGTGCTAACTGTAAAGTTTTAGATATACCTATTAACGTAGATTACCAGTTTTACAATAAATACAAAAATAAATTTAGCATAGGCTCTGGTTTATCATCGTACTTTATGCTGCGCGAAAACTACCATTATAATTACGAATACGCCAATACAGCCGGCCCAGTTGAATATAATATAGCGAACAAAAACAAATACTTTTTGGGTGTGCTAAACCTTGATGTTACCTATCAGCGTCAAATCAATGCTAAATTTAGCCTTAACGTACAGCCTTATCTTAAAGTACCGCTTACCAATATTGGTTACAGCCAGGTTAAGCTACAATCTACCGGTGTTGCAGTTGGGGTAACCTGGAATGTGGGTTCATCGCCTAAACACTAACAACGTTACTCTGCGAAAGTTAAATTATCAGCTAAGAAGGTAGCTGGAGTATTCGCTGTCGAGATCAACGTTCCTGAATGAGGAAAAATTATAGGAAGATATTATTGAGCTAACACCTTCCTATAATCATCAGCTTTTGCTGCTATTGGCAAAGCACTTATCATTTGGTAACCGGTACAGTTAAATTAACTGTAACCTCATCGGGAGTACCCGCTCTATCTACACCAAACTCTTTAGGAATAACTTTAAAGCTTCCTTTAAATACACCCTGATTACCTTTATCATCAAACGTAAAGCGGATGGTAACCGGTTTGGTAGCACCCTTCATGGTAAGATTACCTTTTGCCAGATAAGCATCACCGGCTTTGCTAACCGATGTTGAAGAAAACTTTATTTGGGGATGCTCATCTGCACCTAAAGCATCTTTAGCGTGGCTATTCTTCAAAAAAAAGCCGGTAGCAATAGTCGGCACTTCTATAGATGCCGAAATTTTAGCCTGTTCGGGATGCTCTTTATCAAACACAATATCGGCCTTAAGCCCTTTAAAAGAACCGCTGATTTTGCCGCCTGTAAATTCAACCACGGCTTCATCGCCTTTCACTTTCCAGGTGCTACCGGCCAAAACCAGTACAAATAAACCAATAAACAATAGTACAATAGATTGATGGATGTTCTTTTTCATAGTTTTAATGTTTACAATAACTTTTACTAATAGGTACGCAGTTTTTTATCATGAGGTTGCTTTAAAACAACGCATTTGCCAGTCACATTTTATAAATTATATGTTTTGGCTGAGAGTACAACATCTATCGACATGAAAATCGATTGGCTGTTTAAAAGGCACCTCAATTATTTTCAGGCATAAAAAAAGCTCACTACGTTATGTAATGAGCTTTTCTTTGTTTTGGTGGCGGAGAGTTAGGGTTTTGTAACACCTCTAAATGGGGTTGATAACCAATGTCTTATAAGTGGGATAAAGGCTTACGCACCGAATTACGCACCACTTTTTTGCTACAGATTAATTGCAAATCTTATGACATAAAGATACGAATTAATACAATATTTATCAAATTATATGCTTTGTAATTTAGCAATTCGGGTTTGAAACTTCAAATAAGATTCAGTAGGTCTTGACCGGCTTTTAAGATTCTTAGAATACAAACGCTATAAGGATTGCCGCATGTCCTTCATTTGCGTTTTAAAATCCCTGTAAGGCTTAAAAAACGGAATATGATGGCATAATGAACCGACAGCCAAACCCAACCCGCCCCCTGGCTGTAAGAGCGGACATGGCCGCCTTGCAAGTAATTACGCACACCAACCCATTTTCATCGCTTAGCCACCAAAAGCGCGTAGCCGGGTCAACTGTCAAGGCCGGACGGGGCCGCTGAAAGCGAACAACTCCCGTCCGCTCGTTATAGCCTTGACGGGTGATCCCGGCATGGGCTATCTTTGCGACTGCGGTGTAATTGGGTTCTCTTTCTTTTTTCACCAGCGAGGGGAAAAGCAAGTCGGTTATGAGCGCAGCGAATCTCCGTCTTGCTGCGCGAGGAGAGGCGGGCGGTGGCAGGTAACCCGCCTTATCGCGGGTGGCGTGTCGCCGCTGGCCGCAACCGGGGCATTAGCTTTTGGTTTCGTCATCTGTTAATGAGCGTACCTCGTTTTTGATCCACGCCTCAACCTCTTTCTTCGCGTCCTTGCTGACTTTGGCGATTTCATCGCATGGGGGTATCAGTTCCAGGGTCATACCCCGGTCGGGATGTTTTCTCGTTCTATCGACAGCATCGCGGGTGATGATGAAATTGCGGCTGGCCCGGCAAAAGATTTCCGGGTCGAGTAGCTTTTGTACTGCGTTGAGTGATTCCCAGAAAATGACCGAACTTGCATCGTGCCGCCGAAGCACCAAAGGGCCTGTTTCCGTGCGATAGATATAAGCAATATCGCTTACCCGTACCCGGAGTTCTTCCTTTTCATCCGAAATCCGCAGGTACAGGTAGTCTGCATAGGATGGCTGCCGTTCTATTTCCGTTATGGCTATTTCTTTTACAGGTTTGTTCTGATGGTGGTAATAGAAATTGCAGAACAGGTATAAGCCGTTAAAGTTAACGGCCATATTGAGGATCTCTTTAAGCATATAGCCCGTATAGGCATAACGTGCGCTATGCTGATCGAACGGAAAAAATAGCCAGCTGACCAATAAGGATGCAATAACGGGAAGCGGTAAGCCTAACAAGAGCTGCCATACGAGCCTTAACCAAAACTGTGTCTCCCAGTCATACTTTATATCCAGCCGCTTACAGATCAAGTTAATGATAATGATCTGTCCATTAGCAATCGTAAAGAGCGCGGTAAAAGAATAGAGAAACCACAGGTGAGTGACCAGCTTAAAGAACGGTTCAGATGGTAAAGGACATAACGCGTAGATCCCGGCCAAAAAAGCGAGCAGCAGCAATAGCGGGCTATTGGGATACGGACCTTCCCTTAAATGTAAACGTAACCATGCCACTGCGCGTTTTTTCATCGGCTTAAGTTTTTACACCCGGCGATAAAGCGGTCATTGGCATTTATTCCTGTTAGGTGTAGCGTAGACTGCTTATGATGTTTTCATCAGCGGGTATATGTTAACCTAAAATTACAAAATCAACCTAAGTGAAATTGCTTACACCGGGGGATTCAGCAAAAAAGTTGACGGTTCAACCCCTGTTTTTGTACGTTTCACATAAAATAACACAAACGGCTTAAAAAAAATGACGGTTCAAGCCCGTTTTTGTACGTTTCGCATAAATTGGTTCCGTCCGCCTGAAAAATTTCAGTAAAAACCAATATACCTTTGTATTAAGCAATTAACCAAATGGCAATAAAGAATCCTCAACCGGATGGCGATGATGAAGGGCAAGAGGTTAACCGTTATGACGGGCATAACGAAATGAAAAAAGAAAGCTGGCTAAGTCGGGTGCTTGGGGCTTACATGCGTATCCCGTTACTGCGAAAGATTGACCCGGTCAAGTTGTGCGTGTTCTTATTGATCATGCTGATAGAAACAACGCTATTAAGGCTTTTCATGCCACCGGGCTGGCCAATTCCAGTGGTAACCTGTACTTGTGAAGACCAGTACAGCGATACGACACTGGAAGCGATGGCGAAAGCAGGGAACCAAGATGTAAAACGTTACCTGGCTCAAAAGGACAACCCCATCAATTGCGCAGGAAGGCGGAAGGAGCTATTAGACAAATTGGAAAAGGCAAAGCATAAAAGCCAGCCAAAACGATAGGCGGGCGGTCGATAATATTAAAAATATGGATGGGGAATACCGGCTTTTCATAGCGCCCTTTCCGGGCGTAGAAGTGCATAGAGCTACGATGATCGCCCCCTTCAATTGAAGCGATCATCAGTGCAGAAACCGGCGGTATTGGCAAGTTTTTACCGGAACGGCACAAGGAACGTTGGCACGACGATAAGTGCAAATAAGCAAACAGGGCAGGCCATATCAAGGTCGTATGGCCGGGTTAAGCAAAGTGAAAAAATGTAAGCAGATGAAAACGTTAGATGCAGCAACAATCAGGGACATGGCAGAGGCAATAGCCTACAAGACCATGCTGGCCGCTATAGCAACGCTATGCAGCCGTTTCATCCTGAAGTACATGGCTGTAGGTCTGTGTTATTACCATAACATCCGGCCTTTTCTTTATCGCGCTTACGCCCAAAAGAGAATTGCTAACAAAAACATCCATGACCGTAAGTTTGCCTTATTCACGGGTTGCACCGAACAAGGAGATACCCAATCAATAGAAATGAAAAAGACCAGTCTGAAGCAGACCGGTCTTTCTCTCGGGCAGCCGTGACGGGCTTGCCTTAAAAATTAATTAACCTAATTTTCAAGTTAAAGGTACGCATTTCCTGTAAAATGCATAATACTGCTTATGGCAACTTCACAAAAAAAATGGCAACGCGCCATTTCATTTATAGCATTGTTTTTTGCAATTGTAGGTATCGGCTTTGTTGTTAAAGCTGAAGGTAATAAAACTGCTGATTCCAAAGGAAATTCCGCAGTTAATAAGTCAAACCACCACAAAAAAGCTGTGCGCAAATTTGCGACAGAGGTTTGGTATTACACCCCTGATACCGCCCCCTCCGGTTCTGCTATTTATACCAGTAGCAATTATACAAGCACGGAACCTGACAATTGCGGCGGGGCAACCACCGTGCCTTGCGAAATCTCGTTTACGGAGAACGCTAATTATTCAACATTAGCGCAATATCTTTCGTATCAGCAAGCGCATAGTTTGCCTGTGAATATTGTTAGCTTTAAGGACTTATAAATAATTTATAAACCTTAAATAAAACGAGTATAGTGTATTTACTATACTCGTTTTTATTTAGCGCGGATTCTGTGGCATTCCAGACAATGCAATCACGTCTTCAGGAATGGGTAGCGCATACTTTGGGTCATTTGGCGGCAAAGTGTAGGTTTGTCCGTTTACCGTTCTCGTTAAAGTAATATTGGCACCGACTTTATTTAAACGCTTCAAGTCCATCCATCGTAAACAGCGATATAGCAGTTCCTTTCTTCTCTCTACCAAAATAATATTTAAGGCATCATTCGCTGTTGCGGCACTCAAAGGAGTGTAAACAATTTTGTTAGAATATCTTGTTTTCAACAGGGTGTTCAAGTCAGTCATAGCTTGCGTTGCGTTTCCCTGCCTTGCTGCACATTCAGCCCGTATTAAGTAAACTTCATCTGTTGCTATACCCCCAAACAGGCCATTACTTCCCTCGTAACTGCCTTTAAATCCAAAACTTCCATCACTATTCTTACTGAAAAAGACCGATTTTCGTAGATCATTACTGGAATAGGAGTTGTATAGATCGGCTACAATTTTCGCTCTGACTTTACTAAGGTTCGGGGGGACAGGCACGAAATTTTCTACGAGCACCTCGGCATTGAACTGTTTGAATGGAAATGTAGCGGTTGCTGAAAGGGTATTGTAATCTATGAGTGTGCTATTTAATTGCAAACAAGAATCAGCGTGTAAACCTGCTTTATTATAATCCCGCATAAAAAGGTAGGTTCTGGCTAATAAAGCATAAGCTGCTGGTTTTGATGAGCGCATTACCTGAAGTGGTTTTACAGGTAGCAGACGGATAGCTATGTTAAGGTCTGTTATGATTTGCTGATAGGTTGCTGCAACTGATGACCGAACAGAAGGTTTATTGAAGTCCGGGTCTAATCTTAATGGCAGTCCCAAGTCGGTCGATGCTGTATTCGGATCATAAGCTAAGCACCAAATCGCTGCGGCTTGCAAAAAGGATTGTGATCTCAAATACAATGCCTGGCCTTTAGCATTGTCCCAATCGGCTGCATTGGCGGATGACCTTTCTATACTGCTAAGGCTCAACAGACTGGTATTAGCAATATTAATTACGTCATATAATTGCCCCCATGTATTTGGCGAAGTCGTAAATAGGTGATCCTTCCCCCAAATATACATTCGCTGGTTGTCCGGATTGGTTAAAGCCGACCAATCGGCATCTGTCAGGTAATAATTATCAGCACTTGATTCGCATGCAGATGCGCCAAAGTTGTTCACCCTCGGATAGTAGTCTAACAATGCCTGCACGTCGCCGACTGTTGACGGCACAACCAGTTTACTGTCCGGTTTTGCGTCCAAGAATTTTTTGCAACCATACAATGAACTGGCAACCAGTACGATATATAGTAAAATGATAGTTCTTTTAATATTTGACATAACTGTATTTTTACGATATGAGATATAAATCTTAAAATGTTCCTTTAATGCCTAAACTAATTGATTTAGAAGGTGGTATAACCGAACTGTTATAATCAGGATCTACGGGTGCATGGGTTGCTTTCCAGATTATTCCTAAATTGTTAAACACAACAAATGCCTGTAGCTTATTGAAGCCGCTGGCAGATGGTCTAAGCTTAAAGGAATAATTGATATTGATGTATTGTAACCTGATGTTATCAGCCCTGTCAACCAACGCCTCTGATCCATTATAAAATGCATCACGTGCCGGGTCGGCAGGGTAAACAATGGACGGCACATTAGTGGCTTTCTCATCACCGGTTTTCTGCCAGCGCAGACTATAATCAGAATGACCTACGTTATTGGCAAAAAGAGAAGAATAACTGATTGATTGTCTTTGAAAATAATAGCCAAACTTATATAGAACCCTTGCGGTAATAGACAGATTCTTATACGAAACTGTATTACCCATCGAACCAAAAATAACAGGGAATGCCGGGCCATTATATTTCAAATCATTTATCGTGGTACCGCTCCCCGTTATATTCAAATAATCTTTGCTAACCTGCCCGTTTAGATAACCCTGTGGGTCGCCCGTGGCCGGGTCTAATCCAGCCCATTTATAGGAAAATATTGAATAAACCGGTTTGCCGATAATGCCAGCAATTAACTGCCCGCCATTGACAAAATTACTGCCTTGGTATGAACTCAAATAATAGTTGGTTATCTTGTCCCGATAGTAGCTCAAATTGATATTGGTTAACCATTTGACTGCCCCGTCTAAGTTGATGGAATTAAGTTCCAGGTCGGCACCATTACCCTGCATACTCGCTACATTTTTAACAATAGTGGTATTGACCAAGCCTACCGTATAATCCACAGGGACACTACCAAAAAGGTCAGTGGCATTTTTACGGTAATATTCCAGGCTTCCGCTTATCCTGTTATTCAGCATTTTAAAATCAAGACCAATATTTAAGATACCGACTTTTTCCCATCTTAAATCGGGATTGTAAAATTTGTCAATCACCGCTGTAGGTGTCTGTGTATAGGGTGAGGTAATATTATATGCAACTGTCGTAACTGCGGTTGCATCAGGGTTTACATTGCCACTGTACCCATAAGTTGCCCGCAATTTCAAATAGGGAACAAGCTTACTATTATAAAATTTCTCTTTTGATATATCCCAACTCAACCCCGAAGACCATAATGGTGTCCATTTATTATTCGTGGAAACGCCAAACAGGTTTGAGGCATCCCTGCGCCCGCTTAGTGACAGTGTATATTTTTCATCATAAGTTAGCGCGGCGTTTGCATAGGTGGATACATAGCGGTTCAGATTTTTAAGGAAATTAACGTTGGATGGAATAAAGCTGTAAATTCCCTGAACGAAGGTCGGATAAGAATTAGCGTAGTCTACATTAGTTGTTGTTAAGATGTTGCCGTCATAACCATATACCCGGTAACTGTTTTGATCTAATGCCTTTTGACTAATTTCACCGCCTGCAATGGCGCTGATGTCAAATTTGCCGCTTGTCTTATTGAAGTTTAACTGACCTCTTACGTCATTTGACGTGATATTATTGATAGAAAGATCATAGATGCCCCCTTTCGGAATTACATTTAGAACGGTATTAAAAGTCTGGTTAATTTGCGTAAACTGGTTAATCAAATTGCGAGCATAATAACTGTTTGCATCATAAATGGTATTGTTTGTGACCTGCTGCTTCTCAAACTGGTATTTAATATCAGCGTTCAGCCATGATGTTATTTTGTAATTTAAGCCAAGATTGGCTAAAAGGTCATTGCCTTTAATAGTTTTATTTACATGCTGGTAGTCGGTGAGCGGATAATAGTTCCAGTCCAGCAACTTTCCGCTGCCAGCTGAATTGATATAGCTTAATCGGTAATCTTTCGCAACAGGCAGCGGGTTGCCGTTTGCATCAGCTATTTGAGTATAAGGCGGAATACTGCCAATACTGGTTGATATATCGGAATAGGAAGGTTTGCCGCTTGTGTTATTCGTCTGTGTGTATACTGCCCCGACAGAAAGTTGCAGATTCTTGGCAAGACTAAAAGTATTTTGGGTTCTGATATTGAGCCGGTCATTCTTGGCGTTCAATTCATTGATATTCTTATCATATCCTGCAAAGACCAACCAGGCAATATTATTGCTTCCACCGTTCATATTGATTGAGTATTGCTGGTTGACCGCTTTCTGATAAAAATATTTATTCAAATCATTTCGGACATCAAGATTACGGAGCGCATTAATCTGTGCGGTTGCAGCCGCCTGGGAAAGCTGGCCGTTCTGTTGTTTTAATAGGATTTCATAAACTGGAGAAAAGGGCGGGTGACCTGTACTGGCAGTATCGGAAAAACGATAACCTTTACTAAATAAAAACTGCTCCACATTGATAAAATCGTTGGATGACATCTGTGGCAGATAAAAAAGGTTCGGTTTGTCGGTAATAGTCGTTATGGCATTTCCTTCAACCGCGGTTTTTTGATTGAATTTCCCTTTTTTAGTAGTGATGACAATTACACCATTCCCTGCTTTAGTGCCCCAAACAGATGCGGCAGCGGCATCTTTCAAAATG
The DNA here is from genome assembly GCF_003633615.1 of Mucilaginibacter gracilis. NCBI lineage: Bacteria > Pseudomonadati > Bacteroidota > Sphingobacteriia > Sphingobacteriales > Sphingobacteriaceae > Mucilaginibacter > Mucilaginibacter gracilis. Next base: position 4,074,795 of record NZ_RBKU01000001.1, on the reverse strand, counting down.
GTAATATCCTGTACCTCATTAGGGTTAATGTTATTGATATCGCCATCGTAAGGAAAATTATCAACGATAATCAAAGGTTGCTTCACACCTTGTATCGTGCTCAATCCGCGTACCATTAGTTGAGCAGTATTTCCTGCCGTTTTTCGGGACACGGAAACACTGTTGGCCACTGCCTCCAACCGGCTAATAACATCAGTGCTGACCTGTTCATTGAATGTTTTATTATCAATTTGCGTAAATGAACCTGTTGCCCTTTCTTTTGGTAAGGTTTGATAACCTGTGCTTACTGTAACTTCTTTCAATTGCGAATAAGTGCTTTTCATCGAGATCAACAATTGTGACGAGTTAGCAGAACTTACAGGCATTGCTAAACGTGCATAACCTATATGAGTTACAATTAATGTGTCTGCACGGGTAAGAGATATTCTAAAATGACCATCTATATCTGAGATCGTATATTGAGCATTTTTTTTAAGGATAATCGAGGCTCCCTGTAAGGGTTGGTGAGATTCCGCGTCAATTATAGTTCCTGTAATTTTTGTCGTCTGTGCTGAAGCATAAAAAAGATCTGAAACCAAGATTATAAAAAGGTATATTTTTTTCATGTGGGGTGCGGTTTAAAATGAGAATGATTTTTTTGTTACCCATTCAGTTAGTGATCACACACATTTCTATTGTGCGTTTTTGCCGGATGAGGGTAAAGCCATATCTTTTTAAAGAAGTATTCAATGAATTAATGTCATCCATTCCAGCGGATGAAAGAAGCATATCTACTGGCGTTGGATAATTGGTTTCGTCCACCACTATAGGCATCGTGTCTTTAAAAGAAGGGTAGTAATTCAGGTAATCTGTAAGTTCTTTTACGGTTGTATTAGTGACAACCAAACTGTCTTGACGTTTATTTAATCTAATGGCTTTTGCTTCTCCGGCATGAGGTAATAGCGTAATGTTATTAGAACGGGACAAGACATAACAATCTACGACACGCTGTTCTTTTTTTCCATCCAGTTGAAAATACAGGTTAAGGTCGGATAGCATTTTTGCACATACCCGGTCTTCCGGTTCTGTATTGGGTATGATCAGTTCGTATGAAAAAAGGTTATTCTTACGCCAATCGCCCATTTCATCACTTTTGACATTTTTATTTTGATATGGAAATTGCCGTCCGTCCTTTGTATCTACCAGGATACGGTTTGGTGAACAATTGAATGCAAACTGGTAGAGGCTAATTAGTGGCCTGTTTATAAAATAGTACCTTTTCCTGTTTCCATCCTCATAATTATTTTTTGAACTGACCAATCCCGGTAGGTAACGCATGATCATGCTGGTGGTCAACATCGCGGAATCGGCCTCTTTACCTAAATTTGTCCTGAAAGATTTTCGGTAATCAAAACTGATCCGATCAGATTTAACAACAAATGAATGCGCAGGGTCTTTTAAAACAGCAGCAATATTTTTCCCTGTAACTTCATAAGAGTCAGTAGATGCCAATATCTTTCCCTGATAAATCCACACATAGTGAGGTAGTATGTTGTGTGGAAATAATTTGTCAAATACCGTGTCATTAGCAATGGTAGGTACTGAAAATAAAGTAGCCTTTGTTGTTGTTATGCGTTTGAATACGGCATCTATTTTGGCTTTAGTATCTCGTGTGCGTTTTGCATTAACGAGTAAGATTTTGACATCTACAGTACTGGTGCTCAAAGAGTCAAGTTTGGGAAAAGCGTTAATACATGAGCTGCACCAGGTAGCCCAAAAATCAAGAATGATTAATTTTTTATTGCGGTAATCATTTAGAGTGATAGTTTTCTTACCCGCGCGTTCATTGATGACCTGTAAAGGTATTTTCCAGATAACTTCGGAAATAGTATCACCAATAGAAAGAGGTTTTATAATATTATTTCGGCCCTGTGCATTGGCATTAAAATTTAAGCAAAGCGTGGCCAATACTATGGTGAGTAGCGTTTTTTGCATAGTGGGTTGAGGGTTAAAAACCCGCGACCGGCTATGTTAATTGCTTTTACACCCGGCTCACGGGTGGTTAGATAATCAGAAAATGGAGCGGTCAGGCTCTTTAAAAAAGGGGAATTATTATATAGGGGCTTTCGGTTTTAGGGGAAAGAGCATTTGTTGCGGGCTGATACCGGATGGAATCGCTTTGTAAAGAAAAATAAACAAACTATGCCTGGCCTTAATATTGAGGCCCTCAATTTCTTTGTAAAATTTAGTTATGGCTTGTTGTTTCATATTTCAATCAGCAAAAAGACTAACTGATAATACGAGCCTTATTATTGGGAATTATACATAATCAGAATACTACAGTCATGGTTCCCAACTTATCGTTCTATAGCTGAATATAGGCATCCCGGCTTCTCATGTTGTGTCCATTTACAATGCTAATTTTCAGAATAAGGCTCGAAGCGAATGCTTTAATTTCATTTTAAAGTATTCGCAAAATCATCAATTCTATTCTGGGATCTATATCAATACATCATTTATTTGACCGATTGGATCACATAATGACAAAATAATTCCCTTTAACAAATATAATTAATTGACTTAATAAATCAATTAATATACTCAATAAATCATTTAATTGATTCAATAAGAATTATAAATACTTGATTTTCAGAGATTTAATTTTAATTTATATTTGATGGAATAAACAGTTAATGAGCGGAAACAAAAATAAGATTTACAGAATTGGGGCTGTGCTTGCAGATAAAGGAATAGATAACAAGGTTTTAGCTGAGTTAATGGGCGTAAAAGCGGAAACTGTTTCAAGATGGTGCAATAATGAAATTCAACCCAAGCCTGATAATTTGTACAAGATCGCACAGCTAACCAAAACCAATCTACAAGACCTGCATATTGCAACTTTAGATTGGCCGCCAGGCCTTTCAGCGGCAGAACTTGCCCAAACTGAATATGATGCCAAGCAAAAGGCCGAACGCCAAAAGAATTTGAAAAACAAAAGTAAAGGGTAGTTCAACTGTTAGGAAACGTTTTAACTAAATAAAATGATCAAAACCATCACCATAAAGAACTTCTTCGGGTTTAAAAACTTTGAGGCCAAAAGGTTGACAAATGTGAATGTTATCATTGGTGCAAATGATAGCGGTAAGACTGCTATATTAAAATTATTTTATGGTATCTCTAAGTCACTGGAAGACTTTACCCAAAAAAACGCGCACAACCCATCACCTTATAAAAGATTACTTTCAGAAAAACTCATCAATACTTTTCAGCCCCGTAAAAACGGATTGGGTGAATTAGTTACCAAAGGGTCGGGTGAAAAGCTGAGTGTTAATATCACTTATGAGGGAAAAAGTAAGCAACAGATACAGTTTTCCTTTGGTGAAACCACGACAAACAGTATTGTAGACTGTACTGAAAACAACCATATAGAAAGTTTCGCTGATCAATATAATGCGCTTTTTATCCCGGCAAAAGAGGTTTTAACTGCATTCGATGCTATCGCATTGACCAGGGAGCAATACAACATGATAGGATTTGATGATACCTATTACGACCTTATTCTCGACCTTCGGGTTCCTACCCAACAGGGCAATGTTAACTCGGAATTGAGAAATGTAAATAGCGATCTTGAAGCATTATTTGAAGGTGTCATTACACAAGGGCCAAAAGACAATCCTTTTATATTTAAAAAGGGCAAGACTGAATTTAGTATGCCGTTGACGGCTGAGGGGATCAAAAAAATCGGCATTCTTACTACCCTGATTAAAAACAGAAAGCTAAGAAAAAATACAGTATTGTTTATGGATGAGCCGGAAACAGCTTTGCACCCCAAAGCTGTCCGTAACCTTGCTGAAATGATCGTATTGATGAGTAAGGCTGGGGTACAGATTTTTATCACAACACATAATTATTTCCTCATTAAACAATTGGCCATTATCGCCAAAAGGGACAATACCGACATCAATTGCTTTTCTTTAAATAAAGTTCAAGGCCAGCCTATCGGTTATACATTGGGCAATATGAAAGATGGTTTGCCTGAAAATCAGATCATCGATGAGGCCTTAGCCATGTTTAATGAAGAAATTATAAATTCTTTAGGAATATGATGCCGCATTCAGAAAATGGTGTTCAAGTGCATTTTCCAGATAATAATTATTTCTTTTTTGGCAATTGCGCGGCGTATAAAGTCATCAGTGCTCATTCTGTCAAAGAAATGGATATTTGCTGGTTGGATACTACTTTGAATACGCTTTGGTGCGTGGAATTAAAAGCATTTGATGACCCCAGCAATGCAAAATTTTTACAGCAGGATTTATCAAGTGGTGGGATTGTTAAATATTGGATAGACGAACTGTATAAAAAGACTTTGCATACACTTTGCATGTTGGAAACTGACAGGTCAAACACCAACTCCTGCATAGTTCAGGGAATTACTGATCAAACCATTTTTAAGCTGGTACATTTAATTAATGTTCTGCCTGGTCAGGAAACATGGTTACAGTTTATTCAGGATGAACTAAGAATCATGTTGAAGCCTATATTGGCTATTTATAATGTTCATTCTTTAACCGTTATTCCTTATTCACTGGCTAAAAATAAAGCGATCTTGCCGTGGATTGTGTAATAAGTTTAATTTATTCAAATCCCTTTATATGGATAAGAGGCAAGTAAGCCAAAAGCTTATATCGGTAAGTTAACTGATTGTTGGTAAAAAACTCATTAAACGATAGAAATCTAATTTAACTTTTAAGAAAATTTACCGGGATTTTTAGTTGGTTACAACTACGAATTTTCGGCAGCCCGATGGGCTTATAGGTAGTAATTACCCTCTGCGATTATGGCGCTTTGCGCCATAATCGTATTGGCTACCATAAAGTTTTTACGTTTTTGGCTGTTTTCCGTTTTGCACTTTTTCGGTGCCATAAAGAACGTTCGTTAGGGTAAAGATAAGCGTTAGTTTTTCATTTGCAAGGCGGCGTTTGTTGGTAGTTTTATTGCCGGGTGGCCGTGGTTGGTTAATCATCTGTTACAGCAAAGGTAGCCTCCGAAGCCAGGGCAGTAAAGGGACTTTCGCGGCATAAACCCGCTGGGCCATTCACCCACAAGGCAATTTATTCCACGTTCCCTTGACGGCCCTGTCTTCTCCCGCTTTTGGTTGCTTAACAGAAGATCACCTGAACCCTTGATGATTAGGAAAGGTTTAACGGATGGTGCTTGTTAAGTGCATCTTTCAAGTCTTCAAGATTATTGGTCTTGTAGCGCTCTGTGCTGCTGATATAGCGGTGGCCCGCCATGTATTGCACCGTTCGCAGGTTCTTATCTTTCAGCCATTCAGTTATTACGCTCTGCCTGATCTGCATCCCATGTTTATATTTAGGATTTATCTTTCGTAAAGCATAGTTGAGGTGCAGCAAGCTGGCTTTGATCGTGTCCTGCCCATTCATCGTGACAAAAAGCCGGTGTACATCTTCCACCGCTTTATATTTGTCCGGCTTTCTGCCAGAACGCTCGGCCATACGTTCAGCCAGTATCTTAGGCCGCACGACCAATAGATATTCCTGCAAGTCTAAGATTTGATGGGGCTGCAAACCAAGTTCCCGGCTATTCAGTTTGCCGGTGGGCGGTATATGTATTTTGCCCTCCCTCAATTTTAGGTGTTCAGGGCGCAGGGTTTCCAGTTCTTCCCTCGTCAATGCCTGGTAAACCAATAAGCCTACAATCACCTTATTGCGATGGGTTCGTTCGTCTTTTACCGGGTAACTTTCATAAAGTACTTCCAGTTCGGGCAACGTTAACAGGTCATGCGGAATATGCCTGATCGTGCCTTTCAGAATAATCCCGGCTGCGGGATTATAACCTGCCTGTCCATCCTGTTGCAGCCAGTTAAAGTAATACCTTACGGCAAGCATCACCCGGTTGATTAGCCGGATACTATCGCCGTTTTGTTTAAGCTGGTCTGCAAACTCCAATATATCCGCATGGGTAACCTGTTCGACTGCAAGGCTTTCTTCCTCTGCCCATTCCAGGAATATGCCTGCATAGTTTTTATGCTGACGGATATAGCCTTTGCCATAATGTTCCTGTTGTAAATAAGCTTTGAAAGGCTCTAAAGCTGCCAGTATTGCGGGGGCAAACTTATATTTGTTCATGCTTCAAGTGCGTGTAGATCTGTGTGCTTTCCATGCTGCTATGCCCTAAAAAGCGCTGGATCTGTTCCAAAGCCATACCTGAATGCAGCAAATGACTGGCAATGCTATGGCGCAGGGTATGCAAGCCTGCGGGCTTTTTTATCTTCGCTATGGCCTTTAACTTTTGTAGCCGTTCATAGGCCATGTGGCCGCTTAAACGTGTGCCGTTTACGTTCAATAACAAAGCATCCTCTTTTTTATCAGTTGCCAAAAGCGGACGGCCATAAAGGATATAGTTCTCCAAATCGGCTTTTCCTGTACCTGCAAGCGGTACGTAACGCTCTTTGTAGCCTTTGCCCTTACGAACGTAAACCAGGTCTTTATCTAACAGGATGTCTTTAACATTGATATTGGCACCCTCGTTTTTACGCAGGCCGCAACCGTAATACAAGGCCAGTATCGCTTTATCCCGCAAACCCAACGTATCATCTTTGACCGCTTCGTATAAGCTGCTGATCTCTGCCATGTTAAGAATACACTTCACGTTGGTGCTTTTGCCTTTGATGCGCAGTTTCACCGTAAAGCTTTCCTGTCCGCTTTCGGTAAGGTAACGGCTGAACTTGCGGATTACCTGCAAGTGCTTGCGGATATAGTTGAGGCTGATCGCACCGGCGGCTGTTTTGCTTGGCCGCTCATGCAGGTGTTCCATGTATTTTTTCAAATGCTCCTGTTGTATGTCGTGCGGACGATGGCAGTTGTGATCTTGCAGATAGATCAGGAACTCGGTGAGGATTTTAGGCATATCCCGTGGGCTGCTCGGTTCAAAGTTGAGGATGCGCAGCCATTGGCTAAAGCCTGCCTGCAGGCGGATATAAAGCGGATTATAAAGGGTGCCTTGCATTTTCTGTTACTCGTGGGTTACTGGTCGTTCTCCGCTGATTTTCTGCATTTTATGTAACCCATTAAGGCTTTGGGTTACTGGTGGGATACGGGTTACTAACTGGATGTTTTCAAGGATAGATTTAACCATGCTTTGCGCATCGTTTGCTAAGTTTTCGAGGTCGTTCCAACTTTGTATTTTATACTCAAAGCCTTTGTAACGGCTTCCTTTGGCGATTTTGATATAGCCCATCCGTTCCAGTTCATACAGGTATCGGCCTATACTGCTTGGGCTTAAACGGAATGCAGCCCGTACTTCCTTGCTGTAAAAGGTGTCGGTATCCTTTTCTTTCAGGTAGGTTTTAAGCTTTTCAAAGAAGTCCCGGCAGGCATCGTTTAACTCATCGCTCTTTTTAAGTAAGGTGGTTTCCAGTAAGCTAAAAGCGGCCTGTATGTCCTCGATGGTGGTTTCAATATACTGCTCCCCGGTGTCCTCGTCGGTTTTCAGTTCCCTTTGATACTGGTGGTAGTAAGTAATAGTTTCCGTGAATAACAGCAATAAAAGCATGGTGCGCCGGGGCTTAAAAACAGCCTCCGGCAGTTGCAGGTAAGGGGCGTAAGGATTTTTAACACTAACAGGTTTTAACAGGCGCTGCACGTTTTTAAGCTGCTCCCGTACTTTCTTTTCTGCGTACCGGTCAATCAGGCCTGCGCTCATTTTACGCTGGTAATCCATGATTTTTACATCCTGCTCGGGACTGTTATCCATATAAAGCAGGATGCAGCGGTTCGCATTGTCTTCATACATCTGCTCCCTCGTGGTGCAGCCGCTGATACAAACAGGTCCCTCCACTTGCAGGGTGATGGTTTTTGGGTTGCCCTTGCTGTCTTTCAGCGTTACTGTTTTGCTGATCTTACGCTTGCTTTGCAGTTCCCTGATCGGGTACAGTACATCCTCTGCGCCGTCCATGTCTTCGAGCAATAACAGCTTATATTTCAGTTCATCCTTACCGAAGTAGTAAAAAGCGTTTACGCTAAGCGTGGTGATCTCCAGTTTATCTTCTTCGGGTATCAGCTCGCCCACTTTCTCCTGTAACCAGGTCTTGCCTGTGCCGCTTGCGCCCAGGCATAACAGGTGTAAAGGATTTTCACGGGTTCTTGAGGTGTAAATGAGATAGGCGATCAGGGCATTGGTTTCTTCGCCTACGATACCGCTTTGGCCGATAGCCTGCTTGGTTCTGCCCAGCAGATCAGGGTTTTTCAAGTAAGCTATGGCCGCTTTGCGCTCGGCTTCTGATAGCTGTTTCTTTTCGGGTTGTTTGGGCTTCATGGCCTCCAAACGTTCGGAACGGTATTGTTCTAAAGAGGTGGTCAGCCCGGTTATGGCCGTGCTGATCTCACGGGTGCCGATGTTTAGCGCATCGGCTGATTTCTCGATCAGCTGCTCGGCCTGGATGCTATTGTAAAGATCTAAGTTGTGGCGAAAGACGTTAAGCTTATCATCTGTGTTCACCAGTTTAAGCGTAACCTTTAAACGGTCAAAGCCGGTCAGCTTAATGCCGCCCAATACAGTAATGTGTAATTTGCCGTCTAAGTACAATAGTAACTCCGGGTTGTCTGTGATAAGACCTATAGGTTTTTTCATGAATAAACTTTATGGCATATTTAACAACTGCTAAAACTACAATATTTGATTTATTTATCAAATTCATCGATGTATTTTATTGTTAAAGTCAAGTAACCTTTAGATTAATGTTATTAACGCTTGTCTTTACATTAGACAAAACACTTGATAAACAATAAGATTAGGCCTTTTCAATGAAACCAAGCGCTTGGACTGCTAAAGAATGCTACTTTTACACAATATGGCCAATATGATTTATTAGTCAACAAACAAAGTGGAGATTATCGCAAAGGCTTGAATAATCAAGCATGAATGACGAAATTAGATGTGCTATTGGGCATTACATGGACATTGGAGAGCAAATAAAGAAAACAAGAACAGCTAAGAACCTTTCACAAAAGGAAGTGGCACTGGCGCTTGAAATGGATCAGGCACAATTCTCACGTATTGAGAATGGTAAAACCGACCCGTCTTTCTCTACTATTGAAAAGATAGCCAAGGCATTAGGTGTTGGCCTTGTTGAGCTGGTTAATGCGGATGATATATTTAAAGAGGTAAACTCTTACGATAAATCCATCTTTGAAAAGCTGGCTTTAGTAGATCAGCTTGAAGAAAAGGAAAAGTCAGCTTTCTTTTCAATACTCGATGCATTGGTGTCCAAAAAGAGATTGAAAGATACTTTAGCCCACGCCCTTAATATGATATAACAAGAAAGCCGCCCATTCGGGCGGCTTCTTCATTTAGCTTGTTTTTTTCTTGGGCTTTACCGGTGCTTTCTTAGTCTTTGTACTATCAGCAAAAGCATAGGGATTATTTTGCTTAGGGTCTTTTTTACGCATAAGATGATATTGCCGGTGAGCGCTATCTTGCTGCGCAGTTTGCGCCTCGGCTGTAAAAGCCAAGTTTAGCAACAGTAGTAAGATTAGATTTTTCATGCTCTAAAAGTTACGTTTATGTTTACAATGGGAAATGATGCCCATTAGATATATATATATCTATTAACCAATAACCTAACAGGCCGATTAAAAGTATTGGAATGATTAAAGGAATAAACATATATTTTTTATACCATCCCCAATATAAAATTGGGGACACTAAGCTGATTAATATAAGACCAATGACTGCTATATTCGCTGTGTGTCCTAAAAGTGTTAATGGCACTTGTTCGCCATCAGCATGACCCATGCTTAATCTTAATATTGGAATCCCTATAATGCAAAAAAGTAATAATGCAATGAACCATAATAAATAAACGCCCATTGGATTGCTTGAAAGTCTTACTATTATATTTCTTCGGGGTGTGTCTTGCATAATCATAAATTAATCTGTTTTAACAAATTGACCATTTTCATATTTGTATTTTCCTGGTGCGAGACCGCTTACTGCTTTCATAAAGTCCGTTATGGAATGCCCGCCTTTGGGGTTAACATTATCATTGCTTCCTTTTTCATCCCGGCCCTTTTCATGTGCATGATGGCTATTGTTCATTCTTCCAAATGTGCCATCCACAACCGCATCACCTTTATTGTCAAATTGATATAGTGTTACTCCTTGATCAGGTGCAGGTAATTCATTTTGCTGGAATGCTGCAAAATCATACTCTGTAATACTTAATCCACGAGTTTCTTCGGGATGCGCTTTAACATATTCAACAATTGAAGCAATTAACCCCCTTGCATAAGCCGCACCCATACTGTGAGCTACAACTTTAATACTTTCAGTTATAACACCATTTGTTCTTTGCAAACTATTTATTAAATCACCTACATCAATTCCAGAATGCTCATATCCAGCCACTAATCTATCATCAACATTCAAATTAGATGGTGTTGAACCCCAATGATTGAACGTGTTACTCCACCCACCTAATCCTCCATCAATATATAATGCACCATTTACAGCACCTTTCATATAAACATCAGTAGAGCCACCAGACACATAATTGTCTGCATAATTTTGATTATAATCATTAAAGTGTTGTTGCACCGCTCTATTAAAGCCTCCCCAATACCCAGGAGTTCCACCTGAACCTGCATGCTGACCATTCACGAAAATTACTAAATGGCCATCAGGGTCAATAGCGTTAACCGGGGTATTAGCTGCATAGGCATAAGGTGTAATCTGGAAATATAACTCTGCTTTCGGATCAATGTGTCCCCATCTCGCTATCACAGGATCGTAAAAGCGCGAGCCATAATCGCAGAGGGTAATTACTACCTATAAGCCCATCGGGCTGCCGAAAATTCGTAGTTGCAACCAACTAAAAATCTGATTTCTATTGTAACTGGATAAAACACACCAAAAGTAACTATTAGTTAACCCAAATGTGGGTCTTTCTGATAAATCAATCATTGAAAATTAAATAAACCTGTTATAGTTCCAACACTTCAATTAGTTATTAAAGGGCAAAATAGCAATAAAATATCTATTGAAAAAAGTAGTTCGTTATTTTGCCCTGAAGGAATTAAAATAGTCCTATCCTCATTTTAGCTGCCACGCTTTGCGGACGTTTATCTATTATTTGCTTTGCAAATGAAATGGCAATTTTATCGCTTAGTGGTTTCTCGGGTATCTGATTGTAATAAAGCAAGTATTCAAGAATATCTATATTATCAGGATCGAGGCGGGAAGCTTGCAAACCATGATATAGCCCAATTGATTCGGCGTTCCTAATGTGATTAAGTGTAACACCCATTAATTTACTGATTAAGAAGTGTAGTTCTGAAGTTTCATGCTTGCAAAGCAGGTAATATAAAAAGGTATAAACCAATAAATTGCTTTCCTCTTTAACAGAATCATAAGCTAACCTATTTATAATATCCTCCATTACATTAAAAGGCATCTCCATTAGTTTTTGTTCAAGCTTATCAAATTCTAATCCGTTTAATAAATCGATATAAATACTTATCTCCATTTATTTATCTGAAATTATCGCTTTTAAATTAATTGTTATTGATGTAATGATTAAACCTATAAATCCACCCGCTATTACTGTAACTATTACATTGCCATATTGATGATAAGAAAGCCCTGCCATTAACCTAACTGCAAGTATGATAATGGATATAACAAATATTTGAACCCAAAAAACTACTACATGATGGTTCTTTTTGGGATTACCTAATGGCAAAGTGTAAACAGCCAATACAATAACTATTACTCCGATTATTGAACTCCCATGCTGAATGATTTTATAAACGAATAGCTGGTGTTCTCCTAAGTGTATTGTATCGGATAGGACTGGCATCACTTTCACAAAATAGCCATTCGGATGTGTAAATCCGTCCCAAAGAATATGTGATGCAGCCCCAATTAAAATAGAAAGAATAACAATTAATAAGTATTGTAAAAATGAACCTTGTTTATCGACGCCTCTAAACCGTGAAAACCGTCGATTTAATGCTACTGGCAGATGTAAAATAACCCTATCCTTAATTAATATCTGATAAACAAAGATTATTATCAAACCTAACGGAAGATCAAACCAAAACAATCCCGGCCATGTGTGGCTATAAATGCTTTTAACCCTCATGCGTATAAAATACTCAAAATCAGGCACCATACTACCAATTATTAGACCTGTTAATGAAGCCCATCTTTTAGGTAAATACCTCAATGGCAGAACAATAGCAGGATGGGAAAAGGTAAAGGGCATGGTTCTTACTTTATAGGCAAAAAAAAAGCTGGATTAATATCCAGCCTTTGTTATGATTTTTAAATGTTTTATTTCTTATTTTGACCAGGCAATCCAACCCTTTGAAGGGTCTGTGTGGCTTCTTCTAATTTTTTGATAAAAAACTGCTCATTGCCGTGACTTTTAACGTAATCGCTAACAGTCCCCGAACCAAAACTTTTTATCGTTTTCAATTTTTTCACTACAATAGGCATACTTACTCCTTTCATTTCGTAATATTCAAATATAATTAATTACTTCTGTTTTACCAAAAGCGCTTCGTAATTGAAAGTGTTGGGCTTAAACGCGTGACAAGTATCAAGGCTTGCCCCTCATTTTCCTCAAACTGTCCGCCTCCATTTCCAATTGTTTAATCCGCAATTCCGTTGTCTGAATTTCCAGGTAACGTTCTATACTATCCGTTCGATATTGATTGATCGCCGGTACATTCAGGCTGTCCAGCTGGCTTTGTAATTTCTGCCTTTTAGAACTATCTGCAATCAAATAATTCCAGTACCAGGCTTTACGGTAGCGGCTGTTCTGGCTGTCCCTATACCAATATCTGAAACCGAACCAACTAACGAGGCCAACAACGATAGCTATAGCAGTTAAGTACATACTGCGCTTAGCCATAGTCTTTAAAAAACCTTTCCCAGCGTCCTCCGGCAATACCAAAATCCTATTTTTGGAAAACAGTTCATGCAGTACCTGTATGACGGCAGTTCTCGTGGCAGTCATACCCTCACTGGCAATTTGGGAAATGGGTAAAATACTCGGTGGTGGTAAGGTGACCTCAATCTTCTGATATTTCTGTTCAAAGTTGCTAATCAGTTTTTGGGTATGATTATCCTTTTCTGCAATAAGCGCATTCTTTTGATCGATCTGCTGCTGTTGTTCTTTTATAAAACTTTTGATCTCCTTTAAATCAGTGGCGTGCTCGTTTAACACGGATGTTAAGGTGATTTCATCTATTGGGGTTTCTTCGTTTGATTTCATGATGTTATCATTAAATTTTATTATCTGTTCATTGTTGCAATAGCGCAGGTTAACGGCCAATGCTCGGCGTATGCTTATGTTGTTGCTGTTGTTCCTTTTCCTGCTGTTGCTGTTTCTTTAATTCATCCTGCTGTTGTCTTAGTAATTGTGCCTGCCTGTTTTGCTCCTGCTGCTGACGTAAAAGCTGTTCCTGTTTTAGCTTCTTCTCAATATCCATGAGGGCGTAGCCAACCTGGCTGCCTTTAAATCGCACATGCTGTGAATCCGTAAAAGCGATACCCCGACCTAACTCCACTTCGTAGCCCTGCTGCTCCATATATTTTTTGACCTGCTGTACATCTTTACTTTGTTTGATGGCGGCCCACAAGTGCTTTTTCAAAGCTTCCTTACGGTTGTCAACACGCTGGCTTTGCGCGACCCTTTGCTCCGGTTTTAAAAATTTATTCGGGCTTAACACCTTTTCTAATTTGTATTCCAGTTCCATCTGCCGCGCGAACTCGGCCACATGCTTATAGCTATTGCTGTCACTGGCTGTCTTGCCGTCAAAGCCGATACGGTTAGCGACGATATGCAGATGCTCATGATCGGTATCTTTGTGCGCTACTACTACATACTGGTGATCTTTAAAATCAAATTTTTCTGCCAGCTTTTCTACCATGTCGATCTTGTCCTGCAAGCCTAATTTCCCGGCATCGCTGTGGGCGAAGCTTAATGAAAAGTGAAACACCGGTTTGGATTGGTCAGGGTTTAACTTGGCTACTTCGATCATTTCCCGTACCAACTCCAAACGAGTGCCGAAACATTGGTTATAGGCGATGACCTCCACCTGCTTTTTTTCAAGTTCCTGCATTTGCCGTTCTTTACTTTCCTGTCGCCTGCCCTCAAAGAGGTAATGCAGCACGCCCCGGAAACTCTTACCTGTGCCGACTTTTCCGATCATGATACATAGGCGTTAATGTTCTTAATTAAGCTCCGCAGGCTTCGCACCTCCTGATCGAGCAAAGCCCGTTCCATTGCATTCAAGTCATCGCCCCGGTTGCGCCTCCTGGCAATTTGGTTGAGGTTGGCGGCAATGTGATTGAGCGTACCGCGCATTTCCAAAACCGGCTTGGGCAGTGTCTTGACCCTGACCTCTATCCGCGTATTCAATCCCAGGTTCCTCAGGAAAACGGATGCGTTCATGCCTGCACGTTTCGCGTTGGCCTCAATGACTTTTTTTTCGATGAGCGTACACATTACGCTCACATTACTGCGCCGCTTATGCGGTACGCTCGGGCGGCCGCCTTTATTAACCCGGCCCACCGGGGCCAGGTCTTTTGTACTTGTTGTCTTTTTAACTGCACTTTCCATAAGCTTCAATTCGTTAAAAAATTCTCGAAAAAATCCCCCCGAATGCGATAGCATGAGCGGGGGCCAGCAAGTTTCGGCATGGCCGAAACATAGCTGGCTCCGCTTACAGGCCAAGGGCCTGTTCCGCTATCTGTATATATGGCTATCGCCATATATACAGAGGTGCTGCCCCGCCAAAAGCGGCCTGCCGCTTTCGCGGTTCTTCGATAATCGCTCTTGCGATTATCGGACTGTTTAAACGGTGGCACCAAAGGTGCCGCCCGTTCTTTCCGTCGGCTTGCCGCCGGTACTGCTTAACACCCGCTTGCGGGTGCCGGGCTTTCAGCATACCGCCTGCGGTATTGCTAATCTGCCCGTTGTTCTTTTAGATGCAAGCACCTTTGGTGCTGCATCTGGGGGTGCAATTTTAGCCTGACCAATCCGGCCAGTAAATTAAACTTCCCTTTGTCGGATGGTAGGATGGCATGTAACGGATATACCCAAACTCGTCCAGTTCCCGGATGCATTTGTGATAGGTCGCTACTGATGCGATGCGGCTGTAAGCCATTAGCGTTTTCCGGTTAACGGAAAACGGATCTTCAAATCCGCTCCGCTGCCAGCAAACGAACAGGCCCGCAAACAGGCTTACATGAGTAGCCAGTATTCTGCTGTCTGCGCTCATGCGCCTGACCCATCGGCTATAGTCGGCTGCTTCCTGTTGGATTGCTGTCGGTATCATGATTGGCCTCCCTCTAATAGCTTGGTGATGTCCTCCAATTTGTAGTAAATCATCCCGCCGATCTTAGTGTACCTAAGCGTTCCGTTGATCCTTAAATTTTGCAGGGTGCCCGGTGAGATGTTCAGTAGCTTACGTACTTCTGCGCTTTTAAGCCATTGTTTAGCTTGCCCTTGTTCCGGTTTAACAAGCTGTTTGATCTCCGTTAATAATTCACTTTTAAATTGTTTTAAATCTTCCCTGGTCACGATTTCAATTGCTGTCATAGCTGATATATGTTGATGATGAATAATATTTGTGCAAATTGTACAAGTCATGTTTTATTGCTTGGTGACTTGTATGGGGTGTCCCCTAATTTTGTCTGTAAGCGACTGGTTTACAATGATGGTTGGCCTCCTTTCTTAACCTTGCTGTTTTGCTGCATGATTTCCAGCACCTCACTCTTTTTGAAATAAACCCGTTTATGCAGGCGCAGAAAGGGCAGGCCCTTTTTCATCCAATCGGTCACTGTCACGAGCGACACGCCTAAATCGGCGGCAAGTTCCTGTTTGGACAATAGCCGTTCTTCGGCTGCCCGGCTTGGGCTGCCCGCTGTTTTAAAATGTTGCTGTAGTTCTGCCCTTACTGCATCCTTGACGCACTGCCTAAGGGCTTGTTCGTTGATAATTTCCATAGCCTTTGTTTTGGAACAAAAGAATGCTATGGAACTGTCTTTTTGTTACCACGACGACTGCGTGGTAAATTTGAAGGGGTTTGGCTATACCTGAAGCAGAGTATTAAAATACTCTATATCAATTTGATACAGGACTATTGCTTTTGAAGATGCCGATCAGCAACATAAAGGATTATTTGCCCTTTTTTTTCGGTGTGATCGTGTATAGTTTGTGTTTTGCGGGTATTTCATTCTCCCGTTTTAGCAAATCTTTAGGATCAAGGCCTCGCAAATAATACCTTAATTTGTCTACTTTAATTTCTTTTAGTTGACCTGGGTTTTCTTCATCAATCTCCCTAAAGTACTTGCTGATCATCTTTGCCCAGGTGTTCTGTGCAGGCGTGATCAACAATTCTTCACCATCCGTGGCTTTCAGTTCCTGCATTTGTATGCAGAGATCAAGTACAGCCAACCCCTGACCATCTCTGACTATAATATAACCGTCCCACTGGCGGGCCTCTTTCAGTTCCGCTGTTAAGTCTGCCACCTGTTGTTTAAGCGTAATGATTTCAAACTCTTGCTGTGCAATGACCGTATCGTTGGATTTGTGAATATTCCAGCGGTCAACAGAGATCAGCATGTCGGTAAATAGGTTAAGCTGCCTGATCTGCCGCTCGTTTTCGATGTGGTCTTTATCGTAAATGTTTTTTCCCATCAATACTTTTAATTGCCTTTCGATCAAACCCCATAAATATTTAAAGAATACTTCTTCACTGCCATCGGTATGTTTTGCCAAGTAATAAGCCAGGTGACGTTGATAAAATTCTACTATACGGTTTTCACTGATCGCAAAAACCCTTTTAAAAAGGTGCTTCAAAAAATGTTTACGATCCCATTGTAAGGGATTGCCAATGTCCAGTGTATCCTTTGAAAAATCAAAACGATCACGGGGTTTAAAATAGTTAACGCTCATAAGTAAGTGGATTTACTCAAAAATAAGCAATCTTAACTTTTTCTTAAATACGTAGCGGTGTACCGATCGTTAAATAAAATGTATACTTTGCATTAATTATTTAAGCCTAACCACGCCTTATGTACAATTATCGAGCGATCACAGATGAATTGGTCAGTAGCAGAATTATTCCGCAAGCGGACATTTACGACTATGCAGCCGATCCGATAGGTGAAATCTACAACCGTTATTTCCAATATTGCCAAAAGGCACTTTCCGAATTTAGTACGGAGTTTAATATACAGCCCGCAAAGATTTATTTTAATAATTTACCCACTGTAAATGCGGCGGCAGGAATGGGCAATTCCTATTATGTAATTAAAATAAACAAGGGGCTAATATCAACCCTATACAATTTGCTTTATGTAAACAATAAAGTATTCGATCAAAGCGAGCTGAAAGAAACCTATGATCGTTTGGCATCTTCTTTTGATACTCCATTGGAGTATGTTATGTATCAATTGGCCACATACTTTACTTTCTATCACGAAAGGGCCCACTTAGTTCAGAAATCTCCGATTTTAACCAATTATCTGGACGAAATAAACTTAGGGCCAACTGTCGCGAATTATTCCAGCCTCCACCATTCATTAGAGTTTGATGCGGATATTGATGCCGCACACAGGCTAATATTCGTAATCCTCGAATATTGGGATAAGTTACCTGAACAATATCGTGATGAAGCTTATGCCACTGAAATACTGGCGTTGACCACAGCCAGTATTTTTACCTATTTTATGTATTTAGAGGAGAAATATAGCGAAATCTATTATAAGGAAGGTACGCATCCTCACCCGGTCATCAGGATAACCTATATCCTCGATGTAATGATCGGGGTAGCACAACAGAATTTCCAAAATATCACGCTGGACGACAAAAAAATACTAAGGCAGTGTTTGAGAATTGCAACCGGATTTTGTGAAGCAGGGCAACATGCAGACATGGTTAAGGGATATGCAGAAATGTGGCAGAAAGAAAATGATCTTATTGAAGATTTTATCAATAATGTGCTTATACCGGAATCTGTTGCTGTTCCTTGTCTAATTAAAAACAGAAGATAGTATGAACCCTAAAGTAAGAGAATACCTGATTAACGCAGCAAGAACAAAGGATAAATTCGTTTTCTACAGTGATGTAGTAAAAGACTGTAATCTTGGCTTTGACCTAAGCAACGAATACGGACAGCATCAACTAAGTATAACTTTGGGGGAGGTTTCGGAATTTGAGCACCAGCACAAAAGGCCGTTAGTAAGCGCGTTAGCTATTTATAAAAATGAAAAAATAAACGATCATGGAGATGGTTTTTATAAGCTTGCACAAAGTTTAGGTAAAGGTAAAATTAAACAGTTAAGGGAAGATCTTTACGCTTTTGAGGAAGCTAATGCCAGCCGTATCTTTTGGCAAAACGAAGAAAATTACAACCAGTTTTTTAAGCTTGACATAACGACCGGCACATCGGAAGAACCAGTTTTTTTCACCCAGGAAGAAATTGACTTTTTTAAAGAATGGCAATACAAGTCATACGACCCCAAACAAAGCGAGCATGTGAATGCGAAGAATAAGCTGATGAATACGGTATGGAACAAAAGTATCTATTTGGGCAATCAGGTTGTAAAAAGATTAGCTGGATTTCAATCGGATGGAAAAAGGTATTGGAGCCAGCGGGGTTGGACGAAAAATGATGGGATAAATATACAGGCTGCAATATTTAAGCCTTATACCTGGATAAAGATTTATCGCGACACGGATAAGGGGAAAGATGTCTTTTTTACATTTGGCATTGATGTACATCCAAGTACCAATGCCTTTGTGTATAAAATTGATTGCCAAAGAACACGGGATTCAAAACTGAGCAATAAACAAATCCAGTTGGCAGATGCCCTGATACCTCAATCCGCTAAATGGAACACTATACCGTTCGATAAATTATTAGCCGGAAATTGGACATCATTGATTGACGTATGTGTTGAGTTTATCCGGGACAACCTGGAACGGTATGACGCTACGGTGGATGCGCTTTGGGGCGCGGATATTCCAAGCCAATTATTTAAGGATACGCTTATTTGCAGGGATAAACCCAAAGATGGTAAATCTGATATACCACAAACACCAAAGACTTTTGAGGGAGTTGATGTTGACTTTGTGCAGAAAGCCAAAGATCAAAAGGATTTGGGTGACGCTGGTGAGGGGCTTGTAAAACAATATGAAATTGCCGAACTCAATTTAAAAGGAAAAACGGATTTAGCGGACTTGGTGGACATTGTGAAAGACGGCATGGGCTATGATGTTCTTTCTTACGACGAGTTTGGCAATGAGAAATACATAGAAGTCAAAACAACAACCGGCAACGAATATGCCCCATTCTATCTGAGCGACAATGAAATTGAATTTTCAAAGTTTCGCAAAGGTAAGTATCATATTTACAGGATATTTAAATATGATGCGGAAAGCAACTTTGGTGAGTTCTACAAAATATCAGGAGATATAGAAAGTCAGTTATTGTTTAAACCGATTAGTTACCAGGTGTTTTTAAAGAAAGAATAATAAACTGTATAAATCATGGTTTTTCAGAAAGTGTTAAAGGGAATAAACGGATTGGATGCCATTAAAGCGCAGCACATCGTTGATAATGGTTTGCTATCCAACTGGTGGCGAACAGCCGGAGAAATCACCCCGGCAGAAATTAAGTTACACCTGAACAGCGTCAATGCAGAGCTGCATTTGAACCATTACCACAAACCCGTGCCCATAGGCAATCCGCTTTCCAAATATAGTAAAGCTAAATTCGGCGATGTAACACCCTTTATCTCCACAACGGCGGGCGTGGTAGAGCGTGATTGGAAGTCAAGACAAAATCTGTTTTTTCCTCCCTTTATGACGGCTTTGAGATTTGCTACTGATAATTTTAAATCTACGGGCTATATTTTTTATGCATACTTAATAACAATTGGAAAAAAAGCAATAGAAATGGAACAGTTTTCTGAAGAAATCAGGGAATTACACGTTTACAGGGACTACCAGCCTTATTTCAGACAGGGAGAAATTATGGCAAAAATCCTAATTCCATCAGTTCAAATTGAGAAAGCAATTGGTTATAATGGCCCCTCGGCATTAAGGGACTTAAAGGCAGGTAGAATACCGGCTTCTATTCAAACAATTACCAATTCAAGCTATCAGGAGCCTGAAAAATTGTCGAATATACGGGAGATCTTATCATGAGCAGATATACCGAAATTTTAAATCTTAATACGGATGATGTTAGCAATATTGCAGATGCTTATACCGGATATGCGGAGGCTTTAAGTGAACGAGCGGAAACCCAAAAATTGCCCTTTGCAGCGAGCTGCTGGTTAATCGGAGCACTTTACAAAGCTATATTAGCCCCCCAGCAAGCCAGGGATTTATTTGCCCGTTCGTCGGAAGCTTACCGACAGTTAGGAATGCCGATATGGCGTCTATGTAGCATATGCGCTCAAAATAATAGTGATCGTATATATAGCGAAGAAATACCACTCAATTCATATGATGATGAGGATTCGTTTTATGCTAATTTACAACGGTTTGATTATAGCCAGAAAATTGAGGGGGAATTCAATTATACATGGGGTAATGAAAATGAACGACCGTACTCCGGTAGGGTTCCAGGACTAAACATCCCCTACAGCTTGGTGCTACAAGTGCTAAACGATACACGATATGGTGTTTATACAAATAAATTCTCTGGTTTGGATAGTTTTTCAAACCTGCTTGAACGGTTGGGGGAACTTACAGAACTCTATCAGTCTGATGAATACCATTGGGAAAATCTCGAAGGCGCAATAGTACCGTTTGAGCCTGCGGCATTGGCGATTGTAATTGTAGCATTAAAAACATGGTTGCGTGTGCAAAGCTATGATATGATATTGAGCCGCTTAAATAAACTCGATCAACAGCAGACGGTTTTACTAAATATAGCCCATGATATACTTCAACCCAATAAGGGCTAAAACTTAAACTAATGAAGAGCAAACAATATTGGAAGATTAAATGCACTGAACATTTGAAGACGCTTTTCGAGTGTAAAGTAAGTGTTAATCATCTTTCGGAGAAACGGTTAAAGGAATTTATGCAAACGTTAATAGCTAAATACATACTTACACCGCAAGAGATCCTGGATGAACATAAATCAATTCCGTTTAAGAAAAAAACGCAATATGTCCATATTACCCGCACCAATGAAAAACTGTCGGGTAAAACGACTATCAACTTTATGGCAGATAGTGCAGGTATATCCGTAATTGCCTATTTAATTGAAGAATTTGAATAAAGGATTATGATTTTTTTTGCCTTGCATTAAAATAAGCATCATGCAGCAGCCTAAGCTCAGCATTCTGTGCCTCGTCCATTTTTCTTAGTCCGAACAGACTGGCAAAAACATCAAAATTAAAGACCTTCTTTTCTACTCCGGAAAATAGTTTTTGAAATTTTTCAATTGATACCAATAGGTCAGCTGCAAGATTGGCCAAATCAGGATGCTCCAAGTTTGATTGTTCTATTTTTATGCATATCTCATCGGTAAAATCATAGAAGACATCAATATGCTGCAAGTTTATTTTTAGATTTTCCTGTATTAGTTCGTTCTTACTTTGATTTAGTTCTCTTAAATGCTGCACCTTGAACCGGATGGTTTGAATATTTTTTAGGAATATGTTGGCTAATGCCCGCTTGCAATGTACTTCATCGTCTATGCTGCCTTTATCTTCGAAATACCCTCTAAACTTCGTTTTCAAACTACTGTCCAATTGTTGCACGACCGACAGCAAACTGCTAAATGAGATATCATGGAGTAATTTATTTCTAAAGACGCTCAATAACTCCATTTCAGCGTTTTCAGCTTTTGTAAACACTTCCAGATCAAATAATAAATCAATCTTGTTTTTAAAGCTAATACCTGCTTTATTACTGGAGATTATGATGAATGAGACCACACCATTTCGGCGCAAGATTACCAAAAAGCCTGGTCGATTTGCCACCATCAAGTATGCCCAGGTTAAGAAGTAAAAGACTATTTACACCCTCTTCCAGATGCAGGGAATATCCCAAAACCTCTGATCGTAATTCTAAATTTAAGTCCTGCATGTGTCTGTTTTAAACTGGCAAAAGATAGCACAAAAAAGCTGAAGTTATCTTAAAAGCCACCCGAAAGTGGCTTTAGTTCTTGTGGAAAGTTTGCATTAGCCTGAATACTTTTGCCGGAGCAAAGCCATATCGGCACCCACCTTAATATCTAATATTTTAGCATAGTGCTGTGTGGTTTGAATGTTGGTATGGCCTAACATCTTGGATACGCTTTCAATCGGTACGCCGTTTAATAGCGTTACCGTGGTTGCAAAGGTGTGGCGGGCAATATGGAAGGTGATGGGCTTGTTAATGCCGCATACGTCCGCTATCTCTTTTAAGTAGCTGTTCATCTTCTGATTGCTCAATACCGGTAAAACGCGCCCGCTGTTCTCACAATGCGGGTGATCGGCATAACGTTGTATCAAAGTCATAGCTGTTGGCAATAATGGGATGCGTGATGGCACATCGGTTTTTAGCCTGTTGATTGAAAGCCATTTTTCGCCATCCACGCCGGTTACAATTTCCCATCTGCGCAACTTCTTCACATCTGCATAAGCCAAACCTGTAAAACAGCAAAAAAGAAAAATATCACGCACCTGTGTCAAACGGTCTGTGGCCATGTCTTTAACCGCCATTTCCTGTAGTTCCTCTGTTGTTAAATAAACCCGGTCAACGGTTTTGATCTTGTTCTTATAGCTTAAAAACGGGTTGTAGGTCAACCAGCGGTTAGCCAGGCAAATACGGATAATCTTACCAAAGTTCTTAATGTATTTAACAGCGGAATTATTGGCACATTTTCTTTCGGAACGCAGATAAAACTCATACTCCGTGATAAAGGCGTGGTCGACCTGCTTAATGTCAATATCGGTCAGGTTATACTTCCACTTTAAAAAGTCCTGTGTGTGTTTTAAAGAGGTTTTATAGCGGCACAACGTACCTTTGGTGTATTCCTTGCCTAACAGGGCTTCCATCTTTTGATTATGCTCCTTAAAGATGGCAATTAGGGAGCGGGGCTTTTCGGTCTTGCCCATGAATTTATTGCGGATAGTTTCCGCAGTAATAAGCGCATCCGTTTCGGTCAACTGACGGTGGGCCTCATAAACTTTGCTTTGCAGGTCGTCTAAATAAGCGTTAAAGGATTTTACTTCTTCTTTTGTGCCTTTTTGGCGGCCTGCCGCATTGTTCCATTGGGCTGGCTCACATTCCCGGCCTGATGGCGTTTCGGAACGTTTGCCGTTTACAGTAATACGTACCCATACAGGTATGGGGCCGCCAACATAATTTTTTGGCTTTCTGATATAGAATAACAAACTGAATTTAGTTTTCATAACAATGATGTTAAAAGTGAAACAAAATTAAGCTTGCAATCAATCGCAAACAAGATGTTCAACTATTGAACTGGTTGATATTCAATTAGATATATCATGTTCGGTGCGTAGGGTATTAGTGAAAAATGACGCACCGAAATACGCACTTTTTTGTTGCTAATTGGTGCATAAATTGGGGGTTTGGCACCAAAAGAAAAGCCTGCAATCATTTGATTTGCAGGCTTTTAGCTGTTTTTGACAGGGTTATTCGCGGAGAGTTAGGGATTCGAACCCCAGGACCCTTTAACAAGTCAACAGTTTTCAAGACTGCCGCAATCGACCACTCTGCCAACTCTCCGGGGTCAAAAGTACAAATCCCGGTTGAATTGGCAAATTTGATGTTAACTTTTTTTTAATGTCCATAAAAAGAGCTTTTTTTGTACAAGAATTACTATATAAACATTTGGTTACTAAATTATTAAGTAAATATTTAAAAATTTAAATCCTTTGGTAAAACCGGCTTTTATTGCTCATATGGGCCCAAAAACTTGAACAACTTGCTGTTGATGAGTTGCTTTTTCGGCGTATTTTGTTCAGTTTCGGCGTAAAGCTTGTTGTTTTTTTAAGTCCATTACATGCCTTTTGTAGTTAATCCGTTTAAATTACCTCCGTTCCCATCAAATGAATAATCGTATTGTTATCCGCAAGGTAAATGCCACTGAGGCTGATGCTTTGTTGCAATTAAGCAAAAAAACGTTTTTTGATGCTTTCGCGGCTATTAATAATGCAAACGATATGGAGGCTTATGCTGCCGTTAGTTTTACGCATCAAAAAATAGAGATGGAGTTAAATACACCTGGTTCTGCGTTTTACTTTGCGGTTTATAATAACGAGGTGGTTGGTTATGTTAAATTGAACACTGGCGATGCCCAAACCGAATTTCAAGACAGCTATGGCTTTGAGATTGAGCGTATTTATATTTTAGCTAAACACCAGGGTAAGGGGTTTGGCGAGCAATTGATAAACTATGCTATTGCAACCGCAAAACGCGAGGCTTATAAATACATCTGGCTGGGCGTTTTCGAAAAAAATGTAAACGCCATTCGTTTTTACGAACGACATGGATTTTCCCGCTTTAGCGATCATTATTTTATGCTTGGTACCGATAAGCAAAAGGATGTTTTGATGAAAAAAGAGCTATAACAAAAAAACGGGGAGATATGCATTTCCCCGTTCATTTTTTTTAACTGTGTTTCTATTCATAAATAAAACTACCATCGCCACGGCGATTCATTTTCTTGCCGTTACGTGTTGGCGCGCCGCTCCATTTTTGCAGTCTTAAACGTATACCAACTAAAAAATAGCGGCTTAACGAGTTCGAGAGGGTATTGGTTACTCCTCCGGTGGTTAATGTTTGCTGTATAAAATTGTTTTGGTGCAGTAAATCGTAAGTATTTAGGGTTAACACCAGGCTTTTCTTTTTAAAAAATTCTTTTTCGAAACCTGCATTAATAACTAACGGATTGGTACTTAGGTTACCTAAACCTGTAACGTAACTTTTGCTTGCATTATAGTTAACCTGCCAGGTTTTAAAGAAATAAAAGCGACCATCTACAGCTAATGATGTGGTTTGCACCGATGTTGACATAGCGGTAGCTAATGAAGTGAACGAGCGCGACAGATCGTAACCAATATAAGGGTTAATCTCTATCGATTCGGTTGGGTTTAATCTCGGACCAAAACGCTCGTCAAACCGCCAGTTGGTATTGTGGTATTCTACATTGTTGCTAAAACCAACATTATAACTGTAGGTAATGTTGCCGTTTAAGGATAGATTATAGCGACGATCGTCAAGCTGTTTGGCAATGTTATAGCGGCCAACTATGGCGTGCGAACCATTGAAGTTTACGTAATGGGTTTCGTATATGGTTTTATAGAGTACCGTATCGCGAGCGCCGTTAGTACCTTTTTTTACGCCGATAGGCTCAGAAAAAAACAACCTGTTAGAACCAATCTGGTTATCTGTTAATGTATAATTAACGCCAAAGGAAAAATTTAGCTTTGAGTTAGCGATGTAGTTGTTGTATTGTGCCGTAATTGAGTGTGCAAAGGATGGCTTCAAATCGGGGTTACCAACAATTAAGTTATCAGGGTTAGTTCTGTCGGTAAATGGCTGTATCTGTTGGAAACTTGGTTCGGTATTGGTGCCAGCATATGCCAACGTAAACCGCTCGGTACGCGACCACGAATAAGCGAAACGAAACACTGGAATGGCCCTAAAATCGTTACGTATTGATCCGTATGTGTTTTGACTGCTGTTATCAAGCTTTTTACCCTGCAATGAACTTGGTACAAGCGTTGTACCTAAAGACCAGTTCCATTTAATACCATTAAACCGGTAGTTAAAGGTTAGGCGTGTTTCGGTAAACGAGTAATCGTAAATATTGTCATATCTGGTTACGTCAACCAGTTGATTGTTAATCACGGTATCGGTGGTAGCAATGTTGTTATATTCCGACCTTCTGGTTTGCCCATTAAATTCAAACTGCGAATAGATGCTAAACGGCTCAACATAGGTAAAGCTCGCCCTATATGTAGTATTGATACTGTTTCGGAAAGTGAATAAGTGCGCAGTTGAATCTTTAACAACAACGTTAGTGGTGCTATCGGCATAGTTTTTGGTATCGGCATTTCTTTCGCCATCTGCGTCGGTATTTGCTTTGTTAACACTAAACTGAACAGATAAATTTCTGCGAGGCTTTTTAAATATGTGCTGATAAAACACAATACCGCTATAATTAGGTGCCGTGTTTATCGAACTGCTTAAACTTTGTACCACCGGATGTTCAAAACCGGTAACGTATTTGTTAAAATTATCGGTAAATGAATTTGACGAATTGCTTGAATTTGCATACGTAAAAGTTGGCGTTACCTGTAAATAGTTGGCGCTATCAATTGTATAATCCAATTCAAAGTTAAAGCTATGGTTTCGGCTATTGCGCTGCGCTGTACTTTTATCGGTAAAGTTGCTATTTCCTTTGTCGGAGTAGTTGGTTCCATAACTCTGGTTAATCGAATTATTGTCCGAAAAATTATATCCATAACCAGCCGTAACCTGTACCTTTTTGCTCCATTGGTCGCGGTAATTTAATTGTGGTCCGCCAGATTTTGTGGTACCGGGGCTGCTGCTTCCAGCTGCTCCCGCGCCAACACCAGTACCTCCCCCGCCGCCGTTGGTTGCACCACCTGCAACGCCGCTTGATGCCACTCCGTTAACGGTGTTACGTATATTGGCAATTACGCCCAGTTGCTGGTTGGCATTAATGCGCTGCACAAACAAATTGGCGTTATACCTGTCGTCGCTTCCGTATTGGGTTGTTAAGGTACCCGTTGTACCTACCGATCTATCTGCCTTGGTTGTGATGTTAAGTACTTTTTGAGGGTCGCCATCTTTAATGCCGGTTCGGGCTGCCTGGTCGCCGTAATCATCAACTACCTGTATTTTCTCAACAATATCTGCCGGCAGGTTTTGTATGGCTGTAGCCACATCGCCGCTGGCATAAATTTTACCGTTTAATTTGGCTTTGGTAATTTGCTGGCCCTGGTGTGTTACCGTCCCGTCAGATCCTACTTCAAAGCCTTCCATTTTTTTCAACAGCTCGTCAATAGTAGCATTGTCGCGCACCTTATAATCGCTGGCTTTATACTCAACGGTATCTACCTTGTAAACAATACTTGGCGTACCATTAATTTTTACCTCGTTCATCATAATAGTGCTCGATTTTAATATGATGGGTTCAAGCACCAGCCTTTTAACGGCATCGTTTTGTAAATATTTACGTACCGATGTAATAAAGCCAACCTCGCTAATGGTTAAAGTAAAAGTAGCCAGCTTTACGTTTTTTAATACAAAAACACCATCGGCATTGGTAGTGGTACGCAAGGTATCTTTACGGGATGTTAATGTAATTGTGGCACCTATCAGGGTATTATCACTTGTATCCCTCACTACTCCGCTCACCTCGCGAAACAGCACGGGCGGCGCAGCGGGAGTATTACCCCGGCCCCCGTTCCCACGATTTTGGGCGAAAAGGTTTGCCGTTGTTAATGAGATAACAAAAAGTAAAAGTAATTTTTTTATCATTATATACTTATAATTGAATAAGTTAAGGTAAATGTATATCAGAAATTAATTGTATGATCTATCAGCATACCATTGGTTGCAAAAATCTGATGGCAGCATAGCTAATGTTATGGTAAAAAAATTATTTTTTTATGAGCGTGTATTTACCCCAAAAATCGGTATCGCTTAACAAATCGTTCATGGCTATGTTAATGTTGCCTCCTCCCCCATTACCGCCGCCACCAAAACCGCCGCCACCACCACCGCCAAAGCCGCCACCGCCGCCTGCACCACCAAAACCACCGCCGCCGCCATTTCTGGCACCACCCTCGCCACCGTTTCGGCCACCGCCATCGTTGTTTCTTCGGCCACCCATTTGTATGCCGTTAACCTTAATATTGTAAGCAAACTCCTTTGGTTTATCGGCTGAAAGGCTAAGTAATGATAGTGGTACCGATAACTCAAATTGTAAATTGCCTTGGGCATCGTAAGCCGCTATCGCTTTAATACCGTATACATTGTAAATAGATATCAGGGTATCCGTTATATCTTTAAAGCCGAGCACTTCAATTTCTTTTATTGCCGCTATGGCTTGTTTGCGCGCTGCGGCAGCTTCGGCCATTGAAGCCGAATCCATCACGGTGGTTGAGCTTGCACCGCGCGGCCTGCGTATACCCCGCAATAACGAACGTTCGACTATGGGGAAACGAATGCTGTAGGCGTTCTCTTCTTTCTTTTTATTAGCTGTGTTTATGGTTAAGGTAACGCCGCCACCCATTATTTTGGTATTGTTTTGCAAATCGGTAGATTTTACAACCAGATACAGGTTTTTATCATCATTAGCCAAAGTGTAAAACAACTTGGTAGCTTTATTAAAGGCCTCAAAATCGCCTCCCCACTCGTCTATCTTACCATCAACTTTTACTTTTGGTGGGGCCAGCAAACTCCCGGTTTGTACGGCGTTTAGTTTTTGAGCCTTTGAACTGATATTTATGCCCATTATAAGCAGAACCGGCAAAATAGTTTTTGTAAATAGTAATGCTCTCTTCATTGCGTTTGTATTGTTATAGTTTATATATAAATTAGGTTGTATAAATTTACAGGGTATAAAAACACCTGCTATATTGTACTTTGGGCTTATTGACTGTGAAAATACCACGAAGTTTAATCAATATGGCATTTATCCCTTACATTAACCCAATTGTTACATTCAGTCATAGTAATGTAACATTATCGTTAGATACATGCCTCTGATTGACTTATAGTTTGTATGTTTGGGTTAAACCAAATGATTTAATATCAAGAAACACAATGGGTAAAGCAGGGGCGGGTATTGAAATTAAACACAAAAAGAGCGAGGTTGATTGCGATGTAAAACAACTTAGATTAAAAATAGGTGCTCTTATTTCTGAATTTAGAGATAAATACAAAGATGCTATTTTGGTTACTTTTGGTAGTAGCGAAGAGGGTAGTTATGGCATTGGTGTTATATGTCATGAATTATCTGTAGAAGATAAATGATAGCTTTCTAAATTATGCTCAAATAGCATAGTATTTGATTTGGTTAAGAATACAATTCTGCACTCTCTATATAATAGAAAATTAGAATATTCTAAATCGTAAGGATTCTCCCACTTATGATGGCTTTCCCACTTTAAATCTGCCGGAACTACCGTAATTAAGCCAATCAGTATCGACTTATTTGTCTCTTTATTAACTATTCTTGTTCTTAATAAATAGTTATAGCTATTCAATTTCTTTAAGGCTTCTTGATATGTCATCCGATAAATATATAAATTACACCGGATATTTACACGGGTATTATTTATATTAGCACCCAGTAAGATATTTGTACTTAACATTCGCTTGTCGTCACGAATTACCACATAGACAATCCAAGCCGTGAATGATTATGGTACGCTGTAATGGCGTAACCGTGTCATTTGCTTTGGTAGGCTGTGGTAAGCCTGGTGACGGCGTGATATTGGTTACGCCTATTTTATTTAGATCAGTCACCAAATTACCACATATAATGAAACCTCTCTTTATTTTATCGCTATTCATTAGCGGGGCTCTTTGCCATGCGCAAGCGCAATCTTCCAGGTGGATGCTGTATTCAAAATCTCCCGGCTATACGTACAAAATAGATACACTCTATTCTGACATAAAACAATACAATAAGTATGACGATCATTATAGTGTTGTTATATTGTGGTGTAGCACAATAAAAGAAACACATTCTAAAAACATCCATCACGTATCTGAATATAGGTACAAAATGGCTATTGATACTGCTAACCTGCAATATGAAATAAAATCAGCTATAGAATATTTAGACAAAGAGGTTGTTCATTCAGAAGTGTTTGACGGAATAAATTGGCAAGAAATCATCCCTGATACAATTGCTTAATTGGTAGTAAACTGGGCAAAAAGATTACAATAGATAAGATATGAAACCACTATTTGTATTGCTCATCATATTTTTTCTAAATAAGCCAGACAGTGTCTGGATTTGCACCGGCAAGTATTCTAAGGCCTATCATAAAAAAGCTTATTGCAAGGGCTTGCGTAATTGCAAAGGCGACGAAATAAAAGTGCCTCTTAAAGATGCTATATATATTTATCACAGGAAACCATGCGGTTATTGCGAAAGATAAATCTTATAAACCATTAATCACCAAATTACCACTCAATGAAATATCTATTAACTACTCTTTTAATAACTGGGCTGTCATGCTCGTGTTATTCGCAAACCTCACGATGGAAAACACTTTTTTATTCCGATGATGGAAAAAAGCAAACTTGTGTCGATACTATTAGCCCGGTTAGGGTTGAATTTTTTGATGGGCATTCAAACGTTATTTTGATTTGGCTTAGAGAAAATTCAATGCCAACACGGGAAGGTGAATATGTACAAGTAGAAGATCAAAGAATGGCTGTTGATATTAACAAACAGCAATATGAATTTAAATCACGTGTCATAAAGTACAACAAAGTTATAATATCTAATAAAGACTATGATTTACCCGAATGGTCTAATATCGTACCTGATACTTTTGGAGAGTTAATTCTAAATTACTGCAAATACTATGTATCACTAACTAAAAATAAATAGTCCTATTTTGTTTTATCTTTAGGTGGATTAGCCAATATCTTCATTACTTCCTCAAATGGCATATTTAGCCCGTCAATCTCCTGCTTTTCTTTAGGGGTTGGCGGGCTTACTGCTTTTGCTTTCTTTTTGGCCATGATCTGTTAACGCTTTATATGTTATCCTGTGATTGCTCAAAGATACCAATTTATCAAAACGTTGCGCCTCTGTTATATTCCTATTGTTAAACCTAAATGCAAACTCTTCTAAATAGTTCTGTACGTGCTTTACCGTGATGAAATGATATGTACCATAAATACCCCGCTTTAATACCGACCAAAAGTTTTCAATCGTATTCGTATGCACATCACCCCTTACATACTCCTTTAACATATGCTTGATTGTCTTATGCTTGAATAGCCTTTTAGCCGTTGTGTAAACCGAATGCTCGTCGGTCATTAGCTTAGTGCCCTGATGTACATTTTTTATAAGGAATGGTATTATATGCTCATAGTTGGTTTTTGGGATGTACTGCGCTCTAACCTCTCCACCGCGTTCTATTGCCCCGGCTATGGTTAGTTTTTGCTGCTCTCCGCTCTCTAATATCTTTGCCAGTTTCTTTTTATGCATATTGGCCTGTTTGCCACCTATGTAGGATTCATCCATCTCAACAACCCCGGTTAGGCCTAATTTATCCCGGTTGAATGATTGCATCTTTACCGCATATCTAATGCGCTGCATCATAAACCATGCTGTTTTTTGCCTTACTCCAATATCCCGGCCTACCTGTATACTGCTTATACCTTTCTTATGCGTGCTTAATATGTAGATCGCCATAAACCATTTACTTAATGGTATCGCACTATTTTCAAATATAGAGCCTTTCAACGCGCTAAAATGCTTCCGGCAGGCCGCGCATTTAAAATGTGGCTTGGCTCCCTGAATGTTATATACTTTTTTGTGATCGCAAAATGGGCATTCTACCCCGTTAGGCCAGCGTAATTTAATCAGATAGTTAATACAGGTCTTTTGCTCCTGAAAATATATTGCTATGTCGTTAATCGTTTTAAATGGTAGTGTTTTGCCTGTGGCTTCCATATTGTAAGTATTTGTATTAATCGTTAACTATACTTACATTTGAAGTAAGTAATGCCAATTAGGGGGCTGAATATTCGTCTTGACAACTCTATTCAACCCCATTAAAATGGCTACGTAAAACAAATGTTTGTATGATATAGCGGGAACATCTCGCTGTAACATATATCATTACTAACCATTGTTATTTTCTTAAAACCACATTTCAAAGCTTGAGACCCGGCGAAATGTGGTTTTCTTATTTAATTATATTTCTATCCTATTATCATTAAAGCTTTTATCTATTTTGGTTAATTGAAAAACACTTTTTTGATTTTCCCAAAGATTGTATTTTAATGCTCGTTCTACTTCTTCTTTAAGCTCATTCTTATTTGTAAACCATGTTTTAAATCCATAGAAAAAACCTTTAAAGCCAGGTAATGACATACGATATAATAATCCGTTATCGCACTGAGCATTTAATGCAATAGAAAGGGCATTAATATAATTTCTCCTTTTAATGGGTTCAGTAATATTTAACTTTTTATCTTTTTCACACATACAGTTAAATATATCAATTGTACGTAAAGGATGAACATGTATTTTAAGACAATCTAAGGCGCTATTTTTCCAATCAATTGGTTTTTCTTGATTCCCTTCTAATGCCTTTATAGCATCATCTAATGATGCAGCAGCCGAAAGTAATTCAGCTTTTCTTTGCTTTAAGTCTCTTATCTGAGCAAAAATCATATCCGGCTTTAACATAATCTTCAAATCTATGTAATAACTATATACAAACCAAACTTTATCCTAACAATCTATAAACATTTTTATTCTTAATCTTATAGGCATCGATTTTACCAGCCTTATACATCCGGCTCGCTACCCATGTTAACCGCTCATATATCTTTGCTCTTTGGCTTGGATGAACTGTACTGTCTATCTCCATTAAATAATTGGCTATATCATTTATATCACCCTCGCCAATCTTACCCAGTACGTAAATTACTTTTTGTTCCCTCGTCATCCGCGCGTTGTACATTAGCTTTGTAATCGCTAAATCTTGGCTCTCTGCCTCACTCATTCCCTCCGCATCTTCTTCTGCACTTTCATAAGCCTCTATTGCTATCTCAACCTTTGCTAAATCGCTTTTTAAACGCTCTCGCTTTACTTTTAACTGTGATAAAATGTAAGATTCTGTCAGTTCCATAATATGCTGATTTTTAATAAATTTGGGGAAGGTAATTATTTCAATCACTATTCTAAACTTGTGATATGCCACAAAAGGTATTGGGTCGATCTAAGGGATAGATGCCATCAATATCCTATTGTCATATAATTGTTGCTTGATTGTCATATCATTGTTGCAGTAACAATTAATAATAGCATTATTGGTATAGTTGCCTTTAGAACCAACTTTGTATATGAATTATAAATTAACCGGCTTAACGCCCATGTTAGAAACCCAGGATATGGAAGCCACTATTTACTTTTATACCGAAGTACTCGGCTTTAACTTGCGCAGCTATAATGCTAAATGGGGATGGGCATCGTTTAATTTTGATGAGGTGAATATGATGTTTACCATACCCAATGAACATCGCAACATGCCAAAGCCCATTATGAGTGGTTCGTTATATTTTAACCCCGATGATGTGGACAAGGTTTGGGAACATGTTAAAGAGCACTGCCTGATTTGCTACCCCATTGAAAACTTTGATTATGGTATGCGCGAATTTGGCATTTACGATAATAATGGCTACTTATTGCAATTTGGGCAAATAGTTGCCGACGATTAGGCAACAACAAACAATAACGATTACAAGCAACCAATTTAGTGTTGGTTTTTCTGTTAAATAAATTTTAACTATGCCCGAACCTTTACATTTTAAGCCCGTCCGGTTTTCTGAAACCACCATTACCGAACTGATGATACCCTCCTACTCAAACTTTGGCGGTAAAATACATGGTGGTATTTTGCTTTCGCTGATGGATAAGGTAGCCTACGTTTGCGCCGCGAAACACGCCGGTAATTATTGCGTAACGGCATCTATTGATACTGTTGATTTTTTGGCACCCATAGAGGTTGGCGAACTGGTATCGTTAATGGCATCGGTAAATTATGTGGGGAAAACATCATTGGTGATAGGTATACGTGTAGTATCCGAAAACGTAAAAACAAACTCGGTTAACCACACCAATACCAGTTATTTTACGATGGTTGCCAAAGACGAAAACAACGCGCCAACCATAGTACCCGGCTTAATACTGGAAAGCCAAAATGAGGTTAGGCGTTTTGTTGAAGCCATACGCCGTAAAGAATTGCGCCAAAATTACCGCCAGGAGGTTGAACAAATAAAGGCCCCCGTAAATTACGACAAATACGAGCATCTACTTTTAAACGAGCGTTGCAAGTTAGCTGTTGATATTTAATGTTTTTATATATGGTTTAGGAAAGGCAAAACCATTTTCTTAGCCTTGTCTATAGCAACGGTATCATAAATAACTTAACCACCATTGCTTGTGGCTCATTTTGTATTTCATAAACCAGCGGCAGGGGAAATATAAAATAAATATTGCCAACGCCCATACCAGGTAAACTACCGGCAAACCAAAGTTTGGCTTAATATTTTGATATTGAGCTACTTTAAATACTACACCGGCCATTAACTGTAACAAATAAATGTGCATGAGGTAATAAAACAGCGGCACGCGGCCAAACACCAATAATATATTTGTTAAACGGTTATGTATCCCTTCTAAAGCGGCTAAAACCAACATACCGGGGCCAATGGTTATCAGCAAATAATCCAGCGAGGGCGGGTATTTTTGGGCGTTTATAAAGGATAATATGGTACGATACCATACACCCTGATCTTTCCAGGTATTAGGATCGCCGTAGATATTAAAGGAGCGGATGATGATGAACAGCAAAATTGCCGATGCGCCAATAGTAACTAATATTTTTTTGCGTTTGGCTTGCTCCATTTTAAATAGGCTGCCAAAGCTAAAACCGGCTGCCATAACGCCTACCCAGGGTATTAGCGGGTATAATATAAAAATATGCCTTTGTTTGCTGTAAGTAATAAAGCTCTCTACATGTAAAAACTCCCATATTACCGCCCCGGTTGGGCCAAAACTTTGGGGGCTTACTTTATCAAAAGCATTATGCCCCAAAATTAAAACCAGGCCTATGGTTGCAATGGCACCTAAGGGCAAATAAATTAGTCCGGCTAAAATAATCATGCTCCATCCTATCACCCAAAAAACCTGTAAAAAGAAAAAGCTATAATCCATGCTAAACCGCCACGAACCATGATCCATAGCGAAACCCCAGTTTACCAAAGTTAGCTCTAATACCAATATCCATATCCCGCGCGATAGTAAAAACCTGGCAGCCTGCCCCTTTGTTTTTCCACGACTTATAGATAAAAAGGCACCTGTTCCGGCTAAAAAAACAAACAGAGCTGCACAGTAATGGGTTATAAAGCGGGTTAAAAACAAAGCTGTGGATGCCTTGCTCAGGTCGGTAGGGTCAAAATCGCTATTGGTGAAAAAATCGCGGGTATGGTCGAGCACCATAATAACCATCACAATTCCGCGAAGCACATCTATTGATTCTATTCTCTTTTTAGGCGCGGCAAGCTCAGTCGTCATTCAACAAGGTTTAGAGGTACAACTTACAAATTAGCTGTTAAATATGCAAATTGAATTTACCCCTAAAAAAATCCTAATTAAATCAAAAACAACTACTTATTACCAAGCAATTCATCTTTTTTGCGTTCATCAATGTCGGCTTCCAGCCTCACTTTTTTCAAATCAATTCGTATAAGGGCAAACAGGCTCATGTAAACATTAGCAACAAATACCAATGCAAACCCAGCTATCATGTAGCCGCGCCAATTATCAAACAATAAAGTATAGTTGGTAATGATAAGCATAAGCACGGTTACATAATGGCTAAAACAATACTCGCAGGTAAACAGGTAAAAAAACTTACGCGTGGCAATTGTTTTGCCCGCTTTGCTTCGCTCAACGCAGTATTCGCGGGGCTCTCTAAAAACCTCTTCGTGCGTAACCGTCCAGGCTATGCAAGCTATGGGGATAGCCAAAGTAAAAAGCCATACTATTTGTGTGCCTAATGCCATTATATACAAATGCTTAAAAGGCGCAAAATGTTTGATAAATGGCCAAAGCAATACAAAAAATTTGTGTGATAAGTGTCATGCAGATAGTTTTTGCGGTAAAACTTAAATGTTACCTATTAAACCTTATTTTTGCTATTCAATATTTACCTGTTACCCCGCATCCCGGGGCAACGCAACACTATAATTATTTATGACAGTAGGGCTGTTCATTCCTTGTTATGTAGATCAGTTTTATCCTGGTGCAGCTATAGCCACCTTGCAATTGCTTGAAAAATTAGGGGTTAACGTAGTTTATCCGGCAAACCAAACCTGTTGCGGGCAACCAATGGCCAATTCGGGCTTTGAGCATTTAACCGGGGGCTGTAACGAGTTGTTTATCAAAAATTTTGCCGAGTTTGATTATATCGTGGCTCCATCCGGAAGTTGTGTGCTGCACATTAAACATCATATCCATGATGAAAAACAGCCCGAAAAGGCTGCAAGCGTGAGCCATAAAATTTACGAGCTTACTTCGTTTTTAACGGATGTTTTAAAAGTAACTTCGTTACCTGCTAAGTTTCCGCATAAGGTGGGTATGCACCAAAGTTGCCACGGGCAGCGCGGGTTGCACCTATCGCAAATGACGGAGCTTGTTGCACCTTACTACTCCAAACCGGGCAGTTTGCTCAACATGGTTGAAGGCATTGAACTGATAGAACTGAACCGCGCCGACGAATGCTGTGGTTTTGGCGGCACGTTTTGCGTTGCCGAGGAAGCGGTATCGGTTAAAATGGGGAAAGACCGCGTGGCAGACCACTTAAAACATGGTGCCGAATACATTACCGGGGTTGATATGAGTTGCCTTATGCACATGGAAGGCATTTTAAACAGACAGGGCAGCAAAGTGAAGATATTGCACATTGCGGAGATACTGAACGGAGGCCCCCTAAACCCCTGAAGGGGGAAACAAATGGATTTACTGAAGGGAAGTACCATTAAGTTAGAGAAATTAATAATGAACACGGAACATCCAATGCTGAATGATGAAGTACGATTGTAGTGTTACAAAATTGAATTAAGATGAGCCAAAATATAACTACCCATACCGATAAAAAGCTCCCCCTTCAGGGGGCGGGGGGGGCTGACCATGCGGCCTTAGCTGATATTTTTAATAAGGACGAAGACCGCGTTAACTGGCACGACGAAACTTTGTGGTGGATAAGGGCGAAGCGCGATCTGTCGGTTCATAAAATTCCGGAATGGGAGGCTTTGCGCGATACGGCATCGGCAATAAAAAACAATGTATTATCAAACCTCAACAGCTATTTACAGCAGTTTGAGGCCAATGCGCAAGCTAATGGCATTGTTATACACTGGGCCGCTGATGGGGCAGAACATAACGCCATAGTGCATTCGCTTATTAAAAAGCACAATGTTACGCGCATGGTTAAAAGTAAATCCATGCTTACGGAGGAGTTACATCTTAACGAATACCTTGCCGAAAACGGTATTGATGTGATAGACTCGGACCTGGGCGAACGTATTGTGCAATTAGCTAAGGAACCGCCCAGCCACATTGTTTTACCTTGCATCCACAAAAAGAAAGAGGAAATTGGCGAACTTTTCCACCAGTTTTTAGGCACACCGGCAGGTAACGCCGATCCGCAATTTTTAACCGAAACTGCGCGCCATCATCTGCGCGAAACATTTTTATCCCGTAAGGTTGCCTTAACCGGCGTAAACTTTGCCATTGCCGAAACCGGCGAATTTGTGGTTTGCACCAACGAGGGCAATGCTGATATGGGCGCACACCTGAGTGATATACACATTGCCAGCATGGGGATAGAAAAAATTATCCCCGAGAGGAAGCATTTGGGCGTATTTTTGCGCTTATTAACACGCAGCGCAACCGGGCAACCCATAACAACCTATTCCAGCCATTTTAGTAAACCACGGGACGGGCAGGAAATGCATATTATTATTGTTGACAACGGCCGCACGGTACAGTTAGGCCGGGAAGATTTTCGTAATTCGTTAAAATGTATTCGTTGTGGTGCTTGTATGAATACCTGCCCGGTTTACAGGCGCAGTGGTGGGCATAGCTATCACAATGCCATATCGGGCCCTATAGGTGCTATATTGGCGCCAAACCTGGATATGGAAAAGTATGCCGACCTACCCTTTGCATCAACACTTTGCGGATCGTGCTCAAACGTGTGCCCGGTAAAAATTGACATTCACGACCAATTGTACAAATGGCGACAGGTGATAGTGCAAAACGGTTACGCGCCAACTGCAAAAAAACTGAGTATGCAGGCTATGGCAACAACACTGGCTTCGCCTTTTGCGTACCACATGGCCGGTAAAGCGGGCCGCCTGGTAATGAAGTATGCGCCTTTTGCTTTAAACAACAAACTTAACCCCTGGTACAAACAACGCGATATGCCTAAACCTCCCGATGAATCGTTTGGCGAATGGTATAAGAAGAACAGGAAAGCCCCCTAACCCCCTAAAGGGGGAAAAAAGTTGACGACTCGTATAATAGAAACATTGCTTTAACTATGAACCAAGAAATTCAAAACCCTGCCAATCAAAAGCTCCCCCTTCAGGGGGCTGGGGGGGCTCGCGAAAAAATATTAGCAGCGGTGCTGCAAAACCAGCCTGCTTTGCAGAATTTGCCCGATATTACCTTTGTGAAGGGAGATGTTGAAGGCGCGCAGGAGCGGTATATCACTACGCTTACCACCATTGGCGGCAAGGTTTTTAAGGTAAATAGCTTTGACGAGATTAAGGCTTTGATACCTACACATTTTGATGCCAGTAAACGCGTAGTAAGTACCCTACCCCAATTGAGCGATATTGCCGAACTGAACCAGGGCGAGCCGATAGACCCGCATAGTTTGGAGGATATTGAGTTGAGCATTATCAGGGCTCATTTTGGTATTGCAGAAAATGGCTCCGTTTGGGTTACCGAAGATTTGATGGGCCAACGGGTGCTGCCCTTTATTTGTCAGCATTTGGCGGTTGTTATTGATGCCGAAAACATTGTACCTACTATGCACGAGGCTTACCAGCGTATAGGTTTAATTAAATATGGTTTCGGCACCTTTATTGCTGGTCCTTCTAAAACAGCAGATATTGAGCAATCGTTAGTGTTGGGTGCGCATGGCCCCCGCAGCATGACGGTGTTTTTACTAGGATAAAATGGATACAGCAAATAACCAGGGCTATGTGAATGCCATAACGCTCGAAAACGGGATAACTACTATTTCGTTTTTTCATCCGGCGCAAAACTCGCTGCCTGGTAATTTATTACTGCAATTGGCACAAAGCATTCAAAATGCAGGTAAAAACCCCTTAACTAAAGTTATTATATTAAAAAGCGACGGCAACCACGCCTTTTGTGCCGGAGCAAGCTTTAACGAGCTTTTGCAGATTACCAATAAACAGCAAGGGCTTGATTTTTTTGCTGGCTTTGCTAACGTAATTAATGCGTGCCGCACATCAACTAAAATAATTATTGGCCGCGTGCATGGTAACGCAGTAGGTGGCGGAGTAGGTATTGCAGCCGCTACCGACCATTGCCTGGCAACCAGCAACGCAGCAATTAAATTAACCGAATTAACCATTGGCATTGGCCCCTTTGTTATTGAACCCGCTGTAAAGCGCAAAATTGGTTTGAGCGCATTTACGCACATCACGCTAAACGCCGCCGATTTTTATAGTGCGCAATGGGCTAAAGAAAAAGGTTTGTTTGCGCAACTGTTTGATAACGAAGAGCAAATGGATAACGCCATTAATTTGCTAACTCAAAACATCATAACATGGAGCCCCGATGCTGTTTCGGCATTTAAAAAAATGCTGTGGGAGGGCACAGAAAATTGGGAAACCTTACTTACAGAACGCGCGGCTATTAGCGGCGAACTTATACTTTCGGCATTTGCTCAAAATGCTATCAGCAAATTTAAAGCTCACAAATAGTTTATTTTATAGGCCAGAGTGCCGGTAATTATGCTCGGTTTACTCAATCCCAAATCAAAAAACCCAATCTTAATAATTTCATATCGGCAAACGCAACTTTGTTTAAGCCGCTTTCGTAATAGATAACAAAAGCGAAACATTAAGTCATTTATCCCATGAATTACTTAACTTACATTAGCACTTCGGTTAAACTATTTTCGGACAGTGATTTGAAAGAGATGCTGGAGCAGAGCCTGATTAATAACACGCAAGCCGGTATAACGGGCCTTTTATTGTACAATAAAGGCACCTTTTTCCAGGTGCTTGAAGGTGAGGCCGAGCAAATAAAAGCGACATTTGAAAAAATAAAAGCCGACCCGTGCCACCACAACATTATAAAAATGAAGGAAGGTAAATTAGCCAAAAGAAATTTTAGCGACTGGCGCATGGGTTTTACAACACCCACGGCTTACAACTTAACTAACGCGGCTGGATTTGTAAACACTGCCAAAGGCGACTTTATTTATCAATATCAAGCTAAACACCCGGCAATTGATTTGCTAAAATCATTTGTGATGGCTAACAATTTTGCCTACTGAAGATTAATCCCGAAGACCGATAAAATTTGAGTTAATAAATCTGTTGCTTAGCTAATATTTTAGTGTATGCCGTTGGCATGAGATAAACCTTTGCGGATACCAACCAATTTTAATGCCATCTTAATTTATTTATTGCCGCCGCTTTATTAAAAACAATTGCAGGTTTTCTATATTTAGCGAAACATTTTAATAAAGGCAAGCTTCACTTCATGGCAAAAAAAATAAACAAACTCAAGATACGAACTTCTAAGAAGTATGGCAATATTGGCGACAGCCCCGGTATGATTCATATTGATGCCGATGCTAAGAAGCCTTTGCTCACGCTATACTCGTACAATAGCGAAGAAGTGCAGGAGTGCGACGGACGCGACTTTGAAACCATTTTAAAACAGCTTGACCATTGCCACACGCATACCCATTGGCTACAGGTAAACGGCCTGGGCGAACAGCGCCTGATAGAACAGGTGGGCGAACATTTTAATATTAACCGCCTTGTACTTGAGGATATTGTAAACACGCACCAACGCCCCAAGTTTGACGATTATGATACTTACTTTTTTGCTACCAGCCGCATAATTACTTACAACGACGATGAATTGAGCAATTGCCAAATATCATTCATTGTAAAAGACAACCTCATTATAAGCTTTCAGGAAGATTATACCGATAATTTTGCGATGATTGTAAAGCGGCTGATTAGCGGCAAAGGGCTTATACGCACTGCAGGCCCGGCTTACTTGTGCTATGCCATGATGGATACCATTTTTGACATGTATTTTAGCCTGCTCAGTAATTTAGGCGATAGGCTTGACGATGTTGAGGACCGGCTGTATGATAATCCGGACCGATCAATCATGTACGATTCGCAAAAAATTAAGCGTACCATGATTATGCTGCGCCGAGCCATTTGGCCAG
This sequence comes from Mucilaginibacter gracilis, assembly GCF_003633615.1. NCBI lineage: Bacteria > Pseudomonadati > Bacteroidota > Sphingobacteriia > Sphingobacteriales > Sphingobacteriaceae > Mucilaginibacter > Mucilaginibacter gracilis. The sequence goes on along the minus strand of NZ_RBKU01000001.1, from coordinate 4,033,491 downwards.
AGCGCGACAAGGTTAATGAAATGATACGCGACGATATATCGCTGATAAGCGCCGACGTTAAAGTTTTTTTACGCGATGCCTACGACCATTGTATCCAGATTATTGATATGATTGAAAGTTACCAGGAAATTACATCGAGCATTATTGATGTGTATTTATCCATTATCAGTAACCGGATGAACGAGATTATGAAGGTGCTAACACTTATTTCGGTAATATTTATGCCCATAACCTTTATAGTAGGTGTATTTGGGATGAATTTTGCCCGGCAAGACCCGCTTACCAACAAAGCACTGCCCGATAATATGCCCGAGCTTTACAGTCCGCATGGTTATACCTATTGCCTGGTAGCCATGTTTGTTATTACTATAGGCCAGGTACTATTTTTTTGGAAAAAAGGCTGGTTCAGTCGCTTTTAATTGTAGCGGGGCATCAATAATTTACCACTTAGGTAAGGATACCGTTGGTTTATAATACTTTACTATTTTCTCGAACAAAATTTCGGGCACAAATGGTTTTGTTAAATAGTCGTCCATACCATGTTGTTCGGCTTTTAAGCGTGTCTCTGGCATTGCATCGGCACTTAGTGCAATAATGGGCAAGTCGGGCTGCGTTTGCTTTATAATTGCTGCAGCCTCAAAGCCGTCCATTACCGGCATTTGCAAATCCATAATAATAATATCATAATTATGCTGCATTGCCTTTTCAACGGCAATTTGCCCGTTAATTGCCTGGTCTACATTGGCATGCCAGTTTTTAAGAAATTTATTGGCTATCAGTAAATTCATTTTATTATCATCTACCAATAAAATTTTCATGCCTGTTATATTAGTTTCGGTAGGCTTAGAACCTTCTATCGTTCGCTGATCTGTTTCAAACACGTTTGCTTTTTCAAACACAATAGCAAAACTAAACTCGGTTCCTTTACCCACCTGGCTAACCAGGTTGATAGTGCTGTTATGAAGTTCAACTAGCCGCTTTGTAATTGCTAAGCCTAAACCAGTACCTCCATAGTCGCTCTGCGTTGAGCTGTATTCCTGTGTAAAGGGGTCAAATATTTTATCAATATTTTGGGGCGCTATGCCAATGCCCGTATCTTTTATTGAAAAGTTTATAACTACGCTATTAGTTTTTTGTTGCTTTACACTTAATGTTATTGTTACACTACCCTTTGGAGTAAATTTAACGGCATTACCTATTAAATTATTTAGTATTTGCCCTAACCGAAGTTGATCGCCAATTAGATTTTGGGGTATATTTTCGTCAATATCCAAAACCAGTAAAGACTCCGAATCGTCGGCCTTGGTTTTAAACGATTGCAAGATATTTTGCACCATTTTTTGTATGTTAAATGGTGTTTTATAGAGTTCCAGCTTACCTGCCTCAATTTTGTTATAATCCAAAATGTCGTTAATTAATTGGAGCAGGGTATTACTTGAGTAGCGCAGCGTGTGCAGATATTCTATTTGGCGCGGTGCCGGGTTGTCTTGCAATAGTAAATTGGTTGTGCCTATTACCGAATTCATGGGCGTGCGTATTTCGTGGCTCATGATAGATAAAAACTCCGATTTAAATCGCGACGATTTTTCGGCATTTTCTTTAGCTATAATAAGTGCTTCGCGTGCTTTTTTAATATCGGTAATATCCTCGCCTATGCTTGTGGTTTGCTCAATTTTGCCAAACTCATCATAAGTAACTGTGTTTTTCCAGTTGATCATGCGCTGTTTACCATTGCGGCAAATTATAGGGCTGGTATGCTGTGAGTAAAAACTATTGCTATTAAGCCAGGCCCTAAATTGGTCTTTCAAATGCTCGGCAACAAAAGTATCTATCCAATTCATACCCAGCAGGTCGGCTTTGTCATAGCCGGCAATATCTGCCAGGTATTTGTTACAAAAAACAATATCGCCTTTTTTGTTTAGCGTAACAGCAGCCATGTTAATGGTTTCGAGTACGTTTTTATACTTGTTTTCGGCGCGCTCAAAATCAAAATCAACTTTTTTCCGGTCGCTTTGGTCCTGTAATGTGCCGGCAATGCTTTTTATACCATGTTCGTTAATAAGCGTTTTGCCAATAATCAAACTCAGATATTTTAGGTTACCTGCAGCGGTAATAATGCGGTACTCAAAAAACTCCTTGTCAATTTTTAAATAGTTTTTAAATATCAGTGCAATATTCGGCCTGTCGTCGGGATGAATAAACGATAAAAATAGTTGAATATGATCTTCATGTTTAACTACTTCTCTATCCAATTCGTATATCTTATATACCTCATCGCTCCATGTGAGGTTATTTAACGAAATATCCCATTTCCAACCTCCTATTTTGGCAGTGGCTTGAATTTCAGCCAGTTCGGCTTGTTTCTTCTTAATGGTTAGTATGTCTGTTTTAGTATCGGTAATATCCTGAATAATGCCGACAACTTTAATGAGTTTACCGTTTTCGTCTTGCACGGGATAGCCGCTTACAACTTTTAAATATTTGAGGTTGCCTTTAGGTGTTGTGAGCCGGTGTTCAAATTCAATTAAAGGTTTATCGGCCAGTGTAGTAAAAAAGTGTTGGGCACCGTCTCTATCTTCAGGATGTATCAAACTGATGTAATAGTTTAATTTGCTGCGTTCGGGTGGTATTTCTGAAATTTCGAGGATAGAGAAAAGATTGTTTGACCATGAAATATCGCGCCCGGTAATATCCGTCCACCAGCTTCCCATTTTGGCAACAACTTGTTCATTATAAAGTACCAGGTCGCTCTCTTTCAATGCGTTAAATACCTTTTTAACTTCGGTAATATCGGTTAGCGTTAGGGTTAAACTTCCGGTAAACCGCAACTCATCATTAAACAAAGGGTTAACAACGGCTCTATACCAAACACGGTTACCAAATAGCGACTGAAACTCAAAAACCGATGGTTTAAGTGTTTTTAACGCCATTTTAATTTGACCGGGCAAGGCATCGATATATAAATGGGTAATTGATTTGCCGGTCATGGCTTCAACTTTAGGAGCCAAATCATCATCGGCGGGGCACCAGGCATTAACGCATATTTTATACTGGTTAAACTCAAAAACCAGGTTTAAATTACTTGAAGCTAAACTTTGTAGTTTTGAACTATTTTGTTCGAGCAAACTGCTTGTTTTTGTTAATAAAGCATCCTTTTCATTCACCTGCTCCCTGGTGGCTAAATATTTAACAATAAAGGCGCGCCTGTACAAAAACATCATGCAACCTAAACCCGAAAATAAAGCTACCGTTAATAGCTTTACCGGTATATCATCAACAGGGTTTGTGGTTAAGCGCGATGCCACGGCAAAAGCAACAAAATTTATAAGTATAAATAAGGCAAGTTCCTCAATTTTGGTGCAGGTATAGGTAATAACAACTAACCCGATTAACGAACCCAAAAAGTATTCGCCTGTATAATTGTTAACACCAAGTAAATAACAATTGTTAACCGCTAAAAAAACAACCACCGCAAAGTAGCCGCCTATTTTAAAAACCGAAGCCTGGCCAGAAAATGAAAGAAGAAAGGTTATTAAAAAACAAAAACTGCAAATTATCCTTATAGCTACAGGATCAAACGATAGCGAGGCATAACTTAAAAAAAGGAAATGCAGTAACAGATTTAAAAGGCCGATAGCAATAAAAATAAACCGATAAAGGTTTTTATCGACATCACTTTTTAATAGTCTCTGTAAATTCAAAAACATACTCTAAAACTCAAAAACATACAAAGTGGAACTATTGACGTTAAATATTGGTTATAATTGTTTATTAACAAAGCGAAAATAAAAATTTACATTACCCGGCAATTCATATCCATAAAAGTACGCAGATTTATTTACATTTGCCAATAACAACCAATTTTCTATGTCAGAATTAATACAGTTAAAAATCGAGGATAAAACGTACGACCTTCCAGTTATTAAGGGTACAGAAGATGAAAAAGGTATTGATATTTCTAAACTTCGTGACCTTACAGGGTATGTAACTTTAGATATTGGATATAAAAATACCGGTGCAACCAAAAGTGCCATCACTTTTTTAGACGGTGAAGTTGGTATATTAAAATACCGCGGCTACCCTATTGAGCAACTGGCTCAAAAATCGTCGTTTTTAGAAGTTGCCTATTTGCTGATATATGGTGAATTGCCAACTGCCGAGCAAATTAAAAACTTTCAAACCCAAATTAATCACCACACGCTGGTGCATGAGGATATGAAGAAATTTTTTGACGGCTATCCGTCAAATTCTCATCCTATGGGCCAGTTAACCGGTTTAATCAGTTCGTTATCGGCATTTTATCCAGAATCATTAAACTCTAACCAAACTGCCGAAGAGATAAACCTTACTATTGTTAAACTGCTTGCTAAAATGACTACGATAGTATCGTGGATATACAAAAAATCATTAGGGCATCCGGTTATCTATCCGCAAAACAGGTTTGACTATGTAACCAACTTTTTATACATGACGTTTGGCCAGCGCACCGAGGAGGTTGTTATTGACCCGGTTGTTGTTGAGGCCATGAATGTACTGCTTATTTTACACGGCGACCATGAGCAAAACTGCTCTACATCAACTGTACGTATAGTAGGCTCGTCCGAAGCTAATTTATATTCATCTGTTACGGCTGGTATTTGTGCCCTTTGGGGCCCGCTGCATGGCGGTGCTAACCAGGCCGTTATAGAAATGCTTGAAAAAATTAAGGCCGATGGCGGCGATACCGAAAAATGGATAAACAAAGCTAAAGATAAGAACGATCCTTTCCGCCTGATGGGATTTGGACACCGCGTTTACAAAAACTTTGACCCACGCGCCAAAATTATTAAGAAGGCCTGCGACGATATTTTGGAGAAATTAGGTATTGACGATGAAGTGTTAAGCATTGCTAAACAACTTGAAGAAGTAGCCCTAAAAGACCCTTACTTTATTGAACGCAAACTATACCCTAACGTTGATTTTTACTCGGGTATTATTTACCGCGCCCTTGGCTTCCCTACCGAAATGTTTACCGTGCTGTTTGCATTGGGCCGTTTACCGGGATGGATTGCACAATGGAAAGAAATGAAAGAAAATAAAGAGCCTATTGGCCGCCCACGTCAAATTTACGTAGGCGCTGTTGACAGGGATTATGTTGATATTGACAAGAGATAAGCTATTTTAGCTAACAAACAAAAACGGCTCCCAAATTGGGAGCCGTTTTTGTTTGTGTTATGTTTTGATAAATATTGCTCAGCGATCAGATTTTTTCGAGTAGTATTTTTTGATCGTTAAATGCAGAGGCAGTTGCTATCAGCTCTTTTACCAATGGCCAATCGGCAGCTTTTTCAAAGTTATTAGTGTATGAGCGGCTTAAAGTAATAGTTAGCATATTGCCCTTAACAGATGCCACGGATGTAAACGAACCCGTTTTATTTGCTTTTTTCTGGTTCATTTCTTCAACACCCTTGGCGCTGAATCCTGCGGGAATTTCTATTGTTATGTTATATTTAAAGGTGCGTGCCGATGGCATATAAACATCAATGCTGCGCACTTTATCTTTCTCGGTAAGGGTTAAAAAGCTTCCGGTTAATTTACCGGCATCGATAATATAATTGCTGCCAGCCTTTTTAACCAGGTTATCCAACACAAACGATGCGCTGAATTGAAACACAGGATTGTCGTTTTCCAAAGCGGGGTTAACAATTTTGTAATTGCTCAATTGTTGTGGTTCCTGGTCAAATTGCTCTTTTATTTCGTTGCTGAAATTTTTGCTCATTTCCTCGCGCTCTTTATTGAATGAGAAGGCATAATCTTCTTTCATCTTTTTTGTATCCCTATCGCGCGATAAGCGTTTGGCAAGCGGCTCGCCGTTAACCATCGTCATAAAACTGTTATCAACATCCTGTACCGGGATCAACTTGCGTTGGGCATCGTGCCTTAAGCTTCCGGCTTGTTTTACGGTACGGTTTATTTTTAACTTTTGCATGTTGGTTGGTAACAGGCTTACCTGCAAAGTCTCTTCCATATAGTTTTTATGGCTGGCGGTAACGGGCAAAACAATATCACTATAGGTGGCGGAGTAATTGGAACTACTGCGGCGTTTAACGTGCATTTCTACGGCCTTTTCGCCCTGAAATTGTGCAGGAATCTCGTTAAAATGCGTTGTCACATCGTCAAATGCCATGTACGTTGGGGTATCGCCGTTTATACGTATCATGGCACTAAAATCGCTCATGTTATATACGTTTTCCAGGGTATTGCTATTGCGCGATGATACCAGTATCACATCGTGCGAAATTTTCATATCCGTGAGTATCATGCTCATATTTAGTGCGGCATAGCGGCTGTTGGCCCGTCGATAATTCAAATCGCGAACGCTTTCCAACTCGTTGCCCTGGTAGCTACAAAAAGTTAGATATTTCCATTCGTCGTATAAAATTTTCATTACGCTATCCTGCGGGGCATTTTTTAAGGCCTTGCCACTTTTAAAATATTCTTTTAATTTTTTCTCTGCCTCATCAAAACCGGGATACTCTTTAAACGATGCGATGTAGAGCGATTCGTTACCGTCGAGCATTGACGGTCCGCTGCTTATTTTTTTATCGCCGGCACCGTAAATATCCATAGTGCCCGTGTACGAACTTCCTATTTCGATGTAAGGATACTGCCGCAGCGGAACCATCCACAACTGGCTTTGGTACTTGGCCATATTTTTAACGGTAAGGCTTAACAGCAGATCGCCGTCGGCATTACGTGTTACGGTAAAATGCGGCGCACCGTTTGCATAAATGTACCTTACGTTTACCTTTTTATTGAACTGAAAATCAATATTGTAATATAAAACGGGATACTCGTCGGCCAGTATAAATATATCGTCGTTATCTTTATAAGTATTGCCTTCGTTGGTTTCGTTGGTACTCATGTTACATACGTAATAATCCAATATGTCGCCAACCTGTAAACCCGGAATAGCCAGTTTGCCCTTTTGATCTTTAGTTTCGTTTTTGGTTAATACCTCTTCACTTGTATTTACAATGATCTCTTTACCATCGGGCTTAACAATTTTTGCCCCTATATAAGTATTATGCGAGTTTTTGAATGATGTAATGAGAAGGGAAACTGATTTGTCGAGCTTTTTTTGATATTCAAGCGTCGAATAATTTTCCAGGGCTACCTTATCGTTTATTTTAACACGCTCGTGCATGGTGTTAATTTTGGTGGTGCGCGTGGTTACAGTTGCGGTAATAATTAAATATTTAAACTTGCCAGCAGATGAGCGTTGCGAACTGTATGAACGAGCCATTACTACCGCGCTCTCGTTAGTGAGGTTTGCCGGAATTGTTGTTGACTTAAATTCGGGAACGGTAGTGCCCCATATCTCTTTTTGCAATTGGGCCGCCTTTTCTGAATAAGGCATTTTATCCTGAGCAAAAAGGCTTAGAGAAGTTAATAAAGCTAATGAGAAAAGTAAACTTAGTTTCATTGGTTGATAGGTTTTAGTACTACAGATTCGTTATAGGTTTTGGCGAGTTGTTCAATATCCTTGTTCCATTGCTCAAACTTTGTAGCTGCAAGATGTGTGTTTTTAATGAGGATAGATTTTTTGTAATTCAACTTACCCGTTTGAGCGGTGTATTGGATATGGAACTCGTAATCGGCATTCACAATATCTAAATTTGGCGGAATGCTTGAAGCTTTATAATCTACAGGGATAGTTAGTTCCGTTTGCTTTACAATGTTCATGCGGTGGTAAAACCAATAGTCATGCTTTCTTTCGGCGGTTTTAATGGCGGAGGTTAAAAATTCTTTTTTAAGATCGAGATCAACATAATAAGCTTTGCTGAAAGATGATACCGCATTTTTATGGTCTACGTTGTAAGCAACGGTTAATTCCTTATCGGGATCATCCATGTTCTGCATCTTTAAATCGTGGATGCCATAATTGGTATTTTCGTCTGATAAAAAACGGATCATGGCATCATCCGTTTTTTCCTTTTTGATGCTGTTTAATCCGCTAATTACCATTTCCCTGTCCTCCCCTTTCCATAAATGGTCTACATTGCCTGTTAGGCTGTTACCCGTAATAGTGAGCTTGCTGTTTTCAAAATCGTAGTTTTGAGTTGATGTTGCAACCGGTATGCGGTTTAAAAGGTATTTATCTCCATCTTCCATTAAAACCTGCCTGCCTTGTATGCGTTCGGCGTATTCGTTAATGCCAAGGTATGTTTCTGTGGCGTCCAGGTAAATGGTTTTGCCCTGGTAATTTAAACCGCATATCATGTGGTTATCAACCGCCATTGATGGGGTTTGATAATCATAAGCAATATGGTCGGTACCTAACCAGCATAAACGGGCATCATAGCCTAAGGCTACGAGCAGGGCTTTTGTTAAATTAGCCATGCCTTTACAATCGCCATATTTTTTGCGTAAAACCTCGTCGGCTTTTTCGGGTTTAAAGCCTGCCATACCGTCCTCAAAAGCAATGTAACGAATGTTATTTTGCACGTAGTAAAAAACTGCCTTAATTTTATCCATGCCGGTTGCCAAGCCGGCGGTTATTTCTTTGGCTTTAGCAGCTAGAATATCTTTATCGTTCACAACACCTTTTACAAGTTCGCGATACCAGCCGTACTGATCGGCCAGGGTATTGAAATAGGTAAAGCTATGGCCGCCTGCGGTTGCCTGTTTACATAACACCATTAAATGCGGGTAAATGTAGGTTGGCCCCGGGCTATTGCTTTCCCTATACATAGCGGGCAGGTTTTGAGCTGTATAAGTAATAATGTCGGCATCGGCCCCGCTATCATACACGGAAGTTTTTTTGATGTTAAAACCCCCGAAATTCATTTCTTTGAGCTCAACTTTCATCCATCGGGGAATTTTGAGCACAACATCCTTAGTGGTAACGGCCAGGTTTTCCGGAAAAAATATTGATGTAAAATACCGGGGATCTGTTATGGTTTCATTAAAGGTAACATTGGCCGTGCTGCCCTTTTTGTTTAAAAATAACGGAAAGTAGCAAATCCGTTCGTCGGAATAAAACACATCGCTTACAGAATAGTATGAATCGAGCGGTTTAAAATCTTTGGGGGTATGGTTATCTACCTTGCAATCAATGTCGTCAATTTTAACCTTATTATTATAAGTTTCACTTATAGGCAAATTAACCTGGTAGTTATTGCTAACATAGTTTGTGGTGGATATTTGTTTAATTTCAACTCTGTCTTCCTTGTGATTATAAACAAACTGGAAACTACTCTTTGCTGATGATATGAACGCCGAAGAATCGGGCGGGGCAGCATAAGCGCAAACAACCGAGAATAACAAAACAACACATAAATATAAACGCCTGTCCATAGTGAGATTTGAGTAACGCTCTAATATATCGTATTATTTTTAAAATGATAACCCGGCTGTTATAAATTGTAAAACATTGCTACAGTTATTTCAATTGAGAATAATTAGAACTACAGTTTGTTAACTAATTAAACCGCCATCAACTTCAACCATCTCGCCCTCCCATTTGCTAACTACGGCTGTTGCCATTGCATTGCCTAACACGTTGGTGGCCGATCGGCCCATATCTAACAACGGGTCAATACCGATGAGCAGTGCAAGGCCTGCTTCGGGTATATTGAATGTGGCTATGGTACCTGCTATTACAACCAGCGATGCGCGGGGTACACCGGCAACACCTTTACTGGTTAACATTAAAATGAGCAGCATGGTAAACTGTTGCGCGGTTGAAAGGTGGATGCCATAAGCCTGAGCGATAAAAAGCGAGGCAAACGTCATATACATCATGGAGCCATCTAAATTAAAAGAATAGCCTAAGGGTAATACAAAGCTTACTATTTTATCTTTACAGCCAAAACGTTCCAGTTCTATGAGTACCCGCGGGTAGGCGGCCTCGCTGGTTGAGGTGCCGAAGGCTATGAGCATGGCATCTTTAATGCGGTTAACTAAGGTAAACACCCGGTTTTTTAGTACGAAGTATCCCGCAAGGATAATGATGAGCCACAACAACAAAAGTCCCGAATAAAACTCGCCGATAAAAATGGCATAGGTTGACAGGATACCTAAGCCCTGTTTGGCTACAATAGCTGTAATGGCACCAAATACGGCCAGTGGCGCCAGTTTCATTACGTAGCCGGTAATTTTCATAATAACGTGCGCAATGGCATCCATAGCTTTAATAACTACTTTGCCTTGTTCGCCTACGGCTGCGGTGGCTACGCCAAAAAATATGGCGAATACAACAATCTGCAATATCTCGTTATTAGCCATTGATTCGATAAAGCTTTTGGGTACTACGTGGTTCACAAATTCCCGTAATGAAAGGGCCGATTTTTTAATATCGGTACCTAAATGACTATCAGGCAAAGGGATGTGCATGTGGCTGCCGGGCTGGTACAGGTTAACCAATACCATACCCAACAACAGCGAAATTAGTGTGGCACTGATAAACCACAGCATGGTTTTGCCGCCTATGCGGCCTACGGCATTAATATCGCCAACTTTGGCTACGCCTACCACCAACGTGGTAAACACCAGGGGCGCTACTATCATTTTAATGAGACGTAAAAATATGTCGCTTAAAATGCTGAAGCCTTCCAGTTTATCTTCGCGAATGGTGTCACTTTCTTTACGTGCTTTAACCTGTATGGCCCGTTGGGTTTTTAAAGCTTTGTAATTTGTGGTGGTAGTATCTTTTATTAAAACAATAGCGTTATCAAGCGTTTTAATAGTAGTTTCTGCATTACTAAGCCGGGTGTTATAGGGCTTTAATACGGTTACGTTATAAATATAACCGGCAATAACACCGGCAACAAGGGCTATAAAAATGAAAAGCGTAAGTTTGTTTTTGGCCATTTAGAAAATGTTAAGATTCTAAATCTACAACTAATTAATATTTTGTTGAAATTTAAAGCGCATAATGAGCATTAAACAATATAGCTTACTCGAAATAAAAAAAGAACTGCAACAGCTTAACGGCAAACAAGCTGCCGAACTGGTTTTGCGCATGGCCCGTTATAAAAAAGAAAATAAAGAGCTGCTTGCCTATTTACTTTTTGATGCCGATAATGAAATGGCTTTTGCGGATAGCTTTAAACAGGATGTGGGGTTAATGATGAGTCAGTTACCATCGTTAAGTTACCAGGCGGCCAAGGTTTTGCGAAAAACTTTAAAGCAAATAACTAAATATGCTAAGTTTACAGCATCTAAACAGGTGGAGGTTGAGTTGTTGATGAATTTTTGCCGAAACTATGTTGAATACGTTGACCGCCGTACATCGTACAAACCTTTACGGCTGATATTGACCAAGCAACTGGAAAAAATAAAAAAAGTGATTGCCAAACTACACGAGGATTTACAGTTTGATTATACCCGCGAATTTGACGAATTGCTGGATGACGCCGTTACGCGTTTGCCCTGGTTATATAAACATGATTTAATGTTGTAACATTTTTTTAGTCCGGTAGTCTAAACTTCAAAATCTATTAACAAAGTGCCGAACAAGGAAGCAGTTTTCAAGCAAATATTTGAAGCTAATTCGAAAAAGATATTCCATTTGTGCCTGGGGTATGCCGGCGACGATGATGCCGCCAACGATTTGCTGCAAGAAACTTTTTTAAAAGTTTGGCAAAACCTTGATAAATTTAGAAACCAGGCTATGATATCAACCTGGATATACCGCATTGCGGTTAATACCTGTTTAACCTACCTCCGGTCGGAAAAGCGGCAAGGTAAAGAGGAACTTACTCCCCTTATTGCCGATACACAAAAAGAAGAGTTTAGCGAAAAAAATGAGCAGGTTGCCCTGTTATATAAGTGTATATCCAAACTGGAAGAATCGGAAAGAATTATTATTACTATGGTGTTAGATGAGTTACCTTATCCGGAAATTGCCGATATATCGGGCATATCCGAAGGCAACCTGAGGGTTAAAATTTATCGTATTAAACAAAAGTTAACAGATTTATATAACCACTATGAAAGACTTTGAGCATTTAATGACGGTGTGGCAAGGCCAACCCGTTAAAGAGCAGCTTTCGGTGGATGAGGTGCTAAAGCAAGTGAAGAAAGGGATGGGGAGTTTGAGGTTTAAAACCTTACAGGGCATTATAGGCATCTCGGTTGCATTGGCGGTTACGGCTATAGCTTTGTTATTTGCCGTATTTACGTCGTGGGCAAGCTACATAGGGCTGATAACTCTCATCATCGGTATGAGCATTTACCTTTCGTTACAAATTGGCGATTACCGCACCATATCCAGCCACGACCCTACCATCGACCCGGTTAAATACCTGGATACACTTAAAATTTACCAAAAACGCAGGGCTTACCTGTACGATAAGTTTTATTACATATACGCCGTCATCATCACCATAGGCGTAGGCTTTTACGCCGTAGAGGTGCTTGAAGATAAACCGTTAATGGTAAAACTGGTGTACTACAGTTTAACAGCGGCTTTCATTATATTTTGCTCCCTGTTTTTAAAAGACAAGATCATCAAAAGTGAAAAAGAAAAGGTGAGCCTATTGATTGAGAAACTGGAACGGTTGCAGGAACAGTTTGAGGGTTAGTTATTAGTTATTGGGTTGATTGAGTTTATTAAGTTGACTGGTTTTATCGCTTCTGTAAAACGGGTAATCCACTTAATAAAGTATTCTTATATAATCCCGGGTTGGGAATATTTATTTTGTAATATAAGTATATAAATAAACCGTAGTAGTGGTAGCTGTTGATGTACTGGTATTTTGCACATCAGTTTGCTTTACCGGGAAACCCTGGCTATTATATTCGTATGTGTCTTTAACAATTATCGGCACGTGATTAGGATAAACAAAATCAGTTGCTATTATTCCGGTGATATTATTAAGACCAATGGTTGTGGTGAATAGATATAAATTACCTTTTACATTGGTGAAAGGACTCTTTTTTTGGTCGAAGGTAGCGATTACCTGAGTTGTTGGGGTAGTTGAACCATTTAGGTAACCAATCCGGGTGGATAAATTGCCTGCCGCATCATAAGTATATACCTCGTAGTTGTTACCGGAATTATCAATATTATATCTAATAAATTGTTGTTTATCATTTAAAACATAAGAATAGCTACTTGTAGTTGTCGATGAACTCTGGTATGACCTGGTACATGTATTTACATTTATGGTATTTGCGGTATAGGTGAAATTATTTTGTTGATAACCTGTTTTAAAGTTAAAAGTTGCCTGTATAATACGATCGTTATTGTCATAAACGTAGGTATAATCATGTGCTGTCAAATCGTCATAGCGTTCTATTAGATGGTTTTGATCGTCATATTTTAAAGTAGAGATTTCTCCAGTATTAACATTTGTTATCGGGCTTAGTAACAACGTTCCTTGCGGTTGCGCATCGTTAACTTTACGGCAGCCGGTAATAACACTAAATGCTACGCCTATTATAATTGATAATTTTACTTTCATGAGGTAATATTTAGTATTTAGCTAAAATATTAATAAATACTAAATATTACCCATGAAATAAAATATAACCTAATCAATTATCTTGTATAATTAGGTGCTTCTTTAGTTATTGTAATATCGTGGGGGTGGCTTTCGCGGATGCCGGATGCGGTGATGCGCACGAACTGGGCTTTTTGGAGGGCTTCGATGTTGGCGGCGCCGCAGTAACCCATGCTTGCGCGCAGGCCGCCTACGTATTGGTACATCACTTCGGCAAGGGTGCCTTTAAAGTTTACGCGGCCAACAATACCTTCGGGAACGAGTTTTTTGATGTCGTCTTCCACGTCCTGAAAGTAGCGGTCTTTTGAGCCTTGTTCCATTGCTTCGATAGAACCCATGCCCCGGTATGATTTGAATTTACGGCCTTCGTAAATGATGGTTTCGCCCGGCGATTCTTCAACACCTGCAAATAACGAACCTGCCATTATTGAGCTTGCACCTGCGGCTATTGCCTTTGCAATATCGCCAGTGTGCTTAATGCCACCATCGGCAATTACGGGTACGCCTGTGCCCTGCAATGCGCGGGCGCATTCGTAAACGGCATATAGCTGCGGTACGCCCACCCCTGCAATAATACGGGTAGTACAAATAGAGCCGGGCCCTATACCTACCTTTACAGCATCGGCTCCGGCATCAGCAAGGGCCCTGGCACCGTCGCCCGTGGCTACGTTGCCTACAATAACCTGTAATGCTGGATAATGCGCCTTAACTTGTTTAAGCTTATCAATAACGCCTTTGGAGTGGCCATGTGCGGTATCAATAGCAATCACATCAACCCCGGCCTTTACCAGGGCGTCTACACGCTCCAATGTATCGGCGGTAACGCCAACCGCAGCACCAACGCGCAGGCGGCCATGCTCGTCTTTACAGGCTTCGGGGTAATTTTTAAATTTCTGGATATCCTTAAAGGTAATTAAACCGCTTAAACGGCCCTCGTTATCAACAACGGGCAGTTTTTCTATCTTATAGTTTTGTAATATCTCTTCGGCTTGTAGTAAGGTAGTGCCTTCGGGGGCAATAATGAGGTTTTCTTTGGTCATTACCTCCACAACCGATTTACCCATGTTTTTTTGGAAACGCAGGTCGCGGTTGGTGATGATGCCTTTTAATTTATGATCGCCATCAATAACCGGGATACCGCCTATTTTATGCTCCTTCATTATCTTAAAGGCATCGGCCAATATCGCTGTTTCGGGAAGGGTAACCGGGTCTTGTATCATACCACTTTCAGATCGTTTTACCTTGCGCACCTCATCGGCCTGCTGGGCTATGCTCATGTTTTTGTGCAGCATACCAATGCCGCCTGCCTGTGCAATAGCAATTGCCAAAGTTGCATCGGTAACGGTATCCATAGCGGCCGAAACAATGGGCACATTAAGCCTGATGGTACGGGTTAAAAACGACCGGGTATCAACTTCGCGAGGTAAAACTTCGGAGTAAGCGGGTAACAGTAAAACATCATCGTACGTTAATCCTTCGGCAACAAATTTGGCGGGGTCTAATTGCATGGCAAACAATTTTTTGGGGTTATTATTTGCCGGGCAAAGATAGGTAAAAATATTGGACTACGGATGTGTGGTTAATGAATTATTGCTTAAAATGATGCTTAATTAAAATATTTTATAAATTTGACATACCACTATGACTTACACTAACACCAATATTAAAGTTATTGCCTTTGATGCCGACGATACCCTTTGGGTTAACGAGCCTTACTTCCGCAAAACAGAAGAGAAATTTTATGCCCTGCTGGAAAACTTTTTAACCGGGCATAATATTGAGCGCGAACTGCTGAAAACCGAAATTGGCAATTTAGCACTGTATGGTTACGGCGTTAAGGGCTTTACGCTATCGATGATAGAAACGGCACTCAATGTATCGGACAAGAAGATAAATGTTGATATAGTTGAGAAGGTGATAAAGATGGGTAAAGAGCTGCTGGAAGAACCCATTGAGTTGCTTGAAGGTGTTGAAGATGTGCTTGCACAACTGAAACCGAAATACAAGTTAGTGGTTGCCACGAAGGGCGACCTGCTTGACCAGCAACGGAAGCTACATAAATCGGGCCTAGGGCATTACTTTCACCATATTGAGGTGATGTCGGAAAAAGGCGAGGAAGATTACAGCAAGCTGATAGGCCGGCTGGATATTAAACCGGAGGAGTTTTTGATGATAGGTAATTCGCTAAAATCGGACGTGCTGCCGGTGGTAAAAATAGGCGGGCACGGCATTCATATCCCGTTCCATACTACTTGGGCGCATGAAGTTGTTGATACCAATTTCGAGCATCCTAACTTTAGGATTGCGGAGAAGATTGCGGATATTTTAGAATGGATTGAGTAATAATACGAGAAAACGATGCATGTTTTATTTTTACTGGCTTCCCTGATTATAAAACCTCATTTAGACACAGTTGATAACTGGCAGGTTTATCAAAATAAAAAACTTCTGGCTGCCTATAATACTACGGGCGAGACAATTGCATTGAAAAGGAATCAAATTAAGCAAGGCGATTTAATAACCATAAACTATTTTAGAGACACACCGTGCAGCACTTGCAGCACACAGCTTTATATTGAGGATGCTAACAATGCGATACTAAAAACGCTTAAAGCAAAAGGCACTTTTACTCCTTTTAAATTTACGCTCAACGACATTTTAAAAAACACTAAAACCAGCACCTATTTATTTTACCGGTTAGAAGATGGGCAAAATAGTAGGAAGTTGCTATTTAAATTGATGATACGATAATTTATTATGCCATCTACCCAACTCCTTAATATTGCCAAGCGGCTAAAAACGATGTCGCATTTAGGTTTAACCTATGCCAATAATGATTACGATATTGAGCGTTATAAGGAACTTGAACAGATAAGCCTGGAAATGATGCACCTGCTTACCGAACACCCTTTACAAGCACTTGCCCTGTATTTTAACGACAAGAAGGAATACATTACGCCAAAGGTTGATATACGGGCAGTGATATTTAACGAGCACAAAGAGATTTTGCTGGTGAAGGAAAAAGCAGATGGAAAATGGTCGTTACCGGGGGGCTGGGCAGATATTGGCCTCTCGCCTACCGAAATTGCTGTAAAGGAAGCTTTGGAAGAAACGGGTTTTACCGTTGAGGCTAAAAAATTACTGGCCGTTTTAGATAAGCGGTGCCACCCGCACCCGCCGCAACTGGATTATGTTTATAAAATTTTTATCCAATGCGAAATTGTTGGCGGCGCATATGTACAGGCCTTTGATATTTTAGAAGTGGCTTTTTTTGCGCAAAATGCAATTCCGGAGTTATCGATAGACCGGGTTTTGCCGTCGCATATTGATTTGATGTTTGAGTATTTGAATGATGCTGATAAGGCGGCAGTTGTTGATTAAGCGGTAGTGTGCTAATCAAAATCTCTGTGCCCTTCGTGTAAAACCTTTGTGAGCTCTGTGGTTAATTTTTTCACCACAGAGTACACAAAGAGAAAATCACAAAGAGCACAGAGCTAATCATGTTTAATAAGTGATTTAACTCTGTTTTTTAAGATAGGATGTTTAACCCTTCATCACCTCCAACTTTGTTCCATTCCATTCGGGGAACAGAACCCGGTCGTTTTTGAGGCCGAGGTGTTTATCGGCAACATCGCTAAACACGGCGCGGAAATCGGTGGTAACGGCCAAATCGCGGCCATCTTCTAAATTATCTACCGATAGTGGTTTCATATCGCCATATACTTTGCCCCCGGCAACATTGTTACCTAAAATAAAGTTACACGATGCACGGCCATGGTCGGTGCCGCCGGTGCCGTTTTGGTGTACGGTGCGGCCAAATTCGGTCATGGTCATGAGGGTTACATCGTCCTGGTATTGGCCAAGGTCTGTCCAAAAAGCTACAATGCAATTACTTAAATCGTTTACGTTACGGGCAAAAATGCCGTTCTCGGTACCCTGGTTAAAGTGGGTATCCCAACCGCCCGATTCGGTAAAGGCAACCTCTAAACCAACGTCCATTTTTATTAACTGGGCAATTTGTTTTAACGAGTTACCTACAGCAGTATTGGGATAAATGGCACCGTTAGCCGGCTTGTAATTTTTGGTATCGGTTTTTTGCAGCATTTTAACGGCATCAAAACTTTCTTTGCCGGTTTGTTTTAGTAAGCCGGTTGATGCCTGTCCGTACAAATCTTCGAAACTTTTAGCGGCCATGTTAGCTCCCGCCGGGTTGCCGCGCATTTGTATTGCAAAATCCTGAAGGTTGCTTATAGCCAACGACGGATTATCGCCGTAGAAAGAACGTGGCATGGCCGATGTTAAGCTAACCGCCTGGAAAGGCGTTGTAGCGGCATCGTGCCCCAGCAAACCAACAGCGCGGTTTAACCAGCCACTGGCGGTGCCCTTGTTAAACGGCGTGCCCGATTCCATGTAGTCCTGCGCATCAAAGTGCGAGCGGGTATTATTTGGCGAGCCTATACCATGTACTATCCCCAGGCGACCATCGCGAAATAAAGGTTCGAAAGCATTCATTGACGGGTGCAACCCAAAACGGCCATCCAAATCAATTAATGGTTTGTTGGTTCCTCCCTTTGCTGCCGACATAAACAAGGTTGGCCTTGCCGCCTTTAAATATTCGTCGGTAAATGGGGTTACTGCCATTAAGCCATCCATTGCTCCGCGTTGAAAAATACAAACCATTGTTTTTTTCTTTTTATAGGGAGCATATATTTTATCACTGGCAGCGGCTTCGGCTAAAAAACCGGGGATGCCGCCAGCCAAACTCACGCCGAATAACGCCAGTCCGCCTGCTTTTAAAAATCCTCTTCTCGATGTCATGATATTGATATTTAATAGTTAGATGTGTCTTAATTATCTTCTTTGATACTCCGGCGAACCGATAATAACCCCTACCACCTGCGACAGCATATTGTTATTGCCTTTGGCGTTTTGCATAGCATAATCAACATTACTCAGCCTGTTCAAATTACCGGCAGCCTTTTTAGGTTTTGCAGTACCATCAGCGTTCATCATATCATTACTTGGCGCCATGTTCATTTGGGTAGTTGGGGTGGTTTTGCTGGCCGCGGCATCAACCTTGGTTATCAGTTCGGGGTCGTTAACCATTGGCGTTAAGTATTTTATGGTTTGATCGAGGTTTCTTTCCGGAATAATCAGCTTGCTGTACGTTAGCAGGGCCGATTGCGCGCTCTCCGGTTCGTGATGATTGTTAAGCGCAGCCAAATCAAACGTGATACCGGGGATACGTTGCGTAGCGAGTGCCAAACCAAAGTTCATGCGGTTAAGCAGCGCGCCGGTGTTTATCCAGTACTGCCCTTTATCGGGGAAACCTGTTGGAGCCTGATAAAAATACATTTTTTGGCCCATTTTGGTTATCCAAACATACAACTGGTATGGCTGACGGATGGTGGCATTCAAGCTCCTAACCGAACTAATAGCCAACTCAAAAGGCGATTTTGTTTTTTCGCGTAAGGATTCTTTACTCCAAAACTCGGGCGACGAAGCCATTGTTATCATCACCTCGCGTATATCGCCATCATGGTCTGTAAATGATTGGGCCATTTTGTTAAGCAAGGTTTGCTGAGGTGCATCGCTTACAAAGCGTACCGCTAATTTTTTGGTTATAAACTTTGCTGTTGATGGGTTATGAGCCAACATCTCCAACAAGGCCTCCCCTTCCTGGTAACCATCGTTAGGGCCAAAGTATTTACCTAATACCACCTTTTCGCCTACTTCGTGGCGGTTGGGTGTGAATAAAAAATCGCCTTTGCGCAAAAAACCGGGTTGGTTAACGCGGTTTTCAACCAGCTTTTTTAAAGGGTTAGCGTAACCATTATCCATAGGGTAAACCGTCCAACCGGTTAACACGCGGGCAGCTTGTGTAACATCATTTTGAGTATAACCGCCATCAACACCTAAAGTGTGCAGTTCCATTACTTCGCGGGCATAATTTTCATTAAGTCCTTGTGTTTTTTTGGCTTTGATGGCTTGCTTAATAAATTTGGCGCGTTGCGATGTAGAATCGGCACCCATCATCATTTCGGAGTTTTGAATAAATTGGTTTCTGGCTGGCCTTGCGTTGGTGTTGGTGCCCACACTGCTAACCAAATCCAGATAGTACAACATAGCCGGAGATTGAGCAGTAGCTATCAGTAATTTATCAAACTTGCCCAGCACGTTGGGGCGTATCACGTCGCGCTCATAATCGGGTATAAATACGGCGCACTGGTTTTTGGTTATAGATACGTTAAAGTGGTTAAACCAAAAATCGGTTAATACCTCTTGTAACTGGTTGTTGGTATAAGTAGCCCTCAATATTTTTTGATTGATAAACTGGCGCAATAGCTCCTGCTCGGGTTTGTAACCCTTTTTAAGCATATATTCGCTAAGCTGTGTGCGGTATTCTTTTTTGTTGATGGCATTGCCTATGGAGTCTTTACTAATAATGCCATCTTTAACGGCCATCCGGGCTACGGCTCCGCCGCGCGGAAACTCGGCAGCTATTTCGCTATTGCTCAGTTTTAAGTCGGGGTATTGCTGTAACATTTGTTTAAGCGAGTCGTCGGGCTGTTTGGCATCCAGTTGTTGCTCAAACCATTTTTCGAGGCCCATATTAACTACCGCATCTATCTGGCCGGGCGTGGCACCATAGGTAAACCGGTTAAGTAAATGGGCGGCAGCCTGGCGCTCGGTTAAGCCGGCCTGTTGATAAGGAAAGGTAAAACGCTTGGTTGTTGATTTTGGCCCGCTTAAAAAAGAAGATGCCATAAAACCCGTTGTTGCAACGGCCACCGCTATACCTATATACTTTAAAGCCTTCATAATAAAAAAGATGAGCTGTTAATTATATGTATCAGACAAATAAAAATGGCCGGGGTTTAATCATTTGTATAAATTTATAAAAAAGCTGTTACACGGGTACCCGTACACTACTTGTTAACCTTACAGTTATCGTAATTTGCTTTTAATTACATATTTTTACGCACTATGAACATCATGAAAAAACTTATTTTAATTGCCCTGTTTTTTTACATCCCGGTACAGACTATGGCCTGGGGACAATTAGGGCACCGCGTTGTGGCACAAATAGCCGATGCTTACTTAACGCCCAAAGCGCGTATTGAGCTGGAAAAGATATTAGGAAACGAATCGCTGGCGATGGCTGCAAACTGGGCCGATTTTATTAAATCGGACCCTAATTATAAGTATCTATATACCTGGCATTACGTGGATTTGAAAGAAGGAATGACGTTTGAACAGGCAGAAGAATACCTTAAAACCGATACCATACCCAATGCTTTTAATAAGCTAAACTTTATGATAAAGGAGTTAAAAACCAACAAAACTTTAGCTAAAGATAAAAAGCTATTGTATGTACGCATGATAATACATGTTGTGGGCGATATACACCAACCCTTCCATGCGGGCCGTGCCGACGACCAGGGTGGTAACAAGATACAGTTGATGTGGGGAAATGAGCAAACCAATATGCACAGCATCTGGGACACCAAGTTAATTGAAACACAACAATACAGCTATACCGAATATGCGCACAACCTAAACCATACCACAGCCGCACAACGCGCAGAATGGCAAAAAACCAGCCTGGCGCATTGGATATATGAATCGAACCAAATTGCAGAATCGTTATACGGAGAGATTAAAGAACCTAACCAAAAGTTGAATACCTATAACTACATTTTTTTACACATCCATACCGCCGAAGAGCAAATGCTTAAAGGTGGCGTAAGGTTAGCGGGTATATTGAACCAGATATTTGGTTAATAAGTAATTCTCTCGCAAAGGTGCTAAGAAGGGAAGTTTAGTACGCTTTCTTAACTGCTTTGCGAGAGATATAAAATCTGCGCTTATTTACTTAGCCTACTTCCGAAAATAAACTCCTTGTTAACAATCATTATATTATTGATAATTTTTTATTCTCATTAAATAATCTTCCGTTAATTTGGGTTTTATATTCAACTGATAAAAATATACAACTCCGTGAAGATCGCTAAATTAATACCGTTTACTTTTTCGTTTCTATTAGCCACTTTAGCAGCTACTTATTGTAACGCTACCGACCCGGCTACCATTATTGCACGCAAACAGGTGCCCATTTTATGTTACCACCAAATACGCGACTGGACAGCCAAAGACTCCAAAACTGCTAAAGATTACATTTGTCCCATAGCTACTTTTAAGGCCCACATGAAAATGCTGGCCGATAGCGGTTACCATACTATTTTGCCCGATCAGCTTTATGCTTACCTAACTACTGGTGCTGCTTTGCCAAGTAAACCTATTATGCTCACTTTTGATGATACCGACCTTGACCAGTTTACCATTGCCAACCCGGAATTAAAAAAATACCACTACAAGGCTGTATATTTTGTAATGACGGTTTCGTTAGGACGGCCTCACTACATGACTGCCGACATGGTTAAAAAACTATCTGACGAAGGCAACATCGTAGGCAGCCATACCTGGGACCACCACATGGTATCAAAATACACCCATAACGGTGTATTTAAAATTAAAGGCAAAAACGGAAAAATAACCACGCGCCCTGTTGACGACTGGGTTACACAAATTGATAAGCCAACCAAAAAACTGGAAGAAATTACAGGCAAAAAAATGGATTACTTTGCCTACCCCTTCGGGATATGGAACAAAGCTGCCTTGCCCGAACTAAAAAAGCGCGGTTTTAAAGCCGCATTCCAATTAGCTGATAAACGCGACCCGGTTGACCCGCTAATGACCATACGCCGTATTATTGCCAGTGGCTTTTGGACAGCAAAAAACTTGAGCAATAGCATTAAGGCAAGTTTTAAATAACCACATGCAATTGCATATGGAGGCCGTTAACAGCGAGTACTTTTAACGGCCTCTATCTTAAACCGATTGTTTTTTTTACTGATATTTTTCTAACTGTGGAAATGCCAGCGACTTTAATATTCGTTTGTTATTTCCACATTTTGGTAAATCATGGTTGTGATATAAAAACGCCCTTCAACTTAAAGCAAGCTGTTTCGCCTAAATACAACGCACCTGTTACATGGTATAAGCTATCGTTGGTTAGTTTATAATTGATGTTAATATTAATGAGGTTATTTACAGCCGGATTAATTAATTGAATAAATTTTAAATGATCTGCTTTTTTTAACCTTAGGTTTAGCTTTAAGGTTTGCTCCAACACCTCTTTAGTTATTTGCAGCATACATGCACCGGGCAATACAGGCTGACCGGGGAAATGGCCCTTTAAAATATCATGCTGTGCGTTAATTTTTAAGGCGGCTATAATATTGCCATCGTGGTGGGAAGTTGACTCGATATGGTACAGTGAATCCCTCAACATGAGCAGGCAGCAATAAGCATTAACGAATGATACATATTTTGGTAATGATTATAAATCAATACCATTTTTGGCGATTGGTGCTGCGCATCAGCCTCCATTACTACGGTTGGCAACGCTCCGGTTTTAACAATATTTGATGCCAGCCAAAGCGCAAATGACGACGAGGTTGAATATTCGCCGCAAAGGTGTTTGTAATTGGCTAACGTTTTATTTTTAAATAGCGAAATACTGAGTTGCTTGTATACTTCATCGTTTTTAGTATCGCCGTTTTTACCTGTTATAACAAGGTGTAAGTTGGCTATATTGATGTTTTGTTCTTCAAAAAACCCGATGATGCGGTTTTCAATTTGCTGGTTATCAAATTTGCCATAAAAGGTTTTAATCCCTTTTAATTCGGCTAAATTACCTGGCGAAGGTTTATCCGTTATCAAAAAAAATGCAGCCCCCTCGCCACCAATTGTACCCTTTGATGGTGTATTGTACAAATTGAGGTTTGAAATTGGCCAGCGTTTATAAAATGCCAAACGCGTTAAAACCTTAAAACTGGTATCAACCATTTCTTCGGCACCACCTACCAGTACATCGTTAGCTTCGCCCTCATTAAGCAACATCATGGCATCAAACAAAGCACTTTCAAACGAAATACCTTTGTGTACAAAAGTGTTGTTATAGTTGTGGCATTTGAGCATGAGGGCTATTTGAGCGGCCACCGTGTTATGGGTAGATTGTATAAACGCCGTAGGCGGCAGCATTTCTTCGTCAAGCTCAACAATGCGGGTTAAAAACGTTACCGTATCTTCCATACAGCCAAAGGCCGTGCCGGTAATTATGGCGCCGGGCATTTGTACACCGGCATCGGCCAAACATTGTTTTGCGGTGGCTACCCCCATTTTTATCACGTGGCTCATGCGGCGGGCCAGCTTGGCATCAATGTATTTGGTATAGTCAGGGTTGATGGTTTTGAGGCGATTACCTGTGTGTTCAACAACATCGGTTAAAAAGCCAACATCGCCAAAGGTGTTTTGCGGTGATATGCAGGCGGCAGAACGGATATACAGCCTCATATTTTTGAGAATATTAATGATGTACAATTACCACCGAAGCCAAACGAGTTAGACATGACATGGTTGATTGGTTTACCCCTCAGCAGTTCGGTTTCGGGCGTAAAAGGCACCTCTTGCATTTGTGTTTCAAAGCGTAAATTAGGGTAAATTACGCCATGCTTAATAGCCAATACCGAAAATACGGCTTCAACCGCGCCGCTGGCACCCAGGGTATGCCCGGTATACGCCTTGGTTGAACTCATTGGCGGATAGTGCGATGCAAAAAGGCGTTTTACGGCTATTCCTTCGGCACTATCGTTATTGGGCGTGCCTGTACCGTGCAAGTTAATGTAGCTAATATCGGTAGTTTGCAATCCGGCTTTTTTTAAAGCCCCTTGCATGGCCAGGTACGAGCCCGTTCCATCGGGCGAAGATGCCGTTTGGTGATAAGCATCGTTACTGTTGTTATAGCCACTCAATTTTGCGTAGGGTTTTTTGTTTAAGGCATCAGCCACTTTTTGCGATACCAAAACTACATAACCCGCCCCCTCGCCCAGGTTAAGGCCCTGCCGGTTTTCGTCGAAGGGTTTGCAAAGCTCCTTATCTAATATCATTAAAGTATTAAAGCCGTTGAGGGTAAACTTGGTTAAAGCATCGGCACCACCTGCAACTACAACGTCAAGCAAGCCGCTTTTAATCATGCGCGCGCCATAAAAAATGGCGTTTGCCGATGATGAGCAAGCGGTGCTAATGGTGGTCATGTAATCGTTAATGCCCAGTTTTAGGGCTACGGCCTCGGTCATGCTGCCGCATTCGTGGTCAAATACGTTTTTGAGTTTACCTTTGTTATTGTCGGCCAAAAACTCAACAAAAAAATCTTCACTTTTATCCATACCGCCAACAGTATTTGCCGAAACAAAACCAGTACGAAAATTCGATAAATCGCCTATTTCGGCATCATCGAGCGCTTCGCGGGCGGCTGTAAAGCTGAGTAAGGTTGTGCGGCTCAAATTTGCCGGCATATCTGCCCTTGCAGCCAGTTCTTCGTTGGTTAATTTTACCTCCGCTACCGGGAGTTTTTTCCGGTGAATGGTTTGCATTTGTGTAATATCGCCTATCCCCGCTTCGCCGCTTTGCAGGGCGGCAAAACACTGCGCTACATTGTTACCAATGGCAGTTACTACGCCTAAACCTACTATATATACCTCGTTATTCATTATTTTGTAAACACCTTTTCCATATTTTTTGCGGTGAACGGTATTGCTCCGCCGCCTTTTTCAACTAAAAATAAAATGGCCTTAAAGTTGTTGCCAAGCACATCAACCCAACCGCAAATACACGATTCAAAAATATTATTATTGAACAAATGATTAACGTATTGTTCAATAAATTGCGGGTTGAAAGCTGGAGATATAAACAGGGCAGATTCCCCTTTAAAGTTATTCCTGATGCTTATTTCGCCCATCATAATATTTGGCAGCGTATATACAAACAAGGCCGGGCTGGCAATATCGGCTACCGAAGCCATGTATTTAACATCCGAATCTAAACTTGAATTGGCGTTACTCAATACAATGCCGGTTTGGTAAGGTTGATATTTATTTTTATCAAAACTATCTTTCAGCAATACTTCCGATGCCAGCCAACCCAGTTTGCTCAGGTTATCCATTTTGTAAAAGCGCGTATAGCTAAACTGAAAATGCTGATATATGGCAACAAGCAAAGCCTGCAAATTGGCCCCGGTGCCTTTAAACAACTCCTGGCCATTTTTACAAACCGATAGGCTATTTATAGTAACGCTTGCGCTGATATGTGTATTTAACGGCATCAATTTGTTTTGCTAAATATAACTGCCCCGTTACAACCGCCAAAGCCCGATGCCGTTTTAAGGCAATTTGTTAATTTACCCGTTGTTAACTCACTGCTCACGTTTATAGGGGTTGTTACGCCAATTTGCTTGAAACCGGGAGTTGGTAAAATTACGTTTTCTTTTAACGATTTTATGCTCATGATAGATTCTAACAAACCGGCAGCACCCAGGGTATGCCCGTAAAAGCCTTTTAAGCTATTGACCGGTATATGCTTTAAACCAGCCAGGGTTATGGCCCTTGCCTCCATCTCGTCGTTATAAAGGGTTGCTGTGCCGTGGGCGGATATGAGGCTGATTTGATGCGGCAGTAGTTGAGCCTCGCTTAAACTTGTGTTAATGGCCTGTGCCAGCTCTTCGCCCGTGCGCGACGGGGCTGAGATATGGTTGGCATCATTACTGGTAGAACCGCCTGTTACCTCTACGCCCGTGCTGTATTTAGAATTGGATGACAGGATAATAGTTGCTGCTCCCTCGCCCAGCGTAATGCCATCCCTATCGGCATCAAAGGGCCGACAGGGCTGCGCGCTAATGGCATTGAATGACTGAAACCCGGATAAAATAAATTGTGAAATAACATCGGCACCGCTAACAATAACGGTATTAAACTGCCCGGACTCAATAAGCCGTTTAGCAGTTAAGATGCCCAAAATACCCGATATGCACGCGTTTGATACCACAACAGGCTGCGTGGTGATACCAAAATAACCGGCCACTAAATTTGCCGAAGTGTGTAGTGCAATACGCTTGTTTAATTGTGGCGTTTGAATATTGTTTTCTAACAAACCAATGTTGCCTTTGGTGGACGAAATAATAAGCCCCGTTTTGCTACCGGCAATATCAGCAGTTGTATTTTGTAAGGCCTGCTCAATTGATGCAATGAGCAATTGCTCAAATTTGGTATAAACGGCGTTATCTGCATAAGCACCTGCCTTAAATAAGGAAGCATAAAACGGCAGTGCCGCCATTTGGGTATCATGATGAAGGCCAATGCCCGAAACACCTTTTTTTATTTGCTCAAAATTAGCATCGGTTGTTAGGCCTATTGGCGATATGATGTTATCAGAAACTACGTAAACCCCTGCCATTATTTGCTTATAAATATCTTCATCTCGCATGTTGCCATTAGGGCATCATTGCAATGTACCGTTCCGGTAATTACGGTAACATCAAAAATGTGGTTTTCTATTTTAATTTCGGTAATCAATTGGTCACCAACTTTGGGCAGGGCAAATATTTCTAAATTTTTAACGGCGGCAATATAGCCAGGTTCTACAGCTTTATTTTGGCTCATGGCCTGGTAGCCCGCTTTTGCTGCTGCGGTTTGAGCTATGTTTTCCATTAAGCCCGCCTCGGTAAACAGGCCGTTTTGTACCATTACGTTATTACCGGTTATCGTAAATATGGTGCGCGCTCCGCTATCATTTGCATCCAATAACGCATCTACCATTACAAATGGCGGCCTTTGCGGAATGAGGTTAAGAATATCGGTTTGGTGCATTGTTTTTACTATTTGTTATTGCGATGGCTTTAGGCACAACAAATATGTTCCTTTTTTCACTTATTCGTGCATAAATTATGGTGTGAGGGTTAAAAACCAATATAAAGCGTAACCAGTGTTATTGCCATATAATTGGTAATGGTTTGAATACTAATGAAGTTGAAAATTTATGCGGCCTAGCTGCCACCATTTTAGGATAAATAGAAAAACCCTGGCCCTGTTTTGGCTTCAAAACCAGATTAATTAATTTACTTTGCATAGCTTAATTAGCGTTTAACGAACACGTATTACTATGACTTATTGTTTAGGCATAAAGGTTAAAAAGGGATTGGTTGCAGTTGCCGACACGCGCATTACCTCGGGAACGGATGTAACTACCAAGAAAAAGATATTCACTTACCAAAACGACAATTGCTCGCTGTTTATTATGACGAGCGGATTGCGCTCTGTGCGGGATAAGGCCATTGTTTACTTTCAGGAGGTGATGGAACAGGAGTTTGAACAATTTACTAAACTGTACCAGGCCGTTAACGCCTTTGGAGAACAGGTGAAAAGGGTTGGTATTGAGGACAGAGAATCGCTTGAAAAGGGCGGTTTTAAATTCAATTTAAACACCATAATTGGCGGGCAGTTAAAAGACGACGAAGACCATAAACTATTTTTATTATATCCGGAAGGTAACTGGGTTGAGCTTGGCGAGGGCGCTCCTTATGTTATTATTGGTAACGCAGCACAAGGCAAAGCCATTTTGAACCGCATACTTAACAACGATACAAGTTTAAAACAGGCTTTAAAAGCTGGCTTTTTATCGTTTGATTCAACGCGCATTAGTGCAGCCGATGTTGATTTCCCGATAGATATTGCCTTGTATAAGGCTAACAGCTACGATATGGTTGAACAGCATTACGAAAAAACGGATCTGGAAAACGTATCGGCACAATGGGACAGACAATTAAAATCGGCATTAAAAAACATTTCAAACCAATGGATGGATCCTGCGTTTGATAAACTCGGTAAAACGGTAAAAAAACGAAAAAAGGTATGAAATTTAATGTTTCGGGTAAACTAACATATGATATAAAAGAACACTCAACCATTATCCTCAACATACATGCTATACGGTCGGCAGCCCAAACGGTGTTGCGGGAAACCTTTAGTATTGAACCTTACCATAAATCCGAAGAACTTATACCGGTACAAGGCGAAAACCGTTACATCAGGTTTGAAGTGCCCGAACCTGTGGTTATAAATATTGATTATAGCGCCCTTATTGATACTTCGTTTAAAAAAATAACCGGCAGCTTGCTCAATGATGTGCCGGTTATGCAGTTGCCGCCACAGGTACTACCTTATTTATCGCCAAGCAGGTATTGCCAGTCGGACAAGTTATACCGCTTTGCCAATAGCCGCTTTGGTAAAATAGATAACGCCTTTGAACGTGTACTTGCCCTTACCGACTGGATATTTGAAAACGTGGAATACCTAAGCGGATCTACCAATTCGGAAACATCGGCTTATGACACCGTTACCGAACAGGCCGGCGTTTGCCGCGATTTTGCCCATTTGGGTATTGCTTTGTGCAGAGCGTTATCTATCCCGGCAAGGTATTTTACGGGGTACTCCTATCTTTTAAAACCATCCGATTTTCACGCTTGTTTTGAAGCTTTTTTGGGTAACGAGTGGGTACTGTTTGATGCTACTAAACTGGCACCGCTTAACGGCCTGGTAAAAATAGCAACCGGGCGCGATGCTGCCGACACCGCTATTGCTACCATATTTGGCAACGTTGTATGCACAGCCATCTCGGTATCGTGCGAGTTAGCCGAAGAAAAATTTAAACCATTTAATTACGACAGGAAAAAACCACGCGGCCTAACCTATTTGTAGTTTATGCTATAATTAAAAATCCCGGAGCGCAGTTGGCCATCCGGGATTTTTTTTGGTAAGCTGTTAGTTAAATTATGCTCAATAGTAATAAGCGTTTTTTTGTATATCGGCACTAAAAAGTGTTGCGCCCGTGCCTGCTATTAAACCATGCGCCCAGATAGTGTATACCGACCCGGCGTTGAGCTTAATATTAATAAGGCTTGATAATACTGCCGAATTACTGTGCTGACGTACCTCTACCGTGTAATTGGTACCTGCCGCTATGGATACAAAAGACGAGTAAGTTCGGTAAGTTTTGTTTGAAGCGAGCAAAGCGCCGCTCCGGATACCCAGATCAAGTGCAGGAGCATCGGGGCTAACGTTTACCAGGCGTATGGTAGCCATGCCTGCTGCAGGTTGCACCAATGTATCGCGGGTAAGCAAATAATCGGGTTTGCTGGCCAGGTTTGCCAAGTAAAGCGTATAGTAACGATTTGCATTTAAGGTTATGGTATCGCTTTTAACAACGGTTTTTGTACCCGCCGAATAAAATGTTGCGGTGCGTTTGCCAATGTAGGCGGCCAGGTAATCTAACCCGTCGTTATAAACTATTGGCGAACGGTTGGCCTTGTTAGCATCGAGGTAAAAATCCAGAGATGGGGCATCCGGTGAGGCATCTATTACAGATATTAAAGCTGCCGGTGTAACATCAACACTATTGTTGCTGTTGTAGTAGTCGTGATCTTTTACGCACGAAGACAATGATGCAGCTAACAAACATATCATCCCGACTATGCCTGCCCGCCTTTTTAATTTTTGTTGAACTTTTTTCATGTTTTTATCAGTAGTTAATGTGTTTTTATACTATTGATATACGCACCCGGGCCTGCATTTGCTACAACCCGGGGTTGTTTTTATCAAAAGCATTTTTTCAGATTAACGCAGCACCCTGCATTTTGGTATAACGTAATGATATTAAGATAGTTCAATACAAAATTTTGAAACATGGGGTGTTTAAACCCTGTGCTTTAAATGGTCGGTCTCTCCCGGTAAGGGAACAAAGCCGGTTTCGCCGGGTACTTTTGCAAAGTTTTGCGCCAGCCATTGTTGTTTAGCTGCCTCTATCCTACCATAGTCTGACGATACAAAGTTCCAGAAGATAAACCGCTCTTCGGGGAAGGGCTCACCACCAAAAAAATAGATAATGGTATTGTCGGCCATCGTAAATTCGCACAGCTGGTTGTTTTTAGCTACCAATAATTCTTTGGGGCCAAAGGTAGTGCCTTCGCTTTCAATACTGCCTTGCAATATGTACAGTCCGGCTTCGCCAAACAGGTGTTGGCCAATGTTTACGGTTTGCCGGTGAGTATTTTTCAATTGTAAAAAATAAAGCGGACTATAAACCGGCACCGGCGAGGCTTTACCCATTATATTACCTGCAATAAGTGTGTAAGCTATACCATCGTTTTCCCAATACGGTAAATCGCTGGTATCGGCATGGTAAAAGGTGGGGTCCATTTCTTCTAAAGCTTTTGGTAAGGCTACCCATATTTGCAGGCCGTGCAGGTTTTTACTGGTATCTCTTAAATATCCGGGTGTTCTTTCCGAGTGTGCAATACCTTTACCGGCTGTCATCCAGTTTACCTGGCCGGCCTTAATTTCAACTTCGGTGCCAAGGCTGTCTTTATGCATTACGTTGCCCTCAAAAAGATAGGTTAAGGTTGAAAGGCCAATATGCGGATGCGGCGGAATATCTAAATTTTGGCCGGCAGCCATGTGAGCAGGGCCCATATGGTCGATAAAAATAAAAGGCCCCACCATTCTTTTATCTTTAAACGGCAGCAGGCGGCCAACCATAAAGTTACCAATATTGCGCGGACGTTCTTCAATTATCAGGCTGATGTTTGACATGGCTATCAGGTTTTAAACGTTATATTAAGCAAAGATACTTATTTCTGTACGTTACCAAATTGGCAATGGATAGTTGAAAAATTTCTTTTTTTAGCAGTTGATTAATAAACCAGCACTCATGATAACGCATTAGCCAGGCACATATTCGAAAAAGATGGCAGGTTAAAAGTTATTTTGTCATTTTTCATAAATTCTGCTAACTTTATCGTAAAGACGCATAAAAAAAAACAATTTTGATTAAATTCATTCTAAATAATACAGAAATTACTACAAGCATGGCACCGGGCATGGTGCTGCTTGACTATATACGCTATGAACGAAACCTTAAAGGCACTAAAATTGGTTGCCGCGAGGGCGATTGCGGAGCCTGCACCGTTTTAATTGGCGGGGTAACAAACGGCGTGTTAAAGTATTCGTCGGCAACCTCGTGCCTAACGGCTTTAGGCAATATTCATCATAAACACATTGTAACAGTTGAGGGCGTAAATTTTGATTATGAACCTAACCCTATACAACAAGCCATGTGCGACCAGGCAGGTACGCAGTGCGGATTTTGCACGCCGGGCTTTATTGTATCAATGGCTGGTTTTTGCCTGAGCGATAAACAACCAACGCAGCAAAATGCCATCGCAGCAGTAGATGGCAATATTTGCCGCTGCACGGGATACAAATCGATAGAACGCGCACTTGAGCAGGTTACCGAGCTGATAAAAGACAAAACGGGCGATACGGTGGAATATGTAACTTCTAAAAATATACTTCCATCCTATTTTAAAAATATAAAGGAACGTTTGCAATTATTAGCTACGCAAACCAACGGTGAAGCAAATATGCAAAGTATTAACACCCGTTTCCTTGGCGGTGGTACAGATTTATATGTGCAGCAACATGATAAAATGGTTTATGCCGATATTGATTTTTTAACCCGCAAACAGCAATTAAAAGGCATTACCAAACACGGCGATAAATGTGTAATAGGTGGCGCGGCAACCGTTACCGACTTGATAACCTCGCCTGTTATATTAGCGCATTTCCCTAAAATTGCCGAAGTTGGCAAACTTATTTCGTCAACCCCAATACGTAATATAGCTACCCTTGCGGGGAATTTTGTTAATGGCTCGCCTATTGGCGATTTTTCGATATTCTTTTTGGCCCTCGGCGCGGTTTTAACTTTGAGCGATGGCGAAAACAAAAGCGATGTTGCTTTAGAGAAATTTTACAAAGGCTACAAAACCCTGGATAAACAGCCTAACCAATTTGTTGAATCTTTTTGGTTTACCTTGCCCGATAAAAACACCTGGTTTACTTTCGAAAAGGTGAGCAAGCGAACTCATTTGGATATTGCCAGCGTAAACTCGGCCATGAGTTTAACTATGGATGGTAACATCGTTACCCATGCCCGCATATCTGCCGGTGGTGTGTACGCGTTCCCATTATATCTTGCCAAAACCTCAGCATTTTTAGTTGGAAAGGAATTGACCGAAGAGTTGGTAACCGAAGCTACCGAACTTTTACAAACCGAAATAGCACCCATAAGTGATGCCCGGGGCACGGCCGAGTATAAACGTTTATTGTTGTCGCAATTAATTAAGGCGCATTTTATTAAACTATTCCCGCTGTTGGAAATTGATAAATTACTGGCTTAATTAACAGTTTAAGATACCGAAGATGAAGAATATAGATAGCAGGACACATACACGCGGCGAATCGGTTTACCTTGACGATGTACCTTTAATACAGGGCACCTTGTTTGGTGCATCATTCGGTTCGCCAATAGCTAACGGGCACATTACTTCGCTCGATTTGAGCGAGGCCGAAAAAATACCCGGCGTTGTGCGCATCCTCACTTACAAAGATATTACCGGCCAAAACCAGATAGGCGGCATTATACCAGACGAACCACTATTGGCCGAACATCATGTTGATTTTTGCGGAATGCCCGTAGCATTTGTTGTTGCCGAAACTTACGAAGCTGCACATGCCGCCGTGAAAAAAATTAAGGTGGAGATAGACCCCTTACCCATTATTACCGACCCGCGCGACGCCCATGCTTTGGGGCAACTCATCGTTCCGCCGCGCACGCACCGTTTGGGCGATACCGAAGCCGCCTGGCAAAGTTGCGAATACATTTTTGAGGGCCTTGCCGAAACTAACGGGCAAGAACATTTATACATTGAAACGCAGGGCGCCTACGCCATTCCGCAGGAGAATAACGCGTTAAAAATATATTCGTCAACGCAAAGTCCGCGTGCAACGCAGGCTGCAACCTGTAAAGTTTTAGGCGTTGCCATGCACCAGGTTGAGGTGGACGTGATCCGTTTGGGCGGTGGTTTTGGAGGTAAAGAAGATCAGGCGAATGCCTGGGCTGCACTGTGTGCCTTAGCTGCACACATCCTCAAAAAACCTGTAAAATACGCGCTCGACCGTATGGAAGATATGGCCATGACGGGTAAGCGCCACCCCTACTCGTCCGATTTTAAAATTGGGCTCGATAAACATTTTAAGATACTGGCCTACGAGGTTCAGTTCTACCAAAATGCCGGTGCCGCCGCCGATTTGTCGCCCGCGGTGTTAGAGCGCACTTTGTTCCATTGTACCAACACTTATTTTATACCCAACGTACACGCCGTGGCTTACAGTTGCAAAACCAACTTACCGCCCAATACGGCGTTCCGTGGTTTTGGCGGCCCGCAGGGTATGTTTGTAATAGAAGCCGCCATAGTTAAAGCTGCCGAAAATTTAGGTGTCGATGCATCGGTTATCCAACAAATAAACCTCAATAAAACAGGCGACGAGTTCCCCTACGGGCAAAAAGCTGTGAGCGAGGCACACGCCTGTTGGGATAAAGCCATGGACCGATTTAACATCGAAAGCGTTATTAAAGAAACCCATTATTTTAACAGTACAAATAAACTCTATAAAAAAGGCATTGCCATGATGCCGATTTGCTTCGGCATATCGTTCACCAATACCATGATGAACCAGGGCCGTGCGCTGGTACACGTTTATACCGATGGCAGCGTGAGCGTAAGTACCGGC
This sequence comes from Mucilaginibacter gracilis, assembly GCF_003633615.1. NCBI lineage: Bacteria > Pseudomonadati > Bacteroidota > Sphingobacteriia > Sphingobacteriales > Sphingobacteriaceae > Mucilaginibacter > Mucilaginibacter gracilis. Next base: position 3,999,419 of record NZ_RBKU01000001.1, on the reverse strand, counting down.
GCGGTAGAAATGGGCCAGGGCGTAAATACCAAAATGCTACAGGTTGCGGCTTATGTTTTTGGTATTGATGCCGATAAGGTAAAACTGCAATCAACCAGTACCAGCCGCGTTGCCAATACTTCACCATCTGCGGCAAGTGCAACGGCAGATTTAAACGGGAAAGCTGTTTTTATGGCATGCACCGAAATTGCCAACAGGCTAAAGCAAGTAGCTGCCGATGAAATGCACATCCCGATAGCAAGCATTACTTTAAAGGATAACCACATCCACGTAAGTGACCAAAAGCACGAAATGACCTGGGAACGGCTCATTATGTCGGCATTTTTTAAGCGGGTAAGCCTATCCGAACATGCACATTACGCCACTCCCGAAATACATTATGATAAACTAAAAGAGAAAGGCCACCCCTTTGCCTACCACGTTTACGGAACGGCTATAACGCAAGTAACTATTGATTGCCTGCGCGGAACTTACCAGGTTGACGCCGTTAAGGTAGTTCACGATTTTGGAGTGAGCATGAACCCGTTGATAGATCGCGGGCAAATTGAGGGCGGCATTGTACAAGGGATAGGTTGGATGACCTTAGAAGAATTGATTTATGACAAGGAAGGTAAACTAAAATCGAACGCGCTATCAACATACAAAGTGCCCGATATTTATTCGGTACCCAAGGTTTTGGAGATTGATTTTTTAGAAACCACTGCCGATAACCTGGCAATATTTAGATCTAAAGCGGTTGGCGAACCGCCGTTAATGTATGGTATAGGTGCTTACTTTGCGTTGCGTAATGCCATTAAGGCGTTTAACCCCGATGCGCATATCCCTTTATCGGCACCCATGACGCCCGAAAAAACGCTGATGGCGCTGTACTCAAAACCGTTGAAACCCGACCAGGAAAAGAATGAGGAAACAACAAGCAGTCTGGAAGTTAATCAGCGATAGTTTATCGCAGGGGGCACAGGTAATGTTGTTGTATGTTTTACAAAGCAGTGGCAGCAGCCCCGGCAGGCAGGGTTTTGCTATGGCGGTAAACCAAAGCGGCCAAATAGCAGGCTCAATAGGCGGCGGAATTATGGAACATAAATTTGTTGAAATGGCTAAAGAGCAATTAAAACAAAACCAGCAAAGCATAACGTTGAGGCAACAGTTTCATGATAAAAAAGCCGCCAAAAACCAAAGCGGTATGATATGCTCGGGCGAGCAAACGATATTGATATACCCGGTTAAAGCTATCGAAAAACCTTACATTGATGCTCTAATTAAAAGTATTGATGCCGATAAAAATGGTTTGCTCAAACTTTCGCCAAAAGGTATAGAGTTTAGTGACGAAGCTGCCGAAAGTGATTTTGTTTTCGGCATGGAAAGCGAAAACATTTGGCACTACCAGGAAAAAACAGGTTATAAAAACCACCTTTTTATTATTGGCGGCGGCCATTGCTCGTTAGCGTTATCGCAATTAATGAGTACGATGGATTTTTATATCCATATTTACGATAACAGGCCGGAGTTAAATACCCTGGCCGATAATGATTACGCGCAAGAAAAAACGTTGGTTAATGATTACAGCGAATTGAAGGATGTGATCCATTCGGGCGCAAGCCACTACGTAATCATCATGACGTTTGGTTACCGCACTGATGATGCCGCATTACGGGCCTTGCTGGATAAAAGCTTTAAATACACAGGCCTATTAGGCAGCAAAACCAAAATAGCCGAAATGTTTAACACTTACATTGCCGAGGGCCTGGCTACAGAAGAACGGTTAAAAAAGATACATTCGCCGGTAGGTATTCCAATAAAAAGCCAAACGCCCGAGGAGATAGCGGTTAGCATTGCAGCCGAGATTATCAAAGTAAAAAACGCGCATTTAAATTGAATTTTTATATATTGATATATATTTAGCAACATGCACTTAACACCCAGGGAATCGGAAAAATTATTGTTATTTCTGGCCGGCGAATTGGCCGAAAAACGCAGGGCCCGCGGACTGAAATTGAACTATCCGGAAGCCATTGCCTTAATAAGCAGCCAGTTGCAGGAAGCGGCGCGCGACGGTAAATCGGTTGCCGAATTAATGCAGTTTGGCGCCACCATTTTAACCCGTGACGATGTGATGGATGGCATTGCCGAAATGATACACGAAATTCAGATCGAAGCAACATTTCCGGACGGGACAAAATTGGTTACCGTGCATGATCCGATAAGGTGAGCCCCCCGACCCCCTAAAGGGGGAGGAATAGTCCTAAATATGTTAAGACATCAAAAAAAAAGAAAAAAGCATTTATGACAAACCCAAATGAACATAATAACAATACAGATAAAGCTCCCCCTTTAGGGGGCGGGGGGGCATCCCCGGAGAATACATCCTAAAAACCGAACCTATTGAATGCAATGTTGGCCGCCAAACCATTAGCATAGTGGTAACCAATACCGGCGACAGGCCGGTGCAGGTTGGTTCGCATTTCCATTTTTTTGAGGCCAATAAACAGTTGGAGATGGATAGGGAAAAGGCATTTGGTATGCGCCTTAACATTGCCGCAGGTACAGCCGTGCGTTTTGAACCCGGCGAAGAAAAGGAAGTTACCTTGGTAACTTTTGGCGGTAGCAGGCATGTTTACGGCTTTAATAATTTGGTAAATGGCGATACCACATCGGCACAGGTTAAAGCAAAAGCGATGGAAAAAATGGCGGCTTTAAATTTTAAACACAAACCACAATGAGCCTAAGCATTAACCGGATAAAGTATGCCAATATGTTTGGCCCAACCACAGGCGATAAAGTGCGCCTGGCCGATACCGACCTCATTATTGAAATAGAAAAAGACTATACCGTTTACGGCGACGAGGGTAAATTTGGCGGCGGCAAAACCATTAGGGATGGTATGGCGCAATCGGCCACCAAGGTACGGGCCGATAACGTGCTCGATTTTGTGATTACCAGCGTAATGATTATTGACCACTGGGGAATTGTAAAAGCCGAT